>JARFNK010000050.1 GCA_029167225.1 Sphingobium arseniciresistens
TGTCTTGCTAGGCAGCGCCCCGTCCGGTGAGAGGCCATATATGGGGGGGAGTCAGAACCGTCAAACCCTTTTTGCAATTTTGTTTCACGAAATGTTGGAGCTTCCCGAATAAGCCAGGCTTTGCCGCAGGAATCGCACAGGGAAGGCCGCGCAGGGCATGGGGAAGATCACGGGTTTGCAGGATGCCGATGCGAGCGACGCCGGCTTTGGCGCGCGCATCAGGAGCGCCGTCTTCTGGCGTTCGGGCAGCCAGATCGTCGCGCAAAGCGTCAGCTGGGTGGCGACCCTGGCCGTCATCCGCATCCTGGATCCCGCGGATTACGGGCTTTTTGCCATGACCCAGGTGATTCTCAGCTTCATGGCGTTCCTCAATGGCTACGGCCTGGTGAGCGCGCTGGTGCAGAGCGAATCGCTGGACGAACACAGACTGCGCCAGGGATTCGGCATCATGCTGCTGCTGAACGGCACGCTCGCCGCCATGCAGCTGATGATCGCGCCGATCGCGGCGGCCTATTATCACCAGCCGATGGTGGCCGACCTGCTGCGCGTGCAGGCCCTTCTCTATCTCTCCACCCCCTTCATCGCGATTCCCGAAGTGCTGATGGGGCGAAGCCTGGATTTTCGCCGGCCCGCGCTCGTCAACCTGATCGCCGCCGCCGCCGCCGCTGGCGTGGCGATCGGCGGCGCGCTGGCGGGCTGGGGCGTGTGGACACTGGTATGGGCGCCGATCGCCGGTTTCTGGGTGAAGGGGATCGGCTATGCCATCGCGACTCGCTTCCTGCCGCTGCCGAGCTTCGACTTCCGCGGCACCGGCGCGATGGTGGCCTTCGGCGCCTCGCTTCTTGGCGGCCAGCTGCTGTGGATCATCCAGAGCCAGGCCGACATCTTCATCGCCGGGCGGCTGCTCTCGCCGCATGACCTGGGGCTCTATGCCGAGGCGCTGTTCCTGACCCAAATCTTCGTCAGCAAGTTCATCCCGCCGCTCAACGATGTCGCCTTCCCCGCCTATGCCCGGATGCAGAACGACATGGCGAAGGTGCGCTGGTCCTTCTGCCGCGCGGCGAGGCTGCTGCTGCTCATCTCCTGCCCGATCTATTTCGGCATGGCGGCGACAGCGCAGCCTCTGGTCGAAACGCTGTTCGGCGCGAAATGGCGGGCGATGGCGCCCTTCGTCCAGATCCTGGCGCTGGCCATGCCGTTCATGACGCTGCAGGTGATGTTCCCGCCCGTGTGCAATGCGCTGGGAAGGCCGGGGCTGACCGTGCGGATTTCTGCCATGGGCGCGGTGCTGATGCCGATCGCCTTCCTTGTCGGGATCCGGTTCGGCGTAATCGGCCTGGCCTGGGCCTGGCTGCTCGCCTTTCCGCTCTTCACCCTCCTCACCATCCGGGTGGCCGGGACGCCGATGGGCCTTGGCGCGGGCGACGTGATCCGCGCCGTGGCGCCCGCCATCGCCTGTTCGGCCGTCATGGCGCTGCTGGTGAAGGCGGTCGACGCAGGCCTGCCGCCCATGGCGGCACCCGTCCGGCTGGCGCTGCTCGTCGCGGTCGGCGGCGCCAGCTTCGGCGCCATCCTCTTCTGTTTCGCGCGCGCTACGCTAGACGACATGCTGCGCCTTGTCTTGCGCCACAGCCCCTCGCCCGCCGCGGCCTGACCCCAGCACAAAGAGCGAATCGTGGATCAACCACGATTCGCATGCCCCGGCCCGTTCAGGCGTTCTGGATATAGTCGCGCATCGCCGCCGCTTCCGCTTCGATCCGGTCGATGCGGTACTTCACCAGATCGCCGATCGAGACGAAGCCGATCATGGCACCGTCCACCACGACGGGCAGATGGCGGATGCGCCGCTTCGTCATGGTCGATAGCGCGCTGATCACCGGCGTCGCCGGGTCGGCCGTATGCGCCGGCGAGGTCATCACCGTGCCGACGGGCGCATCGAGGATCGACGGTCCGTCGCTGCCCAGCCGATAGATCACGTCGCGTTCCGAAAAAATGCCCACCACCTGGCCGTTTTCCACCACCGGCACGCAGCCGATACGCCGTTCCGCCAGCAGCTTGACGACGGAAAGCACGCTTTCCTGCGGCGAAACCTCAACGACTTCGTCGCCCTTGCCCTGCAATATCGCTGCAATCGTCATGTCGCTCTCCTAACAGTCTTCCCCGCCGCTCTTTTCTGTTTCGGGGGCTTGATGATCCCATGTCTGCGCCCCAAAGGGAAGGGATGAAGCGCATGTCCGGCCTTGACGATCCGCAGATCGCGGCGACGGCCTGGGGCCGCTACCGCCGGATGATGACGGCGATGGCGCTGGGCGGAATTGCCTGTGTCCTGCTGGTGCTGGGCATCCTGTGGTGGCGCGGCTCGCCGCTGCCGATCCACATGATCGTCGCCACGTCCATAGGCGTGTGGTGCACCTTCATGCTGGGCACCGGCCTGATGGCGCTCGCCTTTCTTTCCAGTGGAACAGGGCATGACGAATCGATCGACGATCGCGTCAGCCGGGAGATTGATCTTGACGAATAACCGCGACCTGGTGCTGCGCACGGTGCCCCGCCCACATGACATCAATTCCAATGGTCATATCTTCGGTGGCTGGGTGCTCAGCCAGATGGATATTGCCGGCGGTATCATGGCGCGGCGGATCGCGGAGGGACCAGTCGCGACCGTCGCCATCGAATCGATGCAGTTCATCAGCCCGATCCTGATGGGCGACATCATCTCGCTCTACGCGCATGAAATCCGGCGGGGGCGAACCTCGGTCACGATCCACATCGAGGTGGAGGCCGCCCGCGGCATCGAAGAACAGGTGATTGCCGTGACCAACGGTGTCTTCAGCTTTGTCGCGCTTGACGAAAACCATCGCCCGCGACCCTTGCCGGTAACAGGCGATCAATCCTCTGCACGCACCGCATAATCCAGCGCCACCCGGCCGTTGGCCGGTATCGTGGCGGACCACAGCCAAGCCCCATCCTTGCGTGAGAGGCGCCGGGACGGGTCGAAGCCGGTGACCTCGGTGGGCGCCACCTTGATTTCCGTCGCGACCGGGCGATCCGTGGCGTTGCTGATTTCGGCGCGATAGGCGCGGCGCCGTCCCGATTCTCCCGAAAGGGTGGTGAGCGTGATCCGCACCTGATCGCTCTCTCCCGCTTCGATCTCGACGTCCTCGTCGATGGCATGGTCACGCATTCGCGAATCGGCGATCAGCAGCGTTTCCCCGCCGGCAGGTCCGAACAGCGCGAGCCCGCCGGAAGGCAGTGGCAGTCCCAGGCCACCCTTCACGCTGTTCTTCATCCGCAACATGCGCGCCATCGGCTGTCCGGCAGGATCATCCATCGGCAGCGTCCATAGCGATGCGGCATAATAGGAGGTCGCCGGGACGGATCGCCGCTCCAGCAGCGCCACCAGCTTCATGCCATTGGCGTTCACGTCGACGGGCGCGGGCACGCGGTAGAGCTTGAGGTCGCCCAGTTCCTCCTGTTGCGCGACCATGGCCGGCGCAGGCGCAGCCATGGTCATCAATTCGCGCCTTGCGGCCGTGACGACGATCTCTTCCGCAACCGGCGGCGGTGGAGGCGGCGGAGGCGGCGGGGCCGCGACATAGGCAAGGACCGAGCGCGTCGTACCGGCCGGCCAGCAACGCAGCGCAAGGCGCAGCGCCGGGGGTCGCGCGACAAGCGATTGATAGTCCGTTTCGCGATTGAGGCGCCCGGCAACCGCCAGCAGTTGTGATTGCGGGAAGCTCACGCTGCTCATATTCGCGACGGACATCCAGGCGAACAGGTCGACATGTCGCCCGTCATCCGCCAGCCGCGCGACATAGTTCGCGCCCCAGTCGAACCCGGTGGCGAGATAGGTGAGCGTCACCAGCGCGTTCGTCGCGGCGGGGCTGACGGTGTGGACCGAGAAGACCGGCCGCGCCGACAGACCGGAAGGCACCGCATCATAGACGATCGTTTCGGGCAGGCCGGAGCAGCGCAGCGCCTCCACCCCCTGCGCCGTTTCCAGAACCACGGCGCCGTCCGGGCCGCTGCGGATGACCGCATCCTGCTCGCTCACCACGCCGGTCGCGCGGTTCGTGCGGCGGAGATGCACCAGATTACCCAATGATCCGTCGAGGAGCGCTGCGGGCGAAAGCAGCCTTGCGTCGCGATTCTGCTCTATTACGCCGCCGGGCAGGCCGGTGACGACCGCGCTCACCGCGATCATGCCATCGGCGACCCCTTCGAAGCGTACCACCGATTCGCCCGCCGGCAGAGTGATGCGCCGGGTTTCACTGACCAGCGCGAACCCGCGGGAAAAGCGGGCGTCGATCGCCCCCTCCCCCCGCTCTGGATCACGATAGACGGTGACGGAGGTGGACTGCGGCGCGGTCGATGTGACGATGGCCTGTGCTCGCGCCGATGCGGGCGCGAGCATCACGAGCAGGAGAAGGGCGGAAAGGCACCGCACCGACTGTTCCGGTCAGTACCGGGTTTCGAACATGGCGGTCACGCTGGTTCGGCCATTGGCCGGGACGGTCACGCTCCACACGGTCGCATCGCTGTCGCGCCGCTTGCTCGGCACGCTTTCGCTCACGATCCTCGTATCGCTCCAGCCCCAGTCGAGCCCGGCCTGGATCAGGTCGACCGTCACCGGCTCCGGCTTGGCGTTGCTGATCTCGTAGCGCATGGAGGTGCGCCACTTGCTGGCGGACAGCCGCTCGCGCTTGTCCACCAGCGGCTGCACCTTCACGTCGAAGGCATCACCGGTGCTAAGCGACAGGGTGCTGCCCATCGGCGTATGGCCGACCGCGCTCTCGCCGATGAACTGCGGGGCGCCGCCGGCATCCTTCATATAGAAGCGCACCGTGCCAGCGGGCAGCGCATCGCCCAGCCCGCCATTGCCCGATGTCGAGAAGCTGACGACGCTCCTGAAACTCGCCGGCTCGTCCGCACTCGCCAGCCAGCCATTGCGATATTCATACATCGCCTTGGCCGGCACGCCCTGCGCATCGAGGAAGCTGACCTGCTTGGTCTGGCGATCGGCGATCGTCGTGCGCGCCGCGATGGGATAGAGATAATAGTCACCCAGCCGCTCGCGGCTTGCCGTCTCGGTGCCCGCACTCCTGATGCCGGTCGGCTGCGGCGGGCGCGGATAATAGCCATTCTGCCGCGCCTGCGTGTTCACCCCGCCCGCTACCAGAACGGTCCGCGCATCATGATAGGTGGTGCCGCTGCTGTTGGTGAGCGTCACCCAGCCCTGCACGTCGATCCGGCCGGCCTTCGCATCGAACAGCGCGACATAGTCCGCGTTCCAGCCGAGGCCGGGGGTAAGATAGCGCAGCGACGCCGGCCGCGTCCCAGCACGGTCGCTCTGCACCGTCACCGACAGCGTCGGGCGCGGGCGCAGGTTTTCCGGCACCTTGTCGAAGACCACCCGCACCGGCATGCCATCGTCGCGCAGCACCTCGATGCGGCTGCCGATCTGCAGCACGACGCCGCCATTCACCGCCAGCACCTTCGCCTGCTCGCGCGTCTCGGCGCCGCTCGCCGGATTGGTGCGGACGATGGTGACGGTCTGGCCGACGGCCTTTTCCATCAGCTTGGCGGGGCTCAGCAGGTCGAAGTCGAAATTCTGCTCGACGATGGCGGTGTCGGCGGCGGCGAAGGACACGGTTTCGGGGCGGATGCGCGCGGAAACATCGGGAAACTCGATCCGCGTCGCCCCCCGCCCGATCGGCAGCTGCCGTACATCCTGCACCAGCGCGAGGTCGTTATTATAGATGGTGACGGCGACGTCGCCCTGCGCGCTTCGGCCCGGCAGCGGCGCGGCGTCCTGCGCCATCACAGCGCCGGAACCGCTGGCGGCTAGTAGCAGCACCAGCCGCGACGCAAATCGGATCATGACATGCCCTCTCCTGTGACGGATGCGACCCTGCCGCATCCTACATCGCAAGGAAAGCCCGCTTTTCAATGCGATCGCTGATGGCACGCAAAAAGGGCGGCGCCTTGCGGTGCCGCCCTTCTCGTTATCCCTGAAGCATGACCGCCCGGTGAAGGGTCGGCCAGCCTATCTCGCGGCGACAGCCTTATTCGGCGGCCTCTTCCGTCGGGCGACGGACGCGGCGGGTGCGCTTGCGGGGCGCTTCCTCGGCTTCGGCACTGTCGGCGTCATTGTCCGCACGCGCAATCGCAGGCGGCAGTACGGCGATGTCGAGGCCCAGCTCCTCGCTCACGGCCTCGGGGCGAACCTTGGGCGGGCGACCGCGGCGGCGCGGCGCAGGAGCTTCGGCCGACTGATCGGCAACCGGCGCGGGCGCCGCTTCCTGCTGCACGGGTGCAGGCGCTTCGGCAACGACACGCGGCGCTTCACGCTCGCGGGTGTCGCGGTTGCCACGATCGCGGCTGTCCCGATCACGGTTATCCCGATCACGGTTATCCCGATCACGGTTATCCCGATCGCGATTGTCGCGCTCGCGCGCTTCGCCGCGATTGTCGCGCTCAGCGGCTTCGCGGGGCTCACGGGCCTCGCGCGGTTCGCGGTTGTCCCGGCGGTTGCCATTATTGGGGTTGCGGTTGCGATCGCCACGCTCGTCGTCGCGCTGCTGCGGCCTGCGGTTGCCGTCACGCTGCTGCTGCGCCTGTACGGGCGCGCGCTGCTCTTCGAAGTCGCCGCCGAAATCGTCGCTGCCATCCATGGCGCCGTCGAAATCGTCATTCTCATCGTCGAAGCTGTTGTCGTCCGGGCGACGGTGGCGCGCCTGCATCTCTTCCTGACGCGCGCGGTTGTCGGCGAGCACGCGGAAATAATGGTCGGCATATTGCAGATAATATTCTGCGTTCACACGGTCCCCGGCGAGCTGCGCGTCGCGGGCCATGTTCTTGTACTTCTCCAGGAGCTGGGTGGCATTGCCACGCGCACGCGAGTCGATACGGTTGCCGTTGTCTCCACCACCACGATTATTGCCGGTGGGGCGACCATTGTTCCGGCCGCGATTGCGGCGACCGGCCTGCCGATTATTGATCAATGGTGGGTCCTTGCTTTCACTGCCATCCCTAATCGCGGCCACCGGCCGGATACACGGCTCCGCCGGGTACGAACGCGCGCATCGCGCTAATCCGAACCCTCAGCTGCCAGAGGCGCCGGACAGCAGCGCCGTCATGACTTTGGGAGCGGGGTAGGGCCATTTCAAACATTCAGGAAAAGGCCGCCCCTAAGCCCCATGTAATCGTTCGGGGCACAGAAACCAAGAGAAATTCGCAAGGCTGCTGCAAATGCTCAGGATCAGCGCCCCGGCGTGACCATCAGGCAGCGGTCGCGACCGGCCAGATCGGCGCGCACGGTGACGTCCAGCCCCTCCCCCCGAAACAGCGCGGCGGCGCTAACACCCTGATCGAAACCGATTTCAATCGCGGCGAGCCCGCCTTTGGCCAGCAGCCGGGCGACCTGCGGCGCGAGCCGGCGATAATCGTCCAGCCCCTCCGCACCTGCGAACAAGGCGCCATGTGGCTCATAATGGAGCACATCGCGCGGCAGCATGGCGGCGGTCGAGATATAGGGCGGATTGATGAGGATCAGGTCGAATGTGTCCCGGATCCCCTCCGCCCAGTCGCCCGGCCGGAAGTCCGCGCGGGGCGCAAGGCCGAGCCGCTCGGCATTGGCGCGCGCCACCGCCAGCGCGCCGTCCGACGCATCGATGCCGAGCCCGCGCGCCTGACGCCAATGGTCGAGCGCGGCGAGCAGCAGCGCGCCCGATCCGGTGCCAAGGTCAAGCACGCGTGCAGGCCCCGGCGACGTTCCGAAATGATCGATCGCGGCCTCGATCAGCGTCTCGCTGTCCGGCCGGGGGATCAGGACATCCGGCGTCACCTTCAAGGTCAGCGTCCAAAAATCGCGCTCGCCGATGATATAGGCGAGCGGTTCGCCCTTGAGCCGTCGTTCCAGCAACGCGGCGAAGGGAGGGGGCACCGCAAGATCCCGCTGGCGCAGGATCAGTTGTTCGCGGCTGATGTCCAAGGCGTGGGCGAGCAGCAGTTCAGCGTCGAGGCGCGGCGTGACGCTGACGGGCGCGAGCCGGGCTGCGGCGTCGCGAAGCGCCTGAGCAATCCCCATATCCGTCATTCCCGCGAAGGCGGGAACCCATCTCCGGCCCTCCCACCTGGGCACATCGCATGGGAGCTGGATCCCCGCCTCCGCGGGAATGACAGAAGAAGCGAAGAAAGATTCACCCCACGCCGTCCAGCTGCGCCAGCCGCGCTGCCTCATCCTCGGCGATCAGCGCGTCGACCACTTCGGTCAGCCCCGGCCCCTCGATGATTTCCGGCAGGCGATGCAGGGTCAGGTTGATGCGATGATCGGTCACGCGGCCCTGCGGGAAATTATAGGTGCGGATGCGCTCGGAACGGTCGCCCGATCCCACCATCGCCTTGCGCGCGCCCGCCTGTTCGCTCTGCGTGCGCTCGCGCTCCGCCTCGTACAGGCGCGTGCGCAAGACCTTCAGCGCCTTCGCCTTGTTCTTGTGCTGCGACTTCTCGTCCTGCTGCGTCACGACAAGGCCGGTGGGCAAGTGGGTGATCCGCACGGCGCTGTCCGTCGTGTTCACATGCTGCCCGCCGGAACCCGACGCACGGTAGACGTCGATGCGCAGGTCGTTGTCGTTGATCTGCACGTCCACCTCCTCCGCCTCGGGGAGGACGGCGACGGTCGCCGCGCTGGTGTGGATACGCCCGCCGCTCTCGGTCGCCGGCACGCGTTGCACCCGGTGGACGCCGCTTTCGAACTTGAGCTTGGCGAACACGCCGACGCCGTTGATGCTGGCGATCACTTCCTTGAAGCCGCCCACTTCGGACGGGCTGGCGGAGATCAGCTCCATCTTCCACCCCTGCGTATCGGCATAGCGCTGATACATGCGGAACAGGTCGCCGGCGAACAGCGCTGCTTCGTCGCCGCCGGTGCCGGCGCGGATTTCCAGCATTGCGGGGCGCTGGTCGGCGGCGTCGCGGGGCAGCAGCTGCAGCGCGAGCGCACGCTCGGCCTCGGGCAGCTGCGCCTTCAACAGCTGCATCTCCTCCTGCGCCATCTCGCGCATCAGCGGATCGCTGTCGGGATCATCGCCGCCGGCCATATGATCGAGCGCGGCCAGTTCCTGCCGCAAGCGCCGCACTTCATGCGCGGCCTTGGCGACCGGCTCCAGCTCGGCATATTCCTTCGACAGGCGCACGAAATCCTCGGGCGCCAGGTCAGGGCGGGCCATATTGGCCTGCACCTCATCCCGGCGCGCCTCGATCTGCAATATGCGTTCGGGGGAGATTTGCATCAGGAAGCCGAGCGCCCGACCACATTTGGTCCAGAATTCTGCTGCGCGACATCTCCCCATTCAGCAGGTATCTTGGTCAGCACCTCAGCATTGATAATATCTTCGGTGAATGTCGAGTATGCCGGATATGTCAGATAAAGCCGTCCAGGAGAACCTTCGGAATTTCGGACGTAAAGGATAGCATCCACAAATTGCTTCCGCGCGGATTCTGCCTGCTTCTTAGCCTTGGCTGAGTAGCTCCGATAAACTGCCACGCCACTGTTCCGAAGCAGGTTAGTGAGGACTTGCGCGTCGGCTTCGAACTCAGGCTTGTCAGCGATTACACTAATGAGGGGCTTTTCCCGGCCAGGCATCTCCACCAGCATCGCCAGCCGCTCGATCCCCGCCGCCCAGCCGACCGCCGGGGTCGCGGGGCCGCCCAGATTCTCAATGAGCCCGTCATAACGCCCGCCGCCCAGCACCGTACCCTGCGCGCCCAGCCGGTCGGTGACGAATTCGAACGCGGTGTGGCGATAATAGTCGAGCCCGCGCACCAGCCGGGCATTGCGCTCCCATGCGACCCCGGCCGCATCCAGCCCCGTCGTCACCTTCTCGAAGAAGCCGCGCGCCTCGTCGGTCAGGTAAGCGTCGATATCCGGCGCGCTGTCCGCCACCGGGCGGTCGCGCGGATCCTTGCTGTCGAGGATGCGCAGCGGGTTGCGATGCAGGCGGTCCAGGCTCTCTTCCGAAAGCTGGTCCCGATGCGCTTCGAAATGCGCGATCAACGCCGCGCGCCATGCCTCGCGGCTTTCCGCGTCGCCCAGCGTGTTGAGCGTCAGCGTCACGCCCTCGCTGATGCCCAGTTCCTTCAGCAACTGGTCGGCGAAAACCAGCAGCTCCACGTCCGCCCCCGGCTCACCCGCGCCGATGATCTCGGCGTCCAGCTGGTGGAACTGGCGGAAGCGGCCCTTTTGCGGGCGCTCGTAGCGGAACAGCGGGCCGTGGGTCGCGACCTTGAGCGGCGCATATTGCTGCCAGCCCTCGGTGATGTAGGCGCGCGAGATGCCGGCGGTGAACTCCGGGCGCAGGGTGATGCTGTCGCCGCCGCGATCCTCGAAGGTGTACATTTCCTTCGACACGACATCGGTGCTCTCGCCCAGCGAACGCGCGAAGACGGCGGTGGATTCGAACACCGGCACCTCCACCCGCTGGAAGCCGTAGAGCCGCCGCACGCGATCGAATGTCGCCACGACATGCGCAAAGCGCTCTGCAAAGCCTTCGGGCGTGCCGCCCAACATGTCTTGCGTGCCCCGTACCGGGCGCGGTGTCTCGATTTTCGCCATGGAGCGCGCCTGTAGCGGCATTTGCGCGCGATGGAAATATGCAGCCAGGCCCCAAGACTTTCTGGGGGGTGGACGCGCGCGGATGAAACCGTATTGTGCCGCCATCACACCTTTGGGTGTCAGCCATTCTTCAAGAGGTTATCCATGCGCCGCAGCTTTGCCGCCATCCTGCTCATTTCCACCATTCTCTCAGGCGCTACCGCCAACCTCGCCGTGGCCCAGGATCTCCGGTCGAAGCCGGTCGCCCCGCAGCTGAACAACGCGACGCCGCTGCCCACCGACACGCCCTATCCCGGCGGCACGATCAGGCTGGAAGTGGACGCGACCGACACGGTGCAGCGCATCTTCAAGGTGAAGGAGACGATCCCCGTCGCCGCCGCCGGCCCGCTGACCCTGCTGATGCCGGAATGGCTGCCTGGCAATCACGCCCCGCGCGGCGCGATCGAGAAGCTCGCCGGCATCACCTTCACCGCCAATGGCAAGCCGCTGGCGTGGAAGCGCGATCCGCTGGACGTCTATGCCTTCAAACTGGACGTGCCCGCCGGCACGAAGGCGGTCGTCGCCGAGTTCCAGTTCCTGTCGGCCACCGCCGGCAACCAGGGCCGCGTCGTCGTGACCGACAAGATGCTGAACCTGCAGTGGGAAGCCGTCTCGCTCTATCCCGCGGGCTATTACACCCGGCAGATCCCAATCCAGGCGACCGTCACCTATCCCGAAGGCTGGAAGGCCGCGACCGCGCTGCGCGGCAAGACGACGGGCGCGACCGTCGCCTACAACAGCATCGACTATGAGGCACTGGTCGATTCGCCGGTGTTTGCCGGCAAATTCTTCAAGGCGGTCGACCTTGGCAATGACGTGACGCTCAACATGGTCGCCGACAGTGCTTCGGAACTGGAGGCCAAGCCCGAGCAGATCGACCAGCACAAGAAGCTGGTGGACGAGGCGATCGCGCTCTTCGGCGCGAAGCATTTCGACCATTATGACTTCCTGCTCTCCATCACCGACGAGATGGGATCGATCGGGCTGGAGCATCACCGCAGCTCCGAGAACGGCGTCGACACCGGCTATTTCCCCAAGTGGAACGACGGTCCGGGCGAGCGCAACCTGTTGCCGCACGAATTCACCCACAGCTGGGACGGCAAGTTCCGTCGCCCCGAGCTGCTGTGGACGCCCGATTTCCGCACGCCGATGCAGGACAATCTGCTGTGGGTCTATGAAGGCCAGACGCAGTTCTGGGGCTATGTGCTGGGCGCGCGCTCGGGCCTGTATTCCAAGGAGCAGACGCTCGACGCCTATGCCCATATCGCCGCGAAGCTCGACACCACGCGCGGCCGCGAATGGCGCCCGATGGAGGACACCACGCTCGATCCCGTCATCTCTGCCCGCCGGCCCAAGGGCTGGACGAGCTGGCAGCGTTCGGAGGATTATTACAATGAAGGCCTGATGATCTGGCTGGAGGCCGACGCGATCATGCGCCAGCGTTCGGGCGGCGCCAAGGGGCTGGACGATTTCGCCCGCGCCTTCTTCGGCATCAAGCCGGGCGACTGGGGCCAGGTGACGTACAGCCGCAAGGATGTGATCGCCACGCTGAACAGCATCGTGCCCTATGACTGGGCGACCTTCCTGGCCGATCGCGTCGACAAGCCGACTCAGGAAGTGACGAAGGCCGGCTTCACCCTCGCCGGCTACAGGCTCGTCTATGGCGACAAGCCGGGCAGCACGACCAAATATGTCGAAACCCTGCAAAAGGCGGTGGATCAGACCTTCGGCGTCGGCGCCGCCATCAAGAATGACGGCGATATCGCCAACGTGGTATGGAACAGCCCGGCCTTTAAGGCGGGCCTTGCCATTGGTATGAAGGTGCTGGCCGTAAACGGGCAGGAGTTTTCCGGCGATGCCTTCAAAAACGCGCTCACCGAAGCAAAGGACCCGAAGAAACCGGTCAGCCTGATTGTGAAACAGGGTAAAGCCTTCCGTAATGTAACACTCGATTATTCTGGCGGCCTGCGCTATCCGCGCCTCGAGAAAACAGGAGAGGGTGACAGCAGCCTCGACATGCTGCTGCGGCCAAGAACAACAACCACCCCGGCTAAGTAAGATCTAGCGAAAGACAGGATCCACATGAACATCGACCTCATCCCCGTCGGCGACAATCCGCCCCACAGCCTGAATGTCGTCATCGAGGTGCCCGTTGGCGGCGAACCCGTAAAATATGAGTTCGACAAGAAGTCGGGCGCATTGTTCGTGGACCGCATTCTCCATACGCCGATGCGCTACCCGGCCAATTACGGCTTCGTGCCGCACACCCTGTCGCCCGATGGCGACCCGCTGGACGCGCTGGTCATCGCCCGCTCGCCCTTCGTGCCGGGCTGCGTGGTGCGCGCGCGCCCCATCGCCGTGCTGAACCTGGAAGACGAAGCCGGCGGCGACGAGAAGCTGGTCTGCGTGCCGGTCGATTCGACCTTCCCCTATTATTCCGACGTGGGCGAGAAGGATGACCTGCCGCAGATCGTGCTGCAGCAGATCGAGCATTTCTTCACCCACTATAAGGATCTGGAGAAGCAGAAGTGGGTCCGCATCGGCACCTGGGGCGGCGCCGAGGATGCGCGCCAGATCACCCTGGAAGCGATCGCCCGCTATCAGGCGGACAAGGCCGACAAGGCCGCCTGACCTTCAGGCCATGACATCAAGAAGGCCGCCGCCGGGATTTCCGGCTGGCGGCCTTTTTTTGTTGGGAAATGCCGGAGAGTGCGCTCCGCAGTTCCCGAACGAATGCCCTGCCTTCAATGCCCAGACCGACGGTGTGAAAGACCGCGAATAGGCTTACCGGATACGCGATCTCATCAGGCACAGTTCCATGTCGGCAAGCTGGTCGAGGCGATGCCTGAAGCTCAAAGAAGATAGTCCGGTAGCACCGAATCCGGCAGATGCGATTGCCATGTCTCCGTGCTTGTAAACACGAAATCCTCAGCATGAAGATTGGCGGGATCAATCACGCCATTCATAACGATTCGCCCTGACAGCGGATTGCCCAACGCATCCTCGAAATGGCTGAGATCGATGACAGTGCTGCCACCATAAGGAGTCGATATCGCCATTTTCACATCGGCGAGGTCCAGCGCTTCCCCGCTAGGCGTAAGCAGCATCGACAAGTCCAGTTTGTCTCCATCGATCTGACTGAATTCTATTCCCCAGGACCCCCAGCTTCCACGCGATGGATCTACGATATAGGTGTCTGCGCCTGCCACCCCTCTGGCAAAATTCCCTCGCGCCAGTTCACCCACCGCACCAAGCAGATAAACAAAAGTGTCATTTCCTTCGTTCCCATCTGCTTGAGGGTAGACGTAATTGGGTCCCCACCCATCTGCGTCATCAATAAGAAAGTCGTCACCTTCACCACCAGCCAATATATCAGCGCCAGCACCGCCGATAAGAATATCGTTTCCGGCACCACCCCACAATGTGTCATCCCCAGCTCGTCCGACGAGTATGTCATTCCCGCGTGGGCCCGATGCAGCCTCACGCAGATCGTTATTCTTGTCATCGCCGATCAGCACATCATCAAAGCCGCTACCGCTCAAATTCTCGATATTTGCTAAACTATCTTGGAAGAGACCCGGGTTTCTTGACACTGCTTGCCCCATACCCAGGTCAGCAATCACCGCTCGATTCCAATAAGCAACGTCAATACCCGCCCCACCATCAAGGTGATTGAATCCATCTCCACCAGTTATCGTGTCGTTCGCAGAACCAAGAGAAACAATGTCCGAACCCGAAGAACCAGAGAAATTGACCCACGCCGTTCCATCAATGTGAATCACGCTGCCTTTGGGACCACTTGCTAATGACAATGTGCCATTATCGAGATGGGCATCAACTGAAAGCCTACCAGTGCGTGCATCAATATTAACCCATCGGTCCAACAAATTGAACGTACCAGCGATGCTATTCTCTCCGTTGCCGAACGTAATGGATGACGGCAAAATCCCACTTCCAGAGAAGCTGATATCTGCGGAAGAACGATCAAGGAAATATCCACTAAAACCGTTCAAATCATGACTATCAAGGGGTGATCCGGTCGCATTCAAGTGTGTCAGGCTTTGGCCTATTTCAAAATGTGCGACACCGACCAGCGTCGCACTCAAAGAGCCCCCCCGTCCCTGCACAATTTGAGGAAGGTCCGGCCCTACGAATCCCGTACCTTGCGACCGTTCGAACGTGTAATAATCAAGAAGAGGATTGACGTCGGCGCTCTTTCCTGTCGCGGTGAAATAATCATTCGGATCGAATATGGCCGAGGGCGCGCGGCCTTCTTTCCATCCATAATTCATATAATGCTGGAAGGGATCCCCACCTGCCGCCGCGACGTCGGGATTATGCGCCAGATACCAGGCTGTATCGAACAGAGCGTTAGGATTGCGACCTTCGTTCTTGCCCCATGACTGATAATGCACATAGGCATCGCCGCCGGCTGCCGCTACGTCCGGATTATTGGCAAGGCGCGATCGAACCCTTCAGTTAAACTCTGCGCAGAACTGTAATCTATCGCGCGCCCTTCGTTCATTCCATATGTCAGATAATGCTGCAAAGGGTTCAGTTGGGCAGCAGCGACATCCCTGTTTATATCGAGATAAGTCGAACTATCGAAGGCTGCGGAAGGATCGCGCCCCTCGCGCCCACCATATGAGAGATAATGCTGTAGAGGATTGATCCCCGCAGCCCTGACATCTGCGTTATTGCTGAGATAGAATTTCGTGTCGAATAGCGGATTGGGATCCCGCCCTTCACGCCATCCATAATCCAGATAATGCTGATAGGGATCTATACCGGCGTTTCTAACATCGGAATAACGTGCAAGATAATAATCCCTGTCAAAACCGTTCGCATCGACCGTCATCAATTCCCCCGCAGAAATTCGAGCCCGTTTGAATGACGACATCAACCAGCGACAGCTTCCCAATGCAACAGAAATTTCTTTCAAGACCCCGGAATTACAATGGGATAGTAGTTTGGCTTACATGGTAAATGAAACGGCATTCTCGCCGATAACGAGTTCACTCCGCCCATTTCCATCTTAACGGCGGCTGCTTCGAGAGGCTAAAGGCTCTTCACCCAGAACTGCATGTCATGGGGGATGTCCCCCTCCCTTCCCGGCTCCTTCCAGTCATAGCTGGCGACAAGGCCGGTCATGGGCGCGAAGCCGCGCCTGCGCCAGAAGGGGTCGAGGGGGCTGTAATCCACCGGGCGCTGAGGATGATCGGCGGGGCGGACGACCGCGCAGAAGGCCGCCATGGCAAATCCGCCTGCCCGCGCCGCTGCTTCCCGCCAATCAAAAAAGGCGTGGCCGATGCCATGGCCGCGCCATTGCGGCAGCAAGAGCGATTCGCCGAAATAGAAGATCCGCGACACATCCATGCCTTGCCGCGCAAAGGGTACCGCAAAAGCGTCGTCATGGTCGCGGATGGGCGCACCCGTCGCGGCGCCGACCAGCTCATCGCCCGCAAAGGCACCGACCACCACGGCCCCCGCACTTCGCGCATAGGCCGCCAGATAGTCGCGCTCATAGGCGCGGCCCCGTTCGCCGGAGCCGTCATATAGATAGGGGAAATCGCGAAACACCCGGATCCGAAGATCCGCCAGGTCATCGAGATGCCGGGTCAGCGCATCATCCGCCAGAAGACGAACGATGATAGCGGGCCTGTCGACACCCGCCATATCCACCTTACTCGGCAGCAGGCGCCGCTGCATTGGCCGGCGCAGCACCATTGCCCGCAGCTTCGTTCGCCGCTGCAGCATTATCGCCACCGGCGGCAGGCGCCGCATCGGCGGCGGGCAGCGGCAGGTTGGACCCCTGCGTGTTCAGATAGGCGATCAGGTTGGCGCGATCGACCGGGTTGCCGAGGCCGGCGAAGGTCATCTTCGTGCCCGGCGCATATTCACGCGGGCTGGTGAGCCAGCTGTTCAGCGCATCGAACGTCCACTTGCCGCCCTTCGACTTCAGCGCGTCTGAGAAGGCAAAGCCGCCACGACCGGTCGCCACGGCATCGCCGACGACTTCATGCAGGTTGGGGCCGATGCCATTGGCGGCGCCGGCAGCAATCGTGTGGCATGCCGCGCACTTGGCGAAGACCTTCTCGCCTGCAGCCACGTCGGCGCTGGCAAGCAGCGTGTTGAGCGAAGGCCCGGCAGCGGCGCCCTCGCCACCCTCGGCTTCCACGCCTTCAATCGCATAACCCATTTTTTCGGGGCGTTCCTGATGGAAGATCTTTCCGCCGACAATCGAACCGCCAAGTGCAATGATACCGGCGAACAGCGCCCAGCCGGCAATGGTGTTGAAACGATCATCCATGCGTCCGACTTCCCTCGAATTATGTTCTGGCGCCGAGTTTTGACGCCCCCTTTAGCGCGATGGCATAATGGCGCAAGTGCGAACGCGCAACCCGCGTCAGCACGGATTGCGGGCCATTTCCGCACGCCGCGCTTGCGCGCTCCCCGCCAAGTGCCTAAGCGCGCTTTCGCCCATGGAAAACTATCCCCTGCCCGCCAGGCGCATTGTCGCCGAGATGTCCGCGAAGGCGGCGGCTGATCCCGCGCACGCCATTGCCTATCAGGGTGCGCCGGGTGCCAACTCACATCTTGCGGCGCTGGGCTATGAACCGGGCTGCATTCCCCTGCCCTGCTTCGCGTTCGAGGATGCGATCGATGCAGTGCGCGAGGGCAAAGCCGCCCGGGCGATCATTCCCATCGAGAACTCGCTGCACGGGCGCGTGGCGGACATGCATTTCCTGCTGCCCGAATCCGGCCTGTCGATCGTCGACGAATATTTCCTGCGCATCCGGCATTGCCTGATGGCGGCGGACGACGGCCCGGTGAAGAATGCGATCAGCCATCCGCAGGCGATCGGCCAGTGCCGCCACTATCTTCGCGCGCGCGGCATTGCGCCCGTCACCTATGCCGACACCGCCGGCGCCGCCGCGCTGGTCGCCGAAACCCGCGAGCCCGGCGATGCGGCGATCGCACCCTATCTGGCGGCCGAGCTTTATGGCCTGCGGCTGATCGCCGAGAATATCGAGGACAGCGACGACAATATGACGCGATTCGTCGTCCTCGCGCGCGAACCGCATATGCCGGAGCCCGACGTCGGTCCGGTGATGACGACCTTCCTGTTCGAGGTGAAGAACGTGCCGGCCGCCCTCTACAAGGCGATGGGCGGCTTTGCGACCAACGGCGTCAACATGACGAAGCTGGAAAGCTACCAGCGCGGCGCCAGCTTTGCCGCCACGGAGTTCTATTGCGATATCGAAGGCATGCCGGGCGATCCCGCCGTCGATCGTGCGCTCGCCGAGCTTGAGTTCCACACCAAATGGGTACGGATGCTGGGCAGCTATCGCCAGGCACGGCCGCGCACCTGATCGCCTGATCCGCCCCGCCGATATGTCCGGCGGCGCGCACAAGCTTTGCTTTACCGCCCTCATGCAGAGCTTATTTGCGCGCCTTTGCGGTTAAACCGATATGCCACCCGCAGATGTTCTGGATGTGCGGGAGGCTATGGTGCTGGAAGGGTTGATCGAAGCGGCGATCGCTGGCAGCGAGGCGATCCTGCCGATCTACCGCGACCTTGCGCAATGCGGCACGCGCAACAAGGGAGACGGCTCGCCCGTCACCATCGCCGACGAAGCGGCGGAGCGCGCCATCGTCGCGGTGCTTGCGCGCGTTGCCCCCGGCGTCATCGTCATCGCCGAGGAAGCCTGCGCCGCCGGGCACATGCCGGAAACCGCCGAGCGCTTCCTGCTGGTAGATCCCCTCGACGGCACGAAGGAGTTCGTGAACGGCAGCGGCGACTTCACCGTCAATATCGCCCTGATCGAGCATGGCATTCCGGTGATGGGCGTCGTCCTCTGCCCGGCGACCGGCGATATCTTTGCCGGCGATGCCAGTGGCGCATCGCGCGGACGGGTGGTGGATGGCCGCGCGATCGACTGGCACGCCGTGCACTGCGCCGGCGCCGCGCCGCAGAGCGTGCGCGTCATCGCATCGCGCTCGCACCTGACCGAGGAGACGCGGGCCTATTGTGATCGCTTCGCCGTCAGCGCCTTCATATCCGCCGGATCATCGCTCAAATTCTGCCGCCTCGCCGAAGGCGCGGCCGATCTCTATCCCCGCATGGGCCGCACCATGGAGTGGGACACCGCCGCCGGCGACGCAGTGCTGCGTGCAGCCGGTGGCCGCGTCCGCACGCTCGACGGCCGGGACCTGGCCTATGGCAAGCGCCATCAGGCGGCCGATGCGGATTTCGCCAACCCCTGGTTCGTGGCCCATGGCGGCTTCGACCCCTTCGCTTTGGAGAGCGACCAGTGACCACCCTCACCCACCTTGAGCGCCTTGAGGCGGAGAGCATTCACATTTTGCGGGAGGTTGTAGCGGAGGCTGAGCGCCCGGTGATGCTGTATTCGGTTGGGAAGGACAGCGCGGTGATGCTGCATCTGGCGCGCAAGGCGTTTTATCCCTCGCCGCCGCCCTTTCCGCTGCTGCATGTCGACACGACGTGGAAGTTTCGCGAGATGTACGCGCTGCGCGACCGGAT
>JARFNK010000051.1 GCA_029167225.1 Sphingobium arseniciresistens
AAAAGTTCAAGCCTACCGAATACTCAAATTACCTACGACATTCCGGATATGTGCAGGCCTGATCGGATATGAGTCTAGGGTCTCCCAAGGAGGTAACGACGGCGTTGCCAAATGGCATTAACGGGTGTGAATGCCGTTCGATAATTTGTAAGATCGGGAATGGCCGCTGTCGGCGAATGCCGACGTTCTCCCTAAATACGCGAATGCGGGTAAGTCCCTGGCCGCGTTATTCCCAGCAATGTACGACAAACAGGCCGTGGCCGCCATGTCGTCGGCTATGGATAGCCCGCCTCTTTTTGATGGCGGACAGCCAGAATCGCCACTGTCTCGCCATCGAGGCGATAGAGGGCGACATAGCCACTGTTGCCGAATTCGATCAGCTTCTCCCGATAATCAGGGTCCATGTCCTCCACCGGACGGCTGATGCGCGGTGATGCTGCCAGTATCCTGACCCCGGCCCGGATAGTCGCAACCTCGCGGGTCGCGGCTTCGACATCCTTGGGCAAGAGCCGGCGAACATCGGCCAGCGCATTCGGCGTCCAGATTAGACGTGGCACTTAGGCGGCTCAGCGTCCTCGCCCGCTTCGAGCTTCGCCAACCAGGCGTCGGCTTCCTCAAGCGTCAGATGCAAGCCCGTCTGCTGATATTCGTCCCATGCCTGTATGGCGTCCTGCCGGAACGTCTCGCGCTTTTCTTCGCGTTCGACATACTGTGCAATGGCTTCGCGCATGATCCAATGCGCGCTGCGCCGCCGCACTTCGGCAAGGTGCTGCACGCGCCCCTTAAGGGCATCGTCGAGCTTGATTGATGTTGCCGCTGCCATAGCGCGACCTCCATAGCAAAAGGTATTGCGCTAAGAGAGCCTGCTTGGGTTGTGTCGTCCATCCGTAGCGCCAACGGCTAGGGCCGATCGACATTGATTTGTTTGCCGACAAGGCTGATGCGGCGGCTGCCGTCTCGATAGCCGTCGTAAACGGGCGTGAATGGGATCGCTGGAAGCTGCCGTCCATTCCACTGGGAATTATGACGCCTCCATTAGGACGGGAATGGCCCTATTTTTCCACAACTCGCGCGAACGGAAATCGCTGGCCATCCGATTCGGCGGCGCCATGATCGGGGCCCTCGAAGGTCAGTACGATGTTCTGTTCGGTGATGAAGAAGGACCGTTCGGAAGAAGGAATCAGCTTAAAAGCCTGCCCCTTGCGCAGCTCGACCAGCATGTTGTTCCCCGCTTCACGAACTTCGAACGTGCCAAGGCCCTTGATCTCGAATGTCCCGGCAAACGATCGCTGAGCGGCGAAAGGCAAATTGACGGCTTTTCGGACGATCGGCCGATAGTCGCTCCAGCCATAGGCGATCGCGATGCCGCGCAGGATCTCTTGCCCGAGTTGATAGCCTTGGTCGCCGTTGGTCAGGATCACCGCGCCGTCGCCGGTCTCCGGGTGGCCGACGAGGGTGGCTTTGTAGCCAGCGTTCGAGCCATCGTGGAAAAAGGAAAGTGCCTTGCCTTCGCCGCTGACCTTGAAGCCCATGCCCCAGCCTCCGGGCTGCGGCGTCAGAATTTCACGGGCTGTCTCCTGAGAAAGCACCTGGCCCTGGCCATGCGCAGCGTTCTGGACCTCGACAACGAAGCGCGCCAGATCGGTGGCGCTAGTCCAGAGACCCGCCGCCGCCATCTCGGGATAAACATGAAAGCCGCCGGGGATCGCTCGGCCAGTCTCGTCGTGGCCAAGCGCGACGTTCGGCGTTCGGGCGGCCAGGGGCTGATCAAAGGTGCTGCGGGTCATGCCCAGCGTGGTGAAAAGCTTGGTGCGCGCGATGGTAGGAAAAGCTGTCCTCGCGGCGTCGATCATGGCCAGCTGAACGATCGTATAGCCACCACCGGAATAGCGATAACCGATGCCCACCGGCTGATCGACCCGGACCGCAGGGCTGTTGGCTGGTGCCATACCATCGAGGATCTGCGGCACGGTGGGGAGCGGCGTACCGACCGCATAGCCCGAAAAGCCATGGACCGTGGTACCAGCCGAATGCGACAGCAACCTGCGCAGGTTGACCGGAGCGGCCTGCGTGAAAGGGTTTTCCGGCAGCGTCCAGCTTCGCAAAATCGTGTTGATCGGGACGTCCAGCGATAAGGTTCCATCCTGGGCCATGATCAGGGCCGTGACCGCCGCGACCGGTTTGCTGACCGAACCGGCCTGGAACAGCGTGTCGGCGCCCACGGCCTCGCCGCCAGCCGACACCACGCCATAGCCTTTAGCCCAATCCAGTTTTCCCGCGCGCACCACGGCGATCGCTACGCCGGGCGTATGGAGTTCGCGCATCCGATCTTCCAGGCGGCGGCCTTGCATGTCCCCGCCTTCGAAGATCACAGCGGAGCGCAAACCGTTCTCGACGGCTCGACGGCGGTCATCGCCCGGGTCTGCAAGAGCGTGGCCGGAAAGTGACAACAGCCCTCCCAGCGCTAGAATCGAGAGCTTCATCCGACCGTTCCCCACATGCACGGCAAAGCCCTGCCTCTCGCCAGAGCAATATAAGGATCTGAAATCCCCGCAAGGGCGATGCGCAGACAGCAATCGCTAAAACAAAGCTCCGAAAGCGAGGTTTTCATCGCCGGGCAGTCCGTCGTCGAAACGAACGCCGGGAGGCGTCCCAAGTTAGGTCGCGGAGCGGGCAGGCCGATCTGCCGCCGGAGCCGGCCGCGATCCCAATCTGCGCTCTTGAAAGCGGACTTACGCCGTGGCCAACGACGCGGCATACGCTGCCGGCAACCGTCGATCCATGTCACCCGTTCCGCGACGTATTTTCTCCTTTTCAGAAGCGGAAGGTCCGCTAATTCAGTGGCTGCCGACCAGATTGAGCTATTTGCGCGGCGTATTGGGAAGACAGTTTTGCTGCCCGGCACACATTGGTCGGGAGACGAAGGGAACGGTCCGCGCGGAAATCATAAGGAGCTTCAGCGGTAGCGACTGATCGCATCGAGCAGGGACGACTGGAGGCGGTGAACGATCCGTAGAAAGCTCGCTTCCTCACCCAGCCCGCGTGCAAGCACGATTGCACCCTGTATTCCAGAAACTGCCTCTTCAGCGAGATCTGAGGCCAAGCCGGGCGGAACCTTCCCAATCTCAAGGCAGTGAGCCACGGCCGAGATCCAGCGAGCGAAATATTCCTTCACTCTTTCCGAGAATGCCTCGCCAGCCGAGTTCAATCCGAGGCATCCGATGACGCATACTCTTTGACCGGATCGGAAATATGCGGTCACGTCATCAAACATGGCCGTGACAGCCGCCTCGGGTTCAGAAACATGCTCTAGTGGCGAGAAAATTGCCTTGGCGAACCACCCATCGATATTCTCAAGGACAGCGGCCATCATCTCTTCCTTTCCACCGGGGAAGAAGTTGTAGAGGCTGCCTTTGCCAAGGCCCGTTGCCTTTGACAAGGTGGCCAGGGTCGCACCCTCGAACCCGTGCTCGCGGAATGCCTCTGCCAATGCCGGCAGAGCGCTTTCGCGATCGGTGAGGGCGCGCTTGGACCTCACAGGCTCAGATCGCTCAGCGAAGCATGGTCATCCGGCCGACGGCCCAGAGGCCAGAAGAACAGCCGCTCCGATTCCCTGATCGGCATCTCGTTTATGCTGGCGTGGCGGTTCGACATCAGTCCGTCTTCGGCAAAGAGCCAGTTTTCGTTTCCGTAGGCGCGGAACCACTGTCCGGCGTCGTTGCGATACTCATAGGCATAGCGCACGGCAATACGATTGCCGGTGAAGGCCCACAGCTCCTTGATGAGCCGGTATTCATGTTCCTTGTTCCATTTGCGTTCGAGGAAAGCCTGCGCTTCTTGACGATTGGTCGCGAACTCCACCCGGTTACGCCACCGCGTGTCGAGCGTGTAGGCCAAAGCGACTTTGGCCGCATCGCGGGTGTTCCAGCCATCTTCCGCGAGCCGAACCTTCTCGATAGCAGTTTCGTGGGTGAACGGGGGCAACGGAGGACGGGACATTTCAATTCCTTTCGAGGCGTGATGGTCTGGCAAGCGCTGGGGTCCCATAGGCTGCAGGAGGAAGGACGCACTGGACGTTCGGCGGCTTGGACGATTTCCCTTTGGTATGCTCGTTTGTACCTTTCGGTACAACTATTGACCAATTGGTACAAGTGGCTTTTCAGGCGGTCAGTCGGCATCCAGATCCACGTTACGGACGCCGCTCCATTTTTCGAAGCCTGGGGTATGAAAGCGTGGGCCAAAGCATGGCTCGGCGCTGGGCAAATAGCGGTAGTCGTCGGCGACTATAATGCCATGCTGGCAAACCTGCCTTCATCCTCAAGCACTGCAGCGCGATCGACGCAGGACTATCGTCCCTCGGCGCTTCCGTCACCGCCAGTTCATTGCCTGACATCATACCCCAGATATGGCTCGCTCTTTGCCGCCGCCTTTTCGGTGCCCAAAATCTCGACGATGGACAATCGTCTCCGCGACAAGCTCAGATGTTCATGAAATCGCGTAGCAAAGCGTTATACTGCCGGGGCTGCTCGTTCATCGTCAGATGTGAACAGCCGGTCATCACCGCCAGATGGGTGGGGCCCGCAATCCTATCGCGAAGGGTCTCGTGGCAATCGAGCGTAATTTCGTCGAACTCCCCCGTCGTGATGAGTGTCTTCTGGGTAATCGCCTTCAGATCCTTGCGGCGGTCCCAGTCCCTGATGCGCCCGACGATGGTGAACTCGTTGGGGCCGTTGAGAACGCGATACGCTGGCGACCTGGACAATGACGCCAGAGTGGCCAGCACCTCAGGGGTTGGCGGAACGCGCAGTACGAACTTGTCGTAGAACGCTTGAACCAGCTCGGCATATTCCGGCGTGCCGGTCCTCCCGACTTTTTCCAACCGATGGATCTGGTCGCCCCACCCATCCGGCATGGTGGCGAACAGGCGATCGAAGCCAGCCATCACCTGAGGGACACTGGCCATCGCACCGCTCAGGATCAGGCGATCCACGCCTCTCCCTCGCCCTTGGCAAACATATTCGACAGCCAGGAGCGCACCCCAGGAATGGCCGAGCATGATGACCCGATCGAGACCATGAGCAGCACGTACGGCATCGACTTCCTCGACCGAACGCTGGATGGTGTAGACGTCGTCCTCATCCGGCGCATCAGCACGGCCGCAACCGAGCTGATCGTAGAAGATGACCGGGCGCTCATCGGCGAGGGCCTGCAAGGGCAGGAGATAATTGTGCGCAGACCCGGGGCCGCCATGCAGCGTCAGCAAGGGTGTCTTGGGGCCAGATCCGAATTTTCGCCAGTAGATCTTGCCACCAGGGACCGTGGCATAGCCCTCGGTGTGCGCAACGCTGGCGAAGGCCTTGCCAGCCGTTGCGATGAGGCTTGCGCCCGCTAGCTGTGCCCCCACCTTCAATGTCGCACGCCGGGTCATGCTTGAGTTCGTCATATCCTCTGCTCCTGATGTCATCTGGGGGGTGATGTCTGTGTGCCGCGCTCGACAAGGGGCACCGCCAGGATGGAGCCTCCGGTCAGTCCGACATGCCCAGCGAAGGCGTCTGTGGCATGGGAACGTTCGGCGGGCAGGGAAATGGTGCGGTAGGAATGTGGGATCAACGGGGGCGCCGGCGAGTGCAGGCCCGCAAGGTTGCAGAAGGGGCGGGTAAGCAGCCTGGCGCCGATCTTGAGCCGTAACGGGCGCTCCCCTTCTGGGTCGACTCCGGGCGCGGCGAGGGCGCGTAGCGCGGCGTTCTCCGCCTCGAGCGCAGCCATGCGTTCGTGCAGCGGGGCGCTCGCGGCGGCGATTACGGCATGAGTGAAGCGCGGGACGATGTGCTGCGGGCAGTTCCAGTCGTATGCGGAAAGACCGAGGCGGAAAATCCGCTCGGGTCGGGCACCGCGATGGCTCGTGCAGACCCCTGCGGTGAGCGCTGGGTCTGCATCGAGCGCAAGGGTCTTCGCGGTCATGTAGATCTTCAGCCGCGCGCGTGCAGGATAATCCATCAGGACAGGCAGACGCGGCCGTTGGCCGCGACGTTGCCAGTGCTGATATACTGGCGGTTGCCGCGATAGTCGGCAAAGGCGAGCGTTTGGCTGTCCAGCAGCTTGAGGAAGCCCGGCGCATCGCCGCGATGCTGGGCATAGGGCCATCCGGTCTCGGAGACCGAGGCCATGTAGAAGCTGTCGGCCTTTGCGATCAAGCCGGCCTCGGCCGGACCGAAGCGATCGGTCTGGCGTTCGCCGCGGTTTCCCGACCAGATTCGGTCGGCGCCCATTTCGGCCCAGGCGCGCTTCACGGTGGGAGTGATAGCGATATCCATAAACCTATAGGTCATCAGCTCTCACTCCTTGGTTATGCAGCGTTACCGCACGCTCTCGTCGGGAAAGCCTTTCACCCGGCCTTTTGAGCCGCCTCCTGGGCGCGGGCATAGCTTTCGGCGACAGCGGCGTAGTTGGGCGCGACCATGCCGTAGAGCGCCGCGATCTCGGCCGCCTCGGGCCTGGCCCAGGTGCGGTGGAGCTCGGACAGCAGCGCATTCGTCGTCGTCGGCCGCACGTCGCCTTGCACGAAACGGGCGAGCGAGGCGCGCGAGGCCATATCGCTGGGATCGCCCGAGGCGTCGATCACTGCATAAACCTCGTAGCCGGCCTTGCGCGCGTCGAGGGCGGGGAACATGACGCAGACGCTCGTCCACACGCCTGCCATGATCAGCGTGCGCCGGCCGGTGGCGGCAACGGTGGCGACGAAATCATCATTGTCCCAGGCATTCACCTCACCTTTCCTGGGTACGTAGACGGCATGGGGCGCGTGGAGCGCGATCTCCGGCATGAGCGGCCCGTTGGTGCCGTCTGGTTCCGATGCGGTGGTGATCACAGGAATGGCGAGCAGCGTCGCCAGACGGGCAATCATCTCGACGTTGCGGCGCAGGTCGGCCACAGGGATGTCCTTGACCGTCTGGAAAAGGCCCGACTGGTGGTCCAGCAGCAGGATCAAGGCGTCGGATGGATCGAGCAGAGCAATGCCGCCGCCGGAGGGGAGCACGCTGGATTTCGGCTTGCCGGTATCGATCTGGGTCATCTTCGGTCTCCTTGAAACGGCTTGGGAAGGTTCAGAGCGCGCGGGCGAGGAAGTCGCGCAGGATCGGGATCATTTCGGGCGCGCGCTCCTCCAGCGCGAAGTGACCGGTGCGCAGGTAATGTAGTTCGGCCTCGGGAACGTCGCGCAGGTAGGCGCGTGCGCCCGCGGCAAGGAAGATCGGGTCGTCCTCGCCCCACAGGATCAGCGTCGGCGGTCGGGTGGCGCGTAGCCATTCATGGATCGCGGGGTAGAGCGCCACATTTGTGCGGTAGTCGTAGATGATGTCGAGCTGGATCTCGGTGCTGCCAGGCCGGTCGAGAAATATTTGGTCGTAAAGCCAAGCCGCCGGGTCGATGCGTTCGGCATCCTGTACGCCCGTGAGGTATTGGAAGCGGGTGCCGGCGGGTTCGAGGAACGGGCGCATGGCATCGCGATTGGCGGATCCGGGGTCAGCCCAGTAGGCCCGCGTCAGATCCCAGAACGGGCCCATGCCTTCCTCGTAGGCATTGCCGTTCTGGACCACGAGCGCGGTGATCCGGTCCGGACGATCGAGCGCGAGCCGGAAGCCAACGGGGGCGCCGTAGTCCATCACATAGAGCGCATGGCGCTCGATGCCGAGCCCAACGAGCAGCCCGTCCAGGATGCGGGCGAAATGCGCGAAGCTGTATTCGAACCGGTCAGGTGGCGGCATCGCGGACAGCCCGAAGCCGGGCAGGTCGGGTGCAATGACGTGGTAGCGGTCGGCCAGCTCGGGCATGAGGTTGCGGTACATGTGCGAGCTCGACGGAAAACCGTGAAGCAGCACGATCACCGGGGAGCCGGGCTGGCCGGCTTCGCGGTAGAAGAGCTCGATGTCCTCGACCTGCGCGGTGCGGTGGAACGTGGCGGGGCGGGGCATGCCGGGCGGCCTTTCGTTCACGCAGCCGGGGCGGTCATGGCAGAAGCGATCGCGGCGGCAGTTGCGGCGATGAAGGCTGCAACCGCGCCGGGCTGCGAGAGCATGACCGCATGGCTCGCCTCAACTTCGGTGACCGGGGCACCGGCGCGGGCAGCCATCAGCCGCTGCGCCCGCAGCGGGATCATGCGGTCGGCCGTAGCGACGAGGCAGGCGGCAGGCTTCGACGCCCAAGCCGGCTCGGTGACGGGCGCATCGACAGCGCCAAGGCCCCAATGCTGCTGCGCGGCGGCCAGGAAGCGGGTGATGGCGGGATCGACATCGGCAGCGAAGGCCTGGGCAAAGCCGACGGGATCGACGAGGAGGAAACCTTCTCTCGCCGGGATGACGGGGGCTGGTGTTTCCTCGGCCTCGAGTGGGGCAGCGGCCAGCATGCCGACCGATTCCCCCGCGTCAGGCACGAATGCCGCGACATAGGCGAGCCCCGCCACGTTGGAGTCCGTCCCGGCGGCGGTGATGATCGCGCCGCCGTAGCTGTGCCCGACCAGGACGACCGGGTTCCGGGCGGCGGCGATCGCATCGCGCACCACGGCGACGTCGCCTTCGAGCGTGACGGTCGGGTGCTGCGTCACCAACACCTCGAAGCCGCGGGCGACGAGGTCGGTGAAGACCGCCTGCCAGCCCGAGGCATCGACGAAGGCGCCGTGCACGAGGATAATGGAGAGCGCGAGCGGGGCGTCGGTAGCAGGCGCGGTCATGGGCAAGTCCTTTATAAGGGTGTGTCCGGGGCCAAGAGGCGCTCCGGACACGGGGGGATCAGGCCGGGGGCGTCAGCGGCAGATCTTGCGATCGAGGAAGTCGCGGATCAGCGGCGCCATGGTGTCGAGCCGGTCTTCGAGCGCGAAATGTCCGCTGTCCAGGATGTGCATCTCTGCCTGCGGAAGGTCGCGCAGATATGGGTGGGCGCCAGCTTCGGGGAAGATCACGTCGTTCTTGCCCCAGACGATGAGCGTCGGCGGCTTGCGTTCGCGGAAAAAGGCCTGGAATTGCGGGTAGAGCGGGACGTTGCTGCCATAGTCGCCGAACATGTCGAGCTGGATGTCGCGGTTGCCCGGCCGGTCGAGCAGGGCCTGGTCGATCACCCAGTTGTCGGGGCTGATCCGCGAGACGTCGCCCATGCCGTCGGTATACTGGAAGCGGGTGGTCTCGAGCGTCACCAGCCCCTCGAGCGCCTTGCGCCGGGCCGGCGTGCGCTCGGACCAGTAAGCCTTGATCGGATCCCAGAAGGCTTGGAGCCCTTCTACATAGGCGTTGCCGTTCTGGACGATCAGCGCTTGGATTTTTTCCGGGTGCCTGAGCGCCAGCCGATAGCCGATCGGCGCGCCATAATCCATGACGTAGAGGCTATAGCGCTCGGCCCCGAGCTGCTGCACGAGCGCATCGATGATCTCGGTCATGTGCGCGAACGTATAGGCAAACTTGGTGTGATCGGGCGCGTCGCTCTGGCCATAGCCGGGATAGTCGGGGGCGATGACGTGGTAGCGGTCGGCAAGCAGTGGCATGAGATTGCGGAACATATGCGAGCTGGTCGGGAAACCGTGCAGCAGCAGCAGCACCGGCGCGTCGCGCGGGCCAGCCTCGCGGTAGAAGACTTTGACGCCCTCGACCGTGGCGCTTCGGTAGTTCATGACCGGCACGCGGCTGGCGGGAAGCGAGGGGGCAATGGTGGCGCATGATCTGGCGGGGGGCTGGGCCAGAGCTTGAACGGGCTCGGTGGCTGAAAGTGGGGCCGCGATCGCAAGGGCGGCCAGTGTCATGAAGCGACGTGTCGTGCGGGGGCGCATCCTGGTCATGGGTCCTGCCTTTCGGTTGAACGGCGACAGGGTTTTGCGCCGTGCTGCAAGCTTTATCACCGGTCAGGTCGGGACGGGGGTGAAACGCGGTCAAAAACGGTAAGCGGCGTATCGGCCGGGGTGTGGGGTGCGACGGGGGGCGCCGGTCGTGAAAAGTGGTGAATTTCGGTGAGGCGGGCGACGAAAGCGCGCGACGATCTTGCCTTCCTGGTGCACAATGAGCGGATGCCTGGAAGAGCAGGCACACAGTTGGGCAAGCGCCAGGGCTGCAGGGGCGAAGGTGAAGTGATGAGGAGCACGGGCGGGAGCTCGCGGCATGTGGCGCGCGCGCTGGCGCTTGTCTGGGCTGCGGCGGGTCCGGGGGCGACGGCGCCGGCGACGATCCCGGCGTCGAGCCGCACAGCGGCCGCCACGGCAGTAGCGGGGGAGCAAACGGCGCCCGTCGGCGGCCTTGCCGAGCGGCTCGGGATCGAGCGGTTCCGGCGCACGTTCCGTTCAGCTGAAGAGGGGGCGCCATCCAGCATCACCCAGGTCGCGCAGACGCCCGACGGGTGGATCTGGTTGACCTCGTCCGACGGCCTCCAGCGCTTTGATGGCTTGACCTTCGAACAGGTTCCCATGCCGGCCGGCACGCCCTTCGAACTGGCGAACCCGACGGGGCTCATGGTCACCCGGCGCGGCGAACTATGGGTCGGATTCGGGCACAGCGCAGGAGTCGCTGTCTATCGCAACGGGCGCATCGTCGACATGCATATGCCAGATCCCGACTCCGTCACCACCGGCCTGGTCGAAGCGGCGGACGGGTCGATCTGGGCATTGGGCAACAAGAGCATGCAGCGCTATCGCAACGGGCGCTGGCAACGGATCAACGAAGCGCTCGGCGTCCCGGCGGGCACATTGCTGCGACTGGTAAAGGGGGCGGACGGCACGCTCTGGCTGGCGACCAATCGGGGAGACACGCCAGCGCTGTCCTTTCTGTCACCGGGGAGCGCGCGGTTCGTTCCTTCAACGGTACGGCTAGAAGGTTCGCCGGGGATCGCGATCGATCCCGGGGGACGCCTGTGGGTGTCCGACAAGCTCGGCCTGCGGGTGGTGGCCGGCCCCGACGGCCGGCCGCCGGCACGCCCTGTCAGCCTGCCGGCGGTCATTGGTGGTTCCCGGATGAAGATGGGCTTTGACGCTGCGGGCGGGCTATGGGGCGCGGCGGGATCGGCGGGGCTCGTCCACGTGCCGCGCGCGGCCTATGGCAATCCCCAGCCGGGCGACATGCAGCGCCTCGCTGCGGAGCAGGGGGGCACGTTCAACCCGGTCTACGACGTGCTCGCCGACAAGGAAGGCAATGTCTTCGTCACCAGCCAGCTCGGGCTGTTCTTGTTCCGCGAGAAAGCGGTACTGACAGAGCCGCAGATCGCACCTGGGCAGGCCTCGAGTGGCCTCGGCATGGCCCGCACCAAGACCGGCACGATTGTCGTCGCCTCGCCCACCGGCGTGTTCAGCATCGATGGAGATGGTCCGCCCCGGCGCATCGGCGCGGCGCACCTCGATGGCCTTTGCGCCGCGCGGGATGGCGGCGTCTGGGGGGTAAGCGCCGCCGCGCTGCTGCGCTATCGTGGGGGACAGTGGTCGACGGTCCTGCCGCTCACGGGCGTGGACCAAAGCGCCGAATGCGCCGAGGACGCTTCAGGCCGCCTGTGGATCCCGCGAAACGACGGGAGCCTTTCCTGGTACGATGGGCACGGGCTGCGGGACGTGCCGCAAGGCTGGCCAAAAACGCCCTGGTGGCAACTGGTGGTGACGGCCCGCGGCGACCTGGCCTACAAGTCGACCGAGGCGGCGGTGCGCATTGCGGGCGGCATCCCCTGGGTCGCGGCTCTGCCAGTACGCGATCGCGAAGAGACCGCAATGATCGCGCCGGGCCTGCGTGACCTGTTCATCGGTTCACCCGCAGGTCTGATCCGCCTGCGCGAAGGCCGGCTGGCGCGCATCGACAAGGACCATGTCCCTTGGGTCGTGGGGTTGCGCTGGATGATCCAGACGCGCCGGGGCGAGACCTGGATGTTACGGCGCAACGGTGTGTCGCGGATGCTGACCGCCGATCTCGACCGCGCCTTCGCCGATCCCCGCGCGAGACTGCCCCGCAGGATTTACGACCGGCTCGACGGGATGGCCCCCACGCAGAACCTCGGCGTGGTCGGCGCGCAAATGGCGGAGGATCGGCAGGGACGGATCTGGTTCCTCACCCAGGGTGGGGCGTCGGTCATCGATCCTGCGACCCTGCCGCCCCAGGGCCCGCCGCCCCGGGTCGTGATCGCCTCGCTGATGGCGGCACGAGGCAAGGTATTTGCTCCGGCGAACATGGTGTTGCCCTCAGGCACGCGTAGCCTCGAGATCGCATATGCGGGGTTTTCATTCGCCTTTCCCGAGCGCGTCCGGTTCCGTTATCGGCTCGAGGGCGTCGACGGCGATTGGGTGGAGGCGGGAGCCCGGCGCCGCGCGAACTACGGCAATCTCGGACCCGGCACGTACCGCTTCAGCGTGATCGCGGCGAACGGAGATGGCGCGTGGAGCCCGCGTCCGGCAACGCTCGACCTGCGCATCGAGGCGGGCTTGCTCGAAGGGTGGCCGTTCCGTATCCTGTGCGTGGCGGGTGTCATCGGCATGCTGTGGCTAGCCTACGCGCTGCGCATGCGCGCGGTCGCCGCGCGGCTGCGTGCCCGGATGGCCGAACGCACGGCGGAGCGCACGCGCATCGCCCGCGAGCTTCACGACACGCTGCTCCAGTCGGTGCAGGCGCTGACCTTGCGATTCCAGGTTGCCATCGACCACTTGCGCGAGGACGAACCGGCACGCGCGCCTCTTGGGGCGGCGATCGACCTCGCGGACAAGGTGATTGCGGAGGGCCGCGATCGTGTCCACGATTTGCGCACGCTGGACGATGGCGACATTGCCAATGTCGCCTCCGACCTGCTTGCCCGGCAGAGCTTCGACGTGGGTGTCGAGACCGCAGTGACCTCATCCGGCGCGCCGCGGTCGATCGATCCGCTGGCTTTTGACGAAATCGTCAGCATCCTGGGCGAAGCGATTTTCAATGTGCGACGCCACGCGGAGGCATGCGCTGTCCTCGTCGCGATTCAATATGACAAGCGCCTTGTCATTCGCGTCGTCGACAATGGCCGGGGAATCGACCCTAGGGTTCTGGCGGCTGGCGCGCGCGACGGACATTTCGGGCTGCCGGGCATGGCCGAACGCGCCCGGCGGTTGCGCGGCCAGCTTTTGATCCGTCCAGGCAAGGACGGCGCCGGCACCGAGATGGTGCTGACAATCCCTGGCCGGATCGCCTACAAGGCAGGACGGTCCGGCTTTGCGGGCCGCTTCCGGAGCTCTTGATGCCGCCAGCCAGCGCCTCCCCGATCCGCGTGCTCATCGTCGACGACCATCCGATGGTCCGCGACGGTATAATAGGTATGCTCGAGCGGCAGGATGATCTGAGCGTGGTGGGCGAGGCGGCCGACGGCGCGCAGGCCGTCGAATTGTTTCGTGAACGCTCGCCCGACGTGACGTTGATGGACCTGCAGATGCCCGGGATGAGCGGGGTCGAGGCGATCGCGGCAATCCGTGTGCTCGCCCCTTCCGCGCGGATCCTGGTGCTGACAACATTTCCTGGTGATGCGCTGGCGGTCCGCGCAATGCGGGCCGGGGCAGCAGGCTATCTGCTGAAGAACTGCATTCGCCACGAACTGGTCGACGCGATCCGCTCCGTCCATGCCGGGCGACACGCGCTGAGCCCCGATGTCGCGCATCAGATCGCGGTCCACGCTCTGGATGACCCGCTGACAGAGCGGGAAATCGAGGTCTTGCGCCACGTCGCCGAGGGCCTTGCAAACAAGGAGATCGGCGCTCGGCTCAACCTGTCGATGGACACGATCAAAGCTTATCTCAAGTCGGCCTTCGCAAAGCTGGATGTCAACGACCGCACGCTGGCGGTCATGGTGGCGTCCCGACGAGGATTCCTCGATCGCTAGCGCCGAAACCCGTCGCCGAAAACCTGCACCGGGCAGATGAAGCGATAGCCGCGACCGGTCACGGTCGCGATGTATCGGGCATCGGCGTGGCTTTCGCCGAGCGTGCGGCGCAAGGCGGCGATGTTCGTCTTGAGATTGCAGGGATCCACGAAGAGTGCCGGCCAGACGCGCTCTATCAGCTCGCATTTGCTCACCACTTGACCCGGCCGTGCGACCAGGATTGTCAGGATGTCGAAGGCACGGCCGCCGATCCGCAACTGTTCGCCGTCGCATGCGAGGAATTGTCGCTCGGGCTGGAGAAGGAAGGGGCCGAACGCGAAAGAGCGCGGCATCGCGACCTCGCCACCGCCATGAGGCGCAGGACTGGCGAGTGCGTGTCGTGACAGTTCTATCGATGTCATGGCCTGCGGTATCATCGCCAGTCCCTACTCGTTTGAAAGCCTTTGATGCGAAGGCGATTCCTGCGGTCGATCCGATCCGGCCTTCTTGCTAAGGACGTAGCCCACCGACGACCTGTGCGCATTGCCCGGTAAGGGCGATGGCACTACCCGAACGGGTAGCGTGACTTTGCCAGGGCAAGTCGCGAGGTGAGGCCCTGTCCGCCCCCAGGAGATCGGCTACGACCAACTTGTCGGTGAATCCCGCTATTCGATGACGATCTCGACAATGGCAGCTTGGTCTAGGTGCCGGCGGCAAGGACAGGAAAACGACCCTTCCCGGCCGTTCAGCGCCACAATTTCGCTCCCCAGGTGCAAACCGGCAGCTATTCCAGCAGAACGCGACCAACCCAGGCCATTCCGGGGCAGCCACTTGAACGTCCGATGACACTGAAACCAGACCTTCGTCCGTTGAACGGATGCCGGTCCGCTACGCGCCACTTCTCGCCGTTCGCCGCCTCATTTGGAGTTCCCGGAAGCGGTCGTTCGCTCAGATTGACGCTGGCTACCGTACGGCGGAAAGCTGCCGGTCGGCCGCCGACCATTTTAGGTCGGCTGAAATGATCCCTGCATATGCCTAGAGCAGACATACGCTCCATTTAAGAAAATTTATGGGTTTTCATGAAGTGCCCTGCCTAGCTCGCGGGCAAGCAGTGGAGCATCCGGGTCATTTTTTGTCGCTGCTAGCCGCGCCCGTTCCGCTTCCACAGCTTTTCGGCGCTTCATGCCCGGCAACGCCGCGATTTTGACGTATATTTTGACAGCCTTCACCCAAAGAGCATCGGACGATGGCACATCCTCCAACGCCCTCGAAAATGGCGGTGCGTTAACGACATATGTACTACCTTCTTTCTTTAGGAAGGTTACAACGAGCATGCCATTCTCGAAAACCTGACGGTTACACCCGCCTGAAAACACATCGGGATTTGGCTCTTGCAAATTGCGAGGATTACTTGCGACCGCTTTCCATCGACGGCTTGATATAGCGCCATATTCATAAGATATTTGTTGAGGCAGTAGGTCCCCCTTGAGAAGCGCGATTGGCGTTAGCGATGCGTGTCGAAAGCCAAATTCAGAATTAACCGCTCCCGCTTTGACTTTTGCCAAAACAATTGCGTCCGAGCCTTCCACCAATTGCAAAGTGGTCGGGACACGATAGCCGCTAACTACTGAGCATGCCTGTGCAGTTGAGGGCATCGTTCCAAGAAACACGGCTATGATAGTTGGCTTCCACATAAGCCGATGATGGCGAGCAACCAATGCTTTGGCAATGTCGGCTATCGTTTTGATTGCGGCAAAGACCGGACCGTCTCCTTACCACCCCTGATAGTCGTTCGGGAGGCCGATCCGCAATTCATCACCCTCATACAGGCCTGCCCGATGTTGAGCGGAAAAGCGGGCCGGTACGGAGCGGCCACGAACGGTCAGAACTGCATCGTCACCCTGAACTTGTTTCAGGGTCCATTTATCCGCACAGCACAATGGCTTGTTGGGCCTGCTGGATGCTGAAACAAGTTCAGCATGACGTCGGTGGAGCGGCAGAGAGCCAACCATCCTGGCGATTTGACCGGGTCAAAAGCGTGGGGGGTCGCGCCGGTGCTGCCAGTCCGGTTTACATCCGCATGAAACCGAACGAGAGAACGGCGCTGGCGGGTGGGAAGCAGAATGACGGTTGTTGGCCAAACATCGGCTATTAGGTGGGATATAATCCGCCGTGATCGGCCGCCTGCCAGATGCGCTGATCGGGATGCACATTGCACCAAAGGCAAGCCCAAGCGAGATTATCGGCCGTATTGTTGTCAGATAGGATGACCTTGGATAAATGTTCTAGCGAGCCGATCCGGCGACCGACATGGCCCCAGATGCCTCGCCCATTAGTTGTCCTGCGATCCGGCTTCCCTTCGACTGCCAGCGAGCCGCAATAGCAGCACTGACCCTCCGCGCGCTCGACCACTTCCCAGACATGACGACCGATGAGGCGGCTATGACCAAGACGGCTGGGGAACCGGATGTTCGCCTTCTTGGCTGCTTGGTTGCAACGATTCATCCGCAGCGCATATGCGGCCCGATCTATATAATCTGCCCATGAGGCAAATAGCGGTTCTGGGATTGGTCGGCCATCAAATGGATGCTTCATCCGCCAACTATGCGGCATTTCGGCGATATGCGGCAAATGTAAAACGGCAAAGGATCGGTCTGCTATCGGATGGTGGCCGATGTTCTTCAAACGGCAGAAACTGGTCGAGGCTGTGTCAAAACATCTCGTCGCAAACGAAACGAGCAACTTCAGAATCGAGGCAGGCGTTGCGGCGCAAGGAACGAATCCGGTGCCGATTGCCCATGAATCAATCTTGCGTGATCGAACCCGTCGTCGGCGTTTTTACACAGCCTCGGTCGTTAGCGGTCCGTGAGACGATCTTCGCTGTTGCTGCCAAGCCAATCGATCACCGCCCAGAAGACGCAGGTCGCAGCCAATCCCCAAAGCTCCAACCTTTCGCTCGGCCAAAAAAGTCCGGCTGTGCCTAACAGGGATGCCAAACCGGCCGCGAACCAAAACGAGCGAATGAATGTCAGCATTGCGGTAGCCTGCCATTTGTAATCAGTGCCAACAACTGGTCGGCTTCAAGCGGACCGCTTTTTGCTTGGTCCACCGTGAATTTCGATAGCGTCAACCAGTTCGAGCCTCAGGAAATCCCGAAAGCTGTCGGCAACGAACATGTCGGGCGAGCCGCCGATCAAGGCGATCTTCCCTCGGTTCGGCCCGTCCGAACAGCAGATCGCCCATGCATAACACCAAATCAGATAATCGGCGAAGACGAGACACTGATCACGCTCCTGCTCGATATCAGGATTCGTGTTGCCGGGGGAACCATCCGGGCATTCATCCGGTAGCGATTTGATCTCCGGTGCTGACCACCACTGCGTCCCTATATCGTCCATCCATATCGTCGTGGGCGCAGCGTGTAGAAGATAGGATCGAAAATCCTCAGGCAAGGTAAGCGAGTAGCGACGTTCTAAGGCTTCGACATCGATTATCGCGCCTTGTTGGTGGACAAAGGCGGGATCGGATTTTGCCCAATAGGCCGCCAGAGCAGTATATAGAGGCGCGCTTTCTCCATCGAACAGCCCTGCGTTGAAAGGCAGCGCGCGGGCAGGCTGTAATTTCTTGGATTTCCTAAACCAGCTAAACACCCACGCCTCCCGCTTCACTTAGAAGCACGTTATCGGATGTCCGCTTGCAGGTGTATGGCGAATAGCGTTCAGAGACCGATTTTTGGTCGCTTTTGCCTGGTCCGCTTCCGGCAAACGCTTCATCCCCTCCCCGTCGCCCGGCAAGCGTGGAAAGGGGTGG
>JARFNK010000052.1 GCA_029167225.1 Sphingobium arseniciresistens
ACGATCAGCCCAGACAACCGATCCTACCGGCCATCATAGTTGCCGCTCAACCGGCCATCGTAGTTGTCGCCACGCACTGCCAGTCGGGCGTCAGAGGGAAGGCTTCGCCGCTCAGGTGTACCTGCTGTGCGAGAGCGTCGAAATTGACGAAATCACCAAGAATCCTGGTTCCGACATAGGTGACGCCGGTATTGATCGTCAGCCCCGAAATTGGTCGCAGCGTTGCCTGGATTTCGCCGCCGGCGACACGTGACTTGGGGACATTGATCAGGGCGCTCTGCGGCCCGATCACGGGATCTACAATCCTTCCGCGAAACTGCTTGTCGCGGTAATCATAGTAGAAGACCGCTCCATTGAGTTGCAGCTTCCTGGCAAAGAGGCCAAGCTTGAATCCGGCCTCATAGGCGGTGAGCGATTCCTGCGTGGCGGGTGTGAGCTGGAGCGCAAACGTTGCTCCAGCCGTCGGAAAGGCACCGTTTTTATAGCCCTTGCTGATGTTCGCATACAGCAGGGTGGTTGGGTTCACTTGCCAGTTCACGCCGCCCCGCCACGATATATTATCCTCGTTCAGCTGGCTGCGGACCTGTGCAGGCTCAAAATTCGCATTGAGCGTGAGGCATGCTCCGGGCGCTATCGTGATGGGGTGTCCGGCGCGCGCTGTAGCGATACGGGATACCACCGCCGAAAAATCGCCGGCACCCGAATCATAGGTGCAGCCGATGAAACGCCGATGCTGGTCGGTATATCTCACGCCGCCCTGGAGCGTCAGTGTATCGGTCAGCTTGTAGTCGAGGCTCGCAAATGCGGCATAGGTATTGATATGTTGATCGGAATGCGCACTCGCCCTTTGAAAGGGAAAGCTCGAGGTCCGTGCGAGGGGGTCCGACTGGTCGAAGACACTTTCCCAAGCGTAATTTAGGCCAACGACATAATGGAGTTGCCCGGAATCGCCTGATAGGCGCAACTCCTGCGAGAAGTCTCGCGAGCGGCCCGGGTTAATCAGCGCATAGGCCTGGATCGCCGTGCCGTCTGCATCGACAGCGCTTAAACGCTTGAGCTTTGAATAGGCCGTAATCGATGTGATCGTAACAGTGTCTGACAGATCATAGTCGGCGCGACCGGAAACCTGGGCGAACCAGGAGTTACGCTTGAATGAAAGGTCAGGGTCAAAATCGGCGGCGCGATTGTCGCGCGGGGGCAGGGGGTATGTGCGCAACACGGCGGGAGACGCGGCTCCCGTAATTGCCGCAAGCTGAGGCGCCTGGCTTTCGGAACGATCGCGCCATCCGTGAACCATGAAACTGAAGCGGAGCCGGTCACTCGGCTTCCAGTCAACGATTGCGCGGCCGGAGAAGATGTTGCCTTCGCCGTTGGTTGCATCGCGTGTGTAGCTGCGCTGCCAGTCGTCATTTCGATCAAACCGCGCGGCGATACGGGCGGTCAAGGTGTCGGTGATGGGACCGCTGACGAACCCTTTCAACTCGACCCGGTTGAATCTGCCATAGGTGAGATCTGCCCCGCTGTGAAAGCTATCTGTAGGCCGTGCCGAGATGTAGTTGATCGCGCCACCCGTTGCATTCTGCCCATAAAGCGTGCCCTGAGGGCCTTTCAATATCTCGACGCGATTGAGATCGAGGGTGGCGCCTAGCGCCATGATCGAAAGCGGTAGCGGGACTTCATCGACATAAACGCTGACGGCCGAGGCTGCGCCGATCGCCGTGTCATAGAATCCGACACCCCGCAGGGTCAGCACGGGTACGCCATAGGCGCTCTGAACAAAATTGAAACCGGGCGTGATCTTGATGAGGTCTGCGGTATCGACCACGCCGCGCTGTTGGAGCGCGTCGCCCTGGACCGCTGTAATCGAAACACCGACCTTGTTGACGTTTTCGGATCGCTTTTGCGCGGTGACGATGATGTCGCCGAGCGATGCAACGGGTTCCGGCACAGAGTCAGCTTGTGACGGGGGATTGGCCGCATCCGGAGCGTTCTCATTCGTCTGGGCAACGCAAGGCGCTGCTAAGGCCATCAGCGAAGTTGCCGATAGCGCATACGTGATCGTCTTCATATTCCTCTCCCCTTGGATCGCCCTGTTCGAGCTTGTTTGCCTGAACATACTCAAGGGTATGTAATTTACAATATGGGGACCAAATTTTGCAGATTTAGCTAACATCCTGAAAACAAGGGTAATTGGTGAGAAAATGACGCATATTTTTTGCACCTGTCCTTCGAATGGTGCGAAAACCATTCGAATACGCATGGTGGAATGAGTGCGACGATTCGCTCGATGGGGTTCGTTGGCCTGGAAAAACGCGCTTGCAAAATTAGATACGAATCCATACGGTAAGGTATGGAGAGCCTATCATGACGCACAAAGCCGCCGATTTGGTCGACTGGACGTTCGGAACCGTCGATCGCCGTATTTTCTGGGATCCTGCTATATATGAGCGTGAACTCGAGAGAGTTTTTGCGCGCTCATGGTTGTTCGTCGCGCACGAAAGTCAGGTCGAGCTGCCCGGCAGCTTCATCACCACGTATATGGGCGAGGACTCGGTGATCGTCGCCAGGGCAGGCGCGGGTACGATCAACGTGTTCCTCAATTCCTGCCCGCACCGTGGCAACCGCGTCTGCTTTGCTGATAGCGGAGAAGGTCGCCAGTTTACGTGCAACTATCATGGCTGGGCGTTCGGTCTCGATGGTGCGCTCAAGAAGATGCCCAAAATGGGCCTCTACAAATCCACCCCCGGCTTCCGGATGGAGGATTGGGGGCTGAAGCGCGCCCGTGTGGCAAGCTACAAGGGGCTCGTCTTCGCGACCTTCTGCGAGGAAGCGCCTTCACTCGACGAGTGGCTGGGCGACTTCCGCTGGTATCTCGATGCCGTGCTGGACGCGGAAGATGGTGGCACCGAATTCCTTCCCGGCGGCGCGACCCGCTCCGTGATGAAGTGCAACTGGAAGTTTCCGGCCGACAATTTCGTCGGCGATATCTACCACGCCCTGTGGACCCATCTTGGTGGCTCGGAGCCGACATTGGGCCGCCATGGCGGCGTCAAGGTCGACAATGCCGGCAGCTATCAGGTGTCCGTCAACGGCCATGGCTGGGAGTTCAACGACAGCTTCCTCGGCAATGCCGCGACGATGGGCGATCGCGAATTGCTGCGGTACATGCGCTCGCGACAGGATGCGATTACCGCTCGCTTGGGGCGGTTCCGCGCCAACATGTGGGGATCGGTCGCCTCTGCAACCATCTTCCCGAACTTCTCGTTCCTTCCCGGCTATTTCACCTTCCGCACCTTCCAACCCAAGGGGCCGACGCAGACGGAAATCCATGCCTGGACCCTCGTCCCGAAGAACATGCCCGAGGAGATCAAGGACAGATTCCGGCGCGGCTCGATGCGTACCTTCTCGCCCTCCGGCCTGCTCGAGATGGACGACGGCGAGAATTGGGAGCACTCCACCACGGCCAATGCAGGCTGGGTGACGCGAAACCAGCGGCTGTGCTACGCCATGGCGCCAATTGGTGAGGTCGAGCAGGAAGGTCTCCCCGGTTCCGTTAGCGCAGGCCAGCTTTCCGACGCCAACCAGCGGCTGTTCTACAAGCGCTGGGCGCAAATGATGGATGCCGAGACCTGGGCCGATATGCCGGTAGAGGTTCCCGTAGCGGAGCCGGAGGCAGCGGAATGACCAGTGTGCTCGACCGCAAGCCTGACTATTCGACCTATCCGACGTTGACTCAAGGCGAGGCGCGCGCCGCTGCGGCTCAACTTCTTGCCATGCGGGGGGAGGGCGCTCCCGTTGAGGATGCGCTGCTGGCAAAAATCGAGCGATTTGCCAAGCTCGAGGCGCGCCTCCTCGACGAAGAGCGATATGATGACTGGTACGCCCTTCTGGCGGACGATCTGTTTTACTGGATGCCGCTGCGGCAGAATCGCTTCCGTCGTGACGCAAGGCCGGAATTGGATCCCGGCAATATGGCACTGTTCGATGAATCGAAGGCGGACATCGCGGTACGCATCGGGCGAATCCATTCTAATCTGGTGTGGACGGAAGATCCCCCAACTCGCCATGTTTATCTCATCACGAATGTCGAGGCGTTCGAGACGGACGTCTCGGGTGAGTATGAAGTTCATTCTGCCTTCGTCCAGTACCGCAATCGGTCGGAACATGACGAAGCCACTTTGTTCGGACGTCGTCGTGATTTGCTGCGCGTCAGTCCCAATGGTGGTTTCGAGATTGTGCGGCGGATGATCTTGTTGCCCCAGTCGGTGTTGCTGACCAAAAATCTCTCTGTCTTCTTCTGATGGCGCGCCTTGCAGGATATCGCGCGGTCGTGACCGGCGCCGGTTCCGGTATCGGGCGTGCCGTCGTGCGCCGCTACCTGGCCGAGGGCGCGCATGTCGTTGCGGTCGTTCGCCGCGATTCTGATGTTGCCGCGCTCGAAAGCGAGGGCGCGGTCGTCGTCGTTGGCGACGTTGCCCACTTCACCACCGCGGAGCGTGCAGTCGCCGCGGTGGTGGAGCGCTGGGGGGGGCTTGACGTCTATGTCGCCAACGCTGGCCTGTGGGACTTCCACAAGCGTCTGGAAAAGCAGGAACCGGCGGAAATCGACAGGGGGTTCGAGGAGATCTTCGGCGTCAACGTCAAGGGGGCTCTCCACGGCGCGCGCGCCAGCCTGGCGGCCTTGCGCATGAGCCGGGGCAGCATCATCGCGACCGGATCGAACGCCTGCTTTCTCGCTGGCGGGGGCGGGGTGCTCTACACGGCCTCGAAGTTCGCTTTGCGCGGTCTTGTCATGCAGCTCGCCAAGGAGTTTGCGCCGGAGGTTCGTGTGAACGGGGTTGCTCCCGGCGCGACGGACACCGGCATCTCCGGCCCCGCTGCACTGGGACAGGGGGAGCGGGCGATGAATGCGGATGCTGACCGCATGGCCGAAATGCAACGCCATATGCTGCTTGGGCGCGTATCGACCCCGGAGGATCATGCATCGCTTTATGTCCTGCTCGCAAGCCGCGAGGAGAGCGCGTACGTCACCGGGGCGATGCTTCTGTCGGACGGCGGGCTCACTATTTCCGTTTGAGGTCCGAAATGCCGACACTTACAGTCATTAATCGTGCGGGAAACGCGCAACAACTTGAGGCGGGATCAGGGCTCTCTGTCATGGAGGTCATCCGTGACGCCGGATATGATGAGCTGCTTGCGCTTTGCGGCGGATGCTGCAGTTGCGCGACCTGCCACGTCTACGTCGAAGGCGATGTCGATCCGGGCGTGCCCGGCAACGATGAAAATGACCTTCTCGATAGTTCCGATCACCGTACCGAACGATCTCGCCTGGCGTGCCAAATAAGGTTCGCTGACGATCTTGCGGGACTGACGATACGGATCGCGCCGGAAGACTGAAAAAAAGTTGGAGGGGAGTTTATGATAGCGAGTGATTTGAAAGTTGCAGCGGTCGATGTGCAAGCAGAGCGCCGTAGCGATGGCTCTATCCTGCTCAGCAACGGAATCGCCCTGCCGCCCGTGAACGGCACGATCCCGCAGAGGCTTGCGCATTGGGCAAATATTCAGCCCCAAGCCTTGTTTCTGACCCAGGGTGACCGGGAACTTACTTACGCCCAGGCCGAGGCCGAGCGCCGTCGGATTGCCGCGCGATTGCTAGCGATGCCGCTTTCGCTGGAACGCCCGCTGATGCTCCTTGGGCAGAACAGTATCGAACATGCGCTGGTCGTTTTGGCAGCCACCAGCGTCGGCATTCCTGTGGCAATCGTTTCGCCGACCTACGCCGCGCCTGAAGCGCGTCCCTGGGCAAAGCTGCTGCGCGTCATTGGCGAGATCGATCCTGGTCTTGTCATCGCGGACCACACCGATCTTGCCGTGTCCATGCTTGCGGAAAGCGGGCGTCCCGGGCTTGAAGTGCGCTCGCTCAAGGATCTTGGCTGGATCGATGCCGTGCAGCCCATAAGCGATACAATAGTCGATGCCATGGAGGCCGACGTCGGTCTCGACACGGTGGCAAAGCTTTTGTTCACGTCCGGATCGACGGGTCATCCCAAGGCGGTTGCAAACACTCAGCGCATGATGGTGTCGAACATGCTGGGGTTGTCGGCGATCTGGCCATTCCTCAATGACCGTCCGCCCGTTTCCGTCGATTGGCTGCCCTGGAACCATACATTTGGCGGCAATTGCTGCTTCAATACGACCCTCTGGTTCGGCGGCCATTCGCATATCGACGACGGTCGACCGACGCTCAAATCGATCGCGAAAACGGTAGACGCCTTGCGTCGTTGGAGACCGACACTTTTCTACAACGTGCCGGTTGGTTTCGAGGCCCTCCTGCCGTTTCTGGAAAGTGATCCCGTCTTCGCCCGTCATTTCTTCGGCGATCTGGACTTCATCTTCAATGGCGGTGCACCCCTGCCTACAGCCCTGAGGAAGAGGGTGGAAGCCGCCGCCCTTGGCAGCGTCGGGCGGGTGCCAATGATCGTCGCTGGCTGGGGTTCCACTGAAACAGCCCCCTTCTCGAGCATCCTGTATTTCGATCAGCCCTATGCCAATAATCTGGGCGCGCCGATGCCCGGCACGACGATCAAGATGATGCCGAATGAAGATCGCTACGAGCTGCGCGTGCGTGGACCCAATGTCATGCCGGGCTATTGGCGGGATCCCACGACCACGGCCAATGCGTTTGACGAAGAGGGGTTCTACAAGATCGGCGACGCGGCCAAGTTTGCGGACCCCAATGACCCATCGGCTGGAATATTGTTCGATGGTCGCGTCGCGGAGAATTTCAAGCTTACCTCTGGAACCTGGGTCAATGTCGGGGCTCTGCGGCTAGCCATCGTCAACGCCGGGGAGAAACTTATCTCCGATGTGGTCATTACAGGCCATGGTCGCGGCGAGGTCGGAATTCTGTTGTTTCCGAACCAGGAAGCCTGTCGTGCGCTGCTGGGCGAGGATATGAGCGCGATGTTCGGTACGGAAGCGGTTGCCGAACACCCCCTCATACGAGAACGGCTAAGTGCGATTCTTCGCAGGCACAATGATCGGCAGATGGGGTCGAGCACCCGAATCGCGCGTTTCATGGTGCTTGCTGAACCGCCAAGTGCCCATCATGACGAAATTACCGAGAAGGGGAATGTCAATCAGCGCCGTATCCTCGAGCGACGAGCGGACCTTGTCGAACGTCTTTATGAAGATGCGTACGCGCTATGATATCCTGCGGGTCGCCTTCCAGGCATGATATCCTCATCGTCGGCGGGGGCCATGCGGGCGCGCAGGCCGCTGTGACGCTGCGACAGCGCGGATTTTCCGGTACGATCGGCCTCCTTAACGGCGAGCCTGAACTGCCCTACGAGCGACCACCTCTGTCGAAGGAATATCTTTCAGGCGAGAAATCGTTCGATCGCATTCTCATCCGTCCTGCCACATTCTGGGCCGAAAAGCAGATCGATGTGATGCCCGGGCATGTGGTGACCGCGGTGGATGCAGCCGCGCACTGTGTGATGCTGGCTGACGGCAGGGTGCATGGCTATGGCACGTTGATTTGGGCGGCCGGCGGTAATCCGCGCCGTCTCAGTTGTCCAGGGAATGCGCTCGGCGGCGTCCATTCGGTGCGGACCCGCGCCGATGTAGACAAGATGTTGCTCGAGCTGGGTGACGATCCTCAAATAGTGGTCATTGGTGGCGGATTTATAGGCCTGGAAGCAGCAGCCGTGCTGATCAAGCGGGGGCTGGCGGTGACCTTGCTCGAAGCCCTTCCGCGCGTTCTTGCGCGTGTGGCCGGCGAGGATATTTCCCGCTTCTATGAGGCGGTCCATCGAGGTCATGGCGTTGACCTGCGCATGGGCGTGGCGGTCGCCTGCCTGGAAGGGCGGACCCGCGTGACCGGTGTGCGGCTGTCTGACGGAACGCGCATTCCAGCCGATATGGTGATTGCAGGCATTGGTATCCTTCCGGCGGTCGAAGCCCTTTTGGCGGCCGGCGCGGAAGGCGGAAATGGGGTGGCAGTTGATGCCTATTGCCGGACGAGCCTGCCGGACATCTATGCCATCGGCGATTGCGCCCTGCATGCTAACCCCTATGCCGATGGCGCTTTGATCCGGCTGGAATCGGTTCAGAACGCGCATGATCAGGCGATGGTTGCGGTTTGTTCGATCATGGGCGATCCGATTCCATACGATGCCGTACCCTGGTTCTGGTCCAATCAGTACGACCTTAAATTGCAAACCGTGGGCCTTTCGATCGGATATGACGATGTCATCATCCGGGGTGATCCGGCCAGCCGAAGCTTTTCGGCGATCTATCTCAAGAACGGTCGGGTCATCGCACTCGACTGCGTCAATGCCATGCGCGACTATGTGCAGGGCAAGGCCCTGGTGACTGCCCGCATCTGTCCCGACCCCGTGCGGCTGGCTTGTACCGATGTCCCGCTCAAGACGCTTGTTCAACAGACGGCCTGATGCCGATCAGAAGTGCCTCGCATCTGTCCATCGTTTCGCGCGCTTCGGTTGCGACGAGAGTCGCTGCGACCCGCATATAGGAATAAGCGAGAATGGCGCGTGCTTCCGCTTCCGGAGCATCGGCGCCGCACTGCATCATCAGCCCGGAAATATAGCGAAGGCGCAGCTGATCAATCTCTTCAAGTGCCGCCTGCGCGCGCGGCTCGCGCCGCCCCCAGAGACGTACCGCGAGCTCGACGTCGGCTGCCCGCGCCGAGCGTTGCCCCATGATGGGCAAGCGCAAAAGTCGTCGCAGCCTCGCTTCGGGCGAGGCCTCACCGCGGTCCAGGCGCTCGATCAGCGCCAGCGTTGCGCTCTTGCGCCATTGTTCGAGCATCGCCTGGTGCAAGGCATCGCGATCCTTGAAATGCCAGTAGAAGCTGCCTTTCGTCACTTCCAGCCGCTTGGCCAGGAGTTCGATCCGAACGCCGTCGATGCCGTTCGATGCCAGAAGTTCCAATGCGGCGTCCGTCCAGGCCGCAGCGTCCAGTCGTATCGCTTCCGTGCTGCGCGTTTTTGTTGTGGTCTTCATGAGAGCACTTCTTGCCGAGAGACGTCATTTGTCAATCGAACTATGAAATGCCGCCGCAAACAGGTATCAACCATACGCTACCGTATTGACATTCGCGCGTAACCCGTTCACCACGGTTCGCAGCAATGAGAGGATTGTGATGTCTGAAATCGCCGAAATTGGACGCGGAAAATCGGTTGCCGCGCTTGGCCTCGAAACGAATGTCCACGACATGGGTGAGGGGCGGCCGGTGGTGCTTCTTCATGGCTCCGGGCCGGGCGTTTCGGCATGGACCAATTGGAAGCGGGTCATGCCCGTGCTGGCGTCCGACTTTCGTGTGGTCGCTCCCGATATGGCCGGTTTTGGTTACACCGAGCGCAATCCCGATCTCTCCTACGACATCAAGCTTTGGGTGAAGCATCTCGTCGCGATCCTCGATGTGCTCGAGATCGAGAAGGCCAGCCTTGTAGGGAATAGCTTCGGTGGCTCCCTCGCGCTTGCGGCCGCCGCGCGTCATCCCGCCCGGTTCGACCGACTCGTGCTGATGGGCACACCTTGCGACAAGTTTACGATGACGCCCGGCTTGCGCGCTGGCTGGGATTATACGCCCAGCCGCGAGGCAATGCGCGCGGCGATGACGCATTTTCCCTATGATCCCTCGTTCATCACCGACGAACTGGTCGAGGATCGCTTTCAGGCAAGCCTCATTCCCGGCGCTCAGGAGGGATTGCGCAAGCTCCTCGTCAAGCCGAACGATGAGGGGGACACCCCCCTTTCGGGTATGCCCGAGGGCGTGGTTTCGGGCATCGAGCATCAAACGCTCGTTCTGCATGGCCGGGAGGACAAGGTCATTCCCGTCGAGATGGGGCTGCGCCTGGGACGTGCGATGCCGAACGCGGAATTCCATATGTTCGGTCGCTGTGGACACTGGGTCCAGGCCGAGCGCTTCGACGCCTTCGTAGCACTCTCGCGTCGTCACCTGGGGGCGGGTGCATGAGCAGCGAAGTCGAGGCGCTCGGTTATATCGGGCTCGAGGTTTCGGATCTGGCGGCCTGGCGCGTCTTTGCGAAGGAGGAGCTTGGGCTTCAATGGGTGCCGCGCGATGATGGCACCATCGATCTGCGGACCGATCAATATGCCACGCGAATTCGCCTTCATGTCGGGCCGCGGGATGATCTGGCCTATGCCGGATGGGAAGTGAAGGATGGCGCGGCCTTGGCAGCGCTTGCTGCGCGACTGGAGGGGGTCGGCGTTACGGTCGATCGTGCAGACGCCGCGGTTGCGGCGGACCGGCGCGTACATTCGCTGATTCGTTTCACGGATCCTGAGGGCAATGCCCATGAGGCCTTTTTCGGCCCCTTGCAGAAGACCAATGATCCATTCGTCAGCCCGACCGGAACGCGCTTTAAGACAGGGCGACAGGGCCTGGGGCATCTTGTGCTCGCATGCCGCCAAAAAGCCACGATGATGGAATTTTTTACAGAAACCCTGGGGTTCCGTTTGTCCGATCATATCAACACCGAAGTCGTGCCCGGGCGCCCGATCGAGATCAGTTTCCTGCGCTGCAACGGTCGCCATCACTCGCTCGCCCTCGCGCCTGTCCCCATCCCCAAAAAGATCGTGCATCTCATGGTCGAGGTGACGACGATCGACGATGTGGGGCGCGCGCTCGATCGTTGCATGAAAGGCGGCAGGCATTTGACCTTTACGCTGGGGCGCCATTCGAACGATGAGATGCTGAGCTTTTATCCGCTGACCCCGTCCGGGTTCGACGTCGAATATGGCTGGGGCGGTCTCGAGGTGGACGACGAGAGTTGGCATGTCCTGACGCATGACACCAACTCGGCCTGGGGCCACATCTATCAGCGCCCCCCGAAACCCGCCAAGCTGGAGTCCGTCGCGTGAGCAATTATGAGGATGTGGCGGCGCGGCTGCGCGCCGCTTATGCGGGACCTGCCCTGGACCCGCTCCGGGATGTGCTCGATCCAACCGATGCGGACGGCGCTTACGCCGTTCAGGCGATCAACACGGGCTTCTGGGCGAACCAGGGGCGCCGCATCGTCGGCCGCAAGGTCGGGCTGACCGCCAAGGCAGTGCAAGCGCAACTGGGTGTCGATCAGCCGGATTTCGGCGTGCTGTTCGATGACATGGCAATCGACAATGATGGCCTGCTTTCGCCCGAACAGGTCCTGCAGCCAAAGGCCGAAGCCGAAGTCGCCATCGTGCTCGCCGCGGATTTAGACCTTCCCGATGCGACGGCCGCTGACGTGGCGGCCGCAACCGCCCATGCGATTGCGGCCATCGAGATCGTCGACAGCCGCATAGCCGACTGGAAGATCAGCTTTGCCGATACGGTCGCCGACAATGGGTCTTCCGCCTTTTTCGTGCTGGGCGAGACCAGGAAGCCGCTCGATGGGCTCGACCTTTACACCTGCGGGATGGCGCTCGAAGTGAACGGGCAGCTTGCTTCGCTCGGCGCGGGAGCAGCCTGCCTTGGCCATCCGCTTGAGGCGGCCGCGTGGCTCGCCCGCACATTGGCGGCGGCCGGTGATCCGCTTCGTGCCGGCGACATTGTCTTGACCGGGGCACTTGGCCCCATGGTGGCTCTCAAGCCCGGCGACCGGGTGGAAGCGAAAATCGGCGGCCTTGGCAGGGTTGCATTCAGGTATGGGAATTAACGATGGCCAAGGTGAAGGCAGCAATCATTGGATCGGGCAATATCGGTACCGACCTGATGATCAAGATCATGCGCAATTCCGACGTCCTTGAAATGGGCGCGTTCGTCGGAATCGACCCGGAGTCCGACGGTCTCAAGCGAGCCGCTCGGCTGGGCGTCGCAACGACAGCGGAAGGAATCGACGGCCTGGTCGCGCTTCCAGTGTGGCCTGAAATTGGCGTCGTTTTTGACGCAACTTCGGCGGGAGCCCATAAGCGCCATAGCGACATCGTCACCGGTGCCGGCAAGGTCATGATCGACCTGACCCCGGCGGCCATTGGTCCTTATGTCATACCGGTGGTCAATGGTGACGCCCATCTCGATGCTTCGAACGTCAATATGGTCACTTGTGGGGGGCAAGCGACGATTCCGATCGTTGCTGCGGTATCATCGGTCGCCACGGTTCATTATGGCGAGATCGTCGCATCGATTTCGTCGAAGAGCGCGGGCCCCGGGACGCGTGCCAATATCGACGAGTTCACCGAGACCACCAGTCGCGGTATCGAGGAAGTCGGCGGTGCTGCCAAGGGCAAAGCGATCATCATCCTCAATCCCGCCGAGCCACCACTGCTCATGCGCGATACCGTTTTCACTCTGTCCTCCGGCGCGGACGAGACGGAAATCGAAGCTGCGATCCTCGCAATGGTTGCGAAGGTCCAATCCTATGTGCCGGGTTATCGCCTCAAACAGAAAGTGCAATTCGAGCGCTTCGGGTCCAACAATCCCGTCAAGATTCCCGGTCTCGGTAGTTTCGAGGGGATCAAGACGAGCGTCTATCTAGAGGTGGAAGGCGCTGCACACTACCTGCCTGCCTATGCGGGCAATCTTGATATCATGACGTCGGCGGGCCTCAAGACAGCCGAGAAGATCGCAACCCGACGCTTGCAAAAGGAGGCCGCATGATGGGCTTCGATCCGTGCACCACAAAGCTCTACATTCAGGACGTCACGCTGCGCGACGGCATGCACGCCATTCGCCATCAATATGGCATCGACCATGTCCAGAAGATCGCCAAGGCCCTTGACGAGGCGAAAGTCGACGCGATCGAGGTCGCCCATGGCGACGGTCTCAATGGTTCGTCTTTCAACTATGGTTTTGGAGCGCATACTGACTGGGAATGGCTCGAGGCAGTTGCCGATGTGCTCGAGCATAGCGTCCTCACCACTTTGCTGATCCCTGGGATCGGGACCATCGAGGAGCTGAAGCACGCCTACAAGCTCGGGGTGCGTTCAGTGCGCGTCGCGACGCACTGCACCGAGGCCGACATTTCCAGGCAGCATATCGAGGCAGCCCGCAATCTCGGCATGGACGTTTCGGGCTTCCTCATGATGAGCCATATGAGCGAGCCGGACGCGCTGGCCCGGCAGGCCAAGCTGATGGAAGATTATGGCGCCCACTGCGTCTATGTGACCGACAGCGGCGGCGCGATGGACATGGACGATTATCGCGCGCGGTGCGAAGCGTATGACAGGGTGCTCAAGCCCGAAACTCAGCGTGGCATTCATGCGCATCACAATCTCAGCCTTGGTGTCGCGAATTCGATTGTCGGCGTTCAGTCGGGCGCGATCAGGATTGATGCGAGCCTGGCCGGCATGGGCGCAGGCGCGGGCAATGCGCCGCTCGAGGTGTTCATCGCCGCGGCTGAGCGCAAGGGGTGGCTGCACGGCTGTGATCTCTACAAGCTGATGGATGCGGCAGAAGAACTGGTCCGCCCTCTGCAGGACCGGCCTGTCCGCGTGGATCGTGAGACATTGTCCCTTGGCTATGCCGGCGTCTATTCCTCCTTCCTGCGTCATGCGGAGAAGGCGAGCGCAGACTATGGTGTCGATACGCGCGCCATCCTCGTCGAGCTTGGTCGTCGACGGATGGTCGGTGGCCAGGAGGATATGATCGTCGACGTGGCGCTGGATATGGTTCAGGCCGATGGCTGACCGCTCTCTCGTCGATACGCTCTATGGCGAACTTCGCCTTCCTGTGTTCGCTGCGCCGATGTTCCTCATCTCCGGCCCCGATCTTGTCATCGCGGCAGGCAAAGCAGGCATCATAGGCGCCTTTCCGGCGCCCAATGCACGGACGATCGAGGATCTCGCCGCCTGGCTCCCGCGTATCACGTCGGAGCTCAAGGCAGCCGGTCGCGAGGGGATGTGGGCCATCAATATGATCGTGCATCCGACCTACGAGCGGTTCGATGCCGAACTGGACCTGATCTGCGAATATAAGCCGCGCATAGTCGTCACCGCCCTGGGTAGCCCTGGACGCCCCCTGGAACGGGTTCATGCCTATGGTGGGGCGGTGTTCTCGGACGTCATTACGCCTGATCAGGCGCGCAAGGCGGTGGATGCGGGGGCCGACGGATTGATCTTGGTGGCGAGCGGTGCCGGCGGCCATACCGGCCACTATAGCCCGTTTGCCTTCGTAGAGGAGGTGCGCAGCTTCTGGGATGGTCCTCTGATTCTGGGCGGTGCGATCGGCGGGGCTCGCGCAATTCGCGCTGCGCTCACCATCGGGGCCGATTTTGCCTATATGGGTACGCGCTTCATCGCGACGCGCGAGAGTCTCGTTTCGGACGACAATCGTGAGATGCTGGTGCGCGCCACCATGCGTGATATTGTTACGACCACAGCGGTAACGGGCATCCCATCGAACTGGATGCGCGAGAGCCTCGATGCTGCCGGCTTCACCCCGGATATGCTGGAAATTAAAAAGAAGATCGACTTCTCCAATCTTCATGGTGATTCCAAAGCCTGGAAGAACATCTGGGGAGCGGGGCATTCGGTCGGTCGCACGCGCGCAGTTCAGAGTGTTGCCGAATTGGTCGACGAACTCGTGGAAGAATATCGTCTGACCAGCTCCGACCTCACGCGGATCACCGATTGGCCGCACGACATCGAGGCGGCCCGAGCGGATTTGGTTGCGGGGTGACGAGCGGGGCCATTTGGCATGGGGGGCATGTCGATCTTGCCGGGCTCAATCGTCTCGGTGAAGGGTCCTTAAATTCCCATGTTGGAATCGAATTCGTCGAGGCGGGGCCAGACTGGCTCACAGCCCGCATGCCGGTTGATCGACGCACGGTGCAGCCTTTGGGGCGCCTGCATGGAGGCGCATCCGTGGTGTTGGCTGAAACAACAGCCTCTGTGGCCGGCCTGCTGACGCTGGATCCCGCGCGTGAAACCGCGGTGGGCATGGAGATAAACGCCAATCACATGCGGCCGGTTGCCGATGGCTGGGTGACGGCGACGGCGAGGCCAGAGGCTCGTCAGCGGATAACCCAGGTCTGGACGGTTCGCATCACTGACGATGCCGGCCGTCTGGTCTGCATATCCCGCGTGACGCTTGCAGTTATTCCGCTTGAGCGCGGAGCGCCTGCGAACAAAGGGTGATATCGAGGACTGGCGAAGTCGGCCGATTTCTCACGCCTTCCGCTTCGCTGCGAATGCTCATGCAAATGAAACCGCAGTGTCCCGGACAGCGCTTGGCGTCGTCCCGAATTCCGCGCGAAAGGCCCGGCTGAGCGCTGCCCCATCATTGAGACCTGCGCGCAACGCGATCTCGCCGAGGCTGAGATCGCGTTGACTGTCGTCCATCAGACATCGACGGGCAGATTCCAGGCGCACCAGGCGGATGAGCTTGGCGGGACTTTCTCCTTCCGCTGCCAAGGCGGCATATAGTGCACGGCGAGACATTCCCATATCGCGGGCAAGATCGTTTGGAGTGTAGCGATCGGCGAGATGTGCCTCGATATGATGTCGCGCCCGCCGGGCATAACGTCTTTCGGCAATCGTCCCCAATCTGTTCGACAGGGGTCCACGGATCAGATCGAAAGCCGCTTGAAGGAGATGCGGACCACAGCTCTCCTGGTCGTCATCGTCGAAAAGGCAGCTCACAACCGCGCCGGCGGCTTTCATCGCGCTGTTGCCGGTTATTAAGCGTATGTCACGGCCGGAAGGAAGCGAGGCGAGTATCGTATGGCGCTCAGGTATCACGAGCATGACAGCCCGATAGCCCGTCAGAACATCCAGGGAATAAGCTTCGCCCAGCGGTACATGGAGTGCGTCACCCGCCGAAAGGCATACCTGCTGCTGGTCGTTCGTAAAAACCGAACTCCCCTCCATCTGCCAGACGATCTTGCAGCGGGCCTGCAGCCGGGTAGAGCGCTTCCGGCTTGCACGACCGAGCAGAGCCGGGCTCTCGATACGAATGGCATCCATTCCGGCGACGCGGCGCTGAACGACGTTCCCTGCGAGATCGACATCATCGGCGATGTCGATCTCGAGGTTGGGAAAAATTCTGTCGCATTCACGCAGAAAGAGGTCGGATGCCACTGGATTCACCTTTTCCATACGGTAGCGTATCTTGAAGGCGGCGGCAAGATTTGCGTCGAACAGCTCTGCGTTCGACGCTGATCTTTGTCTCATGAGAACCGGTTTGCTAAAAATTCACCTGCAGCCCCGCGTTCACGACGAGCGGGTCGAGCGCGACACGGGCAGTGCCAGGGACCAAACCGCCCGGTGTTGGCAGATTGTAACGCGAATTTGTAGACACCCATGCCTTAGACACTGAACCGAATAGGCTGAAACGCTGATTGAATGGCACCTCGACGCCAGCGACGAGGGCGGGTCCGAAGGTATTGGATGTTTTGAAGTTTTGCAGCGCACGATCGTCCGTATCGAAAATGATCGTCCAGTTTACTCCGGCGCCGACATACGGTCTGATCGGACCATTGGGATTGAGGTGGTAGCGCACCGTGTAGACCCCAGGGCCGTATGTCACCGTTCCCAGGTCGCCGGCCGAACTCAACGTGCCCGCGCCCCTGAGCGTGGTCTTGGGGGGCAAGCCGATGGTCGCCGCAACGGATATGTTCGGCAATATGAAATAGCCCACCTCCAGCGAGGGTGGCGTGTTGTCCTCGACCGTCGCGTTGCCTCCCGCGACAGGCGCGCCGCCCAGCTTGATCTTTGCATTTTCGTTAAAGAAGAAATGGGCGACGCTGACACGGACATAGGCACGCCCCTTGGCACCATGGGGATCAGCATTTTGCGCGCCGGCTGCAGTGGAGCCCAAGCTGAGGACAAGTGCAGACGCGATCATTTGAGAACGGCGGAGCAATATTCGACCACGGTAGCGGCGGGATAGTCCTGCTGCGGGCGGCGTAAAAGTCGTCCACCT
>JARFNK010000053.1 GCA_029167225.1 Sphingobium arseniciresistens
TCTTCCCCTTGAACGAAACGGCCCATCCCAAAGCCTCCCGCAAATCCGCGAAAACCTTAGCATATCCTCGCGTTTTTGCACACCCTCGGACAAGACCCGCCGTTCGGAATCGGCTTAGGAATTACCTTCGTCAGACGGATGTCTCGTTCAAGGCTCGCGTTCGCTGCGCCAAGCGACCAGCCCATGGACTATGCGGCTTGTGCGCCAGGCGCTCTGCCGTGAGTGCTTCGGCTGCTCCGCCGATCCCGCCTTTCAGCGCAACATGCAGCGCGGTCAGGGTCAGGACGTCGCGCTGGGCGTGGCTGCCGCCGAAGCGCTGCGCGATCCCGCGCACGGCGACGATCTTTTCGACGCATTCGCGGTAGCGGCCCGCTTCGAAGGCTAGGAACGCCTCCGCGAGCGGCAGGCCGATTTTTCGGGTAGCATAACCATTGTCGCCACTGTCGGCTGCGGCACGCCGCATCGCCTTCAGAACATGTTCGGCGTCGGAGACGCGCCCGGCACCGAGAAAGGCCATCATCGCATGCAGATCATTGAAGGTGTAGAAAGCATCCTCGGCTGCACGCTCCCAGGTGGCGGCTAGCTGTACGAAGCGATGCTCCAGATCGACACCCTCCAGCTTCAATCGCCAAAGTAGCGCCGATGCATCGATCATTTCCAACACAATGGACGAGGCTGGATCTGGCCGCACTTTGTCGTCGTATATCTTCAGGACCTCGGTCATCTCTCCCCTATCCAGATGGAGCAGCGGGCTTTTGACACTGCCATGCACACCTGCGTTGTGGATTATCTCGGTCATCTGCCGCTGCATCCAGCGCGCTGTGATCGCTATCACCAATCGTCACGAACAAAAAGCGCGTTAGATTAACCGTGTCGGCTGCGGATGACCGCTTACGGCGAATACAGTCACCTTGGCAGTTCGATGGAAAACGCCGCTTTGTCCAAGGATTTCGAGCGCTTGCGTACGAAATCCCGACATGGAGGAACCCGCGGGGCTCACGCTGTGAGTGTGAACGTGCCATCGACCCAGCATGTCTACAATGGCGACAAACGACTACCACGATGAACGGCTAAGCGCGGCCGCTTCGACACAGGAGGAGCATGCGCTTACATGGCACACAAGCATCCGGAGCGGCAGGGATGCCCCAAGCCAAGTGCTTTTGTTGCCGATGAAAGCCATCGACTCAACTTCGTGGACCGATCCTTGCCGGCCATTCAGCATAGTTTGTCACGATCCATATGCCGACCGTCTGCTCCTCTAATGTCGAGCGAAAGTGCGGCAATTCTGACACCTGCTAGGGTCCAGACTCGTTCAGAGCCAGAAGGCCACGGCAACTGCGTGGCTTACGGCTGACAGGAAGTTTCTTGCGAGATTGTCATAGCGGGTAGCGATGCGGCGGAAGTCTTTAAGGCGGCAGAACATGGCCTCAACCCGCCGGCAGAGGCGGCGCGGTCTCGACGCGGCGAGTTAGCAGCAGCAGTTCGATGCGCTTGCCGCGCAGGATTTTCGGCTGACCCAGATTTCCGGCTATGGCGACGGTTTCTAGGCCGCCTGACGCTCGTCAGGGCGTGTCGGAAAAGTCAGTCTCCACATACTCCCGCGCGACGATCTGATCCGTCGGCACGACGCTGATCCACTGGTCGAATATCTCGTTCGCCGGGAGACCAGCATCGAAGCCGGATTGCAGGTGCGAGAAGCCATGCTCAAACACTTGCTCCGACTGGAGTGTCGCCTTGATGTCGCTATTCTCGCCTTGCAACTTGCTGGCGAGGAAAGTGACGGCGTCGCCAACGGTCACATCCTGTATACCGGTGGCGGTCTGGATTTCCGCGATTTCTTGCTCCGTCCCGGCATATTGGAGGTCCCAGCCGTCATCCTCGCTGCCGTCGAGGCTCCGCAGCCAGTTTAGCGCCGCCAGTTCGCGACCGGGACGGATCGGAATGACCGCCTTGACCCATGGTGCGTTAAGGAAGGCATTGCGCAGATTGTCGCCATCTAGCTGGATCAGCCAGCCGAGCGAACTGCCCAGCGGCGCGGGCGCCGACTTTTCCGTGATCTGATAATTGGCAGTGCGTCGTTCATCGACGCCGCCCCAGCGCAGTATGTCGCTGTTGGTCAGAGAGATCGCGCCCTGTCCCGCCGCGGCAGCCGAATATTCGAAGTTGAGGCGACCGCCCTCGCGGCGCGGCACCCACCATTCAGGTGCAACGAAATAGAGCATGGCGTCGATGTCGAAGAGCGACCGGATGACTTCCGAGCGCAGGTGCGCAATACGGCGCTCGGCGAGGCCTTCGGGCGCACGCCACGTGTCGATCATCAGCCGCTCAAGCAGCTTGCGGTAAACGACCGTGCGTTCCTCCTCGCGCAGGTCGTTGGAATCGCGCCGGGCGACGTCGCGGGCATCCTCGATACGAGCCCTGACATTCTGAACATAGTTCGCCCTGAGCGCCTGCCGCTTCTCCTCGTCATACTTCTCCTTCATCTCCCCATTGATCGCCGCGACCCGCTGAACCTCTTCGGCTAGCGGGTCGAAATGCAACTCCAGCTCCAGGTTGATGACATTCTCGCCGCCGAAATTCACGCGCTGCATGACGATGTCGAAACTCTGGTCGGGATTGACGGTGATCGACCGCACCGCCGCGATCTTCCCGCCCTGCACGCCGGTGACCCGGACGTCTCCGTTCATGCGATAGCCGGTCTGCGGTGGATCGAATTTATAGCCTTTGAAGGCAATGATGATCTGGCTGTCGTCATCATCCTCGTCCCCCTTGATGATGGCGAGTTCGAGGCCATGCGGGTCGATGCCCTGATATTCATATTGCGCGCGGTTGTTGCTGTAGTCGAGGATCGGCCTGAATGGCAGCGGGACGACGACCTTGGTGGAAAGCGTGCCGGGGCTGGGCAGTTTCTCGGGTTCCTTGATGCTGGCGACATCCGCGCTTTCAGCAACATGGACCAGTTCCGGAAGGCCGAGCGCCAGGCCCGGATCGTCCACAAACATGATCCAGCACATGCGCGTGCCGATGTCCTGAAGCTGCACGCCCACGCGCCGCATCTTGCGTCGCAGCTCATAGTTGATGAGTTTGGTGTCTTTATTTTCTAATATGTAACGGCGGCTGCGTGTGTCCGTGGTCTCGGTGATGGTGCGGAAGGTCGTCTTGAACTCCTGCTTAATCCGGCTCGCAGCCTTCTCCGAGGATTCCCGATTCTGCTTGTGGGCGTTTTCCCGGCCCTCCTTGCGCACGCTCGAAAGGTCGAGGCTCGTGGTCAGCGTTCCCTGGTAGACGAAGATGTTGGCCGTGTTTGTGGATGACACGCCAAATTTAGTGCTCGATTCGTTCTCGGACTTGATGAGCGAGGATAGCTCGTCGCTGCTCTTGGTCTCGCTCTCGCGCTGGTCTTGGCGGGTGACGCTGCTCTCCGACGTCCGCTCTACAAGGCTGCGCCGCGTGCTGACCTCGTACAGTTCGACCGTGGTGCCCGGCGCCAGCCAGATATGCTCGACGGGCTCGCCGACAAATGTGCCGAGGTCGAAGAAATACTGGCGATAGAGGTGGACGAGTCCAACCGGCGACAGCGCGCCCTTGAGGTTGCGCGGGTCGATATCCTCCAGCGGGTCCTTACCCCGGAAGACGTCGTTGAGGTCGGTCGGCTTCACGATGAAGAAGATATCGTTCAGCCGCTCCGTCTTCAGGCCGTCCGTACCCTGCACATAGGCGCGGATCAGACCCGCGACCTGCGATTCATATCTCATGGCTGCGAGCACCCGGGCGGCCTTTTCTTGGTTCGCCTGCGTGTCCGACGAGTCAGCGAAAGTGTTGTTTACCCTTCCCAGGATCGCCGTCAGCTTGTCGTCGGGCAGGAGGGTTCGCCAAGCGGCGGGATCGGCTGGCAGCTTGCTGCCGTTCGCGGCCGCGAAGAGGCGGATATCCTCGCTCAGCATGCGCATGAAGGTTGAGTTGAGATCGCGCGTCACCCCAACCTTGACATTGTTGATGATCGTTCCCGGGCCAAGCGGGTCGGCATTGTAATGCGCCGGAACGGTGAAGCCCCCTCCGGCCTGCGCCGAGGAGAACTGGATGCTCGTCGGGGTCGGCTGGATACGTGCGTCGATCATCCGCTTGATGCGCGGGTCGGGCTGACTTGGCTGGTTGACCCAGGCGCGGGTGAGAGAGGATTCCCAGCCCAGCAGGGGCTGGTACACGCCATATAACTCGCTGTCATAAGGCGGCTGGCCCTTATAGCGGTCGAGATCCTTCAGCAGATTGAACATGTGCGTCTCCTGTGAATGCGGGATCAGGGCGCGATGTGCACCACATTGATGGGAAGCCTGTTGGCCTGGAACATGGCGCGCAGGGCGTCCGCGACCTCAGCTTCGGCAACGCGCCATTCGACGCCCACGCCATGCAGGCGCGCCACGGCAAGCTGCCGCTCTGCCTGGTTGATGACTTTCCAGCCAGCCCAGAAGCTTTGCCGGATCACAGCCCGGCCGATGGTGCCGCCCGAATGCCAGAATTTCGCGTCAAGAAGCCGGCCGTTCGCAAAGCCCTCGAATTGTACGCCTTCGACATAATAGCCCATGCCGGGGGGCGTACCGCACGACGTCAATTCATAGCGCTCCGCTGCTTCGCTCATGTTCGAACCGGCCTCGAACGTGGCTTGCCACCGGCCCGGTCCCGATCGTCCTGACGTCGGAACGCGGGTAGGTTTTGCGGAGTAGAGCTTGGCGATCGAACCGCTGGCCTGGAAGACGGAGAGCAGGACCACCGCGACGGCCTTGAACGATGCGACGAAGAATTCTGCGTTCTGCGCACCAATCTGCATGAGCGCGTCGTTCTTTGCCTGGTAGAGGCGCGGCGTTGCGCTCTTTGTCAGAAAGCGGGGATAGGTGAGATTTGAAGGGCCATAGCGCGGCAGTTCGGTGTCCGTCCGCGTGGTATCGTTGATGTCGTCGAGATAGATCACCACTGCACGGGGCGGGAACAGGTCGAATTCGAGCAGTAACTGTATATTGCTCAGGCCTGCACGTTGCCGATCTTCATTGGTTTTGAAGCTGTCGGGATGCACGATCCAGCGACTGAAACCGTCGATATAGATCTCCTCGGGACGCCGGGCGAAGCTTTCCAGTGCGCGGATGACCTCGCTCAGGCCTTCTAGGTCCTTTCCCTTGAAGCTGCCGGTCATCCGCAGCAGCAGCGCGTTGACCACTTCGGGCGCCTGCGTCCACAGGGTATCAACGATGTCGTAGAGATCGGTAGCCGAGAACTGGCACAGTAATGCCACAGCCTGGAAATGAGCGTCCTCGGTGCTATCCGCAATCAACCTGGAAACGGCCTTCGCAAGCGTGGATAGACCGTCGATCTTTGGATTGTCCACGCCTGAGCCGGCAACCAGAAGCATTGGATTAGCGTACGTCAGCGAGAACGGATCGGGCCCGTCGATCCAGAGGGTGAAGCGAAGGCCTGTCTTCACTGCGCTGCTCTGAAATGCCCAGCGGTGGGTTCTTGGCTGCGGCGTCAGCCAATAAGCGCCAGGTGCCAAGTCGGTATCGACATAGCCGCGATAGGGCGGTCCGTCCCGCGTCAGCAGGGCGATCCGGCCGGCATCCAGGTTGATCACCATCTCGACGACCTCGCCGCGGCGCCGCGCTGCATCGGATGAGGGAATGCGTGTCTTGGTTGGTTCAGGGGCGCTGCCTGCCGACGGGACACCATCTCCTACGGGAGCCGGAAGCGGTTTGTTCACCGCATTGGCGGGCGCGATGACCGGGACTGCGGGCTTTTCAGGACGTGATACAGGCGTGATGAAAGTGCTTGTATCGACCGGTTCTGTATCCATGCGCATTAAACTCCATCGACCGAACACAGAAGTTCGTCGATAAGAACGAGCAACAGTACGAACCCATAGCATCTCATTCGCGCCATTTGCTGGACAGCCGGTCACGAGATGGAGAATTATTATGTCATTATGATTTTTCTTAGCATGTCTGTGCCAATATTATAATTCGCCTGGGCTTGTCAGTATAACGGACTGGCGCATGATCTCGTTGTGCAATGTAACTTATGCTGCACGCCAATCTCGCTCTTGTTTGACCACGGCCGTGATCAAACAGGTTCAAAGGCGATCGGAGAGCTGGATTGCGCGGAGGATCATTCTCGCGAGGGTGGGTCGCCGTGCGATCTCCATCCATTTGTCGCGATACCAAAGCCTATCATGTTCGCCAGGACGACAGGCCGGATATTCTCGGGAGAGGCATTGCGCGACAGCCAGTTTAGCATCGCGATGCCGAGAAATGGCCCGCCCAGCAGCCGCAGCAATGTGACTAGCTCGGGCCCGGCCTCGGGTGGGACCGCGCCCAGCTCGAACTGGAGGGGCGCGACCAAAAGGGGCAAGGCCCACCGCGCCATATATACGGCCGCGGGCGTGAAAATCATCTTAGCCATCAATCGACGACATCCGGCCGGCGTGGCGGACGACCCGGATTTTTCCGCTTCCCCCACCGCCGCAGAAGAAGCGCTCGTCACCGTCCGACTCCATGCCAGAGACGCCCATGCCATCCGGCATTTCGATCCGGCGAAGCACCGCGCCCGTTTCCGGATCGATGCGGCGGATGTCGCTCTCATTCTCCTCCCAGGTTCCGTGCCACAGTTCGCCATCCACCCAGCTGACGCCGGTGACGAAACGGTCGGAGACGATCGTGCGCAGCACCTGGCCGGTATCGGGGTCGATCCGGTGGATCTTGCGGTCGCGATGCTGGCCGACCCAGAGCGAGCCCTCCGCCCAAGCGAGGCCGGAGGCACCGCCATTGCCCGGCGCCGGGATGGTGGCGACGATTTCACCCGTCTCACGGTCGATGCGGTGGATGTCGGTGCCGGCGACCTGGAACAGATGTGTACCGTCGAACGCTGTACCGGCATCCGCAGGCACCGCGATCGCGCCGACCACCGTGCCGCTGGTGGGATCGAGGGCATTGATCCGATCGCCGCTGGCGAACCAGATGCGCGTACCGTCGAACGTAAGCCCGTGGACGGCCTCCACATCTGGGAACGGCCCATATTCTTCGAGTATGTCGGCAGCAGAACTTTTCATGGTCAATACTCCTATCACAAACGGGGCGGTTCCCCGTTCGTCGATGCGAGGAGCTAGCCAGTCGGCAGCGGCGCCGGGAGTAACAAGACTGTCGGGAAACCGATCAACTGGCGTGCGGTCCAGCGACAGGCGCGCCCGCGCCCGAAGGACTCGACCTTCCCTGCAGCAGCCAGAGCATCGAGCGCGCGCTGGACGGTGCGCGGGCTGACGTCGAGCGCGAGGGCAAGCGCTGAACTCGACCACGCCTCTCCATCGGCGAGCAGCGCCAGGACATCGCCATGCTCGTTTTCCTGCGGCGGGGTGAGGACGACCAGCGACGTCGCTTGGGGCCGCAGGATGAAGCCGTCCTCCGTGGCGCGAATGTCGGCGAGCTCGGAAATCGCGGAGCGCAGCCGGCCGATCTCGACGCGCAGGCGGGCGCGATGGGATTCATCGGCATATCGCGCACGGAAGGCTCGAATTAGGAGAGTTTCGCGCGACACATCGCTGGGCCAGGCCTGCGCAAGCGCAAGAATTAGAGCGAAAAGCACCGGCCTGTTGCCTAGCGGAAGCACAACCGCGCCGGCCCGGACTGTGCCGCGCAGCGCATCGATGACGAGCGCATCGGAGCCCATCACTGCCTCGACCTCCGGCAATCCGACGAGCCTTGTATTGCCTTGATGCAGCAGTCGCGCGGCGGGCGCCTCAAAAGCCCGCACGGCTTGCGCCACCTCGGCGATGACTGAAGCGATGGCAGCCGCTTTTGCTGCAGCCGCCGCTCGGTCAAGCGCCGCTCGGGCTGGCGCCGTCTCGATCCGTCGCGTCGCGATACCTGCCGCAACCAGCCAAGCGCCGGCGCGCGAGGCGGTTGGCAGCGCGGCGACCTCCATCCCCTCGAGGATCGCTTGCGCTTCGTCCAATCGCCCGATCAGTAGCAGGCGGCGCGCCATCAAATAACCGGCATGCGCCGCATTGGCACGATCGCCGCGCGCGGCAAGGGTCGCTCGCGCATCCGCCAGCCGGTCCATTGGTGCGCCGATGTCGCGCAGCACCAGCGCAATTTCTGCTTCGCCAACGTGGCAGCGCGCCCGCGCAATGGGCTCGCTGCGTCCGAAGGCGCGAGCCGCGTCACGGAGAAGCTCCCTTGCCCTGGAAAGGTCGCCGAGCTGCGCCATCGCCGTCCCACGCAACGCCAGCGCCGCCGCATCCTTGCGCAGCGCTACGAGCGCCAGTGCGCCCAGCGGGTCGCCGGCCGCTAGCGACCGTCCGGCGGCGCTGATCAGCGAGTCCATCGAAATCGCGACACAGTTGTAACTCTCACCCGATGCGGCCTGTTTTTAAGTTCGGAACGAGGTAGTCAGAAGGAGCATGACAATGGCAACAGCAGCAGACAAGCCGCGTGAGGCGATCGCCCTCGCTGCCGCGCCGGTCTTTTCGCTGATGGCAGCATTGAGTTTTGTCGATGGACCGCCCAGCCGCGGCTGCCCCGCCCCCAAAGGAGAATGACGATGCGACATTCCATAGTCTCCCGCGACGAATGGCTGACCGTCCGAAAGGCTTTGTTCGAGAAGGAGCGCGCCATGACCCATGCGCTCGACGACCTGCGCGCCGAGCGGCGACGCCTGCCTTGGGTGCGCGTGGACAAGCCCTATCTGTTCAAGGGGCCGGAAGGGCCGCAGACGCTGGCGGACCTGTTCGATGGTCGTAGCCAGCTTGCCGTCTATCACTTCATGCTGCCGCCTGGTTCCACACATCTGTGCCCCGGCTGCTCCTATACCATGGACCATGCCGATGCGGCGCGGCAGCATTTCGAGCATGCCGACCTCACCCTCGTCGCCATCTCGCGTGCCCCGATCGACGAAATCGAGGCGGTAAAGGGGCGAATGGACTGGACCTTCCCGTGGGTTTCCTCGGGAGACAGCGATTTCAACTACGATTTTGGCGTGTCCTTCACGCGGGAAGACCGCGATGCCGGCCGGGCGACCTACAATTTCGGCCTCACCTCGGTCCAGCGCGCGTCCGACATGTTCGGCCTCAGCATCTTTGTGAAGGATACGGGCGGGGATATCTTCCACAGCTACTCGACATATCATCGCGGCACCGAGCTTTTGATGGGTGCCTTCAACTGGCTCGACCTGACACCGAAGGGCCGCAATGAAACCGGCGGGATCATGAGCTGGGTGAAGCTGCACGACCAATATTGAGAATATTGGAATTGAGCCAACACGAAAGGCAATCAATGTCGGCGCAAGTGGATCCGTTCGTCCGTCATTACTTCCATGGCACACGGGCGGATCTGGCGCCGGGGGACCTGATCGTCGTTGGGCATAACTCCAACTTTGAAATTGATAGGGCTCTGTCGTGGGTCTATTTCACCGGCACGCTGGACGCCGCTATCTGGGGTGCCGAATTATCGGCCGGCGACAAACAACAGCGCATCTACGTCGTCGAGCCCACCGGTCCGATCGAGGACGATCCCAACGTTACCGACAAGAAGTTTCCCGGCAATCCGGCACTGTCCTATCGCAGCCGAGATCCGCTTCGGATCGTCGCCGAAGTCGAGAAATGGCAGGGGCATTCCCAAGAGCAGGTACAGCAGATGCTGGATGGACTCGCCCGGGTGAACGCCGAAGGGAAGGGCGCCATAATTGACTGATCTCATGGGCCAACCCGGTTGGAAGCGCCTTTAACGGGGAACATTCCTAAATAACTCAAGTCGGACGCTTAGCAGTCGATCGGGGTCCCAAGATCCGATGGTGCGCTCGCACGGCGGCTGACGACCCAAATCGCCTGCTCAGCACCCGATTGTTGATCCTCAGGTGCTGACCGTCCGGCAGTCCGACGGCTGCCGACCAACTCGCGCCATTCTGAGGCAGGTGCTTGTATGTCCGCTTACGCGGCAACCTGTCGTCGGCATATACCCGCGCGTTCGGGCCGCATTCTCCAACAAAAAGTACACATCCGGTCACGGATTTGCGCCTATCAATAGCGGTCGTTCGTACAGCGGCTCCTCGCCAGAGCGAGAAGCTGCCGCGTCCTGTCCTGCAAGCAAGGAACGCTGGCTCTTGGCTCGATCTTTTAACTAAGAGTTCCTCTCTGATTGGGGCCGTATGGGTCAAGCTGCTTCCTCGATCACGTGATCGTTCCCATGGATCACTCGCTTCTCTCCGCGGTCGGCGCAAGGCCGCCGCATAATGGGGTCATGGAGAGCAAGGCGTCTCAATCTGTTTCGCGACCTTCAGCTGGGCTGAGGTTCCGGACTCTAAGCGAGATCGTCTTGCCCTTCGTCCCCATGGGAACGACGCTACCCGTCTTCTCAGGCGGGATCTTGTTCGGGCCTCCTCATGCTATCTGGCCTGCTGGAACCTTACCCCAGCGAAACTCGGTCTGATCGCTCCACATGCGATGCAGAATCACCGCGAGCTTGCGGGCGACAGCGACGCGGGCCTTTGCCATCCCCCGCCGCTTGGCAATGCCCATGCCCCAGGCCTTGAGCGCCGACCATTTCTTGCATCGGGTCAGTAACGTATGGGCCGCTTCGTAAAGCAATGTGCGCGCGAGTTCGTCTCCGCACCGGCTGACGCGTCCCTGTACATCTGTTTCACCCGATTGATATCGCCTTGGAGTGAGGCCCAGATGGGCGCCAACATCGCGAGATCGTCGGAAGCGTTCAGGTCGGTCCACGGTCGCGCGAAAGGCGAGCGCCGTCAGCGGCCCGACGCCAGGCACAGACATCAACTGCCGGCAGATGGGTTCAACTCGAACGGCCTCAAGAACACGGCGTGTCAGCCGTTCAAGTTGGCAGTGCATGGCGGCGATGATGGCCAGCAAGGGCTCTGTAATATCCGCCAGCGAAGAGTCGGCTTCAGCGAGTTCGCGCACCCGCGTGGCGAACAGCTTGCGCCCTGGAGCTCCAACTTTGAGCCCACTTTCGCGTAGTACGGCGCGCACCGCATTCTCCATGTCCCGCACTTTACAGAGCACCGTCCGGCGCGCCACAAGTAATGAGCGCGACATCCGTGACGGGGCACTCTTGACGTGAACCTGCCGATACCAGCCCGTGCGGATGATTTGCGCTAATCCCCGCGCGTCATTGCGGTCAGTCTTGTTCGGCATTGCTCCCATGGCCGCTTTTGCCTGTCGTGTTTCAATGCACAACACCGGCAAGCCGGAACGGGCCATGGCCTGGTGAAGCCACGCCGATTGCGAACAGGCCTCCAGTCCGATCCGCACCATCGGCAAAGCAACGCCGTTGAACGCCGATATCAAGCTTTCAGGATCGCTGGGCGCGCGTAGCTCGCGTACGATCGCGCCTGTCTCATCGACGATACAGATGGCCGTCTCTTCCAACGAAACATCCAATCCGGCATAGTAGTTCACGGTTGCTTCTCCTCATGGTTGTGGCCGCTCGATACGGACCACGTTCTACCATCTGCGAGGAGCAGCCACCTCTCCGACTCAGTGATGAGCCCCAATCACCCCATCTATATCCTTGTTCGGCCGGGCTCGCGCCCATCAGGCTTCTCTGGAATAGAAAATCCGTTTGGTCATCTCCGTGGCGAGGGAATAGGCGCCGATAAGGGCGATGCTGAAGGCGACTAGCGGCCACGACGGTCGCTCGAAGGCGAACAGTGCGTCGAAGCCGGGCGTGAACGGCAAGGCAAGGCCGACCAGGGTCATGGCAACCGTGGTCCCGATCAGCAGCGTGCCAGGCCGGCTCTTCCAGCTGTGCCTGCGCGTGCGCAGGACGAGAACGACCACCAACTCGGTCAGGAGCGAAATCACAAACCAGACGGTCTGGAATATCGACGCATCGGTGCGGAAAACCCAGCGGAGCGCGCCGAAGGTGAGCAGGTCGAACACCGAACTGACCAGCCCGAACACGATCATGAAGCGCCGGACCTCCTTGATGCTCCAGCGCTGCGGTTTCGCAAGATGCTCGGGATCGACATTGTCGGTCGAGATGGTGATCGAGGGAATGTCGGACAGGAAATTGTTGAGAAGGATCTGCTTGGGCAGCAGTGGCAGGAACGGCAGCAATGGCACCGCCAGCGCCATGCTCACCATGTTGCCGAAATTGGCGCTGGTGGTGATCGAGATATATTTGAGGGTGTTGGCGAAGGTCCGGCGGCCGTCGACCACGCCCTGGCGGAGCACGTCGAGATCCTGGCGCAGCAGGACGATGTCGGCGCTTTCGCGCGCGACGTCGACGGCCTGGTCCACCGAAATGCCAACATCGGCGAGCCGCAGCGCCGGGGCGTCGTTGATGCCATCGCCCATATAGCCCACGGCATGCCCGGCCTGCTGCAGCGCGTGGATGATGCGCTCTTTCTGTTGCGGGTCGATCTCGGCGAAAATGGCTGTCTTCTCAACGCGGCGGCGCAGGGCATCGCTCGACATCCGCGCGATCTTGTCGCCGGTCAGCATTGCCTTAGGATCGAGTCCGACCTGGGCCGCGACATGGGCCGAGACATGGCGATTGTCGCCGCTGATGACCTTGGTGACCACGCCGAGAGCGGCAAGGTCGCGGATCGTCTGCGCGACGCCCTCTTTGGGGGGGTCGAGGAACAGCAGCAGCCCCAATAGCGTGAGGCCCGCTTCGTCTTCCCGCGCGATGTGCGCCTGCCCGCTTAGATGTCGCTCGGCTACCGCCAGCACCCGGAAGCCGGACTCGCCCTTCTCCTGGAACAGAGACCCGATTCGGCGCCGGTCCTCATCGGTCAGCGGACGTTCCCGGCCACCTTCCCGAAACTGGGTGCAGATTGCCGTGACTTCCGCGAACGCGCCTTTGGTGACCATCAGGCTTTGCCCCGGGGCCGCGGGGTCATCCAACAGGATACTGAGCCGTCGCCGGATGAAGTCATAGGGGATCTCGGCCTGCTTGCGCCATTTTCCGGGCGAGAGCTTCCCGGCCCTCCCTGCCGCGACGATAGCCTCGTCCAGCGGGTTGGCGATGCCGGTCTCGAAATGCGCATTGAGGTAAGCCGCCTGTAGGGTCTCAGCAGATGCGGCGCCTTGCAGATTGATCGCCGAGTCCAGCTTCACGCAGCCTGCAGTCAGCGTGCCGGTCTTGTCAGTACAGAGGATGTCCATGCTGCCGAGATTCTCGATGGCATCGAGCCGCCGCACTATCACGCCACCCACAGCGAGATGACGTGCGCCATTGGCCAAAGTGACGCTGATGATCGCAGGCAGCAACTCCGGCGAAAGCCCGACCGCCAAGGCCACAGCAAAGAGCAGGGATTCGACTGCGGGCCGTCCCATGAGCTGGTTGATGGTCAACACCGCCAGCACGATGACGATCATGACCCGCACCAGCATGATGCCGAACTTGCGCACGCCCCGCTCGAACTCGGTTTCTTCGTCAGCGACGCTGGCCCGTTCGGCGATTTCCCCGAACGCGGTTCGGGCGGCTGTCTGGATGACGAGCATCTTTGCGGTGCCGCTGCGCAGCGAGGAGCCCATGAACAAGGCGTTGGTGCGATCGGCAACGGGCGCCGCGGCCGCCAGAACGCCCGGCGACTTCTCGGCTGGCAACGATTCCCCTGTCAGGGCGGCCTGCGTGACGAGGCAGTCCTGTGCTTCGACCAAAAGCCCGTCAGCAGGCACGAGATTGCCTGCTGACAACAGTACGATGTCGCCGCGAACGATGTCGCGCACCGGCATTTCCGTTTCCTTGGCATCGCGTAGCACTCGGGCTCGAAGCGATAGCCTGTCGCGCAGCGCAGCCACGGCCTTCGAAGCGCGATATTCCTGGAAGAAACTCAGCAGGCCGCTGCCGCCTACAATTAGGAGGATGATCGACGCATCGAGCCATTCTCGCAGCAGCATCGAAACTGCGGCGCCAAAGATCAGGATCAGGGCCAGCGGGCTGTTGAACTGACGCGCAAACAGCCGAAGTCCCGACAAATGGCCGGTCTCGCCAATCTCATTAGGGCCGTCGTCCCGGAGCCGCGTCAGCGCGTCGTCGGAGCTAAGCCCAGCCGCGGTGCTGTGCATCGTGGCCAGCGCCTGCTCCGTCGACAGACTCCAGAAGGCTTCGGTCAAGTGCGATCCCCTCGTTTGTACCCGCCTCGGCGCATCATGACCAAGCTCGGCAATAAGGGAAGCCAGAGCGTAAGGCCACGTAGCAGAAGCGTCGCCGTGAGAGCGGCTTCGAAAGGAATCCCGAGCGAACTTAACATCGCCGTAGCACTGGCTTCGAAGCTGCCTAAGCCGAGCGGGATCGGCGCCAGCGTGGCGGCAATCGACCCGGCCATCAGCGCAAGGAACGCCGTCGCCGGTTCGAAGGGCAGACCGAGCGCCAGCAGGCAGGTCGCCAAAGTTACGGAGTCGGCGATAAAGACGCAGCCGTTCAGCAACGATACGAGCACAAGCAAGCGGCGGTCGCCGACGAGCTCACCCGGCGCTTCGCCCATTATGACCAGGATCTTGCGGACCGGGCCAAGCCGTTCCAGCCATGGCGGCAGCGGCTGGCTGCCGCGGTGACGCAGCCACAGGGCTAGCGCCGGAATGGCGAGCGCGACGAGAAGGAATGTCGTGACCAGCCCGACAAGAAGGGGCGTCGCATGTCGGTGGAGCCACAGCACCAGGAGCATCAGCACCGCCAGCGCCGCATAAGCCGCATAATAGCCCACCATCGAGATGAGCAGGGCAGCGATGGCGGTGCTGCGCGGCGTCCCAAGCGCCATGAGGCGATCCACCAGCAGGACATGGCCGCCCAACCCCGCGCCAGGCAGTGCCTGGTCGGCGAACAGTTTCGAGACGGCGACCGGGAGCAGCTTGCGGAGCGGCTGGGGCGCTCCGGCGCGGCGCAGCACGATGGCCCAGCCCCGCGCGACCGCGACATAGGTGCCGGCCTGGAGAGCGAGCGCGACCAGCAGCCAGATCGGCTGCGTCTGCCGGGCGAGCGTCAAGAAATGCTCGAGATCGGCGAAATGGCGCAGGAGCATGACGAGCGCGGCAAGGCCGATCAGCCATGCCAGCAATCTGGCGATTTGGCTTCGGCGAGGCGATTGCGCTGCATGTCCTTGCGTCATCGTCGGGGCTTCTACTCCTTTCGCGAGGAGCCGTGACCCAGGGCTATTACGGATTCTGCGTTCAGCCGTCGACACATAAGGCCAGGCCTAAAAACATGCCTGCCGACCCGAAAACTGCCACTTCAAGTTCGTTTCTATGGACGAATGGCTGCTATCCGAAAGCGAGGGCCGAATGCCGACTGGTTGGATCGCCCGGAATCATGGCCATTCTGTGCCCCACGAACTGACGTCCGCTTTTGGCCGAACCCGCCACTCGCCGACTGGCCCGTGAATGGTGGTATGTCCCAGTCCTCCTGGTTCGGATGTCGAACCTTCCCATTCATTCAGCGGCCAATTTTACGTTCCTAGATGCGGTTCGTCTGCTAACCGACTGCTCCCGACCCAAACCACGACGACGGCCGGTGGTGAGCGAACGTCAGGATTTGACCGGAGCCGCCGTCAGAGCGTCATGAAGCTGCTCGCCTGCTCGGACCCATTCCTGATGTTGAGCGCTACTCGTTCGCGCCCGAACTCGGGCGCGAACGAAGGTTTAGGTGTTTACCCCTTCGTGCGAACGCTCAATAGCGCGTTTGTAGGCGTCGCGGCCCATAGTGCGGTCGAGGTAGGCTTGTTCGGC
>JARFNK010000054.1 GCA_029167225.1 Sphingobium arseniciresistens
CGGCTCGCTCGGGTCCACATTCCAAGCTTGAATCACGCCCGAGCCGCCGCATCAACCCATTCTCAAACGGTCTCTAAGGTGGTATGGCCAACGACAATGAGCGGCCGCAAAGGCTCGCAATCCTGATCGACGCGGACAATGCCTCACCACGCATGGTGACGGGCCTCTTTGAGGAAGCCGCTGCAATCGGTGAAGCCAGCGTTCGCCGCATTTACGGGGATTTTTCGGGCACACGCCTGAAGGGCTGGGCCGAGGTTCTTTCGACCTACGCAATCATCCCGCACCAGAACTTCGCCAATACCACCGGCAAAAACGCCTCTGATATCGCCTTGGTCATAGACGCGATGGACCTGCTGCATACCGGTCGCTTCGATGCGTTTTGCCTTGTCTCCTCTGACAGCGACTTCACCAGACTGGCCGCGCGTATCCGTGAACAGGGAGTCGACGTTTATGGCTTTGGAGAGCGGAAGACGCCTGAAAGTTTTCGGAAGGCCTGCAAGCGCTTCATCTACACCGAAAACCTTGTTCCTATGGTTGCAGCGGGAGAACCGCCCGCCGGAACGACGGACACGTCAGAGATCGATACGGCATCCCTGAAGCAGCCTGTCAGCGCTGCCGTGCCTCACATCAAAACGGCGTTGAGCCAGTTGGAGGATTTGAACGGCTGGTACTTCCTGGGTGCCGTAGGTGCGCGCCTAGCCGTTCTGATGCCTGACTTCGACCCCCGCACCTATGGGTGCCCTAAATTGGTTTCGTTGGTGGAGAGGTCAGAGGCATTTGATGTCAGACGCGATCACCTGAAGGTCTACATTCGACCCATGGGGAAGTAGCCGCTTAGCCGAGCTGCCGGCCCTCACTGTACGTAGCTTAGTAGCTTAGTCGCTTAGTCAAGGTGCTGCACCCATTGCGTACCGGACCATACGAACTGCACCAGCTCCGCGTTGCCGATCGCGGGCGGCTCGCCCTTCCGCCAGAAGCGGAGCATCTTGCCTCGGTCGTCCAAACTGGATTCCGTGACGACGGCGCGCACCGCCTGGATAAACTGCCCGTGGCTGAACACGTAGGCGAGGTCCGAGGAGGACAGGGCGGCAAGCCGCGCAAGCGCCGCTTCGGCGCGGCGAAGCAATGTCCCGAAGCTCTCTGCGCCGTCGCCATCGCAGTAGGTCGGATCGGCGTCGGTCCAGTACCGCTCCAGATGGGGCATCCGCTCGCTGCTGCGCGTGCCGTTCCAGCGGGAAGGCTGGAGATAGGTGAACTCCTCGATCGGCCATACCTCCACCGGCACATCGGGGAAGCGCTGGATTGTGGCCTCGGCCGTTTGACGGGTGCGCAAGTAGGGAGAGGTCACGATCAGCGTGGGCGCCTCGGTCCACGCCCGCGCTACCTCGCGAGCCTGGCGCCATCCCAGCTCGGTCAGCTCGATGGATGCGAGGTCATGGCAGGGCACGCCGGCGTTGCCGGTGCTTTGGCCATGACGGATGAATACGGCCCTCATGCCGCCGCCTCCTTGGCCGCCAGCTCTCGCAATCCCTTGTAGAGCGTCGTGCGGCTCACTCCGTATCGCTCGGCCACGGCTGTCACCGTCGCCTCCGGATCAGTCAACAGCAACCGGGCTTCGCGGAGCTGCCTGGAGGTGAGGGCAGGGGGGCGTCCGCCCATACGGCCGCGGGCACGCCCTGCGGCCAGGCCGGCCCGGGTACGTTCGCCGATAAGGTGCCGCTCGAAATCGGCGAGGCTGGCGAAGATATTGAACACCAGCTTGCCCGATGCCGTGGTCGTGTCGATCGCCTCGGTGACGCTCTCGAAAGCGACGCCGCGGCCCGCCAGCTCGTTCACCGTCGCGATCAGGTCCGGGAGGGAGCGGCCAAGCCGGTCGAGCCGCCACACCACCAGTGTGTCGCCGGCACGCAAGGCCTTCATCGCTTGCGCCAGCTCGGGCCGATCGGCGTGTTTGCCGGATGCATGCTCCGAATAAATTGGATGGCATCCCTTGGCGCGCAGCACGTCGAGCTGGGGAGCGAGGTCCTGGTCGGCCGTGGACACGCGCGCATATCCGATCCGGCGTGTGCCGGTATGGCCGGGGAGGGGGGTAGCAGCTATGTTCAACATTCAACCTGCGGCAGGGGTTTTCTGATCGCAGTTTCTCGCACGGGTTGTTGAACAATTCAACGCAGCAAACGCCAGCTTTCCTGCTGCTGCCGGTGGTGTGCATCAAACGGCCGTTTTCTGGACACTAGCTAACACCACAGTCGAGCGACGTGTCAAAGCAGCGAGACAACGGCGAACGAGCCCGCGCTAGCGGCTGAACATTTGTGGAACGGCGCTGTCGCCTCACACGGTCGATCTCTTGGAACCTCGTAGGCTTAATTGCCTTGCGCCATCGGCGTTGGAAGCTGCGGTTTTACATCTTTATTCTGTACTGACGGTGGGTACCGCCGACATGCCGACGCGGAGCCGGGCGGCGTCACGCTGCCCCGGCTCCAGCGCGATGCGCACGGCCAGACGCTGAGTGATCTTGGTGAAATTACCGGTCGCGTTCTCCGGGGCAACTTTCGCGAAGGACACGCCGGTCGCAGGCGCGATACTTTCGACATGGCCGGTCAGTTCTACGCCGGGAAGCGTGTCGATGGCGATCGTCGCACGCTGTCCCGGATGAATGCGGGCCAACTGGGTTTCCCGGAAGCGCGCCTCAACATAGGCTTTCGCCACGGGAACGACGGCGAGCAGCGGGGTTCCTACCTGCACGTAGTTGCCAACGCGAACCGTGCGCTGGCCCACGACGCCTTCCACCGGCGCCACTATCCGGGTGTACGACAGCGCGAGCTTCGCCGCATCCACGGCGGCCTGCGCCTTGGCGACGGCGGCGCGCGCGTCGGCGAGGTCAGCCGCCAGCATCGGCACTTGCGCGCGGGCGGCGGATTGCGCGGCCACGTCGCGGCGATGGCCGGCCTCGTCAGCGGCGAGGCGGCTGGCGGTTTCCTGCTGCTCCTGCCGACTGGCGGAGCCGTCCTGTGCCAGCGCGCGATAGCGGGCGGCATTGGCTTGCGACAGAGCAATGGCGGCGCGGTCGGCCTCGATCGCGGCGCTGGCCTGGCCGATCACGCTGGATTGGCGCGTCACCGCAGCCTGTATCCCCTCGACCCGCGCCTTGGCGGAAGCAAGATCCGCCTCTGCCGAAGCCAGAGCCACGCGATAATCACGGTCGTCCAACACGGCGAGGAGCTGCCCCGCCTTCACCGCCTGATTGTCTTCTACCAGCACCTTGGCCACCGTGCCCGCGACACGGGGGGCGACCGTGCTGAAGTCGGCCTGAACATAGGCATCGTCGGTTGTCTGGCTGGCTCCGGTGCCTTCGTCGTGGGCATAAGCCCACACGCCGCTCACTGCGGCGATTGCAACCAGGCCGCCGATCGCGAAACGGGGAGATCTTCTACAGCCTCGCCGAGGCGAGGGTGCTGATCGAGGCATGGCGGCGCCACTACAACACCGTCCGGCCGCACAGCAGCCTCGGGTACCGCCCGCCGGCCCCGTAAGCGGCGACACCGCCATTGCCGGCCTCCGGTTCCGCTTCGCTCCACTTACACCCGGCAATGGCGGCGGAGACGACAATGCACTAACTATCAACCCGGACCATCCGATGGGGGCTGCTCGCGACCAACTGCGTGACCGCGAACTTGCTCGTGCGATCGATGCCGACGAACAGGTAGAGCTTGCCTTCAGCGGTCTGTACCTCGGCGATATCGATGTGGAAGAAGCCAATTGGGTAGCGCTTGAAGCGTTGTCGCTTCGGCTTGTCCTCGACGTCTGGCAGGCGGGAGATGCCGTGCCACTGGAGGCAACGATGCAGCGCTGACCGGGTCAGATGAGGGATCGATGGCTGCAACGCATAGAGGCAGTCGTCGAGCGGCAGCAGCGTGTGCCGCCGGAACGCCACTACCATTGCCTCCTCCGCTTGGGACAAGGTCGTTGAATGAGGGGCCTTCGGCCCGGTCTTTAAATCCTCGACCGTCGCCCTTTTACGCCATTTCGCCACAGTCTTCGGGTTGATCCCCAGCTCACGGCTCAGCGTCGCGAGCGAAGCTTGCGATCGCTGTATTGCTGCTCGGACGGTGTGCGTGGTCGTGACGCACCCATGACGTACCTGTCCCATACGGCTTCCTTCCATTCCAACGAAAGGATCGCACCATCAAACCGTGGGATCAAATAGCTAGGCTCCGACATAAGAACTGGACATGCCCGTAATAGCAGATATTAGTGGACATGTCCATTTTTATGCCGGCGAAGATCGGCCCTTATGCGAGGAGGGGAATTATGCGTTCGTTGAAGGCTTTGACCGCGGTCTTCATGGCAACGACAAGTGCAGGTGCGCTTGCTCAAAATGCTACACCGCCAGTTGCAGACAATGTTCCGCTAAATCAGACGATGAACGTTGCGCCTGCTTCGAGCGACAGCCCTTCGTCCACAGCGCCAACGGCATCGACGAACGCCGGTGGTATTGAAGATATCGTTGTAACGGCGACCCGGCGCGAAGAGCGTCTGCAGCGTGTTCCCGTCACTGTGACAGCGATCACCGGCAATTCGCTCAAGAGCAGCGGAATTATCGATACCCGGCAGCTGACTCAAGTCGTCCCCGGCCTCGTCGGTAGTCGTAACGCAGGTGTGAACCAGCCGGTGATCCGCGGCGTCGGCTCTAGTGGAGTTTCTGGCGACGAAGCCAACGTCGCTACCTACATCGACGGCGTCTATCAGGCCGATCCCTACACGACCAATCTCGATCTCGTCGAGATTGACCGCATCGAGGTCCTCCGGGGGCCGCAGGGCACGGTGTTTGGTCGGAACGCGACGGGGGGACTGATTAACGTCATTACGCCCGATCCAAGTTTTAACCTGAGAGGGCATGTCGACGGAACGTATGGCAACCTGAGGGGCGCCGGGGATTACGATTTGCGTGGATACGTGACGGACGGAATCACCGAAAATATGGCGTTCGACTTTGCCGCAATATACAAGAAGACTGACGGCTACATTGACGATGTCACCCGCGGCGGGAGGCTGGGCAATGACGAGTATTACGGTGTCCGCAGCAAGCTGTTATTCAAGCCATCGGATGCTGCCCAATTCGTGCTCACCGGAGAATATGCTCACCGGGATAGCAATCTGAATGCCAATCAGCTGTACGGCAATAACACCATCGGCATCCGTTACCCGGGTGTGATCCTTCCGACCGGTCCATGGCAAGCGACGCTTGCCACCATCCCGTTCCTCAATACATCAAAATATAACTTCGCGCTCCAGAGCAAGTTTGACCTTGGGGCGGTTAATCTGGAAACGACCAGTTCCTACCAGCACGGCCGTGTGAATCAAAGGCAGGATTCTGCGTCATCGAATATCAATCTTGGCTATTTAGGACCCAATACCCAACAGAATACGGTCAGCCAAGAAATTCGACTTCTTTCGAACGGAGACGGGCCTCTGCAGTGGCTCGTAGGTGGCTATCTTTTCTATACTCACTTCTTCGGTACGGTTACGGCTCAGACCCCAGCTGCTGCTGGGCCTCCTGCCGTGAACACATCGGTCTTTGGACCTCGCGCTCATACATTGTCCGGATCGGGATTCGCCGAAGGCACGTACCGCTTTACCGATACCCTGTTCCTCACTCTTGGTGGTCGCTACACGACAGAGCGCCGTAAATTCAGGCAGTCGTTGAACGGGAATGAATTGTTCCCCGAGCAATCCGTCACGTTTGACAAATTCACTTACAGGGCCGCACTGCGATGGCAGTTTAGCCCGCGGGCCAATATCTACGCGAGCTACGGGACCGGCTTTAAAAGCGGCATCTACAATGCTGTTGGCACCTCTCCTAACCCAACAAAGCCCGAGAATCTCAAAGCAGCGGAGATCGGCGTCAAGGCCGATCCGACGCACTGGCTGCGCGCGAACATTTCCATTTACCACTATAACTATACGGACCTTCAAGTTATCGCTCGAGACCCCACCGGATCGCTCTATATCCTTCAAAATGCCGCGACGGCCGAGATTTATGGTGGAGAATTCGAGACCACCGTGGCGCCAACTCGCGATATCTCGCTGCACGGCAACTTTGCGTACACGCATGGCGTCTATAATAAATTCCCGTTAGCTCAAGGCTTTGCTCCTAATCCAGCCGGCGGAAATTTCACGATAGTTTCCGATGTTGCGGGCAACGAGATGATACGCGCGCCTCGCACGACGTTCAATCTTGGAGCTGACTGGAACCACACGTTCGACAAAGGAGCCTTCGGCGCAAGCGTCAACGTCTACCATAGCGCGCGCGTATATTATGACTTCACAAACAACTTTTGGCAGAAGTCATATTCGTTGCTGAACGCGCAGGTTTCTTATGCACCGCCGGGTGACCGCCTGAAGTTCATCGTCTCGGCCACAAACCTGACCAACGCGGCCGTATTCCAGAGTCTTCGTGTCAGCGGAAGCGCGACAGACGGCCTCCTCGAGCGGCCACGCGAGGTCAAGGGGACGATCCAGTTCCGCTTTTGATGAACGATCCGAGGAGCGTTGTCGCGCTCGCGCGATCGGGCGGCCCGCACAAGCGCGGTGCCGCCCGGTTGGGCTGGCAATAGTTGCGTCTTGCAGCATGCTGCTCAGTCCTACAGGATCAAGCCGCTGACTTTGCTGTAGCCCTCGTTTTGCGGCGTGCATGGGCCATCGAGCGAGATGTCGAGGCCCGGACCGAAGCCTCGGGAGCGACTGCGCTGCGTGCGGCCGGCCCCAGCCCCTGCACCTGGAGCCGAATGAGTCGATGGAGATAGGCAATCCCGTCCTCTGCCACGGGCGCGTCCTCAGCGATCCATGATCGTGCCGCAGATGAGAACAAAAAGAAGAAATGCTGCGCAATCACCTTCGCATCTTCAGTTGAACTGATTTCTCCAGTTGCACGCGCATTCTTCACAAGATACTCGATTTCCAAGGATATCTGGCGACGATTTGCCTGATAGCCCTCGGAGTGCATCCCGCGGGAATAGAAATTCACCTGCAAGAAAATCCTGGCAAGCGTCGCATTCTTTTCCCACTCGATATAGAATTCGGAAAATAGGGCAGCCAGGCGATCGCTGAGAGGCCCGCCTTCCAACGTGTGGGCAGCGCTCACCCCGCTCGCTGTGAGTTTCGCAATCTGCTCATTGAATACGAGAAGCGTCAGATCTCTCTTATCAGTAGCATAGAGAGATAGCGTTCCGAGCGCGACCTTCGCATGGCGCGCGACATCCCGCATCGTCGTAGAATCATATCCATGCTCGGCGAACAGCGAGAGCGCAGCCGCACTGATGCGCTCCATTTTATCAGCCTTCTTGCTGTCTCGTACTCGCGTCACAACATGCTCTCGCCATTGACAGAGGCTAGTGAACGGCGATGCTCGCCTGAGTCAAGTGCGCATGACATATCGTTCGTACGAGTGCGACGCATCCTGATTCGCATTGTGGTGATCCTTCGCGATTGCCGAAATGACAGGCTGCTAAATCAATGTCCGGACGGTCGCGTGGTGAACGAATTCGCTTATGGCCAGCGACTTGCTCTCAATGTTCCACGCAAGGCCAAATTCCACGGTTCTCAGCCGTTCAGGAACATCCTCGACATCGAGTTCCCGGAACGAGACGCCATGAATGCTAAGTCGCCGCGCGTCCGATGGGAGGATGGCAACGCCTTCGCCACAGGCAACCATTCCGATGATGGCATCTGTCGTTTCTCCCTCATGAGCAATGTCGGGTTCGAAACCCGCCAGTCGGCAGAGGGCACGCAGATCATAATGATATTCGAAGCCGCGCCTCGGCGCGTACGTCACGAACCTGGCTCCGATAAGATCCGTCATCTTTATCGGGCCATCGGTCGCGCTCGAGCCGATCCTGAAATTGTCGGGCAATGCTACCATCAACGGTTCCCGGTGCACCAAAATTGTTCCGAGCATCTCGTCGTGCACAGGAAGACGCACGATACCCAGATCGATCCTGCGTTCGCGCAGCGCCTCGATTTGCTTGAGCACGGGCATCGACACGAAATTGATTTGAACATCTGGAATAGCGATACGGAAGCGGCGGATGAGCATAGGCCATAGCCAGTAGGCGGGCGTGCCGCCAAAGCCGATCGATAGTGTTCCTTGAAGTCCCTTCGCAACGCGCTGTGCTCGTCGAACTCCGGTATCTATCGACCGCATCGCTATTCGCACGTCTTCCAGAAGGCTCCCACCTGCTTTGGTGAGCGTGACATGGTGGCTGTCCCTGACGAATAGACGAGTGCCGATCTCGTCCTCGAGCTGCGCAATGGCCCGGCTTAGCGGCGGCTGAGACACGCCACAGCGCTGCGCAGCCTTGGTAAAATTGAGCTCCTCGGCGGTAGCGATGAAATAGCGCATCTGACGAACGTCCATCTACCTAGTCCCACGTGCATGCCTAAAGGGTATCGCAAAACATCGTATTATATATTTCTATCGTTGCACAGCGGCCGCTATCAATGGCCGTGAGAGAGGGATGCGCAGTGACCATCGACCGTCTTCAATTCGATGACATCGCACCACGCCTGCAGAGCTTGCTTCGGGCGCGCGTCGACCGACTCGGCTATTTCGGCGAATTCTTTCAATGTGCCGCCCATCAACCCGACGTTCTCGCGCCGTTCATGGAGATGACGGAAGCGCTCAAGCAGGCCCTTCCTGATCGATTAACGGAGCTTGGTGCGCTGACCGTCGCGAGCTTGATGGGCAACGATTACGAACGACACCAGCACGAGCGCCTCTCGCGGAAGTTGGGCTTCAGTGAGGCTTGGATTGCGGCGGTTGAGCGCGTTTCGCCGGAAGAGGCCACCGAGCTATCGGGCGATGAGCTGGCGGTTCAGCGTCTGATCGTGGCGGTGATCGAGCGGCGCGGCAAGCACGCATCGGATCTTCTCGATGCCACGGTCGCCGCTGTCGGGGAGGAGCAGGCAATGGCGATCCTGTTTCTGGTTGGCCGTTACGTCACGCACGCGATGATCGTCAACACGCTCGCGCTCGCGCCTCCCGTCCCTTCCATCTTCGCATTGGATAAAACTGCGTGACCGATCCTCTCTGGATAACCGAGCGCGAGGTCGTCGATCTCATGTCGTTACCTCAAGCGATTGACGCTTTACGCACAGGGCTTCTGGAGGAGGCAGCGGGTCAGGCTTCCAATATGGTCAAAACCCATGCCATCTGGGCGGAAGGATCGACCCTTCACGCCTTGGGAGCGGTGTTCGAGGGCAAAAACGTAGTTGGCGCCAAGATATGGGCGCATACAGCAGGGGGAGCGATGCCGCTGCTAATCGTGATCGACGCAAATAACGGCTCGGTTCTTGCGATCATCGAGGCTTTTGCGCTAGGACAGATGCGGACTGGCAGCGTCAGCGGTCTAGCAACCGACCTTCTCGCTAAACCTGACGCACGCCGGATGGCCATGATCGGCGCGGGAAAGCAAAGTATGGCACAGGTCGCAGCAGTGGGCGCGGTGCGACGGATCGATAATGTTGCGGTCTGGAGTCCGACACCCGGGAAGCGCGCCGCGCTAGCCGCAAAAATTCGCGACGAGCTTCAGCTTGAAGCGATCGAAATGAACACGCTCGAAGATGCGCTCGAGGGCGCGGATGTCGTCACGCTTGCCACGCGGGCTCGTGCTCCATTCCTGGCGGCCGACGCGCTTATGCCTGGAGTGCATGTTAACGCCGTCGGATCCATCACTCCGGAGAGGGCCGAGTTTGAGCCTGCCCTGCTCGCTCGCGCTACCGTCGTCGCAGCCGATAGTCCGCCTCAGGTCCGGCGGCTATCGCGCGAGTTTATGGAGGCCTTTGGAGACGCAGATCACGAGTGGGCGCGTTTGCAACCGCTCTCGACACTCGTCGCGGAGAATTGCAATCGCCCTGCCCATGCCGATCTGACCGTCTTCAAGGCGATGGGGATGGGGATTTCGGACATGGCACTCGGCATTGCGCTCCTAGAGGGTGCGCGAAAAGCCGGGCTTGGCCGCCTCATTCCGCGTCCCGTCCGCGTTGCACCGCGTCTTACCCATCAACAAACAGAGGTTGCCTGACATGACCAGTTCCATATTTGTTGATGCTAGCGGAAAACTCCCTGAGCGCGAGGCACCGTGGGAACCGATCGTAATTTCGAAGGAGGAAATCGACGCGGAAATTGCGCGTCTGTCCGCGCAGCCGCTTCCCGCCAATGGTCGGCGCCGCTCCTTCTTTCGCCACCCATCCAATCTTAAGTCGAACGGTCTTGCGCCTGGAATCGAGGTGGCTCTCGATATTTTGCTGCCCGGTGAGGAGACTTCAACCTTCCGGCAGAATTCCACGCAGGTGAACTTCGTCATTCGCGGCGAGGGCGAAACCGAGGTTGGCGGTGAGCGCCGTCACACCGCGCTTCATGATGTCTGGAACATACCGTCGATGCGCATCTACCGCCATCGCAACACCGGCCACGAGCCCTACGTTCGCCTGACCTATTCGAACGGCGCGCTCCTCGAAATGATGAACATTCATGTCATCGAGGAAAACCCGCAGCCGGCTCTGCGCGCGGTCGAGAGCGACCATTCTCACGAAGCGGATAGCCGCCGCTCGAGCCCCTACGGTACTTTCCAGCTCAACGACGAGGGTGCTTGGATGATGCCCTATGAGCGCTTGATCAACCCGCCCTCGGTGGTGAGTCCGGCCCTTTATTGGCGCTGGCAGGAGGTGAAGGCTCATCTCGACAAGCTGGAGGCGCTCGGCGCCGACTATATCGGCCGGCGGCTTTATCTGCTCTACAATCCGATGACCGGGCGCACGAACGGCACTACGCCCAGTTTCTTTGCCACGATGACCGTTCGGCCGCCCAAGATCGTCGATCGCCCACACCGCCATTCCTCGGCCGCGGTAAACTATTATTTCTCGGGATCCGGCAGATCGACCGTGGAGGGTAAGGTCTATCCGTGGAAGGCCGGCGATCTAATGCTGTCGGCACCAGGTTGGTCGGTGCACAATCATGCCAGCTTTGACGAGCCGGTCTACGAGTTGACGATCCAGGATCAGCCGCTCAACATCGCGATGGAGTCCCTACTCTGGCAGGAAAGTCTCAAAGAGCCGCCGGCGCTGCTGGGATCAGAGCCAGGGTTCGAAACCAATCGTGCAATAGCTGCTGTCTGAGAGCCCGACCCAAAAGTTGTTGAGCAATATTAGCATGTTGTGATTCAAGCCGTCCTGCGAGAGATGGAGTGATCAATGGAATGGATTGGTATTGCCCGGCAGGAGCATAGCCGGAAAGGCTTGCGCTATTCTAGCGATATGACGGATCGGGAGTGGGCGTTGGCAGCGCCGTTCATCCCTGGGGCCAAGCAGGGAGGTCGGCGCCGGACAACGGACATGCGCGAAGTCCTGAACGCCTTGCTCTACATCGCGGCGAGCGGTTGTGCCTGGCGGCTTCTGCCCAAATGCTTCCCGCCCGTCTCGACGGTCCAGCGCTATTTCTACGCCTGGCGCAACGCTGGTCTGCTCGAGGCGATGAACACGGTGCTGGTCATGAACCTGCGCGAGACTGAAGGACGCGAGGCAAGCCCAAGTGCCGGTGTGGTCGACAGCCAGTCGGTCAAAACCACCGAAAGCGGCGGCCCTATCATCAAACGGTCGGATAAGGCCAACGGCTTCAAGGTCCTCCCGCGCCGCTGGGTAGTCGAGCGGACCTTTGCATGGCTCGGCCGATGCCGCCGTCTTGCCAAGGACTGGGAAACAACCATTGCCTCGTCCACCGCATGGGCAACAATCGCCTCCATTCACATGCTCACCCGCAGAACGGCAAAGTATTGCTATGTTTGGTGAACTTCCGAGTCAGGGTCTGAGCGAATGACGATCTCGCAGGAAGAGCCTCATACTATGGTTTCGGATGCCCTGACGCTCGATGCCAATGCGATACGATCAGCTGCAGCTGCACTTTTCGCCGCCGAACGCGACCGGACGCAGATATCATTGCTTACCGACGCTCACCCAACCATGCGTATGGAGGACGCCTATGCCATCCAAGCCGAATGGGTGCGGGCGAAACGTGAAGCAGGCGATGGCATCGTAGGCTGGAAAATCGGCCTCACTTCCAGGGCCATGCAATCAGCACTTTCGATCGACATTCCAGACTCGGGCGTTCTGTTGCAGAGCATGGTCTTCGAAAACGGGGATATCATACCAGCGGATCGGTTTATCCAGCCGCGGATCGAGGCCGAGATTGGGTTTGTTATGAAGGAAGCGATCGTGGGCTACAGCCCGTCAAGCGCCGACATCCTGGCCGCTACTGACTACATTGTGCCAGCGATCGAAATTCTCGATACCCGCATTATTCGCAAGGATCCCGTATCCGGCCGGATGCGTACGGTTTTCGACACAATCGCAGACAACGCTGCCAATGCGGGCATCGTGCTTGGCAAACCCGTTCATGATTTCGACCGGCTCGATCTTCGTTGGCTGGGTGCGATCGTATCCCGCAACGGTGAGGTCGAGGAGACCGGCCTTGGCGGCGGCGTATTGAACGACCCTTTGCTCGCCATATCGTGGCTGGCGGATCGACTCGGCACCTGCGGGGATCGGATCGAAGCTGCTCAGATTGTACTGTCCGGTTCATTCATCAGGCCAGTGGAGGCGCCGTCCGGCAGCCATATAGTCGCCGATTTCGGGATGTTGGGACGGGTCGAATGCAGCTTCGCCTAAGAAATCGTCGCAAGACGAGACAAGTATGAAGTATGACATCGGCCTGGGGACCTGCTTGTGACTGCGATGAACGGCTTTAAGCAGGCTATAGCGGCTGGAACTCGCCAGATCGGGCTCTGGCAGGCGCTAGCGTCGCCCTATACAGCAGAGATCTGCGCGGGAGCGCCTTTCGACTGGTTGCTGATCGACGGCGAGCATGCACCAAACGACATACCGCTCGTTCTTGCGCAGTTGCAGGCGGTCGCTCCCTATCCGGTTGAGCCGGTGGTGCGGTTGCCAAGCGCCGACACTATCCTCGTCAAACAATTCCTTGATATCGGCGCGCGTACACTCCTTGTTCCTATGATCGAGACCGGCAAGCAAGCCGAGACGATGGTTCGCGCCACGCGCTACGCGCCGGAGGGCATTCGCGGTGTCGGGTCTGCGATCGGCCGCGCAAGCCGATGGAACCGGCGGCTGGACTATCTGCAGATCGCCGCCGAGGAAATCTGCCTACTGCTCCAGATCGAATCCGTGGCAGGCATCGAGAATATCGATGCGATCGTCCGGACACCGGGCGTGGACGGCGTCTTTCTCGGGCCATCAGACCTCGCCGCAGCACTTGGCCACCTAGGCAATCCCATGCACATCGAGGTCCAAACGGCAATCGAGAACGGCATCGCCTCGATCCTCAACGCGAGCAAGGCCGCGGGCATCCTGATCGCGGATGAAACCTTGGCGAGGCGCTACCTCGAACTCGGTGCGACCTTCGTTGCGGTGGGCACCGATGTAACTTTGTTGGCACGTGGAGCCGAGGCCTTGGCGCGCCGCTTCGTTGAGAGCCCTGCTGATGGCGCTGAAGTATCGAGAGGAGTCTACTGAGATGACTGCGGACGCCATAGCCTTAGACTCCATGCGTGGCTTCTCGACGTCGATGAACCCCGCAACTGACGAGGAGATAGCTCGCTTTCCTTGGCACCGCCCAGCCGAACGCGAGGCCGTCGTCGCTGCCGCATGGCAGGGCTATCAAGCCTGGCGCGAACAGTCCGTGGAAGCTCGCGCGAATAAGTTGTCAGTCGTGGCCGAGAGACTGCGCGATCGCTCGGAAAGGCTTGCCCGCTGCATTACTCAGGAAATGGGAAAGCCGATCACGGCAGCACGCGCCGAAGTTTTGAAGTGCTCGAAACTTTGTGATTGGTATTCCGAACACGCCGCCGAGATGCTGCGAGAGGAGTACGTGGATGTCGGCAGCGATGGCGAAGCGAGGATAGCGCATTTACCTCTCGGTCCAGTGCTCGCCATCATGCCGTGGAACTTTCCGCTCTGGCAGGTGCTACGGGCGGCCGTACCGATCATCGTTGCAGGCAACAGTTTCGTGCTCAAGCATGCTGACAACGTCCAAGGTAGCGCTTTCGCACTGGCGGAGGTGTTTGCAGATGCCGGCCTGCCGGACGGGGTATTCAGCGTTCTTAATGTCAGTCGCGCGGTGCTTCCGGCTCTGATCGCAGACCGACGAATAGCGGCCGTTACCGTAACAGCAGGCGTCGCCGCTGGCGCGGCGGTTGCTTCCGAAGCCGGTCAACACCTGAAGAAAGCAGTGCTGGAGCTCGGCGGCTCGGACCCCTTTATCGTTCTTGCGGATGCGGATCTCGATCGTGCGGTTAACACCGCAATCCAAGCGCGTTTTCAGAACGCTGGTCAGGTCTGCATCGCGGCGAAGCGGATCATCGTGGAGCGCAGCATTGCGAATGCCTTTACCGAGCGATTCGTCGCTGCGGCAGCCGAGCTTGTCGCAGGCGATCCTATGGACGAGGCGACCCAGCTCGGGCCGCTCGCGCGTCGACGTCTTCGCAGCGAACTTCACGAGCTGGTTCAGCAAAGCCTTGCTCAAGGGGCAAAGCTTCTCTTGGGGGGAACGATACCCGATGGACCCGGCGCGTTTTATCCACCGACAGTCTTGGTCGACGTGACAAGTACCATGGCGGTCTGCCGCGAAGAGACCTTCGGCCCGGTCGCTTGTATCATGACCGCGGATGATGCGGATGATGCCGTTCGGATCGCAAATGAAAGCGAATTTGGCCTATCAGGTGCGATTTGGAGCGCTGACGAAACCCGCGCTGGCCAACTCGCTCGTCGCGTGGAAACAGGCGGCGTCTTCGTAAATGGCATGTCGACGTCAGATCCCCGAGTCCCGATCGGGGGGATCAAGAAGAGCGGCTATGGACGAGAATTATCCTATTTCGGCATTCGGGAATTCTGTAACGCACAGCTCCTGTGGCAGCGTCCTTGAAAGCGTCATAAAGAATTCTGATTATTGTAACCCTTCCACCTGGAAATGCCGGAATATATGCTACGGCCGCAAGACTTTCAGAGATGCGAGTCTTGAAAATCATATAAAACGACGACTCCAATCAATTTATACTGAAGCCCTTTACTGCGAAGACGGCTCGCATCACAAAAGCGCGAAATGAATACTAAAGCCCGAAGCCTACTTGATGGCGGTACAAGAGGGTAGACTTCATCCTGAACTTTCGGGGCGCCCAGGCTCTAAGAGTCCGTTTGAGAATGCTCATGGATGGACAATTCTGCGGAGCATGAGGCTGCCGAGAGCGACATGGATCATGG
>JARFNK010000055.1 GCA_029167225.1 Sphingobium arseniciresistens
AAGCTGGCTTCCTATGAATCACCACATCTCTCGCTTGGGAATCCCAAAAATCAGCAATCTGCCAAAGTAGTGCTAGGTGCTCCCCACTTTGGGCCAAGCGTCCTGCGCCGTTCAGTCCTTGTCGCCGAAGATCGACACCACGTTGGACTGCTGCCTGAATTCATCCTTCAGGACCGGTGCAGCCCTACGGTCACTGATTCCAGAAAGCGTGCCTGGCTCCAAGTCTGCCAGTTCCTCGAGATCGGCGACGGGAAGTGGCAAGGCTTTGAGAATCTGGCTCGCGGATTGCACCCCTTCTTCCATCAGCATTTCAAAACTACGCCGGATGAGCTGTGGTTCCTCGACTTCGAGCTTACCGTCCAATGGCTCACCGGTCCGCCAGCCCCTGCGATTGTAGTTGATCCAAAGCCGGCGAGCATCGTCGTCATCAATGAGATCCAACTGTTTGCTGCGCATGATCATGGCACCAACGGAGGCGCCCCACCGCTCCTTCAGAGTCAGGAAGCCGTCGAGTGACGGGGCATAGAGTTCGCCGGTAAAATCGGCCTCCGGCAGAAGCATGGCGGAAGCGATCTGGTCTGCTTGCTTCTCGACTGCCTTGTAGAAGGCGCGGTCGTTCAACCGCCGCTGCGGGATGTTGGCATGGCAAACGATGTGAACCAGTTCATGGAGCACGTCGAAACGCTGACGGCAGGCGCTGGCCTTGTCACGCGACAGAACGACGAAAGGAATGCCGAAGCGATCAGACCATTGCGAGAAGGCGTCGAGCTTGTCTGCGCGCACGTGAATCCGGGAAACCAGAATGCCGTTGTTCTCAAGGAGTTCGACGGTGTCGGGCATTGGGCCGGGCCGGATGTCCCAAAACTCACGGATTTCCTGCGCTACCCGTTCGACGAAATCGAAACTGCCGAAGCTGTCCTCAGCGAATTCGATCGACGGGATGTTCAGGGCCGGCAATTCGAAAAAGGATGCCAGGTAGTCGACCAGTTCCTTCATCCACTCCAGACGCACTTCAGCCCGATCGCGCGCAAGCGGCGGTGCAGACAGCCGTGCGCGCCAGAAAATCGGGCGCTCGTCGCGCTCGGGCGACGGCCGCAGGAAGTAGTCGTGCGGAAACTTGAGGGTAGCCGCGAGGTTGTGAACGACATCCAGCTTGGGGCTCTGCCTGTCGTTTTCATATTTGGAGATGGACTGCACGCTGACACCGACCATGTCAGCGAGATCGGTCGCGCTGATTCCACGTGCCTTGCGCGCCTCGGTTAGACGCGCACCGACGAATCCCTGGGCTATGATGCTCATTTTTGCCCGTCCGTACCGGTGCCTTCATCATCCTTCGGCTTTTTCCAGCGCAGCGAACGCTTCGGTGCGCTCTTCTTGGGCACTTCCGGATAGGCGGCGAGAATCTCGGTGACGCTCAACTCGGCGGCCCATGCCTTGAAATCGCGCGCCGGCACGCAAAGCTGAATCGTCCCAAGCTTTTGTTCGTCAGCGTTGAAGCGCCGGCCAACCGGATTGTGGGCGATGACGCCATAGACGTTCGGCATGATGAATGCCCCATCCGGTTCATCGCCAAGATCGAGGCGCGGCAGATCCATCGCGTTGGCGACGCTCGCGGTATTTCGCAGGCTGCGGCATCGAGCCGATAGCCTGGACATAGGACTGGGTCATCGCGACTTCGCCCTTGAACACGTAAGCGTGCCGGCGGTTGTTTTGCACGATCAAGCTCATCGAATGCGAGAGGCCGTATTTCGTGGCGAGATCGATCAGCAGCTTTTCCATGCGGAAATGCCGCCGCTGGAGCAGGTCATCGATCTTCTGGGCCGGCAAGACGTTGCGGTCGGTTGCCACATCTGCGAACACGTCCGCGTAGGTAATCTTGGACAATTCGCGCAGGTCGATCCAGAACTGAGCCGCGGTATCGCGGACAATCATTGCGATTGCCGTTGCCCGAAGGCGTTCATAAGCGTCCATGCGAATCTGGCCCCTGATCGATTTTCCTGCGATGCACAATTTCGTGTAACGCTTAAAGAGTTTGATGTCAACGGGGCGCAAGGGGTCGCTGCGGTGAGCCGCGTTGAATTTGCATTCTGCCGCAAGAGCTAATCACCGTTTCAGGGCGTATTCCAGGTCTGAATGCTCGAACGCGCTAGCCATACGGTCAATTTCGCTTGCCCGTGCGCCCGTCCGCTTGGCGACGTCACGCCATGTCTTGGTAGCGGCAGCGACTTCGGCAATGATTGCTCGCGCGGCTTCTCGGCCCAGGCCAAAATATTCTGCTGCGGATTCCACAAGATCGAGTGAACAGGTGCCTTCATCGAGATCGATGTTGGTGGTCAGCACCCGCGCCTTAATGTCTGTTGGAACGGGATTGAGATCGTAAGCAGGCGACAGAGTCCAACCAGCTTTACCGGTCCACAGAAAACCATGATTGCGCAGGTGATCATCGACGTTGGAGATGAGGACGTTGAAGGCGACGCGGCGATAGAGTTCGGCGGCATCGGCCTTGGCCTGGGCGCCGCCGCCGGCAATTGCATCAACGATTTCGGGATAGCTGCCGCGCTCGCCATCACGCGATCCGGTCATCGCCATCGCAGAGAGGAAGGGAATGCGCTGACCGTCGTGCCGGTCGAACCGCCTCGACAGCAGGACAGCCTTGCCTGCGACCGAGCAGAGTTCATGTTCGGCGACCTTGATGCCAGACTGGCGGGCAAGGGTCAGGGCGACGGATTCCCAAGTCTCGATGCTATAGTCATCGGTTTCTTTGGGGAACTTCGCTATGGCAAGGCGGCCATGCTGATCGGTGATCGAGGCTTTGGGCCGTGCGCCGCCGAGCGAGGAACCCGGAGCACAAATCATTTGCAGGTCTTCGTCTGTTTCCTCGTCGCGCAGGATGCGTTCGGTCACCTGCATCAATCGGCCGAGTTCTATGACGGCTGGGACACCGGCATGGACCGGCGCCTGAAACTGCTCCTCACCGACTGGACGGAAACGCAGGGCGCCTAGCCGGGTCTCGTCCGAGACTCCCAGCAGGTAGTCGGTTTCGAAAAGAGTCCGAACCTGTCGACCGTCGCGGGCGGCAGCGCGGCGTTCGGCTCGCTGCATGAGTTGACGGCCCCAGGTGTCTGGAGCGGAATCGCCGATCGAACCGAAAATTGCCTGATCGCGTGGAGGAGGAAAGCTGCCGCGTGTGAGGGGAAGAGCCGGCTCAAGCGCGAACTTGGCCGGGCTGGCCAGCCAGTCGTCGGCATATTCGAACACGACGGTTTCTGACCCGCGCGCAAGATTGCGCCGCGCGAGACCGACGAAATGGTCCTGCCCTTCGAGGCTGATATGGACCTCAATGTCAGCCATTGGGGGGTGTGCTGGATGTGCGGCGAATACGGCTGCGTTTGGGCAATTCGGCACTGGCAAGTGATTGCCCAACCACGTCCCTCCCGATGTCAGCTATGTCACCAAGGCCGTCGAGCAGGCCAAGCGCGTGCAAGACTGCCGCGTAGATGCCGATACCGACTGCGGCGTCGCCTTCTTCGATCCGCTGTAACGTCGAGCGTGATGTGAACGCACGCTCGGCTACGACAGCCATAGGTAAGCGGCGGCGACGGCGGGCATCGTGGATGTCCGCGCCCAACTTGCGCAAGGCCCGCCTGACAGCGGCCGGAGGGTGATGTGGTGTCGGAATTTGCTATCTTCGTACTTCTTTACGTGGCAATTATGTAGTGTGATGATTACAAAAACGCAAACACGACAGATTTCGCCGGCATGCCGTCCTCATCGACCACGTCGCGATCAGGCGGCCAACTCGAGAACCATCCTGGTTTCACGCTTGAGCAACTGGTCGATCTTCGCCGAAACGCGCTCAGCAGCGAGGCGTTGTGCTTCGTCGATATGCACGTAGTTCTGGGTCGATCCGCGGGCACCGTGTCCGAGCAGGGCTTTGATCGTAAGTTCCGAAAAACCCAGGTCGCCAGCTACACTGCCAAAGGTGTGCCGAAGGATATGCGGCGTCACTCCCTTGATCCCGGCGATGGTGCAAATTGCGCGCAGGGTTTCGGGAACACCCGAATAGGGCCGATCCACGAAGTCCGATGGGAAGAAAAGTGACAGTCCGCGTTTCTCAGGCAGAGAGCGGAGCAGTTGAAATGCAGCCTGCCCGATCGGGCGCATCTGGCCGTCGGTCTTGGTGTCGGGAAAATGGACATAACCGCGCTCGGCATTGAGCCAGGAACGCTCCATGCCGATGACCTCGGAAATGCGGTATCCGGTCAGCAACAGCACGCGCACGGCAGCGATGCCGGTCGGATTTTCCCCGTTCCGTTCCGCGATTTCGATTGCCTCGCCAAGTGCCCGAATTTCAGTCGCACTCAACCGACGAGTGCGCGCCTTGCCCGCGATCTTGCGGACACCGGCAGCGGGATTGTTCTCGACAATGTCATAACGCAGCGCGTGAGACAGAAGGCTTTGCAGGGTCGAGACTGCGCGACCGGCAACGCCTGGACCACCGGCGGCTTTGCCTCCACGCCCGCCTTCCTTGCGTGGCTTGGCGGTCTTCCCGGCCACGATGTCCATCTGCATCTTCTCGATGTCCGCAATGCGCAAAGCGCGAACTTGCCTTGTGCCGATCAGCGGCACGATGTGGGTCTCGATCCGACTGCGGTCCATCGCAAGGGTCGAAGCCTTGATCGGCCGGTGCTTGCGCCCAAGGATCGTGCCAGCTTCGGCATTCTCAAGATACCAGGTGCAGACCTCCCGAATGGTAATGGCCGCTCTCGATTGCGCGCGCTCCTCAGCCGGGTCAGCACCACCGACGACCGCCGCCAGTTTCACAATGGCCTGCTTGCGGGCCTGCTCGACAGTGAGGACGCCGAAGCGACCAATCACGATCCTCCGGCTACGCCCTTCCTCGTTCCGGTATTGCAGCACGAATGCCTTGAGGCCTGATGGGATGACGCGGACACCAAAGCCACGCAGCTCCGAATCCCATAGGAAGGTCTGCCCCTTGGCGGGGATCGCAAGCGCGTCGATCGCTGATTTGGTAAGCTTGCCCATGCCGGCTTGTCCTTTCGAACATTTTGCTTACACAAGCGGGAGTCCTTGGCAATGTACGCACAATGTAAGCGAGCGGGAAGAAATGACAGGCAACGAAGAGGCCGCTCTAGCGTATTTTCGATCTCAGATTGTGTCGTACAATCATAAGGATAGCGCGCTTTAGGGTGCAATGGAGTTCCCTCGGCGGATGTAATCCGGCATTTTGCCAAGGTTGGGGTCGAGGGTTCGAATCCCTTCGCCCGCTCCAGAGGCTTCCAAATTGTTGGAAGTCCTCCCAAATCCGTCAAAGCGACGTTTTAGCATTAACATTGCTCTATCTGAGCTGACACAGCACGAAACCAGCTGGTGTTAGAGCTCTTGCTGCTGAGCAAGGCTTTGACTCTGAGCGATGCTTCCGTTGGTATCCTTCGGATGGCATTGAGCAGCATGCATTGCCATCATGCGATTTTCTTTGTGATCCTCGCCAAAGCGGCTATTCGCGAACATCCATGCTATCCATCAAGACAGACCGATATCTCAAGCGTATCGCCGAGTATTGGTTGGCCGCGCTCGTTCACCTGGATGCATTTCGCATCGATCCACCCGCTTACCTGACTGCTACGCGTTGGTGGTTGATGCGTAAACGCGTGCGCGCGCGCGGCCAATTTGCGCCTTTACTGAGCCAGTCGCCCAGAGCCTATAAGCTCTGGATGCTGCGACAAGAAGGGAAAGGCAGGGTGCAGAGCCTGTCAAACCATGACCCTTCCATTGTCGCGCTGGTTGATATGAGGAGCAATCCAGGCAGTAGCGATTTGACCACAACAGTACAAAGCCTGTCGGCCGAAGGCCTGACTATCGTGCTGCTTGGTTCGCAGGAGACGCCAACGCTCGCTTCGGTTGCATCCCACATCGATTGGGACAAGGCTCCTTGGCTGATGCCCGTGTCGATGGGCGATAGAATCGCGCACGGCACGGCCGATGCATATCGCGCGGCGATGAGTGATCCTGTGCTGCGGCTGATCTACGCCGACGATGACATGCTCGTGGGCCGTCGCCGCAGTGCGCCGCATTTCAAGCCGGACTGGAACCCGGCGCTGTTTGATCATATTGACTATCTCTCCGGCGCCTGCGTTTTGCGTGCGAGTGCCGCTGATCTCGCCGCCGTGAGCGACGTGCGAGACTGGCAGACCCAACTGGTCTCACGCGTCGCTGGACGGGGGAGGCCCCTCCATCTGCACCAGATGCTTCACCATCGCTGCCGTCGCCCAGCGCCGCGAATGCCTGCGGCCCCGCTTGCTATCACCCGCGATCTACCGCCGATTTCCATCATCGTGCCCACGCGCAATCGGTTCGACTTGCTCAGAATCTGCCTCGATGGCTTGGCCGCGACTGATTACCCTGATGTCGAAGTCATCGTCATGGACAATGAGAGCGACGATCCCGACACGCTGGCCTATCTTTCAGGGCTGGACCCGGCACGGCATAGAGTGCTGCGCCACCGGGGCGCGTTCAACTATTCGGCGATTAACAATGAAGGTGTAGCGCAGGCGCGAGGACGGCTGCTCTGCTTACTCAACAACGACATCGAGATGACAGATCCGCGCTGGCTGGCGACCATGGCGACCCAGGCGTTACGTGCGGAGGTTGGAGCGGTTGGCGCGCGGCTGCTCTATCCTGATGGGCGCATCCAGCATGCCGGGGTGGTCATCGGCATTGGTCATGCGGCCGGCCATGCGCATCGTTATCTCCGGCCTGAGGATGAGGGCTATTTCCACAGGCATAGCCTGCCGCAGTTCACGACGGCCGTGACCGCGGCCTGTCTTGTCGTGGAGCGTGAAAAGTTCCTGGCCGTTGGTGGGCTCGACGAGCACAATTTTGCGGTCGCGTTCAATGATGTCGACCTATGCCTGCGCCTCAATCAGCGGGGCTGGCAGTCGCTTTATGAGCCGCGCGCCACGCTGATCCACCATGAATCGGTGTCTCGCGGGCTGGACCGCGATCCGGTGGGCGCGGCACGTTTCGCGGGAGAGCTGGCGGCGCTCAAGCGTATCTGGAAGACCGATGAGATATTTGACCCCTATCATCATCCCCAACTCAGCCGTGAGAGCGAGCGATTTGCGGTGGCGATTTGAGCCGATGGCGATGGGTTTCCCCTCTTCCCGGCTCGCCTTGCCCCAGGTTACCGTGTGCGCGGCGAGTTCTGTCAATGTCGCGGCGACCCTACAGGCCCTGGAGGTAAGCCTGGCGCAGGTCGATTTCGCTGCCTGTAAACTCTTCACCGACGCCCCGGTGCGCCCCGGCCATCCGGATATCACCGTGGTGCCGATCGCCCGGCTTGCTTCGTCGGCAGCCTATTCCGATTTCCTCCTCAGGCAGATGGTCGAGCATGTCGAAACGCCCCATTGCCTCGTTGTCCAGTGGGACGGGCATGTGCTGGATGCGGCACGCTGGCGCCCGGAATTCCTCGATTATGATTATATCGGCGCAAGTTGGCCCCAATTCGACGATGGGCATGATGTGGGCAATGGCGGTTTTTCGCTGCGAAGTCGCCGTCTGATGGCTGCATGTCGTGACTCCGGATTCCAGATCAAACATCCCGAGGACATAGCGATCGGGCGCGACAATCGCGCTTGGCTAGAGGGGCGGGGGATTCGTTTTGCCCCGCGCGCCCTTGCTGACCTGTTTTCGGCCGAGAGGGCGGGAGATGTATCGGAAAGCTTCGGTTATCATGGTGCCTGGCTGATGCCCCGTGCAATCGGGGCGGAACCTTTCTGGGCACGCTATCTCAGTCTGGACGACCGTGGCACGATCCGGCATGACTTTGCCGCCATCCTGAATCAGATAGGGCGGGGGCGGGGAGGTTGGAGGCGCGCCTTGCGCCTGATCGGAGACCAAGCCGCTCATCGCCGGGTAAGGCGGTAATTTTGATCATATGTCCGCAGGAAAGGGACTGACTCGCTTGACCAATATCTTCCCCGGCCTGCCGCTGATAGAATCGCCGCTCTTCTCTTCGTTGAAAAACAGCTGGGGCCTTAGCGAGGAGGAAGTGCGGATCGCGACCGATCTGAATGAGAAGGGCTATGCCGTCTTTGACTTTCCGGACAGCGAGCTGGACAGTCGGATAGACCGGATACAGCGCCATCTGGGGCCGCGCTATGGCGTGGACTTTGGCGCCCCGGATACTGACAAGACGGTGGGCGAACGCCGCGTGCAAGACGCATGGCAATTCGACGAAGATGTGCGCGCCATCGCCGCCAATCGGGTGGTTACGGATTTGCTTGGCAAGCTCTATGGTCGTAGCGCCTTTCCCTTTCAGACGCTTAATTTTCCGGTCGGCACGCAGCAGGAGGCCCATTCGGACTCTGTTCATTTCTCCAGCCTCCCCGAGCGTTTCATGTGCGGTGTATGGCTGGCGATGGAGGATATTGGTCCCGACGCTGGGCCACTCTTCTATTATCCCGGATCGCACCGCTGGCCGATCATGTCCAATGCGATGATCGGACGGCGCGGTTATGGCAGCGACCTAACGTCGGCGCAGGATCCCTACGGCCCTGCTTGGCGCGCGCTGTGCGAGGCCCATGGGACGCAGCAGGAAGTCTTTCTGGCCCGCAAGGGGCAGGCGCTGATCTGGTGTGCGAACCTGCTGCACGGCGGCAGCCGCCAGAACAACCCGACATTGACCCGCTGGTCGCAGGTCACGCATTATTATTTCGACGATTGCATCTATTATACGCCAGCCTTTTCGGATGAAGCGGTAGGTCAATTGGACATGCGGACGCCGTTGGCAATCAACGACGGCTTGACTAGGCGATGTCGCTATCTTGGTGAAATCATACAAGCTTCGCCTACGTTTGACGCCAATCGTCATTCTTCGAGACCATATAGATTTTTGAAGCGCCTGATGAGATGAAGCTCCAAAAGATGATATATTTCTGTAAACCAGAAATCTTTATTGCTACACCTATTGTGTCAATATTGAATAAAATTGATAAGGGGTAATGGGCGCATGACAATATTTCCGAATAGTTTGCGCCGATATCGATCAAATCCAGTGATTATTTATGATTAATTATATTAATAAATTGGTTTTACATTTCATTCGGGATTAATTTGCGATGAATTCAAGTAAAAAAATCACGAAGTTTATTTATTTTGGATTAAGAAAAATAAGAACAAACAAAAAAAAGAGAAATCTAGAAAAAATTTATGCTTTAATAGTAACGAAATTCAATCAAGAATCTGGTATTTTTGATGAAGATTGGTACGGCAAAACGTATCCAGACGTTATTTCAGAAGGACAAACGGCATTTTATCACTACATGAACCATGGGTGCAAGGAAGGGCGTGATCCTGGTCCCAACTTTGATACGCGCTTTTACCTGACGACCTATCCAGACGTTGATATATCCGGGCTCAATCCGCTTTTGCATTATGTTTTACATGGACGGGCCGAAGGGCGTCTGTCCAAGAGGAATGGCTCTCATGGTGCGGGTCAGCCTAAAGGCTTGCGCCATGTCATCGTCAAGGAACTGAACATCGCCCCGGGCGATGATGCGGCGATCCTTGTCACCCATGCGCCGGCAGGCCGGCTGAAACCGCATGTGATCCCCTATATCGAGAAATTGTCCGGTACAGGCCTGTCTGTTCTGCTGGTTGCCATTGCTGATCAACCGCTGGAACTGCTCGACAAGGAAATCGATGCCGCTGCCGGCATCATTGTACGTGATAATGCCGGATATGATTTCGGCGCGTGGTCACACGCCTTTCAGCTCTGTCCGGCACTGTTCGGGGCGGGCATGCTCGTGATGACAAATGACAGCGTAATCCCAACGGCCGATATCGACGTTTTCGCTGCCATGATGACCCGTGTGCGTGAATGTCCGGCTGACATCGTGGCGCTGACAGCCAGTCATGAATATGGCTGGCACGTACAAAGCTATTTCTTGGGGTTCAAGCCCAAGGCGTTGAGTTCATGGGGGTTCCAGCATTTCATCCGTGATCTGCGCAGGATCGATGACAAGGATGAGGTCATCCGTACCTATGAAGTGCCTTTCGCTGCCAAGATGCAGGCTGCCGGCCTGACTGTACAGGCATTATATGCGGGGTCCTTTTCCGCGAATCCCACCTTCTTCAGCTGGCGCGAACTGATTGAGCAGGGCTTCCCGTTCATCAAGATTCTCATGCTGCGTGACAAGTTTGCGGAAGTCACTGATCAGGTGGAAGTCCTAAGGGAAGTTCGCGAACAATGGCCGATTGTGCTAAATAAAGCCGGCTTCGACATAGAGCTTGTTCGGGCAGTCCTTAGGGCCGCCGAAATATCTTCGATGCCGCGAGGACCCAGTGCCGATCTTCTTGTCAACATCCGCCAGTTCGATGCCATAACTGCGGATCATCCGCTCCGTATCGCTTTTTTCGGCCCGTGGAATTACGAGAATGGACTAGGCGCGGCCAGTCGCGAAATACTAAGTGCGATCCGCCACACCGATGCACAGGTAAACGCCTATCCCGTCGTCAAGCCCTTCCACATCCATCGGCTGATGTGTCCCCCTATCGAAACGATCGATTTCAACGGTCGCCCCGACATTGCAATTATCCATCTTAACCCGGATTCCTGGAATGTTCTGACTGACGAACAGCGCGAGATAATCCGGTCGGCAAAGCAGCGCATTGGATATTGGGTCTGGGAAACAGACACGCTGCCCCCAGCCTGGGAGCAGGAGTTGGGCTCTGTTGACCGGATTTGGGCGCCAAGCACCTATTGCGCGGATGTCTTCTCCGCCGGCGTGGATGTGCCGGTCGACGTCGTTCCGCATCCCGTGCGCGTGCCTGCGCGGATCGCGTCTGACCGTGCAACCATGCTGCGCCGGTTCGGGATCGATCCGGAGTTGAAGGTGATCCTCTATATCTTTGATGGTGCCAGCTATCTCGTCCGCAAAAACCCCGAGGGCTTGATTCGGGCCTTTGCGGCCTCGGGCCTGGTCGCGCGGGGCTGGATTCTTGTCCTCAAAACAAAGCATCTCAACGATCGTCCGGAGGCGGGCGAAGCTCTGATCAAGCTTGCGAACGAGACGTCAGGCGTCCGAATCCTTGAAGTCTCACTCTATCCTGATGAAGTCACGAGCCTGATGGCGGCGGCAGACATTTATGCATCTCCGCATTGTTCCGAAGGGTTCGGGCTGACAGTTGCAGAGGCCATGGCAGTCGGTAAGCCGGTTGTTGCAACCGACTATGCGGGAACACAGGATTTTATCGATGAGAATTGTGGTTATCCTGTTCCAGCAAAAATGTGGACGCTGGATCAAAACTACGGCCATTATCTTGCTGGCCATCGCTGGGCGAAGGTGGACGAGGATGCCTTAGCAGCCGCGCTCGTGAAAGCTGCAGAGGCCATTATGTCGGGCGATCATACCGTCGGGGATGCCGCGAAGGCCAATATAGCGCGCCTCTTGTCCTATGAAGCTGTGGCAGAGGCGATCAAGGCAAGTATTTCTGGAGCGATCGAAAGTTCCGCCACTTCAATGCCAATGGCTCGGCAGAAAAGAAAGGTAACCCATCTTCCGCCGCCACCCCAGGTAACTCCTAACTTTTCGTCCGCAAAGAGATTCGGAGATTTCCCTCGGTCTGAGGGGTTAGTTCCGGTTCCACTGGAAGACGATCTGTCCTGGGATGGTTCCGTGTTGCCGGATGGTGATCCGAACGAATGGATCCTGTTCGCGCCGCGTAATGCTCATGTTTCCCCCGACGCACGACATTTCGTCCTAAGTTCTTCAACGAATCGGCCGGATGTCTCGCTTTTCTACGCTGACGACATCGCATCGGGCGAAGACATGCTCAATCGCCTTAATCTTAAGCCCGATTTCAATTATACTCTTCTTGTCGCGCAGGATTATGTCGGGGCACCGATTGCAGTGCGCCGGAAGATGCTGATGGATGTTGGCGGCCTGGATCGAATACGCGGCACGGCTGTGCTTTACGATTTAATATTGCGTGTAGCCGAGGCGGGTGGCGCAATTTCCCGGATCCCAGAGGTCCTAATCGGTTATGATGGGAAGCGCCCGATCGCTGACATCCTGGAGCGCCGCGCGACCCTTGCGGCTCGCAAAGGTTTTGCTGATATCACTTTCGTAGAAGGAGAAGCACCTGGATTGCTGCTGCAGCGGCGGCGCTTTACAGGCAAAGAGCATCCGGCCGTTACGATCGTCATACCCACGCGACGTACACGCCAACCAAAGTCTGTGGGAACTTATATCGAAGCTCTGCTGGTCGGAATCGCCCAAGCTGCATGGCCGATGGACCGCGTCACCGTGATCGTGGGTGACGATGTCGTGGGGGAACCTGATTGGGCCAAGCAATCATGGCCGTTCAAGCTGAAGTGGATAGAAACGCCGCGCGCATCGGGCGAACCGTTCAACTATTCCAGAAAGATGAACCGCCTGTGGCGTGAGGCGAGCGACGAGCAGATCATATTCTTGAATGATGATGCTGTTCCGACGACGCCTTATTGGCTACCCGCCCTTTTGGGCTTCGCAGTTGACGAAAGCGTGGGAGGTGTTGGCGCTCGTCTCTATTATGACGATGGAAGCATCCAGCATGCCGGCATGTTCCCGTCATTTCGTACGATCGTTCATGCCTGGCTTGGCTGGCCGGTCGAGGCGAAGACCTATAATGACTGGGCGCTCGCGCAGCGGGAATGGTCTGTTGTCACCGGGGCGGTCTTTGCGACCCGGCTATCAATCCTCAAGCAGACGAATGGTTTCGACGAACGTTTCAGCTTGGAATTCAACGATGTCGACCTGTGTTTGCGCATCCGCAATCTGGGTTATCGCATCGTCTATAATCCAGAGGCGCAATTTACCCACACCGAAAAGGCCTCGCGAGGGGAAACTATTCCACCGGGCGCAGAAGTCGCGCTGTTTTTATCGCGTTGGGCGCGGTGGCTCGATAATGATCCGGCATCGCATCCCGGTCTTTCAAAGGCACGACTTGATTTTGCGGCCGAACCAAAATCTGACGCCTGGTATATTTGACTGAACGATTAATTTAGTTAACGGCCGCTAAATTGAATCATTTTTCGGGAAACAATTTATGGTAACAGTTGAAGAAGTAATTTGGGCTTACCGCCTCATACTTGGCCGGGATCCTGAAAATGAGAATGTGATTGCTAATGCAACAACGTTTGGTTCCACCGACGTCCTAATACGAGAGTTTCTCTCATCTGATGAGTACCGCATGCGGCGTTTTGCGAGCTTGGGATCAGGTGCGAAAGGCGATCGGTTGGATGAAATTCGCGCGTTCATCGATCGTGGAGCGAGGGGTATCGAGATAGGGCCTTGGTTTAATCCGATCTGTCCGAAACGAGATGGCTATCGAACGCTTGTGCTCGACGTTTTTGATCAAGCGGAGTTGATTTCACGAGCGCAGGCAGACCCCGGCATTGATGATACAATGATTGAGCGCATAGAAGCCGTCGATATCGTGGGTTCCGTGGCAGAGATGGATAAACTCCTAGCATCGCATAACATTGCGGGAACGCTCGACTATGTGGTCTCATCGCATAATTTTGAGCATATCCCGGACCCAATTCGGTTTTTACGCGCGTGCTCTGGCGTTTTGAACGAGACGGGCGTGCTATCGATGGCCATACCCGATCGACGAACCTGTTTCGATCATTTTCGGCCGCATACGGCGACGGGCGAGGTACTTGAGGCTTTTTGGGCCGAGAGGTTGAAGCCGTCGCCGGCCCAGATTTTCTCGCACATTGCCCTTCATGCAGTAAACAATATAGATGGCGTGGAACGTATAGGATGGGGTCTAGGAAGCTCTCCAGCCAACGTTGCACTTCGAGATACAATAACAAATGCGTATGATATTGCACAGCGACATCGTGCAAACGCAGAGGAACCATATTTCGATGCGCATTGTTGGACATTTTCTCCAAGTTCATTTGAAGCGATCATTTTCGACCTTAACGCGCTCGGGCTAATAGATCTCTCACTGCGTCAGATAGTTTCCTATGGAGGACATGAATTTTATGTCCACCTAGAACGGTCAGTTAATATGATTGACCCAAGTTCAGTTGCTTTTCGCGAACGCCGTTCAGAACTCTTGCGCAAAATTATTGATGAAAATGGAACACACACGCGTACTGTCGGCTGATGGCCTATTTTTATCATTGCGACAGTATGAATACGTATTGCGCGTATAAGTAAATGTGGCGGGGGCGGTGACGTGACCCCTTAGATTTTCTCCACGAGCGATTAGAGTCTGGCCTGAGAGAAGTACGGACGAGATGAAGAGAGCACGTTTTACAGAAGAGCAGATCATCGGGGTTCTGAAGGAGGCCGAGGCTGGGGCCAAGACAGCCGACCTGGCGCGTCGTCACGGCATCTCGGAAGGGACGATCTACAACTGGAAGGCGAAGTACGGCGGGCTCGAGGTATCGGAAGCCAAGCGCCTGAAGGTTCTCGAAGACGAGAATTCGAAGCTCAAGCGGCTCCTTGCCGACAGCATGCTGGATAACGCCGCGCTGAAGGATCTGCTGTCAAAAAACTGGTGACGCCCGCTGCAAGACGGGAAGCCGTCGCGCATTTGATGGAACACCATCGGATGAGCGAGCGGCGGGCGTGCAGTGTCATTGATGCCGATCGTAAGAGCGTGCGTTACCGTTCCAGGCGGAGCGATGACGGCGCCCTTCGGGAGCGTTTGCGCGAATTGGCGAACCAGCGCCGCCGTTTCGGCTATCGGCGTCTTCACATCCTGCTGCTGCGTGAAGGCGTGATGATCAACCGCAAGAAGACGCAGCGGCTTTATCGCGAGGAAGGCTTGGCGGTTCGTCGGCGACGTAGCCGCAGACGCGCCGTGGGTACGCGGGCTCCGGCTCCGGTGCTGGCCTTGCCCAACCAACGCTGGAGCCTCGATTTCGTCCACGACCAGATGGTGTCCGGGCGACGCTTTCGCGTGCTCAACATCGTCGATGACGTGACGCGCGAATGCCTGGCCGCGATACCCGACACCTCGATCTGCGGGCGCCGTGTCGTGCGCGAACTGGCAGCATTGATCGAAAGGCGGGGCAAGCCGGGGCTGATCGTCAGCGACAACGTCCTAGGTCAGGACGCAGCGGCGGGTTTTGGCCAGCAGATATCTATGCGCCGACAAACATCGGC
>JARFNK010000056.1 GCA_029167225.1 Sphingobium arseniciresistens
AGTTCAAGCCTACCGAATACTCAAATTACCTACGACATTCCGGATATGTGCAGGCCTGATCGGATATGAGTCTAACTCGGCACGAAAACGCGCGATGACCGGCGCGGCACGATGGTTCGCTTCGGAACGTGACACGCGCTCCAGCCTCTTCGTGAGGTTCGCCCGCCCGACGATTGATCGCAGATTTTTCGGAACGTTAACTCGGACTTCGAAGCCCCCATCAGAGGCCTCCCGAACATGAGTCATAAGACGCATTTGTAGCACCATTTTGTAGCGGCAAAGCGCTCGGGAGCCACAAAATCAGAAAAATCATTGCAAGACAGTGGCTTGCAAAAGATTGGCGGAGAGGGAGGGATTCGAACCCTCGGTGAGCTTGCACCCACGCCGCATTTCGAGTGCGGTGCATTCGACCACTCTGCCACCTCTCCGCAGAAGGAGCAGGCAAGGCCTGTCCCGGTCGAGGGGCGGGCATTAGCGAAAGGAATCGGCTTTGCCAAGCGGGCTTTATGCCATTTTTCTTGTGCTTGCGCGCATGGCGCCTACATAGGGACGCATGACGACACGGACGATCTCGACAATTGGCGCGAATGTGGCACTGGATGCGCCCTTCATCACCCATGCCCGCTTCAGCATCGGCGACGTGGTAAAGCACCGCATGTTCGGGTTTCGCGGCGTCGTGTTCGATATCGACCCAGTCTTCGCGAACAGCGAGGAATGGTATGAGGCGATCCCCGAGGACATGCGTCCCGATCGCTCGCAGCCCTTCTACCATCTGCTCGCTGAAAATGGCGAGGCAAGCTACATCGCCTATGTCAGCCAGCAGAATCTGGTGACGGACGACAGCGACGAGCCGGTCGAGCATCCCGCCATATCCGGCATGTTCGGCAGCTATGCCGATGGCAAATATCTGCTGAGATCAGAGCATCGCCACTGATCGGCGGCGGGGCGCGATGCGTGAGCGCGTGCCCCCGAAAGCCCGCAAGCCAAAGCCGGATGAGGTTGCATCGACTCGGCTGCGCTAAGGCATCTCGTCTCTTGCCGAGAGATCTGCCCCGTTCACCCCTGTTCGAGCGAGGCACATGTCTCGCTCCAATGCCCAAGGGCCGTTCCCCTTTTTTGAAGGAGCGCCGCAGCACAGGGGCAAGCGGGCCGATATCCGCTCAATTGTGCAGGATCATGCCCAAAATCAGGGCTTGAGCTTCCATCCCCGCCGCAGCGCGGTGTAGCACAGCAGCGCCAGCGCCGAGACGATCGCGAGCAGCACGCCGCTGCCCACCACGATATTGCCGTCCGCCGCCGAGACGAACCCATAGCGGAAGCCGGAGATCACATAGAAGAACGGGTTGGCATGGCTGATCGCGCGGAATGCCGGCGCCAGCCTGTCGATCGCATAGAAGGTGCCCGACAGCAGCGTCAGCGGCGCCACCACGAAATTGGTGACCGCAGCGGCGTGATCGAACTTGTCCGCCCAGATCGAGGTCAAGAGGCCCAGCAGCGCGAGCATCGTCGCGCCCATGGTGCCGAACCACAGGATCGCCCACAGGTGGATCGGCATCACATGCACGCCCGGCCACACCAGCATCGCCAGCCATACGGCAAGGCCGACCAGCCAGGCGCGGGTGACGGCCGCGCCAATGATCGCGCCCATCATCTCCGCCGTCGAGATCGGCGGCATCAGATAATCGACCAGCGTGCCCTGCATCTTTCCGGCCAGCAGCGAGAAGCTGGAATTGGCGAAGGCATTGTTCAACATGCCCATCACGATCAGGCCCGGCCCGACGAAATCGGCGAAGGGAATGCCCATCACCATGCGGTTGCCGCCGCCCAGCGCGACCGTGAAGATCACCAGATACAGCAGGGTCGTGACAGCCGGCGCCCACACCGTCTGCAGTTGCACCTTCATGAAGCGGCGCACTTCCTTCTGGTACAGCGCGCGCATGCCGGCCCAGTTGACCGAGCGGATCTGGGGAATGCCGGGTTCGGCACGAATGCGGGAAGTCGCAGCAGACTTCTGGGCGGGCAAATGCCCGGCGTCATTTTGGGGCTGGCCGTTCATCGCAGGATCGCCTATCGGGTGCCGCTTGTCGCTGCAAGCGATTTGACGAATTGAAGCTGGGCAGGCGCATACCCATATGCGATCCTCCTCTGCTCGTTCCATCGAGCTTGCCATGATTTTCTGTTTCGGGAGCTGCCATTGGCCTGGACTGACGAACGCATCGACCAGCTGAAGACGATGTGGGAAAAAGGCATGACCGCCAGCCAGATCGCTGAAGAGCTGGGCGGGGTCAGCCGTAATGCGGTGATCGGCAAGGCGCATCGCCTTGGCCTGCAATCGCGCCCTTCGCCTGTGAAGGCCACGGATTCGAGCCCGCGCAAGGCCGCCACGCCTGCCGCGCCCAAAAAACCCGCCGCTGCGCCCGCCGCAGCTCCGGCGCCCAAGCGGCCTGCCCCTGAAGCGCCCCGCGCTGCCGCGCCGGCAATTCCGACGACTCCGGTCGTGCCGCCCGCGCGCGAGCCGCTGACGGTCACGCAACCTGCAGCGGATGCTCCGCCCATGCCGCGGATCGTCTCCGTCGGCCCCGGCGGCTTCCTGCGCCAGGGCCCCGGCGACCAGCAGGCACCGATCCCGCCCGCGCCGCCGCGCCGACTCGTGCCGGCCAAGCCCAGCGCGGAAATCGCGGACAAGACCAGCCTGCTCGATCTCACCGAAAAGATCTGCAAATGGCCGATGGGTCATCCCGGCGAGCCTGATTTCCATTTCTGCGGGCAGCAGGTGAACCCCGGCTTCCCCTATTGCGTGGAACATTGCGGCCGCGCCTATCAGGCACAGCTGCCGCGCGGCACGCGCCGCCCGCCCCCGCCGCTGCCCTTTGGCGGACCGCGGGTGCGCTGAGCGATCCATTCAGGACAAAGTGAAGAAGGCCGCCCCACCGGGCGGCCTTTTCTTTGATGAGCCTGTTCTTTCAGGGGCCTGTTCTTTCAGGGGCTTGCGTTTCACCGCCGTCATGGTTCATGCTCGCGATCGCGGCATGGACAGGGATCGGCGACAGGGATCAGTGAGCGAAACCGAAAGCCCCCCAATCACCATCGGCAATGCCGAAGCGCGCGGCATCACCCTGCCCGCCCGGCCCGAAGCGCTCAGGCTCAATCCGGCGGAAACCGCTGTCGTCGTCATCGACATGCAGAACGCCTATGCTTCGCCCGGCGGCTATGTCGACCTCGCCGGCTTCGATATTTCCGGCGCAGCGGGAACGATCGGCAAGATCGCGACCGTGCTGGATACCGCGCGGGAGGCCGGCGTTCAGGTGATTTTCCTGCAGAACGGCTGGGATCCCGATTATGTGGAGGCCGGCGCCCATGGATCGCCCAACTGGCACAAGTCCAATGCGCTCAAGACCATGCGCAAGCGCCCGGATCTGCACGGGCAACTGCTCGCGCGCGGCGGATGGGACTATCAGCTGGTCGATGCGCTGGCACCCAAGCCCGGCGACATTTCCCTGCACAAGACGCGCTATAGCGCCTTCTTCAATTCCCAGCTCGACAGCGTGCTGCGCGCGCGCGGCATCCGCACCATCGTCTTCGTCGGCATCGCCACCAATGTCTGCGTGGAAAGCACCCTGCGCGACGGCTTTCACCTCGAATATTTCGGGGTGATGCTGGAGGACGCAACCCACCATCTGGGGCCGCCCGCCATGCAGGACGCGACCGTCTATAATGTCGAGAAATTCTTCGGCTGGGTTTCGACCGTCGCCGATTTCTGCGGCAGCTTCGGCCAGGCCGAGACGAAGCGCGGAACGGATAGCGCCACCCCCACATCCTAGAATCCAAGCTAGAACCCAAGAGGTCACATGCCCTTCACCCCGATCAACCCGCCGCAATTCCCCACGCCGATCGCGCCCTATTCGGCGGGGGCAAAGGCGGGGAACACCGTCTATGTCTCGGGCGTGCTGGCACTGGGAGAAGGCGGCACGGTGCTGCATGTGGGCGACGCCGCCGCGCAGACCCGGCATATTCTGGACGTCATCAGGATCACGCTGGAGGCAGGCGGCGCGACTTTGGCGGATGTCGCGATGAACCACATCTTCCTGAAAAGCCTGGACGACTATGCCGCGTTCAACGCGGTCTATGCGGAATATTTCCCCGGCGACAAGCCCGCCCGCTACTGCATCAAGTGCGACCTGGTGAAGCCCGACTGCCTGGTGGAAATCGCCAGCGTGGCGCATATCGGCTGATGTCCCCTCCCGGCCAGATTCCCGACAGCGGGCAGATCGCCGGGCTCTACTGGGAAAGCCATGGCCCGCAGGATGGACAGCCGCTGATCCTTTCCGCCGGACTCGGCGGATCGAGCGGTTACTGGCTGCCCAATGTGCCCGCACTGGCTGCGGCGGGCTATCGCGTCATCCTCTACGATCATCGCGGCACCGGGCGCAGCGACCGCGTCCTGCCCGATGTCGTGACCGTCGACGATCTGGCCGACGACATGCTCGCGCTGATGGACGGTCTGGAACTCCCCAGCGCGCACATCATCGGCCATGCGGCGGGCGGCGTCGCCGGGCTCGCCCTTGCCCTCAAGGCACCCGAGCGAGTCGACAGGCTGATCGTCGTGAACGGCTGGGCGCGGCCCGATCCGCATTTCGCCCGCTGCTTCGATGCGCGCCTCGCCATCCTGCATGGCGCGGGCGCGGAGGCTTATCTGAAGGCCCAGCCGATCTTCCTGTTCCCCGCGACATGGATTTCGCAAAACCACGCCCGGCTGGAGGAGGAGACCCGCCATCACCTCGCGCATTTCCCCGGCGCGGCGACGATGGAAAAGCGTATCGCGGCGCTGCGCGCCTTCGACATCGGCTATCGGCTGGGCGACATCTCCACCCCCTTACTGGCGCTGGCCTCAAAGGATGACATGCTGGTGCCCTACACCGCCTCGTCCTTTGCCAATGCCGTGCCCGGCGGCGCGCAGGCGCTGATGGACTGGGGCGGCCACGCCTGCAACATCACCGATCCCAAGACATTCATCCATCTGGTCTCCGCGTTCCTGAGGAGTTGATCGCCATGCAAGTCGGCGTGTTCGTGCCCATCAACAATAATGGCTGGCTGATCAGCGAGAACGCCCCCCAATACAAGCCGAGCTTCGACCTGAACAAGGAGATCGCCCTGCGCGCCGAGAAGCATGGGCTCGATTTCCTGCTGTCGATGATCAAGCTGCGCGGCTTTGGCGGCAAGACAGAATTCTGGGAATATGGGCTGGAAAGCTTCACGCTGATGGCCGGCCTCGCCGCGGTGACGGAGAAGATCAAGATCTTCGCCACCTGCCCCACGCTCATCATCCCGCCGGCCTTTGCCGCGCGCATGTGCAACACGATCGATTCGATCAGCCATGGCCGCTTCGGCCTCAACCTCATCACCGGCTGGCAGCCGCCCGAATATACGCAGATGGGGCTTTGGCCGGGCGAGGAGCATTTCCGCAGCCGGTACAAGGTGCTGGACGAATATGCCCATATCCTGCGCGAGCTTTGGGAGACCGGATCGTCCGACTTCAAGGGCGACTATTATCAGATGGACGATTGCCGTGTGTGGCCAACGCCCCAGGCGGACATGAAGATCATCTGCGCGGGCTCCTCCGACGATGGCCTCGCCTTTTCGGCCAAATGGGCGGACTATGCCTTTTGCCTGGGCAAGGGCGTGAACACGCCCACCGCCTTCGCCTTCAACAATGACCGGCTCGCCGCCGCGTCCGCGAAGACCGGACGCGACGTCTCCATCTTCGTCCTCATCATGATCATCGCGGCGGAGACGGACGAGGAAGCGCAGGCGAAGTGGCAGAGCTACAATGTCGGCGTCGACCTGGAAGCGATCGCATGGCTCGCGGATCAGGGCGCGAAGGATACGGTGAACAAGGACACCAATGTCCGCCAGCTCGCAGCGCCAGAAGGCGCCGTCAACATCAACATGGGCACGCTCGTCGGCAGCTATGAAAGCGTGGCACGGATGCTGGACGAGATGGCGGCGGTGCCCAATACCGGCGGCGTGCTGCTGACCTTCGACGATTTCGTGGAAGGCGTGGAGGCGTTCGGCACCCGCATCCAGCCGCTGATGCAATCCCGGCGCTAGAGAGACGGCGCGTCGAAACCTCATGCCGGCATGGCGGCTGTTGGCGACCGGATCGTTCTACGGTTGACCTTCCCCCAGCCGTTACACGATAGTCCTGCATGACCCAGAAAACAGCCGTTCGCGCCAAATCGCGCATAGACAGTTCCATCGCCATCAGCGTGACGGAGCTGTTCACCATTGGCGTCGGCCCTTCCAGCTCGCACACCGTCGGCCCCATGCGCGCGGCGGTGATGTTCATGGAGAGCCTGCCGCGCGAGCCCGCCCGTGTGTGCTGCGAGCTTTACGGATCGCTCGCGCTCACCGGGCGCGGCCATGCGACCGACGGCGCGGTGCTTCTGGGCCTGTCCGGCGCCCGCCCGGAAACCGTCGATCCCGAGACGATGGCCGATCAGGTCGCCGCCATCCGCCGCGAAGGTCGCCTGCATTTCGGCGACTGGGACATCGCCTTCAAGGAAGAGACCGACCTTGTCTTCCACATGGGCACTTTCCTGGAGGCCCATTCGAACGGCATGCGCTTCACCGCCGAATTTGACGGCGGCGCGCCCATTTCCCGCGAATATTATTCCATCGGCGGCGGCGCGGTGCTCTCCGGCGCGCCGGTGGAGGATCGCGGCCTCGTCGGCCACAACCGGGTCCAGCCCTTCCCCTTCGCGTCGGGTGCGGAGATGCTGGCGCAGGGCGAGGAAACCGGGCTCTCCATCGCGACCCTGGTGCTGCGCAACGAGGAAGCCTGGCGACCGCGCGCGGAGACCGAACTGTTCCTCGATCAGGTGGCCGATGCCATGCATGGCTCCATCGACCGGGGCCTGCGGCAGGAGGGGATGCTGCCCGGCGGCCTGCGCGTGCGACGGCGCGCGAAGAGCATCCACGCCCGGCTGCGCGCGGGGCAGGACAATATGCAGCCCGCCGAAGTTTTCGAATGGGTCAGCCTGTTCGCCCTGTCAGTGAACGAGGAGAATGCCGCCGGCGGCCGCGTCGTCACCGCGCCCACAAACGGCGCGGCGGGTGTCATCCCCGCCGTGCTGCGCTATTATCGCAAATTCGTGCCCGGCGCCGACCGCGAGGGCGAGCGCACCATCCTGCTCACGGCAGCGGCGATCGGCTTCCTCTACAAGAAGCGCGCCTCGATCTCGGCCGCCGAAATGGGCTGCCAGGGCGAGGTTGGCGTCGCCTGCTCGATGGCCGCGGCAGGCCTCGCCGCCGTGCTGGGCGGCACCAATGCGCAGGTGGAGAACGCCGCCGAGATCGGCATGGAGCATAATCTCGGCCTCACCTGCGACCCGATCGGCGGCCTCGTCCAGATCCCCTGCATTGAACGCAACACCATGGGCGCGGTAAAGGCGATCAACGCCGCCTATCTGGCGCTGCAGGGCGATGGCCGCCACATCGTCAGCCTCGACGCGGTGATCGAGACCATGCGCCAGACCGGCGAGGACATGGCAAGCCGCTACAAGGAAACCAGCCTCGGCGGCCTCGCCGTCAATGTCGTGGAATGCTGAAGGCGGGCGGGCGCTGAGCCAAGCTAATCCGCAGAGGTAGCCCGCAGCCGGTCGAACGTCGCCATCTCATAGGCGATCGAGCCTTCGACCAGCCGTTCCCACAGATCGGCCACGATATCCGTGGGGACGGACAGCACCCCGGCCTCCGCCACCGCATTGTCGATGACCTGCGTCTTGCGCGTCTCGTCGCGGACGAGGCCGCGATCCGGCTTGATGCGGGCAGCGGCGCGCATATAGCCGAAACGCTCGGCCAGCAGCGCAACCAGACGGCGATCGACATCGTCTACGCCGGCACGGACCTGCGCCATGGTTTCGCAGGCATCGGAAGTCAGGATTTCAGCCATGCCGCTTTCCTAGGCGCGGGCATGGGTGGAGTCGAGAGGCACGCGCGCCAAAGACGGCAACATCTTGATGCAGCGCAGCATTTTCGGCCTTGACGAACACGCGCCGCTCTATGTCTATGGCAACATACGCCACCAGAGATAGCGGGCACCCGCGCTTTCTCCCTCATCGAAAGCCGTTTTCCATGCCCAGCCTTCTGCGCGCCACGACCATGGCCGCCCTTCTTGCTGCTGCCCTGTCCGCCCACGCCGCAAGCCATGCCGATGACCGTCCCGACGACAAGGCCCAAGGCGATGCCGCGCCCGTCGATGACAGCCAGAAGGTCGTCTGCCGCAGCGAGGCCGTGACCGGTTCGATCATGGCCCGCAAGAAGACCTGCAAGACCAAGGCCGAGTGGCGCGCCTTCACGACCGAAACCCAGCGGCAGAAGGACAAAATGTTCCAGGGCAATGGCGGAATGCTGCCTCCTGGTTCCTGAAACGGAGCCGGCCGATCGCGTCGATCTGTCGTCATTCGGGCATCCATGCTTGACTCCCGCGCCTTCCCTCTTCATAGGCGCGCCTTCGCAATTGGCCCCGCACCCCGGTGAAGCGGTGGCCCTGCCCCCTGAAACATGGGACGCGGGCGAAGACCGGGATGGATGCCGCACTGGCAACGGCGCGGCTGATGTTGTTGGCAATTGAAGGAAATTATCATGTCGAAGCGCCATAGCGCCAAGTACAAGCTCGACCGCCGCATGGGCGAGAACATCTGGGGTCGCCCGAAGAGCCCGGTCAACAAGCGTGAATATGGCCCCGGCCAGCACGGCCAGCGCCGCAAGGGCAAGGTGTCTGACTTCGGCATCCAGCTGCGCGCCAAGCAGAAGCTGAAGGGCTATTATGGCGACGTGACCGAGAAGCAGTTCAAGAAGAACTATTTCGAGGCTTCGCGCATGAAGGGCGACACCGGCCAGAACCTGATCGGCCTGCTCGAGCGCCGCCTGGACGCCGTCGTGTACCGCGCCAAGTTCGCGCCGACGATCTTCTCGGCCCGCCAGATCGTTTCGCACGGCCACATCTATGTGAACGGCGTGAAGTGCAACATCGCATCGCGTCTGGTGAAGCCGGGCGACGAGATCACCCTGGGCAAGAAGGCGCAGGAAATGGCGCTGGTGATGGAAGCGCAGGGCCTGGCCGAGCGCGACATCCCCGACTATATCGCCCCCGATGGCGCCGCCAAGATCACCTACACCCGCGTGCCGACGCTGGACGAGGTGCCCTATCCGGTGAAGATGGAACCGAACCTGGTCGTCGAATTCTATTCGCGCTGATCGATCGGTTTTCGAAAGCAGACAAGAAAAGGGCGGCACCGCAAGGCGCCGCCCTTTTTCATTGTCCGGTGCAGGATCAGGCGCCATGATGCTGTCGTCCCCTGCCCGTTCGTTATCAGTCCCGTTCCTTTTTCAGGGCTGCGCTCCGCCAAGTGCCTGTTTGAGGAATGCCGCGCTTTGCGTAAGCATGTCAGTACGCGCGCCGCTGTCCATCAGATAATGGTCCAGCCCGTCATAGGTGACGAGCGTGGAGACCCGCCCCGCCTTCTTCAGCCGGCCGTCCATCAAGCGCGACTGGCCAACATCGACATTGCGATCGAGCGTACCATGGAACATCAGCACGGGCGCGTTGATGCGCTCTGCATGACGAGCGGGTGACCCTTCCTCGATATGCGGGCCGCTTCCAACGAAGCGGCTCACATTGGCGAAGTCCGTCCAGCCGCGCCGCTCCTCCTTCGTCCGTTCAAGATCCGTGACCGGCGCGATGGCGATCACCGCCTTGAACAGCTCAGGCTCGGTCACGGCGGATTGGAGCGCCGCATAGCCGCCATAGGACCAGCCGACCACCGCCATCCGCTTGCCGTCCGCAATACCCTGCTTGACTAACCAGCGGCCCCCGTCATCCACATCGCCGATCGCGATGCGCCAGTTCTGGAATCCGTTCTTCTGGAACCAACTGTCGCCATACCCTGTCGATCCCCGAAAATTCGGCTGAAGCACCGCATAGCCCTGCGCCGCGAAAAATTGCGAGAGCCAGTCGAAACCCCATTCGTCGCGCGCGCCGGGGCCACCATGGGGCATGACGATCGCGGGCAGGTTCTTCGCCGCGCCACCCGCGGGCAATGTCAGATAACCGGGGACCATCGTCCCATCTGCGGCGGGAAAGGAAATCGCCGTGACCTTGGCCAGCCCCACGCCGGCAAGCTCGGGGCGGTCCGCCATCAGGATCTCCATCTTCCTCGTCATTCGATCGAGCAAATAATAATAGCCCGGCGACGTATCGCTGCCAGCCCAGATCAGCAGCTTGCTCTCATCCTCGCTGGAATCGATGAAACGAATGAGCGGCGTCTGCGGAAGCGCCTTTGACAGAGATTTTGCGAGCTTATCCAGCGCGGGGTCGAAATACATCGCTTCCCGCCGGTCGGTGGCATAGGTGACGCCAACGATCCTGCCTTTCCGCCCGATCCTCACAAAACCATCCACATCCACCTGGGGATGCGCGAAGATGAGCGTTTCGGCGCCGCTGCCATCAAGGGCGATGCTGTAGGCCGCCAGCCTTCCGTTCAAACGCTTCAAGCCATAGGCAAGGTTCAGCGTGGCATCGACACCATGAGGGTCAAAGCCGTCCATTTGCGGGCCAGCAACACTTAGTGCTTCCCAGTTGCGCGACCCGGCCTTGCGATAGGAATAGTGCGTTTCCGGGTTCATATAACCGGCATTGTCATAGCTTTTCGTGCCCATGATCCGTACCGTGCCGGTGCCGTCGCTGATATATTCAGACGCAGTCTTCCTGGCCACTTCGACGCTGCGAATACGCAACGTGATCGTGTCCACATCATCCACACCTACCCCATCGCGCGTCTGGGCGGCATGCGTGCCGGTGGTGCTTTCGGGCACATATTGGCGCATCATCAGGACGTGGCCGTCCTCTCCCGGATGCCAGTCGATCACATCACCGCCATAGAGCGAATATCCCAGCGTGTTCCCAGACCCACGGGAATTATCGATCATCTTCACATTGCCTCCGGTCTGGTCGACGGCAAAGATACGCGAAACATAGGCAATTTCCGTGCCCTGCGCGATCCGCGTGATGCCGTAGACGCCGCAGAGCAGCCGGCTGTTGCTTGTCCAGCGGCACCAGGAGAAGCGATCTGGCTTACCGGAGGCGAACGCAGCGATCTTTGGCTTGGAAGGCGTGGATGAAGCGAGATCGAAAATGGACAGCGCGCCGCCTTGCCCAGCAGTCGGCGCGAGGATGGCGAGCTTGCTTCCATCGGGTGACAGGCTGGCCTGTTCCACCGATTCCCTCGCGCCGAATTTTGCGGCCAGTTCCGATCCACTCGCTTCTGCCGCCTGGCATGGCGATGCGAGCATGAGCACTATGGCGGCGGAACACGCCGCTCCATTCAATCGTTGGTCCATTATCCCCCACATAACCTCGCCGGTCGTTGACCCGCATATCCATGCGCCTGCGCGCAATCTCCACTTGCGAATCGGCAAACGAGACTTTCCCTAACATGCACGGAAGTCATTGAGACCTCTGCTGAATATCTGCCACCTTTCAGCGGCAAAGTCCTATTGAGAAAGAGAAAAGGGCTTATCTTCCTTGCCTCCGCCCTTGCGCGCGATATGCATTTGCCGGTAACAGGAGCATTATCCCATGCATCGCATTTCCCGCGTGACGGCCGTCATTGCCGCAGCCCTCTTTTCGTCCACATGTGGAACCGCCATTGCGCAGAGTTCGCCGGCAGCCTCCGCCACCCCCTCGGCCGAGACGATGAAGCGGTTGGTGAAGGAGCTGTCGTCCGACGCCTATCAAGGCCGCGCGCCGGGGACGGTAGGCGAGGAGAAGACGCTGGCGCTGCTCGTCTCCGAATTCCAGAAGCTGGGCCTCAAGCCCGGCAACAAGGGCAGCTGGTTCCAGGACGTGCCGCTGGTGGAGCTGGACGCGAGCCATGTGAGCCCCCTCGTCTTTTCCGGCGGCAAGACCGCCATCACCGCCACCTATGGCCCGGAAATGGTCGCCGCGACCTATCGCGTGACGCCGCACAGCGAAGTGAAGGACAGCCCGGTCGTGTTCGTGGGCTATGGCATCAACGCCCCGGAAAAGGGCTGGAACGACTATGCCGGGGTCGACGTGAAGGGGAAGACCGTCGTCATCCTCATCAACGATCCCGATTATGAGACGGCAAGCCTCGACGGCCCGTTTGGCGGCCGGGCGATGACCTATTATGGCCGCTGGACGTATAAATATGAGGAAGCCGCGCGGCAGGGCGCGGCCGCCGCGATCATCGTTCATGACACCGTGCCCGCCGCCTATGGCTGGAACGTGGTGCAGTCGAGCTGGACCGGCGCGCAGCAGGTGGCCGATGCCGCCAATGGCAATATGGACCTGCTCCCGATCATGGGCTGGCTGCGCAAGGACAAGGCGGAGGCGCTGATGGCGAGCGCCGGGCTGGACCTTGCCACGCTCACCGCCGCCGCCAAGAAGCCCGGCTTCAAGGCGGTGCCGCTGGGCAAGGTGACGGCGTCCGTCGCGCTGGACCAGAAGGTGCGCAAGCATCTGTCGAAAAATGTCGTCGCGCTGCTGCCCGGCAAGACCCGGCCGGACGAATATATCCTCTATTCGGGCCATTGGGATCATCTCGGCCATTGCGAGGCCGCGCCCGATGGCGACGACATCTGCAACGGCGCGATCGACAACGCCACCGGCACCGCCGCGCTCGTCGCCCTGGCAGAGGCGAATGTGAAGGCCGGGCCGACCGATCGCAGCCAGCTGTTCCTGGCGGTGACGGCGGAGGAATCGGGCCTGCTGGGCTCGGCCTATTATGGCAACAATCCGGTGCTGCCGCTCGGCCAGACGGTGGCCGGCGTCAACATGGATGCGCTCAGCATGGCCGGCCCCGCGCGCAACGTGATCGTGATCGGCAAGGGCAAGTCGGATCTCGACGCCTATCTCGACCGCGCGCTTGCCGCCGAGGGACGGGTCGCCACGGCAGAGCCAACCCCGGAAAAAGGCTTCTACTATCGCTCCGACCATTTCAGCCTGGCGAAGAAGGGCGTGCCGATGCTCTATTTCGAGGGCGGCAATGATCTGCTGAAGGGCGGCGTCGCGGCCGGCGAGGCGGCGGCGAAGGATTATGAGGAACATCGCTATCATGGCCCGAAGGACGAATATGATCCGAGCTGGGACTGGACCGGCGTGATGTCAGACCTGCGGCTTTATTATGGCATCGGCCGGGCACTGGGCAACAGCCCCGCCTGGCCGAACTGGATCGCCGGCGACGAATTCCGCGCCATCCGCGACCGAAGCCGGGCGGGGAAATAGGGGGCGATCGGAAGAGGCTGGACGCGCTCCCTATCTGTCGTGGAAATGCCGTCACCCTGAAGCTGTTTCAGGGTGACGAGGGAGGAATGGTCGGGAGCGACCATTCTTTGCCGCTAGGAGTAGCGCCACGCCAACCTGATTGCAGACATTGAAGATGCGGGCGATAGGTTGGTATGGAACCTGGTAGCGCTCTCAACTGGCTCTTGGCCGTCGCGATGCTGGGCGGAGCAATCATCATCGCCATGACGGGAACTGCTACGTTCAGAGGCGGGATGGTCATCGACCGAGCCGCCGAGCCCGTGCGGTTCTGGATATTCGTCATCGCAAGCGGCTTCGTGGGCGCGTGGCTGCTCGTTCACGCAGTATTCTATTTGTTATAGCGACTTGTTATAGCGACCATCAGTTGCCGTCGCGTAAGGAACTCTGCCGAATGATAGAGGACTCGTCTTCCCGCAGCAATATAAAGGGCATGGCTAGCAAATATGTCGGCGCCTTAGGCTTGGTGGCAGTTCTGATTGGTTGGGCTCACATCATATTTGTTGGAGGCCCGAAGCTGCCAGTATCTGCCGCAAACGGCTCATATTCGAATGCCTGTTGCGGAACCCTCGTTCTCAAGAACGGGAGGATGAGATTTAGCGGCGGCCGTATTGCCCGTTATGACATCGAGCAAGACAAGGTTGGCCCCTACATCATAACTGATGCCTTGGTGGAGGTCATTAACGGACGCCATGTGTCAATGGAGAGCGGGAAGGAGCCATTTAAATTGCGATTGGATCGAACCCCAAACCCGAGCCGCATCGAATTGACCGATTTAGCAGCGTCAAATGCGTATCAGTTTGTCCGGCAGGTCCCGAACCAGCGGTAAAAGCTTCTTCGACATACCCTAAGTCCGCTTTCTTGATTTGCCTCGCTGAAAGCGGATAGGGTGGATGGCTCCCGCTCACGGCATCTAGGTGCCAAGATGGTTTGCTGTCAGGCAAACCCGAGCAA
>JARFNK010000057.1 GCA_029167225.1 Sphingobium arseniciresistens
GCTGGCTTCCTATGAATCACCACATCTCTCGCTTGGGAATCCCAAAAATCAGCAATCTGCCAAAGTAGTGCTAGGCCGTAAACTCATAACCGAGACGGCCTGATGCTTGTGCAGGGAGTCAGCGTTTGCCCACACGAGGCAGGCCTCGCCCGCTTTTCAAGCGTTTCAGCATACCTTGGCGCGTGAGGCCGTCGACATGGCGTCGGCGTCGAGCGTAGACTGCGAGCCGCCAGCAGAAAATTCCCAAGCTCACCACCCAGAAACCGAAGGCCAAAAACATCGCCGTCGTTCCGGGCCCCGGGTATATGCAGAGCGTGAAGACCAGAGGCGCAATAGCGAGTGCCTGCTGCGCTTGAAGCCACGGCAGATCGCCATCGATCCATCTTATGAGAGTGCGCCAAGCAGCGCTGCGAGGTCGACCCATTTATGGATCATGCCGAAAGGGTCCGTCGTCTGCAATCCTCGGGCTAAGAATATGGCTTTCGCTCGAAGCGAACCTCTGATTCAGCGTTGGCATGCGCCGTTACGACCTGACCGACTTCGAATGGCGCGTGATCGAGCCGCTGCTGCCCAACAAGCCCAGGGGCGTGCCGCGTGTCGACGACAGACGCGTGCTGAACGGCATCTTCTGGGTGTTGCGATCCGGCGCGCCGTGGCGTGACCTGCCGGAGCGCTATGGCCCGCGCACCACCTGCTACAATCGTTTCGTGCGATGGCGAAAGGCAGGCGTGTGGGACCGGCTGATGGACGCCATCACCGCCGCCTACGACGGTGACATCCAGATGATCGACAGCACTTCCATCCGGGCGCACCAACAGGCTGCGACGGCAAAAAAGGGGGTCCAGATCATTGTCTCGGTCGCAGCCGAGGCGGGCTCACGACCAAGATCCACGCCGTCGTCGACGCGCAAGGCCTCCCGATCCGGCTCGGCCTAACCGGCGGGCAACAGGCCTGGCGTTGTGCGAGAAAAGGCCATGATCGGCGCAAGGAATATCGGCAAGGCGGTAGCACCAGCGAACGTCCCCTGCATCAAATTGTAGGATTTCTGACGCTCCTTGCGTTGTTCTCTCAGCCAGTCAGGTTCAGCGCTCATACAGGCATTTTGCACGGGCTCGCGGCGTCTGCAATTGGCAGTAAAATCGACAGGCACATATGTCCGCAAGTGGTCCACGGCCGACCGGCCGCTACAGCATCCCTCGCACGGCGCCGCGGCATGGCAGCGAACAGGCAGCTATCCGCGTATCCCTCCCGATGACCGGAGGGTCTGAAATCGGCCCGTGGTGGCATATCTGAGCCCGTGATCCCGCGCCGCAGAAATGTCCGGTGTCGGTTAAGAAGCCGCCGTTCGCGGGAAGCGCAGCGAACGGTCGCTTTGTCCCAGTTTCCCCCTTCGGATGCGAGCACGGTCGCGGCCGCGATCCGCCTCTCAATGATCGGAACGGTCGCCGTGGCGATTGCCGCGTCGGCGACACTACGCTTTATGCCCGGATAGGCCCGTCGCGCGTTCGGCATTCCAAGCCGCAACTGACGCGTCCTTTTGATCACGAAAACCGAGCAGATCCCGCGCGGATGCTATTGCAGTTGACAACATACCAACTAGTCGGTATCTATTGTCGTCAAGGAGCACGACATGCCGAAGACCGCTACCAAGCAGGATGCCAAAGCCAAGTTGCTGGACGCCGCATTGTCGGTGATTCGCACGAAGGGCTATTCGGGCACGACGGTTGACGAGCTGTGCGCGGCGGCGGGCGTCACCAAGGGGGCGTTCTTCCACCATTTCAAGAGCAAGGAAGAGCTTGCCGTCAACGCGGCCGATTACTGGTCGGAAACCACCGGCACGCTGTTCGCCCGGGCAGCGTACCACGATCATGCCGATCCGCTTGAGCGGGTGCTGGGCTATCTCGCGTTCCGCAAGGCGCTGCTTCAGGGCGGCGTGCCGGATTTCACCTGCCTCGTCGGCACGATGGTGCAGGAAACCTACGACACCGCGCCGGCCATTCGCGCGGCCTGCGCAAGCAGCATCACGAGCCATGCCGAAAGGCTGGAAGCCGATATCGAAGCGGCGATGGCCGTACGGGGCGTGGCGCCGGAATGGACGGCGAAGTCGCTGGCGCTGCACACCCAGGCCGTCCTCCAGGGCGCCTTCATTCTCGCCAAGGCAACGGGCGGGCCGGAGGTCGCGGCGGACAGCATCGATCATCTGCGTCGCTATCTTCAACTGCTGTTCGGCGCCCACGAAACCAACCCGCCATCGAGGCACGCATCATAAGGAGAGCATCATGCCTAACACCGTGACATTGCACCGCGTCCTGACCGCCAGTCCTGGAAAGGTGTATCGCGCCTTCGTCGAGCCAGACGCCATTGCCAGCTGGCTGCCGCCGCATGGGTTCTTGTGCACCGTTCATGAATTGGACGCGACCGTTGGCGGCACGCACAGAATGTCGTTCCGCAACTTCACGACCGGCGGTTCGCATTCCTTCGGCGGTACCTATCTTGAACTCATTCCGGGTGAAAAGCTGGTCTATTCGGACAGTTTCGACGATCCCAATCTGCCGGGCGAGATGACCGTGACCGTGACGCTCAAAGCGGTGTCCATGGGCACCGATATGGTGATTGAACAGGCGGGGGTTCCCGACATCATCCCGATAGAGGGCTGTTATCTGGGCTGGCAGGAGTCGCTGCGCAAGCTTGCCAGGCTCGTGGAGCCCGAGATCACCCAATAGCCTGCGGGTCCGGCAACGGGGCTGTCCATAACATGCATCGAAGGAGCAAGGATCATGGCGATCACGATCACCGGTTTTGCCAATTCTCCTGATCGCGGGACCGGGAAAGCGCGCGATCTGCGCGTGCGCTGGGCGCTTGAAGAAGCGAACCAGCCCTATGATGTCCAGCTTCTCACTTTCGCTGAAATGAAGGAACCGGCGCATTTGGCCCGGCATCCGTTCGGCGCGATACCGACTTATGAGGACGGGGACCTGGTCCTGTTCGAGACCGGAGCGATCGTCCTTCACATCGCGGAACAATCGGAAGGTCTCCTGCCGCAGGACGCCAATGCCCGCGCGCGCGCGATTGCGTGGATGTTCGCGGCCGTGAACACGGTGGAGCCAGTGGCCATCGAACGCGAAATCGCGTTGATCAAGGGAGGTCTTGCCGAGGGGGATAAGCCCTGGTCCAAGGAGCGCCTCCCGCTGATCGAGGATCGCATCCGCTGGCGGTTGGAGCCGCTCTCGCGCCGCCTCGGCAGCGAGGACTGGCTGGAGGACGCATTCACCGCGGGCGACCTCGTGATGGTCGACGTGCTGCGCAGATTGAGCGGATCGGGCCTGGTCGAAGAGTATCCCAACCTAGCCGCCTATGTCGCGCGCGGCGAGGCCCGGCCGGCCTTCAAGCGCGCGTTCGCGGCGCAATTGGCGATTTTCACTGCCGCTCAGGCGGCGGGCGACGCCGGCTGACCGCAGGCAGCCAAAGCACGCCCCCCCCTCTCGAAGGCTAAAGATTTCGACAGCGGCGTCTCGCCCTGATGATGCATCACGCCTGCAAGACTTGGGAGTAAGGTAATGGACCGTAGAAATTTCCTTGGGCTGGCGGGCACGGTGCTCGGATGCAGCGCACTGCCCGGCGCCTTGCTCGCTGCGCCTAGCGCCGACCGGTTTCGCGCGCCGGAATGGGGACTGAACCGAAAATTCCTGCGCGGAGCCTTCGGCAAGGTCGCCTATATCGACGCCGGGATCGGTGATCCCGTCCTGTTTCTCCACGGCTATCCGCTGAGCGGTTTCCAATGGCGTGGCGCCGTCGAGCAGCTCGCGCTGTTCTGCCGGTGCATCGTCCCGGACTTTCTCGGTCTGGGGGCCACGGAAGCGGCGGAGCGACAGGATCTTTCGGCGTCCGCCCAAATGGCGATGCTCGTTGCGCTACTCGATGCATTGAAGATCGATCGGGTGCATGTCGTCGCCAACGACAGCGGCGGCGCGGTCGCCCAATTGCTTGCGGTGCATCATCCCGAGCGCGTCCGCACGCTGCTGCTCACCAACTGCGATACCGAGCGGCAAAGCCCGCCCCAGGCGATGCGGCCGGTAATCGATCTCGCGCGCCAGGGACTTTACGTGAAGCAATGGATCGAGCCCTGGTATGAAAACCGCGAGCATGCCCGTAGGCCCGATCAGTTCGGCGGCATGTGCTACGCCGATACCGCCAATCCCACCGACGAAGCGATCGAGATGTATTTTGGCCCGCTGTTGTCGAGCCCGGAGCGGGCGAAGCAGGTGGAGGCTCACGCGATCGCGCAAGGCCAGCATGCGCTGGCCGGAATCGGACCGGCTCTCAAGCGCTCGTCGATCCCGACCCGCATCGTCTGGGGGATAGCCGATACGATCTTCGAGCCTGCCAACGCCGACTTCCTCGACCAGTCTTTCGGCAATTCGCGAGGCGTGCGCCGGCTCGAAAGAGCCAAGCTGTTCTGGCCGGAAGAGCGTCCCGAGGTGATCGCCGAGGAAGCCATCGCGCTGTGGCGTCACGCCTGAGCCCCAGCCCAATGACGGGAGTCACCATGCTGCATCTCATATCGCGTTCCCTCCGTCGTGGTCTTGCGGCCTGCCTTTCGGCCGCGACGGCCCTGATGGCATGCGCGCCGGCCATGGCGTCGGACCATCTGGATTCCTCGTCGGTCATCGCCGATCCGCGCGCCGACATCGGCGATCTGTTCGCATGGATCTCGCCCGACGGCCGGCGCCTCAATCTGGTGATGGCGATCGTCGGCCACAGCTTCTCCGATAAGATCGCCTACACCTTCCATATCGATAGCGGCCGGCACTTGGGCCGCACGACGGCGACGATCGATCTGATCTGCCGCTTCCCAAGCGGAATTTCGGCGGACTGCCGCCTCGGAAAGACCGAGCGCGCCCAGGGCGATCCGAGCCGCGACGAAGGATTGGCCAGCGAAAAGGGCGCCTTCCGACTCTTTGCAGGACTACGCGACGATCCCTTCTTCAACAATGTCCGCGGCACGCGCGCCATGTACGACACGGCCATCAAGGCCCTTGCCGGTTCGGCGCGCTATGATGCGGCCGGCTGCCCGGTCTTCGATGCGGCGCAAGCGGCGGATATCCGTGAAGCCTGGCGTCATACCAACGACGGACCGGCGACCAACTTCCTGCGCGGGTGGACGCCCAATTCGATCGTCGCCTCGATCGATCTCGCCACGGTCACCAAGGGCGGTCCGCTGATCGCCGTCTGGGCATCGACCAGCGGCCCCAAGGGCAGGATCGATCGCGCGGCGCGGCCGCTTACGGGCAATGCGCTTCTCGTCACGCTCGGTTCCGACGATGCGCAGAACGCCATCAAGGAACGTTATAACCATGCCAGCCCGGCCACAGGGCAGCCCTTCGTCGCCGAGATCGCCAAGGGCGTCGCGCTCTACGACGGACTCGACGGCCGCTGCGGCGACAGCCTGCTGATCGACCGCAAGGCGCCGCCCGCGCGGCGCTACTGGCCGATGGCCGAACTGCTGGCCGACGACCGGCTGTGGGTGAACAGCCGCGCGACGACCTGCACCCAGCTTTTCGCGGTCGAGCGTGCGGCGCTGAACGGCGAGCACGATGTGGCGGGCGACTGTGGCGGTCGCACCGTCAACTATGACGCCGTCAACGTTTATCGCTCGCTCATCGCCAACGGTACGACCAGCGGCATCGACGATGGCGTGCATGCCGACGAGAAGCTGCATTCGACCGCGGTCTTTCCGTTCCTCGCCGCGCCCGATCCGACACCGGCGCCGCAATGACGCGCTTGCGACTGCATCACGCGGCGGCATTGGCGCCGCTATTCGCGACGAGCCCGGCGGCCGCACATGGTGGCACGGGCCTGGCCGGCGGGTTCGCCGCGGGCTTCCAGCATCCGCTCAGCGGATGGGATCACCTGTTGGCGATGATCGCGGTGGGACTATGGGGCGCCTTCCTCGGGCGTCCGCTCATCTATCTCCTGCCGGTTACCTTCCCGCTGATGATGGTGGTTGGCGCGGTCCTGGGCATGTTCGGCCTGCCGGCGCCGCCCGTGGAGATCGGGATCGCGCTGTCGGTGATCGTCCTTGGCGGATGCATCGCGGCAGCCTGGCGCGCGCCGACCGTAATCGCGGTCGTCATCGTCGCGGGCTTCGCACTGTTCCACGGCTATGCGCATGGACGCGAACTGCCGTCGGCCGCCGACCCGATCGGCTACAGCACGGGTTTCGTCCTCGCGACTGGGCTCTTGCATGTTGCGGGCATCGCCATCGGCCTCCTCGCCGACCGTCGCGGCGGAGCGCTCGCGATCCGGACGGGAGGCGCAGCGATCGCCGCGACCGGGATGCTGTTTGTCTGGCGGGTGGTTTCGGCATGAGGGACACGCTACTTGCAGCCGCTTTGCTCGGCGCCTCGTTCGGCCTGACGGCGGGCCTTATACGCGTTGGCGCGATCGTCGCCTGTGCGCTCGCGGTTGCGGCGGCGGCCCTGACATCCCTTTTCCGATACACCGAGGTTGCCGACCATCTCCTCGTCCCGGCGTGGATCACGGTCGCGCTCGGCGCCGGCGCAAGCTGGCTTCCGGCGCGCCGTCGAAGCCGGGTGCTGGTGCTGGGCCTTGGTGTTCTATCGGGCGGCCTTGCGGGCACGCTGCCGGCGGCGTCGGCCGGGCTGCCGGTCGCGCTGTTCGCATCCGGCCTGGCGCCGCCGGCGGCGGCGAGCGCGGCCCTCTCCGCCAGGGGCTGGCATCTCCCCACGCGCGTCGCGGCGAGCTGGCTCGTCGCAATCGCCGCGCTAAACCTCACGCTGACGCTCCTGCCGGTCACGCCCGGCTATCTCCCCGACCATCTGGAATAATCGATGATCGCTCGAATCCTCCCCTTGTGCCTTCTGGCGCTGGCACCCGCCGCCGATGCGCATGATTTCTGGCTCCAGCCGGCGCGATGGCAGGCGCATCCTGGCGAACCGGTGAGCGTGACTCTCCAGGTCGGCCATGGTTCCTATCGGCAGCGCTCGCCGATCCCTGCAAATCGAATCCTCCGCTTCGAGACGATCGCGCCCGACGGACGCAGAATCGACCTGCGCAAGACGCTGCACGTCGGCGCGCCCGCCGAAGACGCGGCGTTCACCTTTGCCGGGCCGGGCACTTATTCAATCATATTGGAAACCGACAATCGCGCCGAAAGCCATCTGCCCGCGATCCGCTTCAACGACTATCTGAAGGTCGAGGGGCTGACCCCAGCGATCGCGCTGCGCGCCCGCATGGGGCGAAGCGACGCCGATGGGGCGGAGAACTACAGCCGGCACGCCAAGGCCATCGTCCAGATCGGACCCGTCGATCCGCGCGGCCAGGCGCATGTCGTCCGGCCGGCGGGGCTTGGGCTCGAGATCGTGCCGCAAACCAGCCCGCTGACGGTCGGGCGTGGCGCGCTGCCGGTTCGGATCTTCTATCATGGCCGGCCGATCGCCGGCGCGCTGGTGAAGCTCAACGACCTGGATCACGACGCACAGCCGATCGAGATGCACCGAACCGATGCACAAGGACGCGCCATCTTCGCGGCGCCTGGTCGGGGAAGCTGGCAGTTGAACGTCCTTTGGACGCGCCCCCAGCCAAGCAGCAGCCTGACTGATTTCGACACCAGTTTTTCGAGCCTCAGCTTCGGCATCGCGGATTGAGGCGGATTTGGGATAGGACAGCATCATGAGCGAAGCGACCATGACCGAGGCATTTCGAGCGCTCCATGTGCGTGGGCGTCCGTTGGTGCTGTTCAACATCTGGGATGTCGGCAGCGCGAGTGCGGTGGAAGCTGCCGGCGCCGCGGCGCTTGCCACGAGCAGCTGGTCCGTCGCTGCCGCCCATGGCTTCGCCGATGGCGAGAAGGTTCCGATCGCGCTCGTTCTCGACAATGCGCGCCGCATCGCCGGCTCGACCGCCTTGCCCGTGTCGCTCGATATCGAAAGCGGATATGGCGCTTCGGATGATGACGTCGCGAACACGCTCGCCCAGGTGGCGGCGACAGGCGTGGTGGGATGCAATCTGGAGGACAGCTTCCCAGCGGATAGCGCGTTGCGGCCGCTGAACATGCAGACAGCGCGTATCGCAGCCGCCCGGCGAGCGGTGGATGCTGTCTGCCCCGGCTTCTTCATCAATGCACGCACCGATATCTTCTTCCAGGCGCCATCGCACGTCCTTGACCGGAACATGGCGGACGAGGCGATCGAACGGGCGAAAGCCTATGCGGCCGCCGGTGCCGACGTTTTCTTCGTCCCCGGCCTGATTGAAGAGACGCTGATCGCGCGCATCTGCGAAGCCTCGCCGCTGCCGGTCAATGTGATGATCGGCGAAGGATCGCCGACGCCAGGCCGGCTGGCGGCCGCCGGGGTCGCGCGCATCAGCCATGGGCCGGGGCCATTTCTGGCGGCGATGCAGGCGTTGCAGAATGCGGCCGCCGGTGCGTTGGGTGTCGCGCGATGAGCGGCGAGCCCGACACAAATGTCCTTCATGTGACGTCGCTGCTCGAAACGGCCATGCTCACGATTCGCGACGTGCGCTGCAGCGGCGATTGTCGCCACAAGTCGCCCAGCGAGTGCGCCACCTCCACGCAACTGGTCTTCCCCTATCGCGGCGCGTTCATGCGTCATGTCGGCGCGGCACAGACGGTCGCCGAGACGAACCAGATCGTCTTCTTCAACGAAGACGAGGAATATGCGGTCAGCCATCCGGTCGATGGCGGCGACGCCTGCCTCTCGATCGCCATCGATCAGGATCTGCTGCGCGAACTGGCGCCGGCCGATCAGCTCGAAGCGGGTGCGCCAGTCGTGTTCCGCCACGCCCGCAGGGGCATCGATCCGCGCGCGCAGGCGCTTGTCGCCTTACTCCGCCATGGGCTCGGCCGGGGCGCCATCGAAACGCTCGAAGCCGAGACCCTGGCGCTGACACTGATCCGCCGGTCGCTCGGCGAGCGCACTTCCAAGGCCAAGGTGACGACTTATGGCAAGGGCAAGCTCGTCGATCGGACGAAGCTTCTGCTCGCCTCCGATCCCGGGCGCCGGTGGACGCTGGCGGCCATCGCGCGACAGCTTAGCGTGTCGCCGGTCTATCTCACCCAAGTGTTCGCACAGGCCGAGGGCGTCCCGCTTTACCGTTATCAATTGCGGTTGCGGCTGGCGCGAGCCCTCGACCTGCTCGCGCACTATGACGATCTTACCATGCTGGCGCTTGATCTTGGTTTCTCGAGCCATAGCCATTTCACGGCGGCATTCCGTCAGGGCTATGGCTGTTCGCCGGCCGAGTTCCAGCGTTCGGTTTCGCTTCGCTAACGCGCTCCAAACGCCGGATCGCTAAAGATTTCGACAGCGAGCACTCCGGATCGGAGGCTATGGTCAACTCTCCATTTGAGGAGAAAGTTCATGCAAACAGATAGTTGTGCCGCCTGCGACTGTCCGCTCGAAGGCGAGCGCATCAGCGTGACGATTGGTGGGAAGCCAGTCGAGGTGTGCTGCGAGGAATGCGCCGTCGCCCTCAAGGAAGCGGCTGCTTACTCCGAAGAGGCAGCATTTTCGCGTCAAGGCCTGTCCTCAGCTTGCGGGGGCTGATCGCGCGAAAACCCCATTCGATCGAGCGGGCCTGGCGGTCTGTTGCTCGTTCAACCGATAGCAGCTTCGAGTGGTTTTAGCGCCTGCTCGACGGAAGCGGCCCGCAACAGTCATCAGGAAGGCCGGAAACGCCTTCCTCAACAAACTTTCTCTATTCCTTGGAGATTACGAATGGGCGAATTGATCCTCACGACCTACGACTGGGTGCCCGAATTGCCACGTGGCCTTGTGCGCGACCTGAGGGTGCGGTGGGCGCTGGAAGAGGCCGGTTTGGCCTATCGCGTCGAGAGTACGCCGTTTCGTGATCGCGGCGCCGACCATTTCGCGGCGCAACCCTTCGGACAAGTCCCGTGGCTGACCGATGGAGACCTGACCATCTTCGAGAGCGGTGCGATCCTGTTGCACCTGGCCGAGAAGAGCCCGGTGCTCATGCCCACCGATCCGCGCGGCCGGGCCGAAGTGCTGGAATGGGTGATCGCCGCGCTCAACTCGGTCGATTTGCCGAGCCAACCGTGGGCGCTGTTCCGCTTCATGGGCTATCCCGGCGAATCCCCGGAAGCGAAGTTCGTCGAAGACTTCCTGAAGGCCAGGCTTGAGCGGATGGAAACCGTCCTGGCCAGCCGCGATTGGCTGGCGGCCGATAGCTTCACAGTCGCCGATCTCCTGATGGCGGACGTGCTGCGGCAGGTAAACCGGTTCGATGGGCTTGCAAGTTACCCAGCTTGCTACGCCTATGTTGCGCGCGTAACCGGGCGACCGGCTTTTGTTAAAGCATATGACGAACAGATGGCCCACTTCGCCGCGGCAGATGCAGCCTGATGCATCGCGCAGCGCCCCTTGCCATGGCGTGCGTTTTCGCCTTCGCAACGCAAGCGTCGACACAGCGGAGCGTGGATATTGTTTCAAAGCGTTCCGGTTTCGACTATGCCGGTGCCGATCATAATGTTCGCCCTGGCGACGACTTCTTTGCCTTCGCCAACGGCGATTGGAATCATCGCACAGCGATACCGCCTGACCGCTCCAGTATCGGGACGATCGGTACGTTGGATGATCGCAGCCACGAGCAGGTTCGCGCGATTCTCGAAAAGGCGGCGCGCGATCCAAAAAGCCGGATGGGTACGGCGTATCGTGCTTTCCTCGATGTGGACCGGATCGACCGTCTCGGCCTTGCCCCCGTCGAGCCGTTCCTGGCAAAACTCCGCGCGATCAAAACCCGAGACGCCTATTTTGCCGCAGCCACGAATGCTGGCCGACGGGGCGTTTCGCTTCCACTGGACTTCAAGATCGAGCCCGATGACGGTGACCCGGAACACTATGCGCTGATCATCTCCCAAGCGGGGCTGGGCATGCCGGACCGCGATTATTACCTCGCGCAGACGCCCGCGATGCAGGCGATACGTGCGGCCTATCGGCGCTATATCGGGGCGATGCTCGCTATCGCCGGCGTGACAGATGCGGGCGCGGCCGACCGCGTGATCGCGTTGGAAACCCGTATCGCCCGCGCAAGCTGGACTGAGGCTGCCAGCCGCGATGCGCAGCGCACGTACAATCGGATGTCGCTGGGCGCCGTCGTCCCTGGTCTGCCCCGATCGCACCTGCCAGCCTTCGTGCGCGGTCTTGGCTATGCGACCGATAGAGCGATTGTCCGACAGCCCGAAGCGATCGCGGTGATCTGGTCGCTTATGGAAAGCGAAAAGATATCGACCCTGCGGGACATGCTCATCGTCCGCGCGCTGCATCGCTACGCCGCTGCGTTACCGGCCGACGTTCGTGATACCGATTTCGCATTCTACGGCCGAACGGTTGACGGCATCGAAGCGCCTGAGCCGCGCTGGCGGCAAGCTGCCGCCTTCGTCCTCGATGCAATGCCCGACGACGTGAGCCGCGTTTACGTCTCCCGACACTTCTCGCCCGAGACTCGCCGAGCGGCGCAAGACATGGTCGACAATCTCGTGGCGGCGTTCCGACGACGGATCGATACGCTCGCCTGGATGTCTTCCGAATCGAAAGCCCGCGCCCGCCGCAAGCTCGCGGTGTTTCATGCGCTGATCGGCTATCCCGATCGCTGGCGCGATTACAGCGCGCTGATGATGCGAGACGGGGATGCCTTCGGCAACGCCGGACATGCCGCGACCTTCCATCATGATTGGGACGCCGCGAAGCTCGGTCATTCCATCTATCGCTGGGAATGGAGCGCGACACCGATGACCGTCGACGCATTCGCTAACTATCCCAAGGTATCGATCGTATTCCCGGCGGCGATCCTTCAACCGCCTTTCTTCGACCCCACAGTCGATCCGGCCATCAACTATGGAGGGATCGGCGCGTCGATCGCACACGAAATGACGCACCATTTCGACGACCAGGGCGCGCGTTACGACGAGCAGGGCCGGCTCGCGACCTGGTGGTCGGGAAAGGATCGCGCATCATTCGAAGCACGCACGGCCAGACTGGCGGCGCAATTCGACGCATACGCTCCCGCTCCCGGTCTGCACGTCAACGGTAAATTGACGCTGGGCGAAAACATCGCCGACCTGGGCGGCCTTACCATTGCCCTTGATGCTTATCACGCCTCGCTCGAAGGCAAGACGCCCCAGGTAATCGACGGCCTGACCGGCGATCAACGCTTCTTCCTGGGCTGGGCGCAAATCTGGCGCCTGAAGTATCGCGACGCCGACCTGCGGCGACGCTTGCTCACCAACCCGCATGCCCCTGCGGCGCAGCGCGTCTGGACCGTGCGAAACCTCGATAGCTGGTATCGGGCTTTCGCCGTGAAACCTTCCGATCGCTTGTTTCTCGCGCCAAGCGATCGCGTGAGGATCTGGTAGGTCGCAAACTCGGAAACAGGTGCGAAACATCCTATAACGCAGGTTGACCCGGCCATCGCAGCAGAAGGCTCAATCCCACGTCTTTTCCGCCTCGAAATAGGTAACGCCCACCCAAGCCGCGAGATGATCAGACGACCCTCGGAATTCCTCGATACCCCTCAGGAATCGCAACGACTTTGTTGCTGGCCGCCGGCTATGTACGTGGCTCTGGGCAGAAGTTTTCGACTCAGCCCCATTCCTGCGCGGGAAGCGGTCGGCGTTTGGCAGCCGCCATTAGCCACGCGCCTGGATTGATGGTGATCCCCTTCTTCGACCACTCGGCGAGCGCCACAAGCAGCGCGTGCTGTGCCAGCTCCTCGGCCCGACACGTCCTTTCTCCGCGCCCTTTCGTCCGCGTGTCATTCCTTTGCCAAGGCGTTCATCACCGACTGGCGCGGGCACCGGCTTTTCGGCGTCGAATCCGCGTTCCCGAGCAACCCTGAAGACCGGAGCAGCCACCCAGGTGACTCAGCATTGGCCCCCAATCACCCCATCTGAGCCTAGCAAGCCAAGGAATAATCTTGTCCGCCGTTACGCCGTCCAGGTTCCAGTGAAATTCTGGCTGACCCGTTGCGCTGCCTGCCTGAGTATCGCGCCGAGCGCACCCACCCGGTCATTGCCAAGGCGACTAGCACTACTTTGGCAGATTGCTGATTTTTGGGATTCCCAAGCGAGAGATGTGGTGATTCATAGGAAGCCAGCTTC
>JARFNK010000058.1 GCA_029167225.1 Sphingobium arseniciresistens
AGCGATCCGGAACAGGCGGAACCTGGCGGGGACGATACGCCCCACCTCTATTCAGGCACAATCGTAACGCGTGGTAGTGGGGTTGCACAAGTGACGGCAACCGGCCTGCGCAGCCGCATCGGCCAAATTGGGCGGTTTCTGGAAGGTTTGGAGACGCAGGTTCCGCACATTCAACATCATGATGTCGAGGTTTTGGCGCTTACGCTCCGATACCTCCTGCACCTCCCGCACATGGTCGATGCACCGCCGGTGCCGTGCGGGCACAGAAGTTTCCCCGCGCCGCCGCCTGCAGGATCAGCTTGTCCAATGTCAGGTCCGAAATCGCGCGGCGCAGCCGGAGGTTCTCCTTCTCCAGATCCTTCATGCGCCGCGCCTGGTCCGTCTTCAGGCCACCATATTCCTTAAGCCACCTATAGTAGGTCTGCTCGCTGACCGCGATGCGCCGACATGCCTCAGCGGTCGTGCCGCCCTGACCCAGCATTCACGCAGCTTGCCGATGATCTCCTCGGGCTTGTGCTTCTTCGCAGGCATTCGTCGTCCCTTCCTTGATCCAGACTGTTATAGTCGATGGACCACTCAGAAGGGGGCAGCTCACATTTGCAGGATCGACCCTTCCCAGCCATTTGAATGACGAATTTCTCTTTCCAGGTGCTGACCGTCCGTTGTTCCGGCAGGTGTCGACCAGAAAGACGGTCATTGGCTTCACTTCCGGTGGACATCGGGTTTTGTCGGAAGCCGCTGATCTGGTCGTGTAGCTTTGGAAGCTGCCAATGATCCCACGACCCGAGCAAACGGATCTTGAGCGATGACGATCGTTCCACTGCGGGGGTGATCTAAATCCAGCATCACACCGAACGCTAGCGAGAGGAGAACATATAAGGTTGCGGGGGCCGCTCTATGATGCGTCCGGTTGCGCGATATCGAATGCCCGATCATGGTGGCCGACACCACCGAAAATATGCACAGCAGCCAAAGCACAATATTGGGAAGATGGACGTCTGCCATCGCGTCACGCCTTACAGCGCTGTCTTCGACTTGATCATAGGCACCGGCCAGCCCGATCGCCGCCGGCTTGCCAGTTTCCATCAATATCGCTTCGCGTACAGCGAGATAGAGCGGCTGGCGCAATCGTGCGGCATTGCGTGAGGCAACCTGGCGGGCTGCTCCCTCGGATTGATCAACGGCAACAAGGCGCGCTTGCGCATAGCGGCTCAGTGCCACCTGAATATCAAGAGCATGCGCCGCCGAAGTCGCATCCGCCATCAAGGCGAGGTTGCCGATCGCACTGGTCTCGCGAAGCATCAGATCACGCCGAACTTCCAGTCTTCCAAGTGCCATGGAAAAAGAGAAGGCCATCAGCAAAGCTAGGAGCCCGAGCACGCCTGACAGGATCAGTTCATCTTTGCTGGTCGCGCTCTCCATCTGCTTCGCGCGATCACTCAGATGAGTGCCAAGCTGGACGCCACACTCATGAGCTATGAGCGTGCCAGCGAGTAAGAGGAGCGGGTAGGCCAGGATCGGCCACGAGGATATGTTCACATTAACCTCTCTGCCAAGAGTGAAAACTTGCTATTGAGGTGATTAACAAGATTAGAGAGTAGTCACATTTTGTCCATAATCGACCTATGAGGGTATTTAGTCACGGCATTTGATGTATCGGGTTGACAGTGTGCCGATCTGGCTCTGAAGTTTAGGATTTTGCGACGCAATCGTGAGGCTTTAGGTCGTAGGGATGCTTTGAGGCCGCGACCGAAATCATATGCGGCTATAAAGTCGGCGATGTTCGTGGGCATCTGAACGTGGCTTTAGCAATTTAAGCGTCCAACAGTGGCTTCTTTGATGGTGCGGTTCATTCCTTCCCGCTTGTGTCAGGATGGTTGAATGAGGGGCCTGCAGTCCAGTCTTCGAATTCTCGACTGTCGTCCGCTTACGCCACTTCACCACAGTCTTGGGGTTGATCCCAACTCGCTGCTCGGCATTGCGATCGCTCTATTGCCGCGCGGAAGTTGTGCGTGGTCGCGCTGCTCGCGTGACGATCTTGTTCCACAATGTGTTCCTTCCATTCCGATGAAGGGAAAACACCATCAAATCGTGGGAACGAACACCTCGTATCATCACGTATTTAAAATTCGAGATATCAAATGAGATTATCGAACAGCGAAGGAGAAGGGTGTTAATCCTGAAAGGCTGAAATCATGCCGATAATGGACAGGCGTACATTCGTTGCCTCAGGCGCTGCTGGCTCAGCCCTGGCGCTGCCCGTGGTGGATGCCATAGCCCAAACGCTTTCACTGTCCGATGTCGGGAAGGGTTTGTATTACGAATCGGCGCCGAAAATATATCGAGCGCGAGAGGTGGTAACACTCGACCCGAGGCAGCCTACAGCTCGGACGATCGCTGTTGCTGGCGGGCGCATACTCGCGGTGGGCGCGTTCGAAGAGGTTCGATCAGCGATCACCGATCAGCCATTCACGGTCGATGACACCTTTGCTGATCACGTTATCGTTCCTGGCTTTGTCGCTCAGCACGACCATCCCGTGCTTTCGGCGCTGACCATGTCGGCTGAGATACTGTCGATAGAGGATTGGGTCTTGCCCGGACGGACCATTCCGGCGGTGAAGAACAAGCAGGATTACTTGACGCGTTTGGCCGCGGCTGTCGAAGCGCAGGCCGATCCCGACGAACTGGTCCTGACATGGGGTTACCATCCGCAATTCTTTGGTCCGCTGACAGGATCCGAGCTGGACAACATCAGCAGGGCGCGGCCGATCATCTCGTGGGCAAGGTCTTGCCACGAGATGATCCTCAACAGCGCGGCGCTCAAAAAGGCCGGTATTACAGCCGATGTTTACGCGGGCTTCTCGGCTTCAGCCAAGGAGCAGTCCGCGATCAAGGATGGCCGCTTTTACGAACAAGGCTTCTTCGCGCTCCTGCCGCATGTCGCCCCGATGGTCGCCAATCGCGATCGTTTCCGTGCGGGCCTCGAGTTGACCCGCGACTTCATGCACGCAAAGGGCGTCACGATTGGGTGCGAGCCGGGGGGCATCCTCTCGAAGCCCGTCCAAAACGCGGTGAACGAGGTGTTTGCGGCGTCCGACATGCCATTTCGCTGGATATTCATGGCCGATGGCAAGAGCATTGTCGCGGCGAATGCCGACGACGCGCGAGTCATCCCGGCGACGGAGCAGCTGGCGGATTGGTACACGGGCATGACCAGCCTTGCCCCCAAGCAGATAAAGCTGTTCGCTGACGGCGCGATCTATTCGCAGCTCATGCAAGTGCGCCAGCCTTACCTGGATGGCCACAAGGGGGCCTGGATGATGGATGAAAACGTCTTCAACCGGGCCTTTCGTCTATACTGGGATGCCGGATATCAGATCCATATTCACGTAAATGGAGATGCGGGACTAGACCGGGTGCTGGGCGCGCTGGAAGCAAACTTGCGTCGGAACCCGCGCGAGGACCATCGTACCGTCATCGTCCATTTTGCCGTGAGCGGGGCCGATCAGGTTGCTCGCATCAAGAAGTGCGGCGCGATCGTCAGCGCCAATCCCTATTACGTGACAGCGCTTGCCGATCAGTATGGCAAGGTCGGGCTAGGGCCGAAGCGGGCCGATGCGATGGTCCGTCTGGGAGACGTTTCCCGCGCCGGCATCTCCTGGTCGCTCCATTCCGATATGCCCATGGCACCGATCGATCCTCTGTTCCTGATGTGGTGTGCGGTAAACCGCCTTACGTTTGCGGGCCGCATTGCCGACCCTGAACAGAGGGTTTCGCCGGAGCACGCACTGCGCGGGGTGACCATCGCCGCAGCGTACTCGCTGAAGCTCGAAAAGGAGATTGGAACGCTGGAAGTGGGCAAGCGCGCCAACATGACCGTGTTGGCGGAAAATCCGCTGAAGGTTGATCCGCTCAAGATCCGGGACATCGCTGTCTGGGGCACTGTCATGGAAGGGCGCGTCTTGCCGGTTGCTGGCGTGACCGCGCCGCGGGCGCGCAGCGCAAAGGCTACACGCGGTGCGGAGAGCGAATTTGCGATCGCAGCGCTCGGTCATGCCGCGCGTGTTTCACTGCCGGGATAGTGCCTCACGATAAGCATGAGGACAGCAAATAGGGAGATACCGCCATGAAGGGGAAAGCTCGTGTTCTGACGCTTTGGGGCACACTACTCATGGGGCTCGTCATGGCTGGCACCATAAATGTACGTGCGCAGGAGCAAAAGGCGGATTGGCGCGAGCTGAACGCGTACTCGCTTGGCGTCCAAGCCTATATCTATACGTTCCCGTGGTCCTACATGACCGAGCAGCGTTGGGCCCGGAGCGCTGATGTCGATCATCGCGCGAACCAGCTATTTCATTTTCGCGAACTGAAAGACGCGAGCCACCTCGACGGTGGATCACCGAACAATGACACGATCTATTCGCGATCATGGCTGTACCTAAAGGATGAGCCGGTAATCCTCACCGTGCCGGCGATCTCCGACCGGTATCATTCGGTCGAGATGACCGATTTCATGGATGATAACTTCGCATATGTCGGTTCTCGCGCAACCGGCGATGGAGCAGGACACTTCGCCATCTTCTATAAATCCTGGCGGGGGACGCTGCCGGCGGGTGTGACGCCGTTGCCCCCTTCGCCAACGCCTTGGGCATTCTTGCAGGTTCGCACCTATGTCAGCAACGCTTCGGATCTACCTGCGGCCCATGCCATCCAGGACGGCTACAAGCTGACACCGCTTTCGCAGTGGAACGAGCGACAAGTCCGCTCGCCTCTCGCTGGTGAAATCTGGCAGCCTCTGGATCGGAGTGCCGATCCGCTCAACGAATGGCGGACGATCAACCGCGCCATGGTCGAAATCCCTGCCGACCCACGCGATGCCGATATGCTGAACGGCTTCGCGCGTATCGGGGTGGGCGCTGGTCTCGATATCGACGCCCTCGACCCTGCAACGAAGCGCGGGCTCGCGCGTGCCGCCGTCGATGGTCGACGGATCATCTACGATGCGTTCGCAGCAGGTTATGGGCAGAAGATCGTCAACGGGTGGAACTATCCGCCGCCGCAGACGGGACGCATGTCGAGCGCGCGTGACTGGCTCTTGCGAGCGATCCAGCCGGCCGTCGGATTCAACGCCAACGATCCGATCGAGGCGACGTATCTGAATGCATCTGTCGATGGAGAGGGCAACGCCCTGACCGGCGCGAACCGCTACGTCATCCATTTTGCCAAGGGCGACGAACCGAAGGTCAAGGCGTTCTGGTCTTTGACGATGTATAATAAGCAATACAATCTCGCCGCCAACGCACTGAACAGATACTCGGTCGGCGACAGAAGTGGCCTGCGTCCAGATCCCGATGGCGGACTGACCATCTATCTGCAAACGACGTCCCCCGGTGCTGGCAAGGAAAGCAATTGGCTTCCTGCTCCAGATGGCCCCTTCTTTCTATTCCTTCGCGCATATCTGCCGGAAGCCGATATCGTCGCTCAGACCTGGCAGCCATCCAAGATTACGCGGTTGATCCCCTGATGCGCTGGCCGATCTGGGCCATCCGAGACCGGTTATGAGCGCATGCTACTTCAGGATTAGTCCGTGTTTTCGACCCGTGAGTAATGTTGACATAGGCAAGAGAAGGATGCCGTTGCTATGAACAGGGCTCAACTTTTCCTTGGCGCGATCATCGTCGCCGGCGCTGGAGGTACTGCAAGCGCACAAACAGCGGACACCGTATTCGAGGACGGCCCCATTCTGACCATGGCCGGCGATGCGCCGGTCTATGTGGAAACCGTGGCAGTCACCGATGGCCGCATCGTCTATGCGGGCCCAGCCGCTGGCGCGAAGGCACTTGTGGGACCGAAGACAGAGAGGCGCAGTCTTTCTGGTCGCTTCATGTTGCCGGGCTTCGTCGATCCGCACGGGCACATGGTTATGGGCGGTCTCCAAGCACTGGCGGCCAATATGCTTGCCCCACCTGATGGCAAGATTACAGACATACCAGGCGTGGTGGCAACTCTGAAAACATGGGCTTCGGTCAATGCGGCAACTGTCCAACAAGCCAATGTCATCATCGGCTTTGGATATGACAATTCCCAGCTAAAGGAACTGCGTCATCCCACGAAGGAAGAACTGGATCAGGTCTCGAAGGATGTCCCCGTCGTCATCATCCACCAGTCGGGGCATCTGGCCAGTGTGAATTCGGCCGCGCTCAAAATGATCGGCTACGATATCGCGAGCAAGAATCCGGAAGGCGGCGTCATCCAGCGCAAGGCCGGTTCGCAGGAGCCGAACGGCACGCTGGAGGAGACCGCGTTCTTTCCGCTGATAGGCAAAGTGCTCAAGAATATCGGACCGTTGGGGATGACCGCCTTCGTCAAGGCAGGCGCGCAGCAATGGGCGCGTTACGGCTACACGACGGCGCAGGAGGCCCGCGCGGTACCCGGCATCGCCGACATCTTGCGCAAGGTCGCGGATGAGGGCGCATTGAACATCGACGTTGCCGCCTATGTCGATGTGCTGGTCGATCGCAATTACATCCTCAAGAACGCCAGCCGGTCATATACCAATCACTTCCGCATTGCCGGCGCCAAGCTGACCATCGACGGATCGCCGCAGGGCTTTACCGCCTGGCGGGACCAGCCCTATTTCGACCCGGTCGGAAGCTATCCGAAGGGCTATGCCGGCTACTCCGCAGCCAAGCCCGAACAGGTCATGGACGCCGTCGACTGGTCGTTTGCGAACAAGGTCCAGATCGTCACCCATGCCAATGGCGAGGCAGCTTCGGACCTTCTGATCAAGGCCATCGATGCGGCAGAGAAGAAGCACCCGTTTCCCGACCCGCGCCCTGCGCTGATCCACGGCCAATTCCTGCGCGAGGACCAGGTGGACGCCTACAAGCTCTTGCAGGTTATTCCGTCACTTTTCCCGATGCACACATTCTATTGGGGTGACTGGCACTGCGCGCATACGGTCGGGCCCAGACTGTGCCAGAACATCTCGCCGACCGGCTGGGCACGCCAGCGCGGCATGATCTTCACCACGCATTCCGATGCGCCCGTGGCTTTGCCCGACACCATGCGGGTGCTGGACGCCACGGTCACACGGCGCAGCCGCACCGGCAAGGTGATCGGCGAAAGCCAGAAGGTCGACGTGTACACGGGTCTGCGCGCGATGACGATCTGGCCGGCATTCCAGATTTTCGAAGAACGGGACAAGGGAACGATCGAAGTGGGCAAGAAGGCCGACTTCGTTGTTCTTTCGGCCGATCCCATGAAGATCGATCCTGAGGCCATCGATCAGATCAAGGTCACCGAGACGATCAAGGATGGCAAGACTGTCTTCCGGCTGCAGCCGGACAAGCAGGCAGACGCGACGTCAGGTATATCTGGGCTGTCTCCCCACATAAGGACCGGCAGCGGGGGCGGGCGGTGAAGGGAGTTGCGGTTGGCTGGCCGGCTGCGATGCTGCTTGGCCAGCCGCTGCTTGCTCCGCCGGCTAGCGCCAGGGACCAGGCGCAGGCTTCATCCTCGGCCGCCACGCCACGGCCGCAGGGTGAGCAAGTACGCTCCATCTCGCTCGCCGATGCGTTGGCAATCCCCGGTGTCGTTCCGCGCCTGGACCTTACCGTCTTCGTCCAGGGAAAAGTGGCGGGCGAGGGTGATGCAACCGCGCGCTTCGTCGGCCGGACCGACCTGTTCGTGGATGTGTCGAGCGATGGCCTTGGACTTTGGGAAGGGACCGTCCTGCGCACGCACACCGAACTGCGCGGAAGTAGTACCCATGCAGGTCGAGTGGGTGGAGCGCTCTGGCCTCAGAACACAGCGGGAGTGCTTCCGTTGACCGGCCAGGGGATCGAAGTGACCTCGCTGTACCTGGTGCAGAAGCTGGCGCGCGAAACCAGCTTGATCCTCGGCAAGATCAATGCCGTCGATCTGCTCGCCGGTGATCCGTTCTTCGGTGGATGGGGCACCAGGCGGTTCCAGAACCTAGCCTTCGTTGCGCCGCCCAGCGGTGTCGTGCCACCGACCATCATGGGCGCGGTACTGGCCCACCAGGCGGGCGATGTCGCCATCACGGCGATGGTGTTCGACCCCCAAGACCGTTCCGGCAAATACTGGGTCGACGGGCTGCTCGCGACCGGAGTCAACACGTCGCTCGGCGCGACGTGGAAAGGTCAGTTGGGCGGACGTGAAACCACCATCGGCCTGACCGCCACGGGATCGACCGCCCGGGGCATCGATTTCGAGGCTATCCTTGGCCCACCCGGCGTCCAGACCGGCACGCGCAAGGGCAGCTACAATATCGCGCTGCAATTCGGCCGCGACCTCAGTGGCAGCGTCAAGGGGCCCTCGCATGTGGGCGTGTATGCCAAGGCGGCCATCGCCGACGGCAATCCCAATCCGATCAAGGCATCGTTGATCGGTGGGTTCGCCGGACATGGACTATTGGCGGGGCGCAGTGGCGATCGCTGGAGTTTTGGCATCTACTTTTATGACTTCAGCGATGCGCTGCAGCAGGTGGCCAGTCCGCTGACAGACTTCGATGATGAGGCGGGCCTTGAGGTCTGGTACGCCCTCGCGCTCGGCGCAAACTTCGATCTCACCTTCGATGCGCAAGTCGTGGATCCGGCGCGGGGCAGCAATGACGTTGCAGTCATCCTCGGGGCGCGACTGAGCGGGAGTTTCTGAACGCACAATACAAAGGGAGGATGAACCATGTATTATGCCGCGACATCGCTGCTCACGTTCTTGCTGGCCACCGCCCCTCCGCCTGGCGCCATTGATCACGCCAAGAGCCAGGCTGCGGATGCAGCAGGGCGTCCCTCCCAGGTGCGGACACTTGCCGCTACGGACAACCTTAACCGCCTGACGTGTGCCGACTTCCTGGCAACCGCCAGCGTCGCCGCCAGCCGCGATACCGGTGATGCCGCGCTCGCCGCACAGGACGAGATCTCCAACGGGCTGATCTGGCTGCACGGGTACCTCTACGCGGCCAAAGGCGGACACATCGAAGTGCTCAGCCAGCAGTGGATGACGAGCACTGCAAGGCGCGTGTTCGAGGTGTGTAGCAAGGCCCAGAAGCCCAAGGAAACCACCCTGTTTGAGGTGGTCGTGCCATGAGGCGCGGCATGACCTTTGCCGCGCTGGCCGCGCTCAGTTTCCCCGCGTTCGCCGGCCAGGCGTTAGCGAAGGATCGCTGGGATCATGACCACGATCACCACCACCACCACCATCATGATCGCTGGGAGGACTGGGACAACCGCCGCGATGCGCGCCGCGCCGGAGTGATCGCCGGCACCGTCGCCGCCGGCGTGGCCGGTTCGGCCGCACGCCAGAACTCCCGCGAAGACTACGAGGAATGCATGGTCTACTATGCCTACAACGATCGGTACGACCGCTATTGCCGCGAGGACTATTATTACGATCGTGCGAGCGGCCGTCGTGCTGCACGGCGAACAGGAGTTGTCGTCGGGCTCGGCGTCGAGGAGATGGTCCGTGATTAGGCGGATGAGCGGTGCGTGGCGGCAGGCACGGCTCTGCGCCGTTCGTACGCTTGGCTTGGTCACTGCCCTGATCGTCGGAGCGCCAGCAGCCGCCCAGGAGGCTGCCACGACGCCTTCTACGCTCTCGACGTCGGAAACGGCAGCAAGTGGGGATGCTCTTGCCCAGCAGTTGCAGAACCCGGTCGCCTCGTTGATCCAGGTGCCGATCCAGAACAACGTCGATTTCAACATTGGACCGGAAGATGGGCTTCGCGTTACGACGAATATCCAGCCGGTCGTGCCGGTCCCGCTCAACGAGCGCTGGAACATCGTCAGCCGCACGATCCTGCCGGTCATCTACCAGTCGGACGTGACTGGCGCGGGAAAGAACCAGTTCGGCCTCGGTGACACAGTGCAGAGCTTCTTCTTTTCCCCGAAGCTTGTCGGTGAGAGCGGGATCATCTGGGGCGCGGGCCCGGTATTCCTGTTGCCCACCGGAACGCGCCATGATCTGTCCGGCAAGAAATGGGGTGTCGGACCCACGGGAGTCGTGCTCAAGCAAGCGGGGCCGTGGACTTATGGGATGCTGGTCAACCAGATCTGGTCAGTCGCCGGAAGTGATGCACGCGAAGATCAAAGTCTCGGCTTTGCCCAGCCTTTCGTGTCCTACGTAAACAAGGACCTCGTAACCTACAGTGCCAGCATGGACATCAATTACGACTGGATAGCCGATCAGGCGACAATCCCGATCAGTCTTGGGATCAGTAAACTCATCAAGGGCCAGCAACCGATCAGCATCGGTGCGGGCGTTCGCTATTACATTGAAAAGCCGATGGGTGGTCCGGATTGGGGCGTGAAGATCTCGGTTACGCTGTTGTTCCCGCAGTAATCATTACGTCGGCACACAATGCTACGTCAGCATCAATGCCCGAAAATCAATGCTTGAGGAGAAGGCAAATGGCTATCACCGGAGCAGCCCGAATATTTCTGGGGGTCTTGTGCCTGTCGATCTGGGCGGTCGTCCCCCTCCACGCCGGCGACCGAGGGGAGGGCCGGATCGTAAAAGTGGCCGGCCTGCAGTATGAGGTGTTTGAGTTCGGCAAGGGAACCGAGACTTTGATTATGGCCGCAGGCAATGGCCGTCCTGCAGAACAGCTCGACAAGCTGGCAAAAGGCATTGCCGCCAACGGCATCCGCGTCATCACATACAATTACCGCTCCCTAGGCGCGAGCACCGGGTCGTTCGATGGTTTGACACTGCACGACTATGCCAATGATCTCTGGCGGGTAGCCGACGCGCTGGGTCTGAAGCAAGTGCATCTGGCCGGCAAGACCTATGGCAATCGCGTCGTGCGCACGGCGTCGCAGGACAGGCCCGATCGGGTTCTGAGCGTCATCCTGATCGGAGCCGGCGGGGAGGTGCCGCCGTCGCCGGAGACGATCGCGCTATACCAGCGTTACCTTGACCCGAAGACGCCCAAGGACGAGTGGATGAAGTTGCAGGGCCAGCTGATGTATGCGCCTGGGAACGAGCATCTGGCTGCGATTGATGCCGAGCAGGGCGAGTTTCCGGAGCTGGCGGCCGCCCAGGCCAAGGCGAGCGAAGCCACACCAAATGCGGAATGGTCCACTGGCGGGACGGCCCCCATGCTTGTCATGACCTGCCTATTCGACCGGGTCGCCGTGCCGGAAAGCGCACTCGTCATCGCCAAGTCGAGACCGAAGGCCTGGCTGGTCGGCTTGCCGAACTGCGGCCACAATATGCTGAACGAGCGAGGTGGCGATCTCGTGCGGCTGATGTCGGAGTTCATCCTGCGGACTTCGAAGCAACCCTAGTCCGCTTTGCTTGGCGCGCCAGCGCCGAAAGTCATCGCCAACCAGGCGTTCACCACAGGTACTATTCCACTCGAAACATTAGAGCGCACTGCGATTCCAACGCGGATGCGGCCCGGAGTGGGCTGCGATCGGACCGCACTGCGAAGCGACAAGCGCGACCTTGCTGAAGTCACTGACGACGGCGAACATGAGCTTGCCACCAGCTACGTTATCAAGGGGCTTGGTCTGGTTGTGATTGCATCATGTAGTCATCGCGGCGTTCTCAATTCGGTGCGGCGTGCGCAGGCGATCAGCGGCATCTCAAAGGTACACATGGTGATCGGTGGCTTCCATCTCGTCCGTCCGCGGACCGAGGAGGAAGCGCGACAGACTGTTGCTGCTTTCAAGGTGATCGATCCTGATTACATTGTCCCGATGCACTGCACCGGCGAACCCTTCATCGAGGAAGCCCGTCGGCAGATGCCTTTAAAGGTCATCCGGCCTTACGTCGGTACGCGGTTCATGATGGCGTGATGTTTATATTTGGCTGATTTGAAATTGTCCGGTTGCTGGCGGGTAAGCGAGGACACCTGCCTGTCCGTGTCATGTGCCAGCATGATGCAACGAGCCCGATCATTGCCGGTCGGCCGCCGACCCAAATCGGCTGCTCAGCACCCGATTGTTGATCCTCAGGTGCTGACGGTCCGGTAGTCCGGCGCCTGTCGACCAAAATACGTCATTCCACGGTGGGAGCGGCTGAGATCGCTTTCGCTATTAGTTGCCGTTTGACACAGATGGGCGGTGTTGAAAGTGCAGGGAGCCCACGGCCAATCCTTACGGTCCGGGCTAGTGGGGCGCGATTTGACGCTCAATTGGGATCGGCGCCACTCAGCGTGGGCGGCAATAATCATCTAAGGTGTGTCAAGCTGCACCGGGGCTGCAGGTCCTCTAATTCAGGCGTAGCTCATCTCCGTCGGGTCCGCAGTTTCGATGTAGGCACCGCATTGACGGCGCGCCAGTCAGCCGCGGGGCGGGTGACGGCGGATCCCTCGACGGAGCTATTGAGGTCCCGTTTGCTTAGCTAAGCGTAGTCGCTCAGGCGGGTGCTGATGGTGATGTCCTGTGGGGCGGAAACCAGCGTCTCCAGCTCCTTCATGATCGTGATGATCTCGGGTTCGGCGAGATGGCTGGCGACCGCTTCATCGGACGCCCAGCCGTCCACGAGGACGAACGTGCTGGCTCGGTCGCGCACCTGGTAGAGATCATAGTGCAGGCACCCCGGCTCCTCGCGTGAAAGAGTGACGCAGCGTTCAAGAAGCTCGCGGACGCGCGCTTCATACTCGGGCTTCGCGTGGATCACGCAGGTGACGTGGCGTTCGTCGGCCTTGCTGGTCAACATGGGTCGGTTATCCTTCCGCAGGGAACATGGCGATCGGGGGGGCGCGTCACTCTGCCCCGTTCTTGCCCTGGTAAATTTGCGTCATGCCACCGTCGACCGCCAGCTCAACCCCGTTGACGTAAGCGCCGGCGTCCGAGGCCAGGAAGATGACGGCGTTGCCGATATCGGAAGGAACGCCAACGCGGCCCGAGGGGATCTCCTTTGCGACACGCTGCTTATACGCTTCGACATACTCGTCGCTCCACGCCATCTCCTTGCCATAGCCTTCGGTCGGGATGACGCCCGG
>JARFNK010000059.1 GCA_029167225.1 Sphingobium arseniciresistens
TGCGGTGAAAGCTGCACGTGCGGTTCGGCGGGGGGATCAGGGCTGACTCCATGAGCAGCACCAATCCTACCCGACTGACCGAAAATGCCGGTCCCTGCGAGGCCGACTGCCCCGCGGCGATCCTCGATCTGCTGAGCCCGACCGAGCACGAATACGCGCTGGACTGGCGTGCGCGCTGCCGCGCCAATCTCGAACGCCGCGCTCGCAAGCTTGCAGATGGAGACCGCATCCGGCTTCCCGAGCCGGTGACCTTCACCGACGGGAACGTCGCGCAAGAATTCGTCGTCTGCAAACGTGGCCGCAGCCTGGTACTCCGCGATCCGCGGAACGGCTGTTTCTATCGGATCAGCCGGATTATGGAGCGCGCCTGGTCGATCGTGCCCGTCACCAAGATTCACAAGACCGTGTTCGCCTGAGATTCAGTCAGTATAACTGCCCAGGAAAGGGATCGTGGCCATGACACTGCCGACAGACAGGTTCGGCCTGTCGCCCAAGCGACAGCAACTTTGCAGCCGGGAAAACGCCCTGCGGGTCGCCGGCCGGATATTCGACAACTATCCCAAGCGGATCAGCATCCTCAACACCGGCGACCCTTTGCAGCCTTTCCGCATTTCGGTCGATCCGGCAAACCGGGATCAGATCGTAGCGGAGATGGTCGCTTGAAACCCCGCGTTCTCATATGTCTTTCGGCGCTGGTGTGGGCCACGCCCAACGCGCTGAGCGCACGCGACATGCAGTCCTTCACCGCCAGGGCCAAAGCGCTTGACGGCGACACCGTCGCTGCTGATTTCCGCCTTCTCGGCGTCGACGCGTTCGAACGGCGTCAGCTTTGCGAACGAAATGGATCGTGCTGGGAATGCGGCAAGGCCGCGCAGGATCTCGCGGCGCGAACCTTGCGCGGCAACGATGCGACCATCAGCCTCACCGCAAGTTCGAGCTACGACCGCCCTGTTGCGACGGTCAGCGTGAACGGCCGCGATCTTGGGGAACTACTGATCCGCGCCGGTTTAGCGGTGCCTCAGCCTCAATATCTCAGGTCCGATCAGGCGCGCGGCGCGCGCTATAGTCGTGCCTTCGCCGATGCGCAGCGCGAAAGGGCAGGGGCCTTGTCGGGGCGTTGGATCGAACCGTCTCGTTGGCGGCGCGGCGAGCGGCTCACTTGCGAGCGTTGATCGTCGGCAGAGCGCTCGCCCCTATTCGGCGGCGGCCATCACCGGCGGCATTTTGAGCTCGCGCATGGCGTGACGAATGATCTGCCAGCCGCCGCTCACACCGAGCCCAGCCAGAATGACCGCGACGCCGATGTCCGGCCAAGCGGTCCCAGTTCCGAATACCCCGCCCGCAGCGACAACGACGGCCACGTTGCCGATCGCGTCATTGCGCGAGCAGATCCATACGGACCGGCGGTTCGCGTCACCTTCGCGGTGGCGCCACAGCAGGAGCGCGCACCATAGATTTGCGACGAGCGCCATGATCCCAATCGCGCCCATCGTTTCGGCCTGCGGGAGGCTCCCTGCATAGGCCATCCAGAGCGTACTCGCGAGCACCCAAAGCCCGACAAGAAGAAGCGTCGCACCTTTCAACAAGGCTGCCCTTGCGCGCCAGCGCCAAGCGAAGCCAGCGACAACAAGGCTGATCAGGTAATTGGCGGAGTCACCGAGGAAGTCGAGCGCGTCGGCCATCAGCGACGCTGACTGAGCGGAGACGCCGGCGATCATTTCGACGGCAAACATGCCGGCGTTGATCACGAGCGCGATCAGCAGGACGCGCTCCCACCTTTCGTCCCTGGAGCGATCAGAGTCGCATCCACCTCCGCAACAATCACCGGCCATTGCGCCAACCTCGATTCGACTGACGCTGACACTATGCACCCGGCACCGGCCAACGGGTCAAGCAAAGCATGAGGTCGTCTGCCGGAGAAAACATCCTAGATCGACCGGCAGAGCGCATTGCCCGCCGGTCGATCCGAATGTCACACACCAAGTTCAGGATCGGCCCACCACGACCGGCCCTGCTGGAAATCCTCGGATGACGAGACGACCGGGCCATCGGGCTCGTCGGCCACATAGGGCCGGACAAGCAGGCGAGCCTTGACCCTGCACCGATGCATTTCGCCCGCGATCCGGCCGCGCGCTTCGAGCAGTTCCTCAAGCCACATCAAATCGTCGATCATCTCGACGACACCGCGGCCGGCGAGGCAGAAATAGATGCAGCGCTGGAAGTCGTCGCCCGCCGGATTGCTGAGGATCGAGGTCAGTTTGCGCTTCCCGCCAGGCTCGCCCTCGTGGATCCAGCTCACCGCCTCGCGAAGCTCCCGGACCGAATAGAAGGCGTCCTCGATATGCATGCCGATGGACGCGTTCGCGATCATGCGCCGCGCCGGGCGGTTCTGCTCATCGAGCGCCACATCGCGCAGCGTCACGTCCAGATCGAATTGGTCAAGATAAGTGGCGGCGGAATCGGTCATCGCAAATCTCCTTCCCAAGGAACGTACCATGAACAAGGGCGCGCTCAAAGCGAGGTCGATTGCGGTCATGATCGGGCTGCCCCATCTGTCCGACGGCAAGCTGCTCGATCGGGCTCGGCGCTTGCAGCAGCCCGTCCTCATCTCTGCCAACGCCTTCTCCCGGTGGTCACGGCGACGCGGCTGGCGCGAATGGGTGGGTTGGTCGATGCGCCAACTCGAAAATGCCAAGGGCCTCCATAGCCTCAGCCTCGACAGCGCGGGGTTCAGCGCGATGGTGAGCTACGGTGGTTATCCCTGGACCGTGGACAACTATATCCGGCTCGCGGCCGCATATCCGTTTCGCTGGTGGGCGAGCCTCGACTATTGCGTCGAGCATCAGGTCGCCGGCGACCGCGAGGAAGTCCTCGACCGAATGTCGCGCACCATTCGGTCCAATATCGAGTGCCGCCTGCGGGCCGAAGACGAAGGAATCCTCTCCACCTTCATGCCGGTGATCCAGGGACGGCTCCCTACGGATTATGAGCGGTGCGCAGATGCTCTGTCGGGGACGATCGACCGGGCCGGGCTCGTTGGGGTGGGGTCGATGTGCCGGCGCGCAATCCACGGCCCCGAAGGCCTCATGGCCGTCGTCGATCATCTCGATCGGGTTCTTCCGCGGCGCATCCGGCTCCATCTGTTCGGCGTAAAGGGGGAAGCCCTTCCGTACCTGACGGCGTTCAGCCACCGCGTCGCCTCGATCGACAGTCAGGCCTATGGCGTCGCAGCCAGGAACGCGGCGCGGCGCGGTCGCCAGTCGAAGAGCGACGCGGTCGTGGCGGACCATATGGAGCACTGGGTTCGTGCCCAGCATGCGCGCCTGCACCAGCCGCAGCGCCGGCTTCCGGTGCAGGTGCCTATCGGCGAACCCGCGCGACCCGATGATCCATGGGAGGCGGCAATCGCCGAAGCGCGGCAGCAGATCCGCGAACTGATCGAATCCGGCGATCTCGATCATGACGAGACAACCGCGCCGTGGATCGAGCAATGGGCCGCCGACATCTATCGCGAACGCATGACGGGCTGATCACGCTTGGCCGCCCGGTGTGCGCTCCGTTCCGGATCGGACCGCACGACGGACGATAAGATTTTCGGGCAGAGTTTATGCAGCCATGCGTCTAATAACAGGTGAAGCAACGGATGGGCATAGGGTGACGGAAGAGACCGCCCGGGATGTGGTACATCTCAGCCGGGAGTATCGTCCCGCGCTGATGGCCTTCTTCCTGCGCCGCGTTCACAGTCATGCCGAAGCCGAGGATTTGACGCAGGAAGTGTTCAGCCGTCTTGCCAGCCAGGATGACCTGCCCGTGCAATCGGGCAGCGCGTATCTTTTCCAGACCGCAGCCAACCTGCTGCGCGATCGGGCGCGTCGCGCTCAGGTCCGCGCCGAATATCACCAGACGCTGGGTGAAATCGAAGCACAGGGTTATGATCCCCTCGATCCATTTCGGTTCGCGGCCGCGCGCGATTCCATTGCCGCGATGCGCGCCGCGCTCGACGAACTCGACGAGACCATGTCGACTGTCTTCGCGCTCTATCGCCTCGAGCATATGAGCAAGGAAATCATAGCAGACACGTTCGGCATATCGGTGCGCGCGGTCGAAAGACACCTGACGCGTGCGATGGCGCTGCTCACCGCCCGGTTCGGGGACGAGATATGAGCGCCGACGTGCCTGAACCTGGCATGGCGCGGCTCGAAGCCGCCTCCGCTTGGTGCCTGCGGCTCTCCGAAGGACCATTGGCATCGGCTGAGCAGCGGGCTTTCGACGCGTGGCTGGATGAAGACCCGAACAACCTTCCCGCGTTCGAGCGCTCCGTCGGTGTCTGGCAGCGTTATGGCGAAGCATCCACCGCCCCCGAGTTCATTGAGGTGCGCGAGCGGGCGCTCGCTACATTTCGCCGTCGCAACCGCCAGCGCTGGACCCGACGCGGACCAGGCTGGCGAGTGATTTCATCGATCGCGGCGTCGATCGTTCTCATCCTGCTCGCCTCGCTCTGGTACCAGGCCCAGCCCGATACTTATCGCACCGGTGTGGGCGAACGCCGCATCGTAATGCTCGACGACGGCTCGCGGGTGTCCCTCGATGCCGCGACCGAACTCGACGTCAGGATGCGCAGAGACCGGCGCGAACTCAATCTGGTGTCCGGCCGCGCAAAATTCGATGTCGCCAAGGATCCGCTCCGCCCGTTCAGCGTGCGGGTCGGCCGCAAACTTGTGGTTGCGACCGGCACTTCCTTTAGCGTCGAGATGGTCAACGAGAGGATCCGAGTCATTCTCTATGAGGGGCAGGTGGCGGTTCTGGACGTGCCGGGAAGCGGTAAGGCGACACCGCTACGACTGGACCGCCGTGCGGCGCCTGCCGACCAGTCCCTTAAGCCCGGGCGCGAGCTTGTGGCGGCGCTCGACCAGCCGGTCGCAATAGTCGCGCCCGCCGATGTGCCGCGCTCGCTGTCATGGGAGGCTGGGCAACTCGTCTTCAACGACGAACCGCTCAACCTCGCGGTGAGTAGGGTCAACCGCTATGCGGCGAAACCAATCATACTAGAGGGGGGCGTTGGCACACTGCAGCTCAACGGCGTATTCAATGCCGGCGATGTCGATGCGTTTCTGGTCGGTGTCGAGGAGACCCTCCCAGTGCGCGTGACGCGCGGCACCGAAGCGATCACGATCTCCGCGCAGTAGCAGACCCAGAACGTCGATCGCCGGACAAAATCATGACGGCTGGGCGAGGAATCGAATCTGGCGCGTCTAATCCTCCATCGGGCGTGCAAATGCCTTCATGGTCCAGGGGGACAAGACGATGACGATCATGGGAAAATCGCGTTGGATGGGTGCGGCGGCCGCGGCGGTCGCAGTCATGATGCCGGTTGCGGCGATCGCGCAGGAGCAGAGCTACAGCTTCGATATCCCGGCACAGGACCTCGGATCGGCCCTCCGGCAGTTTGCGCAGGTGTCCCGGCAGCAGGTCTCGTTCAATGGTGATCTGGTGCGCGGCAAGACCAGTTCTATGCTCAAGGGAAGCTATTCAGCTCCCGATGGCCTGGCGGTGCTCCTCCGCGGTACGGGTCTCAACGTCCGCCGAGCGGCGCGCGGTGTCTACGTGATCCAGACAGCGCGGTCCGTCCGTGAACCTGCGCGGTCACGCCCAGCCGCCGCTTTGGCCACGGACAGCGAAGAAGATATTGTCGTGACGGGTTCAAGAATTCGAGGTGCCGCATTGGCCGCGCCGTTGGTGAAAGTGGACCGCGAGGCGATCCGCGATGGCGGATACCGTGATCTGGGCGACGTGGTACGCGACCTGCCGCAGGCCTTTGGCGGTGGGCAGAACCCGGCCGTCATAGGCGGGGGCTATCCCGACAGTACCTTCAACCTGAACTCTGCGTCGTCGCTGAACCTGAGGGGCCTTGGCTCGGATGCGACGCTCACCCTGGTCAACGGCCGCAGAATGGCGTTCGGTGGATCCAGTCAAGCCATCGACATTTCGGCGATCCCAATCGAGATGGTGGACCGGGTCGAGGTCGTGACCGACGGTGCCTCGGCCATTTACGGGTCCGATGCCGTGGGGGGTGTGGCAAACCTCTTCCTAAAGCCGGACTATGATGGACTGGCTGTCACAGCCGGCCTCGGGACGGCGACGGATGGCGGGGATTTCGAACAACATTACAGTGTCACCGGAGGCAAGCGATGGACGACCGGCGGCTTCGTTGCTGGCTATGATTTCACGCGCAACACTGCCATCACTGCCGACCAGCGGAGCTACACGTCGAAGCTTGATCCTACCGCCACTTTGTTTCCCTATCGCAAGGCCCACAGTGCCGCGCTGAGCGCGCATCAGACACTCGGCGACTCCCTCGAAGTGTCGCTGGACGCATTCTACAACTCGCGGCGTCATCGTTACACGTCACCATTTTCCGTCACGGCTCCGTATGATTATTATGGAAGTGTTTCCACGGCGCGGACAACAACCTGGGGCGTCGCTCCGACGGTTGAATTCCGAGGCATCGCTGGATGGACCATCGGTGCCAATGCAACTTATGGTGAAAGCCGGCTGCACTATTCCACCATCGTCGCATCGGGCGGCGCCAATCTCTACGACACGCATGGATGCTATTGCAGCAAGCTGACGGCGTTTGAGGTAAACGCGGATGGGGCTCTATTCACCCTGCCGGGAGGCCCTGCGAAACTGGCCATCGGCGCCGGCTATCGTCGCAATAGTTTGGATTACTCACGCGAGCGCACGAACTTTCGCCCGATCACAACCCCACCGCAATACTTCGTCGGCGTGCAGGAAAATATCTACGCCTACGGCGAAATATTTCTGCCTCTATTGGCTTCGGCTGGACAATCCTCGAAGCCACTGGCGAGCCTCAGCGGCGCGCTGCGGTATGAAAACTATAACGACATGGATGCTGTGACCACGCCGAAGATTGGCATTGTCATATCACCATCACCCGATTTCGATCTGAAAGGTACTTGGGGTAAATCATTCAAGGCCCCGACACTCTATCAGCAGGCCCTAACTCAAGAAACCTATCTCTATGATGTGACCGGCTATGGCACAGGCTTCCCAACCGGCTCGACCATTCTATATCGGGCGGGAGGTAACCCTGATCTCCAGGCAGAACGCGCAACGAGTTGGACCGCGACCGTAGACGTTCACCCCCGGTCGATACCCGATCTGAACATCTCTGCCAGCTTATTCCATATCCGCTATAGCGATCGAGTGGTCCAGCCGATCCTCAGCGCTGCTGGTGTCCTCAACAATACGGCCTATAGCGACCTGGTCATACTGGCACCGAATTCCGCGCAGATAGCGGATGCTATCGATTCAGATGCCACCGGCATCACCAATTTCACGAGCGGAGCCTATGATCCGGCCAAAGTGGTCGCCATCGTCGACAACCGATATGTCAATGTGGCGGTGCAGAAAATCAAAGGCGCCGATTTTGCTGCGAGTTACCGCTTGCGTTTGCGGGAGGACCAGTCCCTTCTGCTTCAGGCGGGAGCGAGCTATCTCGAGAGCGAGCAAAAGCTCGCGGCGGGACTGCCGACCACGCAACTCGCTGGCACACTATTCAATCCATCACACTGGCGGGCGCGAGGCGGTGCGACCTGGAAGAATCGCAACCTCAGCCTTTCCACCTTCCTCAATTATGTTGGCGATGTCAGCGACCGACAGTATTCGCCGACGATGACGGTGAAGGGACAGGCCCTGGTCGATGTTACGTTTCGTTTCAGTATTCCTGAGACCTTAGGGTTTCTGCGCGGTGTCGAAATACAGGCGACCGCTCGAAACGTGCTCAACGACAAGCCGTCCATCAACCGAACCGTACAGCCAAGTTATGTTCCTGTTGACGCCAGCAACTATTCGATCATCGGGCGTTTCCTATCGTTCCAGTTGACGAAGCGCTGGTGATCGCGCTCGCGCTCGCTCTGGCGGGGGCGGCTACGGGATTGGCCGTCCCTGCTTCGGAGTGCACTTCGCTTTTGCCTGACCACCACGGCGGGCCTCAGACATATGAACCGCGGGATGTAACGGCGGAGGATCTGCTAAGTCTGCGGGACATCGGCGAGCCTTCGGGTCGCACTGACTTGCCGAGTCCGTTCTCGATCTCGCCAGATGGCCGCTACGTTGCGCTGATAGTGCGTCAAGCAAGCGCTGTCGCCAATCGGTATTGTCAGGGCCTGGTAATCCTACCGTTGGGGAGAGCCGAGAGTCCCGAGCTTTTCGATGCCGGCGGCGACCTTATTCGCTCTCGCTCCGTCCGCACCGGTCTTGATGCTCCGGAAACGGGGGTTCCAGCCGTCATCACCCCTGTCTGGTCGCCCGATGGCCGCCATATTGCCTACCGCTATCGGGACAATGAGGGCATCGGTGTCAGATTGATGACGGTCGCGACCAGAGACGGGGAGACCATTCATGCCAATGCCGACGACGTCGAGGGAATCGCCTGGACAGCCGATGGGGCCGGGATCGTGTTTTCAGACCGACCGCAGCGGTCCTTGGCGGAGGGCGCAATTGAGCGCGAAGGTCGCTCGGGATATCTGTTCGACGATCGCTTCCGACCCATGGCGCGCAATGCGCCATTCCCGCGAGCGCCGTTGGAACTGCGCTATCAGGTTCTGGATATTCAGTCGCGATCGGTGAGACCTGCAAACCAAAATGAGCAAGCCATGCTCGATGCGGCGGAAACTCCAAGGCGCCCAACTGGATCGGTGGTCCAAGCAAATTCGGGCGACGGGCGTTCGCCACGAGCGTCGCGGATCGCCAACAATCTCGACACGGAGACCTGCACCGACGAGTTGTGTCGGGGCGAGATCGCAGGGCCATGGAGAGATCCCACGAGCAATGGCTATATATACCTGCGCAGAGAGGGATTCGCCGGCACTCAGCTCAGCTTCTACAGATGGCGACCAAGCGACAGACCGGTACGGAAATACGGTACCGAGACCCTACTCGTCGGTTGTCAATTAGCGACGGATGCCTTTATTTGCCTCGAAGAGGGGCCTAGATTTCCCCGCCGTCTGATCCGCATCGATGCAACGACGTGGCGACGCGATATCCTGTTTGATCCCAATCCGGAATTCGCGGCGCTGTCTCTCGGCCCCGTTAGGCGCTTGTACTGGACTAATGACTATGGGCGGGACGCCTTTGGGGATCTGGTTTTGCCCGCTCGCCACAGGCCCGGCCAGCAACACCCATTGGTTATCGTGCAATATTCTTCACGCGGGTTTCTGCGCGGCGGGACCGGCGACGAGTACCCGATCCAGTATTTGGCCGCGCGGGGCTTTGCTGTGTTGAGCATCGAATATCCAAGTGCCGCGACATCGGGTCCGACCCGCTCATCCGCTCGATCCGGTATACAATCGGATCAGGAGTATTGGATCTGGCGGCGCAATGTTCAGTCATCGCTCGAACATGGCCTCAATGTGGCCATAGCTACGGGCCTGATCGATCGACAGCGCATCGGCATTACCGGCCTCAGCGACGGCGCTACGACGGCTGTCTGGGCATTGATCCATTCTCCTATATTCAAAGCCGCTTCTCTTAGCACATGCTGTCTTGATGAAGGCTCGCTGGAAGTAGGCGGGCCGGCGCTCGTAAAATCCTTTGTCGCGGATGGATATCCAGACCCTTCGGCGTCGGACCCCGCCTTTTGGAGAACCTCCAGTCTAGCCGCCAACGCCGATCGGATATCCTGTCCAATCTTGATGCAGGTCTCGGACGATGAATATCTCAATTCCTTGAGGGCATGGTATCAGCTCAGAGGACTGGGCCGAGCAACGGAAATGTTCGTTTTTCCAGGTGAACGCCATGTGAAATGGCAGCCCGCCCACCGGTTAGCGATCTACGAGCGTAATCTGGACTGGTTCGACTTCTGGCTGAATGGTCGCGAGGACCCAAGTCCCGATAAACGCGATCAATATCTGCGTTGGCATCGTCTCAGCGCCGAAGCCAGAAATCGTAGATAGGCAGCACTAGGAGCCACGCATGCTTTCATGATTGGCGGTGCCCCAGCCATCACGGCGCCTATCATCGTTGTGATCGAAGCGATCCGACCTGCGATATCTTCCCTCTAATGCCACTGTCCGCTCCTGCTCCATCACGTGCGGTGAAACGGAAGAAAGGGGTCGTCAGCGCGCCGAACATTCGACCGGTATCGACGACTTCGATTTCTCGCTGGTTCGCGGGAGCGAAGCAAGACCGTCCGCTCGTACCGCGACGAGACGCACAACCCCTTTTTGACACTGCCGGCCGTCGGCGGGCGCTTGAGCAAGCCGAAACACTGGGTTGGCATGAGATGCTCCTCCAGCGGCAGACGAGTCACCTGGGCGCCTAAGGGAACTGGCGCGGCCGCAAGTCAGCGGTCGCGGTGTATTGGGTGGCCTGCGGTGTCTATGCCGGTTCGCGTATTGCGGGCCATCGGGCCATCGGGCCGTCGCGGGCCAGACGTGCCGCCAGACGGCACTTCCAAATCTCCCAGCACGATTCTCCGCGCGATCCTCACGAAAGGGGAGAGGGCGACGAGCTGAAGGCTTGTTGAAAATCTGGAGATAACCCATGCCACCCTGTGAAGTCCTCGATCTCCTGAAGGAGGCGCTTGATCTATTCAACGACAAAGCGAACTTCGCCCTGCGCCGGGATCGCGAACGGACGAGCTATAAGCTTGCCGCACGGATCGACGATCTCCTTCAACGGTTCGACGGGCCGAAACATCTGGCGATCGACGAGGCGCGTGAGCGATGGTCGGCGGCATCCTCCATCCGCATCGATCCGAACGAACGGATCGTGGAGCAATCTTCCGGTGGCGGCTACTGGGTCCGGGCCTGGGTCTTCGTCGAACGGCCGAAACTCGGCGAGCCCGGGACGCCGCTTCGCACCCGATATGAGGCAGCCCTCGCGATGCTGCCCTCGTTGACCAGAGAAATTCTTCTCGCCCACCGCGTTGATGATCTCGACTATGTTGCCATAGCGGCCCGCTTCGACATTGCCGTGGGCGCAGTGCAGCAGCACATCACGGATGCTCTAGAATCGATTTCCAAGGTGCTCGATGACGATTGAGTGCCCTGCTCGCATGAGGCCTACAGCGCATCTTGCGGTATGCGTTGAGGCAAAATCCTACCACATGCGCGACTAATTCTCTTTGACCCGTGACCAACTCGAATCGACATTGGCAGTTCGGGTTCTTCAGCCGGCGCTCGATTGCCGAGCGTGCCACGTTCGGTAGGCGAAGCGCTAGTCTGCGGTCCCGGCAATCGGCCAATGTCAACGGGACCTTGCTATGCCCCCGCCGCCAGACGTCTCGAAGAGACAACACATCTGTCCAACAAGACAGGACGTACTTTACGGAAGCCTGTGCTCTTGGCCGCCCCCGTCGGCTGGCCGCATCTCCCCCCTCCACACGCACGTATAGCGCCACCAGTGTCGTCCGACCCTGTAACCACCCTTCGCGTCTATGAGCGATTGAAGGCCGATATCATCGGAGGCCGCTTTCCGCCACGGACGGTCCTTATCGAACGCACTCTCGCAAAAGAATATAAGGCCAGCGTGAGCCCATTCAGAGGCGGCGCCTTTCGTCTCGTTGGCGAAAAACTTCTCGAGCTTCATGCGGGCGGCGGATTCCAAATTCCAGATATCACCGAGACCGGCCTCCGGGATCTCTACTTCTGGCACGGTCAGTTGCTCCGCAACGCCGTGCAGGCCCGCCGTCGAATGAAGAACCATCACGTGCCCGGCGAGGTGCTAGAGGCATCGAATCTGGCGACCCCCGAAGCCTTCGCGGCCGCTACGAGCCAGCTCTTTTCGTTCATCGCGAGCCAGTCCCCCAATGTTGAGCATCGCGGCGCAATCCTCGCTGCCGGTGAGCGCCTCCATGCGCTCCGACTCAAGGAACCGCTCGTGATCGGTGACCTCGCTGATGAATATCGTGTGGTTCAAGCCTTGACCGCCGCTGGTCACGCCTCGAACCTCATGACGGCAATTTGGGCCTATCATCGGCGCAGACTTCGCCGGATCGCTGACCTTGTTACCGCAGCAGGCGGGACGATTGACAAAGCGCTATCACACTGTCAACGGCGGAGCAAAAGTCGGCCATTCGGCGGCGTAAAACCAGGCCATCGTGTTACATGCCGGGGGGAGTGGC
>JARFNK010000006.1 GCA_029167225.1 Sphingobium arseniciresistens
TGCTCTGATCACCCGACGACCGACAAACCATGCTCGCACGAACCCGGAGCGGAGGCCTCATGAATAGTGCGGGCTAGGGACGCCGGACACCGGGCCGACAGAACCCGGCGGAATCCAGGACATCATCGTAACCGCGCGCCGCGTGAATGAAAATCTGCAGCGCGTCCCAGTGGCTATCACGGCGCTGGATGAGGAGAAGATGATCTCCGGTGGTGTCTATGATCAGCATTCGCTGTTCTCTCAGGTCGCCGGTCTGCAAAACTACACCAAGGCGCCCGGTAACGCTGCGATCGTCAATGGAGCGAAAGTCCGGGGCGTGCAGGGCATCGCCTATTATTTCAACGGCATTCCCTATCCTTCGGTACAATGGAGCTATTTCGCACCATTTTTCGATGTGCAGAGCGTCCAGGTGCTGAAGGGACCGCAAGGCACACTCTTTGGGCAGGCAAGCAATTCGGGCGCTATCATTGCTGAGCCCAACAAGCCCAAGAACGAATTTGGCGGGTATATTTCGGGTTCCATCGGCAATTATGGTCTCAAGACGGTAGAAGGCGCGATCGACCTGCCGCTGATCAAGGACCATGTGTTGTTGCGCGTCTCCGGCCGAACCTATTACCGTGGAGGGTTCATCAAGGACATTATTTCCGGCTATCGCTTGGGCCAGGACAATTACGACATTCTACGTGGCATCCTCGTCCTCAAAGCGAACGAAAGCCTGCAGAACGAGACCCTCATTCAGTTCGAGCGTGCCAAGAACAGCGCATGGGCAGCACGAACGTTAAACGCATTGAACATGTCCCCGCAATTTCCGCGACTTGCCGCCCAGGCCGCGCTCAACGGCATGACGGTGGCGCAATATCGGGCGGCACGCGACCAGATACTGGCGCAGCAGATCGCGCTTGGACCATATAAGATACAGGGTTGGTCGACCGGTTGCCCCGGGACAGCATTCTCGCCGCCCACAAACTCGACCGTCCCCGGTCCCAACGTCAACAACGTCATCCCGCAACCCTGCTCACCGGGAGAAGGCGGGCGCGCCGAAAACAATATTCTCACCAACACGACGACATGGTCCTTCACCGATCAGCTGACGGCCAAGAATATCTTCGGCTATTCATGGGGGCGCTCGCGATTTTCGGTAGCGGACCAGGATTTCACGCGGCTTATCCTGCAAGACACCAATCCGCGCTCGTTCCAATATGAGAAATATGCGCCGACCCGTTCGGACGAGTTGCAACTTATCGGTGATTTCGGCGCGCTGGACTTCGTTGCCGGTCTGTTCTGGTACAACACCAAACTCAATCCAACGACCGCGACCTACGCGCAGTTCGTGAACAATCTCGTCACCTCAGCGACGAAGACCGCGATCGACAACACCAGCAAGGCGATTTACGCGCAAGGAAATTATGATGCTTCGGCATTGCTGCCGGGGCTCACCCTGACGGCCGGCCTGCGATATACCAAGGATCGCCAGATCCGCACCAACTACGTCCTTAACCCGACAACCTTGGCGGTCACCAGCGTGACCGGCGGACGCGGCGTCGACGGCGGCGACGGCCGCTGGGATGCCACGACCTATACGCTGAGCGCACAGTATCAGGTCACGCCGCAGGCGATGATCTATTTCACCAACTCCAAGGGATATAGTACGGGCGGATTGCAGAATATTCCGGGCTTCTTCACTTACGATCCGGACTCGCTGAACAATTTGGAGGCAGGTCTCAAGGCGACCTGGCGGCTGGGCGAGTGGAACGTTCGAACGAACCTGGCCGCCTATTACGGCTATTTCAACAATGTGAAAGTCACCCAGTCGTTCGTCTACACGATCCCGGGCACCAATTCCCAGGCGGTCACCAACAATGCGATCCAGAACGCGGCGAAAGCTAGGATCAAGGGGCTGGAATTTGAAGGGACGGTCACCAACGGTCGGTTCGAACTGTCGGGCTTCGCAGCTTATTCCAAGGCTTATTTTACTGACTATCCAAGCCTCCATCCGGTGACGCTCGCGCCGATCGACCGTAGCGCCGATCCTTTTTCAAATGCCCCGAAATGGAAGGTTGGCTTGTCTCCGTCCTACCGGTTGCCGCTGGAGAGTCTCAAGATCGGCGACGTTAGGCTGTTCGCGAATTTCAGCTTTAATTCCAGCTATTACACCAATTTCAGCAAGCCGATCGTACCGATAAACAATGATCCAGACACCGCTGCGATCTGCCGACAGCGCCGGACCGCGGCCAACGGTTACGGGCCGCTCTCGGCCGACGGCAAATGGGCGTATCTCGACTGTGCCCGCGCCTGGCACAACCTGAACGTCGGCATTTCCTGGACGAACGTCCTCGACAAGGAAAATCTCGATGCCACGCTGCTCGTCACCAATGCTACTTTCTACAAGGGCATGTTGGGCATCAACAGCATCTACGATGGCGGCGGTTACAACACGGCTGACACCAACCTGCCGCGCTTCGTCTCTCTGACGATCCGCTACGGCTTCTAAAGCGGCGGGCGGAGCGCGAAGCTCCGCCCGCGCCGGCGAGCCTAGGGCAAAAGACAGGGAGAAGACTTTGTTGAAATGGAGACTTTGGAGACTTGTGATTCTCGGTGCGATCATCGGGCCGTCGGTCTGGAGCTCCGCTCAGGCACAAACGCCCGTTCCCGCCAGCACGACTGCAGCAATGACGTGCAAGGATCTTCAGAATGTCGATTTCCAGGATGTGCAGGACGCGCCGACGGAACTCATGACCGCCCAGCAGATCGAGGCGACGGCTGATGTCCCCGCGCATTGTCTGGTCGATGGCTACATCCTCCCCCAGGTGGGGTTCGGCATGAAACTGCCGCTGAGCGGCTGGAACGGCAAATTCCTGATGATGGGCTGCGGCGGTTTGTGCGGCACGCTACGCATTGGGCTCACAAGTTGCGACGATGGGCTACGCCGCGGATATGCCTGCGCCACCACCGATCTGGGCCATTCCTCGACGGGAAACCCCGCGTCCAAGCGTATCGCTGCGGATCGGATATGGGCCTACAATAATTTACAGGCCGAGGTAGACCACGGCTTCCGGGCGGTCCACGTCGCTACCCTCGCCGCCAAGGCGATCACGACACGCTTCTATAGTGGATCGCCGAAACACTCCTATTTCATGGGCTGCTCGGACGGAGGGCGTGAAGCACTGTCTCAGGCACAGGACTTTCCTTGGAACTATGACGGGATCATCTCCATCGATCCTGCGGCAAACATCAGCAAGTCAAACTTCACGCACCATATGGCATGGCTCGCCATCAGCAAGAACGGCCAGTCGCTATTCTCGCCTTCGGACGTCGATTTCATCGCTGACAGCGTAATGCGTGCCTGTGATCCTGTGGATGGCCTCAAGGACGGAGTCATCGACGACCCGCGGATGTGCAAATTCGATCCCGGCGCGCTGCAGTGCAGGCCGGATAAAACGGGCAAAGCAGGAAAGTGCCTTACCGCTGAGCAGGTAGCAGCCGCAAGAAAACTCTATGCCGGGCCAAGGACCGCTTCGGGCGAACAAATCTACTACGGACCTGTTCTGGGCGGGGAGAAAGGCGACAATGCGTTCAATTCCACCGGCCGTTTTGCCGATGTGTTCCGCTACACCGCCTTCTCTCCAGATCCCGGTCCGACCTGGACCCAGAATGATTTCGACATCAATACCGACTACAAGCGGCTCGGCGTAATGGGAAAACTTTGGAATGCCGCCAATCCGGACCTGCGCGCGTTCAAGGGCGCGGGCGGCAAGCTCATCATGGCGCAGGGCTGGGATAATGGCGGCTCTTCGAACACGCTGGCCAATGTCGACTATTATGAGATGGTGGAACGCGTGATGAACGGACGCGCCGCCACACAGGATTTCGCGCGTTTGTTCATGATGCCCGGCCGGGATCATTGCGGCCGTGGCCCCGGCGCCAACGCGATCGACTTCCTCAGCTACCTGGAATCATGGGTGGAAAAAAAGCAGGCGCCCGATATGATGCTGGCATCACATCTTGACCCAGCGACCGCTGCGCGCAGCGATTACACGCAGGCACCAACAGACCCCGCGAAGGTCGGATTTACCCGACCGCTCTACCCTTATCCGCTGCGGGCTAAGTATAAGGGGAAGGGTGACCCCAATGATTATCGAAACTTCGGCCCGGTCGAGGCGAATACGAAGTAAATCGGCGATCGGGCCGTGGCGTAGACAAATTATAGGAATTGACGTTGAGCTTTGATCCTTCCCATCTCCCGCTCCCGAGGCGTACGCTTCTCACTGGCGCAGCCGCGGCAGGAGTGCTGACGCTGCTTGGTCGTCCGGCACTCGCCCAGCAGTCCCGCGTCATCGTTGAAACATCGCATGGCAAGGTCCGCGGTCAGTCGCTTGACGGCGTGCAGGTTTTCAAAGGCATCCCTTTCGCAGCCTCGACGGCGGGATCGAACCGCTTCCTCCCGCCGCAGCCGGTCGAGCCTTGGCCGGGTGTGCGCGATGCCCTGGCCTATGGTGCCATCGCGCCGCAGATCGTACGCGGCGAAGCTTCGTCTTCTGGGCCACCGATCAGCGAGGACTGCCTGTCGCTCAACATCTTCACGCCCTCGTTAAGCGGCGGGCGCCCTGTCATGGTGTGGCTCCATGGCGGAGGCTGGCGCGTGGGGAGCGGCTCCGGCGCGATGACCGACGGCAGCATCCTCGCCGCACAGGGCGATGTGGTCGTCGTTACGATCAACCATCGATTGAGCCTCTTTGGCCATCTGTTGATCGAGGATGGCGACGAACGGTTTGCGGATTCCGGCAATACCGGCGTGCTCGACATGGTTGCGGCGCTGAAATGGGTGCAAGAGAATATCACGTCGTTCGGCGGCAATCCCGACAATGTGACGATCTTCGGCGAATCCGGCGGCGGGTCCAAGGTCGGCGCGATGATGGCGACGCGCGCGGCGCGCGGCCTGTTCCACAAGGCTATCGCACAAAGTTGCAGCGGCACGCTGCGCATCACCGGGCCGGAGGAAGCACGCAGCCGATCGCATCGCTTGGTTCAGGAACTCGGACTCGGCAAGGCGTCGGGCAAGGCTCTGCAACAGGTGCCGTTAGACCGCCTGATCGCGGCGCTTATCGCGACCGCGCCGTCTGTGAATGCCTACCGGCCGATCATCGACGACCGGACCTTCGATCGCCATCCCTTTGACCCGGATGCGCCCGCCATCTCCGCGCATATTCCGCTAATCGCGGGGAATATGGCTACGGAGACAACGGCCGAACTGGCGCATGACCGGAGCAACTTCGCCCTGCCCGAGGCAGAGGTCCGGCGTCGGCTCATTCGTTACCTTCAGGTTGCGGAGGCGGAGAGCGACCGGGTCATGGCTGCCTACAAGGCGTTGCGACCCAGTGCATCGCCCAGCGATCTTCTCGTCGCGATCACCACCGACTACCAATATCTGCGTAACACCCGGCGCATGGCCGAACTGCAGGCCAAAGCGGGCGCCGCCGCAGTCTATACCTACATCTTCGACTGGCGGACACCGGTGATGGACGGGCTGTTGAAGTCTCCGCACGGAGCAGATGTCCCGTTCGTGTTCGGCACGACGGCTACCGCGGCGCGCATGATCGGAACCGGGGCGGACCTCACGCCGATGAGCCGAATCATGATCGCGGCCTGGTCTGCATTTGCTCGTACCGGGAATCCGGACAACCCCCTCATCCCCCATTGGCCGCAGTTCCGTGCCAAGGATCGCGCCACGATGATGCTCAACCTGCCAAGCCGGGTAGAGTATGATCCCGGCGGGCGAGCGCGAGCGAGCCTGGATCGCCTGCCCGTTTACGAATATAACATGCCGATCAACTTCGATGAGCCTTGATCCATGATCGAATGGTGCGGCTCCGTTGGGAGCCGAGATCCCCTTTTTTACCCCAAGGCAGGAAGCCGTGTGGTGTGCCTTGAGATAGGTCGCATCGATCATGACGGTCTGCGGCTCGGCGCGGTGGGCGGACAGGCCTTCCATCATTCGGGTGAAAACACCCATCTCGCCCCAACGTTTCCAGCGGTTGTACAATGTCTTGTGCGACCCGTATTCCCTCGGTGAATCTCGCCGGGCGTAGCCCGTTCCGGTTGACGAAAATGATACCGCTCAGGACCCGACGGTCGTCCACCCGTGGCTTGCCGTGGCTCTTGGGAAAATACGGCGACAGCCGCCCCATCTGCTCGTCCGTCAGCCAATAATGGTCACTCATGTTCAGTCTCCTTGCGGAGCCTGAATCATATCGCCAGCTGCCAATCAATGGGTCCTGAGCCTAGTGTTCGCCTGAGATCATGGAGGCGCCATGGCGGCATACAACGGCCGCCATCGTTGGCAATCGAACTGTCGACGTCCTTTGAAATCAGCTTGTCGAGCTTCGTCTTGCCCTTGTAATACGCTGTGAACACGGCGCCGGTCGCCGTTGGAAAGACCCTACCGCGAATTGGCCACTTTTCGCTTCCTGCCACCTTGTCGAGTTCGGAAACCGCGAGGTCATTGAGCGGAATTGAGGTGAGCTCGCCGTTTTTCGTCCGGTCGCCGGACAGCCGCATCTCACGTTCATCGCGATCCAACTCTTGCCAGTGAAGCCCGCCGATCTCTTCTCGACGCTGGCCGGTGGCAATCAGGAGTCGCACGATCGATCCAAAGCACCGATGGCATTCCGGGGCGTTAATCCAGACCTTCGCCAATTCGCTGTCGCTCAACGAGCGCTCGCGAGGTTTAACCGCTTTCGGTGTTTTCATGCCTTCCATCGGGCTTCTGTCGATGTCGCCACGGCTCACCGCCCATCGAAATAGGCGCCTCAGCACCGCGAAAACGTTGCGACGATTGGCGGCCTGATTTGGCGGCATGCCATCGAACACGGCCACCACATCAATGCGCGCGATTGCGGGAAGCGCCTTGTCCCGCAAGACGGGTTTGACGTGTCGCCGAAGTGATCGCGTTACGAGCGTCGACCAACCTTTCCCTTTGCAATCCGCAGCAAAACGATCGGCATAGTTGGAAAAGGCAAGGTCGACAGCCTCGCGCCGTCGCTGCTTGTCGGATTCGATGGGGTCGATCCCTTGGGCGACGAGGCGGAAGAGTCTCGTCGCCTCCTCGCGAGCGGTGGAGGGCGTCCATGGCGAGCCATGACCGCCGATGGTGTAGCGACGCGTCTTCGCCTCGCGGCCACCCATCCTATACTGGACGGCGTAGGACGCAGAGCCGCCCGCGGTAATCTTGAGTCCGAACCCCTTCAGTTCGTCATCCCAAAGGAAGCCAGTAACAGCGCCTGCCTGAAGGGCGTCGAGGGTCCGCTTGGTGATTTTTCCGGTGGCCGTGACAAATCTCATGTACCAGAAAAGTAATCACCCAGCAATCACCGGAACGGAAATCGGCGGCGGCAGGCGGTAGCGAATTTAGGAGTAACCACCTGAAAAACAGTCATTCACCACGCCAGGCTATTGATCTAAATCCGCCGATAGCGGAAATACCACACTTCATGGCCAAGGCGGCGGGCCTTGGCTTCATAGCGGGTTTCGGGCCAGCCACCGGGGCGGGTCAGGAAATCCCTGGGCTCGGTGGCGAGCCAGTCGAAGGCCGGATGGCCGTTCATCACCATCATCGCCCAGCGCACATAGACCGGATGGTCCGTGCCGAAGCGGAACTCGCCGCCGGGCTTCAGCTTGCGTGCGATCATGGCGACCGGGCCGGGGTTCATCATCCGTCGCTTGGAATGGCGCGCCTTGGGCCATGGGTCGGGATGCAGCAGATAGACGAAGCTCAAGGAGCCATCCGGCACGCGGGCGAGCACGTCCAGCGCATTGCCCATGTGCAGGCGAATATTGCCCAGTGCGCCGTCGCGGATATGGCCGAGCGCGGTGACGACGCCGTTCAGAAAGGGTTCGCAGCCGATGAAGCCATGATCGGGCAGCATGTCGGCGCGATAGGCCATATGCTCGCCGCCGCCGAAGCCGATCTCGAAATGCATCGGCCGGTCATAGCCGAACAGCCCCTCGGCCGTGATCGGGCCTTCCTCTGGCACGGAAAGGGCGGGGAGCAGGGTGTCGACGAGTTCCTGCTGCCCAGCGCGGAGCTTGTGCCCGGACTGGCGGCCATAGAGGCGGTTGAGCGTGGTCGGATCACCGGATTTGTGCGCGGTCATGACGAGGGCGCTTAGCGGGCGCGCGGACGGGGAGCAAGACGGGAGATGCGGCGCGCCTGGGAATCGCAGGCAGGGCGTGGTCGGTGGAGAGTGCAGAGAAAGGCCGGTCCGGCGTCGCCATGCCGCATCTCGCGCAGGGTACCGCACTGGCTGCATATCCCCGCAGTACGACCCCAGGCCAGGCGCTGTCGGAATGCGGGGGCGATGATCCGGGGAGGTAATGGCTATAGCGTTGAGGCGGACGGGCGACCGCGATGGTCGCGCCGTCGCCCCGGAGATCGGTCAGAGCCTTATTTGGGGCACTTGATGAATTTGCCCTTCGCGTCCTTGCACGGCGCTTTCTTCACGGGAGCGGCGGGCTTGGGCGGGCATTTGACGAACTTGCCCTTGGCGTCCTTGCAGGGGGCCGCATAGGCGGGGGCCGCGGCGCCGGCGAGGAGCGACAGGGTGAGCAGGGCAGTCGCGATTGTCTTTTTCATGGCACATCCTTCTCTGTTGTGCGTGCCGGCAGGTGAGCATGGGGGCGTCCACCGGGCTGGCAAGGGGCATGATAGTGGGATGGCTGGCGATGGCCCAGTTACGTTTCGGTCATATTTCAGACGGGATGAAATGGGCGGGGGCGGAAGGGCGTGGCCGCAGGCCATGCGAGCTGGCCGTTCATCGGCACGGCTTCCCCTCATATTCCCGGCGGTTCAAGACATATTCCCGGCCATTCCACCGGACCACGGGGAAGCAGAAGCCGGGGCCGCCGATGGAAATGTCCGGCCAACCGCCGACGCCCTTTGTCTTCAGGAATTCCGCCATGCCGGTGCTGTTGGTGATGCGTTTCCAGCTGCCGTCGGCCTGCTGGCTGACGATCCAGAAACCGGTGCCGGTATTGCCATAGCAATAGGTGCCGCCTTCGGTGACGACGGCCTCCGGACGTCCATCGCCATTAAGGTCACGCCGCTCCTCGATCGTGCCGGGGCCATAGGAGGCGTCGGCCGGTGTTTCCGCGCCGCATTCGGTGCGCCACTTGCCCGCGATCATGCGGAAGCCAGCCGCGCGGAAGATCGCGGCGTCTCCGGTGGGCGCAGCTGCGGGACGCGCGCCGGGAGCCGAGGGGGTTGCTTTCGCCGGCGGCGTGCTGGCGGCGCTGGTGCCGGGGATCGTATAGCGGGTGCCGTCATAGCGCAGCGGCACGGTCTTGCCCGCGCTTGTCCAGGCAAGGTCGAACCAGCCACCTGTCGTCGTGCCCACCGTCCTTACCACCCCCGTCGCGCCGGCGACGCCGCGCCATCGCCCGCTGTCGTCTTTCGCCGCGATGCTGAACCAGCGCGCGTCGGCGCCGTAGCAGGCGCCTCGATCGATGAAGAGCGCATCTTTCCGCCCATCGCCATTCACGTCGACGAAGGTGATGGTGGGATTGGCGGGCTTGCCGCAGCGATTGGTGGGGTTCTTGCCGTCGGCGCTGATCGGGAAGCCGCCGGCGCCATAAAGCTGCGCTGCCTCTTGCCTGCTGATGCTCTGGGCAAGAAGCGGCGCGGGTGCCATCAGCAGGCACGACAGCATCATCGGAACATGGGCTCGCCGCATCTTCATCCCCGCTCTGTGCAGGACGGGAATAGACGATTTCGGACCCGAAACCTATGGCGCAAAAGAGAAAGGGCGCCCCGACGGGACGCCCTTTTTCCTGTTTCGGCCTTGGGCGGCTGGCTCAGGCGAGTGCGGCTTTCAGCTTGTCGACCAGGTCGGTCTTCTCCCAGGGAAAGAAGTCGCCTTCGGGCTTGCGGCCGAAATGGCCATAGGCGGCGGAAGGCTGATAGATCGGCTTGTTCAGGCCCAGATGGGTACGGATGCCGCGCGGGGTCAGGCCGCCCAGTTCCGAAATGCCCTTGATCGCGTCTTCGATCTTGTCGTCGCCCACGGTGCCGGTGCCATGCGTATCGACATAGAGCGACAGCGGCGCGGACACGCCGATGGCATAGGCGAGCTGGATCGTGCAGCGTTTGGCAAGCCCGGCGGCGACGATGTTCTTCGCCAGGTAACGCGTGATGTACGCGGCCGAACGGTCGACCTTCGTGGGATCCTTGCCGGAGAAGGCGCCGCCGCCATGGGGCGATGCGCCGCCATAGGTGTCGACGATGATCTTGCGCCCGGTGAGGCCCGCGTCGCCGTCAGGCCCGCCGATCTCGAAGCTGCCGGTCGGGTTGATGTGATAGACGGTTTCGTCGGAAAGCAGATCGGCGGGCAGGACGCCGGCGATCACATTCTTCACATAGGCCTTGAGCTCGGCTTCCTTCTCACCCTCGTCATAGCCCTTGCCATGCTGGGTGGAGACGACGATCGCCGTCGCGGCGACCGGCGTGCCGTTCTCGAAGCGCAGCGTGACCTGGCTCTTGGCATCCGGCTCAAGGAAGGGCGCGACGCCGGAGTGGCGGTCTTCGGCCATCTTCGCCAGGATCTTGTGGCTGTAGTCCAGCGTGGCGGGCATCAGGTCGGGCGTTTCGTCACAGGCGAAACCGAACATGATGCCCTGGTCGCCGGCGCCTTCATCCTTGTTGCCGCTCGCGTCCACGCCCTGCGCGATGTGCGCGGACTGGGCGTGCAGGTTGTTTTCGAAGCGGAAGGTCTCCCAGTGGAAGCCGTCCTGCTCGTAGCCGATCTTCTTCACCGTCTCGCGAACGGTCTTCTCGATCTCTTTCTGAGCGCCGGGCGCCCATGCGCCGTCCTCATAGACGCCCTTGCAGCGGATTTCGCCGGCGAGCACCACGAGCTGGGTCGTCGTCAGCGTCTCGCATGCGATGCGGGCTTCGGGGTCCTTGGACAGGAACAGATCGACGATCGAGTCTGAAATCTGATCGGCGACCTTGTCGGGATGGCCCTCGGACACGCTTTCCGAGGTGAAGAGATAATTGCTGCGCATGGGACTCCGATTATCGGCTGCGGTGGAAAAGCGATATAAAGAAATATTTATATAGGCCCTTTAGCGCCCTCTGCGCCGCAAGGCAACGGCCAAGCCAAAAAGCATGATTGCAAGCAGCATAGGTGCGCTATTGCCGAGATGCGAAAACAGCGTGGGTCCGGCGGGCGGCGGCAGCAGCGTGTCGATGAAGCCGGCGCGCTGGAAGGGCAGGCTTTTCAACACGCGCCCGCGCGCGTCGATCACGGCGGAAACACCGGTGGGGGTCGATCGGATGATCGGCATCGCCTCCTCGATCGCGCGCAGCTGCGCCTGAGCCAGATGCTGGGGTGGACCCCAGCTGCCGAACCAGGCGTCGTTGGACGGGTTGAAGAGGAAGGCGGGGCGATTCGCCTTGTCGACGACATGGCCCGAGAAGATGATCTCATAACAGATCTGGCCGCCGACCTTCATCGCCGGGCGACTTGGTGCGGCCGGCAGGGATACGCTCTGCGCGCCGGGACCGGGCCAGAAATCGACGTCGCCCGGCACCAGCCGCGTGAGCCCGATCGGCGCTAGCAGCCCGCGCATGGGCAGATATTCGCCAAAGGGCACCAGATGCGCCTTGTCGTAGCGGCCGGTCAGGCGACCATCGGCGGTCAGCACCCACAGGCTGTTCGCCGCACCGGACAGCACGCGATCGACATAGGTGCCACCGCCGGGCAGCGCGATGGGCTCATCCTTGAAATAGACCTTCGATCCGCCCAGCAGCAGCAGGTCATCGGGGCCGAGCAGCCCCGCGATGCGGAAGCGCCATTCGGGCTCCATGTCGAGATAGGCGGGCACCGCGGCCTCGGGCCAGAAGACAAGGCGGGGCGTGTCGGAGGGGTGGCCGGAAAGCGTGGCGAGCTTCTGGAAATTCTGCTCCTCGAACGCATCGACATGCTTGTCCTGCTGGCCAATATTGGGCTGGACGACGCGGATGCGGGTGGCGCCGGCCGGCCCCGCGCCCTGGGTCGCGACCTGGCCCCAGAGGATGATGGCGCACAGTGGCAGGATGATGGCAGTCGCGGCCTTAAGATGCCTGCGCAAGGCAAGCAGCACGCCGCCGCCGGCCAGCATCGCGAGGCCCGAAAGGCCATAGGTGCCGATCAGCGTGGCGGCGATCGCGCCGCCGCTGGGCAGCCAGATGGCGCCAAGGGGATTCCAGGCAAAGCCGGTGAACAGCGTCGCGCGCAGCCATTCGCTCACGATCCATGCAGCGGCGAATGTCAGGGCGAAGCCGGGCAGGGGTAGCGCCAGCCGCCGCGCGCCCCACCATGCGGCCAGCCCTGCGATCGCCGGAAACAGCGCCAGATAGAGCGAGAGCAGGACGACCGCGCCATAGCCCAGCCAATGCGGCATCGCGTCCTGGAAGGTGAAGGCATGGGCGATCCAGTTGAGCCCGATGGTGAAATGCCCCGCCCCGAACAGCCACCCGCGCGCAAAGGCCGATCGCCTGTCCGGCGCATCGGCGACCAGCCCCGCCAGCACGGCGAGCGCGGCGATGGCGAGCGGCCAGAAATGCAGCGGCGCGAAGCCGGTAGCGGAGATGAGCCCGGCGACGAGCGCGGTGATTTTGGGAGCACGGGAAAACACGGCTGCTGCTATCGCGCGGCACGATGACAGTTGCAATCGTTGAAGCGGGGCGCGGGCCGTCAGGGATGGAAATCGCCACTTCGACCCTGCCGCCGTCCTTGACGTGAACGGGATGCAAGAGCCGCTATCGTTCCTCGATGCGCGAACGGCGGGCAGGCGGACGCCGGTTCAAGCGCGGCATGATGGTTGGGGTGGGGAGCGGATTTCAAACATCCAAAACGATGACCATTTTGCGCCCACTTTTTGCCGTTACAACGCGGTGTCATGATGTCCGGAAGCGGACATTCTCGGGCACGTTATGACCAATATCGACTGACCGGCTTTATCAAGCATAGGACGGATTAACGCTTAATCTGATAGATTTCGTCACGTAGTTGGCCATATGATCAAACGATGTTCGACACCTTTCTAACGCCTGATTATGCCATATTCTCCGTAGCCTTCGTCGTAATGCTGGGGATAGGTCTCATTGAAGCTATTGGACTAGGGTTAGGCAATTTCGATTTTGGGGCGGATCTCGATAGCTCCGCGGGCGCCGGCGAGATGGAGTTGCCCGACCCGCTTGGCTGGCTCGGGCTGAAACATGGCCTGCCCATCCTTGTTTGGCTCACGTCACTGCTGGGCTGTTTCACAATAATAGGATTTGCTGTTCAGCAAATCTCCACCGCCATTTTTGGAAGCCCCTTACACTGGGGCATCGCGGGCGTTGTGGCTCTTTTCGTTGGCGGTGTCATGAACAGCTTTGCGTCCGGCTGGCTCGCACAAATCCTGCCGGAGTATGAAAGCACGATAATCGACACCGAAGACTTGGTCATGCGCCGAGGCATGGTGTTGGAGGGATCTGCCCGCCGAGGCCATCCGGCCCGCGCCAAGGTCGTGGATCAGCACGGTCAGGCACATTACGTGATGCTTGAACCTCACAATGACGGCGACATAATCGGTCCAGGCGAAAGCGCTCTGCTTGTGCGGCGCACCGGCACGCTATTTTTCGCTCAGCCGGAAGTCGATACCGATTTTCGCCCAATCTGATTGGCCCCCTGATCCCCATAGGAGACTGCCTTGCCTGCCTCGCTCATGAATATCCTCACCTATGCCGGTATCGTGCTCCTGGCATTGGTCATCATCGGCGTGATCCTGACACGCCTTTACCGGCGGGCAACCAAGGATGTGGCGTTGATCCGAACAGGCTTTGGCGGCGAGAAGGTGGTGCTGAACGGCGGCATCATGGTCATCCCGGTTTTGCACGAATTGATGCAGGTGCGCCTCACGACGGTAAAGCTGGAAGTGTCGCGGCTTAATAAGGATGCACTCATCACGCTGGACAAGCTTCGCGTGGACGTCATCGGCCTGTTCCACATCAAGGTGAAGCCAGATGCCCAGTCAATTGCTGCGGCGGCGCAAACGCTCGGTGAATCGGTCAATAATCCTGATGCTGTAAAATCGCTGCTCGACGGCAAGCTGGTATCGGCCCTGCGTTCGGTAGCAGCGACGATGACGATGGAGCATCTCCATGCAAACCGGGCCGACTTCATTCAGAAGGTCCAGGAAGCGCTCATGACCGATCTGGATATGAACGGCTTTCAGCTGGAGTCGGTGAGCATTACCCATTTCGACCAGACAGCATTCGAGCATTTTAACGAAAATAACGCCTTCGATGCTGAAGGGCTGACCGTCCTGACGCGCACGATCGAAGAGCGAAAGAAGATCCGCAACGACATCGTTGCAACGAATCGCGTCGAGATCGAGCAGCGCAATCTGGATGCGAATAACCAGTCGCTGGAAATCGCCCAGGCGGCAGAACAAGCCCGACTGACGCAGGAGCAAACCTTGTCAGCGCGGCGTGCTGAACAAGCGACGGCAATCGCCACGGCTGAGGCAGAGCAGACCCGCCTTGCGGAAATTGCTCGGATCAGCGCTCAGCAGGCCCAAACGGTCGCCCAAACCGAAGCGGATAAGGTCATACAAACCGCAACGATCGCGCGTGATGGTGCGATCCAGACAGCCACCATCGAACGCGACCGCAATATTGAACTCGCCCGTATCACCACAGCGGTGCAGACCGCGCAGAAGTCCGAAGAGGAATCGACAGCAACAGCTGCCGCCAACGAGGCTCGAGCCTTGGCCGTTCGCGCCGAAGAAAGCGTGGCAACCGCCAAGGCGACTGAAATCGCCAACCGAAATAAGAATGTCGCAGTGATCGCGGCAACCCAGCGGGCGCAAGAAGAGGCCGTTCAGATCACGGTTGCAGCCACCGCTGACAAAGAAGCTGCGGAGGCGCGGGCAGCAGCGATGCGGACCGAAGCAACTGCGGAAGCTGATGCAGAAAAGGCCCGGGCGGAAGGTCGCGCGGCGGCATTCAAGGTTGATGCGGCGGGCCAGACTGCGATCAACGAGGCAACCAATGTCTTGAATGATACGCAGACCGCCCTGCTCGTCCGCAAGGCGATGCTTGAAGCGCTGCCTGCAATCATTGCGGCCGCCAGCAAGCCGATGGAGCAGATTGAAAAGATTTCCATTCTGGATGCTCGCGGCCTGCATGGCGGCCAAGCTGGCGTAGAGGACAGCACTGGAGATGGAAACTTAGCCGATGCCGCAGTTTCTGCGGCAATGCGCTACCGGGTTGGCGGGCCGTTGATCGATGCCTTGATGGCGGAACTTGGGATGTCTGGTGGCAGTCTGAACGGAATGTTGAGAGGCGCGCCAGCACCATCAGCACCAAGTGCGGGTGCTGAAACTCCTGAAGCATCTAAGGACGCGTAATGCCGACGTGGATTTTGGAAGAGCCTTGGCTAACGATCGCCACGGCTCTTCCATGTTCCTGCTGTGATCAGGGACCGATTGTTAGCTGCTTGCTCAGTTGCTCTCTGTCACCGGACAGGCAGCTATCCTCATCCATCAGCCGATAACCGGACAGTCTCAAATCGGCCCGTGGCCGGCGCATCCCGCCCTTAACGCCGGTCCCGCTCCCCCGCACGCCCCTCAGTTATAGCGCCGCAGCAGCCCTGCGAGTTTGCCCTGGATGCGGACCTGGCGGGCGTCGTAGATTTGCGGTTCATAGGCGCCGTTGGCGGGGTCGAGGCGGATCTGCTGGCCCTGTCGGCGGAAATATTTGAGGGTGGCTTCGCTCTCGTCGATGAGGGCGACGACGATCTGGCCGTCCCGCGCAACGTCCGTCCGCTGGATCAGCGCGAAGTCGCCATCCAATATGCCGGCCTCGACCATGGAATCGCCGGCCACTTCCAGCGCATAATGATCGCCCGATCCCAGCAACGCGGCGGGCACGGAGAGCATGTTCTGCCCCTCCATCGCCTCGATCGGCACGCCGGCGGCGATGCGTCCGTGCATGGGAATCTCGATGATGTCGTTGGCCGCGATCGGCATGCGCGCGGGCGGCGAGGGAGGTGCCGATTGCAGTGACGGCGGCGTGATCGTCGCGGGAGCGGGCACCTTGTGCGCGCGTTCCAACGCATCGGGCAGCTTGACGACCTCCAGCGCGCGGGCGCGATTGGGCAGGCGCCGGATGAAGCCGCGCTCTTCCAGCGCACTGATCAGGCGATGGATCCCCGATTTCGATCGCAGGTCCAGAGCCTCCTTCATCTCCTCGAACGAAGGCGATACGCCATCCTCCTCCAGCCGGCGGTGGATGAAGCTGAGCAGTTCCTGTTGCTTTACCGTGAGCATCTGTATCACCATCGTTGGAACGGATGGAGAACGCATAGGAAACACAAGGGGCCAAGTCAAGCGTCCAGCGGTTCGTCCCATTTATGGGAACGAAGCCCAAATTGCGCCGTTGATCCCCCGTCCCCGTTGAGAGGACGAACATGGAGAGTGACATGGCAAACCAGCAGAATCAAAATCCGGGCAACGACCAGCGCCGGGACCAGCAAGGTGGACAGGGCGGCACCGACCGCAACCGCCAGCAGGAACAGGAAGATCGCCAGGGCCAGATGGGCGATGAACGCAAGCAGGACAAGGCACCGGGTCGCGACCAGCAGCGCTGATCGGCCTTTGCACGAGGAGAAGGGGTCGCAGTCTTGCGGCCCCTTTTTCTTGTCCAAGGCTGCTTCCGGGCGGTTCGCTCAGCGCAGCGGAATGATCGTGACGCTCTCGCCGGCCGGCACAGGCCAGCCGTTTGCGGGGCGCAGGATAAGGCAATCCGCCATGGCCAGCATACGGGTCGCGGCGCTGTCCTGCACCGGCAGCGGCCACACCGTGTCGCCCTCCCTACGGCCGCGGACGTAATCGTCGCGGACAGTGACGGGCGGCATGCCCTCGCCCAGATGCGCGGTGCGCGCTTCAGGAAAGGGCGAGGACGCGCCGGCCAGATGCCGGACAAGCGGCATGAGGAACAACATGCCGGTGACGAAGGCGGCGACCGGATTGCCCGGCAGGCCGAGCAGCACGCTGTCGCCGTTCGTGCCGGCAATCAGCGGCTTGCCGGGCCGCATTGCGATCTTCCAGAAGTCGAGCGTGCCTCCGGCCGCGGCGAAGGCGGGACGAACAAGGTCATGATCGCCCACTGATGCGCCGCCGGTGGTGACGACCACATCGGCCTTCGACGCGGCGGTGAAGGCTTCGGTCAGGGCAGGCAGCTCATCCCCGACAATGCCCATGTCGATCACGTCGCAGGGCAGGGTGGAAAGCAGCGCGCGCAGCATGATGGCGTTGGAGGAGGGCAGCTTGCCCGGCGGCACCGGCGCGCCGGCCGCGACCAACTCGTCCCCCGTCGAGATGATGGCGATGCGCGGCCGCCGCCGAACGGGCAGGCGGCCATGCCCGGCAAGCACCGCGAGGGACAGGGCGGCGGGACCAATAAGGTCGCCGGCCGCCAGCAGCACCTGCCCGGCACGGAAGTCCGATCCCGCCGGGCGGATGTGCTTGCCCGCCGATGGTGGTCCGTCGCCGGTCAGCGTCGCGACATCGCTATCGCGCCGCACATCCTCCTGCACGACGACGCAATCGCCATTCGGGGGCAATGGTGCGCCGGTAAAGATCCGTACCGCCTCACCCGCTCCGATGGCCGGCGGGTAGGCGCCGCCCGCCGCGCTTTCGCCAATGACGCGCCATGGGCCGGGCAGGTCGGCCGCGCGCACGGCGTAGCCGTCCATCGCGGAAAGATCCGCCCATGGCTGGCTGCGCAGGGCGGACACGTCGCTGGCCAGCCATCGGCCGGCGCATTCGGCGATCGGAGCGTCCTCTTGCGGCAAGGGCGCGGCAAGCGAGAGAATGCGCTCCTGCGCCTGCGCGACGGGCATCAGGTTCATGGGGTGCGGGCTTTCTTCATGCGGCCGCGTGCCCGTCGTCCGACTTCCAGTCACCGGACTTGCCGCCCGATTTCGCGATCAGGCGGACGCCGCCGATCACCATCGCCTTGTCCAGCGCCTTGGCCATGTCGTAGATCGTCAGCAGCGCCACGGAAACGGCGGTCATCGCCTCCATCTCCACGCCGGTCTGCGCGGCGGTGCGCGCCGTTGCCGACACGTCCACGCCATGATCGTCCAGCGTGAAATCCACGCTCACGCCGCTCAGCGGCAGGGGGTGGCACAGCGGGATGAGGCTGGCGGTCTGCTTGGCTGCCATGATGCCCGCCACCCGCGCCACGGCGAGGACATCGCCCTTCTTCACCAGCCCCTGCGCGATGGCGCTGGCGGCCTCGACGTTCATGTCGATGCGTCCGGCGGCGGTCGCCTCCCGCACCGTGGTCGCCTTGGCCGAGACATCGACCATCCGGGCGGCGCCGTCCTCGTCCAGATGGGTGAGCCCGCTCATGCGCCTTCCAGCAGCATGCGGGTGGCGGCCTCCACGTCGGGCTGCCGCATCAGAGCCTCGCCGACCAGGAAGCAGCGCACGCCATGCTCGGCCATCGCGTTCAGATCGGCATGGGAGCCAAGGCCGCTTTCGGCGACGAAGGTGCAGCCCTCCGGCGCCTGGCCGACCAGCTCATAGGTGCGGGCGAAATCGACGCTGAAGTCGCGCAGGTCGCGATTGTTGACGCCGATCAGGCGGGATTTCAGCTTGAGCGCGCGTTCCAGCTCGTCCGCGTCGTGCACCTCGACCAGTACGTCCATGCCGAGGCCGAGTGCCGCATCCTCGATTTCCGCCATCTGCCCGTCGTCCAGCGCGGCGACGATGATGAGGATCGCGTCCGCGCCGATCGAGCGCGCTTCCAGCACCTGCCAGGGATCGACCATGAAGTCCTTGCGCAGCACCGGCAGGGCGCAGGCGGAGCGGGCGGCCATCAGAAAATCGTCATGCCCCTGGAAATAGGGCTCGTCGGTGAGGACGGAGAGGCACGCTGCACCGGCCGCCTGATAGGCGACGGCATGGGCGGGCGGATCGAAATCGGGGCGGATCAATCCCTTGGACGGGCTCGCCTTCTTGATCTCCGCGATCAGGCCATAGCCGCTGCGGGCGGCGGCATCCAGCGCGGCGCGGAAGCCGCGCGGCATGCTCTGCTCGGCGCAGCGCGCCTGCAGCGCCGACAGGCTGGTCGCGGCCTTGCGGCGGACGACGTCCTCGCGCTTGAAGTCGCAGATCTCGATCAGTTTGTTGGTCATGTATAGGCAATCCAGCAATTGAGGAGGGCGTTGGCAAGGCCCTTGTCTATGGCTTCGGCGGCTTCTTCGGCGCCCTCACGCAGATCGTGCGCCGCGCCGGCGACGACAAGGGCCGCCGCTGCGTTCAGGATCACCGCGTCCCGATAGGCGCCCGGCTCGCCGAGCAGCAGGGCGCGCAGGGCCGCGGCATTATAGGCCGGGTCGCCCCCGCGAATGGCCTCCAGCGGATGGGAGGGCAGGCCGGCATCCGCCGCCGACCAGCGCCGCATCGCCACGACGCCGTCGCGGGTGACATCGGCAATGTCGTTGCCGCCGGCCAGCGACAGCTCATCCAGCCCCTCGTCGCCAGATACGACCATCGCCCGGTCGACGCCGAGTTCGCTCAGGGCTTCGGCATAGATGGGGACATAAACGGGCCGGGCGATGCCGACCAGCTGCCGGGTGACACCCGCCGGGTTGGAAAGTGGCCCCATCAGGTTGAAGATGGTGCGCTGCCCGATCGCCTTGCGGATCGGCCCCAGCCGCTTCATCGCGGGATGGTGGTCCTGCGCGAAGAGGAAGCAGATGCCGATGTCGGCGAGGCTGCGTTCCGCGCGCTCGGCCGCCTTGCTCAGGTCCAGCCCCAGCACTTCCAGCGTGTCCGCCGCGCCCGCCTTGGACGAGGCGGCGCGATTGCCATGCTTGGCGACGGGCACGTCGCAGGCCGCGACCACCAGGCTGACGGCGGTGGAGACGTTGAGCGTATGATGGCCATCGCCCCCCGTGCCGCACACGTCGATCGCTCCGGCGGGCGCCGAAATGGGGATCATCCGCGCCCGCATCGCCCGCGCGGCGGCGGCGATCTCGATGGCGGTCTCGCCGCGCTGGCTCATCGGGATGAGGAAGGCGGCGATCTCCTCGTCGGAGGGCGCGCCATCAAGCAGCGCGGCAAAGGCGGCGGCGGCCTCGTCCGGGTCAAGAGGGCGGGATGGATCGGGGAGAAGGGACATGACGCGGCCTTAGCCACAGCATGGCCCCAGAGTCGAGTGTCAGGTGAGTCGAGTGTCAGGGCTGCATGCCGGTGCGGATCGTCGGCTTCATGGCCGGTCAGGCGCGTTCACGCACCTTCATGCCGGCCAGCGTCATGAAATTGGCGAGCATATCATGGCCATGCTCGGTCGCGATGCTTTCCGGGTGGAACTGCACCGAGTGGATCGGCAGGGTCGCATGGCGGAAGGCCATGACCGATCCGTCGTCGCTCGTCGCGTTGACGATCAGTGCCTCCGGGATGTCCTCGACGATCAGCGAATGATAGCGGGTCGCGGTGAAGGGCGAGGGCAATCCCTGGAACAGCCCCGTGCCGTCATGGCGCACTGGCGAGGTCTTGCCGTGCATCAGCCCGCCGCGCACCACCTTGCCGCCGAAATGCTGGCCGATCGCCTGATGGCCAAGGCATACGCCCAGCAGCGGACGACCAGCGTCGGCGCAGGCGGCCACCAGATCAAGGCTGATCCCGGCTTCATTGGGGGTGCAGGGGCCGGGCGAGAGCAGGAACGCCTCAGCGCCGGAAGAAATGGCCTGGCCCGCCGACATGGCGTCATTGCGGACGACTTCCACCTCCGCACCCAGCTCCATCAGATAATGGACCAGGTTCCAGGTGAAGCTGTCATAATTGTCGATGACGAGGATCATGGCGCTTCTCCTATTGCGCCCGCGCGCCATTGGCCAGTGGATATTGCGTGCGGGGAAGAGGGGGCGGCCGACGCAGCAAAAAGGGGAGCCGGATCACCCGGCTCCCCCCGATTTTCTTGGCTGGCCCCGGGAAGGTGGGGCCGGCGCTATCTTTGCGATCCTTACGCCGCGTCGCGGCTGGCGTGGATGTCCACAAGCTGACCGCCGTTGATGGCGATCCGCTTGGGCTTCATCGCCTCGGGCACTTCGCGCAGAAGCTCGATGATGAGCAGGCCATCGGCCAAGTCGGCGCTTTCCACCCGCACGAAGTCGGCGAGCTCGAATCGGCGCTCGAAGCTGCGATTGGCGATGCCGACATGCAGGAACTTGCTGCGATCGACGCCGCTCGCCTCTTCCTTGCGGCCCGTGACCTGCAGAAGATTCTGCTGGGCGGTGATCTCCAGCTCGTCGGAACGGAAGCCGGCGACGGCCAGGGTCACGCGATAACGGTCCTCGGAGAGGCGCTCGATGTTGAAGGGGGGGTAATTGTCTCCCTGCGCCGCGCGCGCATTGTTCTCGATCAGGTCGAACAGGCGGTCGAAGCCGACAGTCGAGCGGCGGTAGGGGGTAAGGTCGAAACCACGCATGTCATAATCTCCATAACGAAGCAGAATGATGTGCCGGACCCGATATGGCGCCCGGTTTTGCTCTGTCCGGCCCCATGATGGCGGCCGGACGACAACGATATGGTTGGGCTTTTTCGCCTTTCAAGAGGCGATGTCATGTGCGTGTGTGACGGCTCCGAGCGGGCGGCATCGTCATGCGATTGTCATGTTGCGCGCCTAGCGGGAAAATCATAAACGCCCGGACCGTTGCCGATCCGGGCGTCGATGGACGATTGCTCGTCTCCCCCTCGGTACCGCGTCGACCGATCTCTAGCCCCCATGCTCGAGATCGGGACTGCAGTGTCCCTGAACCACGGCCGTTTTTGCCTGTGTTTCGCTAGTATTGCTATGGCGGCTACAGGCTCGTGTCACTGTCAAAGTGAGCGACCGATTCATTTTGAATACATGCTGTGCCAATTAGGCAACAGCGCCGCCCTGCTTGCCTGAGCCGGGCACCCCGCCTAGGACCACCGGGCATTTTCTGGAGGTTTCACGAACCCGTATGATTCTTTCGCGCTACGAGCGGATGATTTCAAAACGCTACCTCCTGCCCGGCAAGGGTGAAGGTTTCATCTTTCTGGTCGCGGGCATCAGCCTGGTCGCCGTGATGCTGGGCGTTGCCGCGCTTATCATCGTCATGAGCGTGATGAACGGTTTTCGCGCCGAGCTTTTCGACAAGATCGTCGGGCTGAACGGCCATGCGGTGGTGCAGGGCTATGGCGGCCGGCTGCCGGACTGGCAGTCGATCCTGCGTGAGGCCAAGGCGACGCCGGGCGTCACCAGCGCCACGCCGCTGATCGAGCAGCCGCTGCTGGGCAGCTACGATGGTCGCGTGGAGGCGGTGCTGGTGCGCGGCATGGAGGTCGCCGACATCCGCAACAATCCCACGATCAAGGAAAAGCTCGTCGCCGGCAGCCTCGCGTCGCTGACGCCGGGCAGCGAGCGGGTCGCCATCGGCGTGCGGCTGGCGGAAAATATGGGCGTGTCCGTGGGGCAGCGAATCACCATCATCAACCCGGCGGGGCGCTCGACTCCCTTCGGCACGATGCCGCGCCAGATCAGCTATGAAGTCGGCGCGATCTTCGAGGTGGGCGTCTATGATTATGACAAGGCCTTCGTCATCATGCCGATGCAGGACGCGCAGACGCTGCTGCTGCTGGGCGATGTCGTGGGCATGATCGAGGTCGAGACGAGCAATGCCGATCAGGTCCAGTCGATCCTCGCGCCGCTGGCCAAGAAGGTGGAGGGCCGCGCAGCCATCCAGGACTGGCGACAGATGAATGCCTCCCTGTTCGAGGCGCTGGCGGTCGAGCGGGTGGCGATGTTCGTGGTGCTCTCCATCATCGTGCTGGTCGCGGTGTTCAACATCCTCTCCTCGCTCATCATGCTGGTGCGCGCCAAGACGCGGGACATCGCGATCCTGCGGACCATGGGCGCCTCCCGGTCCGGGCTGCTCAAGATCTTCATGACCGTGGGCGTGACCATCGGCACGCTGGGGATGCTTTCGGGGCTGGTGCTGGGCTTTACCTTCCTGTTCTTCCGCCAATCGATGGTGAACGCGATCCAGTTCCTGACGGGGCAGAATCTGTGGGATCCCTCGATCCGCTTCCTGACCGAACTGCCATCGAAGCCGGACCCGGTAGAGATTACCGTCATCTGCGTCATGGCGCTGGTCTTCAGCTTCCTCGCCACGCTCTATCCGGCCTTCAAGGCTGCCAATACCGATCCCGTGCAGGTGCTGCGCTATGAATGACATCCTTGCCGTATCGGGCCTGCGCCGCAGCTTCATCCAGGGCGGAGAGACCATCCACGTCCTGCGCGGGGTGGAGTTGTCCGTCGCGCCGGGCGAGATCGTGGCGCTGCTCGGGCCGTCGGGGTCGGGCAAGTCCACCCTGCTGCAGGCGGTCGGCCTGCTGGAGGGCGGGTTCGAAGGGTCGATCATGATCCGGGGCGAGGAAGCCGCGCAGCTTGGCAATGACGGGCGCACCCGCTTGCGCCGCGACGCGCTGGGCTTCGTCTACCAGTTCCATCACCTGCTGCCCGATTTCAATGCGGTGGAGAATGTCATCCTGCCGCAGATGATCAAGGACGCGACGATGGCGGCCGCGCGGGAGCGGGCGGTGTCGCTGCTGACCTCTCTGGGGCTATCGCACCGGCTGGAGCACCGGCCGAGCCAGCTGTCGGGTGGCGAGCAGCAGCGGGTCGCCGTGGCGCGCGCGCTGGCCAATCGCCCGGCGCTGGTACTGGCGGACGAGCCGACGGGCAATCTGGACGAGCGCACTGCCGACATCGTGCTGGGCGAATTCCTGCGGCTGGTGCGGGAGGAAGGCTCCTCCGCATTGGTCGCGACGCATAATGAACGGCTGGCGGCGAAGATGGACCGCGTCGTGCGGTTGCATGCGGGCGTACTGGAATGACCGGGATCGGGGACTTCACGGTCAAGCGGGCCGATGGCTCCCCGGAAGCCCTGGCCGATCGCGCCGGCAGGGTGATGCTGATCGTGAATACTGCAAGCAAATGCGGGTTCACGCCCCAATATGCCGGGCTGGAGGCGCTGCATCGCGACTATCATGCAAGCGGGCTGGACGTGCTGGCCTTCCCCTGCAACCAGTTCGGCGGGCAGGAACCGGGCGATGCAGACGAGATCGCCAGCTTCTGTTCGCTGACCTATGACGTGACCTTCCCGGTCTTCGCCAAGGTGGATGTGAACGGCCCGGACGCCGACCCGCTCTTTATCTGGCTGAAGGGACAGGCGCCCGGCCTGCTGGGATCGAAGGGGATCAAGTGGAACTTCACCAAGTTCCTGGTCGATCGCGAAGGCCGCGTGATTGACCGTTTCGCGCCGACGATGAAGCCGGAAGCGCTCAAGACGCGGATCGAAGCCCTGCTGGCGGACGACCCGCGCCGATAAGCCGCGCCTACTTCGCCATGGCGGCCAGCTTGTCGAGCCCGATGGCGGCGACGGCGGCCTTGAGTTCGTCGATGCTGTTCGCGCTGCCGCTGGCTTCCACCATGAAGCGGTTGGCGATGGTGGTGCCGAACTTGCCGTCATGCGACTGGTTGTCCCATTGCTCGGTGACGACGCGGCCGTCGATGGTTTCCGTCTTTTCGTAACCCGTGGCGGTCTGCTTGCTGGACTGCACGTTCATCGCCGCTCCAAGCCCGGCGAGCGCGCCCACGGCAGCCATGTCCGTCACTTCCAGACGGAAACTCTTGTCCCCGCCCTCGTATCGGGCCGAGGCATGGGCGCCGCCCGCCATGCTCGCGCTCTCCGTCTCGGTGCGGGCATAGCCGCCGATCCTGGCGGGCAGCATCGCCTGCAGCGTTGCCGGCGCGATCGTCGCGCCCGGTTCACCGTTCGCCGCCGCTTCCATGCGCTTGGCCGCTGCCTCCATCTGCTTCGAGGCATCATTGAGCTTGCCCATGTCGACGGTTCCGCCGCCCGGCAGCTTGATCTCGCCCGAAATCTCCTCCCGCCCGCTCATCATGCCGCCGCCGGCGAACATGCCGCCGATGGGCGCCGCGATCGCGGTGGCGAGCAGGGTCAGCACCACCGCGGCGACGATCGTGACGATGGTGTAGCCCACGGCCTTCTCCTGCGGCGCCTTCATCAGCAGCGGCAGTCCGGTGTAGAGCAGGTACAGGCTGTAGAGACCCAATATGCCCAGCATCGCCAGGCTGGGGATCAGCGAGAAGATGCCCGCCAGCCACCCCGCCGTCGCCGAATAGGCAGCGACCTTGAAGGCCTTCAGCCCGTCCTTCTGCCCGCCGAAGGTCGGCGCCAGCGCATTGATGATAAAGGCGAGGATGAACAGGCTGACAAGCGAGAGCACATATTTGGCGACCGCCATGCCGATCGCGCCCATCAGCGAGGGACGCCACGACAGGCCCATCATCCCATAGCCGAAGATCTGCCCGCCGATCAGACCGGAGAGCGCCGGAATGGCGGCCAGGATCGCGGCATAGCCGGTGAAGATGCCGCCGATGCTGGAGGGTTCGCCGTCGATCGTCTCCCATTCGCGCTTCGGCGTGAGGATGATCGCCTTGGCGCGCGCGACGAGGGAAGTGGGTGTGGAAATGGGATCCCCTTGGGTCATGCGTCTTCTCCCTGAATGCGCGAATGTTTGCTTGAAAAGGATTGGAGCATTTTAGGGTAGGCAGGGCAATCGCACTGTGCCCGGCGTCACAGGCGGGCGGCTCCTGTCAATTTTCATCTGCGCGACGGGCTATCCTGCTTTGCCAGAATCAACCGGAGCGCCTAAGCTGCCGCGATGCCGCATGCCCCGTTCGTCCCGCTTCGCATCCTCTCCTCCTATACCATGCTGGAAGGCGCCATCGAGCCCAAGACGATGGCGAAGCAGGCCAAGGCGCTGGGATTCCCAGCCGCCGCGCTGACGGATCGCAACGGCCTCTATGCCGCGATGGCCTTTTCCGATGCGTGCAAGGGCGAGGGCGTGCAGCCGGTGATCGGCACGATGCTGGGCGTCGCCCGGCCCGGTCGGCCGTCCGGCGCGGCGCCGGTGCATGACTGGATCGCGCTCTATGCGCAGGATTCGGCCGGCTATGACAATCTCTGCGCGCTCGTCTCCATGGCGCATCTGGACCGGCCGCTGGAAGAGCAGCCGCATGTCACGCTGGACGCGATGGTCGGTCTTACCGATGGCCTGATCGCCCTGACGGCAGGCGGGGAGGGCGCGCTCGCCCGGCTGTTCGCCGAGGATCAGCCGGATGCCGCGCGCACCTATTGCGACCGTCTGCAGGCGCTGTTCCCGGACCGCCTCTATATCGAGATCGTCCGCCGGCTCGATCCCGTCGAGGGGAAGGCGGAGCCCGACCTGCTCGATCTTGCCTATGCCCGCGACCTGCCGCTGGTCGCGACCAACCCGACCTGCTTCACCGAGCCTGCCTTCCATGCCGCGCATGACGTGATGCTGTGCATCGCGGACGGCGCCTATGTCGACAATCCCGACCGGCGCACCAGTTCACCCGACGCATGGATGAAGAATGCGGGCGAGATGAAGCGCCTGTTCGAGGATCTGCCGGAGGCGCTGGCGAACACGCTGGTCGTCGCCCAGCGCTGCGCCGTGGCCGCGCCCAAGCGCAAGCCCATCCTGCCCAGCCTCGCCGGCGACCGCGCGGGCGAGGAAGCGATGCTGCGCGATCAGGCCAAGGCGGGCCTGGAAGCGCGGCTCGCGACGCTCGGCATCACCGATGAGGAGGCGCGCGCGCCCTATTTCGATCGGCTGAAGTTCGAGACGGACATCATCATCCAGATGGGGTTTCCCGGTTACTTCTTGATCGTGGCCGACTTCATCAAATGGGCCAAGGAACAGGATATTCCGGTGGGGCCGGGGCGCGGATCGGGCGCGGGCTCGCTCGTCGCCTGGGCGCTGACCATCACCGATCTCGACCCGTTGCAGCTGGGGCTGCTGTTCGAGCGCTTCCTGAACCCGGAACGTGTGTCGATGCCCGACTTCGACATCGACTTCTGCGAAACCCGCCGCGGTGAGGTGATCCGCTATGTGCAGGAGAAATATGGGCGCGATCATGTTGCCCAGATCATCACCTTCGGAAAGCTGAAGGCGCGCGCGGTGCTCAAGGACACCGGCCGCGTTCTGCAGATGAGCTATGGCCAGGTCGACCGGCTCGCCAAGCTGGTGCCCAACCATCCGACCGATCCCTGGACGCTGGAACGCACGATGAACGGCGTTTCCGAGTTCGTGCAGGAATATAAGAGCGACGAGCAGGTCCGCCGCCTGATCGACTATGCGATGAAGCTGGAAGGTTTCCCGCGCCACAGCTCCACCCATGCCGCCGGCGTGGTGATCGGCGACCGGCCGCTGTCGCAGTTGGTGCCGCTCTATCGCGATCCGCGATCCGACATGCCCGTCACCCAGTTCGACATGAAATATGTCGAGGGCGCGGGGCTGGTGAAGTTCGACTTTCTCGGCCTCAAGACTCTGTCGGTGCTGCAGAAGGCCGTGCAATTGCTCGCCAAGCGCGGGGTGAGCGTGGACCTCAGCCTGCTCGCCTGGGATGACGAGGCGGTCTACGACTTGCTCCAGCGCGGCGACACGGTCGGCGTGTTCCAGCTGGAATCGGAAGGCATGCGCAAGACGCTGGCCGCCGTGCGTCCGACCAATTTCGGCGACATCATCGCGCTGGTGTCGCTCTACCGTCCCGGTCCGATGGACAATATCCCGATGTTCGGCCGTCGCAAGAACGGGCAGGAGGAGATCGAATATCCCCACATCCTGCTGAAGCCGATCCTCGAAGAGACCTATGGCATCTTCGTCTATCAGGAACAGGTGATGCAGGCCGCGCAGATCCTGGCGGGCTATTCGCTGGGCGACGCCGACCTTCTGCGCCGCGCCATGGGCAAGAAGGTGAAGGCGGAGATGGACGCGCAGCGATCGCGCTTCGTCGACGGCTGCGCCAAGAGCGACATCAAGAAGGCCAAGGCCAATGAACTGTTCGACTTGATCGACAAGTTCGCGGGCTATGGCTTCAACAAGAGCCACGCGGCCGCCTATGCGCTTCTCGCCTATCACACGGCCTGGTTGAAGGCGCATTATCCCGCGGAATTCTACGCCGCGTCGATGGCTTACGACATTCACTTGACCGACAAGCTGACCGTCTTCGTCGATGACATGCGGCGCACCGGCGTCAACTGCCTGCCGCCGGACGTGAACGCCAGCGAGGCCGACTTCTCGGTCGAACCCGCGCCCGAAGGGGAAGGGCGGCTCGCCTTCGCCGTCCGCTATGCGCTGGGCGGCCTGAAGGGCGTGGGCGAGAAGGCGATGGAGGTGCTGGTCGCGGAGCGGGAGGCCAATGGCCCCTTCCAGAGCCTCGACGATTTCGCCGACCGCATCGAGCCGCGCCTGCTTAACCGCCGCCAGCTGGAAAGCCTTGCTGCCGCCGGCGCCTTTGATGGCATCCATGCCGACCGGGCAGGAGTTCATGCCGCGGCGGAAACCATCCTGTCCGTCGCGGCGAGCGCGGCGGAGGCGCGGGCGAGCGGGCAGGGCGGGCTGTTCGGCGGCGAGGAGATCGCCCATGCCGACGTCCATATTCCGCCCCATGCGAGTTGGACCGTGTCCGAGCGGATGGCGCAGGAGAAGGACGCTTTCGGCTTCTATTTCTCTGCGCATCCGGTGGACCGCTATCGCGCCATTGCCGAGGCGAAGGGTGCGCGAAGCTATGGCGCGATCTGCGCGCAGCCGGTGGCCGAGGGCGGGCGCGGGCTGGGCATCATGGCGGCGATGGTGGAGGATGTGCGCTGGCGCGACACAAGGCGCGGCGGGCGCTATGTCGCCGCGACCTTCTCCGACAGCAGCGGGCAGTTCCAGGCGAGCTGTTTCGACGAGGACGCCTGCAAGCTGATCGAGGCGATCGGCCGCGATGGCGAATGCGCGCTGCTCCAGGTGGAACTCGATCGCCAGCCGGGCGAGGAAACCCCGCGCGTCACCGTGCGCGGCGTGCAGCCCTTCCGCCAGATCGCCAGCGCGTCCCGCATGGAGCTGATCCTCAATGTCGAGGATGCGACGACCATGCCGACGCTTGCGGGAATCCTCTCCGCCAGCAAGGGCGGGCGCAGCGAAGCCTTCCTGCGGGTGCCGACGCCGGGCAATGGCGTGGCCCGGATCTTCGTGGGCGACGATTATGTGATCGATGCCGAGGTGATGGAGGCGCTGGGCATCGTGCCGGGCGTCTCGGTCCACAGCTTCGAGCCGATGGGCGCGGGACAGGACGGCCACCGCGCCAAGACCCGCCGTTCAGGCATTCGCATGGTCTCCTCGCGATAAGCAGCGTGTCGTCCCTGTAATCCCGCGTCAGAACAGCCGGAGCTGCGCGCCCTCGGGCGGGCGGAACAGGTCGGTGCGCAAGATGATGCGCTCCTGTTCCAGCCCATGCTTTCGCCGCGCCTTCACGAAGCGCTGGTGGATCAGCGCGGCCCAGACGCCCTGGCCCTTCATCCGCCTCCTGAAATCGGGATCATTGTCCCGCCCGCCGCGCATATCGCGGATGATCGCCATCACCTTACCCGCGCGATCGGGATAATGCGCGTCCAGCCAGGCGCGGAACAGCGGCGCGACCTCATGCGGCAGCCGGACGGGAATGAAGGACACGCCCCGCGCGCCCGCCTGCGCCACGCGCGCGACGATATGCTCGATCTCATGATCGGTGATCGCCGGGATAATGGGGGAGACGCAGGCATGGACCGGCACGCCCGCCTCCGCGAGCCGGGCGATCGCCGCGATCCGCCGTTCGGGATGCGGCGCGCGCGGTTCCAGCGTGCGCGCGATCGCCGGGTCCAGCGTCGTCACCGACATGCCCACCGCGACCAGCCCGTCCGCCGCCATCCCCGCCAGCAGGTCGATGTCCCGCAGCACCCGGTCTGACTTGGTGGTGATCATCAGCGGATGCCGGCACTGCGCCAGCACCTCGATGCACTGCCGGGTGATCCGCCATTCGCGCTCGATCGGCTGATAGGGGTCGGTATTGGTGCCCATGGCGATCGTCGCGACGCGATAGCCCGGCTTCATGAGCTCCGCCCGCAACAGCGTGGCGGCATCCGGCTTGGCAAACAGTTTAGTCTCGAAATCCAGCCCCGGCGACAGGTCGTGATAGGCATGGGTCGGGCGGGCGAAGCAGTAGATGCAGCCATGCTCGCAGCCCCGATAGGCATTGATCGACTGGTTGAAGCCGATGTCGGGGGATGAGTTGCGGCTGATGATCGTGCGCGGGCGTTCGATCGTGATTTCGGTGCGCAGTTTCGCGGGCGCGCCATCGATGTTTTCCCGCTCGTCCAGCCAGTCGCGATCCGTGGTTCTCGCGGGCACATTGAAGCGGCCGCTGCCTGCGTTGCCGGTTGCGCCTCTGCCCTTCACCGTCGTCATGATAAAACTAGAACATAAAGTGAACATCTTGACAAGGCTGCTTGTGCCGGCAAGGAGGCTCGACGGACAGAGGGGAGACCAAGGGCATGATTGGCAAGACGATTCTCGCGGCGGGGCTGGGGATGCTGGCGCTGGCGGCGTCTTCTTCTGCCCATGCGGCGGACAAGGAGAAATGCGGCGCCGGGCTCGTCTGCGCCAGCGATCCCAAGACCATCGTCGATGCGCTGATGGCCGCTGGCTACAAGGCGAAGCTGGGCAAGGATTCGCAGGGCGATCCGCAGATCGAGAGCGCCGCGAGCGGCTATAACTACACCATCTATTTCTACGACTGCGAAGAGAACAAGAACTGCGCGGCCATCCAGTTCCAGGTCAGCTTCAGCGACGATGGCAAGAACACGTTCGAGCTGGCCAACAAGTGGAACCGCAGCAAGCGCTTCATGCAGATGGCTGTGCAGGAGGATAAGGGCCTGCGCGTCTGCTATGACCTCACCACCGTCGGCGGGCTGAACCAGAAGAATTTCGCCGACGTGACGGACTGGTGGGCGGTGATGCTGAACGAGCTGAACCTGTTCTTCAAGGAACAGGGATAGGCGTGGCGGCCGCTGCCGGGGCATTCCGGCAACGGCCCCTGCGCGCGGCGGGGCATGTGGCGGGCTGAAGTGCCTTTGCGTCAGCCCCGTTCATGGCGTCGGGGCGAGCGCGCGCATCGGCGGGCGTCGCTCAGCGCTCCGTGAGGCGCGGCATCAGTTCCACGAAGTTGCACGGGCGCCAGCGGCTGTCGAGCTGGGTGGAGAGGATGCCGTCCCACCCGTCCTTCACCGCGCCGGTCGATCCGGGCAGCGCGAAGATATAGGTGCCGCGCGCGACGCAGGCGGCGGCGCGCGACTGGATGGTGGAGGTGCCGATCTTGGCATAGCTGAGAAAGCGGAACAGCTCGCCGAAGCCGGGAATCTCTTTGTCCTGCACCTGTGCCAGCGCCTCGGGCGTGACATCGCGGCCGGTAACGCCGGTGCCGCCGGTGGTGATGATGCAATCGACCTGCGGATTGTCGATCCAGCCGTGGAGGCGTGCGACGATGGTCTCGCGGTCGTCTTTCTCGATGCGGCGGTCGGCCAGCACATGACCGGCCTGCGTGATCCGCTCGATCAGCGCGTCGCCGGAGCGGTCCTCGGCAAGGGTGCGGCTGTCCGACACGGTGAGCACCGCGATGCGGACGGGGATGAAGGTGATGCTGTCGTCTATCGGCATGGCGAAGCTATGCGCGGGAAGGCGCGAATAGGCAAGGATGCGGGGCGATGTTGAGCCTGTCGAACCTGTTCGCGGTCAAGGAGAAGTCTGAAGCGCCATTCTTGCGGCGTGGGTGGCTAGGGGACGGTCAGCTTTTCCTTCCCCCCTCCCTGGAAGGGAGGGGCTGGGGGTGGGTTCCGCCGAGGCACTCGGCGGCCTTGAGGAGGATCGCCTCCACTACACCGTCGGGATTGTCGGCGACTTCGCTGTTTCAGAAGCGCAGCATGGTCGAGCCATTTTCAGTCAGAAAGGCCGCGCGAACACCATCATAATCTTGTGCTTCAAGATGCTGAGCGCCATCAAACTCGACCGCCAACTTCGCTGAACGACAGGCAAGATCAACGATAGAGGGCCTGACCAACAACTGACGCGTGAAGCGCGGGCGATAGCGAGAGATCCGCCGCCAGACCAGTCGCTCGGCATTCGTTTGCCCGTTGCGCAAAGTGCGGGCATTCGCGGTCAGGAAATCGGGAACACGGCGCATTGTGGCATCGTAGCGAGGCTCGCTCCGTTCGCCTACCCACCCCCGGCCCCTCCCTTTCAGGGAGGGGAGCAGAGAGTCTCCTTCTGGTCGCCTCCTGCATCCATCGTGCCACACCAGCCTTCGCTCAATTCGGAGAAATAAACCCTGAAACGCGTTCAGGGTGACGATCTCTCTATGTCAGCAATGGGTTCTCAACCGTCAAACGGCTCATGGGTGGGCGGCCCGGCGTGTCTGCCTTGCCTTTGCTGGGAGGGGCGACGCCAGAGCCGGGCGCCCGTTCAGTCCGTGCCGCCGCCCACGAAGCTGTTGGCGCCCAGCCGCACGAGCGTGGTGCCCTTCTTGCCCGGAAAGCGCGGCCACATGCCCTGTGCCATGCCGGTCAGGCAATCCGCCGCGCCCTTCGCCTGGATCTGGTACATCCAGTAGTTGCGCATGACGATGTTCACATAGGCGCGGGTTTCATAATAGGGCAGCGATTCGATGAACAGCAGCGGGTCGCCGCCGTCCTTGACCTGCGCGTTCCAGCGCTCGACCGGGGTCGGCCCGGCATTATAGGCGGCCATCACCTTGGGCAGCAGTCCGCCGGTGGCGCTCATGTCGCGCAGCTGCTCCAGATAGCGCTGGCCATATTCCATGTTGGTGGACGGGACGAGCAGCTGCGAGGCGGCGCTCATGCCGACGTCCCCACCGGTCGCAGGCCGGACCTGCATCAGGCCGACCGCGCCCGCGCCGCTGACGGCGGCGGTACGGAAGCCCGATTCCTGCAGCGTATGGGCAAAGACCAGCGCCGGATCGACCCGCCAGCCGCCATCGGGCGTCCATTTGGGGGCGGGGAAGCGTGCGAAACTGTCGGGTTGACGACCGGCCGGGCCGTTATGGGCGAGCCACAGCTGGGTCTCGGGCATGTCGAGCGCACCCGCCAGCTTCAGCAGCGCCTGATATTGCGGCGCGCCGCCGATCCGCGCCTGATAGCGCAGCGCCTGGTCGGCAAGCGCCGTTTCCCCGGCGGCCGAGAGCGCAATGGCCGCGCGGGCGTTGGGGCTGTCCTTCAGCGCCTTCCAGTCGTCATCGCCAAAGCGTGCGGTCTGGGTGGAGGCGTTGAGCGGCATGCCCAGAGTCTCGCGGGCGAGCAGGCCATAGAAGGTCTCCTGGGACCGCGCGGCGCTGCGCAGCAGGCCCTCGACCTTGGCCGGGTTGCCCGACACCATATAGGCGCGCGCCGCCCAATAGGCGCCCGCCGCCCGCATATCCTCATTGCCGGCCATCGCCGCGACATTGGCGAAGGCGGGGGCGGCGGCGTTCCAGTCCTTCTGGCGCCATGCCGCAAGGCCGGTCGTCCAATAGGCCTGCACCGTCCAGTCGCCGCCGGGCGATCCTTCCAGCGCCTTGGCCGCCAGACGCCGGGCATTGCCCTCGTCATTCTCGATATAATAGGACCAGGCGACCCGCTCGCGCCATTCCACCCGGCCTTCCGGGCTGAGCGTCCCTTCGGCTGCGTTCAGCAGCGATTCCGCGCCGGCAGGGTCGTCATTCTTGATGAGCGGCAGGATCTGCGCACCAAGGGCCTGCGCCGCAAGGTCGGTCTTGACCGTCGCGATATATTGCCGCTTGGGCGCGGAGCCCAGCCATACCAGCTTCTGCACTTGCGGCAGTTCGGGCAGCAGCTGCGCGCCGCGTTTCTGGGCGAGCCGCTGGATCTGGTCGGCCTTGGGCAGCCAGCTTGCCTTGTTCAGCAGGTCGAGCAGGTCGAACAGCTCGGCTTTCGGGGAATTCTTCGCCAGATAGAGTTCGGACAGGGCGAGGGGGCGCACTGGATCATTCTGGTCCAGCGTCGCGATCTGCGCCCTGGCATCATTCCATTGCGAGGCACGCAGCGCGGAGAAGATCGCACGGTAGCGCGCCTTGTCATTGTCCTTGAGGGCAAGGGCGGGGTCCTGCGCACTCTCGTGCAGCGCGATGTTCAGCGTGTCGGTTTCGGCGATGGCCGTGCCGGCGCTGAGCACGGGCAGGCTGGCGATCGCCAGAAGAAGGGCACGGGGTGAAAATCGCATGGTCAGGATCGGCCCTTTACCAGAAATTGCAGCTGTTGCCAGCATTCGGCCTTCGCTTCGGGCTGTTTCAGCAGCAGCCGGGGATGAAGGGTGGCGATGGCGTCAATCATGCCGCCGGGATAGTTAACGGGGCGTAAACCTTTCGGGGCATCGCGCAGCGCGGCGCCACCTTCGGTCGCGGCAAGGGCACGGCCCGTCCGATCGCCCAGCAGCAGCACCCGCTTCGGTGCCGCGAGCGCGATGTGATGGAGCATCCGTTCCGCCAGCGGCGCAAGGTCCTCGTCGCCCATCAGCCCGCCGATCGGACGCGCGACGGCGAGCGACGCGACATGGCATTGCGCCCGGGCGATGCCGATGGCGGCGAGCATCGCATCGAACAGCTTTCCGGCGTCCCCCGCCAGCAGGGCGCCGGTGGCGATGTCATCGGCATCGGGCATGTCGGTGATGACCATCAACTCCGCGCCGGTCGCCTCGCTGGGCAGGACGCGCGGTCCGGGCCATTGGCCCTCGATGATGTCGGGGCTGTCTGCCAGCCAGCGGCGGAATGCGACGAGATCGGCGGGCAATCGCGTGGCGGGCGCGGCGGGTTTTGCCACGGCCGCATCGGCGGCCGAGGTCGGGCCACCATCGCCCGATCGCATCGCCGTGTGGATATTTCTCGCCAGACCGGCCTTTGCCGGGGCAGGAGGCGCCCGGAGCCAGTCCACGGGGGCCTCGTCAACAGCGCAATCGACGCCCGCAAGCGCCCACCAGGCCATGAAAGCCTCGGCCGCTACGTCAGCCGTAGCCATGGATGTCCCCGCCATTCCCCGCATTGCGTTCACAAGGGTCAGAGGTTGACGAGGGGGTCAAGAATGGCCATCGCGCAATGTGTCAGACCGTTTTAGTGATACGGCGACCGGATGGACGGGGCCATTTGGTGCCATAAGGAGGGAACAGATGAGCGACCGGGAGTCGATGCCATATGACATCGTGATCGTCGGCGGCGGGCCTGCGGGGCTTAGCGCGGCGATCAGGTTGAAGCAACTTGCCAATGACGCTGGCGCGGAGCTTTCCGTGTGCGTGCTGGAAAAGGGCTCGGAGATCGGCGCGCATATCCTCTCGGGCGCGGTCGTCGATCCCAAGGCGCTTGACGAACTGCTGCCGGAATGGCGCGACATGGGCTGTTCGCTCGCCGAGGTTCCCGTGACGGACAACCAGCACTGGTTCCTCACGAAGACCGGTAAATTCTCGATGCCGCACATCATGACGCCCGGTTTCATGCACAACAAGGGCACCTATACCGGATCGCTCGGCAACCTGTGCCGCTGGCTGGCCGAGCAGGCCGAGGGGCTGGGCGTGGAGATCTTCCCCGGCTTCGCCGCTGCCGAGATCCTCTATAATGAGGACGGCTCGGTAAAGGGCGTCGCCACCGGCGACATGGGCGTGGATCGCGAAGGCAACCGCAAGCCCGACTATCAGCCGGGCCTTGAACTGCACGCCAAATACACCTTCTTCGCAGAAGGCGCGCGCGGCCACCTGACCAAGATCCTCAAGCGCCAGTTCGCGCTCGATGCGGATTGCGAGCCGCAGGTCTACGGCTTGGGCATGAAGGAATTGTGGGATATCGACCCGGCGATGCACAAGCCTGGCCTTGTCATCCACAGCCAGGGCTGGCCGCTGAGCGACGCCTATGGCGGGGGCTTCCTCTACCATCAGGCCAACGGCCAGGTGGCGCTGGGTTTCGTGGTCGGCCTGTCCTACCGCAATCCCTATCTCTATCCGTTCGAGGAATTTCAGCGCTGGAAGCAGCACCCGGAAATCCGCAAATATCTGGAGGGTGGCCGCCGCGTCTCCTATGGCGCGCGCGCGATCAACGAGGGCGGCTGGCAGTCCGTGCCCAAGCTGGAATTTCCCGGTGGCGCGCTGATCGGCTGTTCGGCCGGCTTCGTGAACGTGCCCCGCATCAAGGGCACGCATACCGCGATGAAATCCGGCATGCTGGCGGCCGAGGCGGCCTTTGCCGCGATCCAGGCCGAGCGCACGAGCGATGAACTCACCAGCTATGGCGAGGCGGTGCGCTCCAGCTGGATCGCAGATGAGCTCAAGATCGTCCGCAATGCCGAGCCGGCCATCTCCAAATTCGGCGGCACGCTGGGCACGCTGATCGCGGGCATCGATATGTGGATGCGGACGCTGAAGATCGGCCTGCCCTTCACGATGAAGCACAAGCCGGACGCGGAGAAGCTGTGGCCCAAGGATGCGTGCCAGAAGATCGCCTATCCCAAGCCCGATGGCGTCATCAGCTTCGATCGCCTGTCCTCGGTGTTCCTGTCGAACACCAATCATGAGGAAGACCAGCCGGTCCATCTGCAGCTGAAGGATCCCTCGATCCCGATTTCCTACAACCTGCCCCTTTATGACGAGCCGGCGCAACGCTATTGTCCCGCTGGCGTCTATGAAGTGGTTGGGGTTGAAGAAGGCGCGCCGCGTTTCCAGATCAACGCCCAGAACTGCGTCCATTGCAAGACGTGTGACATCAAGGATCCCACCCAGAACATCAACTGGGTGGTGCCGGAAGGCGGCGGAGGACCGAACTATCCCAATATGTAGGTGCCTGATGACTTCGATCCTGCCGGCACTCGCGGCGGCAGGGCTCATTACCACGGCGATGGCCGCGCCTGCCATGGCCGCCGTGGATACGCCTGCGCTCAACGCCTATGCGCGGGCGCGGCTGGCGGATGTCGATGGCGCCGGCGGTGTCGCCGTCCTCGCCTACCGCCAGGCGCTCTCGGCCGATCCCGCCAGCCTGGAGGTCGCCTCGCGATCCTATCGGCAGGCGATCGAGAGTGGGGACATGGCGCTCGCGCTGCAATCCGCGCATGTGCTCGACGCGGCCGAGCGGCTGCCGCGCGACGGCACGCTGCTCTTCACGATAGAGGCGCTATCGGCAAAGAACTGGGCGAGTGCCCGCGCCCTGGCGGATCGGCTGGAGAAGGAGGAGAGCTTCGGCTTCCTCGCGCCGCTGCTCGTCAGCTGGATCTCGATGGCGGATGGCCCCTACATGCCGGCCCAGGTGACGGCAGGGGCGCGCTTCGGCGTACTCACCCAGCGCTATGTCGATGAACATGCCGCGCTTCAGGCGCTTTCGCTCGGCAAGGTCGAGGACGCGATGCCCGCGTTGCAACGGGCACTCTCCCTGCGCACGAACCGTCTTGTCGGCTTGCGCATCGTGGCAGCGCGTCGGCTCGCGGCATTGGGCCGGAAAGACGCGGGACTGGCACTGCTGGACGCGCAGGGCGATTCGCCGCTGCTCGTCCGCGCTCGCGCCGACATTCTTGAGGCGCGTCGGATATCGGCGCCGCCACTGACGCCTGCGCAAGGTTTCGCGCGCCTCCTCGCGCGACTGGCGGATGATCTGACGAGCGAAGGCTCAACCTCGTCCATGGCGCTCACGCTCGCCCGGATCGCGACCTTCGCCGACCCGCAGAGTGCCGAGTTTCGTCTGGGGGTGGCACGGCAACTTGCCGCGCGTGATCTGGCGAGCGATGCACTGGCGGAGGCCGCCCTCATTCCGCCGGAATCGCCGTTTGGCCTGGGCGCACAGGATGTTCGTGTCACGGCGCTTGCTGCTTCCGGGGATGCCGCAGGTGCCTTGGCGCTCGCCCGCACGCTCGCCGCCCGTCCCGATGCAGACGGGTCGGATTATCTGCGGCTGGCGGCCATATTGGCGGATGCCGGGGACTTTCAGGGTGCAGCCACAGCCTATGGCGACGCCCATCGCTTCTATGCCGAGGGCGCGGCACCATGGACGCTGTACCTGCTGGAGGGCAGCGCGCTGGAACGGGCAGGGCGCTGGGACGAGGCCAAGGCCGCGCTGACCAAGGCGTCGGCGCTGGCCCCCGACGAACCCGTGGTGCTGAACTATCTGGGCTATGCGCAGGTGGAGCGCGGTCAGAATATGGTGCAGGCGCTGGATCTGCTGAAAAAGGCCAGCCGGCTGAAACCCGACGATCCCTCGATCACGGATTCGCTGGGCTGGGCGCATTATATGGCGGGTGACGTCGCGGCGGCGGTGCCTGTGCTGGAGCGCGCCGCGGCGGGAGCGCCGGGCGACGTGACGATCAACGAGCATCTGGGTGATGCACTCTGGGCGGCCGGCCGACGTTATGAAGCGCGCTATGCGTGGCGGGCGGCGAGCGTCTTTGCCGAGGGCGACGCAGCGGGGCGCCTTGCCGACAAGCTGCGCGACGGGCCGCCACGCACGCCGCGAAAGCCCTGACACCTTGCCCCATGTCCATAGCCGCCGCCTGATCCCATGCTGACCGAAACCGCCTACGCCAAAGTGAACTTGGCGCTGCACGTCCGTCGCCGGCGCGACGATGGCTATCACGAGATCGAAAGCCTGTTCGTCTTCGCGGATGACGGCGACCTGTTGCGCGCCGAGCTTGCCCCGTCCGGCAAGGTTGCGCTTGTGATCGACGGACCTTTTGCCGCCGGGCTCGATGCGGGGGCCGACAATCTGGTGGTGAAGGCCGCCCGCGCGCTGCTGTCCGCCGCCGGGGGAAGCCATGGCGCGCATCTCCACCTGACGAAAAACCTTCCCGTCGCATCGGGCATCGGCGGCGGTTCGGCCGACGCTGCGGCAGCGCTGCGCCTGCTCGTGCGGCTATGGAGGCTTGATATACCCGCAGCGGATCTGGCGGCCATCGCCCTGTCGCTGGGGTCGGATGTGCCGGCCTGCCTCCATAGCGTGACGCAGATGGTGGGCGGGCGCGGCGAGGCGCTGACTTCGGTCGCGCCTACGGGGCTTGCGAGCACGCCGATGCTGCTCGTCAATCCCGCCGTGCCGGTCTCGACCGGGCCGGTGTTCGCCGGATGGGACAGGGTCGATCGCGGGCCTCTGGAGGCCATCGACTTGCCGGGCATCATCGCGCAGGGTCGCAACGACCTGCAGGCACCAGCCATCACCATCGCGCCGGCCATCGCCGAAGTGCTTGCCGCGCTGGACCTGTGCGAAGGGGTCCGCCTTGCCCGCATGTCCGGCTCGGGCGCGACCTGCTTCGCGCTGTTCGACGATATGCCCGCCTGCACATCGGCGGCCGCCACGCTCGGCGCCGCGCGGCCGGACTGGTGGATCATGGCAACGGAGATCAGGAACGCATGACCAACGAAGCCTTCACCCTGCTATCGGGCGGGGACGCCAATATCCTCATCATTGCCGATCATGCGTCCGATCACGTACCGGCCGACATCGACCTCGGCATCGCCAAGGATCTGCTCTCCAACCATATCGCGATCGACATCGGGGTGGCGGCGGTGGCCGGGCTGTTGACCGATGCGCTGGGGTGCGGGGCGATCCTGGGAGGCGTCTCCCGCCTCGTCATCGACCTCAACCGCGAGGAGGATACGCCCAGCCTGCTGCCGGTCATGAGCGATGGCCACGCCATTCCCGGCAATCGCAGCGCGGACCTTGCCGAGCGGATGATCCGTTTTCACCATCCCTATCATCATGAGATCGGGCGGCTGCTGGACGGCATGGCGTCGCCGTTCATCCTGTCGCTGCACAGCTTCACGCCGTCGCTCGCCGCAGACCCGGAGGAGCAGCGTCCCTGGGATATCGGCATCCTCTACAATGAGGATGATCGCGCGGCGCGCATCGCCATTCCCTTGCTGGAGGCGGCGGGGCTGATGGTCGGCGACCAACTGCCCTATTCGGGCCGCACCCTCAACGCCACCATGGACCGCCATGCCGAGGCGAACGGCATCCCCTATCTGGGCGTGGAGATGCGGCAGGATCTGGTGTCCGATGCCGCCGGTCACGCCCGCTTCGCGGAAATTCTGGCGCCGGTGGTGCGTGAATGCCGCGACCGCCTTGCGTGAAGGCTGAAACGCCCGTTCATCCAATGCGCTAGGCGCGGGGCGTCGGGCCAGTCTATAAGGCTGCGGTCGCATCATCTGGAGCCAGCGCCGAACGCATGTCTACGCGGATATCCAAGAGCCTGTTGCCGCTGATGACGCTGGCGGCGTGCAGCGGCGGAGGCGAGGGCGGCAACGCTTTGCAGCGTGTCGAGGCGGAAGCGGCGGCGCGCGGCGACACGCCCTTGCCCTGTCGCACAGGCGGGGCAAAGACGCTGGAACCCGCCTGCCTGATCGAGCGGAGCGACGGGCCGGACGGAAAGCTGCTCGTCATTCGCCATCCCGATGGAGGCTTCCGCCGCTTTCGCATCGTCAGCGACGGGCGCGGGATCGAATCCGCCGATGGCGCCGAGCCGGCACGGGTGCAGGTCGTCGACAAGCGGGCGATCCAGGTGGATGTCGGGCGCGACAGCTATCGCCTGCCCGCGACGATCGGCGCGGCGCCCGGACCGGCGGGGCATTGAGCGCATGACCGGCCTCGCCATCCTCACCGCCGACGAGATGCGCGCCGCCGAGCGCGCGCTGTTCGATACCGGCATCCCCGAATATGATGTGATGGAACGGGCCGGCGCTGCCGCGGCCGACTATATCTGGCGGGCAGGGGCCACGCGCGACGCGCTGATATTGTGCGGACCGGGCAATAATGGCGGCGATGGCTATGTTATTGCGCGGCTGCTGCGCGACCGGGGCGTGCCGGTGCGTGTCGCCGCCCTTGCCGATCCGCGCACGCCCTCCGCGATCAGGGCGCGGGCGGCATGGGGCGGGCCGGTCGAGGATGTCATGACCGCCCCGCCTGCAACGCAGCTGGTCGATGCGCTGTTCGGCACCGGGCTCACGCGTGTGCTGGAAGCATCGCTGGCGTCGCGCCTTGGGGCACTGGCCGGCAAGGCGGTACTGAGCCACGCCATCGATCTACCCAGTGGCCTTGCAACCGACAGTGGCGCCCTCCTGTCTCCGGTGCCGGTGTTCGACCTGTGCATCAGCCTCGGGGCGCTCAAGCCCGCGCATGTGCTGCGGCCGGGCAGCGGCAGCTTTCGGCGCCTCGTCTGCGCCGATATCGGCATAGACCTTGGCGCTGCGCGGATGCACCGGCTCGCGCCGCCGCAGCTCCATGCGCCGGATGTGGACGCGCATAAATATAGCCGCGGGGTGGTAGCGATCGTTACCGGCATGATGGTGGGCGCGGGCGTGCTGGCCGCGCGATCGGCCGCGCATGGCGGAGCGGGCGCGATCCGCTATCTGGAACCTTGCCCGACGCCGGGCCTGCCGGACGCGGTCGTGCGGCTGGATGCGCCCACGCCAGCGGCCATTGCGGAACGGATCGGGGAGAAGCGCGTGGGCGCCGTTCTGGTCGGGCCGGGGCTTGGGCGCGACGATGCGGCGCGGGCGCGGCTGGAGGCTGCCCTTGCGAGCGATGCGCCGGCCGTGATCGATGCCGACGGCATCACCCTGCTCGCGGACATGGATCTCTCATTGCCGCCGGAACGGGCGATCATGACGCCGCATGAGGGAGAGTTCAGTCGGCTTTTCGGCACGCTGCCCGGCAGTAAGATCGATCGTGCCCGCGCCGCTGCCGATCACAGCCGCGCGGTGCTGGTCTATAAGGGGCCGGACACGGTGATCGCCGCGCCGGATGGCCGGGTCGTGGTCGCGCCTTCCGCGTCCAGCTGGCTTTCGACGGCGGGGACGGGGGACGTGCTTGCCGGGCTGTGCGCGGCGCGGCTGGCGGTGGGGGGCGATCCGTTCCGCGCCGCGTGCGAGGCGGTGTGGCTCCATGGCGAGGCTGCCCGCCGAGCCGGGCCCGGGCTGATCGCGGACGATCTCGCCGCGCACATCCCGGCTGCCCTTGCGAGCGTGATGCACGGCTAGACGGGATCGTTCACTGCCTTGATCGCCCCTAGCCTTCTGCCGGCTGTTCCAACCGGCGCCGGAATGCTCTAGTCGCCGCGGATGACCGATCCCGATCTGATCCTGCGCGTCGCCGCCAAGGGCGATGGCGTCACGGCCGATGGCCGCCATGTCCCGCTCTCCGCGCCAGGCGACCGGCTGGACGCGGCCGGGGCGCTGGTGCCTGGCCCCCATCATGCGACGCCGCCCTGCCGCCATTTCCCCGAATGCGGCGGCTGCCAGCTCCAGCATCTCGACGATAAAAGCTATGCCGCCTTCGTGATGGACCGCGTGTCGGGCGCCATCTCCGGGCAGGGGCTGACGGTCGGGACGATGCACCCGCCGCATCTCTCGCCCCCGCGCAGCCGCCGCCGTGCGGCCCTGCGCGGGGTGCGATCGGGCAAGAAGATCAGCATCGGCTTTGCCGAGGAACGCAGCCACCGCATCGTCGATATGACGATGTGCGAGATCCTGCATCCCGCGCTCTTCGGGCTGCTCGCGCCCCTGCGCGGTCTGCTCGCCACATTGCTGCCCGACCGCGCGACGGCGCAGGTGAAGCTGGCGCTGGTCGACCAGGGCATCGACCTGCTGCTGGAGGGCATCCAGGTCGAAGGTCTGGTGCAGGACGAGGCGCTGATCGACTTCGCCCGCGCGCAGGGCCTGGCGCGGCTGACGCTGGACGACGGCTTCGGCCCGCAGACCCGCTGGGAGCCCGAGCCCACCACGATCAGTTTCGGGGGCGTCGCCGTCGGCTTCCCGCCCCATGCCTTCCTGCAGGCGACGGCAGATGGCGAGGCGGCCTTGCTGGACGCCGTGCGGCCCGCGCTGTCAGGCGCCTCGGTCATTGCGGACCTGTTCGCCGGGCTTGGCACCTTCGGGCTGGGACTCGGCGAGGGGCGGGCGGTCTATGTGGCGGAGGCGGCGCGCGATCATCTGCTGGCACTCAAGGGCGCGGGACAGCGTGCCGGGCGGCGGCTGGCAGCCGACCATCGCGATCTCTTCCGCAGGCCGCTGACGCCAGCGGAAATCAATCGTTTCGGCGCGATCATCCTTGATCCGCCCCGCGCCGGCGCGCGCGAACAGGTGGTGCAACTGGCGGCATCGCATGTGCCGGTGATCGCCTATGTCAGCTGCAATCCCTCCAGCTTCGCGCGCGATGCGAAGATGCTGGTGGAGGGCGGCTATGTGCTGGAGAGCGTGCGCCCGGTCGGCCAGTTCCGCTGGTCGACCCATGTCGAACTGGCGGCGATCTTCCGGCGCGCCTCTGACGCTGGCGTATGATGGCTGGCTGAGGGCATGGGCGGCAGGCGTCCTGGAAGGAAAGCCTCCAAATTCGCGCTGTCCGCCCTGGGATTGTCGAAGAACCGTACTTTGCTGCAGGAAGAAGGGCAGGGGAAGCCGCCGGCCTTCGGGGGACAAGCGCAGCCCCAGGGACAAATGTCTTGCCGGCCTGTTGCAACCCGCGCGGAGCGGGAAACAGCGTGCCCAGCCCGGTCTATGCCTGCTCGGCCAGCGCGGCGTCCACCATGGCTGTCCAGATTGCCTCGATGCCCTGATCGTGCAGGGCCGCGCCGCCATGCGCCGTGCTCGCCTCAAGGCCGATGACGCATTGTTGCTTGCTGGGTGTGCGAAGGGCGAACAGGGCCGCGCGGGCATTTTCGCGATACATGCGGCGGAGCAGTTCCGCGTCCGGGTCGTCCCAGTCCCAGTCGGGCTGCACGGTGTCGTACATCGCCCTTGCTGCGCGCTCGATCGGAGTCATGACATGTCTCGCCAGGAATATTCGCCGAAACGGAAAAGAGAATGTCGCCCGGCCCTGCGCCCTCCTTGCGGAAAGGCGCAGGGCCGAGGCGCATCCTCCCCTTATTTCTTCAGCGTGACGACCACATTGCTGCGGCGCGGCTTGTCTTCCACCTCGTGGTACAGGCTCGCCATCGGTTCGTCTTCCACGGCGACCTGTGCTTCGGCGGAAAAGCCGTTGAACGCGGTCCGCATCGCGCAGCCATAGGCGCCCAGCATGCCAACTTCGATGTAGTCGCCGGCCTTGACGTCGGCGGGCAGCATGAACGGGCCGGCCATGTGATCGGCATCGTCGCAGGTCGGGCCGTAGAAGCTGAACGCCTGCATCGACGCTTCGCTGTCCTCTTCGCGCAGCAGCGCGACGGGGAAGCGCCAGCCGACATGGGCCGCGTCATACAGAGCGCCATAGGCGCCGTCGTTGATGTATAGCTCGTCGCCGCGGCGGCGTTCCACGCGGACGATCAGCGAGGAATATTCCGCGCTCAGCGCCCGGCCGGGTTCGCACCACAGTTCCGAGGAATAGCTGACCGGCAGGCTTTCGAAGCCGCGATGGATCGCGTCGAAATACAGCTCCAGCTCCGGCGGTTCCATGCCCGGATAGACCGACGGGAAGCCGCCGCCGACATCGATGATGTCGACCGTGACCGCTGCGTCGACGATCGCCGCGCGCACGCGCTCGATCGCCTGGGTATAGGCGTGCGGGCTCATCGCCTGGCTGCCGACATGGAAGCAGATGCCCAGGGCATCGGCTGCCTGGCGGGTGGCCATCAGCAGTTCCCGCGTCTCGCCCGGCTCGGCGCCGAATTTGGAGGCAAGGCTGAGCATCGACATGTCGGAGGAGACACGCAGGCGCACGCACAGTTCCAGATCGGTCGCATCGCCGGTGGCGCGCATGATCTTTTCCAGCTCGTCGATCGTGTCGAGCGAGAAGGTCCGCACGCCATGCACATGATAGGCTTCGGCAATCGCTTCCTCTGCCTTCACCGGGTGCATGAAGCACAGCTTCGCCTCGGGCAGGGTCGCTGCCACCAGACGAACCTCGGTGATGGAGGCGACGTCGTAATGCGTGATTCCGCTTTCCCACAGCACCTTCAAAAGGTCGGGCGAGGGATTTGCCTTAACAGCATAGAGCGAGCGCCCCGGAAACTTCGTAGAGAAGAATCGCGCGGCGCGGGCCGCAGCCTGCGGGCGAATAAGCGTTACCGGTGCTGCCGGTTTGAGGGCGGTTGCTACCCCCAGCGCGCTAGGATGCTTGTGCAATTCAAGGGACCTCCAGTGTATTTCAAGACTATCAAGCTGCCTTGCGGTGGAAGTCCCATGGGGCAGCGGGGGCTCGATATATGGGTAAGGGGGGGGTCTGTAAAGCGCTGCCGTAAAAAATCTCGTAACAAAATCGTCACGAAAGGCGGTGCTTGAAATCCTCGTAGGAAAAGCGCCGAATCTCGCGCAATTGCGTGGTTTCGCTGTTCCACAGCCAGATGTCCGGCAACGGCACGCCGTTGAACATCGTCGTCTTGACCATCGAATAATGCGCCTGGTCGAGGAAGGCGATTCGTCCGCCCGGCTCAGCCGTGCCGGGAATGCGATAATCGCCGATGATGTCTCCGGCGAGGCAGGAGGGGCCGCCCAGGCGCACGATTTCGCCCTCCGACGGTTCGTGGAGCATTGCGGGGCGGTAGGGGGCCTCGATCACGTCGGGCATGTGGCAGGTCGCCGAGATGTCCGTAATGGCGACTTTCATGCCATTGTCGATCACGTCGAGGATCTCGCCCACCAATATGCCGGCGTCGAGCGCCATCGCCTCGCCCGGCTCAAGATACAGGTCGAGCCCGGTCTGTGCGCGGATGCCCTGCAGGAACGCCACCAGCCGGTCGCGCTGATAGTCGGCGCGGGTGATGTGATGCCCGCCGCCGAAGTTCAGCCATTTGAGCGCGGCGAAATGCGGCGCGAGGCGCGATTCGATGGCCGCCCATGTGCGCTCCAGCGGCAGGAAGTCCTGCTCGCACAGCGAATGGAAATGCAGGCCGGAAACGCTCTCCAGATGTTCAGGGCGGAGCTGGTCGATGGGGAAGCCAAGGCGGCTGTGCGGCTGGCAGGGGTCGTATTTCGCGACCTCACCCTCGGCGTGCAGCGGATTGATCCGCAGGCCGATGTCGAACGTCTCGCCCGCCGCGCGCGCAGCCTCGATCTGCGGGCGGAAGCGCGCGATCTGATAGGGACTGTTGAAGATCACATGATCGGAGATGCGCAGGATCTCGGGCAGGTCTTCTGCCTTGTAGCCGGCGCAATAGGTCGCGACTTCCTTGTCGCCGTTCGGGCCGGCATAGGCCTCGCGTCCGAGCCGTGCCTCGTACAGGCCCGACGCGCACACGCCGTCCAGATGCTCCACCACCAGAGCGCCCAGCGACCACATGGAAAAGGCCTTGAGCGCGCCCAGGATGCGGATGCCCGCGCGGTCGCGCACATCCTTCAGGATCAGCAGGTTGCGCTTCACCGCGGCCTCGTCGACGACGAAGCTGGGCGAGGGCACGCTGTAGAGATCGAAGCGCGCAAAGGCGCCGGGGTCGCCGGCCTTGGTTTCCATATTGGTTCTCGTCATTCCCGCGAAGGCGGGAATCCATCTCCCGACGTCGCGACTGGGGCTATGGCAGGAGATGGGTCCCCGCCTTCGCGGGGATGACCGGAATCAGAAGTCCAGCGGCGCGTCCAGTTCCTTCACCTGCCACGGCAGGCCGTGCAGGTTCAGCATGTCCATGAACGGATCGGGATCGAACTGCTCGATGTTGAACACGCCTTCACCTTTCCACGCGCCGGTCAGCATCATGGCCGCACCGATCATCGCGGGGACGCCGGTGGTGTAGCTCACCGCCTGATTGCCGGTCTCGGCATAGGCGTCCTCGTGGTCGCAGATATTATAGACATAGACGGTCTTGGACTTGCCGTCCTTCGCGCCGGTCGCGATGTCGCCGATATTGGTCTTGCCCCTGGTGGTCGAACCCAGCGAGGAGGGCTCGGGCAGCACGGCCTTGAGGAACTGCAGCGGGATGATTTCCTGCCCGTTGTAGATCACCGGATCGATCCGGGTCATGCCGACATTCTGCAGCACTTCCAGATGCTTGAGGTAAGCGTCGCCAAAGGTCATCCAGAAGCGGATGCGCTTGATCTCGGGATAAAATTTGGCAAGGCTCTCCAGTTCCTCATGATACATGAGGTACATGTTCTTCGGCCCGACCTGTTCGAAGTCGAACGCCTGCTTGTGCTTGAGCGCGGGGCCTTCCACCCACTTGCCGCCTTCCCAGTGACGCGACGGCGCGGTCACTTCGCGGATGTTGATCTCCGGGTTGAAGTTGGTGGCGAAATGCTGGCCATGGTCGCCGCCATTGCAATCAAGGATGTCGAGCGTGTCGATCCGGTCGAGCAGGTGCTTCTTGATATAGCTGGCGAACACGCTGGTCACGCCGGGGTCGAAGCCGGAGCCGAGCAGCGCCATGATACCGGCTTCCTTGAAGCGGTCATGATAGGCCCACTGCCAGCCATATTCGAACTTGGGTGTGTCGCGCGGCTCGTAATTGGCGGTGTCGAGATAATCCACCTTGGTCGCGAGGCACGCGTCCATGATGTTGAGGTCCTGGTAGGGCAGGGCAAGGTTGACGACCAGCTTGGGCTGGACCTTCTCGATCAGCGCGATGGTCTGCGCGACGTCATCGGCGTCCACCTGCGCCACGTCGATGGTGACACCCGTGCGCGCCTTCACCGATTCGGCGACTTTCTCGCAGCTGACGATACGGCGGCTTGCGAGGGTGATGTGCGAAAAGATGTCGCTGTTCATCGCCATCTTGTGCACCGCGACCGACCCGACGCCGCCCGCGCCGATGACAAGAACCTTGCTCAATTCACTGCTCCATCTCTGACCGCGCCGATGCGCGAAAGCGCCCATATAGGGGCTGTGCATGACAGCGCAAAGTCAGAGTGCGCCTTGGTGGCAAAGGTTCCGTCCCGGCGAGGATGCTGATCGGCTGAAAGCGTGGCGGAAGCCCGCCTTTACTGTCCGTCGGGGGCGTGATCCGACGGCGGCGGTGGGGGAGGCGCAGGCATCTCCTCGCGCGACAGCACGCCGTCATGAGAGGCATCGAGGTCGTCGAACAATGCAAGCGCGGCAGTGGCAAATTCGCCGTGGTCGATCATGCCGTCATCGTTCGAATCCTCGAAGCGCGGCATCCCGCCCGAAGGCGCCATGGGCTGCATCGAGGGGCCGCGCCGCGCGGTCGCGCCTTGCTCGCCGCGATTGCCGCCAGGGTTTTTGCCCGGAGGTGGTCCGCCCTGATTCCCGCCAAAGCCTCCGCCGCCAAATCCGCCTCGGCCGCTTCCTCCGTCGAAGCCGCCACCGGGGCCGCCACCCAGCCCCCTGCCGCCCCGGCCCTGCTGCTGGCCTGAGGGCGACGAGGCGTTGCTGCCATCAGGCGCGGCCCGCATCAGCGACCGCACCGGGATAAGGCCGTCGCCATCCTGGTCACGCGCGGCAAAATCGCGATCGAGCCATGCGGCCATCTCCTCGCGCGTGATCCTGCCGTCGCCATCATTGTCGGCGGCGAAAATGCCACCGGCGGGGGGAGGCGGTGGTGGCCGGTCATTGCCGGTGTCGTTGGCTATGTCCGTGGCCTGTACCGCTGCGAAAAGCAGGAAAGGGAAGATCATCGTCTGCAAGGGGGCTTGTCCTGAAAATGCTGGCCATGCCTCCTGCGCAACGGACATTGCAGGCATATTTCAGATCATGTCAGCGGCCATGGCATTGTACGACGCGCCATGTGCACATGGAGGCTCAGGAAATCAGGCCGCGCAGATGTGCGATCCTGTCCGCTTCCGCCGCCGGCTTGTCGCGCCTGATCCGCGCGATCCGGGGGAAGCGCATGGCGAGGCCGGACTTGTGGCGCTTGCTTTCATGGATACTGTCGAAGGCGACCTCCAGCACCAGCGTCTTCTCCACCTCCCGTACCGGGCCGAAACGGTTGACGGTGCTGGTCCGCACGAAGCGGTCGAGCCATTTCAGTTCCTCGTCGGTGAAGCCGCTATAGGCCTTGCCCACCGGCAGCAGCTCGCCATCCTCGGTCCAGCAGCCGAACGTATAGTCGGAATAGAAGGAGGATCGCTTGCCGTGCCCGCGCTGCGCATACATCATCACGCAGTCGGCGGTCAGCGGATCGCGCTTCCACTTGTACCACAGCGCCGCCTTGCGCCCGGCGACATAGGGGCTGTCGCGACGCTTGAGCATCACCCCCTCGATCGCGGCATCGCGGGCGCCGGCGCGCAGTGCCGCCAGTTCGTCGAAGTCGGCGGCGTCGATCACGGAAGAGAGATCGAACCGGTCGGGATCGAGCGTGGGCACGAACGCTTCCAGCCGGGCGCGACGTTCCTCCCATGCCTCACCGCGCAGATCCTCCTCGCCCGCCAGCAACATGTCGTAGAGTCGCACGAAGGCGGGAAAATCCTCCTGCATTTTTGCCGACACGGTCTTGCGGCCGAGGCGCTGCTGCAGCGCGTTGAAGCTGGCGGCCGATCCGCCATGTGCCTCCGCCCCCTGGGCCTCGCCCTTCACCAGCAGTTCGCCGTCCAGCACCGCATGGCCGGTGAAGGCCGCCGCGACTTCGGGAAAGCTGCCGGTGATGTCGTCGCCCGCGCGGCTGTAGAGCCGGGTCTGCGTGCCCGTGCCGACAATCTGCACGCGGATGCCGTCCCATTTCCATTCGGCGGCATAGTCGATAAGGTCCACGCTGTCGCTTTCCAGCGGATGGGCGAGCATGAACGGGCGGAAGAAGGGCGTGCCCTGCGGATCGGGGCGATCGCCCTTGCCCTCGGCCCAGGCGAACAGCGGCGCATAGGGCGGGGCGAGGGCGTGCCACACTTCCTCGACATCATCGACATCCAGCCCGAAGGCGAGGGCAAGGCCCGTCTTGGCGAGCCGCGCCGAAATGCCCACGCGCAGGCCGCCGGTCGCAAGCTTCAGCAGCGCGAAACGGCCGGAGGCATCGAGATGGTCCATCATCGCCGCCAGCGTGGCAGGCGCACTGGCGCGGCTGACGCAATGCAATCGCTCCACCACCGCACCGAGCGTCAGCGCGCCATCGTCATATTCAGCGGCGCTTGCGTCGGGCAGCGGCCAGAGCAGCGCCACCGTCTCTGCCAGGTCGCCGACATAGTCGCGGCTCATTTCGTACAGCACCGGGTCCACCCGCGCCCGGATCATCTCGCCAATCGCCGATGCCTTCACCGCCTTGAGGTCCAGCGCGCCGGTGAGCGCCGCCAGTGCCCAGCCCCGGTCGGGGTCCGGCGCGCTCGCCATATAGTCGGCGATCAGGCGGAGCTTGTCGTTGCGCGAGCGCGTATAGACGAGGCCGTCGAGCAGCTGGGAAAAGGCCCTCATCCCTCGTCCTCATCCTCGCGGCCGGCCAGCGCCAATGCGCGGGCGCGCATCTGCCGCATCGTGCACCAGTGGACCAGTGCCTCCTCCCGGCCATGCGTCACCCATGTCTCGCCCGGCGCAAGCTCGGTGATCGTCGCGGTCAACTCGTCCCAGTCGGCATGGTCGGAGATCACCAGCGGCAGCTCCACATTGCGTTGCCGGGCGCGCTGTCGCACCCGCATCCAGCCCGACGCCATGGCGGTCAGCGGATCGGGCAGGCGTCGGCTCCACCGATCGTTGAGCGCGGAGGGCGGCGCGACCACGATATGCCCGCGCATCTGCGCCGCCGGCACGCCCGTGGCCGGCGCAAGCGCGCCCAGGTCGACACCGAAATCCCGGTACAGGTCGCACATCCGCTCCATCGCGCCGTGGATGTAGATCACGTCGTCATGGCCGCGCGCGCGCAGTTCGCCGATGATCCGCTGCGCCTTGCCCAGCGCATAGGCGCCCACCAGCACGCAGCGCTCCGGCCGGGCACGGAGCGCGCCGAGCAGCCGGTCGATCTCGCTGCCGGTGTCGGGGTGGCGGAACACCGGCAGGCCGAAGGTCGCCTCCGTCACCAATATGTCGCAGGGGACGGGGTGGAAGGGCGCGCAGGTCGGGTCGGCGCGGCGCTTATAGTCGCCCGTCACCACCACCCGCTCGCCAGCATGTTCCAGCACGATCTGCGCCGATCCCAGCACATGGCCGGCGGGCACCCAAGACATTGCGACGCCGCCCATCGCGATCGGTTCGCCATAGGGCATCGCCGTGCCGCTCGCCGTGCCATAGCGCAGCGCCATGATCGCCAGCGTTTCGCGTGTCGCCCACACATGGCCGTGCCCGCCGCGCGCATGATCGGCATGGCCATGGGTGACGAGCGCGCGCTCCTGCGGCACGCTCGGGTCGATCCAGGCATTGGCCGGGCGCACATAGATGCCGGTGGGATGCGGCTCGATCCAGTGGGGTGTCATCGCCCTACAATGTGGGGAATGATGTCCGGGTTCCGCAAGGCGGCATCATTGGAGCCTGAGAAAGGCCAAAGGAAAGGGATATCAACAGCCCTTGCCGCTGGCCTTGCAGAAGGCGGCCATGGTCTCGCTCTTGAAATCGATCGTGCCCGCCACATCCATGGTGGTTTTCATGACATCCGGGCTGGCGGCCTTCATGCGCGCGGCTGCGGGGCTTTCATAGAAGGCGACAAGGGCCTTGAGGTCATCAAGGCTCAGCTTCTGGGCGAAGGCGATGCCTTCCGCCTGCAGGATGCGATCCTGCCCCTTGCGGGCGACATCGGCGGCGGTGGCGCGCAGGCGCGTCATCTCGGTCGGTGAAAGCTCGGGGTGGGCGGCAACCAGTTCTTCGGTTTCCTTGGCCGCGACGGCGGGCAGGACGCTCGCCAGCGTGCCGGACCGGGCAAGCCGGATGCCCAGCGCTTCAGCCTGTGTGGTCGGCGCCGCTGCCAGCAGGAGCGCCGCCACCAGCATCAGGCAGCCTTCTGGAGTTCCAGTTCCAGCCGATCCCAGATCTCGACGAGCGCATTCACCAGGTCGCGCATCATTGTTTCATTATGGGCGGGGCCGGGGGTGAAGCGCAGCCGCTCCGTGCCGCGCGGCACGGTGGGATAGTTGATGGGCTGCACATAGACGCCATATTCGGCGAGCAGGATGTCGCTGATCCGCTTGGCCTTCACCGGATCGCCCACCATCAGCGGCACGATATGGGTGGTGGATGGCATGACCGGCAGGCCGGCATCCGCCATCAGGCTCTTGAGCAGCGCGGCAGACGCCTGCTGGCCGTCACGCTCGACGCTCGACTGCTTGAGGTGGCGCACGCTCGCGAGCACGCCGGCGACCAGCACCGGCGAGAGCGAGGTGGTGAAGATGAAGCCCGGCGCATAGGAACGGATCACGTCGATGATCATCTGGTCGGCAGCGATATAGCCGCCCATCACGCCGAACGCCTTGCCCAGCGTACCCTCGATGATCGTCACCCGGTCGGCAACGCCGTCGCGCTCCGAAATGCCGCCGCCGCGCGGGCCGTACATGCCCACGGCGTGGACTTCGTCCAGATAGGTGAGGGCGTTGAACTCCTCGGCCAGGTCGCACAGCTGCGCGATCGGCGCGACGTCGCCGTCCATGGAATAGACGCTCTCGAACGCGATCAGCTTGGGCGCTTCGGGATCGGAAGCCTCCAGCAGTTCGCGCAGATGGGCGAGGTCGTTATGGCGGAAGACCTGCTTCTCGCATCCCGAATTGCGGATGCCCGCGATCATCGAGGCGTGGTTCAGCTCGTCGGAAAAGACGATGCAGCCCGGCAGCAGCTTCGCCAGCGTCGCCAGCGTCGCCTCATTGGAGACATAGCCGGAGGTGAAGAGCAGCGCGCCTTCCTTGCCGTGCAGGTCGGCAAGCTCGGCTTCCAGGTCGACATGATAATGGGTGTTGCCGCCGATATTGCGGGTGCCGCCGGAGCCGGCGCCGACATCGTGCAGCGCCTCTTCCATCGCGGCGATCACCTTGGGATGCTGTCCCATGGCGAGATAATCGTTGGAACACCACACGGTGATCGGCTTCGGCCCGTTATGGCCGTGAAAGCAGCGCGCATTAGGGTAGGCGCCCTTGTTGCGCAGGATATCGATGAATACCCGATACCGGCCTTCACTATGCAGGCGTTCGATCGCCTGGCTGAAAACATGTTTATAATTCACTGCGTCTGCCCGCATCGCCATGTCTTTCAATCCCGGCGCATTAGCCTTTGAGCGCGCCCATTGCCAGTGATAACGGCTCGCAGGCCATAAGTATTATCCCGATCACATAGAGCGAGAAAAGCATTCCGTGCTATTGGTCAATAGGTCTCACCTCAAAAACGCGCTGCTCCTATAGTCCCTCGATACGGGTAAGGCCATAGGCGGCGAGCGAGGGTGCGAGGGCGTCGACATCGGGATCGAGTCGGGTGAAGACGGCCGTGCCGCCTTCGAAATCCTCCGGCCAGGGCTGGTTGCGGGTCAGCTGGACGACGCGCCGGGCGATGCCGCCGCCGCCGTGCAGGAACTGCAGCGGGCGCGGCGCCACCGCCTCCAGCTCCGCCTGGACGAGCGGGAAATGGGTGCAGGCCAGCACGATAACGTCCATGCGATCTCCGCCCGGCTGGTCCAGCAGCCCGTCCAGGGCATCCCGCGCGATGTCGAGGTCCAGCGGCTCGCCGCGCAGCTTCGCCTCCGCCAGTGCCACAAGCCCGGCCGATCCGTGCCGCAGGATCGTGCAGTCGGCGCCATGATCGGCCGCCAGGCGGTCGACATAGGGCTGGCGGACGGTCGCTTCGGTACCGAGCACGCCGATCACCCGGCTTTTCGATCGTAGCGCGGCGGGCTTGATCGCGGGAACGGTGCCGACCACCGGGATGTCCAGCGCCGCGCGCACGGACGAAAGGGCAATGGTCGAGGCTGTGTTGCAGGCGATCACCGCAAGGCGCGGCCGGTAGCGCTCCACCAGCCGCCCCAGAAGTGCGGGGACGCGCGCGGAAATCTCGCTCTCGCTCTTGGTGCCATAGGGGTAGCCGGCCCGGTCGGCGGCATAGACGACGGGCGCCGTCGGCAGCAGCACGCGGGTCGGCGCCATGATCGAAAGCCCTCCCACGCCGGAATCGAAGAACAGCAGCGGAGCAGAAGGCGACAGCGTCATGATGGCGGGACTTAGCCCAGATGGCGGGCGGGCAAAAGAGAGGATGATGTCGCGCCATGGATCGTGCTGGGGATCGTGCCGTCATGGTACGCTGCCCATTGCACGGTGCGCCCGCCACCCTATGATCCGCGCCACTGAATTGAAGGGGATATCATGCAGATTCTGTGGTTCGTGCCGGCGCTGGTGCTTGTCATCGGCTATGTGCTGGGCTCGATACCGTTTGGGCTGTTGCTGACGCGGATGGTGGGCGGCGGAGACCTGCGCGCCATAGGCTCCGGCAATATCGGCGCGACCAATGTGCTGCGCACCGGACGCAAGGGCATCGCGGCGCTCACGCTGTTGCTGGACATGGCGAAGGGTGCCGTGGCGGTGGGCATCGGCGCATGGCTGCTCGACGGCGGCGGCGCGATGGGCGGCGTGATGGCGTTCATCGGCCATTGCTATCCCGTCTGGCTGCGCTTTGCCGGCGGCAAGGGCGTGGCGACGATGATGGGCGTGGTCGCCGCGCTCCATTGGCCCAGCGGCCTGCTGTTCGCGGCGGTGTGGATCGGCGCGCTGCTGCTGCTGCGCTATTCCTCGGTCGGCGGCATGTCGGCCGCGATCAGCGCGCCGGTGGGCGCGGCGCTGATGGGGCAATGGGCGTTGCTGCCGGCATTCCTGGCCATGGCGCTGGTGGTTGTGTGGCGGCACCGCGCCAATATTTCCCGGCTGATGGCTGGCACCGAGCCCAAGGTCGGCAAGGGCAAGAACAAGCCCGCCGATGGAGCCGCCGACGCTGCACCCCCGACACCGCCCGCATGACGATCACGCGAGACGGGCTCGACAAGCTGCGCCTCATCCGGTCCGCGCAGATCGGCCCCGTCACCTATATGCAGCTCCTGTCCCGCTTCGGATCGGCGGGCGCGGCGATCGAGGCGATCCCGGCACTGGCGGCACGGGGCGGTGGCCGTGCGCCGCGCCTTGCCGAGGAAAGCACGATCCTGCGCGAGGTCGAGCGGACCCAGAAGCTGGGCGCGCGCTATCTGTTCCTGGGCGATCCCGGCTATCCGCCGCTGCTCCCCCATATCGAGACGGCGCCGGCCGCGCTGATCGTGCGCGGTGATCCCGCGCTGGCGGCGCGGGCATCGATCGGCATGGTCGGTGCGCGCAATGCCTCGGCGGCGGCGTGCCGTTTCGCCCGGATGCTGGCGCAGGACCTGGGCGAGCGCGGCGCGATCATCGTCTCCGGCCTTGCTCGCGGCATAGACACCGCTGCTCATATGGGGTCGATCGGCAGCGGCACCGTCGCGGTGATCGCGAGCGGCATCGACATCAGCTTCCCGCCGGAAAACGCCGCGCTGCAGGAACGGATCGGGGCGGAGGGCCTGCTCATCACCGAGCAGGCGCCGGGCACGCAGCCGCTCGCGCGCCACTTCCCCTCGCGCAACCGCATCATCGCGGGCATGGCCACGGGGACAGTGGTGGTGGAGGCCGCACCGCGCTCCGGCTCGCTCATCACCGCGCGCCTGGCCGCCGAGGCCGGGCGCGAGGTGATGGCCGTGCCTGGCTCTCCGCTCGATCCGCGCGCGCAGGGATGCAATCAGTTGATTCGGGAAGGCGCGACCCTGATCCAGAATGCCGCCGACGTGCTGGAGGCGATCGGTCCCATCGATCAGCGCATGGTGCGGCAGGAACAGGCGGGCTTCACCAGCGCTCCCGCCCTGCAGGATGCGAGCGAGCAGGAACGCCGGTCGCTGTCGAACCTGCTGGGGCCGGTGCCTGTGCCGGTCGATGAACTCATCCGCCAATCCGCCCTGTCGCCCGCGCTGGTGCAGATGGTGCTGCTGGAACTGGAACTGGCCGGCCGGCTGGAGCGGCATGCCGGGGGAAGGGTGAGCCTTGTCTGAAGCGGCAAAGTCTGAAACGGCGAATGCAACATCATGAAATAATCGATTGAGGGCTTACTTGACGGCTCTCATTCCCCCCCTTCAAACTCGCGCGTACACGTGAGCACAGAATTTCGGAGCATCAATGCAACTCGTCATCGTTGAATCTCCCGCCAAGGCGAAGACCATCGAAAAATATCTGGGTGGGGATTTCCATGTCCTCGCTTCCTATGGTCACATCCGCGATCTGCCGGCCAAGGACGGGTCGGTGGACCCCGACGACGGCTTTGCGATGGCGTGGGAAAATTATGGCGACAAGGGCAAGCAGCTCAAGGCCATTACCGACGAGGCCAAGAAGGCGACGCGCCTGATCCTCGCGACTGACCCTGATCGCGAGGGGGAGGCGATCAGCTGGCATGTGCAGGAAGTGCTGCGCGCCAAGAAGGCGTTGCCGCAGCAGGTCGACCGCGTGACCTTCAACGCGATCACCAAGCAGGCGGTGACGGAGGCGATGGCGCATCCGCGCGCGCTGGACGAGGATCTGATCGACGCCTATCGCGCCCGCCGCGCGCTCGATTATCTGGTCGGCTTCACGCTCTCCCCGGTGCTGTGGCGCAAGCTGCCCGGCGCCAAGTCGGCCGGCCGTGTGCAATCCGTCGCGCTGCGCCTGGTGGTCGAGCGGGAGCGCGAGATCGAAAGCTTCACGCCGCAGGAATATTGGTCCGTCTCCGCCGAGATGGAGCAGGGCGGGGTGGCCTTCACGACGCGGCTCGTCCGCTGGAAGGGCGAGAAGATCGAGCGGCTGACGATCGGCAAGGAAGGCGATGCGATGGCCGCGAAGGCGACCGTCGAGGCCAGTCGGTTCACTGTCGAGCGGGTCGAGACCAAGCCCGTCAACCGCAATCCCCCGGCGCCGTTCACGACATCGACCCTGCAGCAGGAAGCCGCGCGCAAGCTCGGCTTCTCCGCCAGCCACACGATGCGGATCGCGCAGCAGCTCTATGAGGACGGCGCGATCACCTATATGCGTACCGACGGCGTGCAGATGGACGGCAGCGCCATCAACGCCGCGCGCAAGGCGATCGCGGAGCGCTATGACGGCGGCTACCTGCCCGACAAGCCGCGCCAGTACCAGACGAAGGCCAAGAATGCGCAGGAAGCGCATGAAGCCATCCGCCCGACCGAATTTTCCCGCGACAAGGTGGGATCGGGCGATCATGCCCGGCTCTACGATCTCGTCTTCAAGCGCGCGCTGGCGAGCCAGATGGCGTCGGCCCGGCTGGAGCGCACCACCGTCGATCTGGTCGACGGCACCGGCCAGCACGCGCTGCGCGCCACCGGCCAGGTGGTGATCTTCCCCGGCTTCCTCGCGCTCTATGAGGAAGGGCGCGACGACAGCGACGACGAGGACGGCAAGCTGCTGCCTCGCCTGTCCGAGGGGGACGTGCCCGCGAAGAAGGCCGTCCACGCGGAACAGCATTTCACCCAGCCGCCGCCGCGCTACAGCGAGGCGAGCCTGGTCAAGCGGCTGGAGGAATTGGGGATCGGTCGCCCGTCCACCTATGCCTCGACCTTGCAGGTGCTCAAGGACCGCGACTATGTGCGGATCGAGAAGAACCGCTTCTTCGCCGAGGAAAGCGGGCGGCTGGTGACGGCGTTCCTGGAGCGCTTCTTCGAGCGCTATGTCTCCTACGACTTCACCGCCGGGCTGGAGGACGAGCTGGACGATATTTCCGGCGGCCGCGCCCAGTGGCAGGCGGTGCTGGAAGCCTTCTGGAAGGACTTCAAGCCCAAGACCGCCGAGGTGATGGAGCAGAAGCCATCCGATATCACCGCGGAGCTAGACAAGTTCCTGGAGCCCATGCTGTTCCCGCCCAAGGCCGACGGCACCGATCCGCGCGCTTGCCCGCTCTGCGCGGATGGCAAGCTGTCGTTGCGCGGTGGCCGCTTCGGCGCGTTCATCGCCTGCTCCAACTATCCCGAGTGCAAATTCACCCGCAAGTTCGGGCAGCCCGGCAGCAGCGATGGTGGCGCGGATACTGGCCCGGAAATCCTGGGTCAGCATCCCGAGACCGGGCAGGACATCGTCCGCAAGGCCGGGCGCTTCGGTCCCTATATCGAGATGGGCGAGGGCAAGGAGGCCAAGCGTGGCTCGATCCCCAAGGATCTGCCCGATGGCGAGATGACGCTGGACTGGGCGGTCAAGCTGCTCAGCCTGCCCCGCGAGATTGGCCTGCACCCGGAGACGGGCCTGCCGATCGTCGCCAATATCGGCCGTTTCGGTCCCTATCTGCTGCATGACGGGAAATATGGCCGGCTGGCCAATACGGCGGAAATCTTCGAAGTCGGCATGAACAGCGCGGTCGTGAAGCTCGCCGAGGCCGCCAATCGCGGGCCGCGTGGCGGCGCGTCGCGCGAGCCGCTCAAGGTGCTGGGCAAGCATCCGCGCACGGAAGCCGAAATCAAGCTGATGGAGGGCCGCTATGGCCCCTATGTGACCGATGGCACCACCAACGCGACGCTGCCCAAGACGATCGAGAAGGACGCGCTGACGCTGGAGGAAGCCGCCCAGTTGATCGACACCCGCGCCGCCGCCGCGCCAGCGAAGAAGGGCAAGAAGCCGGCGGCGAAGAAACCCGCCGCGAAGAAGGCTGCGCCCAAGAAGGCCGCCGCTGCGAAGGCGCCGAAGAAGGCAAAGGGCGCGGTTGAAGCCTGATGGAGGCGGGCGGCGGCGAGCGCTCCTCTGCCGCCGCTACCCAGAGAGGCGAGCCCTAACCAAGCCCGTTGAAGCTCAAGAGAAGAACAGCCCTTCGGCGGGCTCAGGGCGAACGGATGTCTGGAGCATTGCGCCTTACATCAGGGCCGTTCGGGCTGCCTGGACGAGGCGCGTGTCTTGCTCCAACGGGGCGAACGGCGAAAACTGATCCCGATCAAAGGCGGGGGGCGCCCGAACCGCCGGGGGCTCTCAGGCGATCGCGGTCAAAGATTGCTACCGGGACTAAAGCCACTGGCCGGAAAATGGCGGAGGGGGTGCGTGCCCCCTCCGCTCCCTCTCCAACTCAGAAACGCTTGCTCAGTGAAACGCCCCATGTGCGGGGCTCGTTCACCATCGTCGTGATGTTGTTGAAATCGACCGCGCTCGTCACCCGGATCTGGTCGAGCAGGTTGCGCACGAACACGGCGACTTCCATGTTGCTGCTCGTCTTGGCGCCGGCCTTCAGGCCCAGTTCGGTGAACGGCCGCGTCTTGAACTCTATGGAATCATAGAGGAAGATGTTGGCCGAGCTGCGATAGGCGACGTCGGCATAGCCGAACAGCTCGATATCCTCGTTCACCGGCACGGCATAGCGCAGGGTCGCGTTGGCGATCCATTTCTGTGCCTGGGGCAGGGGGTTGCCGTCGATCAGGGCATTGCCGTTCGCCGGGTTGATCGGGTCGAGCACGGTGCATCCGCCGCCGCACACGCCCACGTCCAGTCCGGGATCCTTGATCTCGGTGTGGTTGTAGCTGCCTGATGCCGTGAAGACGAGGTTTTCGATGGGCCGCGCCTCCAGATCGGTTTCGAGGCCGTAGCCCGTCACCTTGTCGATCGAAATGAGGTTCGCGGTGTTGGCACCGCCGCCCACCGAGGTCTGCTGGAAGTCCTTCACCCGATACCAGTAGCCGGTCAGGTCGAAGCGGACCTTCTTGTCGAGCAGGCTCGTCTTGATGCCGGCCTCCAGCGAGACGACCTTTTCGGCCGGGGCGGTGGAGGTGGAACTGTCGAAGGTCACGCGATCCTCGATCGCCGGCCCCTGATAGCCGGTCGCGACGCGGGCATAGAAGTTCACGCCCTCGCTCGCCTTGTAGGTCGCGCTCGCATCCCAGGACACATTGTTGCCCTTCACCCCGACGTCGAAGGTCATCGGCGGGAATGCGGTAGAGGGATTGAAGACGCGATCGGTGAAGTCATGCTTCTTGTCGTGCGAATAGCGCAACCCGGCGCGCAGGGAGAGCTTGTCGGTCGCCTGATATTCGGCCGAGGCGAACACGCCGAAGGTCTGGTTGGTGTTGTCGTGCGTGACGAGGCCATAGACGGTGCCGTCCGGCACGGAGCCTGCCGGGCTCGCATCGCCGGGCTGGTTGTCATATTCCTCATAATAGAGCGACTGGTGGAAATAATAGCCGCCGCCCTGCAGGCGCAGGCCGTTCATGTCCTCGGTGGCGAAGCGCAGTTCCTGGCTGAATTCCTTCGGCTTGGTGCGGTTGCCGGTCTCCACCGGAAATTCCGCAGCGCCCAGCGGCAGGGCAGCGGGCGGGACGGAGAAGAAGGCGTAATTGTCGCCGCCGTCGATGTCGCTGGTGGTGAAGATCTTCAGCGTCTCATAGCCGGTGACGGAATAGAGCGTGCCGATGCCGGGGAAGCTATATTCCAGGTGCAGGTTCGCGCCCCAGCTCTTGAGGTTCTGGTCATTGTCCGCGTCCAGCGTCGTCTTGCGCACGTCGAAGCCCGGCACGAAGCGGTTGGTGCCTGGCGTCAGCGAAGCCGCGCGGAAGATGCGAGCGGTGCCGTCCAGATCGCGGCCATGGACGTTCAACAGGCCCTTGAAGTCGCCATTCTCGTAACCGAGCTGGAAGCGCCCGGCGAGGTCGCGATAGCCCTCCAGCCCGTCGGGCGAGCGGTTGCCGGCGACCGTGGAGACGTTCTCGACCCAGTTGTCGCGCCGCTGCAGCATGCCGGAGAGGCGGAAGGTGAAGCCGCCGCCGATCGGTCCGCCAACGGCCGCTTCCGCGTTCACCGTGTCGAACGTGCCGTAGGAAATGGAGCCATAGCCGGAGTAGGTGTCGCTGGGCTTGGCAGAGTCGATCTTGACGACGCCGGCGGGCGTGTTGCGGCCGAACAGCGTGCCCTGCGGACCGCGCAGCACTTCAACCGATGCGACGTCGAAGACCGGGAAGGACTTCAGCATCGGGTTTTCCAGTACGACATCGTCATAATAGATGGCGACCGGCTGCGCGACATTGGGGTCGAAATCGGTGTTGCCCAGGCCGCGGATGTAGAAGCGCGGGAAGGTGCGGCCAAAGGAGCTTTCGATCAGCAGGCTGGGCGTGCGGGCGGAAAGGAAGCGGATGTCGAGGCCGGAGGAATTGAGCACGCCCAGCTTCTCGCCCCCTACCGCCGTCACGGCGACCGGCACGTCCATGGCACGTTCTTCGCGGCGGGAGGCCGTCACGACGATCTCGCCGCTATTGTCGCTCGCTTGCGGCGCACTGCCCTGATCCTGGGGCGCTGCTTCGGGTGAGGAAGCTGCTGCCGGAACGGCGGTGATCGCCAGCATCAGCGCGGCGGCTGAACATGTCTGGAGGAAGCGGGCGGTGCCCGGCACGAAGATGTTGCGCATTGAGTCCCCTTTATTCGTCTTGTTATTCTCCTTCTCCCGGTCCAGCCTTGTTTTCGGTCTGTCACGTGAAGGTAACTTTTAAGGGGTGCGACCACAATGCGCTAAATTCATGGGCGGCCGAACTGTTCTTCTCTCGCGATCAGTCCACCCAGTCGAGGCCGAGGTCGCGATACACGCTGCGATCGTCCTCCCAGTCTTCCTTCACCTTTACATGCAGGTAGAGATGGACCTTGCGACCCATGAGTTCGCCAAGTTCGGCGCGGGCGCGCGAGCCGATTTCTTTCAGCCGCTGGCCACCCTTGCCCAGGATAATGGCGCGCTGGGTCGGGCGGGCGACAAGGATCTGCTGGTGGATTTCCACTGATCCATCCTCGCGCTCGGAATATTTCTCGGTTTCCACAGCGCTCGCATAGGGCAATTCGGCGTGGAGCTGGTGGTAGAGCTGCTCGCGCGTGATCTCCGCCGCGAGCATCCGGTCGGTCGCGTCGGAGACCTGGTCTTCCGGGAAGTGCCAGGGGCCTTCGGGCATGGCGTCGGCAAGCGCCGTCTTCAGTTCGGCAAGCCCGTCGCCGGTGGCTGCGCTGACGAACCAGATATGCTCGAAGGCCGTCAGGGCGTTCAGCTTCTCGGCATGGACCAGCAGCTTCTCCTTGATGGAGATGTCGACCTTGTTGATGATCAGCCACTTGCGCTCGGCGCGGGCGGCAAGCCCCTCCACGATGCTCTCGACCTTGGGGCCAAGGCCTGCCTTGCCGTCGATGACCAATGCGAGCAGGTCAGCGCCCTGCGCGCCGCCCCAGGCTGCCTGCACCATGGCGCGGTCGAGCCGACGCTTGGGCTGGAAGATGCCGGGCGTGTCGACCAGCAGGATCTGCGCCTCGCCTTCGATCGCGACGCCCATCAGCCGGGTGCGCGTGGTCTGCGCCTTGGGGCTGGTGATCGCCACCTTCTGCCCCACCAGCGCGTTGACGAGGGTGGACTTGCCCGCATTGGGCGCGCCGACGATGGCGACAAGGCCGCACCGGGTGGTCATTTCAATTGCTCCAATAGCGCCTTTGCGGCGGCGGTTTCGGCTTCCTGCTTCGATCCGCCTTCGGCCGAGGCTTCGCCCACGCCCTTGATCGAGACGGTGACGGTGAAGCGCAGGTTATGATGCGGGCCGGTGCGGCCCGTCATCAGATATTCGGGTGGGCGCTTGCGGTTCGCCGCGGCCCATTCCTGCAGGGATGACTTGGGATGGCGCGGCGCGGCGGCCTGCGTATCGACCCGGCCGGCCCAGAGCCTGCGGATCAGGGCGCGCGCCTCGTCCAGCCCGGCCTCCAGATAGAGCGCGCCGATCAGCGCCTCCATCACGTCGCCCAGCACATTGTCGCTGTCGGTCGCGCCATCATCGCGCGCCTGCTTGCCCAAGATGAGATGGGGCGCGAGCCCGACGGTGCGCGCGATCTCGGCGCAGGTGCTGCCGGAGACGAGCGCGTTGAAACGGCGGGACAGGGCGCCTTCGGGTTCGTTCGGAAAATGGCCGTACAGCCATTCCGCCATGACGAGGCCGAGGATGCGGTCGCCCAGAAATTCCAGCCGTTCATAGTTCAGCGGATTGGCGCTGCCATGGGTGAGCGCCTGGCGGAAAAGCTCCGGGCGCTGAGGCTCCCTACCGATCAGGCCGATCAGCCATTCCGTCAAAAACCTTCTCCGATCCTGTCCCAGCGCGCCGCGGTGAACCATGTCCATGGTAGCAGCCAGTTGGCGCTGCCGTCAGTGGAGAAAACGGAGATCAGTGCGCGGCCGACCAGATTTTCCTGGGGCACGAGGCCGATGCCGCCGCCTTCTTCAGCGGCAAAGCGGCTGTCGGCGCTGCGATCGCGATTGTCGCCCATCAGGAACAGCTTGCCTTCGGGCACCATGATGGTGTCGCGGTTGTCCGCCGGGCCGTTCTGCTCAAGGTCGAACACATTGTAGCTTTTGCCGTTGGGCAGCGTCTCGCGATATTGCGGATAGCGGCACTGGCGCTTGCCGTCCTTCGTGCGTTCCTCGAATTCGGGGCGATAGCAGGGGAAGGGGCTGCCGTCCTGCGTCGCCTTGTCGATCATGTTCTGCGACACGGGAATGACGAAGTCGGCGATCTTCTGCTTGGGAATGGCCTGTCCGTTCAGGATGACCTGGCCGTTCTGCACGGAAATCAGGTCGCCCGGCAGGCCGATCACCCGCTTGATATAGTCGTCGCGCTGGTGCGGCGGCGCCTTGAAGACAACCACATCGCCGCGCTCCGGCGTGGAGGCGAAGATGCGTCCGGGTATCAGCGGCACGCTGAACGGCAGCGAGTAGCGCGAATAGCCATAGGGCCATTTCGCCACCAGCAGATAGTCGCCGATCAGCAGCCGGGGCTGCATGGATTCGGAGGGAATGTTGAAGGGCGAGACGATCAGGCTGCGGAGGAGCAGCACGAAAATGGCGAGCTTGGCGAGAAACCAGATGAAATCCCGCGTTTCCGATGTCTTGCTCATTCGTTGTCCGTGCCATGGTGTCCGTTCAGCGCGGCTTTGATGCTTCCTGTGGCTCAGGTCAAGCAAAGCCATGGAAGCGCCTGTATTGCGACGCAACATCCGCTAGGATGGGGAGCGGAGAATCGGGTGCGGCCGATGCCGTTCATATCCCATCCGAAAGGAACATGATGTCGACTGAAGCCTGGAACTCTATTGCCGCTCTGCCCGTACCGGAGCTGAAGACGATCTTTGAAAGCGATCCCGATCGCTTGACGCGATTCAGCCTGTCCGTCGGCCCCGTCCGCTTTGACTGGGCGAAGACGCACCTGACCGATACGCTGGTGGATGCGTTCGTGGACCTGGCCGAAAAGAGCGATTTCGCGGCGAAGCGCGAGGCGCTGTTTGCCGGTGAGAAGGTCAACGTCACCGAAGGTCGGGCCGTGGAGCACACCGCAGAGCGCGGCGAGGGCAATGCCGAGAGCGTGGCGTTGGCCCGCAATTTCCACGCCCGGATGCGCTCGCTGATCGACGCGATCGAGGCTGACGCCCTGGGGCCGATCCGCCACATCCTGCACATCGGCATCGGCGGTTCGGCGCTGGGACCGGACCTGATCGTCGAGGCGCTGGGGCGTGACGCCGGGCGCTATGACGTCGCCATCGTCTCCAATGTCGACGGCACGGCGCTGGAAGAGGCGATGGACCGCTTCGATCCCAATGCGACGATCCTCGCCATCGCTTCGAAGACCTTCACCACGACGGAGACCATGCTGAACGCGGCGAGCGCGATCAACTGGATGGTCGAGGCCGGCGTGGAAGATCCCTATGGCAAGGTCGTGGCGCTGACCGCCGCGCCGGACAAGGCGATCGAATGGGGCGTCGACGAAACCCGCGTGCTGCCTTTCTCCGAAAGCGTGGGCGGGCGCTATTCGCTCTGGTCGTCGATCGGCTTCCCCGCCGCGCTGGCGCTGGGCTGGGACGGGTTCGAGAGCCTGCTGGAAGGGGCCGCGTCCATGGACCGCCACTTCCGCCTTGCCGCGCCGCGCGAAAATGCGCCGATGCTCGCGGCCTTCGCCGACCTCTATTACGCGCGCACGCTCGGCTGCCAGACCCGCGCGGTCTTCGCCTATGACGAGCGGCTGAAGCTGCTGCCCTCCTATCTCCAGCAGCTGGAGATGGAGAGCAACGGCAAGGGCGTGACCGTGGACGGCAAGCCGGTGGACGGGCCGACCGCGCCGATCACCTGGGGCGGCGTGGGCACGGACGCGCAGCATGCGGTGTTCCAGCTGCTGCATCAGGGCACGCATCTGGTGCCGGTCGAGTTCATCGCCTCGCGCGAGCCCGGCCACAGCCTTGATCCCGCCCACCACCGCGCGTTGCTGGTCAACTGCTTCGCGCAGGGTGCGGCGCTGATGCGCGGCAAGGAGAATGCGGCGGACCCTGCGCGGGCCTATCCCGGCAACCGGCCCTCGACCACGATCCTGCTCGACGATGTGACGCCCCACGCGCTTGGCGCGCTGATCGCCTTCTATGAGCATCGCGTCTTCGTTTCCGGCGTGCTGATGAACATCAACAGCTATGACCAGTTCGGCGTGGAGCTGGGCAAGGAAATCGCCAAGTCGATCGAGGCCGAGGGGCCGAAGGGCTTCGACCCCTCGACCATGGCGCTGATCGATCTCGCGCTGGGCTGAACCCTTCGGGCTGAGGGCGCCTGTGCGCGGGTGCCCTCGCTTTCCTGGCTGTTCGCTGACCTTGACAGGGCAAAGCGATCAGCCAGAACGTGAAATCCCATTTGTCTAACATGGCGCGCGTCGCCATATCCCCCGCAACAGCGGAAGGGCGTGTGCATGAGCGACTATGATTATGACCTGTTCGTCATCGGTGCGGGATCGGGCGGCGTAAGGGCTGCGCGCGTATCGGCGGCGCATGGCGCGAAGGTTGCCATCGCGGAGGAGTTCCGGGTCGGCGGCACCTGCGTCATCCGTGGCTGCGTACCCAAGAAGCTGCTCGTCTATGGCGCGCATTTCGCCGAGGATCTGAAGGACGCCCGCCGCTTCGGCTGGAACGTGCCCGACTGCGATTTCGACTGGATCACGCTCCGCGACAATGTGCTGAGCGAGGTCGACCGGCTGAATGTCGCCTATACCAACACGCTCGACAACCATGATGTGGAGGTGTTCCACGAGCGCGCGACCATCTCCGGCGCGCATGAGGTGACGCTGGCCAGCGGCCGCACGATCAGCGCAAAATATATCCTGGTCGCGACCGGCGCATGGCCGATGATCCCGCAGGTCGAGGGCGCCGAACATGGCATCACCTCGAACGAGGTGTTCCATATCGACAAGGCGCCCAAGCGGGTCGTGATCGCCGGCGGCGGCTATATCGCCAATGAATTTGCCGGCATCTTCCACCAGTTCGGCGCACATGTGACGCTGGTCAACCGGTCCGACACGATCCTGCGCAGCTATGACGCGCAGATCCGCGACCGGCTGCTGCAGATCAGCATGGTGAAGGGCATCAACTTTCGCTTCAATGCGCAGATGGAGCGGATCGAGAAGAATGAGGATGGCACGCTGTGCGTCCGCATCAAGGGCGGCGATCCCATCCCCTGCGACCTGCTGCTCTTCGCCACCGGCCGCAAGCCGAACAGCGACGGCCTTGGCCTGGATGCGCTGGGCGTCGAGATCGACGATCAGGGCGCGATCAAGGTGAACGACTATAACCGCACCAATGTCGAGAGCATCTACGCGGTGGGCGATGTCACCAACCGCGTGCAGCTGACGCCGGTCGCGATCCGCGAGGGCCATGCCTTTGCCGACACGGTGTTCGGCGGCAAGCCGCGCACGGTCGACTATGGCTGCATCCCCTCGGCGGTGTTCAGCCATCCGCCGCTCGCCGCTGTCGGCATGACCGAGAGCGAGGCGCGGCACAAGCTCGGCACGGTGAAGGTCTACACCTCCGATTTCCGCGCGATGAAGGATGTGCTGGCGGGGCGCAACGAGCGCGCGCTCTACAAGATGGTCGTGGACGCGACGACGGACAAGGTCGTCGGCCTGCACATGATCGGCCCTGATGCGCCGGAAATCCTTCAGGCGGCGGCCGTCGCGGTGAAGGCGGGGCTCAGCAAGCAGGACTTCGACGATACCGTCGCGCTCCACCCCAGCATGGCCGAGGAACTGGTGCTGCTGAAATAGGGTAGCAACAAAAGTTTCGCGAAACAGCGCTTGGTATCTTTCGCCAGCGCGCAACAATGTTATGCCTGCGGCCATCCACAATCAGGGAGGCCGCAGGCAAGGCCATGAAAAACAGAGCATTCCAGTTCCTCGTCGCCACCAGCATGATGGCGGGCGCCTTCGCCCCTGCCGCGCTGCTGGCACAGACCGATCCGATGACGCCGGATACGGTCAAGGTCTATGATCCCGCGCGCGAGCAGGCGGACTATATCCGCAAGGAAGTGATGATCCCGATGCGCGACGGGGTGAAGCTGTTCACCGTCATCGTCATGCGCAAGGGCACGAAGAATGGCCCGATCCTGCTCAGCCGATCGCCCTATAATGCCGGCAAGGCGACGAGCCGCAACCGCAGCCAGAAGATCGAGGAAATCCTGCCGGTTTCCGACGCGGAGTTCGTCAACGACGGTTATATCCGCGTCTATCAGGACGTGCGCGGGCTCGACGGGTCAGAGGGCGACTATGTGATGACCCGGCCACTGCGCGGGCCGCTCAACCACACGAATGTCGATCATTCCACCGACGCCTATGACACGATCGACTGGCTGGTGAAGAATGTGCCGGAAAGCAACGGCAAGGTCGGCATCACCGGCTCCTCCTATCTCGGCTTCACCTCTCTGATGGCGCTGGTCGATCCGCATCCCGCGCTCAAGGCCGCCGTGCCGCAGAGCCCGATGGTCGATGGCTGGATGGGCGACGACTGGTTCCACAACGGCGCCTTCCGCCAGCCCAATTTCAACTATATCCTCGGCCAGACTGCCAAGAAGGGCGGGGGCGGCGTGCCCTATGGCACGGGCGACGAATATGATGTTTTCCTGAGCGCAGGCTCGGCCGGCGACTTCGCGCGGCGCTATGGCGTGGACCAGTTCCCGTTCGCCAAGAAGCTGATGGAGCATCCTGCCTATGACAGCTACTGGCAGGAGCAGGCGGTCGACAAGCTGCTGGCCGCGCGCAAGCTGACCGTGCCGACCATGCTGGTGGTGGGCCAGTGGGACCAGGAAGACAGCTACGGCGCGCCTGCCGTCTATCAGGCGCTGGAACCGCAGGACAAGCGCAACGACATGGTGTCGCTGGTCATCGGCCCGTGGCGGCACAGCGGCGTCAACTATGACGGGTCGAAGCTGGGCGCGCTCGACTTCGCGGGCGACACGGGGCTGCAGTTCCGCCGCGACTATATGAAGCCCTTCCTCGACAAATATCTCAAGGACAGCCCCGCGCCGTTCAAGACGCCGGGCGCGCTCACCTATGCGACTGGCATCAACCAGTGGGAAGTGACGCCGAAATGGCCGGCGGGTCAGGCAAAGCCGCTGTACCTGAACGGCAAGTTCGGCCTGTCGTGGAGCAAGCCGGGCGAAGCGGGCAAGGACAGCTATGTCTCCGACCCGGCAAAGCCCGTGCCCTATCTGCCGCGCCCCGTGCTCCCCAATCAGGATGATGCCTGGCGGACATGGCTGGTCAAGGACCAGCGCTTCGTGGACGGGCGCACGGACGTCATCAGCTATACGACGCCGGTGCTGGACAACGCCGTCCATATCGCCGGCGCGCCGATGGTGGACCTGTTCGCCGCCACCAGCGGCACCGACAGCGACTGGGTGGTGAAGCTGATCGACGTCTATCCCGAGCAGCTGTCCTCGCAGCCCAAGATGGCGGGCTATGAACTGGGCATCGGCATAGAGATCTTCCGGGGCCGCTATGTCCATGGCTTCCCGACGCCGGCGGCGCTGGTGCCGGGCAAGACGGAGAATTACAAGTTCGGCCTGCCCAATGTGAACCATGTGTTCCTGCCAGGGCACAAGATCATGGTGCAGATCCAGTCGAGCCTGTTCCCGCTCTATGATCGCAACCCGCAGACCTTCGTGCCCAGCATCTTCGACGCCAAGCCGGGTGACTATAAGGCGGCGACCCAGAGCATCTCTTGGGGCGGCGGCGAGGCGAGCGCGATCTGGCTGCCGATCGTCGACAAGTAACATCCGGCGCGGGCGGGGGTGATGTCCACCGCCCGCGCGCCCTTTTATCCGCATGGCCGCGTTTCAGGTCGTGATGAGGCCCGGCTGGACCTTGACGCGCGTGGCATCCCGGCGGCGCTTGAAATGATGCCGCGCCGGCAGCTCGATATAATGATGGGTGAGCGCCGCGATCGGGAAGGACAAGGCGGGGACGGCGATGATCCAGCCGGCCTGTTCCACGACATAGGGCAGGTGCAGCTTGGAGACGAGGTGGATCCACACATTCGTCACCGCAATCAGCGTCAACCAGTGCATCAGGTAGAGCGAATAGGAGATTTCGCCCAGATACTGCAGCGGGCGCGTGCTGAGGAAGGCCGCGATCCTGCCGCGGTCGGGCCAGCTCGCGGCGACCAGCAGCGCGGCGCAGGGGATGCCGTAGACATCGCTCACCGGCAGCATCGTCACCGCCGTAATGCCGACGACGCTGGCCATCTGTAACGCGTCGCATGCTCCGGGGGACAGGCGTTCCCAGAAATCGCGGTACAGGCAGATTGCCTGCCCGATGATGAACGCGGCAAGGCAGCGCAGCGGCGCCAGCCCGTAGCACATGTCCAGCTTCTCGCCGGTCGCGAACACCCATCCATAGAAGGCGAGGGAAAAGGACAGGAGCAGCAGGATGCCGCTGCGGCGCGCCGTTGCCAGTAGCAGGAGCGGAAAGAGGACATAGGCGAACATTTCCGCGCTGATCGACCATGTGACAGGGTTGAGCCATCGGAAGCCGGGAATCCCTACGGACTGGATGAGCAGGGCTTCCTGCACGACCCAGCCGACGCCCTCCATCGACCAGAGCGGATCGAGCGGCGCCCCCTTGCGGAGTGCGTTGAGCGCATTCGCGCTGGCCATCAGAAGGAACATGGCCGTGCAAAACAGGTGCAGGGGATAGATGCGGGTGATGCGCGAGAACCAGAAGCGCTTGCTCTGTTCCCAGTCCAGCGGCTTGCCGTTCGGCGAGGTGGTATAGGTGATGATGAAGCCGCTGAGGATGAAGAAGATGTCCACCAGCAGATACCAGCGCTCCATCGACTGGGGATGCGTTAGCCGGGGCTGGAGGTGCAGCGCGCCTTCCCGCACATGGTAGATGATGATCATGCAGGCGGTGATGCCTCTGATCGCGGCATGCGAAGCGATATGTTTGCGCATGTGAATGCTCTCCCCGCGCAAGGGCCAAAGACGCCGCAAGCAGCGGGGAGAATGGAGGCCGGCCCACCCCGGATCAACGGCAACAACGGAGACCCGGATTTACCCGACGCAGAATCCACCAGAGGTTTGGGCGCGCGTCCGACGAGGCTGCTGGCTGAAATCCCGCGCCGAAGGATCGCACCTTGTGTCGAAGTCACTTTCTCCGTTCGCCCTGAGCTTGTCGAAGGACCGTTCTTCTTTTGAAGAAGGACAGGGCTTCGACAGGCTCAGCCCGAGCGGTTCTAATTTAAGGCGAGGTCCTTTAATAAGTGACGATCTTCACCCGCTGGCCGGGCGCGAGCCGGCTGTTCGCCGTCAGCCCGTTGAGTACCTGGAACCTCTCCAGCCGATAGTCGGTAAAGGCCATGCGCGCGGCAAGCGACGCCGGCGTGTCTCCGGCCTTCACGCTCACGACCCGCACAAAGCGAGGCTTGACCGCGGCGGCCTGTGCCGGGGTCATCGTGCGGAAGGAGTCGATCATGGAGGAAAAGGGGCCAAGACCGCTGCCGACAGGGGTGATGGTGACGAAGTGGAACGCTTTGCCGCTGGCCGGCGTGTAGGCGAAGACACTCACGTCGACCTGGCTCTGGCTGGTGTTGGCGCGTACCTGCGTATAGGCGGCGGAAATGCCGTTGATCGTTGTGCGGTTCACGGTGAAGGAGGGCGCGGTGCCACCGCTACCGCCGATGCCGCGCAACACGCCGCCGATATAGTCCTCCATATTGCCGTTGAAGGCGCCGCTGGAAAACTGGGCCTGTCCGCCCGAACCCTGGATCGACACAGCATCGGCGCCGTTCTGCATGGCGAAGCCCTGCGGAATGGTGAAGGCGATCCGCTCCGGCGGGTACAGGAAATTGCGGCCATCGACGATGCCCTGTTTCGGGTCTTCGCCATACATCATGCCGTCTATGGCGGTCAGGAAGGCATCGCGGTTGCGCAGGCCGTTGCGAATGCCGGTGGCGCTCGCCTGTTGCGCGGCGCGCTGCACGCGGGCGCCCGGATCGGGATGGGTGCTCGCCCATGCCGGCACCGACTTCGCGTCGCCGGCGATCTGCTGGTCGAGGCTGGTCTGCGCCGCGAGGCTGCGGAGCATGGTGGAGAGCGCCGCCGGATCATAGCCGGCCCGCGCGAGATAGCGCACGCCAAGGTCGTCCGCCTCGGTTTCCTGTCCGCGTGAATAGCCGAGCGTCAGCAGTTGCGTGCCGGTGCCGATGCCCCTGTTCAGCAGTCCGCCGATCTGGGAATCGCCCGCGACCGCGCCGACCAGTACCTGTCCCAGCACGCCAAGGATGGTGTTGCGCTGGGCTGTGCTCTGGCGCTTGGCGCTGTGGCGGGCGGCGACGTGGGCGACCTCATGCCCCAGCACGGCGGCCAGCTCCGCCTCGTCGTTCATCAGCGCCATCAGCTGCCGGGTGACATAGACATAGCCGCCGGGGATGGCGAAGGCGTTGTTGACCGAACTGTTGAGCAAGGTGACGTCGAAGGCCCCCGGCGTGGAGGCGAGGCCGGATTGCACGGCGATCTTCTGGCCGACCTTCGTCGCATAAGGGGCCTGGCTGCCATTATAGGGTCCGCCAAATTCGGAAAGGATGCCGGGATGCGCCTGGCTGCCCTGCTGGCGCTCCTTTGCCGTGATCGGCGTCGCCGCACCCTGCGCCAGCGCCGATCGTTCGCGCTGCGAGGCGGACTGCGCCTGTGCTTCCGTCTGTGCCGCTGGCCCGGTGAGCGCCAGCATCGCGGCGCCTGCCATCAGCATCGTCTTGCGGATCATTCCCATGCTCTCCCTCATGCCTGTCGCGACAAAGCGCATATCAGCGTTATCCGTTCCCGCAGCGAAACGGCTTTCTGGCCGCGTCGCATCATGTCAGTCAATCCAATAGGGCACGGCCTGCCGATGGTCGGGATCGACCCGGATGCTGCGGTCCGCCGGCGGGAAGGCGCGCTGGTCGCAGGTCTGTCGGGGGCACAGGCGACAGGTGACGCCGATGGGGGTCGCGGCGGCCTCGTCATGCAGTTGCAGACCGTCGGCATAGATGAAGTTGCCGGCATGTTCGATCTCGCATCCCAGCGCCACCGCATAGCGGCGCGGCGCGCGGGCATAGGTGCCGGACGGCTTCACCAGCCCTTTTGCCATGGAGACATAGCGCACGCCGTCCGGCGTTTCGCCCAGCTGCACAAGGATGCGATCGGGAATGGCCACCGCCTCATGCACGATCCACAGCGGGCAGCCGCCGCCGAAGCGCGCGAACTGCAGCCGCGTGGCGCTGTGCCGCTTGGTGATGTTGCCGGCCATGTCCACCCGGCAGAAGAAGAAGGGGATGCCACGCAGGCCGGGGCGCTGGAGCGTGGACAGGCGATGGCAGGCCTGTTCGAAGCTGACGCCGAAGCGCCGGGCGAGCCGGTCGATATCATGATGCAGTTCCCGCGCCGCCTCGCGGTAGCGGGCATAGGGCATCAGCAGCGCGCCGGCGGCATAGTTGGCAAGGCCGACGGCGAGCAGCCGGTCGGCGCCCGGCATGGGGAAGGCGGCCTGCGCCACGACCTGCGCGATCAGCTCCGCGCCCTCCGCCATCATCAACTGATGCGCGATCATGAAGGCGCGGCTTTCCACCGGCAGCGCGCCGTTGATCGACAGCCGCCGCGTCACGCCGTCATAGGCGCGCAGCGACGTGTCCCGTGCTTCCTGCACGATCACCTCGATGCCGTGCCGGTCCTTCAGCGTGGCGATCAGCGCGGCTTCCGTCAGTCGGCCGGCAGGGGCGATGCCGGCCGACAGGTCCTCCGCCAGGCAATCGATGGAATGCACATAATTGCCCGCCTCATGAAACCAGTCACGGACCGCTTCCCAGGGCATGCGCGCCTGCGTCGCCATGTCGCTGACGATCGCCTCTTCCATCATGTTGAGCCGTTCGGTGGACCGGGCATAGGCGCGGTGGAGATCGACGAAACGCGCGGCGAACTCTGGATATTGCAGGTGCAGCTTCTCGATCCGCTCGGCTTCCAGCGGGGCGCTTGCCACTTCGGGATGGGCGAGCGCGAAGGTGAAGGCACCCAGCAGCTGCTCTTCCTCCCGCGCATCGAACGCGGCCCAGTCCAGCGGAAAGGATTCCGCCAGCGCCGCCTTCACCTTCGCCGTCAGCGGGCGGTCGTCATTTTCCAGCTGGCTGAGATAGGACACCGAAATGCCCAGCGTGCGGGCCATCGCAGCCTGATCCATACGCAAATCGAGGCGAAGCTGCCGGAGCTTCTGTCCAGCGAAGATGCGGTTTCCACGAGCCATATCTTCGCTGTAATTTGCAAAGTGAAGTTTTGCAAATCCGCAAGTTCACATTTGCGCTTCGAGGTGAAATGCTCAATTGGACCTTCAAGCGCCTGAACGGGAGAGAATGCCGCATGTCGAAGCTCGCCATCATCGAACAGCTGGAAGCCAAGCGGGATGCGGCGCGCATGGGTGGCGGGGCAAAGCGAATTGCTGCGCAGCATGGCAAGGGCAAGCTGACGGCGCGGGAGCGGATCGAGGTGCTGCTGGACGAGGGCAGCTTCGAGGAACTCGACATGTATGTCGAGCATAACTGCATCGACTTCGGCATGCAGGACAATATCATCCCCGGCGACGGCGTGGTCACGGGGTCGGGTACGATCAACGGTCGCCTCGTCTTCGTCTTCAGCCAGGATTTCACCGTGTTCGGCGGCGCCCTTTCGGAGCGGCACGCGACCAAGATCTGCAAGATCATGGACATGGCGCTGAAGGTCGGCGCGCCGGTCATCGGCCTCAACGACAGCGGCGGCGCCCGCATCCAGGAAGGCGTCGCATCGCTCGCCGGTTATGCCGAGGTGTTCCAGCGCAATGTGCTGGCGTCGGGCGTCGTCCCGCAGATCAGCGTCATCATGGGGCCATGCGCGGGCGGCGCGGTCTATTCGCCGGCGATGACGGACTTCATCTTCATGGTGAAGGATTCAAGCTACATGTTCGTCACCGGCCCGGACGTGGTGAAGACGGTCACGAACGAGGTCGTCACGCAGGAGGAACTGGGCGGGGCGGTCACGCACACGACGAAGTCGGGCGTTGCCGACGTGGCGTTCGAAAATGACCTGGAAGCGCTGCTTTCCGTCCGCGATTTCGTCGACTTCCTGCCGGCGTCGAACAAGGAACCGGTGCCCGAGCGGCCGACGGCGGACCCGTGGGACCGGATCGAGGACAGCCTGGACACGCTGATCCCGGCCAATGCGAACCAGCCCTATGACATGCACGAGCTGATCAAGAAGGTCGTGGACGAGGGCGATTTCTTCGAGATCCAGCCGGCCCATGCGGGCAACATCAACTGCGGCTTCGGCCGGATCGAGGGGCGGACCGTCGGCTTCGTCGCGAACCAGCCCTTCGTGCTCGCCGGCGTGCTCGACATCAACTCCTCGAAGAAGGCGGCGCGGTTCGTGCGCTTCTGCGATGCGTTCGAAATCCCGATCGTCACCTTCGTCGACGTGCCCGGCTTCCTGCCCGGCACCGCGCAGGAGCATAACGGCATCATCAAGCATGGCGCCAAGCTGCTCTATGCCTATGCCGAGGCGACCGTGCCGAAGATCACCGTCATCACCCGCAAGGCCTATGGCGGCGCCTATGACGTGATGAGTTCCAAGCATCTGCGTGGCGACCTCAACTATGCCTGGCCGACCGCCGAGATCGCGGTGATGGGCGCCAAGGGCGCGGTGGAGATCATCTTCCGCGGCAAGACACCCGAGGAAATCGCCGAGCGCACGGCAGAATATGAAGCGCGCTTCGCCAACCCCTTCGTCGCTGCCGCAAAGGGCTTCATCGACGAGGTCATCCAGCCGCATTCCACGCGCCGCCGCATCGCCCTGGGCCTGCGCAAACTGCGTAACAAGGCGCTGGAAAATCCGTGGAAGAAGCATGACAATATTCCGCTGTGAGGGGCCATAATGACGTCATCCCAGCGAAGGCTGGGATCGCGTGCGGCAAGCTAGGGCCATCTAGGCCTGAGACCCCAGCTTTCGCAGGAACACCTATGTCGTAACTTTCTTCGGACAGAAATATGAAATGAAGGAATGGCTATGGCCGATTGAGGCAGGTCGGGTTTCAGCTAACCAGCGTGCTATAGCTGACGGTGCTTTTTCAGAACTGGCGATCGGTCGCGGGTGGAAGGATGGGAACGACGAGCGGCGAACAAAAAGGGCGGCAACCTTTCGGTGCCGCCGTCTCGTCGTTTCCATGGTGTTTCGAACAAGCCCGACGGCGAATCTATCTCGATTGGCGTCCCGACTAGAGGCAGGAAGCCTTCATGTGAAATAATTAATGAAGTCCAATGCAGAAAATATATCCAAAAAGAAATTTTTTACTTCAAAATCATTAATATTGATATTGTAGTTCTCCAGAACTACGTACAGTAATTTCTAGTACAGGTGGCTGCGCAGATGTTTAAATTATGGACAGCATTCGCAATGCAAACTGTATTTGTTTGCGGATTTGCATTGCAGTATGTTACCGAAATATTGTATTGCTGGCTGCATCCCTGAGTGCAACTCAGCAAATCAGGATTGTTATTGCATTCGCCTTGAGTTTTCTTGGAAAGGCTTTTAATTAGCTCCGCTTCCTTTCCGGGCGGAATGAGCAACTGCGCCGGCTCTAAGCGGGCCTCCTGAGCTCTCAAGTGGACTGCGCCGGCGCCTAGAGCGGTTTCCATTCATTCCGGTTCATAGCCGCATGATTTGAAGTAGTTTGCACATTCGTCGGGCTTGAAGATATCGACGAGCCTGCCGATCAGGTCCCACAGGCCGCTGACGGTGCGCTCTCCTGCCTTGCGGAGCATGGCCTTGAGCCGGGAGAAGGCCTTTTCGATTGGATTGAAGTCCGGGCTGTATGGCGGGAGGAAGCGCAGGGTCGCGCCGGCAGCTTCGATCCTTTCCTTCACGGCGGCCCGTTTGTGGCTCGAGAGGTTGTCCATGATGACCACGTCGCCGGGACGCAGTTCGGGCACCAGCACCTGGGCGACATAGGCTTCGAACCAGTCGCCGTTGATCGGCCCGTCCAGCACCATCGGCGCGACCATGCCATCCATGCGCAGGCCCGCGACCAGCGTGGTGGTCTTGCGGTGGCCGTGCGGGAAGCCCATCCGCAGCCGCTCGCCCTTCCGGCAGCGGCCATGGCTGCGGGTCATGTTGGTGGCGGTCCACGTCTCGTCGATGAAGACGAGGCGTTCGGGTTCGAGGTCGATCTGGCCGTCGAACCAATGCTGCCGTTGCCTCAGGACGTCGGGACGGTCCTGCTCGATCGCGTGACCGGTCTTTTTTTGCGCGTGATCCCGTGACGCACGAAGAAGCGATGCACCGTGCCGATACCGACCAGGGCCCCACGCTCGATCAGCCGCGCCTGAACCTCGACCAAGGTCATGTCGCCCTGCTCTGCGATCAGTTCCCGAATGAAGCCGCCGTGCGCTTCGATCTTACCTGAATGCCGGTCACCGCCGCGCGGCTTGGCAACGGCCCGGCCATGCTCCAACGCAAGCCGTCGCCAGCGGATCGCGCTCGACACGCTGACCCCGAAGCGGGCCGCTGCCGCATGGCAACTCAGCCCACCATCAATCGCTGCGACAACTCGGTCCCGAAGATCCTGTGATAGCGTTCGTGCCATCCATGCTGGCCTCCTGCCACCAGCAGGAAGGCTGAATCACAACGGCGCCGCGAAGGGAATCCCTGACGAGTCAGATCGTGTGGAAACCGCTCTAACATAGAGCCACTGATGAGGGGGAGTAGAAGCGCATAAACTAGCTTTTTCATAAAACTTCCCTGTTTAATTCGATAGAATTATTTACGAAAATTCGTTACCGCTTGATTTTTCACGACTGCTTGATCAGAATCAATAGAATGAAGATACACCGTTCTTTCTGGCGTATTTCGTTTAAACCGCTTTAATTCTTTTGCTTGCTTTTCAGTAAGCTGAATACGAATATACCCCCGATCAATTAAGCATTGATCAAGAGATTTTTGTAACTGCCCTCTTACATCGGAAGATGTCATGGCGACAAACTTCCCTCCGAAATTTGCGCTACGTCTAGCTATGTCATTTTCGCTATTGGTCACTGAAATATCTTCGACCACCTTAAGTGCGCTGGTTTCGGGGCCAGACAACTGCTGAACGACGGAAATTAATTGTGCAGAGCTAAGCGCATCCAGTACCTTGAGGGTTTCGGCCTCGATATAAACAGGCGTTTCTTTCGATGTGTCCGCACATTCGCGCGAGTCGGCAACGAATTGCTGCAAAGAAACGCCCGATTTTGCCCAAGACTCGACGGCTTCCGGCTTAGCAGAGGCGCACTGGCTCCAAGCTAACAGCCCAAGAATAGGCATCAGGTGCATATGTCGCGACATATCAGTCTCCAGATGCACGCCTCGCCCCCCGTTTGCGAGGGAGAGAAATTTCTGTCGTTACCGCGAGATAATAGCAGAGTTTTTCTGGCTTGTCACCGCGACCAGTGCCAAGAGCAGCAAATGCGCAGGCGTGCCGGATACGGCGATGCATAGGTGCTCGAACTGATCACCGGCGCATCTCTCAGGCCGTCAGAGAATGTCGCTCTTCCGCGCAAACGAATGGCGGCTCTGGGGCTCGCTATTCGCCGGTTTGGATGGCGGCATTGGGCGCGTTGTTGCCAGGCAGCTTTGCGACTTAGGAATGACGAGTCCGCGCGCAAGACATTCAGCGATCTATATGGGTAGGGTCACTTTCTTCCAGGCCGGACGATCTCCCGCGCTACTAATTAGAGGGGGCATTGTGTTCTTTAACAAGGAAGCTCCAAGAACCGTCGGTAAATAGCCACATTCCATCCCACGTTTTGAGTGGGCTCCCGTGGCATGGTTCGGAACGGGGACGTAACTGGGCCTTTTCAGCGGCCAGCGCTGCTTGTCCTTGCGACGTGACCCATTCTGTTGAATGACGGCGAAATGGGAATTTATCGCCTGATAGCTGTGCTGACGCTGCTACTGACCTCGGAGGCCAACGCGCAATCGACAGATGTTGCGCCGCCGTCATTCGATGCATCAGCAGCATGGCTGTCCTTCGAAAAATTGCTGCATGAGAATTACGGCTATTTTAATCGACCGGGAATCGATGGAGATGCAATCCTTGCCACTTTCGCGGAAAAGGCCAAGGCGGCATGCTCCGACAAAGAATTCATCGACACGCTTCAGCTGATATCCCACAACTTTGCCGATCCGCATTTCATCGTCGGACCATTCGACGCTGATGACTGGGCAATCATCCCAACCTCGTCCGATCTCTTCGGCATCTACGATGGAGCATCCTTTCGAATAGATGAGGTGCGGGGCGGCGGTGACGCAACAACCAAAGGCGTTCGATCCGGCATGATGTTACTACGGATCGATGACCAGCCGCCTCGCATTGCCATTGAGGAAATAACAGGCCGCGCTTTCTCGGAACTAAGCCCTGCGCAAATTGGCTTCGCTTTCAATGTTGCTCTTGCGGGCCATCGGCGGAGACCACGAAAGCTGGATGTTCTGGACGGCGACAAGCAGCGCTCATCGCGCTGGCCGCCACGTCCGACCAAGCGAACCGCATTGCCGACGGACAGCTTTTGGAAGTCGAGCGCCGGGGCGAGCTTGGCATCATCCGGATCAACAATTCGCTTGGTGAGCAAAAGCTGATTGCTGAGTTCGCGAACGCCCTGGCTTCGCTCACGGATACGAAAACCCTGCTGATTGACCTTCGAAACACTCCAAGTGGCGGCAACACGAGCGTAGCACGGGGCATCATGGGGCATTTCATCGACCATGATAGACCGTATCAAATGCACGTAATTCCGTATGAAACCCGCGTCCTCGGACCGGCACGTAAATTCATCGAATTCGTCGAGCCATTCGGCGCGCGCTATCCCGGCAAGGTGTATGTGGCGGGCGGGCGCTGGACCGGTAGCATGGGTGAAGGATTGATGATCGGCTTCGATGCGATCGGCGCGACGACGATAGGCAGCGATCTTGCTCACCTCCTTGGCGCGTTGAGCAATGAAACGATAGAAGGCTCGTCTGCTAAAGTGGACCTTGGGACGGAGCAGCTTTTCACGGTCAACGGCCTTCCCCGTGAAGCATATCATCCGCAAATCGCCCTCGAACGGGTTGAGGTAGATGATCAAAGCGATCCCGTGATCAGCGCAATCCAGCGCCAGCCTGACGCCCCCGGCCCTTTGACGGGCGGCGCGTGATAAGCCGATACTCTCCATCTATCGTGCTTATCTCGACTGGATCAGCAATCTTTCAATGACGGATCACAAAGCTTCTGACTTACAGGCATGAACCAGAGGAATCGAAAATGTGCGGGAAATCGGTGATCGGCGCCGTATTGATGATGACCACTGCTGCGGCGCCTGCGGATATCCAGCGGACCGTCGAGGTTCGCACGTCGGATGTTGCGACTTTCTACAGGATCTATGATGCTGCCAACGGCAAGCCTTCCGCCGATTTGCTTCAGCGGGAATACATCGATGAGGGAACAGACGGCGTCCGCCAGTTTGTTCCTTACCGCATTATCTCAGGCGAAGCCCTTGCCAAGGAAGTCGGCAACAACGGATCGACATACAGGCAAGCCCGATCCTGTATGGAAGCCCTGCCTGCCGTTAAGGTGAAACTTCAAGGCGCATTTCAGCGGCTTGCGGACCTCGACCCTCAGGCGACATTCCCTCCCGTCACCATTCTTGTAGGCCGGAATAACAGCGGGGGGACGACCGGGAAGTCAGGCGTCCTGATCGGGCTGGAAGTAGCTTGCCGCTCGTCCTGGCTGCAACCTGACCTGGCAGACAGGCTGTACCACCTAATCGCCCATGAATATGGCCACGTTGAGCAGTCAGTTGCGCTTGAGGAGGATAGTGACAACACTACCGTTCTCAAGCAATCGCTCATCGAAGGGGTCGCTGAACTGGTAGCCGAATTGATATCGGGACAAGTGAGCAACATTCATCTGCAAACATGGACGGAAGGCCATTCCAACGACATCGGGCAGCGTTTCCTGGCTGAGGCTGACAATACCGATATTTCAGACTGGCTTTATAGCGGCGTGGGGACACCCGAAAAGCCCGGAGATTTGGGGTATTGGGTGGGATACAGGATCGCGAAAGCCTATTACGATAAAGCCACTGACAAACGTGTTGCGCTCAGGAATTTGCTTGACCTTGAAGACCCTAAAGCGATCCTGGGAGACAGTGGATGGCAACCGGGATCGTAACGCGATCATCAAAGTTCTTGGCGGACGGCGGCAATCATCTGATTTCTGCGACTATCGCACAATGCATCAGCGTTCCGGTGTTGGTGCGCCTGCATCCGGAATGGTGCTTTCCACGGAAGGCCTCGCGGACGCCGATACGCTGACGTCTGCATCGGGAGGAAACAGAACCAACCTCTGCTTTGGCATGTCGAGAACAGTCGTCGTCGCCCCCAAGACGGACAACCCCAGGAATCCATCGTGTCTGATGCGGTCATAGCCCGCTCTGCTAGCAATAGGCATGTTCGGCACCACCATTCCCGCGATCTCGAAATCGCCCGTGCCGATCTCGCCGCCGATATTCAAGCCATCCGCCCGTGTCGAATTGGTCGCCCTGCCAGTCCGGGATGCCGGAGGAATTACCTGCTGCCATACAGAGTCACGGAGAACGACCGTACCAGTACTGCCATAGTCGATCTTGAGATTGACCGGCTTTCCATTGATCGTGGCCTTGATGACAAAGCCAGCCTCGAAAGGAATAGCCTTTGGTGCAAGTTTGGGGAGAAGCGCTTTTGCACCCTGGGCATCAACCGGTTTACCATCGGTTTTTATAAAGCTCTTCACCTCGACGCTTCCCGGTAGGCCCAGTGCAATCCATCCTTTCGACGGGTTGACTATGACAATGAAGGCTTTGAGGGCTTCAGCACCCAGAAGGCCAGCCACTGGCGTACCTAGCGCTCGCGATATTGCTCCCAGGTCTGCAGCCACAAACTGTCCTTCAACGGTCAGAGCATCGCCGATTGTGATCGAAGCCCGCGTCAGCTTTGTCGGCATCACCGATAAGCCGGTTTGCAACCCCATTCGGCTTTCGGTGAGTTCCATCCCATTGTTTTGAGCCAAAGTGGTATCAATCAAGCTCGCATCAGCGCCGTTGTCGAATAGCAAGTTGACCTGCTTGCCTGCAATTGTGGCTGGCAGAAGGATAGCTCCCTTCACCCGCATGATCGGAATCATTGCAACGCTTTTTGGGAATCGAATGTGCATCGTGCGCTTGATGGGCTCAACCGCATTCGGTGCGGTATTGGGAACGACCGTTGCCGCCAGTCCTGCTGCAGGGGTAGCAAGAAGTAGAGAACACGTAACCGCAAGACGGATCATTCGACATGCTCCTGTTAGCCGTTTCATGATCGGGAAGTGTCAGGCCGGGGTCAAGGCGCCGAGCGCGCACGTTCCTTACGTATGATCACATGAATCACCGCCACGGTTAGGTCGTCACAGTTCCAGCCTCGTCACGAGAGGGCTGCACGAAGACCTGTCGATTTGCCCGGATGCACGAAAATCCTGGAAATGTGGTGCTTCCATCCCCCTCAGCGCATAGCGAAGCTGATCGGCCGCGCAGTCCCCATATAGCGCCGTGGCGGCCGGTCGGGGTCGCGGCCTATCGGTAAGCGCTCCGCTCAAGATGGCTGACGCCCTATCCTGATCGTGCAGCGCACCGGCTCCTTGGCCTTTTGGGCCGCCCTCTCGCACGCGGCTATGACATCGCGATTCTCACGCGCCATGTCGGCGGCGTCAACGATCGTCTGCCAGCCGTCCGGGTTCCCCGCGCGCATCAGACGGATGCCCGCTTCCCATAGCGACGGCTCCCCCATCGTGCGCGCTGCGACCCGTTCAGGCCAGTGCCAGCCACTGGGTGCAAGGCTGGCCGCCCATCCCGGATAGAATAGCCATAGAAGCGAGACGGCCAGTGCCGTGCCCAGTCCGGTATAGCCCATGTGCCAGCGCTGCTGAACCTTGGTGCGGATCGCACCGATTGCCCGCATTTGGTCGGCATGGGCCTCGCGCAGCAGCGCCTGCCCCTGTTTGATGGACGCCTTGTCCGTTTCCCGCGCCGCTTCCGCTGACGACATCATCCGTTCCGCCATGCTCTCGGGGGTCATGTTAAGCGCTTCGGACTGCGAAAGCGGCTTCATGTGCTTGGCAATGTCGGCCAAGGCGGCGTTGATCCTGGCGAGCGTGGGATTGTAGTCGGGAACCTCGATGCTCTGCTTCTCGACGGCGATATGCTCAAGGGCGCGGGCGAATACGGCCAGACGTCCGTCTATACGTTGCTCCATGGCCTCCACGCGCGCCGCCAGGTGCGCGAACGCCTCCGCCGCCGTGCCGGTCGGCGGCTGGGGTTCCGGCCCGTTCAACAGGGATTGGTCGTCCATATGCTGTTCTCCTTGTTCTAGCGTTCCATGCCGCGGCTCATGTCGCGGCCATGATCGAAGGGGATGGAGGCGGCGAGGTCGCGGCCGATGCTGCGGCCCATGTCCTGACCGATCTCAAGGCCAAGCTCCCGGCTGCGCAGCCCAAGCACCGATTCAAGCTGGGCGTCGCGCTCAAGGCTTTTCGCCATGTCGGCCATGTGCTGCGCTGTGGTTTTCGCGGCCCGGAAATTGCCGTCGCGCACAAGCTCCTGATGCTGGCGCTGCAACTGCTGCCAGCCCTCCACGAACCTGTCGGCTCGGCTGTAAGGATCGATGCGGATCGCCGCCTCCGCCTGCATTGCGCGCAAGGCCTCATGGCCGCGCCCCTCCGCTGCCTCGCGGATTAGTTCGGGGCCATTGCGGAACGCGCTGTTCAAATCGGTGGAGCCTTCGGGCCGGATCGCGTCGAGCGCGTCGCGTGCCTTATCCAGTGCCTCGCGCTGGTGGGGCATGGGGTCGATGCCCTGCGCGCGGGTCTGCCGGATCGCGTCCATCGCCTTGGCGTAGCGCTCGACCGCGCCGCGCAAGCCGCCCGCGCGCATCGGCTGCCGGTCGTGGTCGCGCTGCTGCTGGCGTGCGGGATCGTGAACGGGTGCGGAAACGAAACGGCCAAGATCGAGGCCGTCGAACATGCCGCGCTCGGGTGCGGGCGTGGGCAATGCCGCGCGATCCTGACCGGGCAGCGAGAGGCGCAGCCCGTCGAAGATCCCGCGCGCCTTCTCCGCGATCGGCCTGACGATTTCCGCGACGCGCTCGCCAAAGCTGAAACCGCGTCGCTCGGCAAATTCCTTAGCCGGATCGCGCCGCTCGTAATCGCTCGCCATGTCCTTGGCCCGCTCGCGGGACAGGGTGCGGACAAGGCGGGAATCATCCTTGAAATCATCCCGCCCATAGTGAAAGTCCACGCCTTCCCGATGGCGGGTGAGGACGACATAGGTTCCGTGCCTGTCCATCCCCGGCGTGGCGAGCGCGTGTGTGCGATCGACGCTGACCGCCTGCGTCTTGTGGATCGTGGCGGCATAGCCATGGTCAAGGTCGCGATAGTCCTTGAGATCGAAAGCGACGGAACGCCCGTCATCGGTCCGCACGGTCATGCTCTGCTCACTGACGCGCTCGATGGTTCCGAGCGTGCCGTTCTTGACCTCAAGGCTGCGTTCGTTGCGCCGAAACATGACGCGATCCCCGGATGCGAAATCCCGGTCGCCGTTCGCGGTTTTCACGCGCGCATCGTCGCCCAGCTCGCCCGCGTCGCGCCGCCGATCGCGCGCCATCTCGTTGAGCGTGCGCACCTCGTCATTGGTGTGGGTGAAGATCATCCGCGTCTTGCCGGGTTCGGTCTGCCGTGCTTCGTCCCAACGATCGATCAAGTCCGCGCGCGCCTGTTCGCGTGTGTCGGCCGCGTGGACCATGCCGTGATCGGCATAGGCCCGGATCGCTTCGCCGGTCCTGCCGGTCGCCAGATGGCGGGTTGCGTCCTTTTGCCAGTCCTCATACTGGCGGCGGATTTCGGTGATCTCGACGCCGCCATGCCGTTCATGGATCGCGCGGAACGCCGCGCCCGCCTCGATCGCCTGCAACTGCTCGGCGTCACCGACCAGTACCACCTTTGCCCCCGCCGCTTCGGCATGGGACAGGACGCGCTCCATCTGGCGCGTGCCGACCATGCCCGCCTCGTCGATCACCAGCACATCGCGGGCGGTGAGAAGATCGCGCCCGTTGGCCCAGCCATATTCCATGCTGGCAATGGTGCGCGAGGCGATGCCGGAACCGTTCTCCAGTCCCTCCGCCGCGATGCCAGACAGCGCCACGCCGCGCACCTCGAACCCTGACCGCTCCCACGCCTCCCGCGCCACGCCCAGCATCGCGCTCTTGCCGGTTCCGGCATAGCCCACGACGATGCTCAAATCCTGATCGCCGGTCACATGCTCGAACGCCCCGCGCTGCTCGCCGGACAGCAACAATCCGCGCTCTTCCGCGCTGACCAATGCCGCCTCGCGCGCCTTCTCGTCTGCGCGATGCCGTTCGCGCTCCGCCATCAATTCGGACGCGCGCTGCACCCGCTGCTCGGTGTCGATCATGTCGCGCGACGTAAAGCGATCATCGCCGCGCCCGTCCTTGCCCAGGGCGACAAGATCGGGCGAGGCGCGAACGGCGCTCATCGCCCGGTCATATTGGTCCTTGCCGTCGCTGTGCCTGTGGACAAACATCGCAAGGTCGCGTGTGGTGAATGTCGCCTGATGATGGGTGATCGCATTCAGCGCCACGGAAGGATCAGCGATGATCCGCTCGCCGTTGCGCTGGGCCACGGCACGGTGATCTTCGATCCGCTCGGACTCAAGACCGCGTGTCCCCATGCGCTGCGCGGCGGGGCCGATCTTATCTTGCGGCTCAAGGTCGATGCCCTGCGCTTCAAGGCTGCGGTGATCGATCCGCGCGTCGATGTCGAGTTCGGCAAGACGGGTGTTGACATGATCGGCCCAGCGCTCGCGCCACTGCTCCACTAACTCGGTGCGGTTCCAGTCGCGGACCTTCGCGCCGAACTCGTCTTCGCTCCCTTCGCGCCCGATTTCCCTCATCGTGAGCATGACGTGGGCGTGTGGCTTCGCCTGCTTGTCCGCGCCGATGTCCCAATGCACATTCAAATCCGCGATCATGCCGCGATCGACAAACTCGGCGCGCACGAAATCCTGCGCGAGCGCGATGCCCTGCGCTTGGTTCATCTCGCGCGGGATGGCGAACTCGACTTCGCGCGCTAGCTGCGCATCCTTGCGCTTCTCGGTTGCCTCGACCTCGTTCCAGAGGGTCGCGCGATCTAAGAAGCGTTCGGGGGCACCTTCGGGCAGGAGGATTTCCGAATGGACGACGCCCGCCTTGTTCGTGAAGTCATGGTCGCGGTCGAGGCGATCGTCGTGCAGGCGTTCCGCCGCACGATAGGCCGCCGCCGCGACGGCGCTGCGCCCTTGCGCACGGCCAATGACCTGAACGGAAAAATGGAAGATCGCCATAACGATCATCCATTTACTATCTCAAGCGCACGTCGGCACGACGTATAAGCGCGCCCTTCTCGAAAATTTCTCGGACGGGACTAGGCGGTGTCAGGCTGTCCCGGTGACTCTACTGCGCGGCGCGCGGGTTCATCTTATCATCGCTACGTCATCACTCAATGGAGACTTTGCAATGCGCAAACCCAAGAACTTCGATTCGGAACTCAAGGCGCTGTCCGACAAGGCCAAGGCGCTCAAGGAACGGCGTGTGAAGCAACTCGGCGAACTGGTGACGGCGACGGGTGCCGATACGCTCGACGCCGACATACTCGCCGGGGCGTTGCTCCATGCCATCAAGGCGAGGGACGCCGCGACCAAGGAGGGCTGGCGCAAGGCGGGCGCGGCTTTCTTTCTCGGCAAAGGCGGCAAGCCTGCGGACGGACCTGCTGGCTAGCAAAGCGGCACTCTCCCGCTCGACGGCGGCGCGGCACCGACTTGAGGCGCGAATGGCGCGCACCGACATGCGGGACTGGGCCATTGCCCGCCGGACCCGCACACGGCACCTCATCGAACTGGGCGGCCTCGTCATCAAGGCGGGGCTGGTCGAACTGACGGATGATGATCGCGCGACACTTTACGGTGCGTTTCTCACCGTGGCGGAGAGACTGCGCGGTGATGATCGCCCCAGCGCCCTCGCTCTCTGGCAGCGCAAGGGTAAACGCGCATTCGAGGCGGACGCCGGGGCTACGATTCGGCACCATGATGCAGGCTGACACGGGTAAAACGGGGACGCTGTAATCGCCCCTGCTGCTGGCATTTTTGTGTTACATCGGCTATGCAACCGGCAGGAGGTGATGATGCTCGGACTGATCCTGACGGCTGTGACAATTCTGACTCTTGCCGCCATCTCATACAGAGCGAATATACGCTATGGCGATGAGGACCGTTTGCCGATGCAATGGTCCTTCAAGGGCGAGGTGAACTGGTCTGCGCCGCGTCGCTGGGCTTTGGCCTTTACGCCTATTCTGGCGGTCATTTGCATAAGCCCTGCGGCTATCCTGCTGGTGACTGCGCCGCCCTCCGAAGGTGACGCGATAATCGGGATCGCGGTATTGTCACTGATGGGCGCATGCTTCATCGCCGCGCACCTGTTTCACCTATGGCTGATTGATCGGACGGTAACGCGCTAGATCAACTGACCGTTCGGCGCGGTAAGGGCAAGCATTAACGCGGAACCGACAAGCGCACACTGCCGTCCGGTTCTGCCTGATACTCCACCGTCGCCACGATGGGCGGGCGGCTCTTGTCGCAGTAGCGCACGGTGATGATGCCCTCCCGGATCGCGGGGCACAGACCGGAGCCATAGAGAATATCCGCCAGCGCGTCGAAGGTGGTCGCCTTGGCGCGATAGGCTCCGGTCCATCGCACCGCCCAAATGTCATCGTTAGCCTTGACCCGGTAGCCAGCCCTCTGCGCAACGTCCATGACCGCGCCAAGCACGGTGTCCGCGCGCACGTCAAATTCCAGCACGGCGGACAGGTCTGCGGGTTTGGAACGGACGGCCTGCGCGGACTTCATCCGCCATAGCGTTGCCTCCGCGCCCGCCATGAAGAGGCACAGGCCGACCATCGCCAAGGGCAGATGGTCAATCCAGCGTTTGAATCCGTCCGAGCGCCAGAAACGGCGAACCGGAATGAGCGGATTCCACCGGCCCCATGATGGGGCAGCACGTCGCACGATCCGCCATGTCCGTTGCAGCATGTTCGTACGGTAGGTAGGCTGGGAAAGGGCTATCGCCTTCGTCGGCTCTGCTGGTGGTGGAAGCATCGGCGCTGGCAGCCTTGCGGCAAGCGACGCAAAATGATCCGCGACGGCGCACGCCGCTCGGTCCGCCAGTATCTCCACCCGCGCGAATGCCCACGCTAGTTTCTCGCCCGAAATGCGGTAGGATCGCCCATAGCGCGCCTCGACATAGGCGCGGCGGATGCAGCCGAACGTGCGCCGCTCGAACCGGCTGTCTCGCGGCCATGCCGAACACAGGCGTGGGTCCAGCGCCTCTGCCGCCTCGCGCAGTTCGTCCAGCGCATGGGTGCGCGGCGCGTGCAGGCTGATTGAGCGCAACACGCATAGATAGAAATGTTCGCACGCCTGATGCAGCATCAGCGCCGCCATCGGCGCATCGCCCCGATTTCGATAGAAAGCCGCTCCCGCCAGAAAACCCGCTCCACGCTGATGCCAGCGGATGAACTCCGCGACACCCTGGATAGCCCGCTCCCGCACCGGAAGGCGGCGCGGCTCTTGCAGCCGCAAGCCTTCCATCTGGTAGAGCGCGATGCCCCGCTCGGCGATGGTGACGAAATAGGGATTGCCCTCGGTCAGAGCGCCGTTGATCCGCTCAAGGCTTTCCACGGATAGCCGTACCGGATGGGCAATCTCGCCGTGCTCCCATGCGCGGCGAAGCCGGTCGCGCGCCAGCCGCCAGGCGCGGTCGCTGCGGGCGAGGCGGGAATAGTTGACGATCGCGAGCAGGCGAAACGCTTCCCCCGGCGCGACCTCGGCCCAATCCTTTTCTGCATGGGGACCGTGCAGGATCAAGGCAAGGACGGGGCCAGCCCGGAAATGTTCGGAACATCGACCCTTGGTCGTTTCCTCGAACGTCTCGAACAGGATCGTGGTGATATGGAGAAGCTCGTCGCGGATCGGCGCGGGCAGATGATCGGCGTCGGTGCGCAGCATCATGACCGCGCCTCCTGTGGGCCGCGCTGGCAACCCTTCGGGCGTGGGTGGCCGGTCACGTCATGGACGCAATCCACCAAGGCGCGCACAAGAGGCGTGATCGTGGCTGGGATGAAGCCACCCGTCTGGGGCCGGTCTTCCTCCCACTCGTCATAGTGATAGCCCCACTTCCAGTAAGGCGAGAGAACCACGGCCAGCCGCGCCATGTCCGGGCAGTCATGGCCGAAGCCGCACGCATTGGCGTAGGCTAGCGCCTTGGCGATGTCCTGCCTAATGTGCTGGGCGTTCCATTCATCGGCAAAGCCCACGTCGAGCAGATAGGCGCATAGCGCTTGCTGACAGACGAAGCCCGCGAAATGCAGGGCCGGGTTCGTGAATCGGCTTCCGGGGAAGGCTACTATGTCCGTCAGCATCCAGCGCCGCTCGGCGTTGTGATACCGGAAGCGGCTGATGCTCCGACCCTCTTTCGTGCGTACAAGCTTTGCGGGTTCATCCTCATAGCGCCGATGAAGCGCCGCCAGCGCATCGCTCCAGGGCGAAGCAATCGTCGACGCGACGACCGGCGCAACCGCAAGACCCCGTAGCAGGGCGCGGCGCGATGTTCCGCTATTCGATTCGCTGGAAGGATATTCGAGCTTTGCCATTGCCACACCTCCATCGGCCGCGTCCGTCAGACCGCATGGCGCGGCCCAAAGGACTATCCGATATCGCTTAATAAGCTAGGAGGGGCTATTTATCAATAACCGATATCCCTTATTGAACTTGCGATTGAATGGGCGTCATGGCCGGTTACGAGACTTCCATGGGAAGACCGCCGCTTGGAGTGAAAACAACCGTTGTTCGCCTGCCTGATGGATTGGCAGAGCGAATAGACGATCTTATCGGCCCTAATCGGCGCGCACAGTTCATCCGCAACCTTGTGGAGAAGGAGGTCGAGCGGTTGGAAGGTGAGCGTGAGGCAAAATCTGGCAAGCCGTCTTCGACCTGACGGAAAACCTTCAATGCGCGGTTGTCGGTCACTTCGCCAAGCCGGCGGTGATTTTCGGACACTTCTGGCGCTTACCAATCCTCGCAGCATCTTGATTTGCGGGATAGCCGCAGAAATCTGCGGTTCGTGACCGAAATTGATGTGATTTTTGTCACTCGGACGGAGCGACACGGCGTTGGGCAGCACGGTGTCGCTCCTGCCCTTACGTCAACGACAAGACGCGCACGTTGCCGATCCGGTCGGGCACATCGACCATGACTTTGCGACCGGAGCGGCGCAGCACGACATCTGCTTGGCCATTGCCTACTTGGATGTGGCGAATGAGCAACTCATCGAGATTCCCCGGCAATGTGGGTTCGGCGAACAATATCCGCTCGGCCTGGGGATCAAAACTCAAGCCTAGACAGGATTGAAGCAGGAACAATGGCGCTGCGGCTGCCCAGGCCTGGGGGACGCATGCCACGGGATATAATGTCGGTCCCTGAGCCGGACGGCGCGGGAAACCGCAAAACAGTTCGGGTAACCGCCGCAGGTCGACATAGGTCGAAGCAGCCATCAGCCCCTCGAAAATCAGGGCAGCCTCCGCCCGGAAGCCATAACGAGCGAAGCCGGCCGCGATCAGGGCGTTGTCATGCGGCCAGACCGAGCCGTTATGATAGCTCATCGGATTATAGCGCGCCTCCGTCGTGGGGATGGTGCGAATGCCCCATCCGGAAAAGGAAGAAGGCGACATTAGAGCCTCGATCAGGCGCGGGACGCGTTCCTGCCTGGCCAGTCCCGTAAACAGGACCTGACCCGCGTTGGAAGAGCGAACCCGGCACGGTCGCTTGTCTCCGTCCAGAGCCAGAACGTAGGTGCCAAGCGCCTCGTCAAAGAAGGCGCGGTCGAAGCGTTCCTGAAGCGCCGATGCCTTCTCGCGGAACATTGCCGCCTTGTCGCTGTCAGCGAAGCTATCGAGGATTGTCGCCGCCGCCATCCAGGCGCCATAGACATAGGCCTGCACCTCAGCGAGGGCAACCGGTCCTCGGGCGAGGCTTCCGTCCGCATGAAAGACGGAGTCGTAACTGTCTTTCCAGCCCTGATTGGCAAGTCCCTGATCGGTATATCGGCCATATTCGACATAGCCATCGCCGTCCCGATCGCCGTGGTTGTCGATCCAGCCAAGCGCAGCTTCGATTTGAGGCCAGATCGAACGGATGAAGCCAAGGTCGCCGGTCCGCTCGAGATATTGTCCGGCGAGCATGATGAACAAGGGTGTGGAATCGATGCTGCCATAATAATGACGAAAGGGCACCTCACCTAATATGGCCATCTCGCCGCGGCGAACCTCGTGCAGGATCTTGCCGGGCTCCGCATCGGCATCGGGATCGAATGCAGTCGCCTGATGCGCGGCCAGAAAAGAGAGCACACCGCGCGCTATTCCCGGATCGAGCCACAGCATCTCCATTGCGGTGATGATCGAATCCCGGCCGAACACTGTGCTGAACCAGGGAATCCCGGCATAGGGAAACGGTCCATGCTCGGTATCCGTCACCAGCATATATGTGTCAGCTACGCAGCGACGCAGCGTCTCATTGACGGTCTCGTTGGAGGAAACCAGTGATGCTGCGCGGCCGGAGGAACGTTGCAAGGCTCGCCGGGCCTGACGCATCGACTGGGCGAAGTCCTGCCGCAGATCCAGGTTTTGCTCCACTTGTCCGCAGCGAATTCGGATCAGCAGTGTCTGCCGTTCCTGCGGCGCGAGCGTCAGGGTGAAGACAGCGTGGGCAGCAGCCAGTTCCTGCGGCAGCGGCGCAAAGCGGAGGGACGTCTCCCGGACCATGCCATCAAGCCCTTCATAGGCAAGAACGACCTGGTCCCGGCCGATCTGCGGCGCGCGCAGATGGCCACGGGCGTCTCGGCTCGTTCCCCTGACCTCGAACAGATCCAGGAAATCGGCGCCAAACTCCAGCCTCAGGCTGATGGAATGAGCCTTGTCGTCATAGTTGCAAATGGTCAGCCTTTCGAACAGGCCAGCATCCCATAGAAAGCGCGTGCGGCGGATATGGATCAGGTCATGCTTTAGCCCATGACGGCCATCTGATCCGGCAAAATCCGGATTTGTAAGATCGCATGTCAGGGTGGCATTGTCGTCGCGCAGGGCCGAACTGAGAAGAATCGGCCGCGCGCCATCCTCCATGGTCAAATAAAAATGCGAAAGATGGCGTGTATCGCGATGATATAGGCCTTCGGGACTACCTGGGCCACCGATTGCATCGCCGCTATGATCGAAAAGCGCGAATGTATCTCCGTGCTTGAGCGTACGAGGCCTTCTTTCATGCAACGAGGCGGTTGCGGGCACAAAGAATTGAGCTGGCGCCCGGGATATGGTGTCAGATTGCGGCTGTAGGCTTGGCCGCCTTTCGACAATCGCGTGCATGACAGGCCTCCTCAGGCGACGACCTGCAGGTCCGCGCTCTCCCCCAGTAGCCGCCGATAGCGTGCGGCCTGCATTCGGGAGCCGGGCAGATTGCGGTACAGATCGAGATAGTCGGCGGCCATGCGGCCCGCAGAGAAGCGGCGTTCGAACGTCTCGCGCACGCGCTGGCGATCAAGGCCGTCGAGATGCGATACCGCCGTCACCGCCTCCTCAAGCGTATCGACGATGAAGCCAGAGACGCCGTGATCGATGACTTCGGGGACCGAGCCGCAGCGAAAAGCGATTACCGGCGTCGCGCATGCCATCGCCTCGATCATCACAAGGCCGAAGGGTTCGGGCCAGTCGATCGGAAACAGCAGGGCGCGCGCATTTCCCAGAAACTCGGCCTTCTGTCGCTCGTTGATTTCCCCGATGAATTCGACGTTGGGCGACACCCGGATCATCGGCTCTATCACTTTTTCCCAATATTCGAGATCTGCCTGGTCGACTTTTGCGGCGATCTTCAGCTTCATGCCCGCGGCGGTTGCGATTGAGATAGCACGGTCGGGTCGCTTCTCGGGCGAGATGCGCCCGAGGAAAGCGAGATAGTCGCCTTTGGGTTTGATCGTGGCCGGCAACAGGTTGCTGGGAAGCCCATGATGAACCGTGCGCACCCAATTGACCGGCGGCATGGGGCGCCGCTGGTCATTGGAAATGGAAACCAGCGGCAGGTCAGGGAATGCGCGGTAAAAGGGCTGCAGATCAGGAAGATCGAGCCGCCCGTGCAATGTCGTCACTGTGCGCCCGGCAAAATCGGCCACCATTGGAGCGTGCAAGAGGTCAATATGGAAGTGAAGCACGTCGAATTCGTCGGCGCGGCGGCGGACTTCCTCGAGCAGGACCATATGATGGGGAAGAGGATCCTTCACCCCCGGGTCTAGCCGCAGGGCCGTTTCGCAAGCCGGCACGAGCCGCGCACTGGTCTGGGAATCCCCACTTGCGAAGAGCGTGACATCGTGTCCCTCCCGCACCAGTTCTTCGGTCAGATAGGATACGATACGTTCGGTGCCGCCATAGAGTTTTGGAGGGACGCTTTCGGCAAGCGGTGCAATCTGTGCGATCTTCATAGTCTGGTTCTCCCTGGATGCCGGCCCGGCAGGGGAGATCGACGAGCCCCTGCCTGCCGATTGCAACGGAAAGTCGGGGCCGGCTCGAGCGCCGGCCCCGATTAGGGTCAGTAGTCCATCGCCGGCATCGGCGCGGACTTATCCTCTTTTGGTAGCTCGGCGACGAGCGCCTCGGTCGTGATGAGCAGCGAAGCGACAGAGGCGGCGTCCTGCAGCGCCGTGCGCACTACCTTTGCCGGATCGATCACGCCCGCCTGGACCAGGTCCTGATACTCGGCGGTAGCGGCATTGAAGCCCCAGTTATAATCAGAGCTCTCCAGCAACTTGCCGACGATATAGGCGCCATCCTCACCGGCATTCTCGGCAATCTGCCGCGCCGGTGCGCGCAGCGCCCGGCGGATGATGTCGATGCCGGACTGCTGGTCGTCGTTGGCGGCCTTGAGGCCATCGAGCGCCTTGATCGCGCGAAGCAACGCGATGCCGCCGCCCGGCAGGATGCCTTCCTCGACCGCGGCCCGCGTCGCATGGAGCGCGTCATCGACACGGTCCTTCTTCTCCTTGACCTCGACCTCGGTCGCGCCGCCGACGCGGATCACAGCGACGCCGCCGGCGAGCTTGGCCACGCGTTCCTGAAGCTTTTCCCGGTCGTAGTCGCTGGTAGTAGTCTCGATCTGCTGGCGGAGCTGCGAGACGCGGCTGTCGATATCGGACTTCTGCCCCACGCCGTCGATAACGGTTGTGTTGTCCTTGTCGATCACCACCTTCTTGGCCCGGCCGAGCATGTCCACCGTGACAGTCTCGAGCTTGATACCGAGATCCTCGGAGACAACGTTGCCGCCGGTCAGGATCGCGATATCCTCCAGCATCGCCTTCCGGCGATCTCCGAAGCCCGGCGCCTTGACCGCGGCGATCTTGAGCCCGCCGCGCAGCTTGTTGACGACGAGCGTCGCGAGCGCCTCGCCCTCGACATCCTCGGCGATGATCAGCAGCGGCCGCCCCGACTGCACGACCTTCTCGAGCAGCGGCACGAGCGCCTGCAGGTTCGAAAGCTTCTTCTCGTGGATCAGGATGTAGGGATCGTCGAGCTCGACCTTGAGCTTCTCGGCATTGGTGATGAAATAGGGCGAGAGATAGCCGCGGTCGAACTGCATGCCCTCGACCGTTTCGAGCTCTGTTTCGAGGCTCTTCGCTTCCTCGACCGTGATCACGCCTTCGTTGCCGACCTTCTCCATTGCCTCGGCGAGGATACGACCGACTTCCTCGTCGCCATTGGCGGAGATGGTCGCAACCTGCGCGATTTCGCTGTTGGCGCCGACCTTTTTGGCGTGGCTCTCGAGATCCTTGACGACCGCGTTGACCGCGAGATCGATGCCGCGCTTGACGTCCATCGGGTTCATGCCGGCGGCGACAGCCTTCGAGCCCTCGCGCACGATCGCCTGGGCGAGCACGGTGGCGGTGGTGGTGCCGTCACCCGCCTTGTCGTTCTGCTTATTGGCGACTTCGCGCAGCATCTGCGCGCCCATATTCTCGAACTTGTCGGCAAGCTCGATTTCCTTGGCGACGGTGACGCCGTCCTTGGTGATGCGGGGTGCTCCGAACGACTTTTCAATGACGACATTGCGGCCCTTCGGACCCAGCGTCACCTTCACGGCATTGGCCAGCGTATCGACGCCGCGCAGCATGCGGTCGCGTGCGTCCGACGCGAACTTCACTTCCTTGGCAGCCATCGCTGCTACTCCTTTCTATGTCCTTCCTGAATGTTCGAGGGATAAGGGCGGTCGATCAGGCCGCCTGCTTGAGAGGCACGACATTGTCGATCACGCCAAGGATGTCGCTCTCCTTCATGATGAGCAGATCCTCGCCGTCGATCTTGACCTCGGTGCCCGACCATTTGCCGAACAGGATGCGGTCGCCGGCCTTGACGGACAACTCCACCAACTGGCCGCTGTCGTCGCGCGCGCCGGGGCCGACGGCGACGACCTCGCCTTCCTGCGGCTTTTCCTTGGCGGTGTCGGGAATGATGATGCCGCCCGAGGTCTTCTCCTCGGCTTCGATGCGGCGGACGACCACACGGTCGTGCAAGGGGCGGAAATGCATGGCAAAACCTCCAGATGCAAAACGGGTTGTGATGTACCTGCCGGCTCTCTGGACGACAGGTTCGCGTGAACTAGGAAAAGAGATTTTCGGGTTCAAGAGGGCGAATGAATTTTTGGCACTCATCTTCCTAGAGTGCCAATACAGCCCTTTTCAGCAACATGCCTTTTCAGCAACATGCCGAACGTCTTCCCTCTTGACGCAACTCCGATCAGCCCCAAAATCTCGAGCGGCGTGTGGCGCTGCCCACGCATGAGAAAGGAGCGACACAAGGAAAGGAGCCACGGCCATGTCGCAGCCATTTTCCCGTTTCCTGCACCCCTTCGACGTTGCGCACCACCCGAACCTGGAGCCGGAAGTCAAACGCGCCATTCTCGCCTCCTGGGCGTCCGATCGCGCGGCGGTGAAGGACCAGCCAGCGCTGCGGAAGCCGCCCGGCGCGAGGCGCGCCGTGCCGATCGACGAGGTCTTCGCTGCCATGCGATCCCTCGATGAACCGCCGCAGACCGACGGGCGATCACTACAATGAGCGACCGGGGCTTCATCGCGCAGCTGGAGGGCTATGGTCTCACCACAGCCGAGATCCATTATTACCGGCCCGATGCGCCGTCGCTTCTCCAGCTGTTCACTTGGCAGGAGTATGATCTGGCACCTGATTTCCCCGTGCTGTTCGATTTTCTCGACCATTGGCGGCGTGAGATCGAGGCCGCACTCCATTCGGTCCGGATCGCCCATGGCCGGCTTATCGGACCCACCGAATGGCGCGCGGTCGATGGCATCATCCCCCTCCCATGACGCGCGGTCTTGGCTAGCGCTGGCGCAGGCGAGGCGGACGGGCGGTCCGCCTCGTCCTCGCCTTCGACGACATCATGGAATTCGCGCTCGCGCTGCTGTCGGTGCCGCCCGACGAGCTGGAAGCGCTGGACTGGAGCTTTGCCGATCGCAAGCGGCTCCTTGATCATTTCCTGCGCTCGGGCAAGGCAGCCCAGCGCATTTCACGCGATGTGCTGGCGCAAAGCCCTATCACGCTGCGGTTGCCGCGACGGGACCTTGCGCCGCTTCAGCGCTTCGCCCGCCGCGAACTGCCCAAGGCCGCTTCCAACGCCGCCATGCTCGACCGGGTGATTCGGGTGCTCGACGAGGCCGCGTAGCGGCTGGATTCAGCCGGCGAGGAATGGCGCGGCCGCGAGGCCATCGAAGATGAACTGGACGGCAAGTCCGGCGAGAAGCACGCCGGAGATCCGGCCCACAACGTCGGCGCCGGTGCTACCGAGTAAGTGGACGAGGCGGTCGGCGGCGAGCATCGCCAGCCAGGTCAGCACTATGCAGGCGACGATCATCGCGAGCACGCCGCTCCCCTCGATCAAGCCCTCGGTGCGGCCCATGACCAGCACGGCGGCCGAAAGGCTGCCCGGACCCGCAATTAAGGGAAACGCCAGCGGAAAGACCGCGATGTCGCCAGGCCCTTCGGCTTCCCGGCGCTCGCCTTCGCTGATCGACGAGAGTCCTGGGCTGGAAAAGGTGAGTGTCAAGGCCTGGAGAAACAGGAGCACGCCGCCCGCCACGCGGAATGCCGGCAGCGAGATATGCAGGAGCGAAAGAACGACGCCGCCCGCCACAGCGAACAGCAGCAGCACACCGGCAGCGATCGAGACGGAGCGCGTGGCAAGGCTGATCCGCTCGCTGCGGTGAATTCCAGCCGTCAGGCCGGCGAAGACTACCGCCGTCTCGATCGGACCGATTGTGACGAGCAGGGTGATGAAGCTGGAGAGGATACCGGCTGATATGTGCATGAGCTAAGCAACTGGAGACTGGTAAAGGGAGCGGCGCCAGCTCCGCTCCCTTATGATTCAGACGACTTTGAACAACCCGCCGCGTTGGCCGCCAGCAGACTGCATCATGTTCGGCGCAGCGCGTCGGTTCGGTTCGGATGGGCGATCGTTGCCGACGGCGCTTCGCGGCAGTCACCGGAACTGTTCGACACGACCTTGGGTTGCTCCCCCGAGCCAAGCGAGGTGACCTGAACGCTTCGGCTGCAGGCGCTTCCCCCATTGGTCGTCGAGACGAAGCTGTAGCTAACGGTTCCCGGAGGCAGGCTGCGCAGCGCCGTCAGGTCGATCTTCCCGTCATCGGCCATTGCCAGGAGCGGCAACGCGTGCACCTGACGCATCATCATCTCGCTCTGCCGGTCCATGTCGGCCGCGATCCGATCGAACAGGGCGAATGGGGCCGCCTCCAACGGATCGAGCCATGCGATCGGTGCCAGGCTGGAGGCCGGCGCGACCGTCACTTTCGGCGCGACATCCCCCTGATATTCTATCCGGGCGACCGTGCCGTCCGGCAGGCCGACCTTCATCACATGACTGTTGTGGCTCGCCGCCAGCGCGGTGCCGATGGCGGCGACCGCCGCCACCCCGGCCAGGACGGCTGCACGAATTTTTCGCATCTATCGTCTCCTCTGATCATGCTGAATGTGGAGATGCCATCACGCCGCCCCCCGCCATTCCCGAGCCCTGGGCGTTTTTAAGTGCGGCCGGATACTGGCCGCAGCATCGCGCGTGCGGGCCCGTGGGCCAACAGCACAACGGCGGCGGCGCTTGACCGGTGAGGCGAGGCTGGCTGGATCGACCCGATTGCGGCGCTCCACGAACCTCGAACGGCACATTTTCGCGCCGACAATAGCGCTCGGCCGCTTCGCGGTCGGGAAAGCGAAGCTCGATCTGCGCGAGCGGATCGCCACCGCCGGTCCATCCGGTCAGCGGATCGATGCGCGGGCGCCAGCGCTCCGCGAAGCGCAGCCGCCATGTGCCTTCCCGCGCGCGACCGGCCTGGTTGACCCGCATCGGCACCGGCTCGATGATTGCGAGGGCATCGCACGGCAAGGCGCTCGCATGGCTAGGGCCAGATCTGCGATTGTCATTGGCGGCGAGCGCCCTCGCCTCGCGCCAAGTCGCAACCGGTTGGAGGCTCGGCCCGGGACCGAGGTCCCGGGCCTGCCCGTCATGCCGCCTTGCCAATGACTGGGATGCGGCGGATATTCTCGTTCGCCGCCTCCGTTTTCGGCAGGGTGACAGTCAGTACGCCGTTCTTGAAGCTGGCGTCGGCCTTGTCACGATCGACGCCCTTCGGCAGGCCGATGCGCCGCTCGAAGCGGCCATAGCTGCGCTCGGTATAGCCGCGCCCCTTGTCCTCGACCTGGGACTTCTTCTCGCCGCGCAGCGTCAGCACGCCTTCCTCGACGGTGATTTCGACGTCCTTTTCGTCGAGGCCGGGAAGTTCGGCTGTGACCCGGATTTCCTCATCGGTCTCGGCGAGCTCGAGGTTCGGCCAGGAAAGACCGCGGTCGAAGCCGCCGAGCGACGGCACGCCGAAGCCGCGGAAGACATCGTCGAACAGCCGGTTCACCTCGCGGTGAAGCGAGAGGAGCGGATGGGTATTGTCGTCACGGTCGCGCTCGGCGCTGACCGGGACGGGGAGCCGGTTTTCCTGCCGGCTCCAGGGAATGAGATCACGAAAAGCCATGATGGTCATCTCCTTTTCTGGCTGGAAGGGGCAAGGCCTGCCGGCCCGCTGGGGGGCGGCGCCGGCAAACCTTTTGATCCGGGATCAGGCCGCTTTGCGGGCCTTATCCCTGGGCGCTTCGATCCGATCCTGGGCAACCTTCCCGCCAGCGATCTCGATCCGGCGCGGCTTCATCGCCTCGGGCACCACGCGCTTGAGCGCGATGCTGAGCAAGCCGTTCTCGAAGCTGGCCTCGCCCGCTTCGACGAAGTCGGCGAGCTGGAAGCGCCGCTCGAACGCGCGGGCGGCGATGCCGCGATGCAGATATTCGCCCTGGCCCTCGTCATCGGCGCGCTTGCCGGTGACGGTGAGCAGGTTCTGCTGCGCCACCACCTCGATGTCCTCGGGGCGGAATCCGGCGACCGCAAGCGTGATGCTGTAGCTGTCCTCGCCGTCCTTGAGGATGTCGAAGGGCGGATAGCCGTCGTCCTCGCGCGCGCCTGCCTCGAGCAGGTTGAAGAGGCGGTCGAAGCCGACCGTGGAGCGCCTGTAGGGCGCGAAGTCGAAGTTGGTTCTCATTTCCAAATCCTCCGTTTGAGCAATTTGGGCATGAGATGCGCCGGAAAGAGCCGACGCTCTCATGTGTCCCACCGGACCCGGTTCGGCGTCCGGCGACAAAGACCTAGTAAGCCGCAAACAGGTTTCAAGAGAAAAAATTCGCGGTGCCAGCTCGCCGACCAATCCGCTTTTCGAAGACTGATGCACCTCGAAAGCCCCCTTGAAATGGCCGTGACAAAAACAAGATTAGGCCTGCGGACCGGGCCCCTCTGACGGCGGCTGTTCCAGCCTCCGTGATGTCGGACCGCATCGAGTGCGCTCGGTGCAGGATCGCAGGCTTCACGCCGAAGCCCCGAGTGCCTCATCAACTTGGATACAATGGAGTGAGGCATGAAAACACCTTTTACATACCCGCCTTCGTCGGCGCCTGTGACAGGCGCAGCCGTCTACGACGGGGGCCTGCGCCGGCACATGCTCGGCGTCTATCGCAACATGGCGCTGGGCCTTGGCATCACGGCGCTCGTCGCGCTGCTGGTCGCGAGCACGCCCGGCCTCTATCAGCCGATCTTCGGCACGCCGCTCAAATGGGCGGCGATCTTCGCGCCGCTCGCCTTCGTGCTGTTCTTCTCGTTCCGCGTGGAGCGGATGACGATCGCACAGGCCCGGATGGCCTTCTACGCCTTTGCGGGTGTAATGGGCGTGTCGATGGCGAGCATCTTCCTCGTCTTCACCGACACCAGCATCGCACTGGCCTTTGCGAGCGCGGCGGCGGTGTTCGCGGGCATGAGCCTGTGGGGCTACACCACCCGCATCGACCTGTCGCGCTGGTCGACCTTCCTGATGGTCGGCCTCATCGGCGTCGTCATCGCCAGTCTGGTCAACCTGGTCGTTGGTTCCTCGACGCTCCAGCTCGTCTTCTCGATCGCCGGCGTGCTTGTGTTCACCGGCCTCACCGCCTGGGACACCCAGCGGCTGAAGAGCGAGTACCTGGCCTATGCGGGCAGTGAACGCGCCGACAAGCTGGCGGTGATGGGCGCGCTGTCGCTCTACCTCAACCTCATCAACCTGTTCCAGCTGCTGCTGGGCCTGTTCGGGCAGCGCGAGGAATGACGGAGGAGGTCGATCCATGACGAACATGTCGGCGACAATTCTCCATACCGGTGCGGGCAGCGACGCCCGCGCCGGCGCTTCGCTGCTCGGTCGCAACTGGGGCTGGTTTGCGGTCCGCGGCGTCCTCGCCCTGCTCCTGGGCGTCGTTGCGATCCTGTTTCCGGTGAGCGCGCTGTTCGCCTTCACCATGGTCTTCGCCGCCTATGCCGGCGCCGACGGCCTGCTCTCCACCATCGCCGGCGTGAGGGGCGCTACCGCCAGGGAGGAGCGGTGGTGGGCGCTCGTCCTGCGCGGCGTGATCGGCATCGCGGTCGCCGCTCTGTTCGTGCTGATGCCCTTCGCCGCGACGGTCAGCTATGCCTTGGTGACGCTTGGCATGCTGAGCGCCTGGGCCATTCTGGCGGGTGTGCTGGAGATCGCGCCGGCGGTCCGCCTGCGCAAGGAGATCGAGGGCGAGTGGCTGCTCGGCCTGTCCGGCGCGCTCTCCATCATACTGGGCCTCGCTGTGCCGGTAGCACTCGCAGTGAACCCTCTCGCCACGATCCTGTCGGTCGCCTGGGTGATCGCGATCTACGCAGTCGTCGCGGGCGTCGTGTTGATTGGCTTCGGAGTGCGGCTGAGTCGGCGGCAGGGTGCGCCAGCCGCCAAGCCGCCGGAGTCGAAAGAAGATCGGCTGTGAGCACAGGCGGACCGCGCTTGCGTCTGCCACGCAGCTGGCTCGTACTGCTGGCGGCAACCGGGCTCGCGTCCGGCGTCGCCGGCGGCTTGGCCGTGGCTTGGCTCGATGCCGAAGGTAAAGCGCCTATCGCCGCGGTGAGAGCACCGATTTCGGTCGATGCCGTTCCGCTCAATCGGCTCACGGTAGCGCCGCTGGTCGAGCGCGTCGCGCCGGCCGTGGTCAACATCGCGGTGCTGCAGGCGTCGCCTTATGCGCAGAACCCGTTGCTGCGCGATCCCTATTACAGGCTCTTCCTCGGTGTCCCCGACGAGGCGCTGGCACCGCGCATCTCGGCAGGCTCGGGATTCGTCGTCGATGCCGCCCGAGGCCTGGTGGTCACCAATCATCATGTCGTCGAAAATGCCCATGCCATCGCGGTCCGTCTCGGCGATCGTCAGGTCGAGGCCGAGTTTCTCGGCAGCGATCCGCGCACCGACATCGCCGTGCTGCGAATCCCCGCGCGCGGATTGAAGCAGATCCCGCTGGGCGATTCCGAAAGCACGCAGGTGGGCGACTATGTCGTGGCGATCGGCAATCCGTTCGAGGTGGGCCAGACCGTCACCGCGGGAATCGTCAGCGCATTACGCGCGCCGTCCGAAGGAGGTCCGCGCTATGTCCAGACCGACGCCCCGATCAATCCCGGCAATTCTGGCGGCCCGCTCATCAACATGCGCGGCGAGGCGATCGGCGTGAACAGCGCGATCATCGCTCCGGCCGGCGGCAATGTCGGCATCGGCTTGGCGGTGCCGTCACGCATCGCGCGCGAGGTGATCGAGCGCATCTCAGGTGCGCGTCTGCCCGGGCCGACGGAACTTAGATAAGGACTAACTTAGATAAGGGCTGACGTGCCCAGGCGCTCGCGCGCTATTGTCACAACGATCCGCACACCGTCCGGCTGCCATTCGCGCTCGATATCGCCGCCGAGCTGTCCGGTGGCCAGTCGCTCGAGCTTGCTTCCGAACCCCTCCTTTTTCGGCACTTCCTCGACCAACGCTCCGCGTTCGTCCCAAATCAGCGACACGGTATCATCTTCGACGATGGCTTCGATCGTGACGGCCCCCGATGGCGATGACAGCGCCCCATGTTTGGCGGCGTTCGTGGCAAGCTCATAGAAGATCAATGCGAGTGCCGTAACAGCCGCTCCGGCAAGGTCGAGGTCGCCGCCGACGATCCGTATGCGGGGGTCATCGCCCCCGGTCTGATAAGGCGCGACGATGGTCTCGAGCAGGGCATGCAGTCCTACGGAATCGCCGGCGCCGGCGCGAGGGGTTTTCGATATCGTAAGGGCATGCGCTCGCGCCAATGCCCCCAATCGCTCCTGCACTATGGTGGCCAGTTCCTCCGCGCTGCTGACCTCACTCGAGCTCATGCGGATGAGGCTGGCGGAAAGCGTGAACAGGTTCCTGATGCGATGGTCCATCTCGTGAAGCAGCAGCCGTTGCTGCTCCTCGGCCTGTTTGCGCTCCGAGATGTCCCGCGCGATCGTGGAGGCGCCAATGACCGTGCCGGCGGGGTCGCGGAGCGGCGAGACGCTGAGCGAGATATCCACCAGACTTCCGTCTTTGCGCCGCCTCACGGTTTCGTAGTGCCGTACGCGCTCGCCGCGGCGCAGGCGGGCCAGGATCGGCGCTTCCTCGTCCTGTCGATCGTAGGGCAGAAGAAGCGTAATCGACTTTCCGATGATCTCGGGCGCGGAATAGCCGAACAGGCGCTCCGCTGCCTCGTTCCAACTGGTGACGATCCCGTCGAGATCCTTCGTCAGAATGGCGTCATCCGAGGATTCCACGATCGCGGCGAGATGTGCTGCGGCATCGTGCGTCCCACCCGGCCGAACACGTGAATGATCGGCCGCCGATGCCGAGCGGGCAGGGCCGAGACCGATTTCATCAACGCTACTCATCTTTGTTGCCGCTCATCGAAGTGGATTTCATCCGTTTGACCGCGGGATGTGGCGCGCACGGCGGCGACTGTGTTTCAAGCGCCTTGAGCCAAATCCGCATGGTAATTTCGACTCGCGCCGAGGCCGCAGAGTCGGACGCCACCTCGGGAGTCGACGACTTTGGCTAACAAAAACAAGCTCGCCGGGCAACTGGCGACGTATCATGTGCACAGTGCAAGCTGCCAAACTCTCGGAGGAAGACGATGTGTCGCGCTGGCTCGGGGGAGCGAAGGCCCACCCTGTCTTTGGCGCGTGGCCTTGCCGGCTAAGCCGACTTGTATGCCGGAAGCCGCCATTTCATCGGCTTAGGCCGTCATTTCGGTGATGCACAGAAATCAGGTCAATCCCAGTACTTCTATGCGTTGGCGGATGCGGCACTCCATCGCCCATTGAACATCCGCCACCCGATTAGGCCCGCACCGACGCCTAGCAGGCCGCCGACGAGATACGCGGATGGCGCATAGTTTGACACGAAGAAGCACCGGCGACATAGCCACCGATGACGGCGGTACGCGTCACCGCACCATAGATCGCTGCGACCTTGCCATGATCGGCGGGCGAGCATTCCGATTGAAGCAGGGTGCGGACAGCGACATTGTGGATACTGTTCGCCCCGCCGCCCAGGATGAAGGCGACAGCGACGATCGCAAATCCAATCGGTGCGAGGCCGATCAACAGCATCGTCGCGCCCATGACAGCGGCCGTGCCGAACGCGGCCAGGCCAATCCTATGGCCGATGGCCCGTTCGGCCAGAGCAGCGCCGATCAGCATCCCGCCTGCCCATAGCGCCGTCAACACGCCGAAGGCAGTCGGCCCGCTTCCCAGCGTCACCATGACGAGGAAGACGAAAGCAACGTCAGCAATGGCGGTCGCGAACACTTCAAGACTGAGCGCGCCCGTCACCACCATCAAGCGTCGATTGCGGAGCAGCGGTAGATAGTCCGCGAACAGGGTTTGTTCTTCCTGATCGCCCGGCTGCGCTTGCGGCTTAGGCCGCTCGCCATCACGACAAGCGCCAGAAGAGCAAAACTGACGGCATCGGCCAAAAGAGCATTGCCTGATCCGATCCAGCCCACCAGCACGCCGCCAGCGACAGGACCAGCGAGCATCCCAAGGCTGCGGACTATTTCCAGAAGGGAATTGGCGCGCGCGAGCGTCATTCCCAACCCATTCGCCAGCACCGGAATCAGCGCGAATGTCGCAGCACTGCTGATCGTGAACAGCACGCTCAACAGTGCTGCCCCTACGAGGGTAAACATGGGATAGTGGGCGATGAGCGTAATCACGCCAGCTTGCAGAGCCGATGCCATGACTAGAATGCAAGCCGCGTCCCGGCGGTCGATCAGGCGGCCCGCATAGGGCGCGGCGATGAGACCGGGCAGCAACTCCGCGATCAGCAGCATAGGCACCGCATAGGCGGACGCATTCTCGGCGGTACGGAACATTAGCGTCAGCAGCGTGATTTCGTCGCCAATGGTCGAAATCGTCAGCGCGGCAAGGACCAGCCATCCCCAGCCTTGCCGGAACTCAACGTCGACTCAATTCACCTTCCACACTAGCCAGCTCGTTGCGGGATTATTCTGCACAGACAAGATCGCAACCGACAATCAGGTGAATCCGGCACGAGGGGCTACGCGACCGCCTGCAATCCCTTGCGCTGGATGATCGACAGCAGGCGCAGGGCAGGGCCACCGGGCCGCTTCACGCCGCGCTCCCAATCGGACACGAGATTGCGCGAGACATTGAGATACGCGGCAAACACCGGCTGCGAGACATGCTCGCGCTCGCGGATCGCCCGAATTTCATCGCCTGCCATTGCGGGGGCGGGAGAAAGGCACGCCTCGTCAAAGGTACGCAGCGTCGCACGCGATACCACGCCCGCGTCATGGGCGTCGCTCATCATCTCATGAATCGCGCCCGCGATCTCGCTAGGATAGCTCTTATCCTTCACCGTCGTTCCCATCGTCTATCTCCAATAGCGTTCCCGACACCACCAGCCGGTCCAGTTCCTCTGCGCTCCATTCCAGCGCCTCGGTCGCTGCATTACGCAGCAAGGCCAGGTCGGCTTTCGATATGTTCGCCTGCGCACTCTTTGCGAACCCGAAAGCGAATATCGCCCTGTCACCCTGTTTGAACAGGATCAGCGTGCGATAGCCGCCTGACTTGCCCTGTCCGGTGCGCGCGCCCCGCTGCTTGATGACGCCGCCGCCAAGGTCGGCATCCACAAGGCCACTTTCCGCGCGCTGCACCGCCTCACGAAGCGATGCATCGGCAATCCGCTCCTTCCGCGCGAAGCGCTCGAACCATCCATTCTTGAAAATGCGGGCGATGGCGGTTCTCCTGCTTCTTCTGCGATATATAACACAAAGCGTTATAGTGCAACGCCGATGGGATAAGTCGATACCGCTTCGGCCTTCTTGACAGGGGACAGGCCGCGAGTGACCATGAGTTCCTGCTTCATCACGCTGCGAAGGTGGTCCTTTCAAAGGAGCATCCCATGATCGACTCGGCCTAGCGCCTTCTGGCTGTCCCCCGGACCGGGGCGGTTGCGAAGGCTGCGCATGAGATTTTGGTACAGGCTGGGAAAAAATGTGCGCTGATCCTCGTCAGTGAAGAGCCTGCGCCAAATTCCGCCGTCTTCCGCCGCTGACCGCCGATTGCCGCCAGCGTCCACTATAACCTCCGAGCTTGGCTGCTTGTGCGCCCGGAACGCTCTTGTCCAGGACGGCAAGGCATTCATTGCTCGTGGCCGGGGGCGCGTGCAACATCCTGATTTGAAGAGACTGCCCCATGAACAATAGCGATCGTATCATCCGAATGAAAACCGTTCTGGCCCGCACCGGGCTTTCCCGCACGACGCTCTATCGCAAGATGGGCGAAGGCACTTTCCCACGGCAGGTGAAGATCAGCGTCCACGGCGCTGGTTGGCGGGAGTCCGCCGTCAACCGCTGGATTGCCGATCCGGTAAGCTATCGGGAAGAGTTGGGCGTTTGATCCTGCCGCCGTGCCCTTATCTCTTTTTGGCGAGGGCACGGCGACATTTGGTGGCTGCGATCAGGCCGCTTGGCTTTTCGCTTTGCCGAATTTGCCAGTGACGATCTTCTGGCCGTCGCGCAGGACATCGAGATGGTCGGACCAGTGCTGCATCATCCGCACGCGCTCATCCCAATATTCGCCACGCGTATAGGCGCGGCGCACGGCGTTGCTGCCGCAATGGGCAAGCTGGCGTTCGATCGCGTCGGCATGCCATAGTCCCATTTCATTGAGCAGCGTCGCCGCCATCGCCCGGAAGCCGTGGCCGGTCATTTCATCTTGCACAAAGCCCATGCGGCGCAGGGCGGCGTTGATGGTGTTCTCCGACATGGGCCGATCCACCGAGCGGAGCGACGGGAACAGGAACCTGCTATAGTCCGCATCATGCTCGATGGTTTCGAGGATCGCCAGCGCCTGCCGGGAGAGGGGGATGGTGTGCGCGCGGCGCATCTTGGTCTTGTGCGCCGGGACGGTCCATAGCGCCTTGTCGAAATCAAAGTCCGCCCATTCAGCATAGCGGAGTTCGCCCGGACGGACGAACACATGCGGGAGCAAACGCAGCGCCGCCTTAGTGTTGGCGAAGCCCTCGAACGCCTCGATGGCCCGTAGCAGTCCTCCCGCATTGTCGGCGTTGGTGATCGCGGCCCTGTGGACGGGCTGAGGCGCGATCAGGGCGCCGCGCAAGTCGGCGGCCACGTCGCGCTCCGCGCGAGCCGTGGCGATGGCGTAGCGGAATATCTGGCTGCATGTGCTGCGCAGGCGCTTGGCTGTCTCATAGCGGCCCTTGCCTTCCATCTTACGGAGCATGATCAAGACCTCCTGCGCGGTGATGGCGGTGACAGGGCGCTTGCCCAACGATGCATTTATGAAAGCCAGGAGCCAGCGCAGCTTTTTCATCGTGACAGCGGAGCGGCCTTCGCGTTCAACCTTCACCAGCCATTCTTCGGATACGGCCTTGAAGCTGTTGGACGCGGCCACGGTAGCGGCAATGCGATCCAGCCTGATCTTCTCGGCGGGGTCGTCGCCCTTCGCTAGCACCTTGCGGGCGGCGTCGCGCTGCTCCCGGGCGTCGGCAAGGCCGGTGTCGGCAAGGCCGGTGTCGGGATAGACCCCGAAGGCCAACGTCTTCTGCTTGCCCATGTGGCGATAGTTCATCCGCCAATAGCGACCGCCATTGGGCGTCACATAGAGGAACAGGCCATCGCTATCGGTGAGTTTATAGGGCTTGGCTTTGCCCTTGGCGTTTTTGATCGCAGCGGCAGTAAGCGCCATGATGGTATCTCCTTTTGGGGGAGGGCCGCGCTACCATCAAACATACCATCAACATGCTGGTATCCGGTGGTCCAGGACCGCTCCGTATGGGATACCTATACCACGAAAAACCGCAGAAATACGCCGTTCCCGGCACTTCCTGAAACCCTCTGGGGGAGAGTTTTGGTGACCCTACGGGGAATCGAACCCGTGTTTCAGCCGTGGAAGCATTTTACAGCACAATTGGGCGGCCCCCAGCTATGACCTAAGGTGCCGCCCTCTGTCCGAGGATGGATATACAGGGAATTCGGACAGGAGTTTGTTTTAGCAAATATAGAGTGCAGATCGAGCCTGTTCGTCTCAGCATCAAAACGACTTACCTTGCAGCCGCTATGCGCGAAGGATATGCGGACGACCTGCCGCCATTTGCCGTGTGCTCCGAGGCGGCGTCACTACCCTACGCCGTTATGGCATAGGGCCTTTGGGCATCGGTCGCTCGGGCATCCACCTTGCGGCCGACATCGGCGGCGCTTATACTTAAGCGGATCCTGACCGGTATTTGCAATCGGTTGGCCGGTCAGGATCACCCCATACCGATCACCAGTAACTGCTCGGGCCTAGGCCACCGGGCGCAGATACTCCGGCAAACCATGATCCTGATGATCGCGGCATTCGATGCGCGGGGTGGCGCTGTACGTGCTGAACTGCTCAAGCGGTAAGGCTGAACCACATTGGCAGCATTCCGCCATCATGCGTCCCACAAGCCACTGTTCGCCCCTACATCCAGGGCATCTGTTACGTTCGCCAACATGGTAGAGAGCGAGATAGTGAGACCCGAAGGTCGCTTGAAACGAACGGCTTTCGTGCGTCTGCATAAACGTTCCCCAACTATGATCTGAATTAAGGAACGGTCCGTCGGACAACATTGTTGCATGAACAAACCGACAGGCGACGAAGAACGTACCCCACCGTAGCGTCAAATCGAGAATATTTATTTCAAACACTGTATGGCGGGGCGGGCGTCGTTTGGCTTTCCATGGCACACTCGCTATCCAATTCCTGCTCCTGGCGCGGTCTAACGTTGGCGCGACACGTGTCAAGGCGCCGCATTTCTCGTTGTCATCCAGCGAGCGAATCCCTACCTATATGTGGTCCCTGATGGAGCTTGCCGCCGCGGCGCCTGTCAGGGACACCCTTTTAGCCATTGTGCGGACTGTGTAAGAGGGGCTGACCTCGGCGCCATTCAAACCTCCCGAATGTGTGCTTGCAACAGCCGCGCCGGGGTCGCCTCGCGCATCGCTGTTCACGGCTGCAGCAATAAAGTCCCGGCTCGCAGGGCTTGGCCGGGCCTCGTCTCCATGTTGCATCTGGCGTCAAAGCATCGGTTGCGATACGTTGGTTTAGCAAGCGGTGACCCGCTTGCCATCTCCGCCTGGCTCGCCCTGCTATCGGGGCGGGCTTTTTTTGAATTGCGATGCCCTTTTGGCGGTGACACACAGAAAAACGAGGTGACCATGATATCCGTCTCCCTCATACCATGGCAGCCGATGGAGCTCCTACCGGAAGACAGGAAGGATGGTCGGCGACTTCTGCTTTGGAACCAACTGGGCACCTCTGTCGCAGCTTGGGACAATACGGAAGGCGCCCAAGGTTGGTGCCTGGCTTTTGGCGGCCTCCCCGCCGGAAAATTCCCGGTAGTTGCTCCGTCGTACTGGTCGGACATCAATCCGCCGGTTTGACTGCTTCAACTGCCCGAATATATAGGGACCGTCCCTGGCGCTGTTTCAAGGCATCGCGGCCAGATACGCGTCAGGGGCACCCGCGCGAGCATAAAGGCAGTCTCGACATCGCGCTTCGGACCTGTTCTACCGCAGAGCGTCCCGCGATTCGGTTTTAGACTGCCCGGCCCGTTGGATACCCCGTCTGCAGTTCAACGCGTAGCGACCCGCCTGAGGCAGACGGGGTTACCCTTGAACGTCTTCTTCATCACGACTATTTTGGCGCCGTTCCGGGCGAGGTTCAACGTCATCGCGGGGCGCGCCAGGAACACCTTCTCGTGATGGGTCTAGCGCCGCCACTGCGGCGCTGCTACCTGAGAACTGAGCCCGGCGTGCACCCTTATTTCCCCCCGAAATACAGCTGCGTCGGGTTCACTTTTCTTCGATCGACAATGCCGAAGCCCTCGCTGCCTCAAGCCGCGCAGTGTTCTCCGCACAAATCAGCGCATCAGCCTGCGGGATCAGAATGTTCCCTGCAAGAATGATGGCACCTCCACCGGATCCGTCAACGCCTTGGGCGGCTTCGGAGGCGCCGGGCAGATCGGTTCTGCCGCCCGAACGCTGAGCGGCCTGGTAGCGCAGGACGGCAGCGCTGTAGCGAGCAGACAGAACAGCATAGCGCGCATCGGCTTCATCGGCCCTGACAGCATCTTCGGCTTCCTTCATCATCTTCGCCGACAGGGCATCGGCGGTTGCCTCAGCCTGGGCGCGTTGATAATCCTTGCGGTCGCTGGCTCTCCCCAGCCTTTCCGTCTCCAGCTCTGCGACGGCAGACTGGAGGCGGAATGTCTGAACGGTCGCACCCATGCCGAGCAGGGCAATCGCCAGTGTGGCGCCGATCGCGGGCCAGTAGCGACGCAGGATGGCGGCGATCTCGATCATGCCACCTCACTCCGCTTGGCATATGCCTTAGCCAGCTTCTCGTCATACTTGTTCTCGCTGTAGGCGGTGCCATTGTAGCCCTTGGCAAACGCCGCCCAGTCCGCGCTTTGGAGAGCGGTTTTCAAGCCTCTGCCGAAGATGAAATTGACGAAGGCGTCGGGCTGATCGCCTTCGGTGCGGGATTGCCGCCAAGCAAAAGACCACGGGTCCGGCGCATCAGGTCACGCCCTTTCTTTCCCCGCGCATGTTGGCAGGCGAAATCGAAAGGCGGGCGATATCGACGTGCTTGAGTTCCATGGTCTTTACTCCTCTTCGCATCATCCCGGCCCCGGAATGCGGGGTGGGCGGCAAGAGCGCACCGGCAGGCGCGGCGACAGAGGCGGACTGCACCCGTAAGGGCTGGAACGAAGAGGAAGACCCGGCGCAGCCGGGTTGCGGGCCGCCGCGACGCGCCTGGAGGGAAGTGACGACCACACCGCTTGCCGGAGCCGGTTCACGCCATCGCGCCCAGGCGCGATGTCTGCATGCGAGTGGCGCAGCCACTTCCCGCGTCAGCGATCGTTACGCCGGAAGGTGCCGAGACGGCGCATAGCGCTGGCTCGGTGGAGCGCAGCGGAATAGAGCGTGGCCAGCGCCCCGGTGCTGGGACGCCCATGCTTACCGTCGAATCATGCGAGCCAAGGAGTCCAATCCCGACGACCGGGAACAATGGATCGATAGAGGTTGCTTCAGGCAGCCGGTTATGCGTCGATCCGAGACTGGATGAAGGCTGCGCGCTTCTCGACGGATACAAGCGGCAAATGGACAAGCTGATAGCCTAGCGACGTGTAGGCATGCACCATGGCCTCGAATGTTGCCTTCGCTTCATCTTCGCTCTGCTGCCGTTCGGTATCCTTTTCGTAAATTGCAGGCCAGTGAGGCGCGATGAAGACGCGCTCGGCGTAGCGCAGAACTTCTGCGGCATGCATCAGAGCGACCGGAACGTCGAGGCCGCAAAGCTGAAGATAGCCCACGATATCGGGAAGGCCCCGGTCGAAAATCACCTGTCCCTGAAGAGCGCCAGCCTCCTTGTAGGCATGTAATTCCCGGGTAAACATCTTGGCAGCAAACGCAGCGCGATCGGCCCACGGCAAAGCGCTCCCGTCATTGGCGACCTCATCTCTGATGATCGCCCGCCCCGTCTCCGGCATGCAGTGAAAGCCTTGGGTGGACAGAAATTGGATCAGAGTGGTTTTGCCGGAACCTGGTCCGCCCGTGATGATGTGGAATCGTCCGGACATACGCCGTATCTCTCAGCCTCCTTCAGCTTCGCGTTCATGAGTTTGACGCCGGCGAACCGGCGAGACAGCCGTGCCACCGCATTCGGCGTGATAGCCTCTTGCGCAAGGCGTGCGATTCGCACAATCTTCTGTCTTGGCGGGCAGGCCACCGGGGAAGGACCGGTGATATGCCAAATACATCATAGCTCAAATGGTCTGAGGCGGATCGGCGAGCGTTAAAAGCGTGGCAATCAGGCAACAATGCCTGAGAAAAACGCATGCGGAAACGAAGCGGGCAAGTTCCCGCCAAGTCCCGCTATGATCGCCGATGTCCCTCTACGTCCCTCCATAGCCCTATGATTGGCATCCGGCCTACAGTGAGGTCGGTGACGCGCATCTTGTCTTGCGCGGAAACTGCGCCATTCTGGGCTTTAGGGGGCATCGCCAACGCATGATTTGAAAGCCTCCCCAATGTCGAATGCAGAACGTATTATCCGTCTCGATACCGTCCGTGCCCGCACCGGGCTTTCCCGCTCGACCATCTACCGGAAGATAGCGGACGGCACCTTTCCTGCGCAGCTCAAGATCAGCGTCCATGGCGCGGGCTGGCATGAGTCCGCCATCGAGCGCTGGATCGCTAATCCCGCTGGCTATAGAGCCGACAACGACAACCCGTCCTCTCAGGGAAAGGCGGGCCATGGAAAAGGGTGACGATACTGCGGCTCCCAATCGCTTGCGCCCCGCCAACGACAATGAACCGGAATCCGACCTGTCCGGGATGAGTGTTGAAGCCGCGCTATCGCACATCGCGCAAGCCATCGGTCGGCATATCGCGCGCCAGCATATCCGGGCACGCAAAGCGGCCAATGACAATGATCCGGGACCACCACTACGGCCGCCGGAACCTTGACTTTTCGAAGGTTTTAGCTATTATGACCATGATAAATGGAGATGTGGTTATGGCAGTCGAAACGCATCCGGATAGCTGGACGGTAGCACAGGCCAAGGCGCGCCTGAGCGAGGTAATCGAGAAGGCGCGGCGCGAGCCCCAGGCGATTACGCGTCACGGCAAAAGCGCCGTCGTCGTGGTCGATGCCGAACTATGGGAACGGGTTCAACGTCGCCAGCATCGCGGCAGCTTCGCCGACTTCCTGCTGACCTCGCCGTTGCGCGGATCGGGTCTTGAGGTCGATCGCCTCAAGGATGGTGTTCGCGAGATTGATCTATGAGTTTCCTGCTCGATACCAACATCATCTCGGAGGGAGCAAAGCCGCGTCCTGATCCCGGCGTGATGGATTGGCTGGCGTCGGTGGATGAGGAAGAGCTGTTCCTGAGCGTGGTATCGCTGGCAGAACTGCGCCACGGCATTGAGCGCATGGACAAGGGGGCACGACAGTCGGGCCTCGACATCTGGCTGACCGAACAACTGGCGCCGCGATTTGAGGAAAGACTGCTCTCCATCGACAGCGTAACGGCGGATCTGTGGGGCCGTATTGTCAATCGAGCACAAGGCGCGGGCCGCCCCATGGGAGCGATGGATGCTTTCATCGCCGCCCATGCGCAGCAGCACGAACTCACACTCGTGACCCGCAATATTTCCGACTTCGAGGCGACTGGTATCCGCCTGTTCAACCCATGGACCGAAGGGAAAGCCTGATGAATCGCGTTGCCCTGTACGCTCGCTATTCCTCGGATCAGCAAAGCGCGGCATCGATCGAGGATCAGCTTCGCGTCTGCCGCGAGCGCGCAGCGCGCGAGGGCTGGCATGTCGCAGGCGTCTATGAAGATGCCGCGATCTCCGGCGCCAGCATGATCCTGCGCCCCGGTATCCAAGCGCTGGTGCAGGATGCGCAGGCGGGCAAGATCGATATTGTCCTTGCCGAAGCGCTGGACCGAGTGTCACGCGATCAAGCGGATGTGGCGACGCTTTTCAAGCATCTCCAGTTCGCCCGCGTGCCGCTCGTCACGCTCGCCGAAGGCGAGATTTCCGAACTGCATGTCGGCCTCAAGGGCACGATGAACGCCCTGTTCCTGAAAGACCTCGCGAAGAAGACCCATCGCGGACAGCGCGGGCGTGTAGAGAAGGGCTTTTCGGCAGGACCGGTAGGCTATGGTTATCGCACGGTGCGGCGGCTTTCCTCCGAAGGCGAGTTGGTACGCGGCGAATGCCGGATCGAACCGTCAGAGGTTCCCATTGTCGAGCGCATCTTCCGCGAATTCGCGGCGGGAAAGAGTCCCCGCGCTATCGCTCGTGATCTGAACGCAGATGGCGTTCCCGGTCCATCGGGCCGCCCTTGGAGCGACACCACCATACGCGGCAAGCGGAGCCTCGGCATCGGCATCCTCAACAACGAGATGTATGTCGGCGTCCGGGTCTGGAACCATAAGCAGTCCGTCAAGGACCCGCACACCGGCCGGACCGTGCGTCGTCCCAATCCGGAGTCCGAATGGGTTCGAGCCGAAGCGCCTCAGCTCCGCATCATCAGCGATGATGTTTGGCAGGCGGTAAAGCATCGGCAGGACGTGCTTGGCGAGCAATATAAGCCGATGATCGACGGCGTTCATGCGGCGCAGGCGAGCCGGATGCATCAGGCGCGGCGCCCGGTCACCCTGCTATCGGGCCTTGTCGAATGCGGCCTGTGCGGAGGCAAGGTTGGCCTGGCGGTCAATGGCCGCTTTGGCTGTATGAACCATCATCGCCGCCATACCTGCGCCAACAGCCGCACCATTCGCCGCGATGCGCTGGAAGAGCGGGCGCTTGCGGGTCTGCGTGAACGGCTGGTGTCACCGGAAAAGGTCCAGGCGGCCGTTGCCGCCTATGCCGAATATATCAACCGCCATAATCGCGAGCAGCGGGTGCAGATTGAAGTCGATCGCCGCTCACTGGACAAGATCGAGCGCGCCATTGCCGGAATCATGACCGCTATCGAGGATGGGCTCTATCAGCCCACGATGAAGGCCCGCATGGCGGAGCTTGAACGGCAGAAGAGTGAAATCGCCGCCCGCATGGCGCTCGCCCCCCAGGCTGTTCCTGACGTTCATCCCGGCGTCGCTGAAATCTACAAGCGGGAGATGGAACGCTTCATCCAAGCGCTGGAAGACCCGGAAACCCGGCTCGACGCCTCTGACGCCATTCGTTCGCTCATCCACCGGATCGTACTGCATCCCGGCGAGAAACGCGGCGAAATCCATGCCACGCTTCATGGTGCCTTGATGGGCATCCTCGATTTTGCAAAGGAAGATGCCCAGTCTGAACCCGTTGTTACGACAAAGGTGGCTCAGGGTTCGCTGGGGTGACGAGAAGAGGGGTTGCATGAAACTCGGTCGCCTGAACCATATCGGCGTCGCCACGCCGTCGCTGGAAAAGAGCATCGCCTATTATCGCGACATCATGGGCGCGACGAAGATCCACGAGCCCTTCGACCTGCCCTCGCAGGGGGTGAAGGTATGCTTCGTCGACACGCCGGGAGAAAATGGCACGGCCGGCACGCAGATCGAGCTGATCGAGCCGTTCGACGCAAGCTCTCCGATCACCGCCTTCATCGCCAAGAACCCGGCCGGCGGGCAGCATCACATGTGCTATGAAGTGCCCGACATCCACGAAGCCAAGGCATGGTTCGAGGGGAAGGGCGCCCGCGTCCTGGGCGAACCGCGCATCGGGGCGCATGGCACGCTGATCTTCTTCGTGCATCCCAAGGACATGAACGGGGTACTCACCGAAATCATGGAAACGCCGAAAGAGGGCGCGCATTGATATGACCGAGAAGCCGACGCTGGATCAGTGGGCCGCCGCCGCCGCCAAGGAGGTGAAGGGCAAGGACCTCATCTGGCGCACGCCGGAGGGGATCGACGTCAAGCCGCTCTACACGGCGGATGACGTCAAGGCCGATCCCGGCATTCCCGGCTTTGCGCCGTTCACGCGCGGCGTGCGCGCCAGCATGTATGCTGGGCGTCCCTGGACGATCCGCCAGTATGCGGGGTTTTCCACCGCCGAGGAATCCAACGCCTTCTATCGCCGCAACCTGGCGGCGGGGCAGAAGGGGCTTTCGGTCGCCTTCGACCTTGCCACCCATCGCGGCTATGACAGCGATCATCCCCGCGTGGTGGGCGATGTCGGCAAGGCGGGCGTGGCGATCGACAGCGTCGAGGACATGAAGATCCTGTTCGACGGCATTCCGCTCGACCAGATGTCGGTCTCGATGACGATGAACGGCGCGGTGATCCCGATCCTCGCCTTCTTCATCGTCGCGGGCGAGGAGCAGGGCGTCGATCGCAAGTTGCTCGACGGGACCATCCAGAACGACATCCTCAAGGAGTTCATGGTCCGCAACACCTATATCTACCCGCCCGAGCCGAGCATGCGGATCATTTCGGACATCTTCGGCTACACCAGCCGCGAGATGCCGAAGTTCAATTCCATCTCGATCTCCGGCTATCACATGCAGGAAGCCGGTGCGACGCAGGTGCAGGAACTGGCCTTCACCATCGCGGATGGCGCGGAATATGTGCGCTACGGCGTGGCGTCCGGGCTCGATATTGACAAGTTCGCCGGGCGGCTGAGCTTCTTCTTCGCCATCGGCATGAACTTCTTCATGGAGATCGCCAAGCTCCGCGCCGCCCGCGTGCTGTGGCACCGCGTCATGACCAATCTTGGCGCCAAGGACGAGCGCAGCAAGATGCTGCGCACCCACTGCCAGACCAGCGGCGTCTCGCTGACCGAGCAGGATCCCTACAACAACGTGATGCGCACCACGATCGAGGCGATGGCGGCGATGCTGGGCGGCACCCAGTCGCTGCACACCAATGCGCTCGACGAAGCGATCGCGCTGCCAACGGATTTCTCCGCGCGCATCGCCCGCAACACCCAGATCGTCATCCAGGAAGAGACCGGCATGACCAAGGTCGTCGATCCGCTGGGCGGCAGCTATTATGTCGAGGCGCTGACCCAGGAACTGGTCGACAAGGCGTGGGAGATCATCGAGCGGGTCGAGGCCGAGGGCGGCATGGCGAAGGCCGTGGCGGCGGGCTGGCCCAAGTCGATGATCGAGGAAGCCGCCGCTGCCCGTCAGGCCCGCGTCGATCGCGGCGAGGACGTGATCGTCGGCGTCAACAAATATCGCCTTGCGAACGAAGACCTGCTGGAAACGCTGGAAGTCGACAACGCCAGGGTACGCGAAGGCCAGATCACGCGGATCAACCAGGTAAAGGCGACGCGCGACGCAGCGAAGTGCGAAGCGGCGCTACAGGCCCTGCGCGACGGCGCGGCCAAGCCTTCCAGCATCGAGAATAATCTCCTCGCCCTCGCGGTGGACGCTGCGCGCGCTCGCGCGACCCTGGGCGAGATTTCCTCCGCGATGGAAGAGAGCTTCGATCGCTATGGTACAACGCCGACGCCCGTGAAGGGCGTCTACGCGGCACCCTATGCAGGGGACAGCCGCTGGCAACAGGTCCTTGATGGCGTGCAGGCCGTCGAGCGGCGCCTCGGTCGCAAACCCAAGTTGCTCGTCGCCAAGATGGGCCAGGATGGGCATGATCGGGGCGCCAACATCATCGCATCGGCATTTGGCGACATGGGGTTCGATGTCGTCTCCGGCCCGCTGTTCCAGACACCGGAAGAAACGGTGGTGCTGGCGCTCGATAGCGGTGTCGATGTCGTCGGCGCGTCCAGCCTCGCGGCGGGCCACAAGACGCTGATCCCCGACCTCATCCGGCAGCTCAAGGAAAAGGGGCGCGGCGACATCAAGGTGATCGCCGGCGGCGTCATCCCGCCGCAGGATTATGATTATCTGCGCGACGCGGGCGTCCAGGGGATTTATGGACCGGGTTCCAATGTCGTGGAATGCGCCGCCGACGTGCTGCGCCTCCTCGGCCACAACATGCCCCCTGCTGGGCTGGAGGAAGCCGCTTGATTCAGAATACGCCCCGCACCGACTGGACCCGTGAAGAGATCACGGCGCTGTTCGACCTGCCGTTCAACGACCTCATGTTCGAGGCGCAGTCGATCCACCGCGCCAATTTTCCGCGCAACGAAGTGCAGCTGTCCACGCTGCTTTCCATCAAGACCGGCGGATGCCCTGAGGATTGCGGCTATTGCAGCCAGTCGACCGAGGCGGAAAGCGGCCTCAAGGCCACCAAGCTGATGGACGTGCGCGCCGTGCTGCAGGCGGCCGCGCAGGCGAAGGACAATGGCTCCGGCCGTTTCTGCATGGGCGCGGCCTGGCGCAGCCCCAAGGAACGCGACATGCCCGCTATCATCGAAATGGTGCAGGGCGTGCGGCAGATGGGCATGGAAACCTGCATGACCCTGGGCATGCTCAGCGCCTCGCAGGCGAAGCAGCTCGCCGACGCCGGGCTCGATTACTATAATCACAATATCGACACCTCGCCGGAAAACTACGCCAACGTCATTACCACCCGGACCTTCGAGGACCGGATCGAGACGCTGGAAAATGTGCGTTCGGCTGGCATCAACGTGTGCTGCGGCGGCATCGTGGGCATGGGTGAGACGCGCAGCGACCGCATCGGCTTCCTGCACGCGCTGGGCACCATGCCGCATCCCGAGAGCGTGCCGATCAACGCGCTGGTGCCGGTGAAGGGCACCGTGCTGGGCGACATGCTGGCCGACACGCCGCTCGCCAAGATCGATGAGATCGAGTTCGTCCGCACGGTCGCCGTCGCGCGCATCGTCATGCCGCAGAGCATGGTGCGCCTGTCGGCAGGCCGCGAGAGCATGAGCGAAGCCTGTCAGGCGCTATGCTTCATGGCGGGCGCCAACAGCATCTTCACCGGCGACAAGCTGCTGACCACCGCCAATGCCGGCGACAATGCCGACGCGGCGCTGTTCGCGAAGCTGGGCGTCACCGCGATGCAGGCGCAGCCGCATGGCCATTTGGAGGCGGCGGAGTGAATTCGACCCTCCCCACGGATCATGCTGAACGCGTTTCAGCATCCATCGCGCCTTCGGGGGCTTCGATTCGAGGGGAGGAATGGACCCTGAAACACGTTGAGGGCGGCGGTTCTGTTGCAGAGCTAAAAGCGTGAAAAGCACAGGTGCCGGCGAGGTAGAATAATAGCGGCACATTCCAACAACCGTTCGCCCCGAGCTTGTCGAAGGGCTGCATTCCTCTTCCAGAGGAGGGACGGGACTTCGACATTGGGGCGAGGCAAGCGGCTCGCTCAAACAGCCCGAACGGGCGTTTAGGGATAGGATGGGCAAGGACTCACAATGGCAATCACGAAGATCCTGATCGCGAACCGTGGCGAAATTGCGTGCCGGGTGATCCGCACCGCGCGGAAAATGGGCATCAAGACGGTCGCGGTCTATTCCGATGCGGATTCGCGTGCGCCCCATGTGCTGATGGCCGACGAGGCCGTGCATATCGGCCCGCCGCCCGCCGCCCAGTCCTATCTGCTCGCCGACAAGATCATCGAAGCCTGCAAGGCGACCGGCGCGGACGCGGTGCATCCGGGCTACGGCTTCCTGTCCGAGCGTGAGAGCTTCCGCAACGCGCTCGACGCGGAGGGGATCATCTTCGTCGGCCCGCCCGCCAATGCCATCGCGGCGATGGGCGACAAGATCGAATCGAAGAAACTCGCCAAGGCCGCTGGCGTCAACGTCGTCCCCGGTTTCGTCGGCGTGATCGAGGATACCGAGCATGCGGTGAAGATCTCCAACGAGATCGGTTATCCGGTGATGATGAAGGCCTCGGCCGGCGGCGGCGGCAAGGGCATGCGGCTGGCCTATAGCGAGCAGGATGTCCGCGAGGGCTTCGAGGCGACCAAGCGCGAGGGGCTGGCCTCCTTCGGCGACGACCGCGTCTTCATCGAGAAGTTCATCGAGAGCCCGCGCCATATCGAAATCCAGGTGCTGGGCGACCAGCATGGCAATATCGTCTACCTCAACGAGCGCGAATGCTCGATCCAGCGCCGCCACCAGAAGGTTGTCGAGGAAGCGCCATCGCCGTTCGTCTCGCCCGAGATGCGCAAGAAGATGGGCGAGCAGTGCGTCGCCCTGGCCCGCGCGGTCGGCTATTTCAGCGCCGGCACGGTCGAACTGATCGTGTCGGGCGCGGACAAGACGGGGGAGGGCTTCTACTTCCTTGAAATGAACACCCGCCTGCAGGTGGAGCACCCCGTCACCGAGGAGATCACCGGCGTCGACCTGGTCGAGCAGATGATCCGCGTCGCCAATGGCGAGGCGCTGTCGTTCACGCAGGATGAGGTGAAGATCAACGGCTGGTCGATCGAGAACCGCGTCTATGCAGAAGACCCCTATCGCGGCTTCCTGCCCTCCACCGGCCGCCTGTCGCGTTACAATCCGCCCGAGGCCGTCGATGGCGTGCGCGTCGACGACGGCGTGCAGGAAGGCGGCGAGGTCAGCATGTTCTACGACCCGATGATCGCCAAGCTGATCACCTGGGCGCCGACCCGGCTGGAGGCGATCGACAAGCAGATCGCGGCGCTCGACCGGTTCGAGATCGAGGGGCCGGGCCACAATATCGATTTCGTCTCCGCCCTGATGCAGCATGAGCGCTTCCGCTCGGGCAACATCACCACCGGCTTCATCGCCGAGGAATATCCCGATGGTTTCCAGGGCGCGCCGGCCTCGCCGGACCTGTTGCGACGCCTTTCGGCCATCGGTGCCTTCGCGGCGATGGCGCAGGCCGATCGCGCCCGGCGCATCGACGGCCAACTCGGCAAGCGGCTGAAGCCGCCCACGGGCTGGCAGGTGCGGATCGGCAAGGGGGAAGGCGCGGCGCTGCACGATGTTACCATCGCGTTCGACGAAGTGACCGTCGATGGCGAGGCGCTGGAGATGAGCCTGGAATATACGCCGGGCGATCGCCTGATCGAGGCGACCTTCGGTGATGAGGAACTGGCGGTGAAGATCGCGCCGGTGCGCGGCGGCTTCCGCCTGACGGCCCATGGTGCGAGCCACGAGTTGCGCGTGCTGCCCGCCCATGTGGCGCCGCTTGCCGCCCATATGATCGACAAGATCCCGCCCGATCTCTCCCGCTACCTGATCTGCCCGATGCCCGGCCTGCTGGTCGCGCTAAATGTGCAAGAGGGCGACAAGGTGGAGGCCGGTCAGCCGCTCGCCGTGATCGAGGCGATGAAGATGGAGAACATCCTGCGCGCGCAGAAGGCGGGCACGGTGAAGACGGTCTCCGCCAAGGCTGGCGAAAGCCTGCCGGTGGATGCGATCATCCTCGAAATGGCATAATCGACGGCGGAAATATCGCCGCCGTTCGTCCAAGGCTTGCCGAAGGGCCGTTTCATCCCGCAAAGCGAGAGAACGGCCCTTCGTTTTGTTGGCCCATTGGACGAGACAGACGCAATGCACCTCAATCACGACCCTTCGGCACAGGCCGCGCCCGAAATCGACTTCGACGATTTCCTGCGGGTCGACATCCGCATCGGCACGATCATTTCGGCCGAGCCCTTCCCCGAAGCGCGCAAGCCCGCCTATAAGCTGCTGATCGATTTCGGGCCTGCCATCGGCCAGAAGAAAAGCAGCGCGCAGATCACCGAAAATTATGCGCTGGAGGATCTGCCGGGCCGGCAGGTCGCGGCCGTGGTCAACTTCCCCCGGCGGCAGATCGGCAAGTTCATGTCCGAAGTGCTGACCCTAGGCTTTGCCGATGAGGCCGGCGCGGTGATGCTGTTCGCCCCGGACCGCGCGGTGCCCGATGGTTCAAGGCTGTTCTAGCGGCGGGCACGGTGCGATCTGCCGGGCGGACATGATTCAATACATCCCTTTTCGTGTTCCTGGGAAGGCAGGAATCCAGGGCGAGGAAGCGCATCGCCACCCTGGGTTCCTGCCTTCGCGGGAACACGACAAACGAGCGTTTGGTGGATTGTGCCGAACATCGGCCGACGCCGACCCGGCCCAGCATTTACGCCTTCCTTTCCCGCACCAAACAAAAAGCACCACATCCGTTCTGAAAAACCCCAAGCGCTTGCCAGCACCACTTAACTGCGCGACATCATTCCCAAGACAAGAATGATGCAGGGGGATGGAGGATGACCACGGGGTCAGTGCGGGGAGCGACGCTCGCTGATGACTATGTGATGGATGCCAGGCGCGACCGCCTCGTCATCGCGGCGTCCTCGCTCGGCACGGTCTTCGAATGGTATGATTTCTTCATCTACGGCACGCTGGCGCCGATCATCGGCCGCACCTTCTTCCCCACCGACAATCCCAATGTCGAGCTGCTCTATTCGCTTGCGGGCTTTGCCATAGGCTTCGGCTTTCGTCCGCTCGGTGCCGTGCTGTTCGGCTTTCTGGGCGACCGGCTGGGTCGCAAATATACCTTCCTTGCCACCATCATCCTGATGGGCGTGGCGACGGCTCTGGTCGGCTTGCTGCCCTCGGCGGCGACCATCGGCTGGGTCGCGCCCGCCGTGCTGATCCTGCTGCGGATCCTGCAGGGGCTGGCACTGGGCGGAGAATATGGCGGGGCGGCGATCTATGTCGCGGAACATGCGCCGGTGGCGCGGCGCGGCTTCTACACCAGCTTCATTCAGGCCGGGGTGATCGGCGGCTTCATCCTGTCGCTGCTGGTGGTGGTCGGCACGCAATGGGCCGTGGGGCAGGCGGTGTGGGATGCGTGGGGATGGCGGCTGCCGTTCCTTTTCTCCCTCGCGTTGCTCGCCATATCGCTGTGGATGCGGCTGAAGCTCAAGGAAAGCCCGATATTTGTCGCGATGAAACAGGCCGGCGGGCAGGCGAAGAACCCGCTGAAGGAAAGTTTCACCTATCCCGGCAATCGCAAGCGGATCTTCGTCGCGCTGTTCGGGGTCGCGGCGGGGCTGACGGTCATTTCCTACACGCTGATGTTCCAGTCCATGTATTTCCTGCAGAACAGCCTGCGGGTGGACCCGGTTGTCACCCGGCTGCTCGTGGGGGGCGGCATTTCCTGCGGCCTTTTCTTCTTCATCTATTTCGGCTGGCTCTCCGATCGGGTGGGGCGCCGCAAGCCGGTGCTGCTCGGCTATGGGGCGACGCTGCTGCTGCTGTTCCCGATCTTCCATCTAATGGGGCAGGCGGCCAATCCCGGCATAGCCCAGCTCGCCCGCACCGCGCCCGTCCTCGTGAGCGGCCCGGATTGCAGCTTTGATCCCTTTGCGAAGGTGCAGGCAACGGCGTGCGGACGCCTGCTCGACTATCTGTCCAAAAAGGGCGTTCACTACAGCAAGTCAGTGTCGGGCGAGACGCAGGTCAGCGTTGCCGGAGAAGCGCAGAGCGACACCTCACCCGCGGTGCTGGACAAGGTACTCGCCGCCAAAGGCTATGATTTCTCGCCCGTGAAGCCGCCGCTCGGCAGCATGATCGTCATCTTCCTGTGCATGGTGGTGCTCTCGGCCCTGTCTGGCGCGACCTATGGATCGGTTGCCGCGATGCTCTCCGAACTGTTCCCCGCGCGCATCCGCTACAGTTCCATGTCGATCCCCTATCATATCGGCACCGGCTATTTCGGCGGGTTCCTGCCGCTCGTCAGCCAATATATCGTCGCGCGGACGGGCGATCCCTATTCGGGCTTGTGGTACACGATCGTCGTGGTCGCCTTTGCGCTGCTCGTGGCGTTGTGGGGATTGCCGGAAACGCGCGGTCGTTCACTGGCCGCCGGGGTCGACGGCAATGGCTGAGGCGGCTATCGCACAGGAGATGCCCGACACAGCTGCTCCCGAAACAGGCGATATCGTCGCTCCGCTTCGCCTCCTGATCGATGGCGAGGCATTGGCCGCGAACTGGCGCTGGTTGCGCGACCGGGGCGGGGAGGCTGCCTGTGGCGCGGCGATCAAGGCCAATGGCTATGGCCTCGGTGCGGCCGGGGTGATGCAGCGCCTGGCGGAAGCGGGCTGCCGCGACTTCTTCGTGGCAAGCTGGCTGGAGGCACGGGCGCTGCTGCCACTGGCGGAGGGCGTGTCCCTGTGCGTCCTGCACGGCGTGCGGGAAGAGGACATGGCCTTCGCCCTGCAATCTGGCGTGCGCCCGGTCCTGTCCTCGGCGGAGCAGGTCGCGCGGTGGAAGGCTGCCGGCGGCGGCGCCTGCGACGTGATGGTGGACACCGGGATGAATCGCCTCGGCCTCGACTGGCGGGAGGATCTGGCGCCGCATATCGCCGGGCTGGACGCGCGCAACCTGCTCACGCACCTGGCCTGCGCGGACGAGGATCATCCGCTCACCCCCCTGCAGCGCGATCGCTTTGCCGACATCGCCGCGCGCCATCCGGGGCTGCGTGCGAGCATTGCCAACAGCGCAGGCATTTGCCTGGGCCGGGATTATGCCTTTGGCCTGACCCGCCCTGGTGTCGCCCTCTACGGCGCGATCCCGCGGCCGGAGGCGCGAGGGCATATCCGGCAGGTCGTGCAGCCGCAGGTGCAGATCCTCCAGCGCCGGCGCGTCCGGGCGGGTGAGGGGATCGGCTATAATGCCGCCGCGATCGCCTCGCGCGATCTGGAGGCGGCGATCCTCAACATCGGCTATGCCGACGGCTATCTGCGGGGCTTTTCCGGTCGGGGTGAGGCGCTGGCGGACGGCGTGCGCCTCCCGGTGCTGGGGCGCGTCTCCATGGACCTGCTGATCGTGGATGCCACCGCCCGGCCGGAGCTGGGCGAGGGTGACTGGGTCGACATCGCCTATGCCCTGCCGGAAGCGGCGGCCGCATCGGGCCTGTCGCAATATGAGCTGCTGACCGGCCTTGGCGCGCGCTACGAACGGCGATGGCGCTGAGGAACGGCGTTCAGCCGGCGTAGAGTCCGGTCGGCAGGCCGATGGCGCCCGACTGCACCTCGAAGAAGGCGCCGTCATAAGGCGATGCCGGCAATCCGACCGATGCGGAACTCACGAACATGCGATCCAGCCTGTCACCCGCGAAGGTGATGTTGGTGATCTGTTTCGCCGGCAGGGCGATGGCGCGGTCCAGCGTCCCATCGGGGGTGAACCGGCTGATGCGGCCGCCGCCCCAATGGGCGATCCACAGGCCGCCTTCGGCATCGACGGTCATGCCGTCGGGATAGCCGTCATCCTCGGTAAAGTGGATGAAGGGCGCGCGATCGGCGATCGATCCGTCCTCGCGGCGGGCGAAGCGGTAAACGGTCTGGCGGGCGGTATCGCTATGGTAGAGCCACCGCCCGTCATGCGAGAAGGCAGGGCCGTTGGGGACGCGATAGCCTTCGTCCATCCGGGTCCACCGGCGGTCGGCGCCAAAACGGTAAAAGCTGCCGGAATCGGCCTCTTCCGCCATGTCCATCGTGCCGCACCAGATGTTGCCGGCACCGTCCGCCTTGCCGTCGTTCATGCGGTTGCCCGGCAATTCCGGCTCGGGATCGCCGATGGGAAGGATCGCCAGCGGATCGAGGTCGATCTCGGCAAAGCCGCTCTGGAAGCCGCCGATGAAGCCGCCGCCGGCCCGCTCGACTACCCAGCCAAGCGGCTCCGGCATGGCCCATCGCGAGATCGACCCATCCACCAGTGACAGCCGATTGAGCGCCGGGCCGAGAATATCGACCCAATAGATCGCATTTTCCCGCGCCGACCAGCATGTGCCTTCGCCCAGCTCGTCGCGCACGTCGCGCGCTATCATTACCCAATCGGCCATCTGCTTTACTCTATCAATGGTTGTCGCGCGGCAGGCCCATGGTCTGGGCGATGCGCTGATATTTCTCTGCGCCTTCCAGGATCGCGCCCTTGTTCATCTGCCCGACGACCGAACGCTGGATTTCCTGCCATGGCGTCTGCGAGGCGGGATATTGATAGCCGCCAGCCGCCACCAGTGCCTCGCGACGCTCGGCCAGTTCCTCGTCGGAAATGAGGACGTTGACAGTGCGGGTCTTGAGGTCAAGACGTACCCTGTCGCCCGACTTGAGCAGCGCGAGGCCGCCCATCGCCGCTGCTTCGGGGCTGGCGTTGAGGATCGAGGGGCTGCCGCTTGTGCCGGACTGGCGACCGTCGCCGATGCAGGGCAGGGCGCTGATGCCTTCGGTGATGAGATAGGCGGGCGGGCGCATGTTCACCACTTCCGCCGCACCGGGATAGCCGATCGGCCCGGCGCCGCGCATGAACATCAGCGTTTCGGGCGTGATGCCGACAGAGGGATCGTCGATGCGGTTATGATAATCCTCCGGTCCGTCGAAGACCACGGCGGGGCCTTCAAAGGCTTCGGGGTCGTCGGGGTTGGACAGGTAGCGGTCGCGGAAGGCCTGGTCGATCACGCTGGTCTTCATGATCGCGGCGTCGAACAGGTTGCCCGACAGGACGAGGAAACCGGCCTCTTCCTTCAGCGGCTTGTCGAACGGGCGGATCACCCTCTCGTCCTCGATCGTCGCGTTGCGGCAATTGTCGCCCATGGTCTTGCCGTTGACCGTCATCGCGCCTTCGCGGATCAGGCCCTGGCCCATGAGTTGGGCGACGACGGCGGGCACGGCGCCGGCGCGATAATAATCCTCGCCCAGATATTCGCCGGCCGGCTGCAGGTTTACGAGCAGCGGCACCTTGTGGCCCTCCGTCTCCCAGTCCTTGAGCGGCAGGTCGACGCCGATATGGCGGGCGAGCGCGGCAAGGTGGATCGGCGCGTTGGTCGATCCGCCAATGGCCGAATTGACGACGATGGCGTTGTGGAAGGCGTCCAGCGTCAGGATGTCCGAAGGCTTCAGGTCTTCGGCGACCATCTCGACGATGCGCTTGCCGGTGAGATAGGCGACCTCCTGCCGATCGCGATAGGGCGCGGGGATGGCGGCCGATCCCGGCAGCATCATGCCCAGGGCCTCGGCCAGCGAGTTCATCGTGCTCGCCGTGCCCATGGTGTTGCAATAGCCGGTCGACGGCGCGGACGATGCCACTAGCTTGATGAAGCCTTCGTCGTCGATCTCGCCGGTGGCGAGCATCTGGCGGGCTTTCCAGACGATCGTGCCAGAGCCCGTGCGCTCGCCCTTGTGCCAGCCGTTCAGCATCGGGCCTACGGAAAGGGCGATGGCGGGGATATTGACGGTCGCCGCGGCCATCAGGCAGGCGGGCGTCGTCTTGTCGCAGCCGGTGGTCAGCACCACGGCGTCGAGCGGATAGCCATAGAGCGCTTCGACCAGACCCAGATAGGCCAGGTTGCGGTCGAGGCCGGCGGTCGGGCGCTTGCCGGTTTCCTGGATCGGATGGACCGGGAATTCCAGCGCAATGCCGCCCATTTCCCGGATGCCCTCGCGGACGCGCTCGGCCAGCACCAGATGATGGCGGTTGCAGGGCGACAGGTCGCTGCCGGTCTGCGCGATACCGATGATCGGCTTGCCGGAACGCAGTTCCTCAAGGCTCAGGCCGAAGTTCAGGTAACGCTCCAGGTAGAGCGCGGTCATGTCGATATTGTCCGGGTTATCGAACCAGGCGCGAGAGCGGAGTTTGGGTGCAGGCTTGTCGGTCATGGAAAGTTCCGTCACGGGCGAGAGGAGAGGCGGTAGATCATGACATGCCGATAGGGCTTGCCGGGATCCACGCGGGCGGAAATGAAACTGGGCTGGTTCGGCGCATTGGGGAATTTTTGCGGTTCGAGCGCGATGCCGTCACCCATGCGGTACAGATGGCCCTGCTTGCCGACGAAGGTGCCGTCCAGGAAATTGCCGGTGTAGAATTGCACGCCCGGTTCGGTGGTGAGCACTTCGAGCACGCGGCCGGACTGAGGGTCTTCAAGCCGGGCGGCCAGTTCGGGCGTCTTCGTCAGGCCCTTGTCGAGCGCGAAATTATGGTCGTAGCCTTGGCCGAAGCGGATCTGCTCGTCGCGGCCGTCGCGAATGCCGTCCACAACCCGGCGGGGCTGGCGGAAATCGAACACCGTGCCTTCCACGGCACGAAGCTCGCCGGTCGGGATCAGGCTCTTGTTCACGGGCGTATAGGCCTTGGCCGGGATCGTCAGCAGATGGCCGGTGGCGCCGCCGGGCGATCCTTCGCCGGCAAGGTCGAAGATCGCATGATTGGTCATGTTGACCACGGTGGGCTTCGTGGTCTTCGCGTCGAAGGCGATGGTGAGCGCGCCGGCTTCGTCGAGCGAATAGGTGACGGTCGTGTCCAGCTGGCCGGGATAGCCCGAATCGCCATCGGGGCTGCTGTAGCTGAGCACAAGGCTGGCCGTTGGCCCGCTCTTCAGCGAAACGACCTTCCACACGACCTTGTCGAAACCCTTGCCGCCGCCATGCAGCGAATTGGTCTTGTCGTTGAGCGGCAGCTGATAGCTCTGGCCGTCCAGCGTGAAGCGGCCGCCGGCGATGCGGTTGGCATAGCGCCCCACCGTGACACCGAAGAAATTTGGATGGTCGACATAGGACGAAAGATCGTCATAACCCAGCACGACATCGGCGGGTTTGCCCGCCTTGTCGGGCGCGATCAGTGACTGGAGGGTCGCGCCATAAGTCAGGATGCGTGCGGAGACGCCATGAGAGTTGGACAATGTGATGGCTTCGACGGCCGTGCCATCGGATAATGCCCCTGCGGGCGCACGTGCGGCTTCAGCGGCCAGTGCCGCCCCGCACATGGCGAGTGCAACAGTCGTGCAGCCTGTTGAGATCGCTACCCTGATAACCCTTCGCATTCCTCGTCCTCCGGGATATGGACGCCATTGACGCATCCTGAATACGCATATAGTCGGACTAATTAACAAAGCGCAAGCCGTGTCGCAGTGCCAGTTGGTTACACGGTGCATTATCTTGGAGAAGGGTAAAATGGCTGCACCATTACCGTCATCTGCTACTGCCGCCACCGGCGGGGCCGTGCATGAGGGGGGCAGCTATGGCCCGGCCCTCGCGCTGCTTTCCAGCCTGTTTTTCATGTGGGGCTTCATCACCGTCATCAACAACACGCTGCTGCCGCACCTGCGCAGCGTGTTCGAACTGAGCTACACGCAAACCACGCTGATCGAATCGGTCTGGTTCATTGCCTATTTCTTCGCGTCCATTCCCTCGGCCAAGCTGATCGAGCGGATCGGCTACCAGAAGTCGCTGGTGGTGGGGCTTCTCATCATGGCGGCTGGCGCGCTTGGCATGGTGCTCGCGGCGAGCATCCCGTCCTACGGCGTCACGCTGGTCATGCTGTTTGTGATCGCGAGCGGCATTACCCTGCTGCAGGTCGCGGCCAACCCTTATGTTGCGGTGGTCGGCAAGCCGGAAACGGCGTCGTCCCGCCTCAATCTGGTGCAGGCGATGAACTCGGCCGGCACGATGCTGGCGCCGATGTTTGGGGCCTATCTCATCCTCGGCCGGTCGAAGGGCGGCACGGCCAAGGCCGATACGGTGCTGACCCATGCGGAACGCCTGGCGGATGCGCAGTCGGTGGTCCTTCCCTATATTCTGGTGGCCGCCGTGCTGGTGGTGCTCGCCATCGTCATCGCCCGTTTCCCGCTGCCCGCCATGGGTTCGGCCGCGAGCCGGGTCGCCAAGGAAGACCGCAAGAACCATTCGCTGTGGAAGCACCGCAATCTGGTGTTCGGCATTCCCGCGATCTTCATCTACCTGATCGCGGAAATCGGCGTCGCCAACCTGTTCGTCAATTTCGTCAGCCAGCCGGAGATCGCCAATCTGACGCATGAAGAGGCGGGCCGCTACCTGACCTTCCTGTGGGGCGGCATGATGGTGGGGCGCTTCGCCGGATCGGCGATCATGCAGAAGGTTCGGGCCGAAACCATGCTCGCCGCCTTCTCGGTCGGTGCTTTCCTGGTGATGCTGGTGACGGTCGTCACCACCGGGCCCGTCGCGATGTGGGCGCTGATCCTCGTCGGCCTGTTCCACTCCATCATGTTCCCGACGATCTTCACGCTGGGCATCAAGGGGCTTGGGCCGCTGACCGAGGAAGGTTCGGGCCTGCTGGTGATGGCGATCGCGGGCGGCGCGCTGGTGGTGGTGCAGGGCTGGCTGGCGGACCATTATGGCCTCCAGAACTCCTTCCTGCTGACCGCTGTTTGCGAACTCTACATCCTCTTCTATGCGCTCTGGGGATCGAAGCCGACCCATGCGCTGCCCGATCAGCATATCGGATAGAGGATCGGCGTGGGTCGGATCATGATCCGACGCCGCGTCGGCAAACTGACATGAAAAAGGCCCGCACCCCTTAACTGGGATGCGGGCCTTTTTGGTACCGAACGATGCTTTCAGCGCTGCATCACGTTGCTCGTGTCTTCCAGCGCAAGATCGACCAGGACGCGCATGGCATCGCTTGCGGCCTCCCCATCGCCCGCCGCGATCGCCTCGAACACACGCACATGATCGGGAATGGGATTGCGGGGGAGGGCGCGCGAGCGCTGCTTATACTGGGTCGTCCAGTTGACGGCGGCGCCGATGCTGGCCGTCAGCACACGCAGGGCATCGTTGCGTGTCGCCTGCAGGATGGCATTGTGGAAATCCCGGTCGGCGGCGCGACCCGCCTCTGTCGCCAGCGTGTGTCGCCGCATGGCGGACAGGGCCTCCTTCATGATGTTGATGTCGTTGCGATCGCGTCGCTCGGCCGCAAGGCGTGCCGCCGCCGGCTCGACGATCGCGCGCAGTTCGAACAGGTTGCGCACGAACTCGATGTCCGGTTCGCCGGCGAAGGCCCAGGCCAGCACGTCCGGGTCGAGCAGGTTCCAGCGGCTGCGCGGCAGGATGCGCGTGCCCGCCTTCGGGCGGCTTTCCACCAGCCCCTTAGCCGTGAGCACCTGCACGGCCTCGCGATAGGCGCTGCGTGATACTTCCAGTTCCTCGGCGAACGCGACTTCACCCGACAGGATGTCGCCGGGTGCATATTGGCCAGACAATATCGCCATGCCCAACTTGTGGACCAATGCTCCATGCAAACGCCGTCCCGGCCCGCGTGCTGCACGCTTGGCCGGTTGATCACCGCCTGCCTCAACCTTTTCCGCCTTGGCTCCAACCATGAAATGCTCCTCCACAACCGACAACTAACAGGGGCGGGAGGACAGTGGAACGACAAACATTGCCATGGCGTCCTCGGTGTAATATGTCGGAGTAATAAAGGAGCCCTCATGACAGACGAAACTCTCTCTCTCGACCGCGCCGATGCCGGCGGTTTCCGTTCGATCGCTGCCGAGACCGGCCAGCCGGTGGGCGAGGCGTTTTCGGTGCATGGACTGGCGGATGTCGACGCGGCGTGCGCTGCCGCCGAGGCTGCATTCGACGTCTATCGCGCCACCGATCGCGAAAGCCGGGCGGCTTTTCTGGAGCGAATCGGCGAAGAGATCATGGCGATCGGCGATGACCTGATCATCGCCGCGATGCGCGAAAGCGGCCTGCCGCGCGCGCGGCTGGAAGGCGAGCGCGGGCGCACGGTCGGCCAGCTCAAGATGTTCGCGAATGTCGTGCGCAGCGGCGCATGGCTCGGCCTGCGCATTGATCCTGCCTTGCCCGATCGCGCGCCGCTGCCGCGCCCCGACCTTCGCCTGCGGATGATCCCGCTTGGCCCGGTCGCGGTCTTCGGCGCATCGAATTTCCCGCTCGCCTTCTCGACCGCCGGCGGTGACACCGCCTCGGCGCTGGCGGCAGGCTGCCCGGTTGTCGTGAAGGGCCATCCCGCGCATCCCCAGACCGGCGCACTGGTGGCGGCGGCGATCGCCCGCGCCGTTGCGGCGAGCGGCCTGCCCGAGGGTGTGTTCTCGCACCTCGTCGGGCCGGGCAATGAGCTTGGTAGCGCGCTGGTGAAGGACCCGCGCATCTCGGCCGTCGGCTTCACCGGTTCGCGCGGCGGTGGCCTGGCGCTGCTGGCGCTGGCGCAGGCGCGCCCGGTGCCGATCCCCGTCTATGCCGAAATGTCGAGCATCAACCCCGTCATCCTGATGCCGGAAGCGCTCAAGGCGCGCGGCGCGGCGCTGGGCAGTGCCTTTGTCGGCTCGCTGACGATGGGCGCGGGTCAGTTCTGCACCAATCCGGGCCTGCTGCTGGCGATCGAGGGCGAGGGGCTGGACAGCTTCGTCGCCGCCGCCACCGGCGCGCTGGTCGAGGCCGACGCTGGCACGATGCTGACCACGGGCATCCATGATGCCTATGAAAAGGGCACGAAGGCGCTTGCCGAGAGCGCGGGCGTGGAAACGCTGGCGCGCGGCAAGGACGGCAATGGCGTGACGCGCGGTCAGGCCGTGCTGTTCTCGACCACCGCCGAAGCCTTCCTGGCGGACAAGGCGCTCGGCCATGAAGTGTTCGGTGCGTCGTCCATCCTCGTGCGCTGCCGCGACGAGGCGGAACTTGCCGCCGTGATCGCCGGCGCGGAAGGCCAGTTGACCGCGACCCTCCACATGGACGCAGAGGATGAGGCGCTGGCCTCCCGCCTGTTGCCGGTGCTGGAGCGCCGGGTCGGCCGCATCCTCGCCAATGGCTGGCCGACGGGCGTCGAAGTGACGCATGCGATGGTGCATGGCGGTCCCTTCCCCTCGACCTCGGACGCGCGCACGACATCGGTAGGCAGCCTGGCGATCGACCGTTTCCTGCGGCCGGTTTCCTATCAGAACCTGGCGCAGGCCGTGCTGCCCGCAGAGCTGCGCGACGATGCCAGCGGGGACGGTGCGCCCCGGCTGATCGACGGCAAGCTCAGCATCAACTGATTTTTCGCAACTACACCCTGCGGCCGCAATGGCGGCTTTCGAACTTGGGAGAGACTGAATGACTTTTCGTCTGCTGCAGCATCGCGGCCCCGACGGCGTGCGCGCCGTCATTGCGGCAAATGGTGACGACGCCGCATTCGTGCCGGGTGTCGACAGCGTGCGCGCGCTTGCCGGCCGCGCGATTGCGCAGGGTGTTTCCCTTGCCGAGGCGGTCGCCGCCTGCGGCAAGGGTGAAGCCGTCGATCTGGCCGCCGAGCAGGCCGCCGGTCGCCTCGTGTCGCCGATCGATCATGAGGATGCAGCGCATCTGGTGCTCGCCGGCACCGGGCTGACGCATCTGGGATCGGCCGAGGGCCGCGACAAGATGCACAAGGAAGCCGCCGCTGCCGAGACCAAGACGGACTCGATGCGCATGTTCCTCGAAGGCGTCGAGGGCGGAAAGCCGGCGCCGGGCGAGACCGGCCAGCAGCCCGAATGGTTCTACAAAGGCGACGGGTCGCAGTTGGTGGGGCCGGGCGATCCGCTGACCATGCCGCATTTCGCCAAGGATGGCGGCGAAGAGCCCGAACTGGCCGGCATCTACCTGATCGGGCCGGATGGCACGCCGTTCCGCCTTGGCCTGTGCCTTGCCAATGAATTCAGCGACCATGTGACCGAGCGCCACAACTATCTGTGGCTCGCGCATTCCAAGCTGCGCCAGGCCTCGCTTGGGCCGGAGCTGCTGGTCGGCACGCCGCCGGAAAGCGTCGAGGGCGCGAGCCGCATCCTGCGCGACGGCAAGGTCATCTGGGAAAAGCCGTTCCTCTCGGGCGAGGCGAACATGTCGCACAGCCTGTCGAACCTGGAACATCATCATTTCAAATATGATCTGTTCCGTCGGCCCGGCGATATCCATGTCCACTTCTTCGGCACGGCGACGCTCTCCTTCACCGATGGCGTGCAGACGCAGGAAGGCGATGTCTTCGAGATCGAGGCCGCACCCTTCACCCTGCCGCTGCGCAACCCGCTTGCGCGCGCCGACGATGTGGCAGTGACCGTCCAGGTCCTCTGACCATGGATCCCATCCGCATCGCTTTGGTCGGAATGGGCAAGATTGCGCGCGACCAGCATCTCCCGGCGATCCTGGGGAACAGCGCGTTCAGTCTGGCGGCATCCGTCAGCCCCCATGATGTGGGGGTTGACGGCGTGCCGCATCACAACAGCCTTGACGCGCTGCTGGCGCAAGGGCCGGCGGTCGACGCCATTGCGCTCTGCACGCCGCCTCAGGTCCGCTACGACCTGGCGTCGCAGGCACTGGCGCGGGGCATCCACCTGTTTCTGGAAAAGCCGCCGGGGGCCACTCTGGCGGAGGTCGCCGCGCTTCAGGATCAGGCGCGCAAGGTCGATGCGACCCTGTTCGCCGCCTGGCATTCGCGCTTTGCCGCCGGGGTGGCACCGGCGCGGGCATGGCTGGCCGAGCGCCGGATCAAGCGGGTGTCGATCGTCTGGCGCGAGGACGTGCGGGTCTGGCATCCGGGGCAGGCGTGGATCTGGGAGCCGGGCGGCCTTGGCGTGTTCGATCCCGGCATCAACGCGCTGTCGATCGCCACGCATATCCTGCCGCGTCCCTTCTTCCTCAAGGCGGCGACGCTGGTGCTGCCCGCCAACAGGGCCGCGCCGATCGCCGCCGATATCGAGTTTCGCGATACCGCCGGCGCGCCGATCACCATGGATCTCGACTGGCGCCAGACCGGTCCGCAAAGCTGGGACATCATCGTGGAGACCGATGCCGGCACATTGAAGCTGTCGCAGGGCGGCTCCGTGCTCTCGCTGCCCAGCGGCACGCAGCATAGCGAGGATCATGAATATCCCGGCCTCTACGCGCGCTTCGCGACATTGATCCGGGGCGGGCGCAGCGACGTGGATACCGATCCGCTGCGACTGGTGGCGGACGCATTCCTGCGCGGCCGCCGCGAGATTACCGACGCATTCAACGATTAAATCAAAGGAGGGGAAGACATGACAAGATCCCTGCGCCGCATCACTGCCGCGCTTATGCTTTCGGCTGCCATGATGGCGACCAGCGCCACCGGCCAGACCGACGGCAAGCCGACCAGCGCGACGATCCACGCCGACAAGCCCGGCGCCACCTATGACCGCCGCATCTTCACCCAGTTCGCCGAGCATCTGGGCAACGGCATCTATGGCGGCCTGTGGGTCGGTAACGACAAGTCGATCCCTAACACCAACGGCTTTCGCAATGACGTGGTCGGTGCGCTGCGCAACCTCGCCGTGCCCGTCATCCGCTGGCCGGGCGGCTGCTTTGCCGACGAATATCACTGGCGCGAGGGCATCGGCCCCAAGGCCAAGCGCCCGGTCAAGATCAACACCCATTGGGGCGGCGTGACCGAGCCCAATACGGTCGGCACGCATGAATTTTTCGAGCTGCTGCGACAGGTGGGCGCGGAAGCCTATATCGCCGGCAATGTCGGCAACGGCACGCCGCAGGAAATGGCGGAGTGGGTGGAATATATGACCTCGCCCGCCGGCAGCCTGGCCGATGAGCGCGCGAAGAACGGCCATAAGGAACCCTGGGCGGTTCCCTATTTCGGCGTGGGCAACGAGCTGTGGGGTTGCGGCGGCAATATGCGGCCGGAATTCGCCGCCGACGAAACCCGCCGCTACGCCACCTTCGTCAAGGCGCCGGCAGGCACCAAGATCATGAAGATCGCGGCCGGCGCCAATGTCGACGACTATAACTGGACCGAGACGATGATGCGGGTGGCGGGCGACAGGCTCGACGGCCTTTCGCTGCATTATTATGTCCACCCCGCGGGCGGCTGGCCGCCGCGTGCGCCGGCGGTCGATTTCGACGAGACTGGCTGGGCGGACGCTCTTTCGGGCGCGCTGCACATGGACGAGCTGATCACCAAGCACAGCGCGATCATGGATAAATATGATCCCAAGAAGCGCGTCTTCCTGGCGGTCGACGAATGGGGCAGCTGGTATGCGCAGGATCCGGGCACGCATCCGGGGTTCCTGCGCCAGCAGAACACGCTGCGCGATGCGCTAATCGCATCTATCCATCTCGACATCTTCGCCAAGCATGCCGATCGCGTCCGCATGACCGCGATCGCGCAGATGGTGAACGTGCTTCAGGCGATGATCCTGACCGAGGGCAAGAAGATGGTGCTGACGCCCACCTATCATGTCTTCGAGATGTACAAGCCTTGGCAGGATGCCACGGTGCTGCCGATCGACATCGACACGCCCTGGTATCACAAGGACAAGTTCGTGTTGCCCGCCGTCAGCGGATCGGCGGTGAAGGGCAAGGACGGCAAGGTCCATGTCGGCCTGTCCAACCTCGACCCCAACCAGACCAACACGGTCACGGTGAAGCTTGACGGCTTCAATGCCGCCAGCGTCACCGGCCGCATCCTGACGGCCCCGGCGATCAACGCGCACAACACATTCGACGCGCCGCAGGAGGTGAAGCCTGTCGCCTTCACCGGCGCTCAGGTGAGCGGTGGCACATTGACCGTCGCTCTGCCCCCCAAGTCGGTGGTGGTGCTCGAACTGCAATAAGATGCGGGAGCGGGCGGTGATGACCATCGCCCGCTCCGTCCATTTACGGTTCTGTCAGGGGAGGGGCGCGCATGGCGTGGCCGAACATCATGAACATGGCGGCTGTCGCGATGATCGCGCTGACCGCCTCGGCCAGCGCGCAGCAGCCCGCCCAACAGGCCGCCGGCACCCTCAACAGCCGGCTGTCGGGCGATCTGGTGCCCACCCATGATCCGGTCATCATCCGCGAGGGCGACACCTATCATGTGTTCGGCACCGGCAATGGCGGCCACTATATCGAGACCCGCACGTCGAAGGATCTCGTCCACTGGACCTCTGGCGGGGCGCTGTTCGACACGATACCGGACTGGGCGAAGAAGGCGATCCCCGGCACCGACGGCATGTGGGCGCCCGACATCAGCTTCGTGAACGGCCGCTACCGGCTCTATTATTCCGTTTCCACCTTCGGTTCGAACCGCTCGGCCATCGGCCTGTTCACCAGCCCAACGCTTGACCCCAAGGCACCGGGCTATGGCTGGCGCGACGAGGGGCTGGTGGTGATGTCGACCCCGGCCGACGACTTCAACGCGATCGACCCGAATTTCATCATCGACCGGGAGGGACGGCACTGGCTTTCGCTTGGCAGCTTCTGGAGCGGCATCAAGCTGTTCCAGCTCGACCCGAAGACCGGCAAGCCGCTGAAAGCCGGTGAGAAGCCCTATTCTCTCGCCCGTCGCCCGGCGCCCGCCGGTGGTCCCGCGCCGGTCGAGGCCCCCTTCATCGTCAGCCATGGCGGCTATTACTGGCTGATGGTGTCCTACGACTATTGCTGCAAGGGCGTGAACAGCACCTATTACACCGTCATCGGCCGCTCGAAGGCAATCACCGGCCCCTATCTGGGCAAGGATGGCAGCCCGTTGATGGAAGGCAAGGGCACCATCTTCCTGCGCGCCGACCTGAAGGAGCAGCAGCGCTTTCGCGGGCCGGGCCATGCCGGCTGGCTGCATGACCGGGACGGCAAGGACTATGTCGTCTACCATGCCTATGACCGGGAGGCGAAGGGCGCGCCGACGCTGCGGATCGCGCCGGTGCGCTGGGGCCCGGACGGCTGGCCCGTCGCCGAATATTGATGTGCCGGGCGGCTGGCGTCGATTGCGCCGCCGCCCTTGTCCCAGATTTGTCGCAGCTTCCCCAGAGAAGCGCATTGGAGGATCGACCATGACCTTTTCCCTGTCCCGCCGCGGTTTCATCGCAGGCTCGGCGGCGCTTTCCGCCGCGCCGATGATCGCGCGCGCGGCTTCTGCATCCAAAGCGCCGACACCGCTGGCCCAGAACCCACTGGTGCGCCAGCGCGCCGATGCGCAGGTGTTCCGGCATGAGGATGGCTGGTATTATATGACCGGATCGGTGCCGGAATATGACCGGCTGGTGCTGCGGCGCTCGCGCACGCTGGCGGGGCTCGCCACGGCGGAGGAGGCGGTACTGTGGCGCCACCTGTCCAGCGGGCCGATGTCCGGCTTCATCTGGGCGCCGGAACTGCACCTGATCGACGGCCGCTGGATCATGTATTTCGCGGCCGGCCCGAGCGGCGGCGGTGAGGATGTGTTCCGCATCCGCACCTATGCGATCGTCTGCGACGGCCCGAACCCGATGACCGGCAAATGGTCCGTACTCGGCCAGTTCCAGGCGCCGTGGGACAGCTTCAACCTCGATTCCAGCAGCTTCGTCCATCGCGGCAAACGCTATTTCGTCTGGGCGCAGCGCGAGCCGGGGATCGAGACCAATTCGAACCTCTATATCGCGCCGATGGCATCTCCGCTGACGCTCGCGGCGAAGGCGACGCGCCTGACCGTGCCGACGCTCGACTGGGAAATCCGCGGGTACAAGGTCGCCGAGGCGCCGGCGATCCTGGCGCGCAACGGGCGGCTGTTCATGACCTATTCGGCGAGCGCCACCGACGCGCGCTATTGCCTGGGCCTGCTGACCGCGCCGGACGATGCCGACATCATGGATGCGCGCGTGTGGACCAAGTCGCAGGAGCCGGTCTTCACCACCTCCGCTGTCACGAAAGTCTATGGCCCCGGCCATAACAGCTTTACGACCGACGAGGCGGGGCGGGACGTGCTTGTCTATCATGGCCGCGACTATGAGGCGATCAAGGGCGATCCCCTGTTCGATCCCAACCGCCACACCCGCATCCAGCGGCTCTACTACAAGGCGGACGGCACGCCGGATTTTGGCATCCCGGTGGGCAATGGGCCTCTGCCCGAACGGTTTTCGCCGGTTTCCCGGCCGGGCGCGTTCCTGTGTCATGCCGGGAGGCGGCTTCAGGTCGGGCAGGGGGCGCTGCCGTCTTCCCAGTTCCGCAAATATGCCGTCGCGGGGCAGGCGGGTGCCGTGGCGCTCGGCCCGATCGACATGCCGGACCATCGCCTGGCGATCGACGATCAGGGACATGCAGCACTGGTGAAGGAGGACAGTTCCGGCGATTTCGCGCGGCGCAGCAGCTTCATGGTGCAGTCGGTAAAGGGCGGCCATGCCCGCCTTGTACCGCTTTCGGCACCGCGACAGGCGCTGGCCGGTTCCGATGGCATGGTGATGCTGCGCCCCGCCTCGGACCAGCGCACGCTCTGGTCGGTCGACTGACGTGGTTGTTTAGTCTGACTTTTTCTCTGGTTCCCGAGAGGTTCGTCGCTCACGCAGTTGGCGGCAGCCTCTCGCTTTGCAAGACATTTTCCATTTCTCGATATGCTGAAGGTCCCGAAAAACGGCGCGCAAATAATAAATATGATCAATATGCCTTGAGATGATGCCATATTGTCACGGGCTGCGGATTGCCGCGAGCAGCGCAAATTTGGGCTTGCGCGCGCAATTGCTCGGAAATAAGTAGTCTGAGTAAATAACGGTCAGGCAAGGTGCCGACCGCAGGGGAGGATATCATGGCACTCAGGCCCATTCTCGCATGTTCGGCGTCTATTGCCGCAATGCTCGCATGCAGCGCTGCCTATGCGCAAAGCGACACCGCAGCCGCCGCTCCTCAGGCCGATAGCGCGCAAGGCGAACAGGCGGACGCCCAGGACATTGTCGTTACCGGCGTGCGCGCGTCGATCGTCGGCGCGCTTAACGTCCGCAAGGAATCGGTCCAGATCGTCGACTCGATCGTGGCGGAAGACGTCGGTAAATTGCCGGACAATAACGTCGTGGAAGCGCTCCAGCGCGTCACCGGCATCCAGGTGACGAACCGCACGGGCGGCGAGGCGGCTGCGATCTCCATCCGCGGCCTGCCCGATGCGCTCACCACGCTTAACGGCCGCAACATCTTCACCGCTGCCGGCCAGTCCTTCTCCCTGCAGGATATTTCCGCGAACCTCGTGAAGCAGGTCGATGTCTACAAGACCCGCTCGGCCGATCAGATGGAAACCGGCCTTGCGGGGCAGGTGAACGTCGGCACGCGCCGCCCGTTCGACTTTGACGGGTTCGCCATTTCAGGCCTCGCCCGCGGCATCTACAACGAGCAGGCGGACAGCTATAACCCCAACGTCGCGCTGCTCGTCAGCGATCGCTGGGAAACCGGCATCGGCGACATCGGTATCCTGGTGAACGGCAGCTACATGCGCACCAAATATCGCGACATGACCGTGACGGCGGGCGCGCTGGTGCCGTTCGCGACGGAAACCCCGCCGACAGGCTCTGGCCTTGCCCCGCTGGAGCGGATCTTTCCGGGTGAGGGCAACAGGAACTGGACGCCGGGGCTGGATTATGGCCTGCCGACCGCGCCGGGGTCTACGCTGAACATCAACGGCGTCAACACGCCCTATTATCTGTCGCGCGACGCGGTCTTCAGTTCCGATCTCTATGGCAAGCGCGAGCGGCCGTCCTTCAATGTCGCGATGCAGTGGGCGCCCAACAGCAGCTCGGTCTATACCGCTGAAGTCTTCTATGCGGGCTTCCGTGGCCAGACCTTCAACAGCCTGCAGTTCAGCTTCGTCGACTGGTGGGGTAATCCGGGGCCGGTCGAGCTTTATGACGGCACCAACATCGTCAAGAAGCGCACGGTCGACGATGTCTACGGCTTCAACAGCGGCGACTTTACCAAGAACCGTACCGACAGCTTCGTCTATGCCCTGAACGGCAAGTGGGATCTGGGCGAGCGCGGCAAGATCATCGGCGACGTCGCCTATCAGACGAGCAAGTACAAGACGTCGTTCATCGCGATGCGGACCGACCGCGTGGCGAGCCAGATCACGACGGATTTTAACGCCGGCGGCGGCATCCCGTCCTTCCACTTCGACGATGATACACTGCTGACCGACCCCAGCGTCTGGAACGTCGCCCAGTTCTACGACAATGCGCAGCGCGACAAGGGCAGCGCGATCACCGGCACGCTGGACGCCTATTACACCTGGGACGAAGGCTTCCTTCGCCAGATCAAGGCGGGCGTCCGCATCGACGATCGCAAGGCGGCGACATCCGTGCGCACGCAGGACGCCGGCGGGCTCGGTCGTCCCCTTTCGTCCCTGCCGGAAGAGGCGCAGTTCACCAACTCCGGCTTCTTCGATGGCCTTGCGGACGTGCCGACCAGCTGGGTTCTGGCGAACGGCAACTGGCTCTACGACAACGCCGATTTCGTGCGTGGCCTTTATGGCTTGAGGACATCGGACCAGCTGTCGCTGCAGAAGGTGTTCAACATCGACGAGAACACCATTGCCGCCTATGTCCAGGCCGATGGTGAGCTGTCGATCTTCGGTCGTCCGCTCAAGCTGCAGGGCGGCGTACGCTTTGTCACGGTCGACACCAATTACGACTTCTTCGACCGCTACAATAACGGCGCGCAGACCAGCGTCTCCAACGGTTCCTCGCGCTGGCTGCCGAGCTTCACCGCGCGCTACGAGATCACCGACAAGCTGCGCGTCCGCTTCAACTATGGCGAGACGCTGCGTCGCCCGAACTTCGGTGATATCAATCCGAACTACTCGCTGACCGGCGATCTCACCAATGTCGGCTATGGCAGCGGCAGCGCGGGCACGGCGACGCTGAAGCCCACCCATTCGAAGAATTTCGACGTGGCGCTGGAATGGTATTTCGACCGCGACAGCGCGATCACCGCGACGGCTTTCCGGCGTGAGATCAACGGCCTGGTCGTGCCGCTCACCATTCGCGAATACATCCCCAACAACGGCATCGTAGCCGGCGCGACGGACTATTTCGCAATCACGCGGCCGATCAATGCCTCTGACGGCGTGCTCAAGGGCGTGGAACTGGGCCTGACCTATTTCCCCCACTATCTGCCCGGCGTGCTCAACGGACTGGGCTTTGTGGGCAGCCTGACGATCCTCGATTCCAAGCAGAATATCCCGATGTCGGATTCCGCCGGGAACATCATCGGGGAAACCAGCTCGTCCTTCTTCGGCGTGTCCGACCTGTCGTACAACGCCACGCTTGCCTATGATAACGGGCCGATCGGTGCCCGCCTGTCGTACATCTGGCGCAAGGCGTTCCTGGCGAACAACGAGGCGCGGCTGTTCGCCAACCCGATCGGCGTGTGGCGCAACCCGGAAAAGAGCCTGGATCTCCAGCTCACCTGGAACGTCACCGATCGTCTGGGTGTGACTTTCGACGCGGTGAACCTCACCAAGTCGAAGCAGCAGACCTATTACAAGTTTGCCGATGTCGGCGGCCCGGAGCAGTTCAACCTGGGCACGACGCTGCTCTCGCGCACCTTTGCGCTGGGCGTCCGCTACAGCTTCGACTGACCCTCTCCCCGGAGCGCAGAATATTCGCGTTCTGACCAACGGCCCTTTCAGGTTTCTCCACCTGAGAGGGCCGTTTTTTTTGGGGATCGCCTTATCGTCTGCGTCGATCGTCGGTCAGGCGATCCGCGGAAGCTTTGGCGCCGGGACGGCTTGCCACAGCGGCCGCCGCTTCCGCGGGGCTCTTGGGGCATTCATAGCCGCTCTACAGTTTCCGGGTGCCGAGCCACTTCACCATCTCCGGATTGCGATGGTCGAAGAAGCTGCTGGTCTTCAGGTCGAGTGATGCGATCGCGGCGATGTCGGCCTCATCAAGCTCGAAATCGAAGATCGCGAAGTTCTCGGCCATGCGCTCCTTGCGCACCGATTTCGGAATGGCGACGATACCGCGCTGGTTCAGCCAGCGCAGGACGACCTGCGCAATGCTCTTGCCATACTTGTTTCCGATAGACTGGAGCGTCTCGTTCGAGAAGAGCCCGTTCTTGCCTTCGGCGAACGGCCCCCATGCTTCTGCCTGAACCTTATACTCCTCCAGCAGCTTCTGGGCGTCGTCCTGCTGGTGGAAGGGATGGATCTCGATCTGGTTGACCGCGGGCGTGGTCTCGTTGTGAAGTACGAAATCCAGCAGTCGATCCGGATAGAAATTGCTGACGCCGATCGCGCGGATGCGTCCCGCACGGTACAGTTCCTCCATGGCACGCCATGCCCCGTAGACATCGCCATAGGGCTGATGGATCAGGTAGAGGTCCAGATAATCAAGCTGCAGCTTGTTCATCGAGCGTTCGAAGGCGGCCTTGGCGCCCTCATAGCTCACGTCCTGAACCCAGATCTTGGTCGTGACGAACAGTTCGTCGCGATCGATCCCATGGGTCCTGATCGCGTTGCCGACCGCTTCCTCATTGCCATAGGATGCTGCGGTGTCGAGAAGCCGGTAGCCGACGTCGATCGCATCGCGCACGCTGCGCTCGCATTCGGCAGGATCGGGCACCTGGAAAACGCCGAAACCCAGGCTCGGCATCTGAACGCCGTTGTTCAGTGTGACGGACGGAATGTTGGTATCCATGATCGGTCTTTCTCTAGAATAATTTAGCGGTTGACGAAGCGCTGATGAGACGCGGCATATCGATCGCCGTGAACCTGAACGCTGGCCAGTGCGGTCTCGATGCGGACGAGATCCTCCTTGCTCAGCTCCACGTCGGCGCCGCCCAGATTTTCCTCGAGCCGATGCAGCTTGGTGGTGCCCGGGATGGGAACGATCCAGGGTCGCTGCGACAACAGCCATGCCAGGGCGATCTGCGCCGGCGTGACACCCTTGCCCTGGGCCAGATCGCGGACGAGATCCGCAAGCGCCTGGTTCGCGGCCAACGCCTCTGGTGAGAAGCGCGGCACGATGCTGCGGAAATCGCCTTCGCCGAACGTGGTATCCGCGCCGAACCTTCCGGTTAGGAAGCCCTTGCCCAATGGGCTGAACGGCACGAAGCCGATGCCGAGCTCTTCCAGAAGCGGAAGGATTTCGGTCTCCGGCTCCCGCCACCACATCGAATATTCGCTCTGGAGCGCAGCAACCGGCTGGACGGCGTGGGCACGGCGAATTGACTCCGGACCTGCTTCGGACAACCCGAAATGCTTCACCTTGCCCGCATCGATCAACTCCTTGACCGTGCCGGCCACATCCTCGATCGGCACGTTCGGATCGACACGATGCTGGTAGAACAGGTCGATGTAATCAGTGCGCAGGCGCCTCAGTGCGTCGTCGGCAACCTGGCGGATACGCTCGGGCCGACTGTCCAGTCCCTGGGTCGGTACGCCGTTCACAAAGCCGAATTTGGTTGCAATCACGACCTGGTCACGCACCGGCTCCAGCGCCTCGCCGACGACCTCCTCGTTGATCCCGGGTCCATAGGCTTCGGCCGTGTCGAAGAATGTGACGCCGCGCTCATGGGCAGCGCGGATGAGCGCGATCGCGTCCTTGCGATCGGTGGCCGGACCATATCCGAAGCTCAGGCCCATGCAGCCCAGCCCCAGCGCCGATACTTCTAAGCCGCCTTGGCCAATTATCCGTTTTTGCATGTTTTGCGATCCTGCTGTCTGTCGATCGACGCTTGGTTCGGCGTCGACATGCTAGCAATATACTGCCGGACTGTTCAATATATTAGACAGGATAAATCTCTTGGGTCTATGACATGGTGTCATGAAACCCTGGGGTGCGAGCGGTTCGAAATGCGACGTGAAGAATTAGGCAACCTTGCGATGTTCCTGGCGGTTGCAGAGGAGCGCAGCTTCACCAAGGCGGCAGCGAAGCTTGGCATATCGCAATCTGCGCTCAGCCATTCCATGCGCCGCCTGGAAGCAAAGCTCGGGCTTCGCCTGTTGACGCGAACGACGCGCAGTGTGGCCCCTACGGAAGCCGGCGAGCGCTTGATCGAGACCCTTCGGCCAGCGCTTGACGACATTGACGATAAGCTGGCCGCGCTGACCGAACTTCGCGAGAAGCCGGCAGGCACTGTGCGCATAACGACAAGTGCTCATGCGGCGAGGGCGGTATTGTGGCCGGTGATCAATCGCCTCACGGCCAGGAATCCCGACGTCAACGTCGAGATCAGTGTCGATGGCGGCTTCGTCGACATCGTGGCTGAACGATATGACGCTGGGGTCCGGCTGGGCGAGGCCCTTGAGCAGGATATGATCGCCGTTCCCATCAGCCCCAAGCTGCGGATGATCGCGTTCGGGGCGCCATCCTATTTCGCCAAGCGGGGCATGCCGCAGACCCCCTATGACCTCGCGGAACATAATTGCATCAGCTTGCGCATGTCGACTTCCGGCGGGCTCTATGTCTGGGAGTTCGAGCGGGACGGGAAGGAACTGAGGGTCAAAGCCGAAGGACAGCTGGTCTTCAACGACGCTGACCTCATCATCGCGGCAGCGCTCGCAGGCCATGGCATCGCTTTCATGATCGAGGACCATGTGAGCAAATATCTGGCTGACGGAACATTGGTGCAGGTGCTGGACGACTGGTGCGAGCCATTTGACGGCTATTATCTCTATTATACCACCCGGCGTCAGCCCTCTCCCGCCTTCAGTCTTATCTTGGATGCGTTGCGATATCGCGGATGACCTGTCGGTCACGCTGCTGGTGACACAAGGGGAGATGACAAAGCGGATCGTGCAGGGGCTATGAACCCTGCAAGCGCTTCCTGAACAGCGTCTTCACCAGCCGGTCTTCCAGAATGCGCCCGATGACATAGAGCGTGGCGAAGATCGCCGCAAAGACATAGGCGGGCGTGGGCGAGTGCTTCTTGTCGTCGTCCTTTTTCTTGTCCTTGCTGTCCTTTTTGTCCTTCTCGGGCTTTTCGGGCTCAGGCGCACCCAGGGCCTTGTCGATCGGATTCATCGGCACGACCTTGTCCTTCTTGTCGTCCTTTTTCGATGTATCGGCGGCTTCTGCCGACGGCTTTTCGAGCTTGCCGATGGCCATGTTGAATTGAGCGAAGCCCAGGAACAGCAGCGGTGCCAGAAAGCAGAACAGCAATGCCCGGCTGGTCAGATGATAACGCAGCACCCGCCCGGCGGCGCCGTTTTCGATTTTCAGGGTGCCGCTATCAAAGACGGACATCTTGTCTTGCGCCGCCTGGTCCTTCTTCCGGAACGTCAGCATGTCGTCTGTGCGCTCGTGGCTGGTGCCATATTGGCGGAACAGCGGGTCGAGCCTATCGAAGGCTTCATCGCTCGATTGCTCGGGAGCGAGCGCCAGGCGGCCCCTGATGTGCCAGATCCAGTCGATGAAACGCAGGTTCACATAACCTCCTTTTGACAGAGCCTGTCGCTGCCCGAACGGGCGGCAGGGCTCGACGCGGGGCGCGCATCACGGCGCCCCGACACGGAAATGAAAAATGGGTCAGAAGAGAGGGGATGCCGTCGGGACGGCTTCCGTCACTCCGCCGGCACCGCCACCGTGCGGCCATATCGCTCCTTGAGCGCCTTCCAGCCTTCGGTGAAGGGGAAGGTCATCTGCTCGCGGATGGACATGCGGCGACCGCCTTCCATGCCCAGCAGTTCCGCCTCGCCATCGATGCAGGTGCCGAACATGCGGTCGATGAAGATATAGACACCGGCATAGTTGCTGCGCGTGGCTTCGAAGTCCTGCGAATGGTGCACGCTATGATGTTCGGTGGTGTTGAACACGAAGCGCCACCAGCGGGGTGTATTGAAGCGGACATTGATGTGCTGGTAGGTTCCGACCGCCAGGCCGATGGCGCCGGCGAGGAGGGCGGCCCTGGGCAGGAAATCGAAGAACCCGCCGACGCCCAGGCCGATCAGGAAAAGCTCGACGGGGTTGCCCACCGCGCCTTTGTTGATGTTCAGTTGGGTAATGTAGTGATGCACCGAATGGGGCAGCCACAGCGGATACCAGTTGTGCATCCCGCGATGCATCCAATATTGCCCGAAATCGAAGATGAAAGAGATCAGGAAGGCCTGCACCAGCAGCGGGAGGCCGGTAAACCAGGCGAACTTGTCCCAGTCGAAGGAGTGCTGGACGGCTTCGATCATGACGCCATCGCCGATATAGTTATCGACCATGCGGAGCAGCGTGTAGCCGAGCCCGACATAGAACAGGTCGGTGACCAGTTCCTTCCAGGTCAGGCGCCAGCTCTCGAAGCGCGGGTTCACCCATTCAAGGGCCAGCAGCAGCACCTTGAAGCCGATGCCGATGCCGATGGCGGTCGAGGCCTTGGCGATGGAGTTGGGCGCATAATACCAGAACGCGATCAGCGCGAACAACATGGTCGGCTGGAACCAGGTGAAGATGAACTGCTTCACCGGGCCGCCTTCCACGCGGGGGATGTTCTCCCAGCCCACGGTCACCGGCGCCTGCGTGCCGATCATTCTTTTCCCTACGCGAACTCCGTCCATATCGCCTGCCCCCGCAATGCTCGGTCACCGATTCCAGTAGTACGAATTGCACGGATCGTAATATCATTGTACCTCCCCTGTCTACCCGAATAGTGGAGTGCACGGCCGTCTTTTTGGGAAAGGCAGGAATAACCGCTTGTCTGCCCGCAAGCCGAGGCCGAAAGGTCGATGCGTCAGGAAAGGATCGGGCCTTTGATGACCCGATTCAGAGAGGTCGCCCGAAGCGCAACCGTCCTGGAACAAGGCCGGTGCGGATATCCGGCGCGATGGCGCCGCGCTGTCCAAAGGCAGCAACAGCCTCCCCGTTATGAGCGAAATCTATGAAAGAGCGCGCCAGGTCGCCGGCGGCCTCCTATACAAGGAAATCGTGGTCGGCCGCGCCTTCGCGCGCAATGGCATGCGCGCTGTGGCCGGCCAGATAGCGTTCGGCCTCCAGGGCCGCCATGCACCCCATGCCCGCAGACGTGATTGCCTGTCGGAAGAGCTTGTCCTGGACATCGCCCGCGGCGAATACGCCCGGAACGCTTGTCGCGGTCGAGCCTGGATTGACGAGTATATATCCCTCGTCGTCCATCCGGAGTTGTCCCTTGAAGAGCGAAGTCGCCGGATCATGGCCGATCGCGATGAACAACCCCTCTGTTGCCAGTATCGAGATGTCGCCTGTCGGGATGTGGCGAACCGAAAGCCCGGAGACGACGCGGCCATTGCCGAGTACCTCAACCACTTCGGTGTTCCAGATCATCTCGATCTTGGGGTTGGCAGCCACCCGAGCCTGGTTCGTGCGATCGGCGCGAAGAGAATCCCGGCGATGGATCAGATAGACCTTCTCGGCGAAATTGGTCAGGAACAACGCCTCTTCGACGGCGGTATTCCCGCCGCCGACGACCGCGCAAACCCGCCCGCGATAGAAGAAGCCGTCGCACGTCGCGCAGGCGGAAACGCCGCCCCCGCGATAGTGGCTCTCGCTCTCGAGGCCCAGCCAGCGGGCCGAGGCTCCAGTCGCGACCACGATGGTATCGCCGGTATAGCGCGCGCCGCTGTCGCCCATCGCCTCGAACGGACGCTTTGAGAGATCGACTGATACGATCATGTCCGAAACCACAGCGGTGCCGACATGGCGCGCATGTTCTCCCATGCGGGCCATCAGGTCTGGACCCATGACGGACGTGTCGCCGGGCCAGTTCTCGACATCGGTCGTGATGGTCAATTGGCCGCCGGGCTGCAGGCCTTCGATCAGCAGCGGCTCAAGCGCCGCGCGTGATGCATAGATTGCGGCCGTGTAGCCCGCGGGCCCGGATCCTATGATCAGGACCTTGCTGTGTCGTGTTTGCGTCAAATATCATCTCCTGGGCCGATCATGCGCATCCGGGCGCGGCGGCCAATTCAAAGGGGCTGGGTCGTGCGAACCGGACCGGGTAGACCGGTCGTTGGCGTCCGGCGGGCATTGCATTTCGCGAGAGGCGGGGCCGCCTCCGTGTCATCGCGCGTGCAAGGAAGGCGTGACGTCTGGCATCACGCCCGCCTGGCGATGGGAACGATGCCCTGGGGGGCGGGGGCCGGCGTGGTTTTGAGTGCGGCGATCGAGGTAATGTCTTCGACCCCTATGCTTGGCGCGCGCGACAGTGCCTGCACTTGCGTGGCAAGCATTGCGGACATGGCCTTTTCATGTGGCTTCCAGTCAAGATTGCGCTCGGCGAGCCACGCATCATCATAATAGGTGTCGGCATAGCGGTCGCCGCTGTCGCACAGGATGGTCACGACCGATCCTTGCTCGCCGCGTCCCGCCATTTCCGCGATAAGCTGCATGCATGCCACGATGTTGGTGCCGGTGGAGCCGCCCACCCGGCGGCCGATCCGGCTGCTGATCGCGCGCATGGCTCCGATGCTGGCATCGTCGGGCACGGCAATCATCCTGTCGACCAGATCGGGGATGAAGGAGGGTTCGACCCTTGCCCGGCCGATCCCTTCGATGATGGAGCCGCACGTACCGGGAAGCGAGAAGATGGATCGGTCGGAAAAATGCCGGTGGAAGACGGACGCGGCGGGATCCGCCACGCAAAGCTGGGTCGCATATCGGCCGTAGCGTATATAGCGCCCGATCGTCGCGGATGTGCCGCCGGTGCCCGCACCACAGACGATCCAGTCGGGAACGGGGGTCTCCTCGGCCTCCATCTGGGCAAAGATGCTTTCTGCGATATTGTTGTTGCCGCGCCAGTCGGTCGCGCGCTCCGCATAGGTGAACTGGTCGAGATAATGGCCGCCGGTGTCCCGGGCGAGGCGCTCTGCCTCGTCATAAATGGCTAGCGGATCGTCGACGAAATGGACGTCGCCGCCCTGCGCCCGAATGGCCTCGATCTTTGCCCTCGCAACCGTCCGCGGCACCACCGCGATCGACCGCAGGCCGATGAGACGTGCATAATAAGCCTCCGAAACGGCGGTCGAACCACTGCTCGCTTCGATCAGAACGGTCTTGGGACCGATCCAGCCGCTGCAGAGCGCATGGAGGATGAGCGACCGCGCCAGACGATGTTTGAGGCTCCCCGTCGGATGGACGGATTCATCCTTGAGATACAGGTTGATGCCGTCGAAGCGCGGAAGCTCGACGCGTATCAGATGCGTGTCGGCCGTACGGCAATGGTCCGCCTCTATCCGTCGCACAGCTTCCTGCACCCAGGTAAGTCTGGAATGCGAAAAATTGGCGATTTTTTTTGTTTTCATCTCAAATTTTCTCTTGAATGGCAAGAATAGTGAAATAGAATTGCGTTCCAACTGGAGGCATATAAGTGAAGCTCGACACGTCAGACATCAAACTTTTAAGGGCCTTGCAGATCGACGCGACGCGCACGGTTCAGGAATTGGGCGACGAAGTGGGACTTTCGGCCAATGCCTGCTGGCGGCGTATCAAAGCGTTCGAGGATCGCGGCCTGATCGTGCGACGTGTAGCTCTGCTCGATCCGGCGATGCTTGACGTCAACACAACGGTCTTCGTGACGGTTCGAACCGCCGAGCACTCGGATGTCTGGCTCCAGGAATTTGCGGATGCTGTGAGCAGTTTTCCCGAGGTCGTTGAATTCTATCGTATGGCGGGGGAGATCGATTATCTCATCAAGTTGAGGGTGACCGATATCCCCCATTATGACAGGGTCTATAAGCAGCTCATTGCGAAGGTACGGCTCATCGATGTCTCGGCTGCCTTCGCGATGGAAGAGATAAAACATACGACCGCCGTGCCGTTGCCGGAAGTGCCGGACTGAAGGCTGTCCTTCCGTCCGCTGTGCCCGGTGCTGCACTGTAAGGGTTTCGGGGTGAGGCGCGCCGACCGTTTCGTGGGAGGCGCGCCTCGTTATCTTCAGTATTTGCCGCGCAAGGTGAACACGAACCGCCGCGGTTCCGCCAGGAAATGTCCGTTCGAAGGCGACGTGGAGTTGGTTACATAATAGCGCGTGCTCGTGAAATTGGTCACGTTCAGGCTGATCGTCCAGTTGCCCGTTGCGGCATATTCAATGCCGGCATCCCCCACGGCGTAGGTCGGCTGAACGAATGAGAAAGGTTCGGTAAAGACAGGGCAGATGCCGCCACTCCCGGGCGTGATCGTGACGGGGCAGGCGTAACCGCTTGAGAACCGTGCGCTATCCAGGCGAAAATTGCCCTGGATCGTCACCTTGGGCAGCCAGGCAGGCGTGTAGGTGGAGAAGATCTTCACCTGGTGCTTGGGCTGTTGATTGATCGCGGTCGGCAATGCGCCACCTGAAAGACCTCCGTCGAGGGCCGCCTGATTATATTTGGAACTGGTATAGGTGTAGCCCGCATTGATGGACCATCCCTTCGCGAGTTCTCCCGAAATCTGAGCCTCGATTCCCCGCGTTCTCTGGGCGGCGCCGGGGGCATAGCAGCAACCCGGTTCCACATAAGTTGTCAGCACGGCAATGTTGACCTGATCAGAAGCGAAGAACGCCAGCGATGCGTTCAATTTGCCGTCAGCGAACGCGGCTTTTGCGCCCGCTTCGTAGGTCTGACCCGATAGCGGCGGTACGAGGCTGCCACTTACTGTTCTGGCATTGGCGTTGGGCGCGAAAATGTCTGCATAGCTGGCATAGAGCGATATGTCCGGCAGGACATCATATACGACGCTACCTGTGAAATTGGCGACATTGTCCGCTTCAGCCTGGTTAACGCTCTCGTAGTAATAATCGATGCTGGGCAGGTACGATCCGGATATCGACGTGTATTTGTAATTGCTGAAACGGACCCCGCCGTTGACGTGCAATTTGGCAAGTGGCTCCAGCATCAAATTGGCGTAGATGCCCCATTGTTTCGTCCTGATGTCCGTGTTGCTTACGAACATTGACGTCATTCTGTTTGGTACGTCTGGAATGTTGAATTGTTCAAGATTGGGATTGAAAACATTCAATCCGGTATAGGGAGAGCCCGAATAAAGGTTTGAATTTAAATTGTCGCTGTTGGTTTTTACGTCCTGGTAGTCGATCCCAAGGACGAATTTTTGAGCACGGCCGAATATCTCTGCGCCGCCTGCGAGATGCGCGTCGAGAGCGTATTGTGTGTCTTTGCCGGTTGAGAGCAGGTCCAGAAGATAATTGAATCCATTGCCCGCTCCGTCGATATTGGGGCTGGCGAAGGATGGACGGAAGGAACCGGTTTTCTGTTCGACGCGCGTACCGCTTGCGTTGAAGGTCCAGCCATCACTGAAGCGATGCTCCAGCGCCGCGAACTCTTCGTTCTTGCGAAGGCTTGAATAGGACCAAGGGAGCGCGAAGTTCGTCGAAACCGGCAGTCCCAGGTCCTGACCATCGGCGAAGAGCGGGAGACCATTGAAGTTTTCCCCGCGGCCCTTCACCCTGCGATAGCTGCCGCCGAAGCGGAGCAGGGTATCGGGGCCCAGGTCCGCCTCGACCACGCCATAGAAGTTCCAGGTGTTCTGATGCGTGAAATCCGTGAAAGCGTCGTTATTCTGCCACGCGACGTCGAAGCGCGTGCGGAGCGCGCCGTCGAAGGCGACGGGGGTGCTGACGTCAATCTCGCCGCGCTTGTAATCCCAGGCGCCGAGCTGGCCATTGACGATGAGTTGCTGGTGGTCGAGCGGGCGCTTGCGCTGGAGGTTGACGACGCCGCCGGGCTGGCCCGAACCGCCGAACAGCGCGGCTGATCCCTTCAGCACCTCGACATGGTCATATTGCGATAGATCGCCCGATGCCAGGCCGCTTCCGGAAAAGCTCATCGGCGCGCCGCCATCGACAGTATAGGTGCTCACCGTATAGCCGCGCGAAACGATTGTATTGTTGTTGACACCAACGTTCGCGAAGATCGTGATGCCCGGTGTAGATTGCAGGGCCGCTTCGACGGTCGTCAGATTCTGCATCCGAATCTGTTCCGAGGTGATGACGCTGACGCTCTGCGGCGTTTCCTTGAGCGTGACCGGCATCTTGCTTGAGACGCTTGAGCCGTTGGTCGTGAGGCTCCGCGTGCCTTCGGTCGCGATGGAATCGCTGCTCCCGTTTGCGCCCGCTCCCGCACCGAAGCCACCGACCGATGTGAATGCACCATTTGCGCCTTCAACGCGCACAGCGCTGAGGACATGTTCGCCGTCAGTCGCCTCTGCGACCGAGCCGTCGACGACGATCACATTGCCTTCCAGATGCCAGCTGAGGCCCGAGCCGGAGAGCATGCGCGTAAAGGCTTCCTGATCGGCAAATGTGCCCGACACACCGTTTACGCGGGCCGTCTCGGCGCCCGGGGCCTTGATCGAGACCTGCATTCCAGACTGCGCCCTGAAGAGAGCGGTTGCATCGGCAAGCGATCCTGCGGGGATGCTGAAACTATGTTGGCCGGACTGCGCGGCCGCAGGCTGGGCAAACGCAAAGGCGGCGGCAGCAACGCCCGCCAGCATGTGAACTCGGTAATGGTGCATCGACTTCATCGTGATTGAACCCCCACTCGTTTTCTTTCGCGGATGAAACGGGTGGGGATTGGGCGAGCCGCAAAGAATTTTTCAAAAAAGGCCTCGGCAACGCTGCCCCCAGCGCCTCGGCTTTCGCTCCGTCGGCGGGAGGCCCTTGTAAAAATGCGGGTTTGGTCCGGGCCGCTCGTTCTGGTGGGGAATTGTAAAGGACATGTCGGCTTCATGACAAAAATGGATATCGTTCCTGGCGCCACGATCGCGGGGATTGAAGAGGAGCGGCAGCCCTCCCGCTACTTGCTGAATGACGAAGCGACGCTCGCTCAGGTCGCCCGCGATGCGATCGTCATGGCTGGGCGGATTTCCGGCGGCCGGGCTGTGGCATTCGCGCATGAAAATGGAGGAATCCAGATTCGGACAGCGGGCGGCGAAGTGGTCTCGGCCGAGCGCCAGGGCGGCCAGATGCTGACTGTCACCATCGTGGATGGTCTCCGGCGGGGCACCGCCAGCACCGGCATTTTTACCGCCGCAGCGATACGCGCGGCGGTGGAGCATGCGGCCTTTATAACGACCCAGGTAGAGCCCGATCCCGATGGCGCTTTGCCTGAGGATGCGGAGCTTGCCCATGATGCGCCCGATGTCGCGCTTTTTGCGCCGAGCGGTCTTGATGCGGCCGGGTTGACGGCGATCGCGCATGGCATCGAGACGGCCGCGAATGATAAGATATCCGGGCAAAGCGAAACGGCTCGCGTCCTTGAAACAGGAACGTCAAGCAATGCCGAGCGCTGGGCGCGGGCCATCGGTGCTGACTTCTGTCGAACAGGCAGTGCCACCATGCAGGGGCACTGGGCACAGGTGATCGCATCGCGCGATGGCCGTATGGCGACGGCAGGCTGGTCTTCGGTGGACCGCCGCATGGAAGCGATGCTGACGCCTGATGAGATCGGCCGAACCGCTGTCACGAACGCGGTGCGCAAGCTCGGCGGATATGGGCTGGAGACGCAGGACGCCCCGGTTCTTTTCGATTCCACGCAGGCCGCCTCCCTCGTCGGCGAACTGGTAAATGCGCTTTCCGGCCGTCCCCAATATCAAAAGAGCAGCTTCCTTGCGGGCGCTCTCGGGCAGTCGGCATTGGCGGCGCATCTCGATCTTCAGGAAGATCCCACCGAGGCGTTCGGCATGGCGAGCGGTGCCTTTGACGATGAAGGCATTGCGGGTTCGCGCCGGGCCGTTGTCAGCGCGGGGATAGTGCAGGGCTATTTCCTGTCGACCCATTCGGCCCGCAAGCTCGGCATGGCCTCGACTGGCAATGCCCGGGGCGCCTGGAATCTGGCACTGACGAGCCGCCTGACCTCGGCCGACGATGATCTTTCAGCCATGCTCAGACATATGGGACGGGGCCTTTGGGTCACCGAACTCCTGGGCGGCAGCGTAGACCTTGTGACCGGCAATTATTCGCGGGCGGTGTCGGGCTTCTGGGTGGACGGCGGCGTTGTCGTGCATCCGGCGGAGGACATCACGATCGGCGGCAATCTGAAGGATATGCTGCAGGCTATCACCCATGTCGGATCGGACATCTACCGGAGCGGCCCCATTCGAACCGGCTCTGTCCTCATCGAGAAGATGCGCATCGCGGGTCGCTGACATTCACTCTTCTTGCCTTGATCGGATCATCATCATGTCAACATTGCTTGCCTCGCCGCACGAGACCGATCTCATCGGTGCCGAGCGGATCCTCCTTGAAGCCAATAATCTCGACCGTCAGAAGGTTGCCCGCTCCGTCGAAGCGTTGGTCGGAACGGGCGACTTCGCAGACCTCTATTTCGAAAGCGCGCAATCCGAGCACTGGAGCCTTGACGAGGGGCGCGTCACCAGCGGCAATTTCTCTGCCGTGCAGGGTGTTGGCGCGCGCAGCGTGGACGGAGACCGTACCGCCTTTGCCCACTCAGGGTTGATCTCGCCCGATGGTCTGGACGTCACGCTCGACGCGGTGGCGAGCATGCGGCGCCAAGGTGACGACGCTGCACGCTCGGGCGGTCTCGCCCTGAACGGCCATGCTTCGGCACGGCGCCTGTTCGTCCCGGACAACCCGATCGAAGCGACCGAAGCTCCCGAGAAGATCGCCTTGTTGCGCGATATCGATCGGCGGGCGCGGGCCGTCGATCCTGCCGTTGTGCGGGTGTCGGCCAGTCTTTCCGCAAGCTATAAGGTGTCGCTGGTCGCGGACAGCGACGGCGCGATGGCGGCCGACATGCGTCCGGAATTGCAAATCGGCGTCGCCGTGCATGTGGAACGCAACGGCCGCCGCTCCGCCGGAAACGACTCCCTGGGTGGCCGGTACCGGATCGGCGACATTCCGGAAGGGGCGATCGATCAGCTCGTCCGCCGCGCGGTACACCGTGCCATGGTGGGTCTGGATGCACGTCCCGCGCCGGCGGGCGTGATGCCCGTCGTGCTGGGCCCCGGCTTTCCGGGCGTGCTGCTCCACGAGGCCGTCGGTCACGGGCTCGAGGGCGACGCGCATCGCAAGCGCTCGTCCGTCTTCGTCGATCGCATGTTGCAGCGCGTCGCCGCGCCGGGCGTGACGGTGGTTGACGACGGGACGATCCCGGGCCGCGTGGGTTCGTTGCATGTCGACGATGAAGGCACGGAGACACAGCGCAATGTCCTCATCGAGGACGGCAGGCTGGTTGGGCTGATGCAGGATCGCATGAACGCCGGGCTGATGAACGCACGGCGGACGGGCAATGCGCGCCGACAATCCTATCGCCATCTGCCCATGCCTCGCATGACGAATACCTATCTTGAAGCTGGCCCGCATGACCCGTCGGACATTCTGGCGTCAGTCAAGAACGGGATCTACGCCGTCGCATTTGCTGGCGGTCAGGTCGACATTACGAGCGGCCAGTTCAACTTTTCCGCCAATGAAGCCTATCTGATCGAAGACGGAAAGGTCACGGCGCCTCTTCTGGGCGCGACGCTGATCGGGCTGGGGCATGAGGCGCTCAACCATATCAGCATGGTCGGCAATGATCTCATGATCGAAAATGGCGTGTGCGGAAAAGAGGGCCAGTCGGTCAATGTCGGCGTCGGACAGCCGACGATCCGCATCGACGAACTGGTGGTCGGCGGAACCAGCTGACCCGATGGCAAGGGCGGCGCGCGAGCGGACGGATCGGCGCGCCACCACATCTTCCGCGCGGAAGATCAGCAAGAATATGACCTTTGATCTCCCGCTGCCTGTTGCCACAGGCATCATTCTGCCAGTGAAGCCGGGTCAGGCACCGGGCATGACAGCGCGCGGCGGACCGTGATCGGCACATTGCCATCACAATGATCGCAAAGGCTGCCGGTCGGAAACCGAAATGAAACGGCCCGCTTCTCGCGTTCCTGCGGGCTTGGTCGCGCGCTGTTCGACGCCGGCCGATCTGCTCCACATCGTTGAGGCTGACATGGGTTGGCGACACATGGTCGCCAGCCCATGTCAGAATGATCGCCTCAGCTTTCGAGTAGCTGCGAGAAATAGACCATCTGCATGGCCTGCAGCTTGGCGCCCTGTGCGATGTCTGCATCGCCGGAATGGCCGCCAGCCGTGTCTTCGTAGAACAGATAGGGCAGGCCAAAATCCTTCAGCCTCGCAGCGAACTTCCGCGCATGCTGCGGCCCGACCCGGTCGTCCTTTGTCGTCGTCCAGACGTAGGGTTTGGGATATTTCCCGTCCTTCCGGATATTGGCATAGGGCGAGATCTTCTCGAGAAATGCCTTCTCCTCGGGTACGGAGACGCTGCCATATTCATCGACCCAGGACGCGCCGGCGGCGATCTGTTCGTACCGAACCATGTCGAGGAGGGGGACTTGGATGGCGACGGCATTCCACAGCTCCGGGCGCTGGTTGAACTGGACGCCCATCAGCAGGCCGCCATTGGAGCCGCCATAGATCCCGAAGCGCTTGGCACTGGCGAGCCCGCGTTCGAACAGGTCAAGCGCGACCGCCGCGAAATCGTCATAGATGATCTGGCGCTTCGTCTTGAGACCCGCCTGATGCCAGGCAGGCCCGAATTCGCCGCCGCCGCGGATGTTGGCAAGAATGTAGCTGTTGCCACGCTCCAGCCAGAGCTTGCCCATGATGCCGCTATAGCCCGGCGTCATCGGCAACTCGAAGCCGCCATAGGCCGTCATGATGGCCGGGGTATCGCTGCCACGCGGCATGTCGCGATGATGTACGATGAAATAGGGGATCTTCGTCCCGTCGGTCGAGGTCGCTTCAAACTGCTCGACGATAAGGTCCGACGCATCGAACCGGGATGGCATTGCCTTGACCTCGACCGGCTTGGGATCGGCGGCATCCATCGTCCAGAGTGTCGTCGGCCGGGTGAAGCCGGCAATGGCAAGATAGACGCTGTCGGACCGATCCGTGGCACCGACGATATCGATCGCGGCATTGTCGGGAAGTTCGACCTGCGCGGTCGTCCAGCCATTCGTGCTCGGGGTCAGGATCATCACCCGGCCACGGACATTGTCATTATAGCAAAGCACGACCCGGCCCCGTGTGATGGCAACGCCGTCGATCGCCTGGCGCGCCGTCGGCGCGAACAGGATCACCGGCTTGAGCGTTTCGCCTGTTTCAAGGGCAATGAGCGGCACCGCGACGAGCGCGCCTGCAGGCACAAGAATATCGCCGCTGGTCCAGACCTCGCTGGTCTTGATCAAGACCTGTCCCTCGATCATGCCCAGGAGGCGGCATCTTGCGGGCAGGGGAAGCCTTTTTGCGCCCGCGGTCGTGAGGAGCGAGATCTCCTTGCCGAAGAACGTCACGCCGCGCGAGAGGAAGGCCGCGCGGTGGCCGTGACTGTCGCGAAGGACGGCAGGCATCGACATCAGCTGGTCGCTTTCCGCCCCGCGAAAAACCTCCTGCGCGCTGTCCAGCGTCTGGCCGCGTTTCAGCATCTTGATCACAAAGGGATAGCCCGAGACAGTGAGCGAAGCGCTTCCCCAGTCGCGCGCCAGCAAAAGGGTATCCTTGTCGAGCCACGCCACATTCTGCTTCGAGGTGGATATGTCGAAGCCGCCTTTGACGAACTGCCCGGTCACGAGGTCGAATTCGCGCAGCGTCACGGCGTCCTCGCCGCCATCCGACAGATGAATGAGCGCAAGGTTCTGCTCCGGGTCGAGGAGGCTCGCGCCTTTCCAGACCCACTTGCGTCCTTCGGCCTGCGACAGTGCATCCAGATCGAGGGCGATCGTCCAGTCCGGCTCGGCCGAAAGATAGTCCGCCTCCGTCGTGTAGCGCCAAATGCCGAGGGGATGCGCGGCGTCCCGCCAGAAGTTGTAGACCATGCCGTTGATGAGCGTGGGCATCGCTATGCGGTCTTCCGCAGAAGCAATGTTCAGGGCGTCCTGAAAATAGCACTCATAGCGTGGGTCGCCCTGAAGCGCCGTCAAAGTCGCCTGGTTTTCGGCATCCACCCAGGCCATCGCGCGCGGCCCCGTCCAATCTTCCAGCCACACAAAGGGATCGTCGGCAGGACTGGGGGCGCCTGTCGAACCATCGAGGCCAAACTGTTCAGTAGACGTCATTCTTGTAAAACCTCATTCATTTGGTGGCCTTGCGACCTTTCCGGTCGTCGAAGGCATGGGTTGGTCATCGGCGCCGAGTGACTGACCGTGCCTGCAGGATGAGTGCTGGCGCGCCGCCATTCAACGGATAGGGGTGGAAGGAGCCGCAAGGGCAGGTGGCGAAGCCGCCTTGGAACTACAATGCGTCCAACGAAGAAAAACATGCTTTCAGAACAGGCGTGGAAACCATGCAGGCTGCAATTGCCTGGCTTCCCTTTCCGTGATCGTGCCTTTGTTCGCGGCGATGACATGGCCCGCGACGCGAACGGAAAGCAGACGGTTGTCGCGGATGCTCGACCGCCGCCGCATCCGCCGGTGTCGCGGAAAGGTTCCTGAAGCGGCCATTTTCGCCAATGGGACCGATGAACGGGCATGGCTCTCGGTCCCTCTGATCTTGCAGGGGGTTAGCGCCTGTGCTGCATGAAGAAATCGATGGGCACCGTCACGATATAATTGTCCCCGGAAATCGCCTTGGGCATTTTCGGGAACGGATCGACGCGGCGGATCAGGTCTTTGACGGCCTCGTCCAGCACCGCATAATGCCGGCTCCGCGTAATCTCAGAGGTCGTCACATGACCGTTTCGATCGATCACGATCCGAACATGGATGACGTCTTCGACACGGCCCTGCCTGGCCTCGCTTGGATAACGCTTCCGGCTTTCCAGCTTGGCGAGGATCTGTGCATTGTAATTCTGCTCGACCGTAGAGGCGCCCTGTGTCGGCGTGCCCTGAACAGGGGCGGCAGCCGCCTTCGCAGGGGCAGCCTGCGCGGCAGGCGGCGGCGGGGGCGGGGGTGCGGCACGCTTGGGCGGCGGTGGGGCCTCGGTCGGGAGCGTCACGTCCGCCTTCACCTGGGGGATTTGCGGAACTGGGGGCGTGTCCGGCTTCGGCATGAGCTGATCAGGCCGGTCCTGCGGCTCTTGAGGCTCGGGCGGCGTTTCATGAGCCGGGTTTGCGGGAGCCGACGGCATCGGCAGGATCTCGACAGCCATGGCAGTGTTGAGCGACACAGGTTCTGGCGGGCTCGACCGTTGAAGGCCAAAGGCCAGGGCCGTGCCGATCACCAGATGCGCGGCGACCGAAATCCCGATGCCGAGCTTCCAGGACGGCGCGTCCGCCCGCCGCACGGTGGCGGGGTTTGCGACAATCTGAAATGCCACGTTCGGCGTCGCCGCCTCAGTCCGAGCCGAGGCCGACGAGGGCGACTTTGAGATATCCTGCAGCGCGTAGGGCATTGAGCAGATCCATCAGCTTGTCGTAATTGACGGTTTTGTCGGCGCGCAGAAAAATCTGTGCGTTGCGGTTGCCGTTTGTCGCGCCGTTCAGCGCATCCGCGAGCCTGCTTTTGCTGACACGGGCTTCGCCCACCGCAATGGTCAAATCGGCCTGGAGCGTAAGGAAGACAGGTTTGTCCTCGGGTGGCTTTGGTTTTGCGGTTGCGGCTGGCAAATTGACCGGGATATCCACCGTGGTTAACGGCGCCGTCACCATGAAGATCACCAGAAGCACGAGCATCACATCGATGAATGGCGTGACGTTGATCTCGTGGGTTTCAGAAATGCCCTCCTCGCTATGCTGGATGCGCATTCCCATGGATCAGCGCCCTTCCGTCGCGGCCGCGCTGGCCGGAACGGGCTCGAGGCGGGGCGTGGCTGCGCGTGGGCGCGGCGGCGTGGCGTTACTGTCCTGCTCATCGGCCCGTTCGCTCTCGCGGCTCAGTACGCAGGCCGCAAACACGGCCATTTCGTTGAGCAGTCGACGATAGCCGGCGATCGAGCGCGACAGATTATTGTAGATGAGCACCGCCGGAATGGCCGCCGCAAGACCGATCGCAGTTGCGATCAATGCCTCGGCGATACCTGGCGCAACAACGGCAAGGCTCGTCGAGTGGGAGTTCGCAATGCCCAGGAAACTGTTCATGATGCCCCAGACGGTGCCGGCCAGGCCGACAAAGGGCGAAATCGCGCCGATGGATGCGAGGATGTTCGCGCCCCACTGGATGCGGTACATGGCGCGGGCTTCCACCATCGGAAGCTGAACGGCGACGCGCTCCTCCACGCCTGCGAGCTGGCGGTGGGTCGGGTTGGGGCCGACACGGCGCAACTCGGTCGTCGCGAGCTCGACCATTTCGAGCGTCACGCTGTACCGCGACGTGCGCGCTTCCTCCAGGCTGGTGGCGGCTGACATCGTCTTGATGTCGTTTTTCAGGCAATCCTTTGCGCGCCGGAGTTCCTGGCTCTTGATGATCCAGAGCGCCCAGGTCGTGATGGATGCGAGAACGAGCAGGGCCATGACGGACTTCACGACCGGATCGGCATTGCCAATGATGGAGAGAAAGCCCTCGTTGCGGGTCACCACCATCGCGGTGCCCTGCGGTGCTGCAAGCAATGGGCTCGCAAGGACCACCGGTAACGCGCTCATGAGCCGTGTCGTCCAGCGCGCCATCGGGCTGAAGCGATGAAGGGAACGTCGACGCATTAATGCAGCTCCTTTTGCGCTCCTCGATATCGGGAGGGTCAAATTGATGTCTCGCAGCACAAAACGAGTGGGCTGTCTTAAAACCGCAACGCTTGTTCGGGGGCAAGGCCGGGTCCGGCTATGCGTAACGCCGGGTCCGCCTATGCGTCACGCCGAAGCGCGGAAAAGCGGAAAAATTTCACATGAGAAAAACTGTCCCAATGGTCGAGACTTTTTTGTCGCATCCCCGCATTTAGGCCGTATATCCCATGCAGCGACGCATGGATGGATGTGCAGCTTGCAAGCTCGGCACGATCCGTCTGTGCTCCACGCGGCGCGATCTCCAACGGGTATCGCCGCCCGGCGATCGGATCCGACCACGGAACGAAAAACTGCTCATATTTTTGATCTTTTGTCCTTTTGGGGCAATAGGTTTGCAAATCTGTCCGTTGCATCGGGATTTTTTTCTTGAGCGCTCAAAAGAACTGTAACACTGTTGCTGTCACGGGGTGGCGAGATGTCGATTCGAAGAAGATCGATCTGGAGGCGGCATTCTGTTACCAGCACTCCATAGTGGATATCTCGATATGTCTGTTGAGAATGCGCTGATGAGTGACCGTGAGACCCTGGCAAACCAGGGCGGGCGGAGGTCGCTCAATCTTGCCGAATTGCAAAATGTCTTTGTCTCGATCCGCAAGGATCTGGTGCGCTATATCGCTCGGCGAGTAGGCAACCAGGAAACGGCGGCCGATCTCAGTCATGACATGTTCGAGAAGCTTGCCTCGGTGCAGGCCGAAATTCCGACCGCCCAGAAGGCGAGTTCCTATCTGTACCGCATGGCCGGCAATCTGGCGATCGACTATACAAGGGTCGAGGCGCGCCGCGCGGAGATCCTGACGGGATCGCAGGTTCTTTTCGAGGATGTCATGCCCTGTCCCGATGCGGTGGCCGTCTCTCGGGATGAACTGCGGCAGGTCGAGGCGGCGCTCGACGAGCTTCCCGAAAAGTGCCGCCAGGTGCTCGTCCTGTCTCGCGTCCACGGTTATTCCCACCGCGAAATAGCGCAACATCTTGACGTGTCGGTGAGCCTTGTAGAGAAATATCAGCTGCGCGCGCTGCGTCACTGTCGGGATCGGCTGGCCCAGGGCATGTGAAAAATCTCCGGCTCGGGATTGCGGGTTGACCATTTATGGATCGTTTCTTCGGGCATGATGAGGCTAGTCTATTCCGCCAACAGAGCCAAGGCGCCGACGCTTGATGATGAAGCGCTGGATTGGGTAGTCAAGCTCACCTCGGGCGAGAGTTCGCCCGAGGATCATGACGCTTTCCGGCGTTGGCGCGACCAGAGTGCCGAGCATCTCGAGGCGCTCCGCCGCGCGCGGGCGCAGTGGGACCAGCTTGGGGCCGCGCTCCCGTCCATACAGCATGATCGCGACCGGCGTCTCCGGCGCCAACGACGCTGGAAGCTGGGAGTGCCGATCGCGGCCTCGCTCATGCTCGCCATTTCTTTCGGCCATGGTTATTGGACGAGCGGACGCTTCGATCAGGTGACAGCCGTGGGCGAGCGGCGCGCATTTTCCTTGGCGGACGGCACGCGCATCATGATGAGCGGCGACACGGCTCTCAATGTCTCCTTCGACAAGGGCGTGCGCCGCGTCGAACTGGCGCGCGGCGCGATCTTCGTGCGAGTCCATCACGACGCTGAAAATCCCTTTGTCGTCTACGCTGGCGAGGCGCGCTTCCGGGATGTCGGGACCGTCTTCGAGGTCACGCGGGATGGTGATGGCGGTCGCCTGGTCGTAGAGGAAGGCGTCGTCGAGGCCTCGCGCGGCGACCGGAGGAAAATCGTCACGGCGAACCAGGCCATTGCCGTCACGGACAATCTCGGCCGGCTGAGATGGGCGGACGCGCAAGCCGAGACCGCCTGGGTGCGCGGACGTCTTGTCCTGCGCAACAAGACGCTGCCAGAGATATTGGATATCCTGAAGCCCCATTATCGTGGGCGGATCATCCTGCTCAATAGTTCTTTTTCCACGACCCGCCTCAATGCCGAGATCGATCTCCATCATATCGACTCTTGGCTGACGGCGCTGGAGGGCATGAAGAAGATCCAGGCGACGCGGTTGGCCGGCGTCACATTTTTGACCTGACAAATGCGTTTGGTGTCCGGTTCTTTTGCGGGACCGGGGCTTCCCGCTCGTTCTTAGGGCAAGTCTAACGACATCATTGGATTATCCATGGCCATTACGCAGCCACTTACTGTCGACGCCAAGAACTACCGTATAAACGGGTTGCTGATGAAGCGCCTGTGGAGCCTCGTCAAACCTTATTGGGCCCGCCTCGGTGCCTGGCCCGCCTGGATAACGCTCGTCCTTCTTGTTGCCAGTATTCTGGCTGGTGCGTGGATGAACGCGCTCAAGACATACAGGCTCAAGGATCTGACGGATGCCCTGATCGCACGCCATGCCACCGAAGCGCATGTTGCCCTTGCGGCTTTTATCTTCCTGACCTTTCTCGGGCTCGCCATACCTTTTCTCATGCAATTGATGCAGGCCTGGGTTCTGGCGAATTGGCGCGAATGGCTGAGCCAGAGCATGATTGGCAAATATCTTGCCAAGCGCACCTATTACGACATCGCCCTGAAGGACGATCTCGATAACCCCGACCAGCGTCTGCAGCAAAGCGTCGAGCCGTTCCTGTCGAGCGTGTCGCAGTTCCCGAGCCAGGTTCTCTTTCCGCTGGGTACGATCGGCAGCAGCATCGGCGTGCTCATGACGCTGGAGAGGAGTCTGCTGTGGTGGACCATCGCCTTTGGTGCGCTGCAGATCGTCGCGTCGTTTTTCGTCACGGTCCCGACAATCCGCATGAGCTTCCGTCGCACGGTCGCCGAGGCGGATCTTCGCTACGGTCTTACCCATGTCAGGGAAAATGCCGAGGCGATCGCTTTCTATCATGGTGAAGACGCTGAGAGGGCGCATGTCTTTGCGCGGCTTCGCACTGCGGTGCAGCGCAAGTTCCGCTTCGATATCTACACGTCCTTTACCGGTGGCATCGTCTTTGGCCTCTTCCAGTTCGGATGGGTGGTCGGTCCCTATTTTCTTCTGTCGCCGCACGTTCTTTCCGGCGAGATGGGCTATGGCAGCATCGTCCAGGCGGGCGCGGCGGGCCAGACGCTTCAACTGGCCCTTTTTGGCCTGCAGCAGTTTCTCCCGACCATCGCCGCCGCCGCCCCGGAGGCCGTGCGCCTTGCCCAGATCCAGGAGCGTCTGGAGGATGTCACGGCCGGTCGCACCCAGCCCGAGAACGTCCTGTCGGTTGACCGGACAGCGGCCGAGGTGAGGCTCGTCAACGTTTCGCTCGAAACGCCGGGTGGCGAGCAGCAGCTGGTCCATAACCTCAATGTGGCTGTACAGGCCGGCGAAAATCTCGCGATCGTGGGGCAAACCGGCGTTGGCAAGAGCTCCCTTCTGCGTGCCATGGCTGGCCTGTGGACACGAGGCGAGGGCTCACTGCACATGCCGCCGCCGGAGGAATGCCTGTTCCTTCCCCAGCGCCCCTACATGATCATCGCCGACATGCGGTCGCAACTGCTCTATCCGCATGGCAAACCCGTGTCTGACGACGTGCTGCTGGAAATCCTGCAGTCGGTCAACCTGCGCGACGTCGTTGAATCGCACGGCGGCCTGTCGGCGGAGCGCGACTGGAGCAAGGTGTTGTCGCTCGGCGAGCAGCAACGTGTCGGATTTGCGCGAATTCTCGTCTCAAGACCGAAATTCGTGTTCCTCGACGAGGCGACCAGTGCGGTCGACTATGCGACAGAGACCCGCATGTATCAGCTGATGGCGGCCACCGGCGCGCAATATATCAGCATCGGCCATCGCCTCGGCATCCTCGATCATCACACGCATATCCTGACGCTGAAGGCTGAAGGCCTGTGGTCGGTGGATGAACATAAGCGAGCAGGCGAAGAGCGTCCTGGCGGTGACGATGCCCAAACATCAGTTTCGTTGATCAGTTGATCGGCTGCATCGAGCCCTCGGACGTCGCATGAGGATCGAGAAAGAACAGAGCGGGGCGATGGCAGGACAAGGAGAAAAATGCCGCCTGCCGCGCCCTGCAAGACCCATCACATTCAAAAATCTCCATTCACAAGGATTTGGGACATGGCTGAACTTGCTTCCGTTAATACCGAGACTTTCGAACAGGAGGTGCTCAACGCCTCCCAGCCCGTACTGGTCGACTTCACCGCGACCTGGTGCGGTCCCTGCAAGGCGCTGGCGCCTGCACTGTCCGACATGGCGGCGATGTACGACGGTGCCGTGCGCATCGTGAAGCTGGACATCGACGAGAGTGCGAGCCTCGCCGAGAAATATGGCGTGCGCGGCGTGCCTACCCTCATGCTGTTCCAGGGCGGCGAGCCCACTCTCTACAAGGGCATGAACACCCGCTCGGGCATCGCGGCATTCCTTGATAAGGCAACGGAGGATGCACAGTGAGCGCTTTTGCCAACGACGCCTCGACGAAGGCGAAGGTTTTGGCGGACCTCGGGGATAACCCGGCGACCATTCTCGCGCCGACGCAGAGCCAGGATGATTTGGTCGCCTGGGCCGAAGAGCATGCTCTGTCGCCGGCCTTCTGGCTTCTTGCATGCAATCTGTCGAAGGATGATGAGAGGTTCACGCCGGCCGTCGTCGCGGATATCCTGGCTGCAGTACCCATTGGTGCCGATCTTGATCACGCCGTCTACAGGTGGATACTCTGGGTGCTCCGTCCGATCGTCGGCCGGTGGAATGCGGTAGAGGCGCATGCCGTGCTGGCGCAGGCTGCCGCCCCGCTGATGACCGTGCTCGAGCGGGCTGCCCAGGGCGAGACGATCGTCAGGCGGGACTGGCGCGCGGCACTAGGTCCCCTGGCCGATGCGGCAGCGGCCTTTGAAGATCAATTTGCCTATGCCAGCGTCATTCAGGCCGCGGCCTGGGATCTCAAGATGATGCCGGCAGCGATACTCGATGTGCTGAGCTCGTGGGACTGGGCAACCAGCGTAGATCCCGAGCTTCGGACGAGCTGGTGGAGCGCGGAGTTCCAGCATGAGCTCCAGAAGCTCATGGAGGATGAGCATGCCGCGGCCCTGGAGAGCGCTGGTCCCCAGCCGAGCAAGGAGGATGGTGAAGCCATGGCCGTCTGGCAAAAGCGCTATGGCGATGCGATCATGCCCCTGCGCGAGAAGAACAAGACACTGCCGGTCATGTTGAAAATGGAGGCAGGTATGAAGATCATGCGTGAGCAGAAGGCTGAGAGACTGGGCCGTGCGGTCGAGGCTCTCAAGGACTTTGCCATTCGGGCCGCCGCCGACACGGTAGACGCCTGAGCTGATCTTTTGCGGGAGGGGCGGGAAAGTTCCCTTGCCTCGCCCCTCCCGCCTTGGCTGATCCGGCACCTGCGTCCGCGCCGCGCGTTCGCCAGGCTTTGCTGGCGCCTGCCCCGCAGTTCAGTTGGTCGTTTCGAGCGCAAGAAGCGCGAACGTCGCCAACCAATGCTCGCCCATATAATCCACGGCAAGGTTCGGTAGAGCATCGGCGAGATGATGCTCGGCGATCGTCAGGGCCGCCGCAGGGTTGCGCGTCGATCCGGCAAGACGCCGCCAGCACCATGCCCGTGACAGGTTGAGGCCGTCGAGATGGGCGAGGCGCCCGTCTGAACGGTCCGTCACCATGGCTGGCACATGGAGGCAGGACAGGGACGGCCCGAAGGGATCGGCAAGGAATAGATCGAACCACGCCGGAAATTCGCGCTCGCCCAGCACCTCCTGCATCAGCACCGCTTCGCACAGGGTTGCCGAGAGGAAATCCTCCCCGCTCGGTTCCCACGGGCGCGCATCGCGATCATGGCCGAACCACTGCCGCGCGCGGCTCTCGATCAGGGCTGCAAGGCTCTCGTCGTGGACACGGGCCCATTCGAGCGCATGGATGAGAGCGAAGGCCGTACTGTCGTGTTTGCCGCTTCTGACGGGGTAGGGAAGCTTGGGAAGATATTCGACAAACCGGCCTGCCAGGAGATGGGCGAGGGGGGCCAGCGTGGCTGCCCACGGACGCTCTGGCCGCAGGCCGAGTTCCAGATGCAAGGCCAGAAGCCATCCCCATCCATAAGGGCGCTCGAAGCCGCCGCTCATCGGCCTTTCGAAATAATCGCATTCGCGCTCGACCTTGTGGCTGACGAACATCTTGTCCGCCAGGGCCTCGATGGCCGCGACGTCAGGCATGGCCGGATACAGCCGCGCGAGCCTCATCACCTGCCACCAGCCATGGACGCAGCTATGCCAGTCGAGGCTGCCATGGAAAACGGGGTGAAGCTCTTCCGGCGTGGCCAGGTCGCCGGGGCCATTCAAAACCTGGCCGAGCACATAGGGCCATTGCCGTGTCAGATGGCCGAGGGTCAGGCGTGCAAAGCTGCTGGCAGTGTCTTGATCGAGGCGTTTCATAGGAGATCCATGGGTGAAAGAGATCGCGACAGCCGACGGCCCATCGCGAACAAGCAACGCAGAGATGGTCGGAGAGATAAATTCATGAGTCTGGCAAATGCCCGGCAAGAGCCGGACATTCCGGCAATCAGGCTGGCCTGGAGCTCAGCAAGAAGGAGCAGGGCAGATTTCCGCATGGAGCTTGTCATCGAGTAAGCGGATTTCCTCCGACATGAGATAGGACAGCCTGACAGGCCGATGCTGCGCTTGGAAGCCGACTGCCCCTGCCTCCGCATGGGCCTTGGAGACCCTCTGTTTCAACGAGCGGCGGCGCGGACATCCGCAAATGGATCGCTCTTTTGCTTCGGTCGAGCTTGGGGTATGAAAGCACGAGGCGCCTATCCCGCGACGCTTGTGCCTTCGGGCCGCAGGGCATCGCCGGTCCATTCGGGAAAAGGCGGGGTTTTCTCCGCGGCCAAGGGCCGCCGAGCATAGGCGTATCGAAGCACATGGAGCAGTTTGGCGCTCAGCTCTTGGTCCGGGTCCGCTGATGTCGGCCTCCACGAAATCGCGATAGACCTGTTGGCATCACCGCGGCTAGCACCGTCCCGATCCCATCGAATGGATGAAAAATCATGACCGCGACGACCACCCAGACCAGTCCCGCCATTGCCAAGGAACTGGCGACGGGCAAGTTCACCGACGAAATGCTGGAGTCGATGCGTGCGCTGATCGGCGTCAACTTGCGCACGGCAGGCAGCATCAACAACGAATATGCGACCCGCACGGCGATCTTGCGTTTTTGCGAAGGCATTGGTGACGACAATCCCCTGTGGACCGACGCCGACTATGCCGAGACGTCGCGGTTCGGCACGCTGGTCGCCCCGCCAAGCTTCATCTTCGCCTGCCTCGCGGGCGTGCAGGTCGGCTGGCCGGGCCTGGGCGGTTTCCACTGCGAGACCAAGATCGATTTCCATGGCTCGATCAAGGTAGGCGACAAGGTCGACTGCCGCGTCGAATTCCAGGGGTTCGACGGGCCCATAGAACAGAGCAACTTCGGTGGCCGGCGGATCAAGGATTATATCCTGCAGCAATATACAAATCAGGATGGCGAGCTGATCGCCGACTTCATTTGCTCGCGCATGCGTTTCGAACGCGGCGAAATGCAGAAGCGTGCCGAGACGCGGGAGATCACCGTTCCGCACCCCTGGACCGACGAGGAGGTTCTGGCGATCGAGGAGGATATCCTGAATGAGGCGCCGCGTGGCGCCACCCCTCGCTACTGGGAAGATGTTGCGGTTGGCGAAGAGATTGACGTCATCACCAAAGGGCCGCTTGGTTTGACGGACTTCATCGCGTTCATCGCGGGCGGGTCCGCCCCGATCCCGCGCGTCGCGGCGCACTCGGTGTCGCTCAAGCGCTATCACAAGCATCCCAAATGGGCGTTCCGCGATCCCAAGACGCACGCCCTGGAGCCGGTCTATTCGGTCCATTACAATGATTACGCCGCCTCGCTGCAGGGCGCCCAGATGGCCTATGACGTGGGTATTCAGCGGACCAGCTGGCAGATACATTCGCTCACCAACTGGATGGGCGACGCCGGCTTCCTGAAGCAGATCACGGGCCAGTATCGCTCGCATGTCTACCTGTCGGATGTGGTTCGCCTGGGCGGGCGGATCGAGGCCAAGGAAGTGGACGATCTGGGCCAGCATATCGTCAAGCTCACCACATGGGCTATCAACCAGCGCGGCCAGAATGTGATGCCGGGTACGGCCGTCATCGTTCTGCCTGTTCGCGAAAAAGCCTGAGGTCTTAGCCATGTCCATATCCATGCCACAGTGGTCGAAGGATATCGCCGTCGAGACCGTCGGCGGCATCTCCTACAAAATGTATGTCGAGCGGCCGCGCCGGATCGAGGAACTCCTCCAGTTCGCCGAGCGCTGGGGTGATCGTCCCTATGTCGTGCAGGATGGCGACCTGCTCACTTTCAATGGCCTGAGAGACGCTGTCGCCGCGAAGGTGGCCGAACTGAAACAGGCCGGGGTCGATACGGGCGACCGGGTCTTCCTGCTCGGCTGGAACAGTCCTGAATGGATCGTTAACTTCTGGGCCTGCCTCAGCATCGGGGCGGTGCCGGTGCTGGCGAACACCTGGTGGAGCCACGCCGAGATTGAAAGGGGCATCGAAGCGCTATCGCCCAAGCTGGTGCTTGCCGATGCGTCCGCCATTGCCAGAATGCCCGCAGATGCGCCGTGCGGCGTGTGGGCGATCGATCCGACGGTGAAGGACGGCGGCGAGATCGCCGGTCGTCGTGGCGGCGAGGAAGAGACCGCCATGATCATCTTCACCTCGGGAACGTCAGGGGTGCCCAAGGCGGTCGTGCTGTCGCATCGCGCGGTGCTCGCGCGGCTTCACATGACACTGCACGTCACGCGCAAGCTGCCGCACCAGATCGACGGGAGCGGGCACGACATCACCTTGCTGACCGGGCCATTGTTCCACGTCGGCTCCATGCAGGCGCTGCTGCGGGCGATGGTTGTTGGTGACACGATCGTCCTGTCGAAGGGGCGCTATGATCCGGCCGACGTGCTGGACCTTATCGAGCGCCACAAGGTCAATCGCTGGAACGCGGTACCCACGATGGTCTCACGCCTGCTGGACCATCCCGACGCGGGGAAGAAGGATCTGTCGAGCCTCAAGTCGATCAGCATCGGCGGGGCGCCCGTCCACGCGGAACTGATGCAACGCATCCGCAAGGAGCTGCCCAGTGTGAATCCCCGGATTCCCACCGGTTACGGATTGACCGAAAATGGTGGCCAGGCAACCGCTGCGGCAGGTTCCGAGGATATCACCATGCTCGGTTCGACCGGCCGTCCGCTGCCGTGCGTCGAAATTTCCTTCCTCGCGCATCCCGATCTGCCCGACGGAGAGATCCTGCTGCGTTCGCCGACGCAGATGAGCGGTTATTACGGCATCGACGAGTCACCGATCGATGCCGAGGGGTGGCTGCATACCGGCGATCTCGGCCGTCTGGACGAAAACGGGCAGTTGTGGATCACGGGGCGCTGCAAGGATATGATCATCCGCGGGGGCGAGAATATCGCACCGGCCGCAGTAGAGCGGGCGTTGATGAACGTTCCGGGCGTGGTCGAGGCGGTGGTCTTCGGTGTACCGCATGCTGATCTCGGCGAAGAGGTGATGGCGGTCGTTGTCAGTGATCGCGACCTGTCCGTGGATGATATCCGCGCTGTGCTGCGTACGAGTTTGGCTTCCTTTGCCGTCCCCACCCGCTGGCGTTTGCAGCGCGAGCCGCTGCCGACCAACCATACGGGCAAGGTCGATAAAAATAGCGTCAGCGCCGCGGCGCGGGCGGAGATGGCGCAGTAATTCGCATCAGACGAAGACCTTGCGCGATCGTAATCGAGAGGGTGTAATGCAGCAGTCCAAGACAGCAGAGTCCGGGCAGGTTGGCAGCAAAAATAGCCGCGCCGATTATGCGTGGTTCAAGACGATGACGACGCGGTGGATGGACAATGACGTCTATGGCCACGTCAACAACGTGGTCTATTATTCGTTCTTCGATACCGCAGTAAACGCAATGCTGATCGAAAATGGACTGCTCGACACCGGCGCCAGCCCGGCGATCGGGCTGGTGGTCGATACCGGCTGTACCTATGCGGCGTCGCTGAGCTTTCCGGGCGACGTCACGGCTGGCATCAAGGTCGCACGTCTGGGTACGTCGAGCATCCGCTATGATGTCGCCCTGTTTGCGAGCGAGAGTGATCAGGCGGCGGCGACCGGCCATTTCGTCCATGTCTATGTCGATCGCGAAACCCGGCGTCCCGTGCCGGTCCCGGAGAATATCCGCGCTTTCCTGGACAGGCTCAGCGCCGCTTCGGAACAGCCTTGCGCGGCAACAGGCTCTTCACAATGAAGATCAAGGCTGCCGTGCTCCGTGCGATGGGGGCCGAACATCCCTATCGTGAAACGCGTCCGCTGCAGATCGAGACGATCGACCTGGCTCCTCCGGGCCGTGACGAGGTGCTGGTCAAGATAGAGGCCGCAGGGCTGTGCCATTCCGATCTTTCGGTCATCAATGGCAGTCGGCCACGGCCGATGCCGATGGCAATCGGGCATGAGGCGGCGGGCGTCGTCGTGGAAATTGGCGAGGGCGTCGACGATCTGGTTCCCGGTGACCATGTCATCATGGTCTTCATGCCCAGCTGCGGTCACTGCCTGCCCTGTGCCGAAGGGCGGCCGGCGCTATGCGAGCCCGGGGCGGCCGCGAACGGACGGGGCACGCTGCTGTCGGGCGACATCCGGCTGCATGAGGGGGAGGGTGAGATCCATCACCATCTCGGCTGTTCGGCCTTCGCGGACCATGCGGTGGTTTCGCGCCGGTCGCTGGTCAAGATCGACAAGGATATCGCGTTCACGGACGCGGCCCTGTTCGGCTGCGCCGTGCTGACGGGCGTGGGCGCGGTGGTCAACACCGCGGGCGTCCAGCCGGGGCAGACTGTCGTGGTGATCGGGCTGGGCGGCGTCGGCCTGGCTGCCGTGCTGGGTGCGATAGCATGCGGCGCGGCGCAGATCATCGCCGTCGACCTGTCCGACGACAAGCTTGCGCTCGCCGCCGAGATCGGTGCGACGGCCACGATCAACGCCGCCGCCCCTGACGCGGTGGAGCAGGTCCGCATGCTGACCAGTGGCGGCGCTGACTTTGCGTTTGAGTTTGCCGGTGTCGCGCGTGCGCTGGAAAACGCATATAAGATGACCCGCCGCGGCGGCACGACCGTCACCGCGGGGCTGCCCGCACCCGAAGCAACCTTGCCGGTCAACATCGTCAGCCTCGTTGCGGAGGAACGCACCGTAAAGGGCAGCTACATCGGTACCTGCGTACCGCTGCGAGATGTGCAGCGCTATGTCGCACTCTACAAGTCCGGGCGCCTGCCGGTCGACAGGCTGCGTTCCGGAGTAATCGCGCTCGACGACATCAACGAGGGTTTCGACCGGTTGCACGACGGCAGCGTCGTCCGGCTCGTTGTCGGCTTCTAGGTCCCAAGGATATCGTCATGCTTGATACGGTTTGTCGTCCCTCTCTTTTCGATGAGAGCCTGTTTCGTGAGGCTGACCTTGTCGATGGCGCATGGGGCCAGGGCCAGGACGGCGCAGCGGACGCCGTGGCCAATCCGGCCAATGGCCACGTCATGGGTGGTGTGCCGTCATTGTCGCGCACGGAAATTGCGTGCGTGATGGCGGTCTCGGCCGGTGAGAAGATGGTCTGGGTGCGGCGTGACTAACAAGCTCACGGATGCGGCTCGCCGACCCAAATTGCGCAATTGACGATAGAGGATCGCGGACATGCCATTTGAGGCCAAATCACTTTTGGATATGCGGGGAGCGGGCGCATGATGTCGTCGTTCCGCTATGCCGCGTCGTCAACGCGGGTGAGCTATGGCGAGGGCTGCATCGACCAGCTTCCCGCGGAATTGAAGCGGGCAGGGTGCAGTCGGGCCGTGATTTTGTCGGGCCGCACGCTGGCCGGGGCCGAACCGGGAGCGGGGACGATCCGTGCGGTGCTTGGCGACCTGTGTGCCGGAACCTTCGATCGCGTGGCCGAGCATTCGCCCAGCGAGTCTGTCCTGTCGGTGGTCGAGATGTTGCGCGAGGTCGACGCCGACGCACTGATCGCGCTGGGCGGGGGGTCTGCGATCGTATCGACGCGGGCTGCCGCGATCGTCCTTGGCGAGGGCAAGGATCCGGCCGAACTGTGTACGGTGTTCGAGCCGGGCAAGCCGCCACGCAGCCCGAGGCTTGCCGCGCCGAAACTGCCGCAGTTCATCGTACCGACCACGCCGACCACGGCCTATGCGAAAGCGGGTGCTGCGGTTTCGATTGGCGAGGGGCGCCGGCTGAGCTTGTTCGATCCCAAGGCGCGGGCGCAGGCGATCTTCTTCGATCCCCGTTTTTTCGTCGAGACCCCGGCCAAGCTGATCCGCGATGCCGCACTGGATGCGTTCGGTGCGGCCGTTCAGGGGCTTGAATCGAAGAGCCGCCATCCGCAGGCGGATGCGCTGCTTCTGCAGGGCATTCGCCTGATCTGGCGGAACCTCGCGCGGATCGACGATCCCGCCAATGTGGAGGCGCGTGGCGAACTGATGCTCGCGGCGCTGATGGTCGGGCAGGGCACCGACGTGACCGCCGGCGGCCTGGCCTCAGCGCTGGGTCACAGCGTGGGTGCTCGTTTTCACGTCGCGAACGGCGTGGTGAACGCCATTGCCTTGCCGCATTGCCTTCGCTTCAACGCTCCGGCGACCGAGGGGCGATTGGCCGATCTGGCTGAAGTCCTGGGGCTCTCCACATCTTCGGCAGGCGCTGCGTCTGCGATCGCCGATGCATGCGCGACCTTCTTTGCGAGCCATGGCGTGCCCTCGCGGCTGCGCGACATCGGCGTCGGACAAAATGACCTGCCGTCGATCAGCGAGACGGCATCGGGCGATTGGTTCTATACACAGAATCCGCAGCCAGTGAGCCCGCAGGCTTGCATCGCGCTGCTTGAGCAAGCCTGGTAAGCCATGCGGCGCCAGCAACGACGTGATATAATGGGAGACTAGGATGACAGCCGGCAAAGTGACGATCGAACGTAGCGGGCGCGTGGCGCTCGTCCGGCTCAACGACGAGGAGGCGCGCAACGCCCTGTCGACGGATCTGATTCACGAACTCATCTCGATCGTGAAAGAGGCCGATGCCGATGCGGGGTTGAGCTGCCTGGTACTGACCGGCGCGGGCAAGGCCTTTTGCGCAGGCGGTAACATCAAGGACATGCACGAGGGCGACGATCCGATGTTCGGTGGCTCGCCGCACGAGATGGCGGATGGCTACCGCCATAATATTCAGCAGATGACGAAATGTTTCCTTGGGATCGACCTGCCCGTGATCGCGGCGGTGAATGGCCCGGCGATCGGGGCGGGCAATGACCTGGCGACCATGTGCGACATCCGCATCGCATCCACCAAAGCGAAATTCGCCGAGAGCTTCCTGCGCGTCGGACTGGTGCCCGGCGACGGCGGTGCCTGGCTGTTGCCGCGCATCGTCGGCTTGCCGCGTGCGCTGGAAATGGCGCTGACCTGTCGGATCCTGGATGCGGAGCAGGCAAAGGAATGGGGCCTGGTGACGCACATCGTCGAGCCGGATCAACTGGAAGCGACTGCGCTCGCGATGGCCGAGACGATCGCCAGCTTCCCGCCGGTCAGCGTGCGGCTCAACAAGCGTTTGATGTATAAGTCGATCAATATGGGCATCGATGAGTGTCTGGAACTTTCAGCTGCCTATCAGGCGCTCGTCCAGAACACCCTCGATCAGAAGGAAGCGGTCGCGGCGGCGGTCGAGAAGCGCGAACCCAAATATGTCGGCCGCTAACGCCGACGCCGGCAGACGGGGTGGTGCCCGTCGGCCAAGTGTCGCCGCCTCGATCTAAGACTTTTCGTTGCAACGCCTGCTTTTCCCTACATCCTTTCGCGTCAAGGACGACCGATGATCTCGAAGCATCTTCACGACGACATTCTCGAAATCCTCATCGAGAATCCTCCGGTGAACGCCTTGGGCCATGCGGTCAGAATTGGGCTGGCGGAGGCTTTGGCCGCCGCGCAGGCAGATGACGGGGTCAGGGCGATCGTCATCCGCGGCGGCGGCAAGCTCTTCTCCGCAGGCGCCGACATCGCCGAGTTCGATGGGGTTCTGGCCGAACCGGCATTGCCGGAGGTAGCCGCAGCGATCGAGGCGAGCGCCAAGCCGGTGGTCGCGGCTATCCATGGGATGGCATTGGGCGGCGGGCTGGAGGTCGCCTTGGCCTGCCACTATCGGATCGCAACGCCCACTGCCCGGCTGGGGCTGCCCGAGGTGAAGCTTGGATTGCTCCCCGGCGCAGGGGGTACGCAGCGCCTGCCACGCCTCATCGGCGCCGAAGCCGCGCTCGGCATGATCGTCTCGGGCGAGCCGGTCACTGCAAGCCGGGCGCTCGAGCTCGGGCTGATCGATCTGTTGGCGGAACAGGATCAACTCGGCGAGGCGGCAATCGCCTATGCTCGCCAACTGGAGGCACCGCGTCGCACGCGCGATCTGGAGGCGACCGCTGCAGCCGATCTGTTCGATCGCTTCGCAGCGAGTAACGCCCGCGCGATCGGCGACCTGCACGCACCACGGGCCTGCATCGATGCGGTCAAGGCGGCAACCGAACTGCCGTTCGACGAAGGGATGGCGCTGGAGGACAAGCTTTTCAGCACGCTCATGACCGGCGAGGAGTCAAAGGCATTCCGTCACATCTTCTTTGCGGAGCGCACCGCGATGAAGATCGATGGCCTGCCGCGCGACGTGCAGCGGCGTCCCATCAAGCATGTCGGCATCGTCGGCGCGGGGACGATGGGCTCCGGCATCGCCATAAATTTCCTGTCGGCAGGCTATGCGGTCACGCTGCTGGACATGACGCAGGAGGCGATCGATCGCGGCGAAGCTGCGATCCGCAGCAATTATGACGGCTCGGTCGCCAAAGGTCGCCTCACCATCTCGCAGGGCGAAGCCGCGATGCGTTTGCTTTCGCCCACGCTCGATTTCGAAGCGCTCGGTGCTTGCGATCTTGTGATCGAGGCGGTTTACGAGAATATGGACGTAAAGAAGGATATCTTCGCGCGGCTCGACGCGATCGCGCGGCCGGGGGCGCTCTTGGCATCAAACACCTCCTATCTCGATCTTGACGAGATCGCGGCGGCAACGTCGCGGCCGCAGGATGTCGTGGGCCTGCACTTTTTCTCGCCGGCCAACATCATGAAACTGGTCGAGGTCGTGCGTGGTGTCGCGACCGCGCCGGACGTGCTGGCAACCGCGATGCATCTCGCCCAGGCGATCGGCAAGATTCCGGTCGTCGCCGGCGTCTGCTACGGCTTCATCGGCAACCGGATGCTGATCCCGCGCCAAGACAATGCCGAGGCCCTGTTGCTCGAAGGCGCTACGCCCGAACAGGTCGATCGCGTCCACACCGCATTCGGCATGCCGATGGGTCCCTTCCAAATGGCGGATCTTGCCGGCGTCGACATCGGCTGGCACCGCGATCCCGAGCGGGTCGAGAGCATTTCTGACGCATTGTGCGCAAAGGGGCGATGGGGGCAGAAGACCAAGGCCGGCTATTATGACTATGATGACAAGCGCAAGCCAACACCCTCGCCGATCACGGCAGAGATCGTGGCTGAGTTCCGCGCGAAGGCCGGCGTTGCGCCACGCGTCATCGACGATGAGGAAATCATCGTCCGCACTCTCTATACGATGGTGAACGAGGCGGCGCTGATCCTCGAGGAGGGGATCGCGCAACGGGCGTCCGACATCGATATCGTCTGGATCTATGGCTATGGCTGGCCGAAGCGTACGGGTGGCCCGGTCTTTTGGGCGAACAATACCGGCCTTGACGAGATTGTCAGCGGACTGAAGCGCCATCTTGATCGGCTCGGCGCAGATTTTCGACTCTCGTCGTTGCTCGCCGACTGTGCAGCGGCAGGCACGCGGCTGGATCGCCCTGGGCAGGGGAACTGAGGCGCAGAGATGGGTGTTTTTGCTATATCCCGGCCCAGTGACGCGCATTGGTGCCTGCGTGTAGCGATCAATTGTGACGCGTGCCGATCCGATCGCCGCGGGGACGAAATGGTCTCATCGCGGCTTTTATCGACAGGCAAGAGGGGCTCGGCAGGCGACGGCCCCACCTGAATTTGCGTTGAAGGGACCGGATCGCGACAGTCAGATCGCCGGCCGGTCGGGAAAGTCGCTCAAGGCCCTGATGGTCCGGCGATGAGGATAAGGTAGGAAACAGATGGTCATCACAGTCAGCGTCAATGGCAAAGCCGCCAAGGTCGATGTTTCCCCAGACACGCCTCTGTTATGGGTTTTGCGCGACACGCTCGGCATCCGTGGCCCGAAATATGGGTGCGGGGTCGGCGCATGCGGGGCCTGCACCGTTTTCCTCGACGGGCAACCGACCCGATCCTGCATCACCCCGATTGCCGACGTAGGCACGATGAAGGTGGCGACGATCGAGAGCATCGCTGCCGATCCGGTCGGTCGCAAGGTTCAAGCGGCGTGGGCTGAACTGGATGTCGCGCAATGTGGCTATTGCCAAGGCGGTCAGATCATGGCGGCGACGGCGTTGCTCAAAGAAACCCCCGCACCCACGGATGACGACATTGACAGCGCCTTGGCGGGCAACATCTGTCGCTGTGGCACCTACAACCGGATCAGGGCCGCAATTCATCGCGCCGCTGGACAACGCTGAGCAAAGGACTGGTCATGACCGACGCCACGCTGTCCCCAACCCGACGAGACCTCCTCAAGGCCGTGTCTTCGGCGGGCCTCCTGCTTTCTTTCTCATGGCCAATGGCCGCAGGCGCCGTGCAGGGCGATGCGGCGCAACTCAACGCGTTTGTGATGATCGGGAGCGACGGCAAGGTCACGATCAAGGCGCGCAATCCCGAGATTGGCCAGGGTATAAAGACCAGCCTGCCGATGCTGATCGCGGAAGAACTCGACGTGGAATGGTCGGCGGTTCTCATCGAGACGCCAGACGCCGACGAGGCGGTGTACGGCGTACAACTCGCCGGGGGATCTCGCTCCATCCCCGCTGCGTGGGAACCGATGCGTCGCGTGGGTGCGGCGGCGCGCTGGATGCTCGTCCAGGCGGCTGCGAAGCGATGGGCGTGCCCGGACACGGAATGCCGCACCGAAGCGGGTGAGGTCATCCACCAGCCGACCGGGCGGAAGCTGGCGTACAGCATACTTGCACCGGCCTGCGCGGACATCCCCACGCCGGATCTGAAGACGATGGTTCTGAAGTCTCCGGCTGACTTCAAGATCATCGGCAAGCCCGTCGCGCAATATGACACGCGGGCAATCGTCGAAGGCGTGCCGATGTTCGGCATCGATATCGTGCGGCCCGGCATGCTTTACGCGACCTGTCGAAAGGCACCGGTGTTCGGTGCGAAAGTCGCCAGCGTCGACTTGTCGCCGGCGCAAGCTGTAAAGGGCGTTCGCAAGGCGTTCGTCATCGAGGGTCATCCCGACGCGTGGGATCCTAACCTCAAGATTTCGGCGCCCCGGATCTACGGCAAGGGCTTGTTGCCCGCCGTCGTCGTCGTGGCGGATAGTTGGTGGGCGGCCCGGAGCGCTGCCGACAAGCTGGATATCAAATGGGCGGATCATCCGACGGCTGCGCAATCGAGCGACGGTTTCCTGAAGGCGGCCGAGGGATTCTTCGCCACCGGCAAGGGCGAGACCATCTTGAAGAGCCATGGCGACTTCGACAAGGCTTTCGCGGATGCGCCGATCAAGGTCGAGGCAGAGTATCGTTATCCTTTCCTGGCGCACGTCGCGCTGGAGCCGATGAATTGCACGGCGGAGTTCCGCGATGGCAAGCTGGAGCTTTGGGCCCCGACCCAGATGCCGCAAGCCGGGCGCATGCTCTGCGCCCTCATGCTGGGTATCAAGCCTGAAGACATCACCATCCATCTGACCCGCTGCGGTGGCGGCTTCGGGCGGCGGCTGGCCAATGATTACATGGTCGAAGCTGCATGGATCGCGCGTGAGATGGGGCGCCCGGTCAAGCTGCTGTGGACCCGTGAAGAGGACATGCAGCACGACACCTATCGTCCGATGGGCGTCCACTTCTTCCGCGGGGGCATTGACGCGCAGGGCAATGCAATCGCGCTCTACGACCATTTCGCGACGTTCGGCTCGGATGGCAAGGCCATTTACGATTCCGAAGGGCAGACGGAGTTTCCCTGGGATTATGTTCCAAACCTCCGCATGGAAAACAGCCTGACAGCGCTGGGCGTACCCACGGGACCGCTGCGTGCCCCCAGGTCCAACGCGATGGCGTTCGTCCAGCAGTCCTTCATCGACGAGATGGCCCATGCCGCCAAGCAGGATCCGCTCGCTTTCCAGTTGAAGATGCTTGCCGACCGCCCAATGGCCAAGGAAGGGGACGCTGCGTTCAACCCCGCGCGCATGAGGGGTGTCCTCCAGGCCGCCGCCAAGATGGCTGGCTGGGGCGAGGGGGCTCTTCCTCCGCGCGAGGGCAAGGGCATCGGCTGCTACTACAGCCATGTCGGCTATGTCGCGCAAGTGGCGCATGTGGCGGTGTCCCCGGAGGGGGAAGTCACGGTGAAGAAGGTCTGGTGTGCGGCTGACGTCGGGAGCACGATCGTCAATCCCTCTGGCGCCACCAACCAGATCGAGGGCGCCGTTCAGGATGCGATCAGTCAGGCTCTGTTCCAGGAGATCAAGATAGTCGACGGGCGCACCGAGCAATCCAACCTGACCGACTATCGCCTGCTCCGCATGAATGAGTCTGCGCCGGTGGAGATACAGTTCGTCAAATCCGACAATCCCCCCACCGGCCTTGGAGAGCCGGCGCTGCCTCCCGTCGTGCCGGCGATCACGAACGCCATCTTTGTCGCAACCGGAAAACGCATCCGCTCGTTGCCCATCGATCCCGCGACATTGAAGGGGGGCTAAAGACCAGGCTCCTGTGGGAAAATGAGTGTTCGCATCATTGCTGGATCTGCTGACGGCGAATTCAGGATGTGAAGCAAGATTGCCCTACGTTCCGTGATGCGTATCGACCGCCATGTAGCGATTTTGAAATTCGCTTGGTTCGCCGAAGTCCGTCAGTCGCATGACCTAATCTTTGGTTTGGCAATGTGATTGTCGAGGGCATGGACTATCGCATGCGCGCGCTGTCGGATTCAAAATGAGTGTCGGCACATCGGGCGCAGGGAACGCCTGTTCGTTCTCGCAGATGACCGCCTCCCACTTTTTGCGTTGGACGCTCGCAGGCGCGCGGCTCTAACATTGGCCAATCAAGAATATATCAACGGTGCTAGAAACTGTTCGAAAATTGGGCGTTTGCAGACCGTAAGTCTGCGACCGGCCAATCCAAGGAGGCAGAGGATTGCGAGGCGATACAGTCGCACGCAAATGCAGAAGGGTCGCTACCATGCCTGACCGTGACGCGTGTTGTTCGTTGACGATCTCCACGCGTGCATGTCCGGGCCGTCGATCCTGCAGCATCTGTCTCAGGGTTCAGTTCGGCGCGAGACAGGGGTAAATAATGGTTCCAGTCTATCTGGTCGCTGGCGCGCGTACTGCAATTGGCAGCTTCGGCGGAAGCCTTAAGGATTTCGCGCCCTCCGAACTTGGCGCGATCGTGATCAAGGAAGCGGTCCGTCGCGCCGCGCTGGAGCCTGCCGACGTCCAGCATGTCGTCTTGGGACAAGGTATCACGACCGGCACCAGGGATGGGTATGTGGCCCGTGTCGCTGCCGTCAAGGCAGGGGTGCCAGTCGGGACCCCTGCGCTTGCTCTCAACCGGCAATGCGGATCCGGCCTGCAGGCGATCGTCTCGGCAGCGCAGATGGTTGCGCTGGGGGAATGCGAAGTTGCCGTGGGCGGCGGCGCAGAAACAATGAGCCGCGCTGCCCATGTCGTCAGTGACGCCCGTTTCGGCCGCAAGATGGGGTCGATCACCATGTCCGACGCATTGCTGGAGGGGCTCAGCGATCCGTTCGACAATTATCATATGGGCATCACTGCCGAGAATGTCGCGCGGGACTATCAGATCTCCCGCGAGACGCAGGATCTGGTCGCCGTCGAAAGTCAGCGCCGCGCCGCGCGTGCGGTGTCTGAGGGCTGGTTCAAGGAACAGATCGTCCCCGTCGAGATCCAGAGCCGCAAAGGCGTGCAGCTGTTCGATACAGATGAGCATGTGCGCGGCGATTCCACCCTGGAAAGCCTGGCAATTCTGAAGCCGGCCTTTGCCAAGGACGGAACGGTGACCGCCGGCAACGCTTCGGGCATCAACGATGGCGCCGCGGCGGTCGTTCTTGCGTCCGAGCATGCCGTGGCCCGGCGCGGTCTGAAGCCGATGGCCCGCATCCTTGGCTGGGGCCATGCCGGCGTCGAGCCCCGCATCATGGGAATTGGCCCCGTCAAGGCCGTGCCGATCGCCCTCGAACGTGCGGGTGTGACGCTCGAACAGATCGACGTGATCGAATCGAACGAGGCTTTTGCAGCGCAGGCGACGGCTGTCGCCGAGCAGTTGGGCTTTGATGCGGCAAAGACCAATCCGAACGGCTCGGGCATTGCGCTTGGTCATCCGGTCGGTGCGACCGGGGCCATTCTGACAATCAAGACGATGTACGAGTTGCGGAGGATCGGGGGACGCTATGGCCTGATCACCATGTGCATCGGCGGCGGACAAGGCATCGCGATGGTGATCGAACGAACAGAATAAGCGTCGTCACCACATAAATCAAAAAAAGTGAGGGAGGATACCAAATGTTGAAAGGCGCGCAGTTTAGCGAAAAGATTCAGAGCGCTCGTTATCGGCGGCTAGCCTTGGCGCTGTTGTCGACCACGGGCGCACTGACAGCCAGCATCTCGCCGGCTTTAGCGCAGGTGGCTCCAGCCCCCCAACCTCAGTCGACCGAGGCGGATGCGGCACTCCCCGCGAGCGGGGATGCGGAGCCGGTGGCGACCGCAGACAAGCAGACTCAGGATATCGTGGTCACGGGCTCGCGCATCGTGCGCGATGGCTATCAGTCGCCCACGCCTTTGTCGGTGATCGGATCGGAACAGCTCGCCTCGAACGCCAATGCCAATATCGCACAATATGTTACGACGCTCCCGGCCTTCGCTGGTTCGGCCAATGGCCGGTCGAGCACGACGACCGGGGCGAACGGTACGTCCGGCATCAACGCGCTGAACCTGCGCGCGCTTGGCCCGACGCGTACTCTCGTGTTGCTTGACGGGCATCGCGTCGCTCCTGCGGTCGCGTTTGGATATGCCGACGTCAGTTCGCTTCCCCAGGCGCTGATCTCACGGGTGGATGTCGTGACCGGCGGCGTGTCCGCGGTTTACGGATCGGATGCCGTCGCGGGTGTCGTCAACTTCGTCCTGAACCGGTCGCTAGAGGGTATTACAGGCGAAGTCTCCAACGGCATCACCAACTATGGCGACAACTTCAGCTACAAAGCGAATATCGCAGCCGGCACGGGCTTCGCCGACGACCGTGGCCACATCCTGGTGGCGCTGGAGCAGACGCATGACGATGGTATCAAGGGCGGGCAGCGCAAATGGACGCACCGCGGCCGACAGATCTTCGGCAACACTGCCTATGGTACGGGACCGGGCCAGTCGACTTCGGTGCCCCGGCAGCTCGTCTACGACAATGTCGGCTATCTGACCGCGGCACCGGGCGGCGTCGTATCCTCCGGTCCGCTGATGGGGACGGGCTTCGGCCCGGGTGGCCAGGTCTATCAACTCGTCCGTGGTGACCTTTCCGACGTGAATTTCATGCGCGGTGGAGACTGGGCAACCAACGATCTGCGTCCGACCAACAGTATCGCCCCGGAAGAGAAGCGGCAGACTGCGTTCGCCCGCGCAAGTTATGAGGTGGCCGATGCGCTGAACTTCTATGGACAGTTTTCCTATGTGAAGGCTTCCGGGCAGGCCGACTCCTCGCCTTCCTACATGATCGGCAACAGCGGGCCGCTGATCCGGATCGACAATGCCTACCTGCCCGATAGCGTGCGGGCGCGGATGACGGCGCTTGGTCTGAGCGCGATCCAGCTGGGTACGCTCAACTACGACCTGGGGATCAATCCTCAGGTTACCAGGCGCAAGGCGATTTCCTATCAGATCGGCGCGGACGGCAAGTTCGAGATGCTGGGCGGCAACTGGACATGGGACGTTTATGCCCAGCATGGCGAAAGCAAGAATTACGTCAGTTTCGTTACGAATATCTCGCGCAGGAACTACACGCTGGCGACGGATGCCGTGCGCACGGCATCGGGCGCGATCGTCTGCCGTTCGACGCTGACCAACCCAAATAACGGATGCTCTCCCTATAACGCGCTCGGAACCGGGGTTAACGACGGGAATGCGGCCGGTATCGCCTTCATCCGCTCGCCCAGCATATCGAACCTCAAGGTGGAACAGTCCGTCGTGTCCGGGTCGCTGACCGGCGAACCTTTCTCGACCTGGGCCGGCCCGGTCTCGGTCGCGTTCTCGGCCGAGTATCGCAAGGACAAGGCCGTCGGCACGGTCGATGCGGACTCGCTGATCGCGAACCACATCTACGGCAACTACGCACCGATCGACGGCTCGACCAACGTCAAGGAAGCCGCCTTCGAAACCGTCATCCCGCTGGCGAAGGGTAAGCCCTGGGCGGATTCGTGGGAATTCAATGGCGCCGCCCGCTACACCAGTTACAGTCTGGCGGGTAATGTGGCGACCTGGAAAGTCGGCACGACCTATTCGCCGATCCCGGATATCACGTTCCGCGCCACGCGATCGCGCGATATCCGGGCGCCCAACCTGAACGAAACTTTCCTGCCGCAAAGCACGGCGCGCCAGGCACTTCTGGATCCCTTCCGCAATTCGTCGTTCACCTTCGAGCAGGTGACCACGGGCAATCGCAACCTGAAGCCTGAAAAGGCGGATACACTGGGTATCGGCGCGGTATTCAAGCCACGCTTCCTCGATGGCTTCACCGCTTCGGTGGATTATTGGTCGATCAACGTGAAGGGCGCGATCTCGATCATTGCCGCGCCGGACGTGCTGCAGCTATGCTTCAACGGCACTGCTCCCGAGCTGTGCAACAACATCACGCGTGCAGCACCGTTGCCCGGTCAGACGGTCGGCGATCTCATTCGCGTGGTCAGCCAGAACATCAACATCGCCAGCCAGAAGGTGCGGGGGCTCGACATCGAGGCGAGCTATCGCAAGGATCTCGATGGCATCGGCATTCCTGGCTCCATCGACATCCACGCGAACTTCACGCGCTATCTGGAGAACAGCGTCGATAACGGCATCACGGCGCGCCGCACGTTGCTGGGAGAGAACAGCCTGTTCAACCCGCCGACATGGCGTTCGACGGCGACCCTGGGCTACCAGCTCGAAGGGTTCCGCGGAGCGCTGACTGCGCGTGCGTTCAGCGCAGGCAAGCAGTTCGCCTATTACATCGAATGCACGTCCAACTGCCCGGCCAGCACGGTCGAGCATCCGACAATCAACGACAATCACATGCCCGGCCGGCTCTATCTCGATCTGGCGCTCAGCTATGACTTCCTGCTGGGCGGCAGGAAGAGTGTAACGACCTTCTTCAACGTCCGGAACCTGACGAACAAGGATCCGGGGCTGACCATCGCGACGGGCAATGCGTTCGCCAATGGTGGCAATGCCGTTCTGTATGATGTTGATGGCGTCGTCTTCCGGGTCGGCGTGCGCTTCAAGCTCTAGGGCATCATGGTGCGATGCTGAAAGGAACGGCGCAGGGTGACGGGATGTGCCCATTACCCTGCGCCGTTCGTCTCGGTGGTGTGCTGGATGACTGATGATAATCCGTAGCAAACAGCGTCCGGCCGAATTGATGGCAAGCAGTCAGGACCGGCGGCGGCGATCGCGCGCGCCGGTCCTCAATGCATTCCGGCGCACAAGATGATATTCGGCCAATAATTTGATGGAGGGATGAAGGATGGACAAGCGGCTTGACAGCGAGAATGCCGATCGACCGGGACATTCAATGCATCTCGATCGCCGGGCAGCCCTGAAGAGCGTCGGGGCTTTAGCGGTCGCCGCGGGTTCGTTCGGCAGTTCCGGGTCGGGCGAGCTGCTTGCCCAGACCGAAGGCGGGCACAATGGCGCCACCTCCGCGCCGGGTGGCCCATCGTTGACGGCGACCGTTGCCGAATATGCCGCCTCCACGTCATTCGACAAATTGCCCTCCAATGTCCGTGAACGCGCCAAGAAAGTGATTTTCGACGAGATCGCCTGCGCCTATTTCGGTCGTCGCAGCGAGGGCGGTCGGCTGGCCGCAGAGTATGTCGAGCGCTTCGGAGGTGGAAAACCCGAGGCACGCATCTACGGCACGGACCAACGGGCGCCGGCCCACTACGCCGCCTTGGCCAATGGGACGGCGGGGCACGGCGAGGAAGTGGACGGCACGCATGCGGTGGGCGGCCATCCAGGAGCGTCGATCGTCCACGCCTCCACCGCGATAGCGGAGTTGAAGGGTGTATCGGGCGCGGAACTGATCAACGCGGTCGTTCTTGGCTATGATGTCGGCGTGCGGCTGGTGGAGGCATGTGGCGGCACGTTCGCCGTGCGAGACCGCGACCAAATCCACACGGACCTGCTCTATGCTCTCGGTTCGGCTGCGTCGGCCTGCAGGCTTTTGCGACTTGACGCGGATCATCATCGCCACGCCATGGCGTTGGCGACCTTTCAGGCCAACGGGCTGGTCGCGCTGTTTGCGGAAAGGACGCACATCAGCAAATCCTTCTGCAACGGCCAATATGCCTTTGCCGGCATCAGCTCGGCATGGATGGCGGAGACCGGCCTGCAGGGCCATGACGATATCATCGGCACGGAAGGCGGCGTGCTGGCGGCTTGGGGCAATGAGAAGGACAGGCCCGCTGTTACGCGCGCGCTAGGCAGCGATTTCAAGATCCTCCGCGGCAACTTCAAATTCTACAATGCCGGACAGCCCATCCACACGCCGATCGAAGCAGCGATGACTCTGGTGAAGCAAAACGGCATCACCCCCGACAAGATCCGGTCGGTCGTCATAGGCATGCCTGCCAACCCGCTAAAGACCGTGGACAATCGCGACATGCACAATATTTCGGTGCAGGACATGGTGGCGGCCAGCCTGGCGACCGGCGGGCTGAAAATCAGCGACCAGCCATTTCCGGCAATCCTCAGCGACCCGACCTACAAACGCCTGCGCGGGGTGGTTACGGCGCGCGTCGATGCGGAACTGGACCGCGAGTTTCCAAACGGCCGCGGCGCGCGGGTCACGATCACCACGCAAGATGGCGTCCCTCATTCGTTGCGGATCGATCATCCGCGTGGACATAGCCTGCGCGGCGAAGTCTCCTGGGAGGATTTGGCGGAAAAATGGACCGCGGCATTGCCAGGTGCGAACGTAGGCAAGGCCTTGGCGACGGCGCGAAAGATGGATGAGCTGACCGATAGCCGCGAACTCTTCGCAGCCTTCGCTGGCAAGATGCGTATGGCTTAGCCTGTCCGGATAGCCCGGGCCGCGGTGCCCGTCTGCCACCTGTTCAACCCGTGACGAGAGGAACCGTCAACGGGACGGATGACGCAAATCCAGAGCATCTTCAAATTGACCCGTTACGGTCAATGGCTGTAGGGTGCAGGTCAGCGAAGCATAACCAAGCACGAGAGCGTTTTTGCTCATGGTGGAAATGCGTGAAAACGCTCTGCGCGGTGTATGGCGCACCGGCCGGGGACTGGTCATGTGACCGGATCACTCGGGAACGGGTGCCATAACTCGATGCCGGGCAGATCCGTGGCGGGATATGCGCCCCGTTGCCTGGGAGCAGTCCGTTCCTGTTCGAAGCCAAGCATGACGCAATCGGTCTGCAGCCCGGAAGATACGACGTCAAAAAGCCCAGGATGATTTCACATTGTGTGAAACCATCCTGGGCTGGAAACGAATATGCCGGATCACGCTTAAAGGATGACGCCCGACGCTCTGAATTCGGCAAGCTCGTCTGCCGAATGGCCCAGCCAGTCGCCAAGCACTTCTTCATTGCAGGCGCCGAGCGGGAGGCTGGGTTCCAGTTCGCGCCTTTCCACCCCGCGGAATACGAACGGCGTGTGCGGCAGGACAACCTGTCCCAGTTGCGGGTGGTTCACCCGCTGCAGGCTGCCGCGTGCGTGCATGTTCCTGTCTTCCATCACCTCGGGCAGCTCGCGGACCGGCGCGCAGGGCACCTTTGCGGCCAACATCCTGTCGGCGACCTCGTTGCGCGAATGCTGACGGGTCCAGTTCGACACCAGTTCGTCCACGGCCTCGAAGTTTTGAACGCGATCGGCACGCGTGCGGAAGCGCGGGTCATCCGCAAGATCGGAGTGACCCATGACGCTGAGAATCGAACGGAAGTGTACGTCGCCCGGCGAATTGAGCACGACATAGCCATCGGTGGCCGGATATACGTTGTAGGGGGAGACGCCCAATCCGCCATGCCGGTTACCGGTGCGCGGTGGCGCCTTGTCCCCGCGAGCGTGGAGCATGCCCAGATTGGAGGCAAGCGAGCAATAGGTCGCGTCCTGCATAGAAACTTCGACGACATGGGCGACGCCCGTATGCTCGCGCTGATAGAGAGCGGTCGCAATCGCACCATAAAGGTGGATGCCGGCGAGGAAATCGCACAGCGCCGCGCCGGACTTGACCGGCGGTTGATCGGGGAAGCCCGTGGAGTTAAGGACTCCGGACATGGCTTGCATCACCAGATCCATCGCGGGATAGTCGCGATACGGGCCGTCCTTGCCGTAACCCGAGCTCGACGCATAGATCAGCCTCGGATTGATCTCCTGCAACACGGCGGCGCCAACGCCGAGCCGGTCCAGCACGCCGGGAGTGAAATTCTCGACCAGGATATCGGCGCGTGCGACCAATTCCTTCAATAAGTCGCGGCCCTGCTCGGTCTTGAGGTTGAGCGTGACCGGCTTCTTGTTAGAGTTGAGCATTGCATAGGAGAAGTCCGACCCACCCATGTCGCCGCGCGAGCGCAATGTTTCCCCCTGGAGGGATTCGACCTTGATGACGTTCGCACCACCCATCGCCAACAGAAAGGTGGCGTAGGGGCCATTGTAAACATGGGACAGGTCAATGACGGTTATACCCGCCAGCGGGAGGTGCGATTTGCCTGCGGACACTGTAGTCTCCAAGATTTTATTGATAACAATATTGTGTTTATTATGTGATACTTATGTCCATTGTGCGGTGCGTCATCGCTGGATCCCGAAACCCCACGAAAAATTGCCCAAGGCGCGCCTTGGCATGCATATCTCGTTCAATTAACTGGAAGCGCCGCGATAGAATGTCCATACGGGTTTTCAAAACGCGGCCTTTTAGTTCGACGAAGGCTCGGGGAGGCGAAGGAAAGAAAAAGTGCTGATTGATCTGGTGCAATTGAGAACATTTGTGGCTGTCGCTGAAGAGCAGCATTTGACCAGGGCTGCGGAGCGGCTCAACATGAGCCAGTCGGCCGCGAGCGCGCATGTCAGAGCCATTGAAGACCGCCTCGGCACGCAATTATTCGTCCGGACAAACCGCAATCTCGAACTCACCCATGCCGGTCAGCTGGTCGCCGACAAGGCGAAGGTCCTGCTGCGCCAGGAAGCGATTTTCACGTCCTTTGCTCGTGAACTGCGGGGGAAGGTTGAAGGCAAGCTCGCTGTCGGCACCAGCAGCGAGCCTGGTACGCGCGTCGGGGAAATCATCGTCGGGATGCGCGAGAAGCATCCCCTGGTCACGATCGACTTGATGGCTCGCCCGTCGTCCGGCACGCGCCAGGGCCTGATGAGCGGGGAAATCGATATCGGCATCCTGTTGGGCAAACCGCTCGAACCGAATTTCACCTATTATGAGTTGATCAAGGTGCCATACAGAATTGCTGGCCCGATCGCATGGAAAGACAAGATCGACGCAGCCGACTGGCCCGATCTGGCGGAGCTTCCATGGCTAACGCCAAGCGCGAGCTCGGCATATTCGTCGATGTTCTCGCAGCTGTTCGGCGACAAGGGGCTCGAGCCCAACAGCGTCATAAAATTCGATAATTCTTTCGTTGGGCGAAGTGTGCTGGCTGCCGGCGCAGGCATGATGCTGGTCCGGGAGGACAATGCCATGAAGGGCGTGTGTGATGGCAATCTTGCAGTCGCGCCGATCGGGCGTGTGGAAATCCCGCTGTCCATCGCACATCAGACAGCGCGAAAGGATGATCCGCTGATTCAGGCATTCCTGGAAGCGGCGACGGGCCCCTGGCCGCAAGCGAACCTGCCCAAGCCGGGGTGAAGAGCGTCGCGTCCCGCGGACATTCGTCGAGCGGGTGAGATGAAGGTCTGTTGCAGGACTTCCCGTGAAATCGCGATTGGCAGTGTCCGCCTGCCGATCGCCATGCTCATCTGGTTAGGTCCATGACCTGGCTGCGCTGCTGTGCGCTGCTGCCGGAGAGGCGCCACGGCCGTTTCAGGGTCTGTTGCGATCTCGTGATCATGAGCATCGCAAAATACGATTACGATCTCGGGTGAGATAACTTGTAGAGGAGAAGATCCTGTGTCACCCAAGGCACGATAATTGAGAGGGTGTGTTGGATGGCCGAAAAGTCAGCTGGGTGGAAGCGGAGCTCCTGGGCTGCGGCGATCGTTCTACTCGCGGTTTACACACTTCATTCGCTCGATCGTTACGTGTTCGGTGTGATCATCGAGCCCCTGCGTCACGAGTTCCATTTCACCGACGCCCAACTCGGCGCCATCGGTGGGTCCGCGCACGCGATCGGATTCTGCATCTGCGTGCTTCCGGTCGGCTGGCTGATGGATCGTACCAATCGGGTCAAATTACTATCCGTCATGCTGTCGATCTGGAGCGGCGTTTCCGCGCTCGGCGCGCTGGCGACCGGCTATTGGTCGCTCTTTGCCATGCGCACCATCGTTGGTGCCGCGGAATCGTCGACCGCAGCGGGCACGCAGTCGCTCGTCGCCAGCATCTTCCCGGTCAAGCAGCGCGCCAGCGCGATGGGTGTCGTTCACTCCGGGCTGGCCCTGGGCACGGGCCTGGCATTCGTCATCGGCGGCTTTGTCGCGCAACATTGGGGATGGCGCGCCGTCTTCCTTGTAGTCGGTATCCCCGGCATCCTTCTGGCCGCGTTCATGTGGTTCAAGTTCCCGGAACCCCCGCGGAGCGGCGAGATCACGGACACGGGGCGCGCCGTTCCGTTATTGCAGGTCGCGAAATTCTTTGTGGGAAGCCGGCCGGTCTTCTTCAACACGATCGGCCTTGCCATTGTCGCAATGAATATCGCATCGATCTGGATCTGGATAACGCCGATCCTCATCCGCGAGCAGGGGTTCAGCCTCGGCATGGCCGGCCTTATCGTCGGCATCGCCGCCGGCGTGCTCAAGTTCGCCTCGACCGCTCTGTCGGGCTTCCTTGCCGACTGGATCGCCAAGGGGCGTGTCGACAGGCTGTGGATCGTGCCGTCCTGCGCGCTCTTCCTTTCGGTTCCGCTGGCCTTCGGCATTTCGTTCGCTTTCTCTCCCTTTGTCGCGGCGGGGCTGGTCTTCGCGCTCGGCCTGACCTTGGGCACTCACTATTCAGCGCCCAAGGCAGCGATCATGACGGCGACGCCCGCGAAGATGCGTGGGTCCGTTGCCGCCATGCAGGAGCTTGTGGCCAATCTGGGCGGCGCAGCCATCGGTCCGCTGATCACGGGCCTCATTTCCGACAAGCTCGGCGGTGCGAATTCGGTCAGCCTCGCGCTTGGTGCTTCCGTCAGCCTCAATCTTGTTGCTGCGGCCAGCTTCTGGTTCGGGATCAGCGGCACGAAGGGGGCTTCGGCTTCGACAGAAATACCGAAGGCCGAAGGCATGATTTCACCCAGGTAGCTGACGTCTGAGACAAAGCGCGGAGGGCAGGCTGGCCCGGCCCGACGATGCGGGCTTGAGCGTCAATCTGCGTGCGAGATCGGCCGTTCCGCGGGGGAGGGTTTCCACCAGGCATGGCCGTGCTGGAAAAGATCCGGATGAAACGCGCGGGAGACGCGAGCAAAGGGGAGGCAGATCGTCGCATGCAATCTGAACGCCGGCACATCGCACTATATCAAGGAGAATATCGGATGCGCGCTCTGCTGCTCTGTTTCGGCGTCGCCGCGATCGTGGCGACCAGTGCAGTTGCCGACGTGCCGACCGATACCGCCGCACAGAGCAAGCGCGGCCAGGAAGTCTATACACAGGTGTGCGCGGCCTGCCATGACCAGGGAGAAGGGCGGGCGCCCAGCAAGGCGGCGCTTACGCAGACCCGATCATCCGAATTCATCCTACGGGCACTCACCACCGGCGCGATGCGCGACATCGTAGGGGATCTCAGCCTCGACGACAAAAAGGCTGTGGCAACCTATATCATCGGTCGGCCACCCAGTGATGCCGCCAATTTCGATCCAGGCGTCAACCGCTGCACGTCACCTCCCGCGCCGATGACACTGAATGGCAGCGCATGGAACGGCTGGGGCGGGGCGGGCGTGACCAATGCCCGATACCAGGCGAATCCGGGTTTCACGGCGGCGGACATCCCGCGGCTCAAGCTGAAATGGGCCTTCGCCTATCCTGTTGGCGTCTCCAACGAGCCGACAGTGGTCGGCGGGCGCGTGTTCGTATCCAACATGGGTGGCATCACCTTCGCTCTGGATGCGCGGACCGGCTGCACCTTGTGGGCCAAGGATCTTGGTGCCCCGATGCGGACGATGATCACGATCATCAAGCTGCCTACCGGCAAGATCGCGGCGATCGCGACCGGATGGTTCGGCGATATCCATGCGCTTGATGCCGATACCGGCGAGACGCTGTGGCATAGCCGGCCCGACGATCATTCGGCGATACGGCTGACGGCCTCGCCGACCTATTATCAGGGACGGCTCTATTTCGGCTTTTCCTCGGGCGAGGAAGTGCTCGCGTCGGATCCCAAATATATCTGCTGCACCTTCCGGGGGAGCCTGGCGGCCCTGGATGCGACAACCGGCAAGACCATCTGGAAGTCCTATACGATCGATCAGTCGCCGCGGCCTCTCCCCGGGACCCATCGCCAGGGGCCATCCGGCGCCGCCGTCTGGCACGCGCCCAGCATCGATGAGAAGCGCAAGCTGATCTATGTCACGACGGGCGACGACTATAGCGATCCGGGGTCGGATGAGTCGGATGCGGTCATCGCCTTTGATCTGGCAACGGGCAAGAAGCGCTGGATTTCGCAGGTGGTGGAGGATGACGTCTACGTCAGCGGCTGCGATGCCGGCACGCGCCACGGCAACTGCCCGGAGGGCACAGCAGGGCCGGATTTCGACTTCGGCGCGTCGCCGCTTCTGGTCCAGCTGACCGGCGGAAAGGACGTGATCGTCGCCCTCAACAAGAATGGCATTGCCTATGGGATGGATGCTGATCGACAGGGCAAGGTCATCTGGCAGACCCAATTGGGACGCGGCGGCAAACTGGGCGGTATCGAGTGGGGCGGCGCGAGCGACGGCAGAAATATCTACGTCCCGATCTCCGATACCGCGCTTAGCTCACCGAAATCGGGCGAAGGCCCGCCGCCCAAGCCCGGCATCAACGCGATAGCGGCCGGAACCGGCAAGCTGCTGTGGCATGTGCCCGCGCTCAAGGCCGCCTGCAGCTGGGGCACGCCCTGCATCGATGCCCATTCGGCTGCCGCCGCAGCCATACCGGGCGCGGTCTTTGCCGGATCGTGGGATGGCCATATGCGTGCCTATTCGAGCGAGAACGGCGCGCTGCTCTGGGATTTCGATACAGGTCGTGAATTCAAGGGCGTGAACGGTGCGACGGCCAATGGCGGCAGCATCGATCATGGTGGCCAGACGATTGCCGATGGCATGTTGCTCGTCAATTCAGGTGGCCGCTACGGCCATCCGGGCAACGCATTGCTGGTGTTCACCGTCGACGGCAAATAGTCGGCTTCTCGGCTTTGATCCGGCTCCCGGTCGAGAATTCGCCCCGAGGAACCGGATTGAGGCCCTGGGCCGGAAAGGCCGGTCAGCCTTGCAGCGGCGCAATCGTTCATGGCCGCCTGGGCCGCTGTAACCGAGCCAGTTCGACCTTCGTCACATTGAGCGACGTTGATCCGGCAGATGAGGCTGTGCGCCCCTGCCAGCATGAAACGCGCGTCATGGAACTGAGCGTTGCCGCCTGTTCGTGAACTGGCGCCGGGCGGCCATCCTCGCCCCGAGAAGATCGTTCGGGCGATGAGCGTCCACGCCCCAAGCGGGTTTGTAGCCGATGTGCAGCGACTTTGTTAAAACTGCGGCCGGCTCCCAGACAATAATGAACCGTGAGGATGCCGGCGGCGGGGTGAAGGAGAGAACATGCAGGATACGGCCAGCGAGTTTGAAGCGCATGATTTCTTCCGCAGCGACCGGTTCGTCAGCGACCCCTACGTCTATTTCGATTATCTGAGGGACCAGTCTCCGGTCGTGCGTGAGCCGCACCAGGGCATCGTCATGGTCACGGGCTACAACGAAGCGCTGGAGGTCTATAATGATCCCACCCGCTTTTCCTCCTGCATGTCGACCACTGGACCGTTTGCGGGCTGCCCCATTCCATTGGCGGGCCACGAGAATGAAGATATTTCGGAACTGATCGAAGCCTATCGCGAGCAGACCCCCTTCAGCGATCAGCTTCCCACGATGGATCCGCCGAACCACACCGCTCATCGGGCGCTGCTGATGTCGCTGATCACGCCAAAGCGCCTCAAGGAAAATGAGGAGTTCATGTGGAAGCTCGCGGACGAGCAGATCGACACGTTCCTGGCCAAGGGCGAGTGCGAGTTCATGGATGCCTTCGCCCAGCCCTTCGCCGTCCTCGTCGTATCCGACCTGCTGGGCGTGCCGCCAGAGGACCGGACGGAGTTTCGCAAGCACCTCATCCGCGTGGAGCAGGAGAGCGGCGGCGCCGTGGTCGGAGGCACCGACGGCGAAGTCAATCACGGTCCACTGACCTTTCTGTACGACAAGTTCTCGAACTATATCGAGGACCGCAGGCGCAATCCCAAAGGGGATGTCCTTACCGGGCTGGCCAATGCCACCTTCCCCGGCGGCGGCGTGCCGGAGCCGATCGAGGTCGCGCGGATAGCCGCCAATCTGTTCGCTGCCGGCCAGGAAACTACGGTGCGATTGCTGAGCTACGCCTTCAAGGTGGTGGGCGAACGCTCCGACCTCCAGCAACGCCTTCGCGAGGATCGCAGCCTCATTCCCAATTTCGTCGAGGAATGCCTGCGGATCGAGGGCCCGGTGAAGGGCGATTTCCGCCTGGCGAAAATACCGACCAACATTGGTGGCGTCGATATCCCCGCCGGCGCTTTCCTCTATGTCTCCAACAGCGCCGCAAACCGGGATTCTCGCAAGTTCGAGAACCCTGGAGAATTTGAGCTGGACCGGAAGAATGCCCGCTTGCATGTCGCATTCGGCGCTGGCCGCCATGCCTGTCCGGGTGCGCCCCTGGCGCGGGCCGAAGCCGTTGTCAGCCTCAATCGCATGTTCGACCGGACCAGCGACATTCGCATCTCCGAGAAGGTTCACGGGCCTGCCGACGCGCGGCGTTATAGCTATCTGCCCACCTTCATCCTGCGCGGGTTGACGCACATCGCCCTGGAGTTCGACCCGGTGGAGGCTGGTGCGCGATGAAAGTCCGTATCGATAATGATCTGTGCGCGGGGTTTGGAATCTGCGTGGGGATCTGCCCCGAGGTCTTCAAACTGCACGAAGACGGCTATGCCACCGTACTGGTCGACGAGGTGCCGAAGAACCTCGAGGATCTGGTGGGCCGCGCTGTCAACCAGTGTCCGGCGCAGGCGATTTCGTTGGTTGGCGACCCTTCCGACTGACGGAAATCAGATCGTTCGGTCGGGGCGGGCTCTTCAACGAACGCCTGTTTCACAGCGTTGTTGATCGGACCCGCAGGGACGGTCGCATGCTCCAGCGCCTGGGAGCAAGGCGTCCCGTTCGCGCCGCAGTGGCGCATGGCGAACCGCTTCGCTAAGCGCATCGCGATGCGCCACGCGCCCGGCATTCGTCGCAAACCGGTCGTCTGGAAAGCATTCCCATGACCTGACAGCAGCGCTCGAACTGCCCGTCGTTCCCGGTCGCGAGCACCGACCACCCGGACAGGAACAGCGGCACTGTGATCTCCTTGCGGACAGGCCCGTGCCATCGAAATCCAGGGCCGATCGACATTCAGCCCGGGATCAAGCTCCGGCGTTCCAGCCCAAAAAGACGATCGAGCGACCAGTCGCCACCACCATATGCGATGAGGGGCAGCAGGATTGCGGCCCAGCTGAGATGGGTCGGCCAGGCGTCGGGATAGACGAAGATCTCGATCACCAGGGTCATGCCGAGCAGTGCCGCGGCCGCCGGGCGGGTGAACAGTCCGAAGACCAGCAGGATCGGGAAAAGATGCTCCGCATAGGTGGCCCCATGCGCCGCAATTTCAGGGGGCACCAATGGCAGGGCATAATCGGTGCGGAACAGTTCGTAAGTGGAAGGCGTGATGGTGAGCACGCCTTCCACCTTGGTACGGCCGGACAGAAAAAAGATCGCCGCGATGCCGAGACGCGCGACCAGCAGCAGCAGGCTTTGCGGGATCAGCCCATTGAGGCGGCTGCAAGCTTCACCGTAAATGCGCGCCAGCTTGGGCATTGCTCTTCTCCTCGGATTGGGTGATGGGGATCAGGCCTTGGGCGTGAGCGAACCGAAGCCCTTGGGCGTCTTGATCTTTGTGCAGGTGCCGGCCTTCACCAGCTTCCAGGCATCGCCCTGATAGGCGATGCGCGAGGTGCCCGCGCAGCTGGTGCCGGCGCCGGCCTTGCAGTCGTTCTTGCCAGCCTGGGCGACACCGTAGCATTTTTCCATCGGCTTGGCGGGCGCGGCGGCCTGGGCGCTGCCGGCGGCGATGGCGAGAGCCAAGGCGGCGGCGAGAGTGGCGTGTGTGGGTGTCATCATTTGTCTCCGTGAGAGCGTGAAGGCCTCAGCTGCGACGGGATCGTCCAAGACGACCCCGTCGCAGGGCGACCCTGGGAGGCCAAGCGGGCCGGGTCGCGGAAGCTTCTTCGCGGGACAGAGGAAATGCGTTACACCGGCTACGCAAGTTGGCGCCGCAGCCTTTTTCTGCCGCATCGCTGTAACCACCGGGCCTGCGTGCGCGAAGGACTGCTCGGGAGTGCATATGCGGGCAAGCGAGGATCAGCTCAGGATATGGATGATCGGCGGCCTTGATGGGGACGCCGATGCCCATGCCGCATTGCTCGGCGCGCTTGTCCCACTGCTGCGATCCTTTTTCGGGCGCCGCCTTCGCGGTGCCGAAGCCGATGTCGAGGATCTCGTGCAGGAAACATTGATGGCCATCCATATCCGCCGAGGAACCTATGATCGGACCCGGCCCTTCGTCGCCTGGGCCTATGCGGTTGCACGCTACAAGATGATCGACCAGTTCCGCCGGACCCGGCAGACCGTGCCTATGGAAGGTCTTGATGAAATTTTGGTCGCCGAAGGATTCGAGGACGCATGCGCCGCGCGCATGGATATCGAACGATTGCTGGGTGGGCTTTCGCTCAAGCAGGCACGGGCCATCCGCGCGACGAAGATCGATGGCCTCAGCACAGCCGAAGCCGCCAAGGCCGGAGGCCTCAGCGAGACGGACGTCAAGGTGTCGGTCCATCGCGGCTTGAAGGCCCTGGCCGCGCGATTGAAGGGAGACGGCTGATGCAGACCGACGACCTCATCCGATCGCTCGCGGGCCATGTTGCGCCGGTTTCGCGCCATCAGGTGGAGCGCCGCGTCGCGCTGGGCATAGGGGGGGGCGCCGTCGTCACGCTGGCGGCGATTACCCTGGCATTGGGCTTCCGGCCGGATCTCGGCGCGGCGATGCACGGCTTTTCCTTCTGGATGAAGTCCCTCTACACGATGTCGCTGGCGATCGGCGCGATTGCCGCAACGGTGCATCTGTCGCGGCCCGATGCGACGCGCGCGCGGTGGCTGTGGCTCCTGGCCATTCCGCTGGGGCTGCTGGCCTGCATGGCGGCGGGCGAACTGTTCCACACGCCGATGGATGGATGGATGCCCCTTTGGCTGGGCGGGAGCTGGACGATATGCTCGATGCTGATCGCTGGGCTTTCCGTGCCGATCTTCATCGGCCTGCTGTGGGCTTTCCGCCAACTGGCGCCCACGCGACTGCGGCTCGCCGGTGCAGCCGCGGGCCTGGCTTCGGGCGGCTGCGCCGCGACGCTCTACGGTCTGCATTGCCCAGAGGCATCGGCGATGTTCGTGCTCACCTGGTACACGCTGGGCATGGGCCTTGCGACGCTCGCCGGAGCTTTTTTCGGGCCGCGCCTCCTGCGTTGGTAGTGGCTGTGTAACCATCGGATGACGCCCCGCGAAGAACCTTTGCCATCCCGGCAAATCGTCTTTCGGAGAGTATCCATGATCACCCTCAAGTCCGGCGTCAGCATCGCCACCACCGCCGCCCTGCTCGCCATCGCCAGCGTTGCTGCCTCCAGTTCCGCCGTCGCCGCCGACGGTGCCAAGACTGTCCATTGCTATGGCGTCAACAGCTGCAAGGGTACGTCCGACTGCAAGACCGCCAAGAACGATTGCAAGGGCATGAACAGCTGCAAGGGCCAGGGCTTCAAGGAAATGTCCGAGAAGAAGTGCGCCGCCGCCGGTGGTAGCCTGACCGCGCCTGCCGGCCAGTAAGCTCGTCTTCGCGCTCGGTCCTCCCCCACATGTCGAGCGCGATTTAGGGGCCCGGCCCTGCAACCCCTGGCCGGGCCCCATCCTTGCTGGAGCTATCCCATGACCGGCACGTCCATCGCCCCTTTCCAGGGTTTCGGCCTTGGCCTTCGCACCCCGCATTATCAGGATTTCCTGACCAGCGACGTGCCAGTGGACTTCGTCGAGGTGATCTCCGAGAATTTCATGATCGATGGCGGCAAGCCCCGCCATGTCCTCGACCAGATCCGCGAGCGACATCCCGTCGCGCTACACGGTGTATCGATGTCGCTGGGGTCTGCCGATGGGCTCGACCGCGACTATCTCTCGCGCTTGAAGATGCTGGCCGACCATATCGATCCGCTGTTCATATCCGACCATCTGTGCTGGACCCGGATCGAGGGGTTCAATTCGCACGACCTGCTGCCGCTGCCCTATACGGAGGACGTGCTGGCGCTGGTCTGCGCGAACATCGCCATCGCGCAGGATGTGTTGCAGCGCCCGATGTTGATCGAGAACCCCTCCACCTATCTGCAATTTACCGCAGACAGCATGACCGAATGGCAGTTCCTGGACGCTATGTGCAAGGCAACGGGCTGCTCGCTGCTGCTCGACGTCAACAATATCTATGTCAGCGCCATCAATCATGGCTTCGATCCGATCGCCTATCTCGACGGGGTGCCGGCCGACCGGGTGCGGCAGATCCATCTGGCCGGACACAGCCAGGGGCGCGAGCGCATCATTGACACGCATGACCGGCCAGTGCCGCCGCCGGTCTGGGCGCTCTATGCCGAGGCGTGCGGCCGGGTCGGGCCCACCGCTACCATGATCGAACGCGACGACGACATTCCGCCGCTGGCCGAACTGCTGGCCGAACTGGACGTCGCCCGCGCGATCGCCGCCGGTGACAGGAGAGAGGCGGCATGAGCCTCATCGCCATGCAACGCGACTTTCGCGACTGGCTGACCGACCGGCCGGGATCAATGATGCCCTGGGTGGGCGATGCTGAATCCGTCGGCCTCGCCATCTATCACAATGCTTATCGCGTGCAGCTGGCCGATTGTCTGCATGACATGTTCGAGAAGACGGCGCTCTGGCTGGGTGACGACGCGTTCATGGCGGCGGCTCGCATCCATATCGAAAGCACGCCGCCCAATGGATGGACGCTGGGCATCTATGGCGACGGGTTCGACCGGACGCTGGCCCGCCTCTATCCTGATGATCCCGAAATCGCCGAACTGGCCTGGCTGGATTGGAGCCTGAGCCGCGCGTTCGCGGGGGCGGATGCCACGCCCCTTGCGCCGGATGTGCTGGCGAGGGTGGATTGGGACAAGGCGGGCTTGGTGTTTGTGCCGACCCTGCTGACCGGCGCAGCTGCAACCAATGCCGGCGCGATCTGGTCGGCACTGGCGGCTGAGGGCGATCCGCCCATGGGTGAACTGCTGCCGGAGCCCGGCACCATGCTGGTCTGGCGTCAGGGGTTCACGCCCTGCTTTCGCACGATCGAAACGGACGAAGCCCAAGCGCTTGGGTTTGTCTTGGCAGGTGCCAGCTTCAGTGCCTTGTGCGCCATGCTGGTCGAAATCCATGGCGAAGAAGCTGGCGTTGCCAATGCAGGCAGCCTGCTGGGGCAATGGATCGGCGAGGGGCTCATCACCGACATAATTGAGGGGCAGGGATAAACGCAGCGCCAAAAACGGCTGTAACCGGGACCGCCCCGGAAACGTCCCATGCAACGATCGCAGCTTCCCCCTTTTGCCCGTCCCACCGATCTGTCGGTTCGTGTCGCCGCCGTGCCATCAAGCCCGCCAGGTCTGGAAGGGCTCCCGAACCCTGCGCACCGCCGAACCTCGGGGCATTTTATGAGTGCACGACCTACTTTCGCAAGGCTTGCTGCCGCTCCTTACGCGCTGTTACCAGCAATTCGCGCACGGCGGGCTCTTTGATCTGTTCTAGCTGGGTGAGCGAGATATGTCGCATCGCTTTGCCCGTGCCGCGAAGCTTGTCAGCCGGATCGTCCAGGTCAGCGCCTCGATAGAAAGCCAGGTTCACATGATCCTTATAGGGTAGGGCACAGGCATAGGCCTCACTCATCTTCTTCGGCCCCCAACCCCAACTCACCGCTCGATCGCCTGGCCGGGCGACCTCAACAAGGTCGGGATGCAGTTCGAAAACCAAGGCGCGCAGCGCGCGCATCAAGGCATCGTGCTGGGGTTCCAGCGCGACGATCTGTTCGAACGTGTCGATCGCGTCTGCCATGCGTGACAAATGCCTAGCTTTTGCCGCGTCGGCAACCGGTCCCGAGTTCCGCCCTATCGGACGGCTGGTTTTGCCCACACCTGCCCGTTACGTCTTCTTCGATCCAACAGCCGTAGGGATATTGCACGAAAATTTCCTTCTCCTGCTTAGCCCGACATCTGACGATCGCGCCGATCAATATGCCCGACCCGATCACGGCAACGTTCGTGGCGAAAAAGGCAGTCGAATCCATCCAATACGCTTGGTTTTCGGGCTGATAGCAGAGAGCCAGCATCGAGATCGGCAGGTCGACCCGGTGCCGACAGGAGGTATGGGTGGCGACGCTGTTGAAACGCGGTCCAACGCGCCTTACCGACGAACGTCGGTTCTTTGCAGTGATGGCAGCCGTTATCGCTTTGGCTACATTCGTCGGCTTCGCACCGAGCTACTATCTCGCGCCGATCATCGGCGCCCGGCCGCTGTCTACATTGCTGCATATCCACGGCTTGGCCTTCACAGGCTGGATCATCCTCTACGTGGCGCAAACCGGGCTGATCGCCGCCGGTCGCACCGACATTCACAAAGTGGTTGGCCCGATTGCCGTTGCGTTGGCTGCGGCGATGGTGCCGCTGGGCGTCGTGACGGCGATAGTGACCAAGCACGTTGCCGCGACGAAACAGCTGCCGCCGCTAGGGCCGCCCCTGATCTTTCCGCTCGGCGCGATCTTCACTTTTGCGGTGCTGGTCGGCGGCGCCGTTGCGCTGCGCAAGCGCGCGGCTTGGCACAAGCGATTGATGCTGCTTGGCACCGCCGCGATCCTGACCACGCCGCTTGCGCGGATCACCCGCTTTACGCATCTCGGCCTTGCTCCGCCCATCGGCGGCATTGCCCTGACAGACATCCTTCTTGCCGCGCTGGTGATTTACGATGTGCGATCGCGTGGCAAGCTGCACCCCGCGACGCTCTGGGGCGGCGGCTTCTTCGTCGCGACACAGGCGCTTCGCATTCTCCTCAACGCCACGCCAGCTTGGCAGACGCTCGCGAAGGGGCTGACCGGCTAGTTCATGACGGTCGATCGTAGGAAACTGCAATGCGCGCAGCCCCGAGCCCTTGGAGAGAAACAATGGAACTGAACCGCCGTGCCCTTCTCGCGCTTGCAGGTGCCTCGCTTGTCCAGGCGCCGCGACTCTGGGCGGCCGACACCCCCGCCGTTCCCACGATCGATCGACTCCAACTGACCGTGTTGATCGACAGCACGACAAGCGTCTTCTCGCCGCCGATTGCACGACCGGATTTCCGGGCCGTGCCGCCGCCCATCACCGTTGATTATCACACGGCCTTTGCCGGCCAATGGGGATATTCGCTGTTGGCCAGGTCGGCGGTCGCCGGCGCGGCGCGAACGACCCTGATCGATTTCGGCTACACCGCAGATGCTTTGCTCAACAACATGATGTTGCTCGGCGTGGAGCCCGGCACGATCGACGCCATGGTGCTGAGCCATGGCCATTATGACCATTTCGGCGGTCTTGTCGGTTTGCTTGCGACGGGAAAGATTCAGCGGGGCACGCCCTTGTTCGTGGGGGGCGAGGAGGCTTTCTGTGCGCGGGTTCGCGGCACCGATCCCGAAGGGCCCTCTTTTGGAGCGATCGACCGGCCATCGATTTATAAGGCGGGGATCGAACTCATCGTCTCAGATGCTTCGCGGATCGTCGGCGGCCAAGGTTTTACCTCAGGCTCGATCCCGCTTCTGTCGCCCGAGCGGCCGCGTGTACCTACCGGAATGTTTCCCGGCAAGGCATGCGACCGTAATTTGCTCGACGCCGTGAAACGCGACAAGGATTTCGTCGTGGATGATGCCGGGCACGAACTGGGCACGGCGTTCAACGTCGCCGGCCGCGGACTGGTCGTGGTCGGATCGTGTAGCCACCGCGGTATCATAAATACCGTTCGGCGGGCGCAGGCTGTTTCAGGTGTCGACAAGGTGCATGCGGTCGTCGGAGGTTTCCATCTCGTTGCCCCGCAGACGCGCGAGCAGGCGATGGAAACCCTGTCCCTGATGCAAAATATCAACCCGGACTACATCATTCCGGGACACTGCACGGGTGAGACTTTCATCGCAGCGGCGTTGGCGGTTATGCCCGAAAAGGTGATCCGGTCGACTGTTGGAACCAGCTATTTCTTTGGTCAAGCGTGACGCCTTCTCGACCGGCGCCCCCGCCAATTGTGTTTGTTCGAAAAGGCAGCCGTCTCGGGTCGCGCCATGGCCGGCTACCACAGTTGAGCGCCGCCGAAGGGGCGTTGGCACGGCTCGTCCTGTGTATTCTACCGGCTCGATCAGTAGATCGAGCATCAACGCAGTTTACATAGTCATGGTCAAGGGAGGATTGGATGGGACGAGTGAGGGTGGCTGCGTTCAGCCTGTCGCTGGACGGGTTCGGCGCGGGGCCAGAACAGAGCTTGGAGAACCCACTTGGCAAGCGGGGACCAGAGCTGCATGGCTGGTTCGTCGGCACGAAGAGCTTCAAGGCCATGTTCGGCTCGGAGGGCGGTTCCGAAGGCACCGACAATGATTTTGCCCATCGCTCCATGGATGGCTTCGGTGCCTTCATCCTCGGGCGCAATATGTTTGCGCATTCGCGCGGGGACTGGACGGACGATGGCTGGAAGGGGTGGTGGGGCGAGAACCCGCCCTATCACGCCCCGACGTTCATTCTGACGCATTACCCGCGCGATCCGATCGTGATGGAGGGCGGTACGACCTTCCACTTCGTGACGGACGGCATCCACGCCGCGCTCGAACGCGCGCGCGAGGCCGCTGGCGATCTGGACGTGAAGATTGGCGGTGGCGTGTCCACGGTCCGGCAATATTTGCGCGCCGGTCTGATTGACGAGGCGCATTTCGCCTTCTCTCCCGTCATCCTGGGGCAGGGCGAGGCGATGTTCGAAGGCCTCGATCTCCCCGCACTGGGATATGGCGTGACGGGAAGTACCACTACCGAACGCGCCACCCACGTCGTGCTTGGCCGCGCTGGAGAGGCTTGATGAAAGTCACCGTTTCCATTGATGTCCCGTCCATCGAAGAAGGGCTTGCTTTCTTCGGCGATGTTTTCGGCTTTGTCGAAACGGCTCGCCCGCATCCGGGTTATGCGATGTTGCGCTGTGGCGAGGCCACCATCGGGCTCCTCGCCAAAGCGGCTGGCTCGTCGCCAGCCGTAGGAAGCCAAGATGTCCGTAGATATGAACGGCATTGGACGCCTGTCCACGTCGATTTTCGGGTGGAGGATTTTGAAGCGATCTTGGAGCGAGCTTTGAAGAAGGGAGCAAAATCCGAGCAGGTGCATCGCATAACGGGTTTTCCGCCCGTGGCATTCTGTAGCGACCCGTTTGGACATGGGTTCTGCATCGTTGGCGTGAACAATCTTTGAAATGTCTTGGCACCGTCGGTGTCTCTCACTCGGCATTGCTGCCAGACCAGAAAGCTGAAGGTTTGCGATCGAGCATGAAAATCGCCGTCTGAATTGCCGGATCTTGCCGGACGCTCAGCGAGCCATTTTCATTGCTCAGGCTGAGACTATCCGCGATCCCGGCGGCCGTCGGCTAGGCCCAGTCACTTATGTCGACGTTTCCCGCAGTTGACTTATTGCGGCGCCCATTCAGCAATACAACCAACAGCGCCGACGATTCAGACGTCTGCTGCTGGCATCGCGGTCTGGAAGCATGGCCGGAACATCGCCTCGGGTAATATCGGCCTGGATCATGAAATCTGGAAGCAGCGCGATCTCATTCCCCAGGCCGACGATCTCCCCATCGTCACCAAGGTCAACGCGGTGCCCGGCGCTGACGCGTCATGACGCCGCGCGTTTTGGCGACGGGCCATCTGGATGGCATTGGGGGGGAGCCGGAAGCGGCAAGTTGAATATCGGGGGGCTGCGCTCCCCCCGATGACAGTCATTGACCTTCCCACCGCGCCTGTTCGCAGTCATTGCTTGAGGGGGCGCTGGGGAGGCCGGAAAAAGGCTGGTGGAAAAGGCGCCTGGCCTTCGCCTTCAGGGTTACGCAGTTCGTTGCGGCCGCCGGCGTCAGCGCTCAACGGAATCTGCATGCCATCGGTCTGTTCCAATATCCTGAACAGATTGCCGCTCAAGCGCTGCGCCAGATCTTCGTGACCCGGCTGCGCCAGCAGATTGTTATTCTCCTGCGGGTCGGCCGCAAGGTCATAAAGTTCGTCGAGATCCCATATGCCGTGGAAGTGGATATATTTGTATCGCTCCTCCCTGAGGGCATGGACGGTAGGCGTTTGCGGGAAATTGCGTTCCCAATAATATTCATAGAGGAACTCGTTGCGCCACGGGGCGTCGGGATTGCCGGCCAGCGGCAGGAAATCCGATCCGGCCATATGTTCCGGCGCTTCGAGGCCCGCAGCCGCGAGCATGGTTGGCGCGATATCGATATTGGCGACGACGGCCTCGACAGTGCTGCCGGCCGGGAAGAGGGAGGGGCATCGCGCGAGCATCGGGATGCGCATCGATTCTTCATAGGCCGTCCGCTTGTCGATCAATCCATGCTCGCCGAACATGAAGCCATTGTCGCCAAGATACAGGATCAAAGTGTCGTCGAGTTCGCCGCGCTTTTCCAGCAGATCCATGATCCGGGCCAGGCCCTCGTCCACAGCCAGCAATGTTTCCATATAGCGCTTGTAATAGTCGGCGATGTCGAGCGTGCCATGATAGGCATAGTCCACGCCATGCCAGCTGTTTCGCTGGTTTTCGACCCACATGGGACGCCCCGCTACGCCAGCCTTCATGCTTTCGGGATAGCGGAACGTCTCCTTATCATAGCGGCCGGCGTGGCGAGGAGCGGGCATGAATTCGGCGTGCACAGCCTTGTGGGCCAGGTGCATCATCCATGGCCGCTTGCCATCGCGCTTTTCGATCCAGTCGATGGCATAGTCGGTCAGTTCGTCGGTGATATAGCCCTTCTGCGGCACACGCCTGCCATCGACATTAAGGCCGTTGGCGCTGGGCATATAGGTGCCCTGGCCTCTGAAGCTCACCCAATGATCGAAGCCAGGCTGGGGTTCATCCCCTTCATTGCCCATGTGCCACTTGCCGATGAATGCAGTCTCGTAACCAGCTTGCTGCAGATATTGCGGATAGAATATCAGCCCCGCCGGGATAGGGTGATTGTTGTCCACAACCTTATGCTGATGCGCGTAGAGGCCGGTGAAGATGGAGGCGCGACTGGGGGAGCAGAGCGCTGTCGTAACGAAGGCATTGCGGAAATGGGTGCCCTCCCGCGCAAGCCGGTCAAGCGTGGGCGTGTCGCCGAAATCCTGCGCCTTCATGAAGCCGAGCGCGTCATAACGGTGATCGTCGGTGAGGACGACCAGGATATTCTTGGGCTTTGCGGCGGGCTTGCGCTTCAGCCGCAGATTGGGCGCGGTTGCGGCCTTCTCCGCGCGCCCTGCAGTGGCTGCCCAGGAATAGAGGCCGAATGCGCCACCGCTGCCTGCCAGCAGGACACCCCGCCGATCGATCTTGTCCGTCATGTCAATCTCCTTGGGTCGGCGGGTTGTCCGCCTCGCCGACCGTCATTTACAAATGTCAGAAGCTGGCCCGCACACCGCCAAAAAGGCGACGGCCAGAATCCAGGTAATTGGCGGGGAGAGCGGTCGTATATTCCACGATCTCGTCGCGATCCAAGATGTTCACCGCTTCCAGGACCACGGAAATCTGTGGCGTCACTTTCAGGCTGATGCTCGCATCCAATGATCCGAACGCGAGATTGGTCCGTCCCATCGCTGGTGGAACCGCCGCCGACGCAAGATATTTGCTGCGCCAGGAATAGGACAGGCGGGCGCCGACCGGGCCTTTTTCATAATAGCCGACCAGATTGTAATTATGCTTGGAGGCCGCGGTTAACTGGGTGGGGTCGCTGTTGTCGATGAAGGTATAGTTGGCGATCATGCCCAGACCGTCAAAAGGCGCGGGGAGCCAGGTGAACGCCTGTTGTGCATAAAGTTCGATCCCCTTCAGGTTGACTCCCGACCCGTTGACCAATTCGCTGATCGTAAAGTCGGTTTGTATCGCGGTGTTGCCGGTCGTGCGGATATAGGTGACGGGCAGCGAAATGATGCTCTGTTCACGACGGATCAGGCTTTCCAGTTTCTTGTAGAAAAGCGATGCGCCGACCAGCCCGTCACGGCCGAAATAATATTCGACCGTTGCATCGACGTTGTTTGCGCGAAACGGATCAAGATAAGGATTGTTGCGCGTGACAGTCAGCGCGTTGCCGTTCGCAGTGGTCGTGGGCGAGATATCGCCCAGGTTTGGGCGCGAAATGGTCCGCGACGCGGAGAAGCGGAACTGTAATTCATCTGTCGCTTCATATTTTAGGTTCAGACTGGGCAGGAAATCCCAATAGCTACGCGACACCGAAAGTGGCCCGGCGGCAGGTACCCTCGTGAACATGCCGGTTTCGACCTCCACCGTGATGCCGTTCAAGTCTGGGGCGACGCCGACCGTCGTCTGGCTGGTCCGCACTGCGCGCAGGCCGATATTCCCGGTCAATCGGTCGAAGGCGAAGTCGCCGCGTCCGTAAAGGGCCAGCGTCCTTTCCTTGACGTCCAAGATGCCGGTCGCGTCGTTGGTGTAATTGCCTGCCGCGATCAGCTGTTCCTTCGTCAGGCCCGCGACGAAGGATCGGGCATCGGACCCAAGCCATTGCTGCGGGAAGGAAGCGCTGCCGTCATAGCTGCCAAGGAACGAGCCTGATCCGGGCTGTATCAGGATCATGAACGGCGCTGCGCTGAATGATCCCGCTATCGGACCAGCGGGCAGCCCACCATAGAGCTGCGACACATTGGCCGCGCTGATCGTGATCTGCTTGTTGTCGGCGTAGAGCGCGCGATCGGTATATTTCACGCCGGCGCGCAGGGCGGTCAGCCCCCGATCGCCGACATCGCGCCGAACATCCAGCTTGATGTCGCGCAGGCGGTCGCGCGTCATCCGGCCCAGCTCGCCATTGAGGCTGAGCAACCGGAAATTATCCGGGTCCATTTTCCGGTCGGGAAAGCCGTTGAGGTAGGTGATGCTTGGAATCTTGTCGCCAGGCTGTGCAACCACGCGCACCGTGCCGGTGATGCTGTCGGCGATGTTGAGCGTATCGCGACGCTGGCGGGAACGCTGCTCCGATCCTTCCAGTATGATTGACCAGCCGTCCCGCTCGAACTTGCCGCCAGCCACGAAAGACCGGATATAGCCTTCGCGATTCTGGTATCGGCCGCCGTTGCGCAGGTCGATATTGCTGACCGTGAAATCGGTTGCGGTCTCTACGCCGTCGAGGATCTGCGTGCTGGAGGCGATCACGCCGCTTGCGCCGGCGAAGTTCTGCCAGTTTTCTTGCCGCACGGCCTCGACATTGACCCTTGTATAGAAGCTGTCGACATAGAGTTCGAGATCGTCTGTCGGCCTGAACTGTACCGATGCGATGCCGCTCAGCCGCCTGTTCTTCTCGGTGAACATGTCGTGGATGATGAGGCCGGGAATCCGTACCAGACGTGTCGGATTGATCTGTCCGTCGCCGTTCAGATCGTCCGCGCCGCCACCAAGGGGCACGCCCTGGCCTTCCGTGACGGTATTCCAGCCGGTTTCTATCTGGTGCGTCTGCGGGCGGCGCTCCGTGTAGGAGGCGCCGATCGTGATGCCGAGCCGCCCATCAAGGAAACTATCGGCAAACAGGCCGGATATGCGCGGCGATGCCTTGCCGGAATTGCTTTCATGTTCGGCCTGCGCCGCGAGTGACAACACGCGCTTGCCGATGTCGAGCGCGCGTGGCGTCCGGATATTGACCGTACCGGCCAGACCGCCATCTTCCAGATCGGCGGTAGGAGATTTATAGACTTCCAGCGTACGGACGAATTCAGGTGGCAGGGCCGAGAAATCGAACGAGCGAGAAAAGCTTGTGAACAGGTCGTTGATGGCATTGGGCACCGACCGGCCATTGAGCGTCACCAGCGTGAACGTGTCGGGCAGGCCACGGATATTGACGCTGCGCCCTTCGCCGCGGGTGCGGTTGATCTGCACACCGGTAATGCGTTGAACAGACTCAGCGACGTTCACGTCGGGGAATTTGCCGATATCTTCTGCACTGATGACGTCGACAATGCTGTCCGCGTTACGCTTGATTTGTGCGGCGCGTTCTATGCCCCTTCTGATGCCGGTCACGATGATATCGCCGCTCGGTTCGGCGTCGGCGGGTTCGGCAGTGGTCTGGGCTTGCACAAGAGCTGGCGCCAGAAGCAAGAGTGACCCTGATGCGCCCGCCAGCCACTTCCATTTCTTCCGTATATTCTGAACGCGCGACATGATTCCCCCTTGCCGTCTAAACCGTTATGAGGATGCCACGCGCAGAGCCCGGCCGGCTCCGAGCCATATCGGGGCAGGTCAGCCAGATGCCGCACGCGCGCATCGAGATGGAGAGTTTCGGAAGACCTGGCGATGTCGCCTCGGCAATCGCGAACGCCGCGTCGATCCGCTCGTGTTCGCAATCTCTACCTATTAACTTGTCTTATAGGAGGCAACCGAAGCTTTATTTGTCAGGCGTATAGGAACGCTTGGCACATATCGTTGCGATATCCGCTGTCCCGCCGTGGCGGGGTGTGATCAGGCCAGTAACCGGCATCGAGATGTGCACATCCGGCGACGCAGACCGACAGAAAGCGGTCGTTTTCTGGCGTGCGGGTTCCAGGCGACCTCATCATCAGAGCCGATATTTTATGAAGCCGTCCCGACCCAGTTGCGAACGTCCAGCCATGCTGGCCGCTCATCTGCTTTCGACAATCATGAATGTGCAGACTGGCTCGCATCATCAGTTTTTTATCGATCGACTGAGGTGGGCCCCGTGCCGTGGCGTCTAGCCGGCAATCCTGAGTGAGTATTGCCAATGAGCGAAGCCGTAAGGGCCTTTGTAGCCAATCGATTTGCAGAACAGCATGGGGCACAGCCCTGTATGAATTATGATCGGTGGCACGTCGTCCACGCGCAAAGCGAGCAACCCATGGCGGCGCTCGCCGTGCGCTCGGCATCCGACGAACCCCTTTTCCTCGAAGCCTATCTCCGCTCACCGATTGAGCAAGCCGTCTCTTCGGCGTTTGGATACCCGGTTTCACGCGATGCAATCGTGGAGATCGGATGTCTCGCAGCAGTTCCAACTGGGGCAATGCTGACGCTTTGGAACGCCACGGCTGCCAGCCTTGTGGGGCAACACAGGGTCGCGGTCGCTACGCTCACCCTGCCGTTGCGCAAGATGTTCGCGCGGGTCGGCCTTCCTTTCGTCGAACTGGCACCAGCGGACCCGGACAGGTTGCATGGAGATATGCGGCGGCGCTGGGGTTCCTACTACGACACGCGCCCGATAGTTTGCGCGGGCGAGATTGCGGCAGGATCTGCTGCTTTGCGGGGCTTCGCGCCAGGAGCGCGGCCATGAGCGTGCTTTTTCACGAGATAGCTGGGCGGGCCAAGCAGTGGGGACAGCAGATCGCGCTTGACGATGGATGTCGCCAGATCGCGTATGCGGATTTGGCGAACCTGGTCTCCGCTATGGCGGAAACCATCGAGCGCACGGCAATCGACCCAGGACCCGTAGCGATAGAATTGGATAATGGCCTGGACTGGGTTGCAGCCGACCTCGCACTGCTGTCGGCGGGCCGCCCCTGCGTCCCGTTGCCCGGCTTCTTCACCGCGACGCAGCGAGCCAGGGCGCTCGCTGATGCCGGTGCCGTCGCGACGGTCACGCCGGACGGGATCGTCCCGCTACTTCATGCGCCAGCGACGCTGCCATCTGGCACCGCCAAGATCAGCTACACGTCCGGGTCGACCGGCGATCCGAAGGGAATTTGCCTCGACGAGCGATTGATGTTGCAAACGGCGCAGGCCATCATCGCCCGGCTCGGCGATGGGATGGCCGGTATTCACCTTCCGCTACTGGCTCTCCCTGTCCTGCTGGAAAATGTGGCAGGCCTCTATGCAACGCTGCTTGCCGGGGGCCGCTATCTCGTCCGATCGCCCTCGGAGACCGGGCTTGCCAACCCGTTCATGGCCGATGACGCCAAAATGGTTGAGGCGATCAAAGGTGGCGCGGCGACCAGCCTGATCCTCGTGCCGGAATATCTTTCCCGGCTGGTGGACTATATGGAGCGAGCAAAAGTACGCTTGCCCGATCTTAGGATCGTCGCCGTCGGTGGCTCTCGCGTGCCCCTTTCGCTGATGGCGCGCGCTGAGCGGGTCGGATTGCCCGTACTACAAGGCTATGGCCTGACCGAGTGCGGCTCCGTCATATCGCTCGAAGCCATCGCCGATCGGGATCGCGGCACGGTCGGCCTTCCGCTGTGCCATGCGTCCGTCTCGCTGGCGCCGGACGGGGAGATCGTCATTGCCGGCGATTTCTATCTTGGCACAGTGGGACACCCCCGCGAACATGGCCCCATATTTACGGGCGACGTTGGTGCGATGGACGACGCGGGACGGCTTTCGATCATCGGCCGAAAATCCAGCCTCATCATCACCGGCTTCGGCCGAAACGTCGCCCCCGAATGGGTCGAGGAGCAACTGGTCGCGCAGCCGCAGATCGCGCAAGCGATGGTCCATGGCGATGGAGAGGCGACACTGAGTGCCATTATCGTCCCCTCGTCGCGTGACGTCGATATTGCCGCGGGTGTGGCGGCGGCGAATGCGGGCCTGCCCGCCTACGCGCAAGTCAGCCATTGGCAACCTTCCCACCCCTTCACGCCGACAGACGGCACGCTCACGCCCAATGGCCGCTTGCGCCGGGCCGCGATACTGGACCGTGCCGCGCGACGGCCCTTCTTCGAGCGGCTTTTCGCTGAAACCGCGCCAGCGCGCGCGCGCCTGATGTCCGTGCCGCAACTGCAGGCGGGCCTTGCCGGAAGGATCAGCCGCGCAACCTATGTGGCCTATCTGAGCCAGGCCTATCACCATGTCAGCCATACGGTGCCGCTGATGCGCCTGGCACGGGCTGGGCTGTCGGCCAAGCCGATGCTTGTCGAGGCGCTCGACGACTATATCGCGGAGGAGGAAGGTCATGAGCAGTGGATCCTCAACGACATCCGCGCCGCCGGTGGAGACGCCGAGGCGGTGCTGGCCCAAGGACCGTCGCCGGCGACAGCGCGCATGGTCGACCATGCCTATAGGACGCTGAGCACCGGCAACCCGGCCGCCTTCTTCGGCATGGTATTCGTGCTTGAGGGGACCAGCATCGCACTGGCGAGCCAGGGCGCTGAATCTGTGCGATCGTCGCTGGGGCTGCCGGCTTCCGCCTTCACCTATCTGACATCGCATGGCGCCCTGGATCAGGATCATATGCGCTTTTTCGAGAAGCTGGTGAACGACCTGGACGATCGCGCCGATGAGGAGGCGATTGTCGCCATGGCGAACGATATATTCGACCTGTTCGCGGGCCTGTTCGCCGCCATTCCCATGGAGGATGACCTTGCAGCAGCTTGAAGGAAAGCGGATCGCCTTGACCGGTGCGGCAGGCGGGCTTGGTGCGCCGCTCACCAGCATGCTGCGCGCGCGCGGCGCCCATGTCACCGGAATAGACCGGATCGAATGCACGGTGTGCGACGAAAGCATCGTCACCGATCTTGCCGATGATGGATCGCTGAATTCGCTCGCACAGAAACTGGCGAACGATACGCCTGACATATTGATCAACCTGGCGGGCGTCATGCGCTTTGGCCTGCACGAGGATCAGCCGGCCGACGCCCTTGCCCTCTGCTATCGCGTGAACCTCTATGTGCCGGCGGTCTTGGCGCAGGCCGTCGCGGCGCCGATGCGCGCGCGCGGCCACGGACAGATCGTCAACATCGGGTCAGTGCTGGGCGCCATCCCCTATCCCTGGTTTGCGGCCTATTCCAGCAGCAAGGCGGGCCTCGCGGCACTGAGCCAGAGCCTTCGGCGCGAACTGGCCGGCAGCGGCGTTGAAGTCACGCACGTCAGTCCGCGCGCAGCCAAGACGCCGCTCAACAACAGCGACGTCAACCGTTTCTTGAAAATCACCAACATGAAGGCCGACGACCCGGAAGCGGTCGCCCGCAAGATATTGGATGCGATCCTGCGACGCCGCCAATCGGTGTCCATCGGTCGCATGGAACGGCTTTATGCGATCCTGAACGCCCTTTCGCCGCGCTTCATCGATAATGGCATCGCGCCGCAAATCCGTCGCGCCCGGGCCGAATTCTGTCAATAATCATAGGAGAGGAAGTCATGAAAATTCATCTCGCTCTGGCGACCTTGCTTGCCATTGCCGTGCCGGCTGCCGCATCCGCAGGAATGCCCGAGGATGTGAAATCCATAAACGACAATTGGGCGCGTATTTCCTACCAGATGAACGGTTCGAGCCACCAGACGAGCGCGCTGGACCAACTGGCGCGGCAGGCAGATCAGGTCGTGGCGCGCTACCCCAAGCAGGCCGAGCCGCTCTTGTGGCAAGGGATCGTCGTCAGCGAGCAGGCCAACCGCGCCAATATTTTTCACAAGCTGGGTCTCGCGACGCGCGCGCGGGACATATTGGCCCGCGCCTATGCCATCAATCCGCGTGCCGGCAATGGCGGTGCGGCGATGAGCCTTGGCGTCCTCTATTACAAGGTGCCGGGCTCGCCGATCGGCTTCGGCGACGATGCGCGCGCGCGCCAGCTGTTGCAACAAGCGCTGGCGCTCGATCCCAACGGCCTCGACGCCAATTATTTCTGGGGCGATTTCCTCTATGACCAGGGCGACGCGGCGGGCGCCAAGGCGGCGCTCGCAAAAGCGCTCCGCGCCCCGCATGACCCGGAACGGCCCGTCTGGGATGCCGGTCGGCGCAGGGAAGTGCAGGGCCTGCTGAAGAAGATAGGCTGATGGGCTTCGCGCGGACGCTCGCGCAACAGCTCGCGGAGCCGAGCGGCTTTGCCGGCACGCTTTGTGGCGCGGCGATGGACGTCGCCAACCGGATACCGATGCACAAGGCGATCGACCTTCTGGCGCCTGCGTCCGGCGAGATCCTGCTGGATGCCGGGTGCGGTACCGGAGCCGCAACACGGGAAATGCTCCGACGCTCCTCCTGCCGGATCATTGCCGTCGATCAGTCGGCGACGATGATCCGCCGGACTTGGTCCCGCATGGCGAAGTCGGCGCGCGATCGGGTGGAACTGCATTACCGGCGGCTGGAAGACCCGCCATGTCCGCCGGGCACGCTCGATGGCGTCCTCGCGCTCAATATCCTCTATTTCTGCGACGAGACGTCCGGGATGATTGAGGTCATGCGAAAATGTCTCAAGCCCGGTGGTCGCCTTGTCGCCTATGTGACTCATCGCGACACGATGGAAAAATGGTCCTTCACGCGGCAAGGACTTCACCGCCTATATGATGAACAACAACTCAGATCAGCCCTGATGGCAGGTGGTTTCGACCCTGCACGGATCAGGATGGAAACCAAATCCGTCGCGCCCGGCATAAAGGGGCTGTTTGCGACGGCCTACGCTAGCTGACTTGGCGCCGCTCAATACCGGAGATTGATGCTGATCGAGCCGCCTTGTTCGTTCACGGTGAAACTGGATGCACTGAAGCTGGGAGGCCCCATGACGCGGGGATTGTTCGACAGCCCCCATCCCTCAGTGGGGAACATGCCGAAACGCAGGCCCAGCTTTTGATCTTCATTGGCGTCATGATAGGCGATCACCGCATATTGGCCGGGAGGCAGATCGTCGAACCGTGCGGTCACGGATGCTGCGGTTGCGCGAACCTGTATAACCTTGATCGCTTGCTTCTCATGACGGAAGCCCTTGGCGCCACGATACAGGGCGAAGCGGATCCATCCGGGGCCAGGCGTGACATGGTCGGCCTTGACCACCAAAGGAGCCGCGCTGGCCGGTGTCGGCAAAAGCCCTAGGCTGGCCGTGAACCCGGCGATAACCATCAGCCTTCGACATTGTTGACTTCCCATTCCGTGGCTCTCCCATGCTCGTCGCTTTCAGCCGATCGACGCCGCCGCCTGGGAACGACCACAGCTTCAGCCGCCGCTGGATCGAAATTTTTTGGACCAGCGCGACTGAGGGGGCCGCCGGCTGGCGGCGTCACATGCCAACCGTGTCGCCAAAAAGGCTCTTTCAGGGAGAAGACCATGCCCCGCCTGCCGATTTTGCTGCTTTCATCATGCATCCTTGTGGCTGCGGCCCCGGCGGAGAGCGTCAAGAGTTACAGCTTTGGCAAGGCGGCGACCGGCGTCAGCGGCGAAGTGACGCTGACTGACGCACCCAAGGGCGTGTTGGTGCATATTGAAGCCAGTGGTCTGCAGCCAGGTTGGCACGCCGTACATTTCCATGAAAAGGCGGATTGCAGCGATCCGATGTTCAAATCGGCTGGCGGACATGTCCATATGGCGAGCCCCGCCGTTCACGGGCTGCTGAATCCGGCAGGAAACGATCTGGGCGATTTGCCCAATATATTTGCAGACGCACAAGGCGTTGTGAAAGCGGAGATGTTCTCGCCGCTGGTTTCCCTGCGCGACGGGACAGCACGGTCCAATCTGCTCGATACGGACGGATCGGCCCTGGTCATGCATGCCAATGCGGACGATTATGAGACTCAGCCGATCGGAGGGGCGGGCGCGCGCGTGGCCTGCGTCGAGATCCGATAGTGCAGGCTTCCGTGACTGCCATGACCGGTGTAGGAAGCCAGGGCGCTTGGCTGACGCCATCATGATGACAGCGGCAACGCCCGATCGGGTGCCCGGGAGGTGGGCCGTCAAGAAAGAACAGGATCGCGCGGAAGGGCTTGCAGCCATGCTGATGGCGCACCGGCCCCAGCTGTTGCGATTTCTCACCAGCCGTACCGGCAGCTCGGCTGAAGCCGAGGATGTCTTGCAGGAAATCTGGCTGCATGTGGCGCGCGCGGACACTGGGCCGATCGCCAATCCCTCGGCCTTTCTTTATCGGACCGGGATGAACATCGTCCTTGACCGTGTTCGCGAGAGGCAACGCCGCGTCAGGCGCGAGCAGGGCTGGTCCGACGCTGTCGTCGAACAACGGGGCGGCGAGGCAACGGATGAAAGCCCTTCGCCCTACGATGTTGCTGAAGGGCGCGAGCGGGCCCGGCGCCTTGCAACGGCAATCGACGCGCTGCCACCCGGTGCGGGGCGCGTTTTTCGCCGGCACAAGCTGGACGGATTGAGCCACGCGGAAGTCGCGGCAGAGTTCGGCATCAGCCGCAGTGCCGTTGAAAAACATATCGCCGTCGCCCTTCGGCATCTGCGCGAAGCGATCGAAAGATGATGCGGCCGCACTGGGGTGATGATCGATCGGCGGCGTCGGGTCGGCAAGGGGTGATGGCCATGAACGGGAGGTCAAAATGAATATGCCCGCCGATAGGGAGGGCGATATCGCGATGGAAGCCGCGTCATGGCACGCGCGTATCGACGCGCCCGACATGGACTGGGACGCTTTTACCGCCTGGCTCGGCGCTGATGCTGCGCATCGCACGGCTTATGACGCCATAGCCCTGATCGATGCGGACATCGACGCGCTTCGTCCCGCGATCCTCGCGGCCCTGCCCTCCAACGACATGGAAGACGCCGCTCCGCCGGCGGGCTCCAGCCGCATTTGGTGGATAGGTGGAGGCGTTGCCGCCATGGTCGCGCTTGCGGCCGTCGTCGCGATGCGCCTGCCAGCGCCGGATACGGATAACATGGTCGCCTACGCGACGTGCCCTGATGCAACCCGGATGATTGCGCTAAAGGATGGCAGCCATATCCTGCTGGATCGCAATTCCCGACTTGCGCTGGCCGATGGTCCCTCGCCGCGAGTGGACATGCGTGGCGGCGCCGCGTTTTTCGATGTTCGGCACGACCCCTCGCGCCGCTTCACGATATCTGCCGCCGGCTATGAAGTGCGCGACATCGGCACCAGGTTCGATCTCGTCGTCACGCCCCGCCAACTGAGCATTGCAGTCAGCGACGGACGCGTGGTTGTCGCGCCGAAGGCAGCCAGGGGCGTGACGATTGCAGCCGGAAAGCGGATGGACGTCATGACCGGCAGTGGCGAAGCGAAGGTCGGTCCCGTCGATATCGCTGCTGTTGGCGCATGGCGCCGGGGACAATTGATCTACCACGCAGCTCCCCTCACGCTGGTAGCGACCGATCTGTCACGCTATGTCGGTCGGCAGGTCGCGGTTGATCCTGCGGTCGGAGACTTGCGACTTTCAGGAGTGCTGACGATCAGTGATGGTGCGGGGCTGGTGGAACAGATTGAAGCCCTGCTACCGGTTGAGGCAGTGGACAGGGGCGGCACGATGCGCCTGGTGGAGCGCAGCGCTCGTTAGTCTTTTCTGTGGCTCTGCGCATGCGGAACCGCGCAGGATTGACATCGCCGCAGGCACGCTGGAAGCGGCCCTGACCGAACTTGCAAGGCAGAGCGGCATATCGGTGGGCATGGCGGGTACCATCCCAGCCCGTCGCACGCCGCGCGTCAGGGGTGTGATGAGTGCCGACGCAGCGCTAAGAAAGCTGCTGAAAGGGTCGGGATTTCGTGCGGTTCCCGCTGGGCCGGCGCTTTGGCGGCTGGAGGCCGTGCCTGCTCAATTCGCTACCCCCACACGACCTTCGGTTCAGATCGCAACTCCACCCGCTGAAATCGTGGTCACGGCGATGAAACGCGAGGAGATGCTGGGCGATGTGCCGGTCGCAATAAGCATCATTCAGCCCGATGTCGGCCGAGGAGCAAGCGGCGCCCGCGACGTTCATGAGATGCTGGCCTTCACCGAAGGCGCGATCACGACCAATCTGGGCCCTGGCCGTGACCGGATTTTTCTACGAGGGGTGGCGGACAGTCCCTTCAACGGTTCGACCCAGTCTACGGTGAACCTCTATCTTGATGATGCGCGCGTAAGCTATGCCACGCCCGACCCCGATCTGCGCCTGATCGACATCGATCGGATCGAGCTGCTTCGCGGCCCCCAGGGTGCGCTTTACGGATCAGGTGCTCTTGGCGGCATTGTCAGAATCATACCCAAAAAGCCCGATTTGCAGAACTGGTCGGGCATGGCCGGCATGGAAGCCAGCCAGGTCAGCCATGGCGGTGCGGGCGGAGCAATCGAAGGGATACTGAACGCCCCTTTGGTGTCGGACCGTCTGGCCCTGCGCCTGTCAGGCTATACCGACCAAACAGGCGGCTGGATCGATGATCGGCAAAGGGGCAAGGACAATGTCAACCGCAGTCGGCGCATTGGCGGTCGCGCCATGCTGGGCTGGCAGTTTGCGGATAGTTGGCATGCCGATCTTGGCATCACCGCCCAATGGCTGAATGTGCGTGACAGCCAATATGCATTTCATGGACTGGCGCGCGAAACGGCGATGGCGGAGCCGCATGACAATGATTTTTTGGCCGCGACGGCGACAATAAGTGGCAAGGTCGGGGCGCTCGATCTCACATCGTCCACCGCCTATGTGACGCATGAATTTAGCAGCCGTTACGACGCAACCTCTCAGGCTGGCGACCTTGGGCTGGCGACGCCGCTCGGCTTTGACGAACGCCGCTTGCTGCAACTGACCACGCAGGAGATCCGGCTAAGTGACAGATCTGCATCGCGGCCCTGGGTTGCTGGCCTGACATTCCTTCAGGCGGAAAATAGACTGACGGACAGATATTTGCCCGGCTCAGGCCAGGCCGTGACGCTGCTCGCGCAGCATAATGACAGCTTCGAGGGCGCTCTGTTCGGCGAAGTCGCCCAGCCCCTTGGGAGTGGATGGAAGGTCACGGTCGGCGGACGCGCCTATGCTTCCCGCGTGGACAATGAACAGGATGGACAGGCACGACGTAGCGCACGTCAATTTGGGCTGACCCCAAGCCTTACTTTATCCTGGCATCCCACCGCTCGAAGGATGTTCTGGCTCCGCTACGCAAGCGCGATTCGCCCTGGCGGTATCAATCCCGACGGTGATCCGGGATCGCAATCCTTCCGCTCGGATGATCTCAAGAGCATTGAACTGGGGTGGCGCCTGAGCGGAACGGATGAGCGTTTCCGGGTGAGCGGCAGCCTGTTCGGTCTTCAATGGGAGAATGTGCAGAGCGATGTCCTCGGCACTGACAATCTCGTTCGTACGATCAATGCCGGTCGCGCGCATAATGTCGGTGTGGAGTTGTCAGGAGAGCTTCGCGCTGCTCCCTGGACGCTTGAGGCCAATCTTACGGTCCAGCGTGGCCGGCTGTCGCACCCTTCCGTTGCGACGGGCGCATTGGGCGAAGACACTCGCCTGCCGATCCTGCCCGATTACGCAGGCACCGTGAAGTTTTCCTATGCCCAGCCGGTCGGCTCTGCGCTCGCCCGGGGATTTCTTTCAGTGCGATATACCGGTTCGGCCCGACTGAGTTTCGATCCATTGCTCGGCCGTGAGATGGGCGACTTCTGGGTTGCCGACGCCGGCGTGGAGGTGGTCCTGGGAAGCTTGAGAGCCGGGCTGGTGCTCTCCAATCTCTTTGATCAGCGCGAAGATAGCTTCGCCTTTGGCAATCCGTTTACCATACGTGCCATCAACCAGCGAACGCCAGTCCAGCCACGGACGATCAGTCTACACCTGCAGAGAAATTTTTAAGGCTCCAGCAAGCAACAGCTTGGGATGCCGGAAGAACCGGTGGTGCGAAACCCGCGTTGAAAGCGGCTGCTCGCGAGGCTGCCGTGACTGAGTTGATGATTGGATGAAAATGTCCTTTCGACAGGCTATCGACCGGCGACTGGTACAAGTCTTGAGACTGAGGGGAAGTCTAGCCTCGAAATATCACGACCATATCGTGCGCCCTTGCCGCTCAGCCGCATTTCCCGCCAGAAGCAGCACCTCGAGCGGACAACGCGGCGTTGCGCAATTGGCTACATCGGCGAGTTGGCACGCAACATAGCTTGATCGAGCGATGCATGCGATCCAAGCCAGCCATTCTTGCCGGACCGAGTACCAGCGCCTCAAGGGCTTTTCGCGGGTTGCGTTTAAAGTCGGCGGCATCAGCGATATCTACCAGCAAGCGCCCTGTCGCCTTCTGTTTCCTGATCCCATGGCTGGTGAATTTCCTTTGGCCGTGAGCCTGACCACAAGTGGAGGGCTAACCGGGGGTGACCGCGTGGCCGTCGAGGTCGTCATCAAGCCAGGCGCAAGCGGCACGGTGACAACGCAGGCGGCCGAAAAGCTCTATCGTGTGCTGCCCGAAGATCCCGACATCGCCGTGGAAACTCATCTGAGCGTTGGCGCGGGTGGGCGCGGCGAATGGCTGGGCCAGGAAGCCATCCTGTTTCAGGGCACGCGCCTGCGCCGTCGGCTGGACGCCGACGTGGCGGGCGATGGCGCCTTGCTGGCGGTGGAAACGCTAGTGCTGGGGCGCGGCGCCATGGGCGAGGCGTTTACCCGTGGGCTGGTGCACGATGTCTGGCATATCCGCCGCGACGGGCGATTGATCTGGGCCGATGCCCTGCACCTGCAAGGTGATGGCGCCGGGCATGGCACGCTTTCCCCGGAACTGCCCCATGGGCTGGGCGGTGCCCGCGCGCTGGCCACGATGCTGTATGTGGGGCGCGACGCCGCTGCACATCTCGATCTGGCGCGGAGCCTGGCGCCAGCGCCCCATGGCGGTGCCACCAGTTTCGACGGGATGCTGCTGCTGCGCTGGGCAGCGCCCGATGCCCAGGCTCTGCGCGCGCAAGTGATGGCAGCCGCCTGTGCCATGCGCGCCGCGGTGTTTGGGCTGGCTCCGCGCTTGCCGGCGCTGTGGACCTGCTGAAAGGAACGCGATGCAACTGACCCCGCGCGAGAAGGACAAGCTGCTGGTGGCGATGGCCGCGATGGTGGCGCGCGGGCGGTTGCAGCGCGGGGTGAAGCTCAACCATCCCGAAGCCATCGCGCTGATCACCGAATATGTGGTGGAAGGCGCGCGCGACGGACGTCGCGTGGCCGACCTGATGGCAAGCGGTGGACATGTGCTGACGCGTGACCAGGTCATGCCTGGCGTTGCCGAGATGATCCACGACGTCCAGGTGGAAGCGACATTCCCCGACGGCACCAAGCTGGTGACCGTGCATAAGCCGATCCGTTGAAGGAACCCGCGATGATTCCCGGTGAAATCCTGTGTGCCGATGGCGAGATCGAGATCAACGCCGGGCGCCCTGTGCTGGCGCTGACCGTGGCCAACACCGGCGACCGGCCGATCCAGGTGGGCAGCCATTATCACTTTGCCGAGACCAACCCGGCGCTGGACTTCGATCGCGTCGCGGCGCGCGGGCACCGCCTGGACATTGCGAGCGGCACGGCGGTGCGGTTCGAGCCGGGCCAATCGCGCGACGTGGCGCTGATCCCCTATGAGGGCGCGCGCGTGGTCATCGGGTTTCGTGGTGCCGTGATGGGAGCCCTTTGACCATGGCGATCCGCATGATCCGCGCCGCCTATGCCGGCATGTTTGGCCCCACCACGGGCGACCGCATCCGCTTGGGTGATTCCGCGCTGCTGATCCGGGTGGAGCGGGATTTCACGATTTATGGCGAGGAAGTGAAATTCGGCGGCGGCAAAGTGATCCGCGATGGCATGGGGCAAAGCCAGATCACGCGGGCGCAGGGCGCGCCCGACACGGTGATCACCAATGCGGTGATCCTGGACCATTGGGGCGTGGTCAAGGCCGATGTCGCCCTGCGCGACGGGCGCATCCACGCCATAGGCAAGGCGGGCAATCCCGAAACGCAGCCGGGCGTGACAATTCCGATTGGGCCGGGCACCGAGATCATCGCGGGCGAAGGGCGCATCCTGACCGCCGGCGGGGTCGACGCGCATATCCATTTCATCTGCCCGCAGCAGGTTGTAGAGGCGCTCAATGCCGGGATCACAACGATGTTGGGCGGCGGCACGGGCCCCGCGCACGGTACGCTGGCCACCACCTGCACCCCCGGCCCCTGGCACATCGGGCGAATGCTCCAGGCGCTAGAGGCGCTGCCGATGAACTTCGGCCTGTTCGGCAAGGGCAATGCCAGCAAGCCCCAGGCGCTTGTGGAAATGGTCGAGGCCGGGGCCTGTGGCCTGAAACTGCACGAGGATTGGGGCACCACCCCTGCTGCCATCGACTGCTGCCTGACCGTGGCCGACGAACTGGATATCCAGGTGACGCTGCACACCGACACGCTCAACGAAAGCGGCTTTGTCGAAAGCACGATCGCCGCCTTTGCCGGGCGCACGATCCATGCATTCCACACCGAAGGGGCAGGGGGCGGCCATGCGCCCGACATCATCCGCGTGGCCGGCCTGCCCAATGTCTTGCCCTCCTCGACCAATCCGACGCGGCCCTACACGGTCAACACGCTGGACGAGCATCTCGACATGCTGATGGTGTGCCATCACCTGGACCCGCGGATTGCCGAGGACGTGGCCTTTGCCGAAAGCCGCATTCGCCGCGAAACCATTGCCGCCGAAGACATCCTGCACGACCTGGGGGCGTTTTCGATGATGTCGTCCGACAGCCAGGCAATGGGCCGGGTGGGCGAAACCGTGATCCGCTGCTGGCAAACCGCGCACAAGATGAAAGTGCAGCGCGGCGCGCTGCCCGGCGATGGCGACGACGACAACCTGCGGGCGCGGCGCTATATCGCCAAGTACACGATCAACCCGGCGATTGCCCACGGCATTGCCCACGTTGTCGGCTCGGTCGAAGTGGGCAAGCTGGCCGATCTGGTGTTGTGGTCGCCCGCGTTTTTTGCCGCCAAGCCCGACATGGTGATCAAGGGCGGTTCCATCGCCACCGCGCCGATGGGTGATCCCAATGCCTCAATCCCTACGCCGCAGCCGGTGCATTACCGCCCGATGTTCGGCGCGCTGGGGCGGGCTGGGGTGGAGTCCTCGCTCCATTTCGTTTCGGGGGCGGGGATTGCCGGGGGCATGGCGCAGCGGCTGGGGCTGGAGCGGCCGCTGGAAGCGGTGCGCAACACGCGCGGCGGCATTTCCAAGGCGAGCATGATCCACAACAGCGCGTTGCCGCATATCGAGGTGGACCCGGAAACCTATGAAGTGCGCGCCGACGGCGAATTGCTGACCTGCGAGCCGGCCGCCGAACTGCCCTTTGCCCAACGCTATTTCCTGTTCTGAAAGCGACCATGACCGAACCCCTCATCGCCCGTGACGTGCTTCCCGCCGGAAGCTGGGATGCAGCCAGCGCGGCCGATGTCATCGTGCTGGATTATGACGCGCGCCACCGCCGCCGCTTTCGCTATGTCACGGCGGGTGGCACTGATTTTGTGCTCGACCTGGCGCGGGCCACAGTGCTGGCGCATGGCGACGGCCTAGCGCTGTCAGACGGGCGGGTGGTGCGCGTGGAAGCCGTGCCCGAGGCGCTGATGGAAGTGCGCGGGGCCAGTCCAATCGCGCTGTTGCGGCTGGCCTGGCACATCGGCAACCGCCATCTTCCGGCCGAAATCCATAGTGATCGCATCCTGCTGCGCCGCGACGGCGTGATCCTCGACATGCTGCGCGGCCTTGGCGCGCAGGTGAAGTTGATCGAGGCGCCGTTTACGCCCGAAGGGGGCGCCTATGTCGGGGAGCATGGCCATGCGCACGATCATGACCACGGGCATGAGCACGGCCATGACCACGGGCATCATCACCATGCTCATGGGCACCACCACGACCATGCTCACTGAACCGGCGCTGCACCTGCTGCTGGCGTGGACATCGCCTTCGCTGCCGATCGGCGGCTATACCTATAGCCACGGGCTGGAAACGGCGGTGGACGATGGTCGGGTGCAGTCTTGGGTTGATCTGGTCGGCTATGTCGATGCGGTGATTGCGCGCGGGGGCGGCTGGGTGGATGCGGTGCTGCTGGTCCAGGCGATGCGCGTGGCGCATGACGATGCCGCGTTGGATGTCTTGGCAGACCTGGCCGCCGCGTTTCGCGCCAGCAGTGAAACCGCGCTGGAAAGCCGCCAGCAGGGCGCCGCGTTCCTGGCCGTAGTGCGCAAGGCGTGGCCCCATCACGCGCTGGAAGCCTATGCCGCGCGGCGTGGGGATTGGCCCCATGCCCATGCCACAGTCTTTGCCCTAGCCGCCGCCGCGCACGGCGTGGACGAAGGCGCCGCGGTGCAAGGTTTCCTCCATGCCACCGCAGCCAACCTGGTTTCGGCCGGGGTGCGGCTGGTGCCGTTGGGCCAGACCGACGGGCAACTGGCCATGGCCGAACTTGCCCGCCGCATCGGCCCGATTGCAGGTGCGGCGCGCGCCTGCCCGCTCGATGATCTGGGCACGGCCACCCCGGCGCTCGAACTCTGCTCGTTCCATCACGAAACGCTCTACACAAGGCTGTTCCGCTCATGATTTCCCACAACGGACCTTTACGCGTCGGCATCGGTGGACCGGTCGGCTCGGGCAAGACGGCGCTGACCGATCGGCTGTGCAAGGCAATGCGCGACCGCTGGAACATCGCGGCAATCACCAACGACATCTACACCCGCGAGGATGCCGAATTCCTCACCCGATCGGGCGCGCTGGTGCCCGAGCGGATTATGGGCGTGGAGACCGGGGGGTGCCCGCATACCGCCATTCGCGAGGATGCCAGCATCAATCTGGCCGCCGTGGACGAAATGGCGCGCCGCTTTCCCGGCCTGGAACTGATCTTCATCGAAAGCGGGGGCGACAATCTGGCTGCCACGTTCAGCCCGGAACTGGCCGATATCACGATCTACGTGATCGACGTTTCGGCCGGCGACAAGATTCCGCGCAAGGGCGGCCCCGGTATTACACGATCCGACCTGCTGGTGATCAACAAGATCGACCTGGCCCCGCTGGTGGGCGCAGACCTGGGCGTGATGGAACGCGATGCCCGGCTGATGCGCCGCGAGCGCCCGTTCCTGTTCACCAATCTCAAGGAATGTCTGGGCCTGCCTGAGATTATCCAGTTCATCGTCAAGACCGGCGGCCTGTCCGAAAGGATTCCTGCATGAAACGTTTGCCCAAAATCGCCGCCCTGCTCACCCTCGCTGCGCTGCCCGGCACGGCGCTGGCCCATCCCGGCCATGGCGCCGGCGGCGGGTTCGTGGCGGGGCTGCTGCATCCGCTGACCGGCGCCGATCACTTGGCGGCGATGCTGCTGGCCGGGGCCTGGGCCGGGATCATCGGCGGGCGCGCCGCGCGGGTGCTGCCGGTCACGCTGCTCGCCGCCATGCTGGCCGGCTTTGCCACGGCCGCGTTGGTGCCGGCGGGGCTGTCCGAGGCGATGATCGGCCTGAGCGTGATCGGGTTGGCGCTGGCCGCGTTGCTGCGCCTGCGCCCGCCGCTGTGGCTGGCAGCGGCCGGGGTGGCGCTCGCCGGGCTGGGCCATGGCTTTGCCCACGGTCTGGAAGCGCCGGGCGGCGTGGCGCGGATCGGCTTTGTTTTCGGGTTCCTGGCGACGGCTGCCGCGCTGCAACTGGCCGGGCTGTCGCTGGTGGCGCTGGCGCGGCGGGTCTTGCCGCTGCATGGCGCCGCGTGGCACAAGGCGCGTCGATGATGCAGCGTTTTTCCCCCGCTTTCGCTCTGGCTTTGGTCCTCTGCGCCACGACTTCTCCGCCCGCCCAAGCCAAGGCTGATCCCGGCGCTGCCCTGGCGGTCATCGACGCGCAGTTCGCCAAGGACTGGCCCGATCTCCAGGCGCTCTATCAGGACATTCACAGCCACCCCGAAACCGCCTTTCGCGAAACCCGCACCGCCGACGTGCTGGCCAAACAGCTCAAGGCCATGGGCGTGGAGGTGACGCAAGGCGTCGGCAAGACCGGCATCGTAGGCGTCATCCGCAACGGGGCCGGGCCGCTGGTGCTGTTGCGTACTGAGCTGGATGCGCTGCCGATGGAAGAAAAGACCGGCCTGCCTTATGCCAGCCACGTGCAGCAGACCGAGGCCGATGGCAAGACCACCTTTGTCGATCACGCTTGTGGCCACGATATCCACATGGCCTGGTGGATCGGCACGGCGCGCGCGCTGCTGGCCATGAAGGCGCGCTGGCATGGCACGGTGATCCTGGTGGGCCAACCGGCCGAGGAAGTGGTTTCGGGCGCCAAGGCGATGTTGGCCGATGGGCTCTACACCCGCTTTCCCCAGCCCGATTTTGCGTTTGGCGCGCATGTCGGCCCGTCGCCGGCGGGCGAAGTGACGATCAAACAGGGCTTTACCACCTCGGCCAGCGATGCGGTGCACATCACGTTCCATGGGGTGGGCGCGCATGGCTCGATGCCCGACAAGAGCATCGATCCCGTGGTGATGGGCGCGCGATTCGTCGAAGACGTGCAGACCGTGATCAGCCGCCAAAAAGACCCGATGAAATTCGGCGTGGTGACGGTGGGATCGTTCCATGCCGGCACCGCCGCCAATATCATTCCCGATACGGCTGACCTTGGCCTGACGCTGCGGTCCTATGATCCGGCGGTGCGCGACGGGCTGCTCAAGGGCGTCAAGAACACGGCCGAAGCGGTCGCGATGATGTCTGGCGCGCCCGCGCCCGATGTGGTGCATCTGCACGGCACCGGATCGGTGGTGAATGAGCCGGCGCTGGGTGCGCAGGCCGCCGCCACGCTGACCTCCGCGCTGGGCAAGGATCGCGTGGTGCTGATCCCGGCGAGCGAGCAGGGCTGGACCGCGAGCGAGGACTTTTCCGAATTTGCCCAAGGTGGAAAGGTGCGCTCGGTCTATTTCAGCATTGGCGGCACCAGCGCTGCGATGGCCGCGCAGTACAAGGCGCAGGGCAAACCGGTGCCGGTGAACCATTCCCCGTTCTTTGCGCCCGATCCGGCGATCAGCATCAAGACCGGGGTGGAAACCCTGACGCTCGCCACCCTGATGGTGGCGGGGAAGTAGGGCGCGTTATGGCTGCCCGCAGTGGCAGCCGGTGGCGTAGAACGCATGGGTGGCCGCCTGCGTTTGCGCGATCTGTGCCGTATCGGGCGCAGTGGCAGCGCGCGCGGCGCGGGCCTGTGCCGTAAGGCGGGCGGCTAGGGCGGTTTCGTCCAGCCCGGTGACCCGGCCATCGCGCACCACGACGCGGCCGCCGACCAGCAGGTGGGCGACATCGGCCCGGGTTGCGCGCGCCAGGAGCCAGGCGGGATCGCAAGGCCAGCCCGATCCGACCCAGTCTTTCGCCATGCGCCGTCGATCGATCAGCAGCACATCGGCCGGGGCGCCGGGAGCGAGGCGCCCGCCGCCATCGTCTGGCCCCAGGATGGCGGCGCGCCCGCCGGTCCATGCCGCGTGCAGCACGGCTTGGGTGCCGGGCAGGGCCACCGGGCCACTTGCGTCCCTGTCGGGCTGGCCCATCAGCAGGTGCGCCAGGCGCATTTCGCGCAGCATGTCGGCATCGTCATCAAGCCCCATGCCATCGAGGCCGAGGCCCATGGCGATGTCGGCCTGTGCGATCTGTGCCAGCGGCGGCAAGCCTGAGCGCAAGCGCAAGTTGGACGAGACATTGACCGAAATGGTTACCCCGCGCGCAGCAAGCAGGGTCAGTTCATCGGGCCGCAACCACACCCCGTGCGCCACCGTCAGGCGCGGGGAGAGCAGGCCGATCTCGTCCAACCAGGGCACGAAGCCTTGCGGGAAATGGGCATCGGCCCATTCGCGTTGCAGCCGCGTTTCGAGCAGGTGCGTATGTACGCGGCGCCCGCTGGCGGCCGATGCGGCGGCAATCGCCGCCAACGTGGCCGGCTGCGCCCATTGCGGCGCCACGGGGTGATAGTGCAGGGCAAACAGGTCATGCTCGAGCGCCTGCGCACGATCGAACAAGGCCATGTTGGTGGCGCAGGAGCGCAAGCCTTGGTCCATAGTGGCAATGGCCGCGCGGCGTTCGGGCGGGAAAAGCCGCGCCAGGGCGGCATGATCGCCATAGACCAGCGGATTGGCATCGAAGAACGGCCAGCCAAAGGCAACGCGCAGGCCGGTTTCGCGCGCGGCGCGGGAAACCGCTTCGGCCTCGTCCAGCAGGGCGGCGCCGTTTTGCGTGTTGTGGCAATGATAGACGGCGGCGACGCCCGATCCGGCGAGGCGGGCAAGCGCCAGCGCCGCCGCGTCATAGGCATCGACACGCGGCTGGCGCGCCAGGTCGATCATCCAATGTTCGAGCGGGGCATCGTCCACGCCGCAGGCGAGCGTGGCGAGGCCACGGCCATGATCGTGGGCATTGGCCAGCGCGGGCATAGCGACGAGTGCGGCTTCGGTCGCGGTCAGGCCTGACGGATCGCATGGCGCCATCGCGGCGATGCGGCCATCGCCACCGATGGTAATGGCATGGGCGCCCAGAGGCGGTGCATCGGCGGCAGGCAGCACCGCACCCACATGCCAGGTCGATCCGTGCATCGCGTTTCCTTCCTGTTGCCGCCGCCTGCTCTACGTGGTGCGAACCACACTTGCCAGCGATGCGAAGTGCTGGTTGGGCAATGGGGTGTTTCGCGCTTGCGAACACCGGCGCCGATGGCCCCGCCGTCGCACAAGAATAGCAACACTCCGGTTCGATTCTTGCAATGGCGGCCGGGCGGTTTGTGAATCACCTTGTTGGTGAGCCAAGGCCTGCTTGGGGAGAACACCAAGGCACGATCGGGGAGCCGCAGGGCGCAATGGCGCCACGGTTGCCTTGCCGCCAAATGGCGGCCGGCCGCAATCCTTGCACACGCAAGGCGCGGGACGGACGAGGGCTGTGGGAGGTAAGAAGCATAACAAGAGGGATAAGCATTATGTCGCACAGTCTTTCGTTGCCCGGCCGCCGTGGCCGGTTGCGCCGCAGCGCCCTGATCCTGATCGCGAGCGCGGCGCCATTCGCGCTGGATGCTGGCATCGCCTACGCCGCCGATGCGACGCCGGCCCCCGCAGATGCCGCCAGCGATCCGACCGAGGAAATCGTGGTGTCGGCGCAGCGCCGCGACGAAACGCTGAGCAAGGTGCCGCTGTCCATCGCCGCCTATTCGCAAAAGGACATGGACATCCAGGGCGTGCGCAGCATCGATGACATCGCGCGCATCACCCCAGCCCTGCAGTTTTCCACCACGTCTGGCGTGGCCGGCAACAACGGCACAAACATCGCCATTCGCGGGCTGAAGTCCGACGTGGGTTCTTCGACCACCGCGATCTATATCGACGATACGCCGATCCAGATCCGCAACATCGGCTATTACGGCGGCAACCCCTATCCGCGCGTGTTCGACCTGGAGCGCGTGGAAGTGCTGCGTGGGCCGCAGGGCACGCTGTTCGGCGCCAGTTCCGAAGGAGGGGCGGTGCGTTTCATCACTCCATCGCCCAGCTTCGACGAGACCAGCATCTATGGTCGCAGCCAGGTTTCGTTCACCGATCACGGATCGCCCAGCTATGAAGGCGGGCTGGCCGTGGGCGCGCCGCTGACCGATACCCTCGCGTTCCGCGCCAGCGGCTGGTACCAGCGCCAGGGCGGCTATATCGACCAGGTGACCCAGGGCACCGACAACGTCAAAGCCAAGGACATCAACTGGCAGCGCAACATGGTGGGGCGCATGGCCCTTGCGTGGAATCCCACCGATGCACTGACCATCACGCCCAAGGTGTTCTACCAATATCTGCGCCAGAACGCGCGCGACGATTTCTGGGAAGGCTATGGCAACGCCAAGGACGGCGATTACCACAGCGGCGTCTACCAGACCGAGCCGACCCGCGACCGCCTGCTGATGCCCTCGCTGACGGCCGAATTGAAGCTGGACACGGTCACGATTGCGTCCAACACGTCGTACCTCAAGCGCGAGCAGTACCAGACGCTCGATTATTCGACGTATTTCTCCACCCTGCGTTCGGGTTCGCCCTTCGGGACATATGCGAACAAGGACATCACCAACATGGAGGATTACCTCACGCTCAAGCAGCGGAATTTCTCGCAGGAACTGCGGGCCTATTCGGCCAACAATCCGCTGATCGACTGGAGCGCCGGGGTATTCTACACCCACAGCCAGCAGGATTTTTCCAACTTCACCTCGTCGGGCCGCATTCCCGGCGTGCTGGTCAGCGGCTTTCGGCAGTATGACAACCGCTATAGCCTGGTGGATATCATCGCCTCCAAGGACGACCAGTACGCCGCCTTTGCCAGCGTGGACGTGAAGCCCATCGACAAGCTGACGCTGACCGCGGCGCTGCGCTATACCAAGGTCGATTTCTCGTTCGACGAAACCAAGGACGGCCCGACCAACGGCGGATCGCGTACCCAGGTGATCACCAAGACGAGCGAAGGCGCCTGGACGCCCAAGTTCGCCGCCAAGTACCAGGTCGATGACAACGCGATGCTCTATGCCTCGGCCAGCAAGGGTTTCCGCCCGGCCGGCGCGCAGCCCAGCACGCTGCCCGAACGCTGCGCCGGCGACCTGACCGCGCTGGGGCTGACCACCAACACCGTGCCGACCAGCTTTGAGTCGGACTCGCTGTGGTCTTATGAAGCGGGCGCCAAGGGACGCCTGCTGGGCGGCAAGGTGGCATTCGATGTCAGCGGCTATATCGTCAACTGGAAGAACATCCAGCAGGCGGTGCGCCTCAACTGCGGCTTCTCCTATGTGTCGAACCTGGGCGATGCCAATGGCAAGGGCCTGGAATTCTCGCTCGAAGTGCGTCCGGTCACTGGCCTCTCGCTGGGCGGCAACATCGGCTATGCCAATGTACACTATGCCGATGACGTGACGATCAAGGACGGCACAGTTCTGTTGCGCGCGGCGGGCGAACGCATCAGCGGGCCGCTGTGGTCGGGCCATGCCTATGGCAACTATGAAGCGCCGATCACGGGCGAAGTCTCGGGTTATGCGCGGGTGGACTATACCTTCACCAGCAACGACACGATCCCTTCGGCCGTGGGCACGTTCGGCTATGATGCCGGGCTCTATGCCCTGCCGGGCCGCGACTATGTCCAGTTGCGCGTGGGCGCGCGCAAGGGCGGGATCGATCTCTCGCTGTTTGTGGACAACCTGACCAACTCGCGCGATCTGCTCTCGCGCGGGCACGATGCGGTCGGCGCGTCGCTCTATTACGAACAGTCCTATCGTCCGCGCACGATCGGGCTGACCTTGCAATACCGCCAGTGATCGCAAATCCTGCGGGAAATGGGGCCGGCGCGTGCCGGCCTCCTCTTTCCGCCCTCGGTTGAAAAAAGAGAAACGCCTTGTCGCAAACCATCGCCCGGCAGCCGCCCGAACATCCCATCGACGGGTTGCTGCCGGGGTGGCAGGGCACCAGTCGCCAGTTGTTCACCCTGGTGCTGGTCTATGCCATCGGCCTGGGGTCGATGGCGATGGTGGGCATGCTTTCGCCGCTGACCGCCTTAGTCGCGCGTGATTTTTCCAGTGGTTCGGCCGCGATCGGCTGGACCATTTCGCTGTTTTCGCTGCCGGCGGCGATCACCTCCACCCTTGGGGGTGGGCTGGTCGATCGCCTGGGGCCGCGCCGCGTGCTGATCCTGGCGCCCTTGCTGCTGGCCCTGGCCGATCTCGGCCTGGTGCAGGCGCGGGCGCTGTGGCTGTTCGACCTGTCGATGGTCCTGGCCGGAATTGCCTATGTCGGCGTGCTCAATGGCGGGGCGGCCATGTTGATGACCACGCTGGGCGGCAGCCTGCGTGCGCGCGGCATGGCGCTATGGGCGACTTATGCCCCGGCCGGCTTTTCGGTTGGGCTGTTGCTGGCCGCGCTGGTGGCGCAATGGGCGAGTTGGCGCCTGGCCTTTGCCGCCCATGGCGCGGTGATGCTGGCCTGCGTGGCCGGCGCCATGTTGCTGCCGCGCGTGGCCTCGGCGCCGCGCGCGCTCGCGCTCTCGTCCCTGGCCCAGTTGCGCGCCGGGGTGACCAATCCGGTGCTGCTGCTGCTGGCGCTGGCCTTGGCCCTGCCCAACATGGTGTCTTATGGCACCAGCCTGGTGGCGGCAGGCTGGCTGGCCAACGCGCACGGCGTGTCGCTGGCAGCCTCGGCCGGGATCGTGGCCGGGGCCAAGATCCTGGCCGTGCTGGCCGGCAGCACAGTGACCGGCGCCTTGCTGGCGCGGGCCATGCGCCCCTTGCGCCTGTTTGCCGTGATGGCCGCCGTAGGCGTGCTGGCGCAGGCCCTGCTGTTCGTGCCGGCCAGCCCGCTGGTGGCGGCCGTGGCCGGGCTGATGGGCTGGGTCTTTGCCTTTGGCGCGCTGTCGGGCGTGTGCATGGCGCTGTTGCCGCGCGTGGCCGAGCGAGCCGGCGGCGCGGGGCTGCGCGCAGGGATCGTCAACCAGTTCGTTTCGCTGGCTTCGTTCCTGACCCCCGCCATCTATTTCGGGGTGGGCAGCTGGCATGCCTGGATCGCGGTCGCCGCCGGTGCGCTGTTGCTGAGCCTGGCCGCGCTGCGCCACGCCGGGCGCCTGTCAGAGGGCGAACTTGCGGCTTGAGTTTTTCACACCGCCGTGTCGCCGCCGTCGAGCGGAATGATCGCGCCGGTGACATAGCTGGCCGCGTCGGACAAAAGCCAGGCCATGGCGGCGGCCACTTCGTCGGCGCGGCCGTGGCGGCGCAGCGGTATGCGCCCGTCGATGGCGGCGCGCGCGGCTGGGGCATCGGCCTGGCCCTGCCAGAACGCCTGGGTCAGCGAGGTTTCCACCCAGCCCGGCAGAACCAAGTTGACCCGTACCCCCTGTGGCCCTAGCTCTGCCGCCAGGCTGCGGAGCAGGCCGGCCAGGCCCGCCTTGGTGGCCTGATAGCCATGGCTGTGCACCTGCCCGCGCAAGGTGGCGGTGGACGACACCAGCACCAGGCTGCCGCCGCTGTGCACCAGCAGGCCATGCGCGGCCTGCGCCGCCAGGAACGGCAGGCGCAGGTTGATCGCGGCGGCGCGGTCCCAATCATCCACCTGCCAATCGGCCAGCGGCGCCCCGGCCATTGCCGATGCCGCCACGACCAGGCCATCGAGCCGCCCTAGGCGCCGCGTTATCGCCTTGACCAGCGCGCGGGGCGCGGCCGGATCGGCCAGATCGAGCGGGTGGAACGCCACGCCGGGCAGGGCCGGCGCGGCCGAGGCGGCGCCCGGTTCATCGGCCAGCCACACTGCGTGGCCGTCATCGGCCAGCAGCCTCGCCAGTGCGCCGCCCAGCCCCGCCGTGCCGCCGATGATCGCATAGGTTTTCATGGACATGTTCATGGGGGGCGGTGCTCCGCGCGCGCGATCGAAAGTGTTTCCTTTTCCGTCATCGCGACCGGGCAAGACAGCGCAGGAGCGGCAACGCCCCTGACCGAAAAAAGCAACCCCCGCCGCGCGCCGCGCTTGGTAAGGACGGATCATGATCGATGCAGCGTCTCTTGCCGGGCTGGACCACAGCGACCCTGGCGCGATGCGCCGGGCGATCCGCGATGGGCGGTTCACCGGCTTTACCAACCTGGTGGCGCGGGGCCATGTGCAGGGCAACCTGATTGCCGTGCCCGCCGCCCATGCCGACGATTTCGAGGCCTATTGCAGGGCCAATCCCCAGGCACTGCCGCTGCTGGGCCGGGGCGAGCCGGGGCGTCGCGACATGCCCGGCATTGCCGCTGACCTGGATATCGCGCGCGATACCGGCGGCTACATGGTGTTTCGCGATGGCGACCTGATCGATACCCCGCGCGATGCCAGCGGGCATTGGCGCGACGATCTGGTGCCGTTCGTGATCGGCTGTTCGTTTTCGTTCGAGGCGCTGATGCAGCGTGCGGGCGTGCGGCTGCGCCATCTGGAAGAGGGCGACGTTTCGGCGATGTACGAAACCACGCGCGACACCGTGCCGGTCGGCCCGTTCGGCGGCAGGCTGATCGTGTCGATGCGCGCGCTGACCCCGGCCGACGCAATCCGGGCCACGCTGGTTTCCGCGCGCCATCCCGGCTTTCACGGCGCTCCGGTGTCGCTCGGCTTGCCCGAAGACCTGGGTATTGCCAGCTTGGCCGACAGCTATGGTGGGCATGGCATGAAACGCATTCTGCCCGGCGAACTGCCGGTGTTCTGGGCCTGCGGCGCCACAGGCCAGAATGCCCTGCGCGCCGCGCGCCTGCCGCTAGCCATCACCCATTACAAGGCCCACATGGTCATCACCGACCTGCCTTTGCCAGAGGACATGCAATCATGAACCTTGAAGACGCTGTCGCCCATTACGGAGAACACGGCTATGTCGTACTGCCGGGCCTGCTGGAAGGGCCGGTGCTGGACCAGCTGCGTGCCCTGACCGACCGGGTGGAAGCCGCCGCCGCCGCGGTGGAGGACGACAACGCCTGGTATGATTTCTCCACCGATCTCGATGGCCAGCGCACGGTGCAGCGCATCAAGAAGCCCAACCGGATCGATCCCTTCTATGCCGCGCTGGCGGGGAACGAGACGATCATGGCTCTGGCCGAGCGGCTGATCGGCCCGATGATCCGGTTGAACCACACCAAGATCAACATGAAGTCCGCCAAGGGTGGCGACGCGCTGGAATGGCACCAGGACTGGGCCTTTGCCCCGCACACCCACATGGGCACGACGGTCGCCTCGATCCTGATCGACGGGGCCAGCGCCGCCAATGGCGCGATGCAGGTGATCCGCGGCAGCCACAAGGGGCCGCTGATCGATCATCATGACGATGAAGGCTATTTCGTGGGCGCGGTGCTGGCCGATGCCATCGATCCGGCCCAGGCGGTGCTGCTCGAAGGCCCTCCGGGTACGGTCAGCTTTCACCATCCCATGACGCTGCACGGGTCGGGCGTGAACCTGTCGGGCGATCCGCGTCGCATTCTGTTCTACGAATATGCCGCCAGCGATGCCTTCCCGCTGTTTTACAAGGTGGATTGGGACGAATACGATTCGCGCATCGTGCGCGGCCCTTCGACCAGCGACGTGCGGTTCGAGCAGAACCACGTCAAGCTACCGTTCCCCAGCCGCGCGGGCAGCTCGATCTACAAGATCCAGGCCGGTTCCAACCGCCGCTATTTTGCCGAGGCGAAATGAGCATCGCTTTCGTTACCGGCGCCAGTGCCGGCACGGGGCGCGAAATCGCGTTGGCGCTGGCAGGCGAGGGGCACGACGTGGCCGTGCTGGGCCGGCGCACCGCTGCGCTGGACGATCTGGTGGGCGAGATCGCAGGGTTGGGCCGCCGCGCCCTGGCGCTGACCGCCGATGTGCGCGACGCCGGCGAGCTTGAGGCCGCGCTCGAAGTTTTGCTGGAATGGAGCGGCGGGCGCATGGATGTGGTGGTCAATGCCGCCGGCACCACCGGGCCGCTCTCGCCCCCGATCGGGCAGTATAGCCTGGCAGACTTCGACAGCACCGTAGCCACCAACTTGCGCGCGCCGTTCATCGTGCTCAGCAGGCTCTTGCCGGTGATGCGCGCGGCGGGCCAGGGCCGGGTGATCATGATCGGCGGCAACCATGGGATGCGCGGTCGCGCCGGGCGGTCGAGCTACAGCGCCTCGAAATGGGGCCTGCGCGGATTGACCCGCAGCGCCGCGCTAGAAGCCGGTCCCGACGGCGTCACGGTGAATTATATCGCGCCCGGCCCGATTGCCATTCCGCGCATGAAAGCGGCGTGGAAAGCCCAGGCCGAAGCGGGCGGGGTGAGCGAGGAAGAAGCCCTGCGCGCCTATGTGGCGAACATGGGCATCCCGCTCGGCACGCCGAGCGAGGCGCAGGATATCGTGGCGATGGTGCTCTATCTGGCCGGGCCGGGCGGGCGCAACATCACCGGGCAGGAACTGGTGATCGACGGCGGCGCCACCGTGCTCTGAGTGCAACCGCATGGACCGATAAAAAGCCCCCCGGATGATGGCATCCGGGGGGCTTTCCGTGCGACCCGCGGGGCGCGGGAACTGGGTGGCTCTGTGTGCAACGCCTTTTGGCACGCGGAGACGAGGAGTCGCGGAGGGGCGGGTTTGCAGTTGCGGCTCCGGACGGCGCCATTGCGATCAAATATTGGAATGGTTCGTGCTGAGGCGCAGGGGCGCAGAGATCGTATTTCTCTTCGCGTCTCTGTGCCTCAGCGTGCCAGAAAATCATTCATACAGCCAGAACCAGCTTAAAACAGGTCGAAGTATTCGCGGTGTTCCCAATCGGTGACGGTGGCGTTGTAGCGGGCGACTTCGGCATGCTTGATGCGGGCGAAGTGATCAACGAAGCCGCTGCCCAGCCCCTCGCGCAGCGTGGCGCTGTGTTCCAAGGCGGGGAGGGCGCTTTCCAGGCTGATGGGCAGCATCGGGGCGGGGGCCTGGTAGGGGCTGTCCACCGCAGGGGGCGGCAGGGCGCCGGCTGCGATGCCAGCCAGGCCCGAAACCATCTGCGACGCGAGGTAGAGATAGGGATTGGCTGCCGGCTCCCCCACGCGGTTTTCGATGCGGGTGGCGCCGGGGCTGCCCTTGGCCAGCACGCGCAGCATGGCACCGCGATTGTCCTGCCCCCAGGCGATGCGATCGGGCGCTAGCGAGTTGGCGCGATAGCGCTTGTAGCCGTTGATCGTGGGGGTGGTGAGAGGCATGGCGGCAGCGGCATGATCGAGCAGCCCGGCCAGATAGTGCTGCCCCAGCGCAGAAAGGCCAGGCTGGCCATCGGCTTGCGCAAAGGCGTTGCGGCCGCTGGCGCTGTCCACCAGCGACTGGTGCAGGTGCCACCCGCTCGACATGGCCTGGGGCAGGGCGGGGCGGCACATGAAGCTGGCATGGTAGCCATGGCGGCGCGCCACCTGCTTGGTCGCGTTGCGGAACAGGATCATCGCATCGGCCGAGGCGATGCCCGGCTGCACCCCGAACACGAATTCGACCTGACTGGGACCGAACTCCAGCTCCATCGAGGTGAGCGGCAGATCCAGCGCGGCGCAGGTTTCCCGCAGCACATCGAGGATCGGCTCGATCGTGTCGTAGCGCTGCTCGGTGAGATAGGCATAGCCTTGGTGGGTGAGCGCGACATCGGGCGGGGTGCCGGGCTGGCCGGCATCCTCGGGCGCAAGGCGCGGGTCGACCAGGCGGGTGAGGTGGAATTCCACCTCCAGCCCGCTCATGAACCTCAGGCCGCGTTCGGCCAGGCGTTCATGCGCGGCGCGGGCGATGCGGCGCGGGCACCAGGGGTAGGGCGTGCCATCGGCAAAGAACAGATCGCCCAGAAGCCATGCCGTGCCCGGCGCCCAGGGCAGCAGTTTCAGGCTGAGCGGATCGGGGACCAAGACTAGATCGCCTGCCCCCTGGAGATCGGCACGGCCGATACCCGCGCCCGCCGCAAAGACCGGCACCACGGTGCGGTGCGATGTGTCTTTCAACAGCAGGCTGGAGGTGATCGACAGGCCCTGTTCCAGCGCACCGGGCAGGGCGGCGAGCATCACCGTCTTGCCACGCACGATCCCGTGCAGATCGGGAAAGCCCAGGCGAACCGAATGGACCCCGACATCGGCCAAGCGGCGCGGCAGGTCGGCCGCGGAGGCTGTCTGCTCGTCGCTCCACAGCCTGTGGGCCAAGACGAACCCGCTCATAGCGCGAGCGCGGGCACGTTCCAGGTCGCCTCGGCGCGCAGCCGTTCGACCGCGTCGCGCCAATAGGCCTCGGGCGCCGTGCCGCCCGGGGCAACGCCGTCGATCGTGGCCGGGCCGGCGCCGGCGTTGCTTTCGCCCAGCGGCGGCAGGGCCAGCGGCGTTTCGCCCTTCTGCACTTTCTTGATCTGGTTGATCAGCATGACGCGATAGGCCACTATCGCCTTGTCCGATGTGCCCAGGTGCTCGCGCGTGCGGTCCTGGATGCGGCCCTGGCTTTCCACCGCCCACTGGTCGTGCACGTTGATGTCTTCTCCCATGCCGGTGAAGGTGCGGGTCTTCTGCTCGGCCACGTCGAAGCCCCAGTTGTTGTGGCGGCCCACGCGCGGCATGTAATCGGGCAGGGTATAGAGTTGCAGGCGCTGCTCGCGCATCAGCGGCTTGTCCACCGGCTCGGCAAAGCTGGTGAACATGGCATACCAATAGCAGCTATGGTCGTCGATCGGCACGTGCCACTGGGTGATTGTCATGGTGGACGAAAGCGGGATGACGAAAGCCTGAGGGAACAGCACGTTGGTAACGCGCACATGGGTGTCGCCGCCATGGAGATGGCGCAGCGTGGTGATGCGCATGCCGCAATCGCTAGGGGTGACCGCGATATCGGGACAGTCGTATTCGCGCAGCACCTTGGTCATCGGCAGGTCGCTGTCGGTCGAATGGGCGCGGAACTGCTTGCCATAGTTGGCGTCGGCCTCGGCATCCTCGAAATAGCGGTGGAGGAAGCTGGCGTGGGCCGGGTCCATGCCCACTTCCAGCGCCTGGAGCCAGTTGCAGTCGAGATAGCCCTTGAACGAGAAGACGTGGCTGTCGGGTGCGGCGAGGCAATCGAGCGCGGGGAGCGCGGGGGCCTGCCCATCGGCGTTGAGCGGGCCGAACCAGCCGAAGATGGTGCCGCCCACTTCGCGCACCGGATAGGCACGCTGCTTGACGCGCTTGCAGAAGCTGCTGCCCTTGGGTTCTGCCGGGGTTTCCAGGCAGGCGCCGTTCACATCGAACAGCCAGCCGTGGAACGGGCAGCGCACGCCGCCGTGTTCCAAACGCCCGAACGCCAGGTCGGCGCCGCGATGCGGGCAATCGCGGTCGATCAGGCCCAGACGCCCGTCTTGGTCGCGAAACAGCACCAGGTCCTGGCCCAGCACCTTGATGGCCTTGAGCGGGCGTTCGCCCTCCAGCTCTTCGCTGATCGCCACAGGCTGCCAGTATTGGCGTAGCAGGTCGCCCAGCGGCGTGGCGGGGCCAGAAAGCGTGATGAACTTGTTCTGTTCGGGCGTCATGGGGGAGGCCTCTTGTTGGAGTGACCATCATTTGCCCCGGATGGCGCGGCGCAGGTGTTGCCCCTTTGGCAGCGCCGCGTTGCGCGATGTGCCACGTTTTGGCCACGCTTCGCGGATTGCGTTGCGCGGTGCCGTTGCGCTAGCGAAGGTGCCAACGTTTCATCACCAGCCCGAAAGCCTTGCCCCATGCCCCGCACTCTTTCTGCCATCGCCATCTTCTGCGGATCGAACGTGGGGGAGGGGGAAGCCTATAAAGAGGCGGCCGCCGCATTGGGCAGCGCGCTGGCGCGGCGGGGCATCGCGGTGGTCTATGGCGGCACGCACAAGGGGCTGATGGGCATCCTCGCCGATGCCGCGTTGGCCGAAGGCGGGCGGGTGCATGGCGTGATCACCCAGCGCCTGCACGACAAGGGGCACTTGCACCCGGCCTTGAGCGAAAGCGAGATCGTGGACGGCATGCGGGCGCGCAAGAAGCGGATGCTCGACCTGGTCGATGCCTGCATCGCCCTGCCCGGCGGCATCGGCACGGCCGAGGAATTCATGGAAGCCTGGACGCTTAACCAGTTGGGCGACGTGGACAAGCCGGTCGGGCTGCTCAATGTCGATGGCTATTACGATAGCTTCATGGGCTTCATCGATACGATGATCGCGCGCAAGTTCCTGCCCGCCGCGCATCGCGAGGGCATCGCGCTCGATCCCGCGCCCGAGGCGCTGATCGACAAGCTGGCGGTGTTCGAGAAGCCCACCGTGCAGAAGTGGATGTAAAAAAAGGCGGGGCGGATGGCTGAAAAATCCATCCGCCCCGCACCTTCAAACTCGTTTCCCACGCGTCAATCGATAGCGATCCACAGGGATTTGGTTTCCAGGTGTTCCTCCAGGTGGTTCTTGCCATATTCGCGGCCCATGCCGCTGGCTTTCATCCCGCCCGACGGCACCGCCGGATCGATCGCGTTGTAGCAGTTGACCCAGACTGACCCGGCGCGCAGGCGCCGGCCCAGGCGATGGGCGCGGCCCACGTTACCGGTCCACACGCCGGCGCCCAGGCCAAACGGCGTGGCATTGGCGCGAGCGATCACTTCCTCTTCGCTTTCGAACGGCAGGACCGCCAGGATCGGGCCAAAGATTTCCTCGCGCACCGCGCGCATCGTGTCGGTGGCGCCCGACAGCACCGTGGGCGGGAAGAAGAACCCTTGTGCAAAGGCGCCCTTGCTCAGTCGCGCGCCGCCGCAGACCGTGCCCGCGCCTTCCGCCAGGGCATCGTCTATATGGCCGGTCACACGCGTAAGCTGGCGGGCCGAAACCAGCGGGCCGAGGTCTGTTGCCGGATCGATCCCGTTGCCCAGGCGCAGCGCGCCGGCATGGCGGGCAACGGCGGCGGCGAAATCATCGGCCACGCCGCGTTCCACGAACAGGCGCGTGCCGGCGCTGCACACCTGGCCCGAATTGGCAAAGGCGGCGACCACCGCCATGCGCGCGGCCTTGTCGAGATCCGCATCGGCAAAGACGATGTTGGGCGATTTTCCGCCCAGTTCCAGGCTGATCCGCTTGAGGCTGCCTGCAGCGGCGGCCATGATCGCGCGCCCGGTGGCGTCCGATCCGGTAAAGGCGATCTTGTCGACGCCGGGATGAGCGGCCAGCGCTGCGCCGGCTTCGCTGCCAAGCCCCGTCACCACGTTGAACACGCCCGGCGGCACGCCCGCTTCCAGCGCCAGCTTGCCCAGCAGCAGCGGGGAGAGCGAAGCGTCTTCCGCCGGCTTGAGCACCAGGGTGCAGCCGGTGGCGAGCACCGGACCGAGCTTGAGGATGCTGGCCCACAGCGGCCCGTTCCAGGGGATGATCGCCGCGCACACGCCGACCGGTTCCTTCACCGTGCAGGCGAACAGGTTGGGATCGGAAGGGGTTGCGGTCACGCCCTCGATCCCGCGCGCCATGCCGGCATAATAGCGCAAGAGATCGGTCAACATCGCGACGCTGCCGCGCGTGTGGCGGATCGGCGAACCCATGTCGAGCGTGTCGAGCAAGGCGAAGTCTTCGGCATAGGCCGCAACCAGATCAGCCAGGCGCAGCAGCAGCGCCTGGCGCTCGGCCGGGGAGAAGCGCGGCCAGGGACCGGATTCGAATGCTGCGCGCGCCGCCGCCACGGCGCGGTCCACGTCGGCCGCCTGGCCGCGCGCGAAATCGGCGAGGTGCTCAGCCGTGGCCGGGTTGTGCGAAGGTAGCGTCTGGCCATCGGCAGCCGGCACGAACGCCCCGTCGATCAGCAAGCCCAGCGGTTCGCCGGTGAGGAAGGGATGCGGGGCCATGTCTGGGTCAGTCCTTGAGGGTGAAGGAGATCGACTGGGCGCCTTCCCACAGCGTTTGCTTGCCCAGCTTCGCCAGGTTCTCGTTGCCTTCGATAATCGTCATGAAGTGGATGCCGGCGAGCGGCCCCAGCTTGCTGGCAAAGGCCACGCCGCCATAGGCCAAGAGGATTTCGGTTTCGCTGTAGCCACCCGGATAAAAGATGAATTCGCCCGGCGCGGGATGGCGCGTGGGGTTTTCCCAGGGCAGGTCATAGACCGTATTGCCTATCGGGATCCACACGCCTTCGCCGCTCCAGCGCACGTGGATGACCTTTTCGTCATAGGGCATCATCGCCTTGAAGCGCGCGCAGGTGACGGGCGCCAGTTCCTCTTCCAGGCGGGCGGTGAAGGCATAGGGGCCAGCCTTGATGGCAACCAGGGTCATGAAAAACTCCGCGAAAACAGGGGGGATATCAGGCAGCCGCGTGCAGGCGGGCAAAGCCGCGTTCGAGATCGGCGATAAGGTCGTCCACTTCTTCCAGCCCGACGTGCAGGCGCAGGCTGGGGCCGGGCGCTTCCCACATTACTTCCGAACGCAGGTCCGACGGATAGGTGGGAACCACCAGGCTTTCATAGCCGCCCCAGCTGTAGCCCAGCTTGAACAGGTCCATGTGATCGAGCATCGCGGCAAACTGCGCATCGGTGCAGGCATTGAGCACCACGCCGAACAGGCCCGAGGCGCCGTCATAGTCGCGCTTCCAGATGGCGTGGCCGGGATCGCCCGGCAGCGCGGGATACATCACTTGCGCCACTTCGGGCCGGGCTTGCAGCCACTGCGCTACGGCCAGCGCCGAGGCATGGTGCTGCTTCATTCGCAGCGGCAGGGTGCGCAGGCCGCGCAGGGCCATGTAGATATCATCAGGCCCGCCGCAATAGCCGCTGCCCGAGGCAGTCTTCTTGACCGGGATGAACGCTTCCTCGGTGCATACCGCCACGCCCAGCATCAGGTCGGAATGGCCCGAGATATATTTGGTGGCGGCGTTGACCGACACATCGACGCCATGTTCGAGCGGGCGGAAATTGACCGGGCTGCTCCAGGTGTTGTCGAACACGGTCTTGATCCCGTGCGCGCGCGCCACCGCGGTGATGGCCGGAACGTCGGTCATCTCGAACGTCAGTGAGCCGGGGCTTTCCATATAGATGACGCGGGTGTTGGGCTTGACCAGCGCCGCGATCCCTGCGCCGATCGAGGGACGGTAATAGGTCACTTCCACGCCGAACTTCTTGAGAAACTCCTCGCAGAACGCGCGCGCCGGGCCATAGAGGCTGTCCACGATCAGGAGGTGATCGCCCGCCGACAGGAACGCGGTTAGCGCGGCGCAGATCGCGCCCAGCCCACAACTGGTGGTGACAGCGCGATAGCCGCCTTCCAGCAGGGTGATCGCATCTTCGAACGCGCGGGTGGTGGCGGTGCCTTCACGGCCATAAGTAAAGCCGACATAGGCGCCCGAGGAGCGATCACGGCGGGTTTCCAACAGCTGTTCCACGCTGTTGAACAGTACGGTGGAGCAGTGATAGACGGGCGGATTGACGACACCAAAGTTGGCCGCCGGATCGCGCCCGGCGTGCAGGGTCTGCGTGCCGCGGCCAAAGCGCGAAAGATCGATGGTCATCTTGGTTCAGGCTCCTTCAGATAATCGTTCCAGCGTCAACGACGATGTCCTGTCCGGTCATCATCCGCCCACCCGGGCCAAGCAGGTGCAGCACAGCGCCGGCAACGTCGTCCTCGCTCACCAGGCGGCCCAGCGCGGTGGACTGGACGAAGCGGTTGTACGGCGCGTCGGGCGCTTCGCCGTTGCGCTCCGCCGATTGGCGGAATAGGCGGCGCAGGCGTTCGCCGTCGATGCCGCCTGGGGAAACCATGTTGACGCGCACACCATGCGGCGCGCCATCGAGCGCGGCTGAGCGCACCAGCCCGCGCACCGCCCATTTGGAGGCGGCATAGATACCCTGGCCGGCCACGCCCTTGTGCCCATAGGTGCCACCAATCACCACGACCTGGCCGCGCGCACGCGCCACCATTGCCGGCATGGCCGCACTCAGTGCGTTGATCACGCCCAGCACGTTGATATCGAAGCAGTGGCGATAGGCCGCCTCGCCATTTTCCCAGATCGGTGCCTTGCCGCTACTGACGCCCGCGGCGCAGACCAGCGCATCGACCGGCCCCATGTCTTGCGCGATGGCGGCGAAAACGGCGGCCAGGGCGGCGGCATCGGTCACGTCTGCGGCATAGGCGCGAGCGGCGCTGCCCACGCTGGCCAGCGCGGCGGCGCCGGTGGCGGCATCGCGCCCGATCAGCGCCGCGCGCGCGCCCTGGGCCACCAGGGCATGGGCCAGCGCCAGGCCCAGCCCGCGCGTGCCGCCGGTCAGGGCGACGATCTGCCCTGCCAGGGGGCCGGCCAAAGGTCCGGTTTGCCCGTCGTTGCCTGTCATGCTGCGCCCGTGGTTGTGATGATGGTGTGCAGTTTATGGACTAGCCGGTGGCGGGTGGTGCGCCAAGGTGATGTTTCGGCAGCGGGGGAGTACCAAAAAAACAACGCTCAGGGGCGAAGTGTTGCCTTAGTCATACCATATGCCCGGCCGGAATAGCGGCGGCACTGTGTGTCCTGCCGCCGGCCTTCGCAATGGAGCCTGTTCTATGAGCCGTTCCGCCGATGACGTATCCGCCGCCCAAGCGATCACGCTGGACGAGGTGCCTCTCATTGATTTTGCGCCGTTCCTGAGCGGCGATGCCGCCGCGCGCCAGGAGGTGGCCGACGCCATCGCCCGCGCCTGCGAAGAGATCGGCTTCTTCTATCTGGCCGGGCACGGCGTGCCCCAGGTCGCGCGCGACGACGTCTTTGCCGCAGCGGCGGCGTTCTTTGCCCGGCCCCGCGCCGAGCGGGCGCAGAGCGCGGCAACGCCGGAATGGTATCGCGGCTGGATCGGCGCGCCTGAGGCTGATGGCTTTTCGCGCAACACCCGCCTGTTCGAGCAATATCGGTTGCAGCATGAATGGCCCGCCGATCCGGCCGACATGGACCATGCCGCGATCTTCGACCAGCCCAACCGCTTCCCGGCCGACATGCCCGCGTTCCGCATGGCGAGCGAGGCGTACCTCGATGCGATGCTCAACCTGTCGCGCGAATTGCTGCGCGCCTTTGCGCTGGGCCTGGGCTTGGCGCAAAACCGCTTTGACGGCTGGTTCCGCCATCCTGCCTCGCAATTGTCGATGAACTTCTATCCGCGCCTGCCCGCCATGGCCGATGACGAAGTGTCGAACATGGTGCCCCATACCGACGAAGGGCCGTTCACTATCCTGGCCCAGGGCGAGGTGGGCGGGCTGGAAGTCAAGCGCCGCGACGGGGTGTGGATCAAGGCGCCACCGATTGCCGGGGCCTATACCATCAACGTGGGCGACATGATGATGTGGTGGTCCAATGGCCGCTTCCTGTCGAACTTCCACCGCGTGCGCAACCGCGCGGGGGAAGAACGCTTTTCCGTGCCCTATTTCGCCAATCCCGATCGCGCCGTGGTGGTGGCCCCGCTGCCCGAACTGGTGGGGGCGGATACCCCGCGCTACCCGGCGGTGAAGGTGGCCGATCACCTTGCCCGCTTCTATGCCACTCTCGCGAAAAATCCCCAGGACATCTATGGCTGAACAACTCTCGCGGTCCCGCGCGCGCATCGGTGCCGATATCGGCGGCACGTTTACCGACGTGGTGCTGGAAACCGCCACGGCGCGGCATTCGATCAAGATTCTCACCACGTATGACGCGCCCGAGCGGGCCTTGCTGGAAGGCGTGGCGCTGCTGCTCGACGAGGCGGGGCTGGCCCCGGCGGACGTGGATCTGGTGGTCCACGGGACGACGCTGGCCACCAACGCGCTGATCGAGCGGCGCGGCGTGCCGACGGCGCTGTTGACCACCGAAGGCTTTCGCGATGTGCTGGCGCTGGGCAGTGAAAGCCGCTTCGACCAGTACGACATCGCCATGGAAAAGCCTGTGCCGCTGGTGCCACGCAAGCTGCGCCTGGGCGTGGGCGAGCGCATGGCGGCTACGGGCAAGGTGCTCTTGCCGCTGGACGAAGCGGGCGTGCGCGCGGCAGCGGCGACATTCCGCGCCGAGGGCATTCGTGCCGTGGCGGTGGCATTCCTGCACGCTTATGCCAATCCGGCGCACGAGCAGCAGGCCGCGCGCATCCTGGCCGAGGAAATGCCGGGGGTGAGCCTGTCGCTGTCGAGCGAAGTCTCGCCCGAAATGCGCGAGTATGAGCGCTTTTCGACCACGGTGGCCAATGCTTATGTCCAGCCGATCGTCGACGCTTATCTGCGCCGGCTGGAAATCCGGTTGGCGGAGCTGGGCTTTGCCTGCCCGCTTTACCTGATGCTGTCTTCGGGCGGGCTGACCACGGTGGACATTGCCGCGCGGTTTCCAGTGCGGCTGGTGGAAAGCGGGCCGGCGGGCGGGGCAATCTTTGCCGCCTCGGTGGCGGCCGAATGCGGCGCGGGGGAAGTCCTGGCGCTCGACGTGGGCGGTACTACCGCCAAGATCTGCCTGATCAACCAGTTTCGGCCGCAGACCAGCCAGATGTTCGAGGTTGGCCGCGCCCACCGCTTCCGCAAGGGATCGGGCCTGCCCTTGCGCATTCCCGTGGTGGAAATGGTGGAAATCGGCGCGGGCGGCGGCTCGATCGCCTCGGTCGATCGTGCTGGACGCCTGGCCGTGGGGCCGCATTCGGCCGGATCGGAACCGGGGCCGGCGGCCTATGGTCGGGGCGGCACGCGCCCGACCGTGACTGATGCCGATATCGTGCTGGGCCGGATCGATCCGGCGCGTTTTGCGGGGGGCAAGGTTGCGCTCGATCCCGCCGCTTCGGCCACGGCGCTTGCCGGTTTGCGCATCTGGGACGGCGCGGCGACCACGCTGGCCGTGGGGGTGAGCGAGATCGTGGACGAGACCATGGCCAGCGCCGCCCGCGTTCACGCGGTGGAGCAGGGCATGACGCTGGAAAACCGCAGCCTGATCGCCTTTGGCGGCGCGGCGCCGCTCCATGCCGTGCGCTTTGCCGAAAAGCTGGGCATTGCTCGCGTGATCGTGCCGGCCGGGGCCGGGGTGGGATCGGCCGTGGGCTTTTTGCGCGCGCCGGTATCCTATGAAGTGGCGCGCAGCCATCATCTCCTGCTGTCCGACGGGGCCGATCTGGCCACGCTCGATGCGTTGCTGGGCGCCATGGCCGCGCAGGCGCGCGATCTGGTGGCCAAGGGCGCGCCGGGCGCCGCGCAAAGCGAACGCCGCGTGGCGCTGGGCCGTTATGCCGGGCAGGGCTTTGAAATCCCCTTCGATCTTCCCGAAGGCCCGTTGCCCGGCGTGGCGCAACTGCGCGGTTTGTTCGAGGCGGCCTATCGCACGCAATATGGCAACCAGGCGCTCGACTTGCCGGTGGAACTCCTGACCTTCCGCGTCGCCGTGGCGGCCCAGGTCTGGCAAGGGCAGGGCGCGGCAGCGCCGCTTGCCGACCGCTGGATCACGCCCACCGCGTGGCGCGAAGTGATCGATCCGCAGGATGGCGCGCCCATGCGCTTTGCCGTGGTTGCGCGCGAAGACATGGTGCCGGGCGATGCGGTGCGCGGCCCGGTCCTGGTGACCGAGCGCGAAACCACCACGGTCGTCTCGCCGCGTTTCGAGGCGCGAATGGATGCCAACCGCACGCTTGTCTGTACCCGCCGCGCCGAGGAGCCCTGCGCATGAGCAACGCCCTGTCGCAACTGCGCCACCAAGTGATTTGGACCCGCCTGATCGCCATTGTCGAAGAACAGGCGCAGACCCTGATGCGCACGGCGTTTTCCACTACGGTGCGGGACGCTGGCGATCTTTCCGCCGCGCTGTTTGACCTGGAGGGCCGCCTGATTGCCGAAGCTGTGACCGGCACGCCCGGCCACGTCAATTCCATGGCAGCGGGCGTGCGCCATTTCATCGACCGCTTTCCGCTCGATACGATGGAACCGGGCGATCACTTCATCACCAACGATCCCTGGCTTACCGCCGGGCACCTTCACGATGTGACCGTGGTTTCGCCCGCGTTCCACCAGGGGCGGATCGTGGGCCTGTTCGGGGTATGCTGCCACCAAGTGGATATTGGCGGGCTTGGCCAGGGCCCGGATGGCCGCTCCATCTATGAAGAAGGCATCCAGATCCCGCTGATGAAGCTGGCGAGCCGGGACGAATTGAACGAGCAATTGCTGGAAATCGTGTGCCAGAACGTGCGCACACCCTTGCAGGTGCGCGGCGATATCCTGAGCTATGTGACGAGCAACAACGCCGCGATCCGGCGCCTGGCCACGATGCTGGGCGAATTCGGCGTGGATGATCTCCAAGACGTGGCCGATACCATCGTCACCCAGTCGCTCGAGGCCACGCGCGCGGAAATCGCGCGCCTGCCGCAAGGTTCGTGGAGCAGCAGCCTGGTGATCGACGGGTATGATGCGCCGGTCACCTTGCGCGCCACGCTCAATATCGACGGGGAGCGCGTGAAGGTGGACTACGCCGGATCGGACGCCTGCCTGCCGCGCGGGATCAACGTGGTGCTCAACTATGCCCGAGCCTATACCGTCTTCGCGCTGCGCTGCGTGATCAGCCCGGAAGTGCCCAACAACCACGGCGCGCTGCTGCCTTATGAAGTGGACGCGCCCGAAGGCTCGATCCTCAACGTGCAACGGCCCTGGCCCGTGGCGGCGCGGCACATCGTGGGGCAGATGCTGCCGGACCTGGTGTTTGGCTGCCTGTCGCAGGCGATCCCCGATCGCGTGCCAGTGGAGGGCTCCTCGTGCCTGTGGAGCGTGCAGTTGCGCGGACGCCATCCCGAAATCGAGCAGGGCGCACCGAGCGACCTGTTCGACACGATCTTCTTCAATTCGGGCGGTTCGGGCGCACGGCCAGGGCAGGATGGACTGGATGGCACGGCATTCCCCAGCGGCGTACGCGCCATGCCCGTGGAAGTGACCGAGCACGGCGCCCCGATCGTGATCTGGCGCAAGGAATTGCTGACCGATAGCGGCGGCGCCGGGGCGCTGCGCGGCGGGCTGGGCCAGCGCGTGGAAGTGGCGATGCGCGATGGCAGCGGCTTTGAAGTGCTCGCCATGTTCGAGCGCGTCGGCCATGCCGCGCGCGGCCGCGAAGGTGGCGCCGATGGCGCGCTGGGCCAGGTGCGCTTGACGGATGGTACCGTGCTGCGCGGCAAGGGCCGACAGGAAATTCCCGCCGGCCAGCGCCTGGTGCTCGACGTGCCGGGCGGGGCAGGCCTGGGCGATCCCCACGCGCGCCGGGCCGAGGCCCTGGCCGCAGACCTGGCCGAAGGCTTCGTCTCGGCCGAGGCCGCGCGGACGATCTACCAGGCGTCCTGACCAGCATTGTTGCGTGATCCGCACCCCGGATATAGTCCGGGGTGCGGGCACAGCCGGCCCGGCTCACCCCTGGTCTGGATTGTCTTTCTGCATGTCGAACGCGAGGTGTTCGTCCTCGTCGTCTTCGAACGCTGGCATTTCGGCCATGGGCAGGGTGCGGCAGGCGTGCATGTCGCGCGCCAGTTGCTCGGCAAACTTGGCGGCGGCCAGTGGCAGCGGGCGGCCTTTCAACTGGCCCAGCACGAGCGGGCCATAGGTGCGGTCCACATCGTTGATGCGGCGCACGGCAAAGCGCGGATCGCGGCGCCATAATTCGGCGCCGATGTCGATCTGGAAGGTGATCAGATCGCTGGACGCGACGATTTCGCCCAGCATGTCGAAATTGTTGGATTCCACCACGATGTGCGGCTTGACCGAGCTGTTGGCCAGCCGCGTTTCGATGATCTCGCGGCCGCCGAACGCGGTGTCGGGCATGGCCAGGTCATAATGGGCGCATTCGCGCAGGCGCAGCACGGCCTTGTCGGCCAGCGGATGGTCAGCTGCCATGATCGCGACCAGGCCCTGGCCGATCGACAGGATCGGGTGCAGTTCCGGATGGCGCAGCGGGCGAAAGATCAGCGCCAGGTCGATCTCGTACGCGGTCAACTGGCGCACCGCGCTGATATGGTCGGTCACCACGATGCGGAATTTCACGTTGGGATGGCGCACGCGGAAATCCACCACTTGTTGCAGCAGGAAGCTGCGCGCCACCGCCTGGCTGCAGGCGATGCGGATATCGCCGCGTTGCAGGCCGCCCAGTTCCTCGATCTGCGAATAGACGCGCCGCAATTCGGCCGATTGCGAGCGGATCCAGCGGATGAACAGTTCGCCCGCCGCGGTCAGCCGCACGCCCAGCGAATGCCGCTCGAACAGCGGGGCGCCCAGATCATGCTCCACATCTTGGATGCGGCGCAGCAGGGCCGAAGGCGTCATGTTCAGGCGCTCGGCCGCCTGGCGCACCGAGCCGGCACGGGCGACTTCGTCGATATAGGCCCAGATTCTTTGGTTACGCAGCGCCACGATGGTTCCGTTCGTATTTTTGCATCGGCATGCCATGCTTTTAGCACACCAAGGGCAACAGGGGGTAGCCTATGCAGGGGCAGGAACTTCACATATGGCCGCAAAAATCAACAAATATTTTTCAGATATGTGAAGAAATATGAAGAATTCATGGGGTTACGTATGGATATTGGCCTTGTAGATAAAGTTGTGATCATTACCGGTGCCGGAAAGGGTATGGGGCCAGCGATCACAAATGCATTTTGCATGGAAGGTTCTTTCGTAGCTGTTCTTGGGCGTGACTTGTCTGCCTTGCAAAAGTTGCGTGAAGATAACCCCGAATACGCCGAAAGAATTGCAGCATTTTCTTGCGATGTTACCGATGCCGCGCAGTGCGATGCGGCGGTGGCTGCGGTGATTGCCGCCCACGGCCGGGTCGATGTCTTGGTCAACGTGGCGGGAGGAACCGGTCCGGTGGGCCTGCCGGCATGGGAGACCACGCCCGAAGCCTTTGACGAGATCGTGCGGCTCAACATGGCGGGCTGCTTCCACATGATGCGCGCGGTGCTGCCGGCGATGATTGCGCGTCGCTATGGCAAGATCGTCAATGTCGGCGGCACCTTTGGCATGCACGGGCGCGCCGGGCGCATGGCCTATTCGGCATCGAAGTGGGGCCTGCGCGGGATCACCAAGTCCACCGCGATCGAGGCCGGGCCGCATAATATCAATGTCAACATCGTCGCCCCGGGCATGGTCGATGGGCCGCGCTTCCGCACCAAGGTGATGCCCGGCGTGGCCGCCGCACGTGGCATCACGGAAGAAGAGGCCATGGCCGAGCACGCCGCCGAATATGCGCTGCGCCGCATCAGCCAGGCAGAGGACGTGGCCAATGCCTGTCTGTTCCTGGCTTCCGACGCATCGCGCCAGATCACTGGCGTCGACCTGCCGGTCGATGGTGGCTGGGCGGCCCTGTAATCCCTTCTTCGTAATCCTGACCGTTCCCCACAGAAAGATCTTCCGATGCTTGCCGATCTTGTTATCCATGGCGCCACCCTGGTGACCGACAGCACCACCTTTGCCGCATCGGTGGCCATCAAGGATGGCGCCATTCTGGCCATTGGCGCGGCCGACGCCATGCCCGAGGCGGCCGACGTGCTCGACGCCACCGGCAAGTACCTGCTGCCCGGCGCGATCGATGCGCACGTCCACTTCCGCGATCCGGGCTATACCCACAAGGAAACCTGGGAAACCGGCACCGCCAGCGCGGCGATGGGCGGGGTGACCACCGTGTTCGAGATGCCCAACACCAACCCGCCGACCGGCACGGTGGAGGCGCTCAATCTGAAGCTCAAGCAGGCGGAAACCGCCTATGTCGATTTCGGCATCTATGGCCTGCTCGGCGAATCCAACATCGACGAGCTCGAAGCGCTGATCGAAGGCGGTGTCGCTGCGTTCAAGTGTTTCATGGGCAATACGTTCGGCAATCTGCCCTCACCGCCGTCGGGCGCGATCCTCGAAGGGTTCGAGATCGTTGCCAAGCACGGCTATCGCGTGGCGCTGCATGCCGAAAACGCCTCGATCATGGCGCGCCGCCAGAAGAAGCTGATGGCCGCCGGGCGCTGCGATCCGCTGGCCCACCTCGATGCGCGGCCCCCGGTCGTGGCGGTGGAAGCGGTGGCCCGCGCCGCGATCCTGGCCGAATGGACCGGCGCGCGCATCCACATCCTGCACGTTTCCTCGGGCGACGAGCTGCGCCCCTTGCGCGAAGCCAAGCTGCGCGGGGTGGATATCACCGCCGAAACCTGCCCGCATTACCTGTTGCTTGACGAGCATGCCTATACCGACAAGAAATCGTTGATCCGCGTCAATCCGCCGGTGCGCGAAAAGGTGCACCAGGATCAGCTGTGGCAGGGCGTAGCCGACGGCACGATCGACATGATTGCCACTGATCATGCGCCGCACAGCCACGAGGAAAAACACCGCGACGATATCTGGACCGCCGATTGCGGCTTTACCGGGGTGCAGACGCAGATGCCGCTGATGCTCAGCCAGGTGGTGTCGGGCCGCATGACCATTACGCAATATGTGAAGATGACCTCGCTCGCCCCGGCGAAGGCCTTTGGCCTCTATCCGCGCAAGGGCGCGCTTCTGCCCGGATCGGACGCCGATATCGTGATCGTCGATCTGGACCGGGAAACCGTGCTGGATGCGGCGGATTTGCAGTCCAAGGGCAATTCCACCCCGTTCCAGGGCTGGGTGGCGCAGGGCGCGCCGATCCATACCCTGGTACGCGGCCGCTTCGTGATGCGCGACGGGCAGCTTTGCACCGATGCCAAGGGCCATGGCCGCAACATCCGCCGGGTGCAGCAGATGCCCGCGCCCACGCCGCAAAATACCCACACCACCACGGCAGCGATACTGGCCAAGGCGCCGCAGCGCTAAGCCCGCAGGATAGTTGCGATGAGTGTGATCGGACGGGCAGGCGTGGCCGTGGCCGCGCCGCGTGCCGCCTTCGTCGAAGCGCAGGTGCTGCCCGGCAGCGAGATCGCGCCTTGGGCCGATCGACATTCAGCCCATACGGGCTTGCAAATGGCGATTTCCGGCGGTTCCGGTGCTCACGTGCCTTGAGCACGCTGCGCGCCGGGTCACGTCAAATCACCATTTTCGGCTCCATCCGAACTGAATGTCGATCGGCCCTAGGCGTTCTGAGCCGGTTTTGCGGCCTTGCTCGAACGCTCTACGCCGCGCGATCGCGCGCTGCTAGCCGAACGGGAGCGCTTGCAGCAGGCGTTCGATGCCTGGCGCGAGGCGCGGGTGGGTCAGGCGTTCGACGCCGCTGCGCACGAAGCCTTCCTGCGCGAGATCGGCTATCTCGTCCCCGGATGCTGCCGTTCTAGGTCGGCCCGTGGGGCGTGGCCGCCGAACTGGCTGAGTTGGCCGGGGCACAACTAGCGGTGCCGATCCTCAACGCGCGGTTCCTGCTCAATGCCGCCAACGCGCTGGGGCAGCCTTTACTATGCGCTTTATGGTAGTGACGTCATTCCCGGCGCGGCGGCGGGCAACGGCTATGTCCCGGTGCGCGGCGCCGAGGTGTTCGCCTGGGCCGCACGTTCCTAGACGTTGCGGTGCCGCTGGCGCAGGGTTCGTGGGCCGATCGGGCGGCGATCCGATGCTGGCCGATCCGGCGCGATCAGCCGGACGCGCGGGCGCCAACATCCCGCTGCGCCACAATGGCCTGCATATCGAGCTGGTGATCGATCCGGCCCATCCCATCGGCGCGGCCGATCGCGCGCACTTGGCCGATATCGTGGTGGAAGCGGCGCTGACCACTATCAGCGACCTGGAAGGTTCGATCGCCGCTGTCGATGCAGACGGCAAAGTGGCCGCCTATGCTAATTGGCTGGGCCTGCTACGCGACGATCTCCAAATCAGCTTTGCCAAGGGCGGCGCTACGCGGGCGCGGCGCCTGGCGCCCGATCGCAGCTATGCGGCGCCCGATGGCACGGCCTTCACCCCACCGGGGCGCTCGGTCCTGCTGGTGTGCAATGTCGGCCACCTGATGACCGCGGCGGCATCTGAGAGTCACGCTGTTCCACCGCTCGACCCGCGTCGTGTCCCTGACCGACGACGGCGCAGTTTTGCTCGATCGCGCGGCGAATTCTTGCCGAGCTGCGCGAGGCGGAGCAGATCGTGATGGGCGGACGCTTCGCGCCGCGCGGGCAGCTGCCTGTCACGGCGCCGGTGATGTTCGATCGCCTGCATGTTCTTCCGGTGATCGGCGCGCTGCTGTTGGCACATAAAGGACAGAGTTCGCGAATGATGCTGCTCGATCGGAACGTCCGCATCATCGGTGAAGGCGTGGACGTCGCGGTGCGGATCTGGCCACTGACGGAGGCTGCCTGCGGGCGATCACGGTCGGATCAGTGCGCCGCGTGGAAATCGAACATGATTGGGTGCTCTACAAGCATCGCAATCGCATTGAGCGTAAGTTCAGGCAACTCAAGATCAACCGCGCCGTCGCCACCCGCTACGATCAACTGGCCTCCAGCTTCCTTGGAATGGTTCATATCGCCACCACCAGATACTGGATCAAATTTGTCCGCGCCGTCTAATCATCTGCATCTTTATTTATTTTTAGACAGGTAATTTATAGTCTGTTCGTACCCTCGCTGCATGTGATCGGCGATTTCGGTCCTGAGGGCTGTAATACTGTCGCCGCATGCTGCCGCAACATAGCTATCGTGAGCATCGCGCTTGGGGCCTTTCCGGCCATGGGCACGATGATTGGCTGACCAATACAATTGCAAGCGTCCGCGGAGGCCCGCCCATACGTGCTGCAAAATCGAGTGATGGCTGGCTTCAAAAACAACCGAGTGAAGATCTAGCTCGGTCAGAATGCTGACCATTTCATCGCCGTTGTCTATCGCCCGATCAAGCGCCTTTTGTCGCTTGTGTATTTCATCAAAGAAATCGTCGTTTCGTTGATCCCACACGAGCTCGAATGCGAATGTCTCTAGCGCCGTGCGCATGGAGTAGATCTCTTGCACATCTTTCACAGAGAGGTCGATCACTCGCGTGCCGGTAAACGGTACCTGGACGAGTATTCCTTCATCAACCAGTTCGCGAATGGCTTCACGGAGCGGACCGCGGCTCACCCCGAATTGTTCTGCCAAGGCAGACTCAACGATGCTTGAGCCAGGCAAAATCTTACCTTCGAGTATCGACTTTCGCAGTTCAACCGCAATGCGCGTCCCAAAGGTCTCTTTTTTAAGGCGAGAGTCCGCTACCATGTTAAAATGCGCTTATCCAATTTGTCCAAATGTAGGTTGCTCGCGACGCTCCTGACAAGCATTCTATCATATCTTGCGACCCGAAGATCGATAAGCAGAAAATTGTCGACATTCAACAATTGTTTGTCAATCGCGGGGCATCACGTCGGGCAGTACAAAATTTGCAGCGCCGATGGGTACCTAGACAAGGCGCGCCGCGGCACTAACGGAGGGCAGGGTAGCGTCCTGAAAATACAAATTGGCCCGCTCCCGAGAAAGCGGACCAAATTGCATTAGGTGCGTTCAGTTAAAAGCTATATTTCGCACGGGCATACCAAAGGCCGCCTTGGTAACCGATTGGCGACTGACGGAAATACGGCAAACCGGCACCAAGCAAGGTCGTGTTCTTGTCCGGATAATTATCGAATAGGTTTTGAGCACCAACGCTCAATGTCATCCTATCATTGATGTAGGCGGAAAGTTCCATGTCCACGACAACTTCGGCGCCCGCTACCTGATCCAGAGCAGGATTGCTTGCGCTCGCCTCAAGCACGGAGCTGTAATAGTTGGCCCGGACAAAGCCGCCCCATTTGCTTGCCTTGTGGTCAACCGTCACGTTGAGCCGATGTGCCGGCAGCGCACCTTGAAGTTCAAGCCGCCGCTTACGGTCAATAACCGACGGATCGTAGCTGCGGACCGCAGTGTCGTTATAGTTGTAGCCCACATTGATCGAGGTCTTGCCCAGGCTCCAATTAAGCGCATATTCCGCCACGATATCAACGCCCTGTGTGCGCGTATCGAAAGCGTTGGTGAAGAACTGGATGCGACCGAAGTCCGACGCACCGGTAACGCCTGCCGCCACCAGCGCAGCTCGGTCGGTATTGCTGATCGTAATCGCGCTCGAAAGGCCGATGCGATCGTTGACGTCAATCCGGTAATAGTCAGCAGTGACATTCAGGCCCGGAGCAAGCTGCAGAACGATGCCACCAGTCAGGTTCACGGATTTCTCCGGCTGCAATTGCTTGCCGCCGAAATATTGGGCGATAGGATTGGTCGCAGGAATGATGCCCACACTCTGTGGCTCAAGCGCCGGCGGGAAAAATCTGACCGACGCATTGGTCGTATTGGCCTGACCTGGGGTCGGCGCGCGAAAGCCGGTGCTGATCGCGCCACGCACAGCTATGGCTTTGGTCAATTCATACCGGAATGCCAGTTTGCCATTGACCGTCGTTCCGAAATCCGAAAATTTTTCAAAACGACCAGCCGCATCGATCAGCAGCTTGTCTGTTGGGGTCAATTCGACGTCGCCGTAAATCGCAAAGTTGCTACGATCGAATTGACCTGCTTGACTTGGGCTGTATCCGGGGAACCCATCTGAGCCGATCGGCAAGCCGGCGTATGCCACGCCCCTGCTTGGGTTGATCACTGGATTTCCGCGACTGTCGACGATCAGTGCGTAGGGCCCCACTTCATACGACGCAGGATCACCAGCCCGAATTTCGTATCCTTCAACACGGTATTCACCGCCAAAAGCAAAGAAAATGCCGTCGGAAATCTGATATGTGAAATCGGCGTTGAGATTCTTCTCTGTCTGTACGAGCGATCCTGGGGCAAATTCCTTCGGTGAATTCGGCCCAAGCGAAGCGTTCACTGTATTGTTGATGAAATAGTTGATCTCATTCCGTCCATATGAACCGCTGAGATCGTAGCCAAGGCCCATATCGAGCTTGCCGCGCAAACCGATCACCTGGCTGAAATCCGATATGCGTGCCATGAACCGGGGGGAATAACCACCGGGGAACCAGGATCGAAAATTGAATGTTCCACCGCTTGCAGGATTGTTGAAATCCAGCGGCACGGTCGAGAACACAGCATTGGTGGTCGGGTGGCGGTAGAAGAAGCCGCTGTTCGTGTCGGTGTGAGAATAGTTGCCAAAGAAGTAGACGTCGGCATTGTCCGAAACGCTGAGGCCGCCGTTCCACAGCAGCCGGAGCGCTTCGATCGCCGGGCGGCCCCAGACCTGGGCAGGTACTGGCACAGCCGTATTGCCGGCGTCGATCAATGCCTGCGCATCAGCGCGCTGGACACCGCGCGATGTCGCTTCGGACTTGTTGTACTGAGCGCTGATATTGAAGAATCCGGCGTCCGTCAGCTTGGTCCCATAGTTGGCCGATACCTGGTAGTCGTACTCGCCCTTATAGTACTGGCCATACTGACCGACGATTTCGAGGCCCTTGGTGTCTTGCCGCAGCGAGAGATTCACAACCCCTGCGATGGCATCGGAGCCATATTGCGCGGAGGCGCCATCCCTCAAGACTTCGAGGCCTCTGAGCCCGATTGCCGGAATGTTCGATACGTCCGGCGCTTGCGATCCCTGGACCAGTGAGCCTGCGCCGAACGCCAGATTGACTAGCGCCGAACGGTGATACCGCTTGCCGTTCACAAGAACCAAAGTCTGGTCAGGTGACAGGCCGCGCAAAATGATCGGGCGAACCGAAGCGGAACCGTCGGACGATGATTGTTCGGGTTGATTGAGCGAAGGTACGAGATTTTTAAGGCCGACATTGAGGTCGCCCGTCCCAGTACTGGTTTGCAGAGCCTGGGCATCGAAGGAATCGACGGGAACCGGCGAGTCCAGGGCGGTGCGGTCGGCCTTTCGCGAACCAAGGATCACGATATCGGTGGTTTGGGCTTCACCCGGTTCGTCCGCTTTTGCAGCCTGCGCGAAAGCGGAGTCAATTGAGCAGATGATAGACAGTGTCGAGACACTGAAGACAAGAAGCGATCGGAGATTGATAAACCTACGAGCGATACGTGAATCTTTACCCATAACAACAACCCCCATCTTGCTAGATATGATCAACAGGCTGATTTTATTTCATAATCTGTATTTTCGGCATTCAACTTCATTCGGCATGATTGTCAGGTATTGCTCCGCCCCCATTTGCGTTCGGACGAACTTACAGGCGTTGGTTGTAGTGCCGACGGTGTCGCCGCTATTTTCTTCAGATCGATTGTCAACAATCAAGCATAATGCAGTGGTGACGGCAAGCTAAAAGTGCTCGATCAAATCAACCGGCCTCCGGCAACCCCCGGGGCCGTTCAGTACTAATTCGATAGTTCTGCAGAGCGCCGTGCAGCGGCGCTCATGGCTCCCATGACGAGGTCGTCAACGCCGCATTCCTGCAGTACGTCAAGGGCGGCGGCCGTCGTGCCATTGGGGCTGGTGACGGTCGCTCGCAAATCCGACAAGGAAGCCGTGCCTTGCGCGCAGAGCGCACCCGCACCCGCCAAGGTAGCCTGAGCCATGCCAAGAGCGAGTTTGCGCGAAAAGCCCATCGATTCGGCGGCGAGGGCCATGGCTTCTGCCATTCGGAAGAAATAGGCTGGACCGCTGCCCGACAAGGCTGTCACGACATCGAACAGTTCATCGCTGTCCAACCAGAAGCTTTGCCCGGTATGTCTGAACAGGACTTCCAAAAATGCAAGCAACTCACGGTCCAGCTTCCTGTCGCTGGCGAAGACCAGCACGCCGGATCCCAAAAGGACGGGCAGATTGGGCATCAACCTGATCAAACTTCGCTTGGCACTTGCATACTCGCGCATGGAGGAAACTGTCACTCCTGCCGCGATAGAGAGTAAAAAGGCATCTTCAGGCAAATGCTGCTCAATATGTTTTATTGTTTCCTTCACGATGGCCGGCTTCGTCGCTATGATTACGCCTGCGAGATCTTCGAGATCGCCAACCGATTTGAATGTGGTGAGACGTGTCGTTCCTGCTAACGCCTCGACGCCGGGATCGATGTAGTAGATTCGCGCAACTTTCGTCATTCTGGCGATAAGCGCACTTCCCATGCGGCCAGCACCGACAAAAACCAAAGAACGATCAGCTGGATTTGTCATGATTTTGCCATCATTTCGTTCGCAAGACGAACCGCGTCGTCACGATTGCGTGAAAATTGCTCCGCATATTCCAGGAATAAAGACGAGGTAATGCCGCTCGCCTCGTACCGCACGAAGTGATCGTTGAGCCAACGCGCCCACGCTTTGTTCGATTCGCGCCGAATGCCGGCACTGGTCGATACCGGACGGACCGGCTTGGGAAGGACAAGGTGGCCTTGCTTGATCTTGGAGTATTGCGAAACCAGTGCGGGAAAGTAGAAAATGACGGCGTCGACGCGCCGCGCTGCAAATGCCGAAATGGCTTCTTCGATGGTCGTGAAGCGAAAGATCGTCGCTTTGGGAGCGATGGATGCCGCAAACCCATCTCCGGCCGTGCCAAGGGCTACCGCAATCCGCATCATCTTGTCGTTGAACTGGGGCCACTCTTGAAGCCGCTCATCCGAGACTATTGCGCCCATCGCATAGTGAAACAGGCTTGCCTCGGGGAAATCGACAGCCTTTCGTCGAGCTGGCGTCGGATCGAGAATTGGCATGATATCGTACTGATTTGATTGGAGCCCAGCAACAGCTTGGCTCCAACTCGTCTCGACGGGAACGAAGCGAACGCCCAAATCTTGGGCAAGGCGTTTGCCTAGGCCGACGCCTATGCCTTTCCACTCTCCGGTGAGCGGGTCGAGTTCAAACCAAGGTGCCCCATTGGCCATGCCCACGCGCAGTGAGCCGGTCGAGCGGATTTGATCGAGCGTCGAGGTGTAGCGGGGTGAGCAGCCTGCGAGCGTCACGACCGCGCCAGCGAGAAACTTCCGCCGGGCGAACGTACTCAGCGCGCTCCTTGCCGGTTCGCTCGAGTGATCGGTCACAGCGAGTCCAGGTAGAGTTGGCGTAGCAGCGCTGAAATCGGGCCCATCCCGCTCTCGCCGATCTGCCGACCGTCTATTGATCGGACCGGCAGCAGGCTAGCGAGCGTACCGGTCACAAAGGCTTCGTCGGCTGTATAGACTTCAGCCAACGTAAAATCCTTCTCACGCACCGTGATACTGTTTCTTGCTGCAAGATCGATCAACTTCGAACGCGTGATGCCCTTGAAGTTGAAGCGTCCCGTCGAGGTCCAAAGCTCACCCTTGCGAACGATGAAGAAATTGGTGGAGTTGCAGCTCGCCACAAATCCGTTGGGATCGAGCATCAGGGCCTCGTCCGCACCGGCGCTGATCGCCTGGATAAGTGCCTGGATAAAATTCAGGCGACTATGTGTGTTGAGATGCAGATTGAAGACGTCAGGCGGGCTGCAGCGGAATGTCGACGTAAATAGAGTAACGCCATTTTGTACGGCCTCGGGGCGCGGCAGCTTGTATTCCGGAACAATTACAATTGTTGCGCCGCCGAGCACAAAGCGCGGATCCTGGTTCGGCGTAGTCTTGCGGCCGCGCGAGATCATGAGGCGGATATGGACACCATCGGACATGTCATTCACCTTGAGGGTGTCCATAATCGCTGCGACCAATTCGTCGCGCGACATGCCAATGTCGATCATTAGCGCAGATGCGCCTTCATAGATCCGCTCCATATGAGCCTCGATCGCCACGATCCGACCCTTGACGAGACGCAGCCCCTCCCAGACGCCATCTCCCAAGACGAAACCGCTGTCGAAAATCGACACCTTGGCCTCTGAACGAGGCACCAATTCGCCGTTGAGATAGACCATCACCGCGTCATTGCGGGAGTCCGCCTGATAACCCTGAGCGCTCCGTTCACTATCGGCTAGTGTCAACAATATTATTCTCCAATTTTAAAATTTGAATTCTGTAAAGCGCTCGAGAAAGGCCATTGTTCGTGGCAATTTTGGTGCTTTTAATACTTCGTCAGGCGTGCCTTGTTCATAGATTCGTCCATCGGCGATAAACAAAATTCTCGTTGCAAAGTGATACGCGAAGCCCAATTCGTGTGTTACGAGCAGGATTGTTCGGTTTTCGTCGGCAAGGCTGCGGATCACGCTCAGAACCTCAGACACCAATTCGGGGTCGAGGGCCGATGTCGGTTCGTCGAACAACATGATCTCCGGCTTCATCGCTAAAGCCCTGGCGATGGCGACACGCTGCTGCTGACCGCCGGAAAGACGGGTCGGATGGATGGGAGCCTTCGCAGCCATGCCGACCTTTTCGAGTTCGGCCATGGCAATCGTTTCGGCTTCCACGCGCTTCATGCCCTTCACCTGTATCAGCGCCTCCGCGACATTCTCCAGCACCGTCATGTGTGGAAACAGGTTGAATTGCTGGAACACCATGCCGACACGTTGGCGTAGACTGCGTAGATCCCTGGGCGGCACGGGATGCTCGTAAACCACTCCATCAACGACTATCCGACCGGAGGTAGGCGTCTCCATATGGTTTATGCAGCGGAGAAAAGTACTTTTTCCCGAACCACTGCCCCCGATGATGGCAATGCGCTCTCCCTTCTGAACGTCGAGGTCGATGCCCTTGATGACCTCGAGCGACCCAAAGGACTTGTGGAGGCCGATCACGCTGAGATCCGGCTTCTGTTTCGGAGATGACGTGTCAGGCAAAACAGGAGACCCTTCTTTCAAAATGGGCGGCCAACATCGTCCCTGGCGTAATAACGATCAGGTAGACCACGGCCACAGCGGTGAAGGTTTCCAAAGGCCTGTAGTACGTCGCGTTAAGGAGCCTGCCCTGATACATCAGCTCATGAACAGACAACACTGAGGCAAGCGAAGTTACCTTCGCGAGTTCGACCGCCCTGTTGGTAATTGCGGGGATCATATGAGAGATTGCATGGGGCATGATGATCCTGCGGAAAACCGTAGACCGCTTCATGCCCAAAGCGGCGCCGGCCTCTCTTAGTCCGCTGGGAACGTTAATGATGCCGACACGGAAAATTTCGGAACTGTAGGCCATGGTGTTGAGGGCTAAACCCAGAATAGCTGCCACAAAGGCGGAAACATGCACTCCGGCCAAAATCGGAAATACGTAATAAAACCATATCAACTGGACAAGAACGGGCGTGTCGCGGAAGACTTCAAACAGGAAATCCAGCGGTAACCGCAAGTATGCCGACCGCTCAAGGCGGCCAAGTGCCAGCGGAAGGCCAAGGCTGAAGCCCAGAATTGCGCACACCACCCAGAGGATGAGCGTTGCGCCCAGCCCAAGCCAAAGGACAGGCCAGATCTCAACCATAAAGGCAAGAGAACTGTTTGCGACCCCATTCATGCGAATTCTGCCATGACGTGGCGCTCCCAGAGCGACGCCAGCTTGCTAACTGTGAATAGCATAATGAAGTAAAGCAGCGCGACACATGTAAATACCTCCAGCGGACGGAAGGTCTGTGCATTCAACTGCATCGCGTTGTACAGCAGATCTCCATACGCCAAAGTCGAAGCGAGCGCCGTTGTCTTCGTCAGTTCAAATGATCGCTCTACGAACGGCGGTATCATTCGCCGCATGGCCTGGGGCAGGATGATGCGGCGCAGAGCGACCACTTGCGGGATGCCCAAAGCCTGCGATCCTTCCCATTGGCCGCGCGGGACAGCAACGATCCCGCCCCGAAAGACCTCAGCGTAAAATGCGCCCGATTGCGTCCCCAGCGCCAGCCATGCCGCCATAAACGGATCGAGTTCCACCGACGAAATCACCGGCAAGGCATAGAAAAACCAGAAAAAATGAATGATCGGGGGGGTGTTGCGGTAAAAGCCGATAATTAGTCGCGCAACACTCGAGGCAGCGCCCCCCCTCAATCGTGCAGTGGCGAGCAGTGCTCCCACAACCAGCCCGAACACAATGGAGCAAATGCTGAGAATTGCCGTGCCGGCCAGCCCTTGCAGCAGGAGGCCTGCACCATCGAGAACAGCCGTGAAATCCCACTCATAGATCATCGTGCATCTCTTCAACGGTGGCACGCACGCAGATTGTGCGCCGCCATATCCAAAGCTGTCAAAGCGGCGGAACTGGATTCGGCTGCCGCAGTCTTGTCCAATAAATGATTGTTGACAATCGAGCATAACTGGGATGAAAGCGCAAGAGCTTTCTTATGACAACACATGCTTCCCCTGTTCGCGGCCATGCAAGGGCCGGCCTTGTTAACCCGGCTTATTCATCGGGCTCAGTCAGCAGGGTTGGCGGGAGTGGTGTAAGCGATTGCTTTGATGTAGGAAAATGGG
>JARFNK010000060.1 GCA_029167225.1 Sphingobium arseniciresistens
TGCGGTGAAAGCTGCACGTGCGGTTCGGCGGGGGGATCAGGGCTGACTCCATGAGCAGCACCAATCCTACCCGACTGGAAGAAAGCATGGGACCATGCGAGAATGGCTGCCCCGAATACATCCTCAACCTGCTGACCTCAACCGACAATGAAAACGCTCTCGACTGGCGCCGGCGGTGCCTCGCCAGGCTGCAGCGACGCACGCGCAAGGTCGAGGATGGCGATCGGGTCAAGCTGGCCGACGCCCTCACATTCACCGATGGCCATGTCGGCGACGAATTCATCGTCCAAAAGCGTGGCCGCCGCATGAGCTTTCGCGATCCGGATACGCTGTGTAGTTACCGGATCAGTCGCTTCATGGAACGGCGCTGGTCGATCGTTCCTGTGACCAAGGTTCACAAGACCATCTTCGCTTGAACCGTCCCTCCTGTAACATGCCTCCTTGAAGAGGATTTACGATGCTTGCTGGTTTGCCTGCCGCTCCGATATCGCCGAAGCGCGGTATCCTTTGCAGTCGCGAAAATGCGCTGCGCGTCGCCTCCCGGATCTTCTATGCCCAGACCAGACCGGTCAGCATCATCCGGACCTGCGACCCACTCCAGCCCTTTCGCGTTTCGACCTCGCCCGGACGCGACGAGAATGTCGTCGTGGAGATGGTGTCGTGAAACGGAACATCCTCCTTCTCGGCCTCGCGATGGCCTCGTGCAGTGCCGCGCCCCAGCCACCAGAGCGTGCGACGTTCGAGGCCGAGGCGCGCGCGCTCGACGGTGACACGGTCGCGGTCGATTTCCGCCTGCTCGGGGTCGACGCGTTCGAGCGCAGGCAGCTTTGCGAGCGCGCCAATGCTTGCTGGCAGTGCGGCAAGACCGCGCAGGATTTCGCCGCCAGAGCCCTGCGCGACAAGACCTCCATCATCCAGCTTACGCCCAGCACAAGCTATGGGCGCCCGGTTGCGGTGGTGACGGTTGATGGCGAGGATCTTGGGGAGATGATGATCCGCGCCGGCCTTGCTGTTCCCGAAGGCAAATATCTGCGCCGCGATCCCGAGCGGGCGTCGCGCTACGAAGCCGCTTTCACACTGGCCGAAGCGAAGAGGGCAGGGGCCCTTGCCGGCCGATGGATCGCCCCATCGAAATGGCGCCATGGCGAGCGACTGGCGTGCGAGCGGTGACCTTGTCCGAAGCGCTGGACCGGATTCAGGTTGGTGCGCGTGCCCGTCGCGGCGGTTGGCACAATGGCCTGCTCTACATCTATGTCCCCCGCGCCGGCGGCATTGCCGAGCCGTTCCTGCGCTATCGCCAAGGCAGCGATACGCTGGAACAGCCTTATCCGCCCCGGCGTGCCGACTGGTTCGCCGATGATTGGCTGATCGTCACCGAGGAGGGGGAGCCGGACAGCTCCGCCGATGGAAAGGCGCCCGCCGCTTCCGAGCCGGTCAGACCAGAAGCGTCGGATCCTCCCACCACGACGGACCCTGCGTGAAGTCGCCAGACTGTGCGACCAACGGACCATCCGGCGCGTCTGCCACATAGGGGTTTGTGAGCGGCATCACCCGCGCCTTGAGGCGCTGCATCTCTCCAGCCACGCGGCCGCGCCGCTCGAGCACATCCTCGAGCCACATCAGATCGTCGAGCATCCCGACCACGCCGCGACCGGCAAGGCAGAAATAGATGCACCGCTGGAAATCATCGGCGCCGTCGTTCGCCAGGATCGCAGTGAGCTTCGCCTTGCCCGCCGGGATGCCCTCATGGACCCAGCTGACGGCTTCGCGTACCTCGCGCACCGAATAATAGGCATCCTCGACATGCATGCCGATAGCCGCGTTCGCGATCATGCGGCGCGTGGGGCGATTGTCAGCATCAAGCGACGCATCGCGCAGGGTGATGTCGAGATCGAAACGATCGTGAAACACGGTCTTCTTCATGGCGCACCTCCTGGCGGACGGAACGTAACGGGAACAATCAGCGCCGTCAAGCCGACGCCCACGGGAAGAGATGAGGGGGAGGGGGCCGGGCAAATCACTTCCGGAGATGAGCAATGTCCTTCGAATCTTCCGCGCAGCCTGTCGCGTCCATCTGGGGCGGCATCGCCACCGCCGATCAAATCCTGCCCGGCGTCTGGCATGTCAGCACAGCATCCCACGGTGGCCTGATCCTGTCGGCGCAGCGACAGGAGGCGATGCCCGGCGCATTGCGGCTCGAGGGAATCCACTATGAGGAGGATGTCGACTGGAGCCTGGTCTACCTCGCATTCGAAGCTGAGCTGAAGCTCCTGCGACGGCCCGGAATGGCGGCATCGCTTCAGCTTGCGCATGATATCGCCCGCAACTGGCACCCGCGGCGCTACGGCGACTTCACAGGTATAGCTGTCGCGCCACGCGACAGCTACGTCATGCGCCGCCGCGCAGCTTATCAGGCCGTGATCGGCGAGATCGTCGTCACCGCTGCCTTCGGCACCCACGAGGCCTGGGTCCCAGCGGGCAAGACGGGATTGATCGGGCGCCGCGTCGCAAGCGTCGATCATCTGGGATGGGCCAAATATGACGGTCCCGACGTTCGCGCGCTGGTCGATGCGGCCCGCTACGACAGCGGCAACATCGTCAACAGTTTCGCCGCGATCGGTGCCGAGCTGATCTGATGTCGATCGAGATCATCATCGGCTTGCCGCATCTGTGCGAAGGTCCGCTCCTCTCCCGGGCACGTGCCCTGCAACAGCCGGTGCTCATCTCCGCGAACTGCCTGTCCATATGGTCGACGCGTCGAGGCTGGCGCGAATGGACGGGCTGGAAGCTTCATCATCTCGCCAATGCCCATAGCCTTCACAGCCTCGTGCTCGATTCTGCTGGTTATGCTGCGATGTCAGTCTACGGCGGCTTTCCCTGGACCGTCGATTCCTATGTCGCGCTCGCCGCCGCCTTCCCGTTCCGGTGGTGGGCCAGCCTCGACTATTGTGTCGAGCAGGGCGTCGCCCGCGATCGCGAAGAGGTCATCGACCGGCTGTCCCGCACCATCCGCGCCAACCGCGATTGCCGGCAGCGTGCCGCGGATCTCGGCATAACCGACACCCTGATGCCCGTGATCCAGGGCCGCCTTCCCGAAGACTATGAGCGCTGCATCGACGCGCTCTGGGGCATGATGAAGCCTGGCGCGATCATCGGCGTCGGCTCGATGTGCCGACGGGAAATCGACGGCCCCGAAGGCCTGATCGCCGTCATCGATCATCTCGATCGTGTTTTGCCGAAGGGCGTCCGCCTTCACGCATTCGGGGTCAAAGGCCCGGCGATCCCCTACCTCCTGCCGTTTGCCCACCGCATCGCCTCGCTCGACAGCCAGGCCTACGGCGTCAGTGCGCGCCGCGAGGCCCATCAGCGGCGCATCTCCAAGTCCGACCAGCTCGTGGCGGATCATATGGAGCACTGGCTCCACACCCAGCGCGCCCGCCTGTCTGAATCTGCCCGGCAGCTTCCCGTCCGCGCACCGGCGATGCCCGACCCCAGTCCGAGCGATGCCTGGGAGGCCGCGATCGCGCAGGCGCGCAGCGAGATCCGCGCCCTCATCGAATCCGGTGATCTCGATCACGACGAGCTGACAGCGCCGTGGATCGAGCAATGGGCCGCCGACATCTACCGCGACCGTCGCGCCGCCTGATCGAGGGGAGGGGGAAGGCCGAGGGCAAGCGAAGGGGCAGTTGAGAGCCGCTCCCGCGACCAGAGGAGCCCTCCCATGCTGCAACCACACGCCATCACCGAGCGCGTCTTTCGCCATGGCCATCTCGCGTGCGGGATCGGCGCCGGCGCCAAAGGCTTCAACATGGCCAATCCGCGTGTCGGCAACTTGCGCGGCCGCTTCGAATGTGCCGGCGGCATCGACGTAGATCCCGGCGCGATCACCAACTTCGAACACATGACCGGCGTGAAGGGCACGGTCATGGACCTGTTCAGCCGCGACCAATATCGCGCCTTCCACGGACGCGATCCCGGCCCTGAATGGCGAGAAGCCGTTCCCGACGATATCCGCGAGGTGTTCGGCCGACTCGACGTCGCCTTTGCGAGCTTCCCGTGCAAGGGCTTCAGCAGCCTGCTGTCGCAGTCGATCAGCCTGACCGACAAATATCAGGCGCTCAACGCCCTCACGCTGCGGGGAATCTGGCTGCTCCTCGAGGCCTATCGCGACGATCCGGTCGCGGCGATCATCTTCGAGAATGTTCCGCGCATCGCCACCCGTGGCCGGTGGCTGCTCAACCAGATCGAAGCGCTGCTCCGCTCGTTCGGCTACAGCGTCAACGAGGATACGCACGATTGCGGCGTGATCGGCAATCTGGCCCAAAGCCGCAAGCGTTTCCTCCTGATTGCCCGCTATCCCGAGAAGCTCCCCAACTACATCTACCAACCCCGCGAACACCGCCTCCGCGGTGTCGGCGAAGTCATCGGCAAGCTACCGCTTCCGGGCGATCCTCGCGCCGGTGTGATGCACCGCGTCCCGGCGCTGCAGTGGAAGACCTGGGTCCGCCTCGCCTTCGTCGAGCCCGGCAAGGACTGGCGCTCGCTCAACCGCCTCGCCGTCGAGAACGGCGTGCTGCGCGACTTTGGCATCATTCCGGAGATGGCGCTGCGCGACAACGCTTACGGCGTCTGCCGGTGGGACGATCGCGGTCCGCTGATCACGAGCGCGCGGGCGCCCGGGCAGGGGCGCTTCTCGGTCGCCGATCCGCGGGCAATCTCGAGCCGCGAGGGTTCGGGCTTCCTGGGTGTCAATCGATGGTCCGGCACGGTCGGCGTCATCAGCTCGCGCGGGCTGCCGACCAATGGCAGCTACTCGGTCGCCGACCCTCGCTATGGCGAGCGTGATCGCGACAGCACGCTTGGCGTTGTCCGCTGGGGCGCCGCGTCCGGCGTGATCCAGGGCAAGAGCGGGCCCACCAACGGGGCCTTCTCGGTGGCAGATCCTCGCCCGACCTATGGATTGGCGACGCATCGCTACGTCCTCGGCGTCCTGGGCTGGGAAACAACGAAGGGCGTCGTCACCGGCTCATCCAGGCCGACCAGCGGCGCGCATTGCGTTGCCGACCCGCGCATCGATGGCCATCCCGCTAGCGTCCAATGCGGGGTCAAGACCTGGCTCCAGCCCGCAGGCGTCGTCACCGCGAACATGTGGGTCGGATCGGGGCCCAACTCGGTGGCGGACCCGCGCATCGACGGCCGTCCTCGTTTCAACAACACCTATCGCATCGTCGGATTCAAGGATCCGTCGCCGACGGTCGCGGGACCCGGCGGACCTGCAGGTGGACTGTCGGTAGCGGATCCGCGCGCGCCAGCAGGACGCCACGTGAACGGCAAGTACCGCGTCACCGGCTACGATATGGTCGCCAACGCAGTCATCGGCGCCAGCACCACCGGGATGGGCGCCTTCGTCGTCGCCGATCCGAAATATGCCGGCACCAGCCTTGGCCAGCACCATAACAAGATGCGCGTCGTGCCGGCGTCGGCGCCGTCACCCGTGGTCACGACATCCGATCGCGTCGGATCCGGCGCGCTGTCGGTCGCGGACCCGAGGCCTGTCTGTCTCATGCGACCCGACCGCGACTCATCTGTGACGCAGGGCCATTATGGTGTTGCCGACTGGTCGAAGCCGACGGGCGCGGTGCCGGCCTTCGCCAAGAATAACAACGGGCCGTGGTCGGTTGCCGAACCGCGCGACGTGCCGATCGACGACGAGCCGGTCGCGCTTCCCAACCCCGACGACCGACTGGTCGCGCGCATCATCGCCCTCGACGAAACCTGGCACCGACCCTTCACCTCGATAGAGCTGGCCTCGATCCAGGGGCTGTTCGACCCCGAGCAGTCATTCCCGCAGCACATCCTCGATCGCTGCAAATCCTTTGACGAAGTGCTGGCCGCCGGCTTCGGATTTCAGCTCGAAGGCGGTTCCGACGCTACGAAACGCGAATGGACCGGGAACGCTGTCCCCCCGCCGTCGGCGCAGGGCATCGCCGAGACCATCGGCGAGGCGCTCCTGCTCGCGGCAGAAGGCGCGACCTTCACTCTATCGGCGAGCGAGATCTGGGTGAAGCCCGGCGCGCTCGCGCTCGTGGTCGACAATCGCCAGGCCGCTTTCGACATAGACTCGTTCGACATGCGCTCGATAATGGGCCAGCTCCAATGACCGGCCGCTCGAACCGGGCCGAGGTTCGCAACCCGATCCTCGGTCTGCCGTCAGTCGCCTACCTCCGCGCGCTCGACCCCGCCGCCCGGCACGCCCTGCAGGCCGTGCTTCTCGATATCCAGCGCGACGCACGCCAACGCGCCGAAAAGAGCTGGCTCAGCCGGAAGCCGCCGGTCGCAGCCTATTGGGCCGCATGCGGTGTCTATGCCGGCCATATCGCGCGCGCGATCGGACCCGGCCCGGGCCGCCGACGTCGCTGATCACGCCGCCATCGAATCTCTCGCCCGCTGCGAGGCCGGGGATATTGCGGCCCCAACCATGGAGACCCCGTCATGTTGATCGAATTGCGAAAGCTCAAAATCATCAAGGAGCTCTCCGAGGAAACGCCGTGCTACACTGCCGAGATCTGGATTGACGGCAGGTTGGCCTTCCACGCCACCAATCGCGGGCACGGCGGCATGGACGACTATCATCAGGTCGGCTCGACCACCGAGGCCGAAGTCAATGCCTGGCTGAAGGCCAACCGCCCCGTGCGCGCCTTTCACGGGACCGAGCTGGAGCCCGATCTCGAAAGTGAAGTCGCCCGCCTGATGGACGAGGCCGAGAACATCAAGGTGCTCCGCCGCCAACAGCGCACCAGGATCATCACCATCGAAGATGGGAAGGTCTACACCTACCCGCTGAAGAACAGGCTCGCTGCAAGCATCATCGCTGCCATCAAAGCCAAGAAGCCGGACGTCGAGATCGTCAACGAAACCGGCGACGAGGGCCTGAAACGTGCGGTCCGAATCCTGCAGGAGCAGTCGGCTTTAGCTGACGGCGGGACGCGCTAGACCAGGTCCTGCTGCAGCGAGGCCGTGGGTGTGGCCTTGGCATCGCTCATGTAGAGCCTCGCTTTGTGGGGTGTGGGAAAGATACGGATCCCTAGCGCCTGCAGCACATAGATGATGTCGAGCGTCAGAACTGGCGCATCGGGAGCGAGGGACGATCCAGAGGAGTGGCTCGGCGATACCGGCCGACGCTCGCCGTCGATCTCGTGCATTAGCACGCGGCCCTCGATACAGAACGCCGACACGTCGCAGAATATCTCTGCCTGAACATCCGCCGGCATGACCAGATCGCCGAATTCGCGGGCCGCAAACGCCCGGTGGCATCCATCGACCATGCTATACATATCCGGCAGGCCGGGCAGGTGAATCCGGGTCAATTTGACACGCTCGCCACGCAGTCCGTCTCGGTGGCAACGCACTGCGTCCACCATGCCATCAAACCGCCAAGGCTGCGCCAGAACATATTTTGTCTCGACATCCACCTGTTCCGGCAGCTGCAATTCGACCCGTTTGACGGCGATCGCGTTCACGGCCGCGACGAACAGATCGACCTGGATGGGTCCGATGACCGACATCACAGCGGTCGAGCTGGGGCCAGCCTTCCGCTCATTCTCAAGGCCGACCATCGGGGTCCCGGGCAGGCGGAGATCCGTTACGCCGGCCCGCAGGCATTCCATAATGTCGATGCCCAAGGCGATCTCCTCCATTTTGGATGGAATCTAGCGTAACCGCGTTAACCATTGCTGACCACTGCCTGCCGAGGGTCTGACGTCACCGCGTCCCAAGCCTGGCACCTGTGATCGAACAGAAAGGGGAGGGGGAGCGAGCCGGTCGAGCGAAGAAGCGCTCGAGACCGGAGGTTTCGCCCATGCCGTACGACATCACGATGCGCCATCAACAGGCGCTCGAACCCAGCGCCTTGACCACGATCGGCGCCACGCTTCACGCCATCCAGGCAGCCATCACCGACTGTCGCAATGCCGGCAAGGACTTCGAAAGCGACCCCGCAGTGGTGTTGCTGGCGCGGCGGTTTGCTACCGTATGCGAGGCTGAGCCGGCTGATCTGGAGTTGCGACGTGCGTGTCTCGACGCGATCGCCGAGATCCGCCGGCACCCTGCGCTCAAGACGCTCGCCTATCGCGGCGTCGCCTATGACGAAGCGGCCAAGCGCGTGTTTCACTCCGAAGGCCGCGCTGCGATGCGCCGCCTGGCCGAGGCCCTGAGCCTTGCGGAAGGGACCTACGACGTCCGCTCCGACAAGGGCGGCCCGGCGGTCTCGGGCGACATCACGCTCCACGGTGAGGAGGTCTGGGTCCGCCTCTCGCTCGGACCCCTCGGCCCCGACCACGAGATCGCATACCGCAAGGTGAAGGGGCGCGGCGACCATATCGGCGACCGCAACCGCTGGGCCTCCGTCCGCGACCTTCTCGCACCCGACCGCTTCGCAGCGCGTCTGCAACGCGAACTCGGCCTCACCATTCCCGCGGCCGAGCCGTCGCGCCTATTCGCATGATCGGAGACCGCCATGCAGATCATAGCAACGCGAACCCGTGCGGCGGGGCACCATCCAGACTTTGCGTATCGTCTGTATATCCCGTTCGACCAGCTATCCCCCGAACGTCAGTCGCTCATATCCTACCGAACGAACTTCGGTCACGGCCGTGCCGGCGAGTGCCTCGCCCGTCTGAGCGAAGTCATTGCGCCGCTGTCGCACCTCGAACTGCGACCAGGCCCCGCCCGCTATAATGGGGGCCGCGCGATTGATCTGGTCGCGCAGCGCATCGAAGCCATCATCGTTCGCAGACTCTATCCGGAGATCACAGCTGTTATCCTGCCGGTCCTGCTCCGGGTCCCGGCAAATCCCAACGACGCAGCAATCTACACCAGCGTCAGCGAACTCACCGGCCGCTACCAGGCGCTTGCCGCTCAAATCGACGAGCTGACCGCGGACGCGCTTGGCGTCGATCGGCGCGGGAAGCAGGCGGCATGACGGCTCCGGATCTCCGCCAGCCTCTCGGGATTTGGGCGCTGCCCGAGATCGCGATCACACCCGACATTATCGAGGCGCTGAAAGCAGGCGCCTGGGTCGTATTCAACCTGTCCGGCGGCAAGGATTCGACGGCGGCGATGGCGGCCGTCAATCTGTACCTCGACCTCATCGGCCATCCACGCCAGCGCCGCATGGCCATCCATGCCGATCTCGGACGTGCCGAATGGGATTCGACACCAGCGACAGTCGAGGCGATCGCCGCCGCCGGCGGCGTTCCGTTGACCGTCGTGCGCCGCGCGGCCGGAGACCTTGTCGATCGCTGGATCCAGCGGTTCGAAAGCGGCAAGCGGCGCTACGAAGCCCTGGAGACCTACAACCTCATCGGGCCATGGTCCTCCGCTTCGCTCAAATTCTGTCAGAGCGAGATGAAGATCGCGACGATCGGCCCGGCCATCGCGCGCGCATTGCGCGGCGAGCACGTGATCTCGGTTGTCGGCATTCGCCGGGACGAAAGCCACAACCGCGCCCAAACCGCGGTCGCCAAGGCCGACACGCGTTTTGCCCCGCCAGGCAATCGCTATGGTACGGCCATGTCGCTCTGGCATCCGATCGTAGATTGGACCACGGTCGACGTCTTCCGCGCCCATGACATACTCGGCCTCTTGCTTCACGAAGCCTATTCGGTCTGGCGGGCCACCCGGCTGTCATGCCGCTACTGCATCTTCGCATCGCTGCACGATTTGCAGGCATCGGCCGCGGCCCCGCCCAATAGCGCCGTCTACCGCGAACTGGTCGGGATCGAAGCGCGTTCGACCTTTCCCTTCCAGCCTTCGCGCTGGCTCTCCGACGTCGCGCCGCACCTGCTTTCACGCGCTCTGCGCGCGGATATCGTCCGCGCCAAGGCCGACCAGGCCGAACGCCGGCGCATCGAGGCGGCGATGCCCTCCGGGCTACGCTATGTGAAAGGTTGGCCACCGCGCCTGCCGACCGCAGCCGAAGCGTCGGCCATCCTCGCTGCCCGCCGTCCGATTCTGCGCAGGCACGGGCTCGCCGAACGCTACCCGACCGAAAGCTCCATTATGGTGCGATTCGAGGAATTGATGGCAATCGGCGCCAGAAAGCGCCGAAAATGAGCCGGATTCGCGCCGCAGTGGGGGGTCTGACGATCACCGCCGATGTCGATCGGCAGGCGCCGCTTGGATGGCGCTTCTGGACGCTGGCCGGTTTTCCGGGCGATCCGGTTCAGCCCCGGCCCTATGGCGCAAGCCGCTGCATCCCTCTCGCCATGGTCGAGATCGATGGGTGCCAGCGCTGGCTATGCGCGATGGAGCTCGACGGCACATTCCAGCTCTTCACCGGCCACGAACTCTTCCCCTGCGCCGACCAGGCCGGCGCCGCGCGCTTCGCCAGGGCCGTGATCGACAGTCACGCGGTTCAGCTCCGTCTTCTATAGATTTCGAGGATCCCCGACATGGAAACGACCCGCAGCCAGCGATGGCGCGAGCGTCGCGCCTTATTGGCGCACGATCTCATAGTCATCGATCCCAAGGCCTATAGCGTCGAAGTGATCGACCATCACGTTGCGCGGGCCTTCATTGCCCGCCACCATTATCTGCCGAGCTATCCCGCCGCTCAGGTCGCCGTCGGCCTGTTCGGACGCGGCGCCACCCTCGAGGGCGTCGCCGTCTTCGCTGTCCCCGCGACCGACGCCGTCATCACACGCCATACCGGCTTCGATGAAGCGGCGCGCGGCTGCGTCCTCGCACGCCTCATTCTGACCGACAGCGTTCCGCAAAATGGCGAGAGCTTTTTCGTCAGCCGGGCCTTTCGTCACCTGCGCCGCGAGCGCCCGGGCATCGAGGCCGTAGTTTCGTACAGCGATCCCCAGGCCGGTCACATCGGCCGGATCTATGGCGCGCTCAGCGGCGCGCACCGCGGCGTCACGAGGCCGAGAACCGTGCTGCGCGCCGGCGGCGTCACGGTCTCCGGACGCACCTTGTCAAAGATCCGCCTGGGCGAGCGCGGCCACGAAGGCGCGGTCGACCAGCTCGTACGCCTCGGCATGCCGTGTCCCGGCATCGCCGAGGATCCAGCGGCATGGCTCTGGCGGCTGCAGCGCGAGCGTCATCTGATCCGCCATCGCCAGGCCGGGCTCTACACATATTGCTTCGAGCTCACCCGCGAGGCTCGCCGCCGCGGGCGCAGTTTGCCCCGCCTACCTTATCCGAAGGAGCTACCGGCCGATCACCTAAGCCTTCCCCTTCATTTCTGAACCGAGGATATTTCCCATGGCTGACATCACCACGCTTCCCATCATGACCAGCGAAGACGCCGAGAAGATCGGCTTCGCCCGCTTCAACCGCGTGCCGACGCTGCCCATCGACATTCCCGATGGCGGCTTCACGATCAGCGCCAAGACATCCGAGGGCAGGCGCATCACCTTCTATTTCGGTCCTCACCGCACGGGCGGTCCGGCCCGCTTCGTCGACGTCCAGTTCCACGATGCGGGCTGGACCGTGCCCAACGCCGACAACGGTCGATCTCCCGTCTTCGACGTCCTCACGATCGGCCACGAGGACCGCCGCGACTATGACAGCCGCAAGAGCGCGATGCTCGAAAAGCCCAGCATCCTCGTTGTGCTGATGGGGCAGCCGGGCGACGATTCATAACCCCCAAGGCCGAGAACGCCATTTTTAGCGGCCTCGCCAGACCGGCGGCGTCTTACGCCGAGGTGAAAGAGGAGGGGGAAGTCCGGGTTTGAGCGATGGAAGCGCTCAAGTTCCGGAGCGGCCGATGACCAGCCTCATTCCCCACGGCACGCCGCCCCCGACCACCGCGGAGCGGGTGAACGACCTCTGTTCCCCCCACCGCCCGGATTATATCCGCGTTGCCGAGCCACCTCCGGTCGTTCTCGCTTATGGTATCGGCGTCGACAGTACCGCCCTGTCTGTGGAGAATCGATAATCTCATATGGCGCTGGCGGTTGAAGGCGGCATCCAGCGGCCGTCGAGAACCATTAAT
>JARFNK010000061.1 GCA_029167225.1 Sphingobium arseniciresistens
CGCCACCTGTGCACTGCCCGCACTGCAACGAGCTTGTCAGCGTCCCCTCAACATCGAAACTGCCAAAGTAGTGCTAAGACACCCAGACAACCTTTTGACCCTGTCCGGGTCTGCGCGTCCAACGCGCCTCGCAAGAAACTTTCCGCTACCTTTCGCGCGGTCGGCTCTCTAAGCGACACGACCGAAAAGCTGACGATATCGGTCTCGTAAAGGTCCATTGCTTTGTTGAAAAGCGCCTCCTTGTTGCCGAAAACCCGGTACATGCTCGGCTTCGAAATACCCATAGCATCGGTCAAATCATCGACGGATGCGCCCTCGTAACCTTTCCTTCGAAACGTATCGAGCGCAATCTCCAGCGCGCACTCGGGATCGAAGCCTCGCGGGCGACCCTTGCTTTGTTTCGAAGATGAATGCTGCATGATGGCAATTTAAGCAGCGACTACCTCAGCCGCAAGACTGCAGGCGGAGATCCGCTTATTTCGATCTCATTTTCCGGCCAATCGTCGATCTTGCATTCTTCCTCCTGCTCTACGCCGCAGTCGCACAGATCAGCGGAATCTCTGGACGTTCGCATGACACGCCACCTGCCGTTCTTGGCCGCCTGTTTACCACCACCATTATCGTAATCGTTTCTTTCGCAGTGGCAGTCCTATCGCGCTCTGACACCGATATGAGCAAGACTGCTGGACCAGCGGCGGCCATGTCCACGCCGATGTTGTTCGCGTGACGCCCGATGTAGCCGGCCTGATGACCGAGGTCCGCGTCCGGGACAATCAATCCGTCCGGACAGGCGATGCGCTGTTTTATTGATCTCCCCGCTATGGCGCAGCCCTGGACCAAGCGGATGCGAACATCGCTAGCGCCGAAGCCACGCTACATACCCCAAGAAGTCGATCGGGCCGTCAAGCCTTGCACCGCGAGCGCGAGTTATTGCAGCGCGTGCGCCACGGCCTGCGCCAATGGTGTAGTCGGCCGGCCTATTAGCTTTGAAAGCTGCTTGCCATCGTCAAATAGGCCCCCCTGCGATGCAGCGACGTCCCACCCGGCGATCGCGTCAGCTAAGCCTTCGGGAAGACCCGCGGTGACCAACGCTGCGGCATAGTCTGCTGCTGGCAAATCGCGATAGGGAATGGTCCTACCGGTCTGCCGTGAGATTTCCGCGGCTAGGTCTGAGAGTGTCCAGGCGTCGTCTCCTGCCAGTTCATAGACCTTGCTCGCAGGGCCATCGCTCATCGCTACTATGGCTAGCGCCTCTGCAAAATCCTTACGCGTCGCTGACGCCAACTTGCCCTGGCCCGCGCTCCCGATGAAGACACCGCTTTGCAAGGCACTGTGGATCGAGGAGGTATAGTTTTCCGTGTACCAGCCGTTGCGCAGGATCGTAAAATCGACGCCGGAGGCTTTCAGGTCTGCCTCGGTCTCACGATGCTCGGCGGCGAGCGACACCACCGACGTGTCCGCGTGGAGCAGGCTCGTGTAAAGGATGCGCTTGACCGTAGCCGCCTTGGCGGCATCGATGACGTTGCGATGCTGGCGTACGCGTTGGCCGATTTCACTCGACGATATGAGGATGAGCGTATCCACGCCTTTAAGCGCGGCTGCCAGTGTTTCAGCCTGTTCATAATCGAAAGCGCGCGTTTCGATACCGAGGTCAGCCACTTTGTCCGGGGTGCGGGCAAGCGCAACAATACCGGCCGGACCTGTCCGGGCTGTCAGCACATCGATTGCAAGGCGCCCAAGCTGTCCGCTCGCACCCGTAACGGCAATATTCATAAAAACCTCGCTCCTTTGGTGATCAAGATCAGCAATAGGCGCCTTGCTTATTTTTCGTAAGTACGTACATTTGTGTTAGTATGGAATATGATGCACAAACCACGGGTATACCCCTGTCCGTACAACTGCGTCGCGGCGATCTCATGGCGGCGGCATGCCCATCGCGCGAAGTGCTTAAACACGTCACCAGTCGATGGGGGGTTCTCGTGCTGATTGCTCTGATGGATGGCACGCTGCGGTTCGGCGAACTTCGCCGGCTGATTGGTGGGGTAAGCGAAAGGATGCTCTCGCAGACCTTGCAATGGCTGGAGCACGACGGGCTAGTCAATCGTACGGCGCGACAGATTGTTCCGCCGCATGTCGAGTACAGCCTCACGCCAATAGGACGCGAAGCTGCGCAAAAAGTGACTGATCTCGCGGACTGGATCGAGACACGCCTGCCAAAGATCCTCGATGCCAGAAAAACAAGCGTGAATCCTGAGCGGTAGCAAAAGACTAGGACATCATTGTCCGTTCGGAGGATCAACGAAACACATTCCCGCCAGCGGCATTTCTCCCCGAGTTGCTCGGTACCGACCAAAGCCTGCTCTCACTAGAAAGCTCTTCGCACATGCGGGAAAGGCTTATCCGGCTGGCGGCGGCCTAAAACCGGCTGAGGCGGCGGGCGTTCGCCGTCGCCTTGGAAGGGATTGGCGCCAGCGCCGTTGTCGGCAACATCGCCAGAGTGGTCGCGATCTCGAGGTTTCGTTCAACGACCTGCTTCCATTCAGACCAGCCGAGCCAGCCCCCGCCCGATAGTCGGCCGAGCGCCCGCGCATTGGCCTCCCCCGCGCGGCGGACCTTCCCCTGCGCAGCGCTGATCGTTTGTTGCGACTGTCAGAACGCGCTTGTCTTCTCGGTCACAATCCGCGCCAGTTCGCGATAATCGGCCGTGAAGGGATTAGCCCATGCCACCGAAATGACCGGCATGCGAGCGTCGATCACGCTTTGCGCGCTCGTCATCGTCTCGACCCAGTCATAGGCCAACTGCGTTGCCATTAGTGGCCACATCCACAACGTCATTCCGTTTTCGATTGCCGACGCCATGAGGACCTCCAAACTGCCGCACTGCAAGAACGGTCGACAAGGGGAATCGGTTCTTGGATCTCACAAAATGTAGGAAGTCGCGAACTATTATGGTGTTCAGGCATTTTCATCGCGATGACTTTATCGAGCGGGTTCATGCGTTCTTGTTGCGGTGGTGAAGCCATCTTTCGCGCTGGCTGTGAACGGCAAGATAAGGTCATTCCCGGCGACTAGATAGATGATTGAATGCAATCGGTGCGAAGGAGAGATCTATGGCTGCGCGTCCCTACTGGAAAGGCCAGATCCGACTGGCACTCGTCTCTATCCCTGTCGAAATCTATTCGGCGACGAGAAGCGGCGCCACGATCGCATTCAACCAGATTCATGAACCCTCGGGCCAGCGCATCAAATATGAGAAGGTTGTACCGGGCATCGGTCCGGTCGATGTCGATGAGATCGTCAAGGGCTTCGAGTATGCCAAGGGCGAATATGTCCTCCTCGACGATGACGAGATCGAGGGGGTCAAGCTGGAGAGTAAGAAAACGCTCGAGCTGACCCAGTTCGTCGACAGCCACGATATCGACGCCATCTATTTCGAAAAGCCCTATTATGTCGTGCCCGCAGACGATCTTGCCGAGGAAGCCTTCATCGTCCTGCGCGAGGCGCTCCGCCGGACACGCAAGATCGGTCTCGGCCAGCTCGCTATGCGCGGGCGGGAATATGTCGTCAGCATCAAGGCCTGCGGACGCGGGATGGTGATGGAGACGCTGCGCTATGCCGACGAGGTCAACAAGGCGACGAGCTACTTCCGCCAGATCGGCGACGCGGATCCGGACGACGAACTGCTCGACCTTGCGACCACGCTGATCGAAAAGAAGACGGGCAAGTTTGATGCGAGCGAGTTCCACGACCGCTATGCCGACGCGCTCAAGGAGCTGATCGAGCGCAAGAAGAAGGGCAAGACACTCAATATCGAGAGCGACGACAAGGGTGGCGATGCGCGCGGCTCCAATGTCGTCGACCTGATGGCGGCGCTTAAGAATTCGCTTGGGTCGTCGGGTGGAGGATCATCCAAAACAGCGGCGAAGAAAACGACCAAGACCGCCGCGAAGCCGGCCGTCAAGAAGACCGAGACCAAGCCGAAACCGGCTGCGCGCAAGCGGGCCTGATCGATGGCCAACAGATCGGACCCAGGATCGGCGCTGGTCGACGACGATGCCGCATTCGCCGAGGGCGCGATCACGCTGTGGGCTAATCTGCTCACGTTGATCGGAACGCATCTTCGCGAGTCAGGCACACCCCGTCAGGAGGTGCTCGACATGATCACCATGTTGCACGAGACCAACGAAGAGACGATCCGGTCGCCGCGTGCCCGCGCCGTCGCCTCGCGCCATCTGATGTCGGTGTATCGTGCGCTTGGCGAAGCCTGATCTCTCAGGCGTTAGGTCCGAAGCGCCGCCGTTCGGGATCGCGAACGCAGCGGAAGCGATCCTTGATGTGCTCGTTGAAGAAGGTTCCCGCCGACGCCGCGTGACAAAAGGCGTCGAACAGCGCGGCCGGAACCCCGTGATAGAAGTATTTGCCGGTATCGCGAAACGAGATCGACAGCGTGCCGGCGGCGTCGTCATAGCCGATGCGGTCTATCATCGAGGATTGCGGGAAGCGTTGCGCGCGCATAGCCGGAGAAGCGCCTATCATCACAGGTCGTTCCGGTCGTTGCGTCAGCTCGAATCCGCGAGACGCCAAGCCGGCGCTGCCGGATGGGCGCAGGCCCGCATTGCTGGTCGATCATGAGATGACCGGGATCAGCGACGACCAGCTTCGCGAGATGGCCCAGCACCGGGGGCTGAGGCTGGTCAAGTCGCGGCGGCGCAAGCCCGGCACGGGCGATTTCGGCAAATACGGACTGACGGATATGGGCGGGGAAGCTCTGCTCGGCATCGGAGCCGATGGCCTGACCGCGAGCGCCGATGACATTCAGGACTATCTGCGCAGCAGCGAGCAAAACACGTGGAAGCAGTCGGCCGATACGACGCCCGATCGACCTGCTCGTAAGGAGACACCCCGCCCGCCCGAGCCGGAGAAGGAAGACGAGCCCATCCGCCGCCGTGCCAAACGCATATCGCCGGATCGTCCGGCGCGGCGGGAACAAGAAGAATCGGCGCCGGCGCGACCTAAGACTCCCTCGAAAGCCAAACCAAGAACGTCCCTTCGGCTCGTTCCAAAAGCTGCGCCGGAGCCAGAATCGGAGCCCGAACCCGGGCCCGCACCCCAACCGGTGCTGCGGGTTCGCGCGGCCACCACAGAGGATGCCGATGCGCTTGCGGCCCTGCTAAGCCAGCTCGGTGGGTTTTCTCTGGAGAGCGCCGACGTCGCCGCTAATCTAACCAGCGCCCGCAAGGCCAAGGCAGGCATGGTCTTGGCAGACCTGGGCGAGATTGTCGGCTGTTGCGGGTGGGCGGTCGTCGCGACTGTACATCGTGGCGCAGTCGGCCGGTTGACCGCGCTGGTCGTCGACAAGGCGCATCGTCGCCGGGGCGTCGGAACGGCGATGCTGGAAGCCGCCGAAACCGCGCTGACAAAGGCCGGCTGCCGCCAGATCGAGGTGATGAGTGACATCACGACCAACAACAGCCACAATTTCTTCCGCTCTTTGAAGTTCGAGCAGGCGAGCTATCGGTTCGTCCGAACGATCAGCGAACAGGCATCCGGGGAACGAGTCCGCGGCGGCGAGGATTAAGTAGGCGATCGATCGGAACCACCATGGCACGAGGCTCGATAACGAAAAGCAGTCCGGCAGAGGAGCGTCTCGCCAAATATCGCGCCAAGCGCGATTTTGCGCGCACCGCCGAGCCGTCGGGCGCGACCGAGCCCACGAATGGTAACGGGTTCGTCGTCCAGAAGCACGCCGCCTCCCGCCTGCATTATGATTTTCGCCTCGAACTCGACGGCACGCTGGTGAGCTGGGCGGTCACGCGCGGACCGAGCAGCAATCCGGACGACAAGCGTCTCGCGGTCCGCACCGAGGATCATCCGCTCGACTACGCCCGCTTCGAAGGCACGATCCCCAAGGGCGAATATGGCGGCGGCACCGTGATGCTGTGGGACAATGGCACCTGGGAATCGATTCCGGGCAAGGACCCCAGCCAGACGCTGCCCGAAGGCCATCTTCACTTCATTCTTCACGGCCGGCGTATGCAGGGCGAATGGATCCTTTTTCGCCTGAAGCCGCGGGGCAAGGAGAAAGGTGAAAACTGGATCCTGCGCAAGGTCCAGGACGCGTTCGTCGGGGGCTCAGATGATCTTGTCGGCACCCATCTCACCAGCGTCGATACCGGACGCACGATGGAGGAGATTGCCGCGGGCAAGGCGGTGTCCAAGCGCAAAGCAGACTCTAACGCGCCCGCCGCCGCGAGTTCTGCGCCGACCGCGTCCCGAGCGAGGCGAGGTCGCCCGAAAGCAGCGGGCATCTTGCCAGCGTTTCAGCCTGTGCAGCTTGCCGCGCTCGTCGATCACGTGCCGCCGGGTGATCGCTGGCTGCACGAACTTAAATATGACGGATATCGCACATTGATCGCTGTCGGCGGCGGCGAGGGACGCGCCTATACGCGCTCGGGCCTCGACTGGTCCGACCGGTTCGCCGGACTGATCGCCGAGGCGTTGAAGCTGAATGTCAGCAGCGCGCTGATCGACGGCGAGGCCGTCGTCATCCTTCCCGATGGCCGCACCAGCTTCCAGGCCTTGCAGGCAGCGCTCAAGAGCAATCCCGATACCATCGATTATTTCGCGTTCGACCTGCTCGAGCTCGACGGCGAAGATTTGACGCGACTCCCGTTGATCGAGCGGAAGGAGAAATTGGCTGCGCTTATCGGCGACGCCAAGGGACGTATCCGCTACTCCGATCATATCATCGGCAACGGCGAGAAGCTTCTTGCCAGCTTCTGCGGCGCGGGTCTCGAAGGGGTGATCTCGAAGCGTGTTGATGCACGATACAGCGGCTCGCGTGCGGGGACCTGGCTTAAGACGAAGTGCATCCGCCGTCAGGAGTTCGTCATCGTCGGCTGGACGCCGTCGGACAAGCAGCGCGGGTTCCGCTCGCTGCTGCTGGGCGTGAACGAAAACGGCAAGCTGCGCTACGCGGGCAAGGCTGGCACAGGATTCACCGCCGACGAGATCGAGCGGCTGATGGAGATCATGGCGCCGCTCGAACGCAAGGCCCCGACTGTCGACGCGCCGCGTGCCGCCGTTCGCGGCGCCCACTGGATCGAGCCGAAGCTCGTCGCCGAGATCGCCTATATCGAGTTCACCGACGAGGGCGTCCTGCGCCATCCGAGCTATCTTGGCCTGCGCGAGGACAAGAAGCCCGAAGCCGTCGTGATCGAGGCCGAGACACCGGTGGCGGTCGCGACCGCCCCCGCGCGCAGCAGCGTCAAGATCAGCAATCGCGAGCGCGTGATCTTCCCTGAAGGCAAGCTCACCAAGGGACAGCTCGCCGACTATTATGAGGTCGTCGCGCCCATCATGCTGCCTTGGGCGGGCAGCCGGCCGATCAGCCTCGTGCGCTGTCCGCAAGGCCGATCGAAGAAATGCTTCTTCCAGAAGCACGATGCCGGCAGTTTCGGCGACGACGTGAAGCAGGTCGGCATCCGCGAGAAGGACGGCCATGACGAACCCTATCTGTTCGTCGATACACCCGCGGGGCTGCTCACCTGCGTGCAGATGGGGACGATCGAGTTCCATGGCTGGGGGGCGCGGATCGAGGATGTCGAAAAAGCCGATCGGCTCGTCTTCGATCTCGATCCCGACGAGGGGCTGGAGTTCAAGGACGTCGTCTCGGCGGCCTTCCATGTGCAGGATGTGCTGGCGCAGATGGGGCTCACCACCTTCCCGATGGTCACCGGCGGTAAGGGCGTCCATGTCATCGCGCCGCTCACCCCCTCGGCCGAATGGCCGGTGGTGAAGGACTTCGCCCATCGCTTCGCCCTGGCGCTCGCGCAGGCCGAGCCGGAACGCTTCACTGCGGCCCTGGCCAAAGCGAAACGGACGGGCCGGATCTTCATCGATTATCTGCGCAACCAGCGCGGCGCGACGGCGGTGCTGCCGTACAGCGCGCGAACCCGCGAACATGCGCCGATCGCGGTGCCGCTGACTTGGGAGGAACTGCGCGACCTCGACAAACCCTCGCACTGGCATGTCGGTGACGGGGCGGAGATGGTGAAGCGTGCGGCGTCGAAGAATCTGGCGCATTGGGGGCGCGCCGATCAGATCCTCCCCGACCTGTGATCATCGCGACTTACAATGTGAACGGCGTCAATGGCCGCCTGCCGGTATTGCTGCGCTGGCTGACCGAACGCCAGCCCGACATTGTCGTCCTGCAGGAGTTGAAGGCGCCGCAGGAGAAATTTCCGCTGAGCGCGATCCGCGACCTTGGCTACGATGCGATCTGGCACGGCCAGAAAAGCTGGAACGGCGTCGCCATCCTCAGCCGTGTCGGCGAGATCCATGAAACGCGCCGCGGCTTGCCCGGCGATCCCGACGACACGCACAGCCGCTATATCGAGGCGGCGGTCAACGGAATCCTGATTGGCGGCCTCTATCTGCCGAACGGCAATCCCCGCCCCGGGCCCAAGTTCGATTATAAGCTGAGCTGGTTCGAACGGCTAATCGAACACGCCGCTAGTCTGCTGGAAACCGGCTTTCCGGTGATGCTCGCGGGCGACTTCAACGTCATCCCGACAGATCTCGACGTCTATAAACCAGAGCGCTGGCTCGACGACGCGTTGTTCGCGCCCGAGGTACGGGCCGCCTATTTCCGTCTGCTCGATCAGGGCTGGATAGACGCGCTACGAATGATCCACCCAGGGCAGGTGATCTACACCTTCTTCGACTATTTCCGGAACGCCTATGCGCGCAATGCAGGCCTGCGCATCGATCATCTCCTGCTGAGTCCGGCGCTTGCCGATCGCCTCGTCGACGCGCAGGTCGACCGGCACGTTCGCGGCTGGGAAAAGACCAGCGATCACGCACCAGTCTGGGTCGCGCTCGCCGACAAGCCGAAGCGTCGCCGCCGGCCGGAAGCTGCAGCCACCGAAGCAGGAGCACCGCTACGAAGATCGAGAGTTTCGTCCTCCCCGAGCACGACTGGGTTGCCAACAACCCGCGGCTAGAGGTGAATCTCAATGCACTATGGGCTCGTCCTTGAAATACCTTTCCCGGAGGAGAAACTCGCCAAGTGCCCCAGCGCCTGGGCAGTTCAGGTCATCGCGTTTTCGACACTTGCCAAGTCGAGTAACCACGTTGCGGGCCAATCCCCGCTGTCAACTGTTTGGCAAAGGACGCTGTAGAACACCCCGTGAAACTGTTTGTAGGTACTCCGAGCTATTCGCCAATGGGCCTGCACCGAAACATGAGTGAGCTGGAAGACCGTGGGGTCGACGATCCGCGCATATACGAGTTGCCCGCTCTCAATTTCACGCTGTACGCTTAGCGGCGTGACCACCGCAAACGCGGCCCCCGCGATGACGAGAGATTTGCTGATCGTCCGTGACGAGACATCAAACGCGATCTTGATTTTGCATGCCCGGCGGGCCGCCAGCTTTTCCAACATGACGGTGAGGCTTGCCGGAGCCGGCGGCGCCACGAGTGGATAATTCTCAAGCTCCGAAAATGTCACTTCCGAACGGCCGGCGAGGCGTGATCCGGGGCTTCCGACAAGCACCAGGTCCTCGCGGGCAACCTCGGAATGGAAGAGGCGATCGTCAGGCGTCAATCCACTGAGCAGGGCGATATCGATCCGGCCGTGCAGCAATTCGTTCGCCAGCACCGCAGAATCTTCCTCAAGAATGCTCAATCTGAGGTTTGGCATTTCGGCGGCCAAGCGGGTGATAAGGCGCGGTCCGATCGGCCCAGCCAAGCCCGGAGGCAGCCCGATCTTCGCATGCGCTTCGACGCGCGTAGAAAACGATCGTGCGTTGGCAAGCACAGTTTCGATCTGCTCAAGGGGATGGATGAGGCCGGACCGCAGATAATCGCCTTCTTCGGTAAGCTGCATGCCGCGTGCCACGCGCTTGAACAGCTGCACCCCGAGATCGGTTTCCAGCAGCTGCATCTGTCGGCTGAGGGCCGGCTGCGCAATGCCGAGCGCACGCGACGCCGCATTGAGCGAGCCTTCCTCGGCAATCCGCAGGAAATAGGTCAGACGGCGCAGTTCCATCAGCGACCTATAGTGGATCGGCATACCTTGGGCACGAATATTGTAGTGGTGGCATGTACCCATCGCCACCTAACAAGAGAAGCGGGCTCGGAACGGGCCGTTTGATGGGAGGCGAGCATGGCGACGAGCGCCGAGTATCGGCTGGGCGATTACGCTTTTCCGCGAGGTTGGTTCGCCGTCGCGCAAAGCGCCGAAGTCGGTCGCAAACCCAAAAATGTCCGTTACTTCGGTCAGGACATGATCCTTTACCGGGGCACCAGCGGGCGAGTGGTCATGCTCGATGCATATTGCCCGCACATGGGCACCCATATTGGTAGCGGCCCCCATTCAGCGACGACCACGTCAGATACCTTCATGGAGGGCGACAACATCCGTTGTCCCTTTCATGCTTGGAGGTTCGGTGCCGACGGTGTCTGCAACCACATTCCCTATCACGACGGCCCCATCCCGCCCGCTGCAAGGGTAAACAGCTGGACGGTCGAGGAACGGTACGGAATCGTCTTCTGCTGGCACGATCCGGAGGGATTGGCGCCCGATTTCGAAATCGCCGAATTTTACGAATGGGGGCAGCCCGACTGGGCGAGTTGGACCGAACTCGAGCTTCTGTGCGATCTCCAGCACCCAATCGAGATTTTCGATAACATGTCGGATGTCACGCACCTGGATCATCTCCACGGCGGCAGTGTCACTTCGTACGAAAACGAGTACGACGGCCATATTCTCCATCAGCGTCAAAGCGGGAACACGACCGAGCAGGGCGAAGGCATTTACGCATCGACCCTGACCACACTGGCCGGTTACGTCGGACCCGGCATCGCATTCGGTCATTTCGTCGAGATCGATGCCAAGCAGATTATCTGCGTCACTCCGATCGAAGACGGCACATGCCGTCTTTGGCAAGCGGCGATGCTGAAGATTCCGCAGGGCCTGACGGCCGAGCAGGCAGAGATTGCCCGAGGGCGCCTCAGCGCCTCGATGGGCAACGGGCTGATGCGCGACGGCGAGGTTTGGGCCACGAAGCGCCCGGCCATCAATGTCATGCAGATGCCAGGCGATGGGCCGTTCCGACAATCCCGCATCTGGTACAGCCAGTTCTATAATCCGCGCGAAAAGACTGACAGCATCCTCAAGCGAGCCGGCCGACGGCAGGTCGCCAAGGGAATGCCGCCATTTACGCTGGGCGCTGCTCAATAGAGCACGCTTCGCAAGTTCTCAGGGTGATCTGGCCCGAAGGGGGATGTTTGGAATATCGCCAACTAGCACTACTTTGGCAGATTGCTGATTTTTGGGATTCCCAAGCGAGAGATGTGGTGATTCATAGGAAGCCAGCTT
>JARFNK010000062.1 GCA_029167225.1 Sphingobium arseniciresistens
CCACCTGTGCACTGCCCGCACTGCAACGAGCTTGTCAGCGTCCCCTCAACATCGAAACTGCCAAAGTAGTGCTAGCCCCGGCGCAACGACCAATATTACGCGGGACTTCTCATGGCCTATCCGCGAGCAGGCATATGACTCGCATCGAGACGGCGATGGATCAGCGAGACCAGGGTCAGGAGATCCTGCGCGTCGCTCTTGGACATGACCCAGTGAATGCGGGGCTCATGAGCTGTCGGGTTGCGAAACATACCGAAAGTCCCACGCACGAGATTTGCAAACCCCCGCTGCTCACCTCGCTCGCTTTCGCTTGAGAAAGGGTTGATAGCGATCATCGGCGGCGTACCTCCCAACGCGCGATCCACCAAGGTCGATCCATCATCGGTCAGTCCCGTCTTCGCTCGCATTTTGGCAGCAACGCTCTTCACCGCCTCGAGGACGGCATGGAAATAGTCGTCGGCCACAAGCTCGGCGCGGCAGAAAACGAGCACATCCGCATGGACACCTCGCGTTTCAAGGTCGCACCGCAATTCGTTTGCCCGGCGCTGGGCTTCGGTCAGTGTCGTTGCGACAGGGACGGACTCGAGTGCGCCGGCCTCGGTTACAACCAGCCCGGCAAACGCCAGTGCGAAGTTCAATCTTGTCCGCATCGGCTCGAAGCGCTCGGGTTCGCGAATATAGCGCGCCGGCTTCATGGCATGCCGAATGAAGCCGAGAATCCGTGTGCGATCACGCCTCTGGTTCTGGCTGTCCGCAAATGCGTTGTAGATTCTTGTGCGCTTGGTGATCGGTCCAGGATCGGTCATGCCGCACGTGGCAATGAGCAGTTCGATCTCCGCACCCTTCAAACCGGTGTCGGTATCGCCGAGCGCAGCGGCGATCGCTTCGAGTTCCGCCTGCGAGAACAGCGGCTTCATTGCGCGGCCGCCAGGTCGACGATCGGCCTTTTGGGGCTTGGAGATGCCCAACATGGCAACTGCCCCAGATCGTCAAGCTCCGCCCTGACCAGGCCATCCAGCACTTCCGGGAACAGGCTTGCCATGGCTCGCCACAGCGGATGGTCCTCATTGACCTGAACGTCCGTCGCCTTAGCTTCTGCGATGATCCGCTTGAGCGAAGGCTTTTCGAGCAAATCCGACAAGGCCGCTGCTCGAACGAAGGCCTCGATCAGGCTGGCGCAGTGTTTGAAATCCGCCCCGCTTAGCTTGCTGTTCAGCATCGACAACACGGCGCTGTCGCCGGAGAACTTGGTTATATGGAGGATCGGCCGCCCGGCTTCGGCACTGTGCGCGATCGAGCACAAGATCGCGTAGAGCACGGCGGTATGGGCTCGGGCACGGTGAGATCGCTCCGTCCAGAAATCCATCTCCCACTGCCACAGTCCGGGAACAGCCGCCTTCATGTCGGCCCAGCCATCTTCATGGTATTCGCTGTATTCCGGCGAGTTCGGCCGTTCCTTGCCAGCCTTTTTCATGGCATCCCACCAACGCGACCGATGCTGCTTGCACCGCTGTTTCAAGGCCTCCGACCGACAGTCCTCCACAAAGGCTGACCGTCCCGCGCCGGTCTGCAACTCATCCAACGCGATCAATCTCGGCTCACGCCAGCCGCCAAGGCCATCTTCCAGGAAGCATTTCAGGACCAGCGTCCCACGCTCGATTGACGCGGCCTCTGCCTCGTCATCGAAAACGAAAGCGTTGCCGCGCTGCATGGCGACGACATCATGGAACCCTTGCGGCATGGGGTCCTCAAGCGAATTGAAAATCCATACCAGCGCGACCCCTTCGGCATCATAATGGACGTGGCGGGCCGCGATTTCCGGTGCAAACGGCTTCGACAGCTGCACTTCAAGCGCAAAGCGCCCGAGGTCGCTAAGGTCAGCATAGACATCCGGCCAGCGACCACGCTTGTAGATTTCAGGTCGCAAGTAGGTGTTCACGGCAGTGTGCGTGCAGCGCGGATCGGCTTTGACCAGTTGCTCGATTGTTGAGCAGAGTCGGCGGTGCAGCGCGGATTCCTGATGACCCTGATATTGAGCCGCTCGAGCGTCATCGGGGCGCAGACTATTACCTTCGTACCAAGGGCACTCCCTGTCCGCTTCCGGATAGTGCGCGTACATCGGGACGTGACCGTCCCGCGTCGCTTGTACCCTTATGAAAACGCCACCCTCGCAGATCCTGCACCGTGCTAACGGTTTGGAACGATCCTCGCGTCGCCGCACGTTGATCTGTGATCGCAAGTGTCCCCATCCGGCGCGGGGCATTGCCATCAACTGCTCGATCGTGACCGCACCTCGAGGCAGTTCGAAATCGGCGATCAACATGGTGCGCTGATGACGGCTCACGATCACATCATTCAGGGAGTTCGGGCTTGGCAATCCAGTCCAAAGCCTCGAGACCGGATGTGACTTCACCCCCAAATCGCCGAATTCGAGCCACGCGGTAAGTGTCAACCTGCTCCAGTCGAACCAACCCGTCCTTTTCCAAGCGATCCAGTAGATCGGTCATGGCGCGGCTCGATGCCGCGAGGCCAATCGTAGAGAGCCACGTCTCCAGCAACCTGCTGTTCGCCCCGCCTTCTTTGGCAAGTACATCGAGAACCGCCCGGGCCTGAAGACTCGTGCGTATCGTTTCGAACGATGAGGGAAGATTAGGCCGATCTATCATTGGGCAACCATAATTGAATGTCTCAAGAAGGCAAACATAACAGGAACGAAATCTCCAAACGGAGGGGAATGTCTTCCCCTGAGCCGGAGCCGCTACGCTGTCTCCGCCTACCCCTTCATGCGGGGACACCCCGCAACGCCCCGAGACGCGGAGCGGGGCTGGTGACGCGCTCGGCCCCGCGCGCCGTTCCGGCACGCTCCTGCGGGCGCAGCGTTAGACAATCATGGCGCCGCGCGCACTCTGAACCGGCGGTCAAATGTGCATGTGCAGGCTTGGAAAGCCGACAGGCCCCGCCTTTCCGCCCGCACGGACAAGGTAGCGACCACCGCCTCCCGTCAGGGTGCGGGTTCTTGCCTTGGCAATCTCGCTTGCCGCTCGCGCGACCGTTAGCATGAGCAAGTGAGAGTGAGAGGGTGGCGGGCTTCGCCGTGACGGAATGAGGGTCGAGAGAGAGGCTCCCGGCCGCCCGTCATGGAGATTTTCACATGAACATGCAGGTTCTCGATGCGCGTCGCGATTTGAGCGGCGGCTACAAGGTGGATGTCACGCGTGGCCAGCGGGTCGGTCGGGTGTCGTCGGAGTGGTTCTCGCGGCCTGACGATGAGCGATTCCAGTCACTGGGCGATTTGGCTCGTTCGGTGCGTGGCCGGTCAGAACGCAGCCGTACCCGCGTCGTTGAAACCGCGCTGATCCACGTCGAAGCGAGCCGCAATGATCCTGAGCGCCTGGCGCTGATGCTGCCCGGCGCTGACGCGCCCGTTACGCCGACCAATTGGAGCTTCGGGCAACTCGCCAGCCAGGTTGGCGCCCCTGCCGCCTACTTGCGCCAGCTCCCGGCCCCGCTCGCCGCAATCAATCTCCAATATGGTCTGACCTCAAGCCGGGCCGAGCAGATCAAGACGCTGGAGACCGACAACGGTCGCATTGAACTGCGCGCCGTGACCGGCCCCGACTACGGCCGGATCTACGACCATGAACTTGTCGAAGCCGTGCAGAAGATCGCTGGCAATGGCACCGGCGATACCCGCTGGAAGGTGCCGGGTGTGCTCGACTGGTCGACCGGCGTCTACAATCCTTGTGTAGACATTTCGAAGGACACGACCACGCTTTATGCCTCAGACCGCGACGTGTTCCTGTTTCTGGTCGACGATCTCAACCCGATCGAAGCCGGTCGTTTGCCCGACGGATCGCCCGATCTCTACTTCCGCGGCTTCTACTGCTGGAATTCGGAGGTCGGCGCCAAGACACTCGGCATGGCCAGCTTCTATCTGCGTGCGGTCTGCCAGAACCGGAACCTCTGGGGTGTCGAGGATTTCGAGGAAATCAGCATCCGGCACAGCAAGTACGCGGCCAATCGCTTCGCCCACGAAGCCGCACCGGCACTGGAAGGCTTCGCCAACTCCTCGCCTCTACCCTTCGTCAACGGCATCAAGGCGGCGCGCGAGCGAATCGTTGCCCGCACCGACGAGGATCGCAGCGATTTCCTGCGGGCGCGCGGCTTCTCGAAGGCCGAGACCGGCAAGATCATCGACACGGTGCTCGCCGAAGAAGGCCGTCCCCCAGAATCGATCTTCGATTTCGTGCAGGGCATCACCGCGCTGGCCCGCGGCAAGGTCCACCAGGATGCCCGCCTCGATATGGAAGGCAAGGCCAAGAAGCTGCTCGACCGGGTCCATTGATCCGGGCTCACCCAGTCTGTTCTCCCACGTGGCGCTGCCTTCTCCAGAGTGAGAGGGCGGCGCTTCGCTTCGTGGCGGGTCAATGCCTGAGAGAGAGTCTTTCGGGCGGCCCGTCATGGAGAACACCCATGACCAAGTCCCAGACCAAGACATTGCCCAAGCTCGTGCTCAGTTCATCGCGCGACATCCCCTTTTCCCAGCTGGTGCTGAGCCAGAAGAACGTCCGGCGCGTGAAGGTCGGCATCTCGATCGAGGATCTGGCCGAAGACATCTATCGCCGGACCCTGCTTCAGAGCCTCAATGTCCGGCCGGTCGTCGATGCCGATGGCCAGGAAACCGGCATGTTCGAAGTGCCCGCTGGTGGTCGCCGCTACCGCGCGCTCGAACTCCTCGTAAAGTCGAAGCGGATGGCCAAGGATCAGCCCGTCCCCTGCGTGGTCCGCGAGGCCGGCATCGCCGAAGAGGACTCGCTGGCTGAAAACGTCATGCGCGTCGGCCTGCATCCGCTCGACCAGTTCCGCGCCTTCAGCGCGCTGATCGAGGCGGGGCTCAGCGAGGAAGACATCGCCGCGCGCTTCTTCGTCTCGGTATCGACCGTGCGCCAGCGCCTCCGGCTCGCCTCGGTCGCGCCCAGCCTGCTCGAGGTCTATGGTGAGGACGGCATGACGCTCGAACAGCTCATGGCCTTCTCGGTCACCGACAACCATGCCCGCCAAGAGCAGGTCTGGGAACAGGTCAACCAAGGACACCATGCGCCGGCCTACCAGATCCGCCGCCTGCTGACCGAAGATGCCATTGCCGCGAGCGACCGCCGCGTGCGCTTCATCGGGCTCGACGCTTACACCGAGGCGGGCGGCTACGTGATGCGCGACCTATTCTCGTCGGACGACGATGGCTGGCTGCAGGACCCGGCGCTGGTCGAATTGCTCGTGAGCGAACAGCTGTCCGATATCGCCCGCGAGATCAGTGCCGAGGGCTGGAAGTGGGTCGAGGCTGCGGTGGATCTGCCCTACGGCTGCGAGCGTGGCAAACGGCGGATCACCGGAACGACCGTGCCTCTGACCGACGACGAGCAGGCGCGGCTTGATGCGCTGGTCGAGGAATATGACGCAATCGGGGAGCAATATCGCGATGGCTGCGACCTGCCCGACGAGGTCGATGCCCGACTGACCGAGATCGATGCCGCACTGACCACCCTCAATTGCCGCCAGGTGACGTACGAGCCGGAAGAGCAGGCCCGCGCTGGCGTATTCGTGTCGCTTGCGCATGACGGACGGCTGCGGATCGATCGCGGCTATGTCCGGCCCGAGGACGAGCCCGTTGCCGAGGGCCAAGATGCGACCGAAACCGGGAGCGTTGGCGGAACCGGCGAACGCGTGACCGTCATGGTTGGCGGCCAGGTGCAGGATGCCGGCAATCCTGACTACGAGGACGACGCCATTCGTCCGTTGCCCGATCGGCTCATTGCCGAGCTGACGGCGGAACGCACCGTGGCGCTGCGCGATGCCGTGGCCAACGCCCCGCAGGCCGCCTTCGTCGCTCTGCTTCATGCGCTCAGTCTGTCGGTGTTCCGCTCGCACGGAACCCATGGCTGCGTGCAGATCGGCGTCACCCAGGCCTGGCTGGGCAATGTCGCACCGAACCTGCGCGAGTGCAGCTGGAGCCAGTCGATCCAGACGCGGCACGAGAAGTGGGGCGAAAAGCTGCCCGACGATCCCCAGGCGCTGTGGGATGTTATCGCCGCCATGCCGCATGACGAGCAGTTGGCCCTACTCGCGCATTGTGTCTCGCTCGGCGTCAACGCCCTGTTCGAGCCGACCAAGGGATACGACGGGCGCATTTCGGCGCACGGGGTGACGCAGCGCATCGCGGCGGCTGATGCCTTGGCAACTGTGGTCGGGCTTGACATGGCACAGGCGGGCTGGGCGCCGACGGTCGAAAACTACCTCGGCCGGGTGACCAAGCCGCGGATCATCGAGGCCGTGCGCGAAGCCAAGGGCGATGCCACCGCCGTGCTGATCGAGCACCTCAAGAAGGGCGACATGGCGCGCGAAGCCGAACGCCTGCTCGACGGCACCGGGTGGCTCCCCGAACCGCTGCGCTTGCCGATCGCTGAGCCGGAGGTCGAAAGCGCCGAACTGCCCGACTTCCTCAGCGACGAGGACGGCGAATTCGACCCCATGGCAATCGCCGCCGAATGATCGTGTGCGCGGGGCGGCTCCGGTCGCCCCGCCAACCTCCATCCCCAATTCCATCAAGGAGCCATGTCATGGCTGACTATTTCACGCCCACGGTGATCGATCCGGTGATCCCGATCTCCGCAATGCTGCCGATCGAACGCATCTTCCTCGCTCAGGTTTTCGACGAAGAGCTCGTTGGGGAGACAGCCTACTATTTCAGCGAGGATGGCGCGAATGACCTGATCTCGCTGCCCGCCGCCGAGGTTCGGGCCGCACTTGATACCGCGACGCCGGAAACCAGCCGTCTGGCGCAGAAGCTGATCGACGAGCAGCCCGATGCCATCTTGGGCGAGGACGACATCGAGCTCGATATGTGCGGCGACCTTTGGGCCGACGTGCTGCAGGATATCGTCCGCCGCTCGCCCGATCTCGATCATCTTACCATCACCATGGCGTTCACCTGCTCGAGAATGCGGCCTGACGGCTTCGGAGGGCTCGGCATGTTGATCACCGCCGGCACGATCCGCTCGGAATCGACACACACCCTATTCGACCGCTTTTACGCAGAAGCTCAGGCCAATGGGGAGATCGGTCATGGCGATTCCTGACTATGCCCGTCGGAACTTCGAGACGCTGCTGAAGGCCGCCGAGGCCGGTGATCTTGCGCTGATGGAATGCACCGAGGTCAAGACTGGCGAGACCCGTTTCGTCCTCTGTGCCGTGGGTCGCAATGATGGCGACTATGTGATGACGCCGTTCGGCCATCTCGCTCCCGGCAATCCATACGAAGCCTATATCCCGCCCGCCTGAGCGCGGGTCCGCATCCCCCACACCGGTCAATCAAAGGACAATCCCATGACCAACCTGCCTTTGGCGGGCGCTTCCGTGCGCCCACTTGCTGCCTCCAACCCGAACCAGATCGCCGTTGCCATCATCGCTGCCGCCCAAGACCTGCTCGGTCATCTTGCTGCCGGTCGTCGTATCGATGGCTCGGCCATTCGCACCTCCATGCAATCCGCCTTCGGCGCCAGCGACGCCAGCGGTGCCTGGGACTGGAAAACGGCCTACGAAGCGGTCGAGGTGGCCCAAGTCCTGTGCATGCGCCGCTATGGACCGGCGATCCATGCCAGGTCTGCCGACCCGTTCGAGCGGCTGAAACTGGTCGAGCGCATTGCGGCTCTCGCGCCCACCCAGACCCGGCGCAGCGAGGAGATGCAGGAATATCAGCAGTTCTCGACCCCACTGGGGCTGGCATGGATCGCGGGATTCGCTGCCAGCTTTGTCCCCGGCGTACTGGTACTTGAACCGTCCGCAGGCACCGGTCTGCTCGCCATTCAGGCCGAACTTGGCGCGAGCAGGTTGGCATTGAACGAGGTCGCCGATGTACGGGCCGCGCTGCTGCGCCAACTGTTCGGCAACAGCCATATCACCGCCCACGACGCGGCGCAGATCCATGATCGGCTCGATCCTTCCATCGTCCCGACCTGCATCGTAATGAACCCACCGTTCTCGGCGGCGCTCGGCATTGAGACCCGTGTTGCCGACACGGCATTTTGGCATCTGTCGTCGGCCGTCGCCCGACTTGCCGATGGCGGGCGCCTCGTCGCCATCACCGGCGCGAACTGCTCGCCCGAGCAAAGCGCGTGGAGGGACAGCTTTGCCCGCTTGCAGGAAAAGGCGCGCGTCGTGTTCACCGCGCCGATCGCGGGCGCCGTCTATGCACCACACGGCACGACCTTTGAAACCCGGCTGACGGTGATCGACAAGCTCCCTGCCGACGATCCGACTTCCTTCCCGACCGCTCCGGGCATGGCTCCCGATTTGGCGATACTGCTGCATTGGCTCACCGCCGCCCTGCCGCCACGGTCGCCCGTTGCCATTGCACAGCTTCCCGCGCCGAGTGCGCAGCAGACTACAAAGCGTTCCGTCCCTGCCGTGCGGACGAAGCTGTCGGTCGTATCTTCGACTGAACCATGCGGCGTGGAACTCGCCTACGAGACCGCCGAGTGGTCTGACGACGCCACGGCGCGACTGAGCGATACGCTCTACGAACCCTATGCGCTTCAGTCGCTCCGCATCCCAAGTGCGCAACCGCACCCGACCATGCTGGTGCAATCGGCCGCAATGGCCTCGGTCGCGCCACCCAGGCCCAGCTACCGGCCACATCTGCCCGCTGGTCTCGTCGAACAGGGCCTTCTCTCGGACGCCCAGCTGGAATCGGTGATCTATGCCGGCGAAGCCCATGCAGCACACCTCGAAGGGCGCTGGACCGTCGATGTGGCCTTCGACAAGGTCGAAGCCGCGCCCGACGATTGCGAGACCGCCGTCCGCTTTCGCAAGGGCTGGTTCCTCGGCGATGGCACCGGCGCGGGCAAAGGCCGTCAGGTTGCCGGGATCATTCTCGACAACTGGCTCAAGGGCCGCCGCCGCGCGGTCTGGATCTCGAAGTCCGATAAACTGCTCGAAGATGCCCAGCGCGACTGGCGCGCCTTGGGTCAGGAACCCTTGCTAGTGACCCCGCTCGCCCGTTTTCGCCAGGGCACGCCGATCCGGCTCGATCAGGGCATCCTTTTTACGACCTATGCCACGCTACGCAGCGATGCCCGTGATGGACGGGTTTCCCGGGTCCAGCAGATCGTCGATTGGCTGGGACGCGACTTCGATGGAGTCATTGTCTTCGACGAGAGCCATGCGATGCAGAATGCTGGTGGCGGAAAGAGCGAACGCGGCGATGTAGCACCCTCGCAACAGGGCCGCGCCGGGCTGCGGCTGCAACATGCTTTGCCCGATGCCCGTGTGCTCTATGTCTCGGCGACCGGGGCAACGACGGTCGAGAACCTTGCCTATGCGCAGCGGCTTGGCCTTTGGGGCGGCGCGGACTTCCCGTTCGACAAGCGCACCGATTTTGTGGCGGCGATCGAGGCAGGCGGCGTCGCGGCGATGGAAGTGCTGGCCCGCGACCTGAAAGCACTCGGGCTCTATTCGGCCCGTTCGCTGTCCTATGAGGGCGTCGAATACGAACTGCTCGAACATCAACTGACAACCGACCAGGTCCGCATTTACGATGCCTACGCCGGAGCCTTCCAGGTCATTCACAACCATCTCGACGCGGCGCTTGAAGCATCGGGCGTGACCAGCAGCAGCGAAGGCACCTTGAATGCCCAAGCCAAGTCTGCGGCCCGTTCCGCATTCGAATCGAGCAAGCAGCGCTTCTTCAACCACCTGATCACGGCGATGAAGACCCCGACCCTGATCCGGGCGATCGAACAGAGCTTGGCCGATGGCCATGCCTCGGTCGTGCAGATCGTCTCGACCGGCGAAGCGCTGCTGTCACGGCGGCTCGCCGACATCGATCCGGGTGAATGGAACGACGTCCGCTGCGACGTGACCCCCAGGGAATATCTGTAATGTGGAGCTCCACATTAGACATATTCTTTGCAGTCGCAGTTTATGTCGAGCGTGGCGGCGAGAGACGCAGGTTTCCTTCGGTTTTCCATGATTTCAC
>JARFNK010000063.1 GCA_029167225.1 Sphingobium arseniciresistens
TAGTGGTAACACTTGCGCCGGCGCGCGCATGCCATTGAACATAAACGGCTTTTGTGAAAGCGCTGTTCAAGTTGGGCTTGAGCTGGGGACGCTCGGCATTCGCTCCGCTAATCTTCTCGCGGTAGATTTTCACGCACCCAGCATCGGTGAGCTGGGCGATCTGCTGGGCCAAGTCCTGGCCGGTGGTTGAGACGCGCGCATAGCCGTAGATCATAGCCAAAATGGTGCATCAGATTTTTGCATCAGGAAAGAGGCCGGATTCCTGTGGGTTTCAATCTGATGCAAAACTTGTAACTTTCGGATCAACCCTACTGAATCAGGTCTCCTGGGTCCGGCCCTTCGTCCTCATGATCTTCCATCTCGGAAACCTCGCCCGCTGCAATTAGATCAGCCAACCTTACAGCACCGCGAACCAGAGAACTCTTAATCTGTGCCGTAAAGGCCGATCTCTGGGGCGGGTCTTTATACATGATGGCATTTTGCAAGTTTGTGTGGCTTGTGCCTTCTACATTAACAAGCACAGGCTTAAACTCACCTGGCCTATCCGCATCGGCTTCTAAGCGATAAGTCATAAATATGATATTGACCTGCGGGTCATTCTTAACATCGCTAGTTTTCATAAATGCCGCGCGGCCTAGTATATATTGATATACTTTCTCAGGAATAACCGCGACGATTTTCGATTTCCAATGGTGATGGAAATAGCCTTTTCGGATGAGTTGGGTAATATAGCGCTTGTATACGTTGTCCCAATTGAATCCGTATGTCGGCTTTTTCTCTAGATCTTCTCCAGCTCGCAAAGCCTGATAAGCAGGAAAAACAGATCCAGTAATATCAATGGCCTGAAGCTCTACCGACAGGAATTGGTCGATTTCCTTATCACTCTTGACGTCTGCGATAACGAAATCGACATTCCCGAAGCCCTCCATTTTGACTTCGCGGGCGATCTGCGGATCAGTAGGCTTCTCACCCGGCCAGCAATGTTCGATGACCTCTGTCAGAAAATCGACAGCGTAGAATCGCTTCGGACAGACGAAAATCAACTCTGGCCCTTGGGTCGATTTCCGGGGTGCAGGCTTCCAAAGACTGCACACGGGATAAGGCTCGCTGGGGAGTTGTGTGCTGCGCTTGGGGCATCGCGACTGAATGTACGGGCACTCGAAATCGGCGGCAGCAGGATCGACACCCTTTGCCGCCCGCCGACCTAATACCTCTCCAACAATCGACTCAGGTTCAAACGGCAATCGGGAGTTCCTCACGCAGGCTGGCTTTCACCTGCTTAGAGGCCATCCCTGCCGTATCCGCAAGAAGTAGTGCTTCGGCAACGCACTTCCCGAGTAGAGGCGGGACCGCATTACCGACCTGCACATATTGCTCTGTGCTGTTACCCTTGAACGTGAAGAAATCAGGGAATGATTGTAGCCTTGCTGCCTCGCGAACCGTGAACGAACGATCTTGGACGGGGTGAATATAGGCCCCCCAATGCACATCGCACTTGGTCAATACTGTGCATGACAGGTCTGTTTTTTTGGGTCGACCATATCGCTTGGTATGATCGCTACGCTTGGCCAACTTCATGCCTGCGGGCAACAGGTCGATCGGTATGTCCCGCCATGATCCCCCAGCGGGAATATGTCGCATCCGCTCCTGGTTGATCCGCGATAGCCTAGATGCGGAATGGTTCTGCACGATAGTGCAGTCCCCTCTCAACAAAGCCTGATAGCTGTTTTGAGGCCGTTTTCCGTATGGTCGCGGCCCTGCACGATCGCCGTTTTCCAACTTAGGAAGATCGGAAATAGCATCCCAAACTGTCACGAAGGGCAACAAGCCTGGGCCATGTGTTTGTTCGGGGAACAAGATTGGCGCATCGGTGCGCGTGGCAATGAAAAACACGCGCCTGCGCTCTTGGGGCACCCCATATTCTTCGGCGCGGAGTACCTTCATATCGACGCGATAGCCGAGGCTTTTCATACCCTCGAATATCTCATGCACGATGCCGCCCCCGCCGATCGACGTGATGCCGGTTACGTTCTCCATCACGATCCAACGCGGCTGAATGCCCTTCACGATCCGAAGATACTCGCGAAACAAGCCTGCGCGTGGGTCATTGACGCCTCGCTGGTGATTATAAACCGAATAGCCCTGGCACGGAGGACCACCGACGATCACGTCGATTTCACCCTTCTTGACGCCAGCAGCCTTTAAGAGCTGCTGTGCTGTAACGTCTTGGATCGGCCCGCCAATGAACTTGGCTTCTGGGTGGGTCGCGGAAAATGTCTCGCCTGCCCGGTCGTCATAATCCTGTCCCGCTAAGACGTGGAAACCCGCTTGCCGAAACCCCTCGGAAAGGCCACCGGCTCCGCAGAAAAGATCGATGACGGTCATGTTATGGCGCGATTTCATCGGCTCCCCCTACGCTTCAATCCTGTCAGGGGAAGCGGCAGTTGCTGCTCATCCCCATCAGTACGCTCGATCAACGAGCTGATCGCATGACGGCCAAGCCATGCCTTCGACACCTTCGACCGAGCCGCAAGCCGATCGAAAGCGGCATATTCATCTTCGGACAGATTAACGGTGATCCGGTTTTTCGACGGCATAAGTTGCCTCACTTTGCCGCAAAGTGCAGCACTTTGCATCTCTATGCCTCCGGTTCAACGCCTAGTCAATTTCAAGTTTGTTCTCTTTTTGTTCTCATAAAAAGCCTGCAAATGCAATGCTTTCTGGAGGTAAATTTGATACAAATGTCGTCGCTATGACCATCATACCGATCGACCTTCCCGCGCTCCGCGCCCAGGTGCGTGCTATGGACTATGTACGCGGCACCGCTGCCGAAATGGAACAATGGCGCGAGGCCAACGCCGAGGCGTGCGCCAATCTGGCGATCGAGGGCATGGACCTGACCATCGAGGAGCACGCCATGCTGGCGATGTTCATGGAAGAAGGCGTGCCGCCCTCGCTGGTGCCGCAAATCATCCTGAGCCTTTACGGCAAAGGATCTACCTCGACCGCTCCCGCTCCTGCTTCCGCTCGACCCTGATCCGTTTCCCCAGCATTTCCTCGTGGATCGGTTCGACCACGACCTTGGACACCCCGCCCTCATCCCGGCTTTTCAGCGGATCGAACACCCGGCCCTTGTCGAGCTGATCCGCGATCCAATCATGTGCCCGCGCCACATCAGCGGCAATGACAGCAGGATCGTTTCTATTCAAAGTCTCTGCCAGATGCTTGGCGAGGCGATAATGCCGGTATGCATTCTGTAATTCAGGATCGGCGTCGGCCTCCGGGCCTGTCGCAATGCGGAATCGCGCGCCAAGGGATACCGGCGCGCCCTTCGAGGTCGTGCTGGCCTGATCGCCGGTCAGCCGGTCGATCGCCTCGGCCATGACACCGAGCTGCCCCTGCATGGCCTCGACCTGGGCGGCCAGATTCTCGACTGCTGCCAGCACCGCACGCTGGGTCGCCAGCAGCGCCATTACCGGATCGTCGCTGTCATCCTCGCTCATCGCTCCATATCCTTGTCCTGCTCACGATCGCGCCGCCGCTCACGTTCCAGCGGATCGTGCTTCCCGATCTTGTCGAGCCGCCCCGCAATGCGCTCGGCCGCGCTGCCTGGCTCTGGCCCGTCCCGATCGCGCTCGCCGCGCTGGGCCGTCGCCTCCGCAATTCGCTCGGCCGCCCCGCGATCGGCGGCCTGATCCTGACGGCCCCATGCCGCGCCCAGACGATCACGCAGCCCTTGCGCCATGCCCTTGGCCTTGTCGCCCAGGCTACGCATTGTCTCCGCGATCCTGGCGCTGATGTCGCGCAGCTGCTGGGTCAGCTCGCGCCGCTCCTGATTGCGTGCCCGCACGGCCCGTTGTTCATCCCCGCGCTCGGTGGACGTGCCCTTGCGCTCCATCGCCACTGCCGACAACGGCACCTTGCCCAAAGGCTCCCGGCCTAGATCGTCTTCCCTCTCCGCGTCCCCTCGATCGCGCGCCGCCTCGCGCTGGTCCTTGAGCGAACGATGGTCGATGCGCTCATCGCACCCGGCACGCTCCAGGGCGCGGTTAGCGTGGTCCGCCCAGGCCGCGCGCCACCCCTCAAGCCGCTCGGCCGCGTTCCAGTCGCGGTTCTTCTTGCCGAACCCTTCGCCGGTCAAATCGCGCATCGTCAGCATGACATGCGCGTGCGGCTGCTCCTGCCCATCCGCCGAATGGCCCCGGTGCAGCGACACGTCCGCAATCATCCCCTGCGACACGAAATGCTCGCGCACATATCCCTCGACCAGCGCCCGCCGATCCTCCGCGCCCAATTCGCGCGGAAGGGAGATTTCGACCTCGCGGGCAAGCTGGGCGTCCTTGCGCTTCTCGGCTGCCTCGACGCCGTTCCACAGGCGCGAACGATCAAGCATCCAGTCGGGTGTGCGATCGGGGGCCATGATCTCCCGATGCTCAATGTCCGACTTGCGCGTGTAGTCGTGGCATTTGCCCAGGCGCTCGTCGGTCAGCCGCTCGCCCGATCGGTAGGCGGCGGCGGCGACCGCGCTGCGCCCGCTACCGCGCGAGATGACTTTGACGGAGCAATGGTAGATCGCCACGGGCCGCGCGCCTTCTTCCTTCCTTCACTTAAGGGGGAAGCCGTCCGGCGGGGGCAAAGCCCCCACGAGGACCACGCACATCGCGCAGCGATGTATAAGCGTGCCCTTATCTTCACTAAGGTAGCCTTGTTGCGATCCTCTTGCTATAGCGAACTGACAAGGAGGACCGCTATGGCGCGCACGCCCGTTGAAGAACGCCTTGAGAAAATGCGCGAGGAAGAGCGCAAGCTACGCGAGCGACGAAAGGCGCTAGAGGCACGGCTTTCCGCCGATCGTCGCAAAGCCGAAACTCGCGAGCGCATCATGCTCGGCGCGTTCATCCTTCACCACATAAACGAGGATACGCCCACTGGTCGCCAGCTTGGCCCGCTCTTGCAACGCGAGTTGCCGCTGTTCCTGACCCGCGAGCGCGATCATGCCCTTTTGCAGCCGCTGCTCGCTCGCCTGAAGAACCTCGAACGTGGACGGGAGGAACAATGAGCGGGCCGATCGTCGGGGAAGACAATAACGGTGGCTGCTGCCTAGCTGTCGTCGGTAGCCTGGCTGTCCTACTCGGCACGTCCTGGCTGCTCGAAAAGGTGCTGCCGACCGCGATCGCCAGCACCATTGCCTGGGTCGCGCTCGTCGTCTTCCTCGTCCTGGTCTGGAAGTTTGCCTTCAAGGGCCGCCGCAACGCGCTGCTCGGCTCGGCCGCCTTCGGTGGAATCGATGACGTGCGCGCCCTCGCGAGCAACAAGGGCGATCTCCTGATTGGTCGATCCTTCAGGACCGGCAAGCTGCTGCGCTATGACGGCCCCGCCCATCTCCTGACCATGGCCCCCACGCGCAGCGGCAAGGGTGTGGGCACCATCATTCCCAACCTGCTGACCATCGACCGCTCGGTGATCTGCATCGACCCCAAGGGCGAGAACGCCCGCGTCACTGCTCGCACCCGCGCCACCAAGGGCAAGGTGTGGTGCCTCGATCCCTTCGGCGTCTCCGGGCAACCCGCCGCCCGCTATAATCCGCTAGACCGGCTCGACCCGGAAAGCCTCGATCTGGCCGAGGACGCCATGACGCTGGCCGATGCCCTGGTCCACGATTCCGCAGGGCAAGGCGGCGAGGCCCATTGGAACGAGGAAGCCAAGGCGCTGATTGCGGGCCTGATCCTCTATGCCGTGGTCCACGAGGATCGCGAGCATCGCACCCTGGCGACGGTGCGCGACTATCTCACGCTCGCCCCCAAAAACTTTGCCGATCTGCTCGTCCTGATGCAGGACAGCCGCGGCGCCGGCGGCCTCATCGCCCGCGCCGGCAATCGCCACCTCGGTAAGTCCGACCGCGAGGCCGCAGGGGTGTTGTCCTCGGCCCAGCGCCATACCCATTTTCTCGATAGCCCCCGCATCGTCGCCAGCACTTCGGCCTCCGACTTCACTTTTGCAGGGTTGAAGGAGGGGGTTTCCACGGTGTTTCTGTGCCTGCCCCCTGACCGGCTCGATGCCTATTCCCGCTGGCTGCGCCTGCTGGTCGCCCAGGCGCTCACCGACATGGCGCGTTCGCCGGTCAAACCGGTGCGGCCCGTCCTGTTCCTGCTCGATGAGTTCGCCGCCCTGGGCAGACTCGAACCCGTCGAGCGGGCGATGGGCCTGATGGCCGGATACGGGTTGCAGCTCTGGCCGATCTTGCAGGACATGCACCAGTTGCGCGCCCTCTATGGCGAGCGTGCAGGCACCTTCCTGTCGAATGCCGGGGTGTTGCAGGCGTTCGGGGTGAACGACCATGCGACCGCCGAACTGCTGTCCAAGTCGATGGGACAGGAAACCCTCGAATTTCGCACGGCGGGCTACTCCGAGACCCATGGCAGCATTTTTGAGCGTAGTAAGCATACCCGCTCGACCAGCACCCAGGTCAGCGCCCGCAACCTCATGAACCCCGACGAAATCATGCGCATGGGGCCGGACGAACAGCTGCTGATGATCCAGGGCAAAGACCCCCTCCGGGTCCAGAAAATCCGATATTACGATCAGCGCGAGTTCGCGGGGCTGGCTGATCCTGCCTGAGACGGCCCTAGGAGACGCGATCCGCACGATAGGGCACCCCCCGCAGCGCATACCTTCGGCGGTTCTCCTGACCGTCTCTGTGCCCCTCCACAGGGACTGACAGGGCGATGGCGCACCTGACTTCGCCGCGCTTTTCCCCTGGGAAGCTTGCGGCCGGTAGGCCGCCTTGTGACGGCGAAGCCGTCGCGCATCAAAGGCGCATTGGCCGAAAGGCCAATTCCATATTCCTCGTCCTTTAGAGCGGCATTCTCTTCGCGCGCCCGCGTTGATTCTAGATTCTGGGATTCTATGATTCAGGGGGTGTCAAACACATTGAATATAAAGGCATATTCCGGACTTTCATGAGGAATGGGGTGGAGCATCATGAGAAATGGGGTGCCCTATTGTGAGTTTTGGGGTGGGGGTATCATGAGAAATGGGGTGCGTGAGATGAGAGCAATTTGCCTCTCATCTCATAATACCTTGACCTTGCCCGCCCCTCGCCCGAATGTCCGATTATGGACGGGACAGCCGACACAACTGGCCGCACGATGGAAGTGGCACGGATCGAGAAGGAACGCGGTTCCGACACGATAGTGCAGCCGCGCGAACTGGTGGAAGTCCGCTATGCGAGGGGGGTTTCCCTGAGCCTGTCAGCGCGCAAGGTCTTTGCCTTGATGATGCACCAGGCCGCTGGCGATGCCTGGCGCGACCAGGAACACAGAATCGCCAAGCGCATGTTGCGCGGCTCCCACAATTCCAACGATCGCCTTACCGAGACGATTGACGAGCTGATGGGCATCTTCTTCGCAATGCCCGACAAGGTGGACGGCGACCACGGGCGGCGCACCTTCCAGATGATCGAAGAGACGTTTGAGGGAGGGGAACAGGGGTGGTTGATCTACCGTTTCACCCGGCGTGCGCGCGACCTTCTGAAAGACAGCGAAGCCTACGCCCTCCTGCATCGGGCAACGGTGCTGGCCTTCGACAGCAAATATGCGCTCGAACTATACCAGCTCGGAGCCTTGCTCTACCGGCGAGACGTGCCGATCTGGCGCGGCGATGTGGAAACCCTGCGCGCCAAGCTGGGCGTTCCAGAGGGGGCTTATAGCTCGTTCGCTGACTTACGGCGTTTCGTCCTCGATGCCGCGACGGCCGAAATCAATCAGCTTGTCCCACAATTCTCCGTGGCGTGGGACGTTGCAAAAAGGCGGGGCCGCAAGGTCATCGAGGTCGCAATAACCTTCCGCCGCAAACCACCAATCGCAGCGGTTGCCGCCGAAGAAGAAAACGAGCGACATCGCGCCGGTCGCCGCGCCCGTCGAGATGGGACGGCAGAGACGATAATGGACCCCAGTGCGATCATCGCAGCGACCGCTGCAAATCTGGGTGTGTCCGATGTTTTACGCTGGCCTGCCGACGATCAGGTGACGGAATTTGGCGCGGTCGAGCTGCATGCGATCGGCGTCACCTATGGTGGAGGACACGCGGTTCAGCGATTGGCGGATCAATATGCGCGAGTGCGAGCCGACAAGCGGCGTCAGCTCCGAGGCGATGCTCTGCGTGAAGACTGGACGACTTGGGTAAGGGGTTGCGCGGAAAAATGGAGTAAACCCTAGTGGTTGTCGCTCTTTGGGTTTCACGATACCCTATAGAAACAGGGATACGTTCCCGGTTGGAAACGGGGGAATAAAGCATGGCAACCGTCTCGATGACGAAAGGGGCCGAACTGGCCGGGGTCAGCAAGGGGACCGTCTCAAAAGCTCTTAAATCTGGCCGTCTTAGCTATGCTGAGAAGACCGATAACGGCTACCTCATAGACACTTCCGAACTATTCCGGGTGTTCCCCCCGAAACAGAAAGAAACGGTTGCCGAGTCCCGCTCCGAAACCCATTCTGGAAACAGCGAAACCCCAATAAATTCAGGGGGGTTGCAACGTGAGATTGAACTGTTGCGTGAACAGTTGCAGGACCGCGATAGCGTAGTTGCCGATCTACGGCAGAGGCTCGACAAATCAGAGGATGAGCGGCGAGAGGCGCAGGCGCGGGTGATAGGATTGCTGACCGGCCCGGAGCCTGCGGAATCCAAGCGCGGCTTTTTTGGTCGGTTGTTCGGCAAGGCAGATGATTGATCTGCGCGCAGCTCGCTATCGTCCGACGAGCCGCGATATCGTTGCCTGACTGACGTCAAACAGCGCCGCGACGGTGCGCTGCGTATCACCAGCAGCCAGTCTCTCCAGTGCCTCGGACTGCTGGTGAGGGGTGAGAGCCGCCTTGCGACCGAATTTGACACCACGCGCTCTTGCCTGGACACGCCCTGCGGCGGTGCGCTCGGTGATGCGCTCCCGCTCCCAACTGGCCCCTGTGCATTATGCGGACACAGATTCACGGTAGCGGTTTGATGAGCAGCGGCATGAGGCCATTGGCGTCGAGATCGAGGTGATCGGACCAGACATAATCGCCGGTGAGATTGATGCGATCCCAACCCAATGGTGAGAGCCGAGACAGCATAGCCGGATCGATCTGGCTTCCGCGGCGGCGCATTTCTTCGACGGCGTGCCCAAGATAGCGACAGTTGAACAGGATGATCGCTGCGGTGACGAGGTTGAGGGCAGCCGCGCGGGTTTGCTGGTTCTCCAAGCCACGGTCGCGAAAGCGACCGAGCCGATGGAAGGCGACCGCTCGCGCCAGGCTGTTGCGCGCCTCGCCCTTGTTCAACTCGGCGGTGACCGTGCGGCGTAGCGCCGGATCGTCGAACCAGCGCAACGTGAACAGCGTGCGCTCGATCCGTCCTACCTGGCCCAGTCGGCCCCAAGCTGCGATTTTGGCCAAGTCGGAGAACGTTTTGGGAACGTGGCATTCGGTATTGACGATG
>JARFNK010000064.1 GCA_029167225.1 Sphingobium arseniciresistens
CGGCCTCAACCTGGTCATCGCCGCAATCGTCTATTGGAACACGATCTACATGGATGCCGCAGTCCAGCATCTACGATCAACATCGGTCGCGGTGCCTGATGATCTCCTCGCACATACGTCCCCGGTAGGTTGGGAGCATATTGCTTTCTCGGGCGATTTCCTCTGGGATCGCGCAGCCGCTTCTGCTGGCCGCAAGGCCCTCAATCTGCCGCCGGATAGTCGCGCCGCCTAAGCGTTCGCTGATTGTTCGCCCTTAGCGTTGTTTAGCGTACCTTCCACGCTATGCCCTCTATCTGTGTTATATCCGATATCGGGAAAGGCCGGCGCATTGGGCGTGTAGCCCGAGACCGTTCCCCTGAAGACGCGATAGGCGTTCGCGATCGAATCCCGATGGTCTGAATAATCGCCGATCAATGTGAACTTGGTGCTGTCGCTAGGCTCCCAGATCAGCTTGGAACGCACGGCGATGTCATGATCGAGTTTCTGAACATCCTTGCCGTTGAAATAGTTCGTGCCCCAGCCATCGCCTTGATGGGCCCCCGATACGGCCAGGTCCATGAACAGGTTCGACGTGATGGGGCCGGCGACATATCCGTTGCCGGTCACGCTATTGTAGTTGCCATAGCTGATATTGAACTCGGCTGCTGGCGTCGAAGATGGATCCCTCGTCGTGACCTGGATCAGTCCCCCGGTCGCGTTCCGGCCGAAGAGCGTGCCTTGCGGTCCCTTGAGCACTTCGATCTGGGAAATATTGTTGAGCGTCAGAAGCGAAGCCGCCGGGGCCGCATAATAGACGCCATCGATGTAGAGTGCGATCGGATTCTCGATTCCGGCGCCGAAGCCGTTGCTGCCGATGCCGCGCAGGCTGCTGGTGAGATAGCCGGCGCTATTCGTGACGTTGAGCGTCGGCACGGCTATCTTCAGATCGACAACATCCTTGACACCGGCGCGCGAGAGCTGCGTTTCGGTGACGGCGCTTACCGCGATCGGAACATTCTGAAGGTTCTGGGACCGCTTCTGAGCGGTGACGACGATATCCTCGATCCCGTAGGATTGGCCGGTGGGAGCAGCCGGGGTTCCAGCCGGTTCCGGGGGAGCAGTCTGCTCAGGCGCCGCATTGGCCGCCGGTGCGGTCGTCTGGGCATATGCAATATTGGAAACAAACGCGATCGCGCTGGCGCCGAGCACCAGATACAACTTACCCGTCATTCAATCCTCCCCTATGGATGGCAGTCCACAACGCGCCCTTTGAAGGGCGTCATTTTTAGATTTTTAGCGGAAACCCGAGCCGATTATCCGGCGACAGCGACGATCGGCTGAGCTTCCATGCTTTCATTCTCGTGCCGCGGTTTCAGAAGGTCGGCCATCACACGCCGAGCCTGCACCGCAGCGGAGTCGCTGCTGAGGAGGAGCGGTTTCATCGACCAGAATTCCCGGCCGGCCATGCGCTGGTGCACGGCCGCGATCATGGGTTCGTCTTCCGTGGTGAAGGCCTGCATCACCGCGGCCTCGATGCCGGCCGTCACTTCCGCGCTGTCGATCGCGAAGTTGCGGAACATCTTCCAGTGATAGTAGCTTGACGTTTCGGTTGCGGGGATCACGATCTGGACGCTTGAGAGAATGCGTCCGTCCTCCTTCTGCCCCCCCGCGGTTACGATTCCGGCATCCATGTAGAACGAACCCGGCGGATCCCAGCGCATGTTCGCCCAATAGTCCACGGTCTCATCGGGCGTCGCAGCGCCGGTTGCGGTGAACACGAAAGCAGGCGGAGCGCCGGGAATGAGCCGGTCCGAGAATATCCGTGTGCCTTCCTTGCGCACGGAAGTCACGTCCTTGGTACCCTGCTGAGGGCCGAGCGTTCCAGGATGGAGATAGGCAGCGTGGCTGAGGTCGAGGAGATTGTCGACGATCAGGTCGCAGGGGAGTGCCATGGGAATGGTATGGCTGCCGGTAAAGGCGTAGGTCTCGTCATCCAGCCAGGGAAAGTCGGGTATCCCCGCAGGGTCGGCGGCTGCCTCTTCGCCCATCCAAAGCCAGACCAGCCCGTTCTTCTCGATGAGCGGATAACGGCGAAGGTGCGACGCGCGCGGAGTGGCACCGTTGCCGTGCGGGTTATAGACGCACGCACCGCCCCGATCGAAGCGGAGCCCGTGATAGCCGCACTCGATCGTGTCGCCGTTGAGTTTGCCGAGGTGCATCGGAGCGAAGCGATGCGGGCAGGTATCGCTCAGGGCGATCGCCTCACCGGCCTCTGTGCGATAAAGAACGATATGATCGCCGATGATGGTCCGGGGAAGCAGCTCGCGCTTCACATCCTGAGTCCAACCGGCAGCGTACCAAAGATCACGGACGAATGCCATTATCAGCCGCTCCTCAATCCCCGAGGCGCAGCCTGACGCTAAGCCTCTCCTTAAGGTCCGAATATCGTTTTAGGCGATATGTCGGAATGATGTTTTGTTTATTTCTGGAAGGGCTAACGCGACGGCATAGGGGAGTCAAGCGTCGTTTTGACAAAACGCAAAGAACGAACGCCTTGCAGGCCTATGCTCCCAGCGTTAGCGTGATCGGCCCGGAAAAGGATGACAAGGTGTCGACGTCTGCAATTGCGGCAAAGTCCAAACGTGCCAAGCCACGAATTGACGTGGAACGTCGCGCGCAAATCGGGGCGGAAAAGCGTGCCCGAACCCGGCGGGTTGTTCTAGATGCGGCATTCGCGCTCCTGGGGCGTGAGCGAGGGCTAATGACGAGGATTGAGGAAATCCTTGATGTAGCCGATATATCGCGTGGGACGTTCTATAACTACTTCGACAGCATGGAAGAGCTGTTCGATGCGCTGCAATATGACCTGAACCATGATTTCAACACTGTCGTGTTGCAGCGCATCAACGACATGCCGTTTGCCGCTGAACGGGCTGGCTTCGCGATCCGATATTATCTCCAGCGCGCTCGCGAGGATTCCAAATGGGCCTGGGCGATGGTGCATATCAGCGCGGGCGGGATCATCTTCGGAGCCGAAACCTATCGCCAGGCTCAAATCACCGTCGAAGAAGGAATCGCGGCAGGCGAATTCGAGCTGACCGGCCCGAATTCCGGTAGAGACATCCTTCTGGGCACCACGCTGGCGGCCATGGTCACGCAACTTCGCAACCCTCCGTCCGATACCTATCCCGCTTCCGTAGCGCGCCACGTCCTTCGCGGGATGGGTGTCCCGAAGGACAGGGTTGAGGAAATCATACACCGGCCATTGCCAGAACTCGGCCTCCCGTCGGTGGCTGACGCAGACTAGGTGCTTCGGCTGAGGGCTATAGTGCGTACCACCCGCTGCGCAAGCCCACGGCACAGAACCTGACGATCGGCGCAAGGTGTGCCGGCATTTGTTCTCTTCGCCTGCTCAACTGCATTCGGGGCGAGGTGAATTGCGGCACCGGCATTCATGGGTGCAGTGAGAGCTTGCTCGACTATAGTCTGCGCGCGAGTCGACGGTGCTTTGGCTTGACGGTGGAGCGCTGACGGCGGTTCGGCACCTCTTCCGCCTTCCGCCCTCGGGTAAGGCTGGTGCCCTCCATCGGAGTAGTGATGATGCGATTTTACGTTGACGGTACAGTCATGTTGCGCCCCTTCTCGAAACGAGCGCGCGTTGCGCGTCTTTGCGCGATCGTCGCCGCTGGGGCGGGGGGTGCTCTCCTGATCAATCCGGCACCGGCGCAAAGCCAATCCCTGGGTATTTGGCGCAACCCCAAGGATAGTGTGCATATTCGCGCGGAACCGTGCGGCAGGTATATTTGCGGCGTCGTCGTTTGGGCGAATGAAAAGGCCAAGGCGGATTCACGGAAAGGCGGTGTCGATCCCCTGATAGGCGCCCAGCTTTTTCGGCAATTCTCGGAAGAGCGACCCAACCTTTGGCGTGGATCGGTTTTTGTGCCGGATATTCGTAAGACCTTTTCCGGAACGATCACGATCGTTGACCAGCACACGATCAGGGCAAGCGGATGCCTCATCGGGCGAATCGGCTGCAAATCGCAAATCTGGACACGTGTCGATCTGTGAGCCGATTGGCCGCCTTGTCGCGACTCGCACGTCTTTGCCGGATAGCCTGAGCATATCGGGGGTTTGGCGCAGCGGCGCTCCCTCAACATTGCGACGTCCTCTTCGCTTGGCGTGGAGTAGGGGTGTCCAGCAATAAGCTACTGAATAAATTAGATAAATACATCGAATTTCCAAGGGGCAGGCGCAACGCGCTTGACATCCGCCTTCGTCTTGATAACTCTCGAATTAAACAGAACATCAAAGTGAGATTTGATGCATTCCGAGAGAGGACGAGGATGGTGTCTGGCAGCCTGGTTAATGCACCGCGAACCGAGATCACTGACATAGTGGTCACAGGCGACGACGCGCGAGACATTCAGAATCTTTCGGCTGCGTACTTCCATCGGGTCGATCGGCCCGATGAGAATGCGGTGGCGGACCTGTTTTCGGATGATGCGCTTCTCATCCTGGGAAACCTTCGCATCGAGGGACGCCAGGCGATCGCCGCCTTCTTCGAGGCTCGTAACCAGGAGCAGACGGAAAGCGGCCGGGTTACCCGGCACGTTTCGGGTGGAATCGATCTGACCGCAGATGATTCCGGCCTTGTCCGCGGCTTCTCGACGACCGTCGTCTATGCCGGGAACGGCGCGCTGCCGCTGCCGGCCGAGCCGCCGACGACGATCTGCGATTTCGACGATGTCTATGAGCGCAGTTCCGGGCGCTGGCTGTTCAAGGAGCGGCGAGGCACCGTGATCTTTACCAGTCCACGCGCGGCGGCGTTCGCCAAATAACCAGATGAACAGACGGAGATGATGTTATGACTGATCTGACGGGTCGTTCCGAAGCCTATGTCGCCTGCGTTCCGCACGTGCCGATCCTGTCCCTTCAGGAAAGGGAGGTGAACCCCGAACTGTGGCGGGCCTATGAGGCGAGGATCGCGGAACTCGCAGCGTTCGATCCCGATGTCGTCATCGTCTTCGGCGGCGATCATTATTCCAATATCCGCCTGAACCTCTCGCCGACCTTCATCGTCGGCCATGCGGCGGAGGCCATCAACGATTGTGGTGGCGTACCGGGCAAGCTGGATGTGCCGAAGGAGCTTTCCACCAAGCTGGCCGACTTCCTCGTCGACAACGATTTCGACATCGCGGTGTCGTATGACATGGGTGTCGACCACGGCTTTTCCAACGCGCTCGGCTTCTTCTTCCACGGCAAGCTGGATGCCCGTCCGGTGATCCCGGTTCACATCAACTCGCTGAGCGATCCGCGGCCGAGCTTCAGGCGCTGCCGCCAGCTCGGAGAGGCGATCGGCCGCTGGGCCGCGAGCCTCGGCAAGCGGGTCGCCTTCATCGGTTCGGGCGGGTTGTCGCACCAGACCAGTTTCATCTTCCCTCAATTCGACACCGCGCCTGACGAGAAGGTTCGCGATTTCATCGTTCACGGCGGCTCGCCCGACGGCATCACCGACGAGAAATGGCATGGCGACATCGACGCCGGCATGAAGAAGCTTTCGGCTGAGATCATCGCGGGCGAGTTCAAGGCGCCCTGGATCAACAAGGAATGGGACGAACATTTCCTTGAAGTCTTCACCGCAGGCGATCTCAGCCGGTTCGACAGCTGGACCGATGCCGAAGTGCTCGACAAGGCCGGTTACGGCGGCGGCGAGATCCGGATGTGGATCGCGGCGGCGGCGGCAGGCCTCGCGGCGGGGGCGCCTGGCCTCAAGACCGATTTTTATTCCGAGAATACGCCACTAGCCATCGGCGCCGGTATCGCGCATTCCGAACTGGTCGCGGCCTGATGTCCACCAATCCGGTTCTTCTGCTGCACGGTTGGGGCGGCTCTTGCGCTGCGACTTACGAGCGCAACGGCTGGCTCGCCCAATTGAGCCAAACTGGCCGGCAGATCCTTTTGATCGATCTGCCCGGGCACGGTCCACGGGGCGGCTCGCACGATCCGTCGGCCTATAGCGACCTGGCAGGAGAACTGGGGCGGCTGCTGCCGGATGTCCAGCTCGATGTGATCGCCTATTCGTTGGGGGGCAAGGTCGCTCTGGAACTGGCCAGCCGCCGACCGGATCGCTTCGGCAGGTTGGTCATCGGCGGCGTGGGAGACAATATTTTCCTCCCCGAGGAGCATGGGGCAGCTCTGGCGGACGCCCTTGAGCTTGGCCTTTCGCCCGACGCTCCCGACCCGGTACGCGCTCTGGTCGAGTATTCGCGCGCCAGCCAGTCCGACCCGCTGGCACTCGCGGCCGTACTTCGCCGGGCGCCGAACCCGGTCGCCGATGAAGCCCGGCTGTCGCGCATCGAGGGGCAGATCATGCTGGTCAACGGCTCGACCGACACGTTCGTCCAGCCGGATACCCGGTTGCGGGCAGCTCTTCGCGAGCATGTCTATGTCCCTTTGACGAACGTCGACCATTTCGCGCTGCCCAGGAACGTGACGTTCATGACGAACGCCATAAAGTTCGTGAGCGGCGGCGTGACCGATATCTCGGATAATCAAGAACAGATTGCAGCGATGCAATAGGAGAGGCTCATGGAATTCGTTCGTAACACTTGGTATGCCGCTGGCTGGAGCGAAGAGATCTCCCGAACCATGCTCCCGCGGACTTTCCTTAACGAGCCGGTCCTCCTCTATCGGAAGGAAGACGGAACTCCGGTCGCAATCGCCGACCTCTGCCCGCATCGCTTCGTGCCGCTCAGTCTGGGCAAGCTGGTTGGCGACACCGTCGAGTGTCTCTATCATGGCCTGGCATTCGATTGCACCGGCAAGTGCGTCGACAACCCTCATGGCAATGGCCTTATACCCAAGGCGGCCAGGGTCCGCAGCTATCCGCTCACCGAGCAATATGGCCTGGTGTGGATCTGGATGGGCGATCCGGTACTTGCTGATCCGGCGCTGGTTCCCGACTTCGTCTGGCTGAACACGCCCGAGAAATATCGCGCCGTGCATGGCACGATCAATCTCAAGGCCAACTATCTTCTGGTGATGGACAACCTCACGGACCTGAGCCACGCCGGCTTCGTCCATGTGACCACGCTTGAGCCGCGCGAGCTTGCCAAGGCGTCCTACGAAGTCATCGAGGAAGAAGGGCGCGTCTGGACCAAGCAGTTCGTTCCATCGATGCCGGTGCCGCCACTCATGAACATCGTGAAGGGCTTCACCGGTGTGCTGGATCACTGGCTCGAGATGCGCTGCGATCCGCCGGGCTGTATGATCACTTATTACGGGTTCACCACGCCGGGGCGCCCGCGCGAGGAGGGCTGGGGCACCTACAATCCCAACATCATCACGCCCGAGACGGACAACACGACCCACTATTTCTGGGGTTCGGCGCGCGACTTCGATCTCGACGACGAGGAGATCACCCAGAAATTCGAGGTCGGCGCCGCCTATGCCTTCGAGCATGAGGATCGCCCGATCATCGAGGCGCAGCAGAAGATATTGCAGGGGCGCGAACTGATGGATCTGAAGCCGGTACTGCTCCAGAACGATCAGGGGTCGGGACGTGCCCGCCGGATCATCACCCGCAAGATCAAGGAAGAGCGCGCGGCCGCGGAAGCGATCCACGACCTTGCCGAGCAAGCGGTCGCCGCAGAATGAGCGCGCAGGAAACCAGCCAGGCCGTGCAGCCGCCCAAGCTCTACAACTGGAACGATATTCCGCGCGAATTCGTCCGGCGCGGGATCGAACGTGCTGGTCTCGGCGGCGAGAATGTCGTCCTTCAGTTCGGCTGGGTCGAACCTGGCGCCGCGCTGCGCCCGCACCAGCATGATCATGAACAGATCGTGCTGATCCTCGAAGGCGAGTGCATCTATCATGTCGGCGGGGTGCCGCATCAATGCACACGTGGCAGCTTCGTCCGGGTGCCGCCCCATACCGAGCATTATATCGAGGTGACCGGTACCGAAACGGTCCTCAACCTCGATATTTTCGCCCCGGTGCCGGAGCCTTACGCTCATCTGCTCGCCCATCAGAAAGCGGAATGGGGCGCGTGACGAAGCGCGCTTCCTTTGCCGGACTGATCCGTTCCGGCGCACCAGCGACAGGAACCTTCCTGAAAACCCCGGCTCACCAGACTGTCGAACTGATCGCCCAGACCGGGCTTGATTTCGCGGTCCTCGATGCCGAGCACGCGCCGTTCGATCCATCCCAGATCGACACCTGTATGCTCGCATCGCAGGTGGCCGACCTGCCAGTGCTGGTGCGTGTGCCAAGGAACGCGCCCGACACCATCCTCTCTGCTCTCGATATGGGCGCGACCGGGATTTTCGTGCCGCATGTCGCGTACCCCGATGACGCGCAGCGCGCGGCGGCGGCGGCGCGCTACATCGGTGGAAAGCGAGGCTTCTCTCCTTCGACGCGCGCGGGCGGCTACGGCACGCGCGGGCTACGTCCTTATATGGAAGCTGCCGACAAGGAGGTCTGCCTGATCCTTCAGATCGAGGATACCGAAGCGCTCGATCATCTCGACGCAATCGCGTCGGTGGAGGGTGTGGCGGGACTCTTCGTCGGCCGAGCCGATCTCGCAGCTTCGATGGATGTCGATTGGAACGACCGGCGGCTGGACGATGCCACGGTCGCGGTAGCCAAGGCGGCCGCCAGGGCTGGTATCGCGGCAGGCGCCTATCTGGGCGATCCCGGACGGCTGGAGGAATTCCGGTCGTGGGGCGTGAGCTTCTTCGTAGTCGGTTCCGACCAGTCCGCCATGAAGACCGAACTCGCTCGGGTCGCAAAAGCCTTCCAGGCACCCGCCAATAGTCAGGAACGAGAAGAATGAAGCGTGCTGAGAAGGTGATTATCACCTGTGCGGTGACGGGGAGCATTCATACGCCGACGATGTCGCCGTATTTGCCGATCACGCCGGAGGAGATTGCGCGTGA
>JARFNK010000065.1 GCA_029167225.1 Sphingobium arseniciresistens
GACACCAGGCTGCCATTACGGTCCAACACGCCAAGCGGCTCGCCAAACGCCGACCCCGAAAAGGCAAATAGCGATGCGCCCAGCACCAACGCCGCGGCCTTTGCCCTGAAACTGCCCCTGTTCATCCCTGTCCTTCCTGTTCGCCCAGTCGTTAGTGCTGCCGCCGTCCATCCGGACCGCAGGCAAGTTGAAGCCGTCAATGCATTGCCGGCGCGGGATCGCCGAATAAGATGCCCCGGCCATCGGTCCCCAGATAGACACGTCCAAACCGGCGCAGATCGCCGACGATCACGCGCAGGCGCAATCCCCATTGATGGGCGTCGTCATTGATCCGGCTCCACCGCGCGCCCCCGTCGACGGATCGAAAGATGCCGCGGTTTCCCTGATATGTGCCGATCGCGTACAGGGAAGGCCAGCGCCCCTCCGGCGCGCCCTTGCCCAGCCCATAATGCTGGATGGCGATGCCTTGGGTCGCCTTTTCCCAATGATCCCCGGCATCGATCGACCGATAAAGGTCAGTGCCAAGCAGCAACCATAATTCCCCTGGGCTTCCCGGCACGGCGACCAGCGGATTGGCGGCCTCCCGCCCCTGCACCCGCGCGGGCGACAGGTCGGCGGGCAAGCCGTCGCTGGCCACCGGATGGAAGGACACGCCACTATCGTCGCTCCGCACGATCTTGTTGGCGACGAAATCCAAGGCATAGAAGCGCCGTCCATCGGCCTTGTCCGACGTCACCCGCACACGCGATGGCAATCCCTTGATCGCCGTCCAGCTCAGGCCATGATCGTCGGATCGGCGTGGCAGGGTGGTTTCGACCAGGAACGTCCTGCCGTCGGCCGAGACCGTGATCGCGGCGCTCCCGCTCTGTTCTGGCGGCGGCGGCCCCAGTTCGCGCTTGTCTTGGGGAACATGCAAGGGCGCCCAGTTTCGTCCGCCATCCTGCGACCAGGCCAGCGACGTGTCTGGCACCGTCGCTGCGTGCGTATTGCCGCTGCGGACCATGATCGCGGGCGACAATCCGGCATAATCCAGCGAATTGGTGTTGGTCAGCATGGGATTGCGGTGGATATGGGCCGGCGAGATCACCAGATCATCATGCACGAACCCGCCCAGATCGCCGAAGCCCGACACGAGCGGCGCGCCTCCGGTGGGGCTGACAAGCGTGATGATGGCGGTCTGTTCGATGCCCGCGGTCCATGGCTTCCACAGCATTGCGCCAGCTGCCGAAAAATCGTTCGTCGCGTAAAGCGTGGCACCAGTGACATAGGCGGCGTGACCGGGGTCGAACGGATCTATCGCCAGACCCGCGATCCAGTGGCCAAAATCGGCCGTCTTGTCGAAATTCAGGAAGGGCGTTGCGCTGACGTCGCGGCGGCTGCGCAGCCTCAGCTCGCTCCAGCTTCGTCCCCCATCGGCAGAGCGCCATACGGTGTCGCCCGGTTCGTAGCGGTTCACCGTACTGACCGCGATGACGCGCGGATCGGTGGCCGACACCGCGACACCCATATAGCCCCCCGGCACCGCCGCCGCGCCCTTAACGGGCGTGACGTCAATCCAAGAGGACGTCCGGCTGTCCAGGCGCCAGACCGCCCCGCGCCTGATCCCGTTGGGGCCGATCGCGTCGCAATAGGTGATGGTGAGCACGCCATCGCGGCCCATCACCCCCTTGACGGGCAGAAAGTCCGCGGCCGGGCCGCCGGGGACGGCAGACCAGGTCAATCCGCCATCATCCGATCGAAACAGATGCCGTGGACCAGGGTCGGCACTGCCCGCGAATATGGTCCCTTGTCGCGTAGCATCGAACAACAGGAAGGACAGGCCGCCATGCGTCGCGCGGGGCTGAGCGGGGCGGCCCAGCCCTTGCAGCGGAAAACTCGCGACCTTCTGCCAGCTCTGCGCCGCATCATCGCTGCGCCACAGGCCGTCATGGCGTGACCCGAAGAAAAGACGGTTCGTGGCGAATGGATCGATGGCCAGCCTTTCTCCCAGCCCGCGTCCATCCTCATTGCCGCCCATGGCGAAGGGAACGAGGGTCCTGCGCCAGTGCGCACCCCGATCGGTCGAACGAAAAATCGCGGCGGGGCCGCGCGCGTTCATGCCCGCCGCCAAATAGACGATATTTGCGTCCACGGGATCGGGGGCGATGCTCTCTATACCCATGAAGCTGGATTCGGATTCGCCGTCCTGCAAGGGAAGCCAACGGCCCGCGCGAGCATCCCGGCGATAGGCCCCGCCCATGTCCGTGCGCAAATATGCCAGACCCGGTTCGACCGGACTGAAAACAATGCCAGGAGCAAAACCGCCACCCCCGACCTTCACATCATGCCATTCGTACGCGACGCTCCCGCCATCCTGGGCATCTATCTCGGCGCGAAGAGCAGCAGCAGCAGCAAGCAGAGCCACGGTCGCTGCTACCCGCAGATGCGGAACGAGCATGGCGACGATAGTCTTCATCAACGCGCCCTCCCGCACCATCGCTGCAAAGTGATAGCGCTATCATGAAATGATCTGCGGAGACAGCTCACGCCGTATCGCCAAATCTGTGGCGAGCACGATAGATGAGATTGCGGAATGTCGCCCTGCCCGAACCGGCCGCGTATAATCCGGGACGCAGGCTCAAGAAGCCGTCGGCGACGTTATGATTATATCCCGCGACCTCTACCGATCGCTCCTTCGTCCAGACGCCATCGACCGTGCCGTGATAGAAGGTCACGACATTCTCGTCATTGACCAGCCTCAGTCGCAGAAACCGGGTCGAAACGGGGGCGCCCGGCGGCCAACGCTCATCCTGCCCGATCCGATAGGCGTGAAGCCGGTCATCGCCCAGGCCCAGGCCGCAAAATAGCTTTTCATTATAGAAAAGGATCAGGCCAGCCTGCATTCCGGCCTGAATCTCGACATCGACAGTGATCTCATAGGAACGATCACCTGCCACGAACAGCAACGGCGATGCATCGGCCGGCCCCGTCCCCTGCCCCGCCAGCGACAAGGCACCGTCGTTGAACCGGGCACGTCGCAGATAATCGCCCTTCGGCGCGAAGAAGGTCAGCCGATTGCCGATCGCGTCCTGCGACAATCCCGAGAGAGGCTGCCCATGCGCTCCGCCGCCTGAGCGGGGTTTCAGGCATGGTTGGGTAAGAGCGCCGCCGAGTGCGCGCGGCCATCCGTCCCGTGTCCATTCCATTGGCTCCAGCAGCATTTGCCGCCCCAGCGTTCGAAAGCCGTTTTCATAGCCGTGATAGACAAACCACCACCGCCCGTCCGGCCCCTCCACTGCGGTCGCATGTCCCCGCGACCACCATGGTTCATCCCGCGAGGTCGTGCGCACGATCGGGTTGTAGGGGCAATTTTCCCACGGCCCGTTGATCGACCTGGATCTGGCAGCGACCACCATATGGCTGGTCGGCGGCCCGGCGGTGCCGCCCTGCGCCGCGATCAGATAAAACCATCCCTCCCGGCGCATCACCTTGGGGCCTTCGAGCGCGAAACCCTCCACGACATAGTCGGCCGGGATAGGCCAGCCATCATAGACATGCTCGACTGCGCCATCCGCGGCCAGTCCGTCGGCACGCAGTCGAACCCTGTTGCCACCATTGAAGAACAGGTATCGCCGGCCATCCTCGCCCACGGCGTGGCCGGGATCGATCATATTGTCGATATGCATGTCGATCGGCTCGCTCCACGGCCCCTGCATCGATGGGGCGTGGATCACATATGTGCGCAATGGCCGCGCCTCACCTTCGGGCGCCAGCACGGGAATATAGATGAAGTACCGGTCGTCGTGCTTGGCGATGTCCAGCGCCCATATCGTGCCGATGGGGGTCTTGAGCGCAGCCGTCACCGGCGTCCAGTTGACCAGGTCTCGCGAATGCCAGATCGGCACGCCAGGATAGTAGAGAAAGGATGAGAAGGCGGCATAATAATCCTCACCATCCTTCAAAATAGTGGGATCGGGCCTGTCGCCAGCCAGCACGGGGTTGAAGAACCGCCCATCCCCCAGGTCGCCGCGGCGCTGCCCTTCTATGCCCACCCCGGCCAACGTGCCCGCGTCGGGGCTGCCTATGCCAGGTTCGGAGCCATTGCGGCCCGTGGCGTGCGCAGCAAGACGCGATGACATGGCCCCCCCTGCGGAAGCGGCGGCAAGCGTCAGAACATATCGGCGGGTGGCGTTCATGGCGATCTTTCGAAAAGAGATGAGACGCAGCTGACTAACGGCCCGGCTTCGCGACAGGTTCGATGGTAGCCAATATCACGTCATTGCTGCGCATCGGCAGGCGGACGTTGTAGCGCCCATCCTTGCCGATCCGCACAGTCTGGTCTGTTTCCGGCGTATCGCTGGCAAGCGCCTGCAGCTCGGCCAGTTGCGCGTCCGTCAGCTTTGCCGGCGAACCCATTTCCAGATAGCGACTATAGGCGTCATTGGCCCTGTATCCCGTGCGACGGACGACCAGCCGATATCGTCCCGGAGCGACGCCCGAGAAACGGAGCGTGGTTGCGGGCTCGCTCGTCGCGGGCAGCAGTTTCGTAAAGAAGGGACGGTTGCTGATCGGCTGGGCCGGCTGGCGCCAGTTCCACAGCAATACCGCCGTTCGCTTGTCCTGCGTGGTCGCCAGGGCTTGCGCGTCGGGAAGCGGAATTTCCTTCCCGTTCAGCGCATGGAGATATTTGTAGGCGAACCAAGCGGCCTTGCGGATGCCTTCCCGGTTCATGAGGCCAAATCCGCCGTGGAAAGGCGTGGGCGGCGGCCCGGCCTCTTCGAACAGGTCGCTATAGGTCCAGTAGCTCATGCCTTGGGCCAGACCACGGGTACCGCGCAGCTTGCTCAGGATATAGGCCGCGCTGACATAGGAATCATGCACCGGGTCGCGTGGATTGTAGCTCGCGCTCCACTCGGTGAAGAATAATGGCAGGCCGGGAAAGGCGGAGCTGTCGATCTGCTCGCGCACCTTGCGGACATCGCCGATGATGGCATCGGGATTGGTCGACAGCTTATTGTCGTCCTCCCCCCGCTCGTCGAGGAAGCCACCATCCACGCCATAGGTGTGGGTGGTCACGAAATCGACGGGTATCTTGCGCTTGGCCGCCCGATCCAGAAATTCGGGAACCCACGCCGCACCCGCGGTCGCCGGCCCGCCCACGCGCAGGGCAGGATCGATCGCCTTGATCGTGCGCGCACTTGATTCATACAGGTCGAAATAGGCCTGCTGGTCGGCATGTTCCCAGAAGCCGTCGAGATTGGGCTCATTCCAGACCTCGAAATACCAGCTTCTGACCTCCTGCACACCATAGCGTTGCTGCACATGACGGACGAATGCGTCGATCAGCGCTGCCCATGCCTTGGGGTCGGGATGGGAGGTATTCCCCTTCCAATAGAAAATCGTCTGCTTCGACGTCGCCATCGCCTCGGGCGTAAAGCCCAGTTCGACGAATGGCTTTATCCGCCGCGCCAGCAGGGCGTCGAACAGGTGGTCGAGCCCGCTCCAGTTATACACGATCCGGCCGTCGCGCAGTTCGACCGTCTTTAGGGCATCGTGGAAAGGGGCGTGGAAACGGACATAGCGAAATCCCAGTTCGTCCGTGGCCGTGCCGAGCTGTGCGAGACTGTCCGGCCGGCTGAGCGTGCCAGCGAAATCGGACCCCACCGAAAGATCGAACGCGCGATCCATCTGCGCCCCGGCGCGGCCCAGATCGACATCGATGGTCCTTTGCGCCACATCTTGCGAACCCTGCGCGACCACAGGTTGAGCGGCGACCGGTGGAACAACCGCCACCAATGTCGGCAACAGTGCGAGCGCCGCTTTGAAAAGACTGAAATTTCTGCGCTGCATTATAGTCATATGTACACCATGATAAATGGAAATGGCCCTGCCCCGATCATGCGGCCATGTGGCTTGGGCAATGATTTGCGATAAAATCGGCGTGCTTGGGCATCGCTGCTGCCGTCTGGCCGATCACTTCGCGCAAATGGGCAAGGAAGCGGCCGCACTCGTCCGTGGGCAGGGCATCGGCCAGCGGGTCGTAGGATCGGGGGGCAAGCCCCTGCCCCATCAGCACCGCGATCCAGCTATCGTCGGTAAACAGTCCACCCTGATCGCGAATGATCCGGCCGTGTCCACGCCACAGCGCGATCTTGTTTTCCAGCGTCGCCGGGATCGTCATCGTCCGGCAATGGTTCCAGAAATCGGAGTCCGTTCTTGTCGTTGCGTGATAATGTAAAATCACAAAATCCCGCACCTGCTCATATTCCAGCTGCATCAGGCGATTATATTCGGTCCGCTCTGCGACGGCAGGACCGGCATCGGGAAACAAGGCCAGCAATCGGGTGATACCCGACTGGATCAGGTGAATGCTGGTCGACTCCAGGGGCTCCAGGAAGCCCCCGGCAAGACCGATGCCGATGCAATTGCGTTCCCAAAGCCGGTCCCGCACGCCTGCCGTGAAACGAAGGAAGCGCGGCGCGTCGAGCGGCGGTCCGTCCAGCCCATCCAGAACGAGCCGGGCCGCGTCATCATCGTCGATGAACGCACTGGCGTAGACGTGGCCGTTGCCGACCCGATGCTGGAGCGGGATCCGCCAGCGCCAGCCAGCGCGCCCTGCCGTCGCCCGTGTGTAGGGGAGCAACTCCCCGCGCGATGCTGAAGGCACCGCCACGGCCCTGTCGCAGGGCAGCCAATGCTGCCAGCTCGTAAATGGTACGCCCAGCGTCTCGCCGAGCAACAGCGACCGAAACCCGCTGCAATCCACGAAAAGATCACCTTCGATCTGGCGCCCGTCGGCAAGTTGTATCGCCCGGATGAAGCCGTTGCGCGGATCCAGTTCGACGTGAACCACCTTGCCCTCGATACGGGTGACGCCCGCCGGTTCGGCAATGCCGCGCAGGAACCGGGCGTAAAGCGACGCATCGAAATGAAAGGCATAGGATAGCGACGACAGCACGGTCGACGGATCGCGCGAAGGCCGATTGAAACGGGCGAGCATCGCCGCGCGATTGGAAAGACAGTAATCGGAGAGTTCACCGACCTGGCCCGCATTGCCGGACAGGCGAGATTGGCGCAGCCAGATCTGGTGAAACTTCACGCCTTCGACGTCGCGTCCATGAACGCCGAAGGGATGAATATACCGATCCCCCTGGCGCGCCCAGTCGACGAATTCGATGCCGAGCTTGAACGTCCCGCCCGTGGCCGCGAGAAAGGCATTTTCGTCAATGCCCAGATAGCGATTGAAGTCGAGTAGGCTTGGGATCGTGGCCTCGCCCACGCCCACCGTCCCGATTTCGTCGGATTCCACCAATGTGACGGAGCCGCCAGCACCGTTGAGCCGCGCCAGTGCCGCAGCGGTCATCCATCCAGCGGTGCCTCCACCGACGATGACGATCCGCCGGACGGGAGGATGAACCATGTCTTCGTTCATGCAGCCATCGTCCGGGGACCAAAGCCACCCTTATGGGCCTCGCGGATCAAATCCCGGTTCGATGGTAGGTTGGAGATCGCGAAATCGGCCTGACGCCGCGCATCGGCAAATGCCCGGCGCGCATCGTCATGATAGCGGTACACGCCCGCCTTGCCCGACAGATCCGTCTTCCATCCCATGCCATACAGGACATATTGCCAGCTCATTTCGGAAAAAATGTCGACCTGAAGGTCGATGTCCATTTCGGTGGGCGGCCTGAAACGCCAACGGTCGAGCAGTTCAAGCAGGCTGTCGGGGATCGACGATTGCGCGACATTGTCGTTCCAGAACGGTGAATCACGCCGTTCCGAAATACAGTAATGCAGTTTGATGAAGTCGAGCGCCCGCTCGTAGCGCTTGCGCATGTTTGCATTATACTGGCGCGCGGCCGTTTCGAAATCGCCACCCCAGGGAAAGAGGTTGGCGACCAAGGCCGCGGCGACTTCCGAAAAAACGATGCCGGTCGCCTCCAGCGGCTCGAAAAACCCGCTTGAAAGACCGATTGCCACACAGTTCTTGTGCCAGTTGGTTTCGCGATAGCCCGCATCAAAACGAAACTTGCGGAATTCCAGCTTTTCGGATGCCGGCCCGACATAGGCGCGAAGCCGGGCTTCCGCTGCCCCGTCGTCCATATGGGCAGACGAGTAGACATGGCCGATGCCCCGACGCTTTTCGAGGCCGATATCCCATATCCAGCCAGCATCCTGCGCAGTCGATATCGTGCATGACGCGATCGGATCGTCGGCCGTGGCGTAGGGCACCTGCATGGCGACCGCGCTGTCGCAGAACAGCACGTCACGGCAAGACCGATAGGGCATGCCGAGCGCCTTGCCGATCAATTCGGCCCTGAAACCCGTGCAATCAATATAAAGATCGGCTTCGAGCAGCCCATGTTCGACAGTCCGGACGCCGGCTATCGCGCCATCGGCTCCCACCAGCACCTCGTTGACGCGGTCGAGCATGTGATCAACGCCATTCTCGATCGCCTTGTCACTCAGCAATTCCGCAAGCGCCACGGCGTCGAAATGATAAGCATAGTTGAGCGGCCCCACATAGTCGGGATGGCTGGGCAATTTCGGTGCCCGGCACGCGTCGGCCGCCTTCTTCTGCGGCCCGCTCACCTCGTCCCAATTGTCCGATCCGCCTAGCACTACTTTGGCAGTTTCGATGTTGAGGGGACGCTGACAAGCTCGTTGCAGTGCGGGCAGTGCACAGGTGG
>JARFNK010000066.1 GCA_029167225.1 Sphingobium arseniciresistens
GTCTGAGCGGAACCGATTAGCGCCCTTTGCGGAAGCAGTTATACTGAGCCGGCAATTCGAGTCGTCCTCGTAAGGAAAATAGCGGATGCCAGCGTGACCGACAAATCTGCCCGTTTGCATTCTGGCGCAACGGTGCGGTTCGCCCGAAACCCGGCACGACGGCCGGGGCAAAGATCGTGCACGGGTTGGTATCAGTCGATCAAGGCAAGCGATGCGCTACCTTATGAGAGCCTGCTCGAGCGCGATGCGCTGTTGCTTCTCGACTTCGATCCCGATGTTGCCCAGTTCGGGGTGCAACCGGAAACCTTCGTTTGGACGGAAGCGGGCAGACAGCGGCGTTATACCCCCGATATCCGGCTGGAGACGGTGGGCGGCGAGGTCATCTACCGACAGGTGAAGCTGGCCACGCGATTGGCGGCAGACCCCACATTGGGCGGACGGTTGCCAGCAATTGAAGCCGAGTGCGCGGCCCGAGGTTCCCGGCACGAAATGTGGCTCGACACGGACATCCGGCGACAGCCACGCTTGTCGAATGCGCGACGGCTGCGCGCAACGGTGGCGGTGCTGGCGGCAGAAAACCTCTACGCAATCCAGACCATAATCACCCGCCTCCCCTTTCCGTCGAACCTGGGCGCAGCCGCCGAGGCACTCGGCGGCCGGCCCGTGCATGTCAACATTGTGCTCGGCCTGGTGGCAGTCGGCGAGCTTGCGGTGGATCTCGATCGACCGCTCGATGACGACACCGTCCTCATGCGGGGAAGGAATGCAAAATGAACGCAACGCCGATGCGCTTCCAGCAAGGCGACACGCTCTCGATCCGGGACGATCAAGGTCAGGTGGCGCTGTGGTTGGTGATCGAGCGCAAGCGCCGTGGCTATCTGCTACGACCGCAGAGCGGCAGCGATGCGCGAACATGGAGCGACGATGAAATCGACATCGTCTATGGTGCCCGGCGGCTGACGCATCATCCTTGCAATGCGGACGGTCTGCCCAAGGCGATCGCCGAGACGCTCGAAAAAACCTGGGAGTTCTGGCCCGAAGAAATCCGCCGCGAGGCCGAGCGCAGGGACACCTATGTACGCATGGTCGACGCCATCCGCGGCGAGCATCCGACACTCATGGGCGCCTATGCCGCTGCCGCTGAGGCCGTGTTCGACGCGCATCATGAACAATGGGAACGCGAGGATGCCGCGCTTGCGGCCCGGATGGCCGCGGAGCGGCGAAAAGGGAACGGCGTGCCGCGCCGCACCAAGGCAGCGACCCGGCCCAATCCCTATACAGTGCGGGCGTGGTATAGCGTATGGAGCCGGCACGGCCGGGATGTCCGGCTCCTGATTCCGCATTATCATCGACGCGGGGCACGCCAACCCCGCTATGCGCGCGAGGACGGCGATCACCCCGATACCTACAAGCTCATGCGGCAGGCCGTGGAAGTCTGGTATCTGGGCATGCCGCGGCGGCGGAAGAACTATGTCTATCGCCGCTATGTCGATCTGTGCCGCGAACAAGATGTTCCTGCGGTCAGCGACCGCACCTTCCGGGTGTTTATCCGCGACAATTATACCGAGCGGCAGGAATATGAGCGTCGCTTCGGCCGGCGCGCCGCTTGGCTGAAGTTCGGCATCTTCGAGCGGCGGAGCCCGCCCGAACGGCCGCTCGAAGAAGTGGAGGTGGATCATTGTCTGATCGATCTGGTGGTGGTGCATCCGGAGAGCGGCCGCGCCTTGGGGCGGCCCTGGCTAACCGCGCTTCTCGATCGCGCCACCCGCATGATCGTAGGGGTGCATCTGAGCTTCGAGGCGCCGTCCTATGCCTCACTTCAGAGAGCGCTTGCGCATTCCTTATGGAAGAAGGATCTCTCCGGGCTCGCCCATATTGAGCATGACTGGCCGTGCCACGGCGTGCCCGAATGGCTGATCTGCGACAACGGCAAGGAGTTCCGGTCGCAATCGCTGCAGTCGGCCGCCAGGATGCTCGATATCGGCATCGTCAATCTGCCGGTGAAAATGCCATGGTTGAAGGGCGCGGTCGAGCGCGTGTTCCAGACCATCGGCGTGCAGGTGTTCAGCCATGAGGAAGGGACGACATTGTCGCGGACCATGGATCTCTATGATCCGGTGGCGCGGGCGAGACTGTCGCTCGAGGATATGCGTAGTCGTATCCTCAAGTGGATCGTCGATGACTATCATCACAACGTCCACGATACGTTGAAATGCACGCCCTATGAGCGCTGGCGAGAACTCAGCGCGCTTTACCCGGTGCGCCCGGTTCCCGACTTCGACCATATTGTGCGGCTGACCGGAGAGACCTTCTTCCGGCGCATCTCCAACATCGGCATCCAATATGAGGGACTGCTCTATGCTGATCGGGAAAAGCTCGAACCCCTGCTGGCGCGCCGCGGCGGGTTGGAGAAGGACTGGGAGTTACGCTACGATCCCTATGATCTGGGTGAGGTCTGGCTGCTCGACGACGAGCGCGGCGAATGGCTGATGATCCCGTGTGTCGACCAGAGCATATCGCGGGGCGTCTCCAAATATCAGCACAAGATCCATCGTTCGATAGCAAAGCGAAGCCTGCCGAAAAATGCGCCGGTGACGGTCGCCGATCTCGAAGCGGCGCGCGGTCTTGCCGAACAGACGGCGGAAGAGCTGCAAAGCAAGGCGAGCAAAGTCCGCAGCAAGACGCGGGCGGCGCGGTACGAGACCGACGGTCGCTACTTCACGCCGATCGAAGGCCAGAAACGACCGCCTGAAATACGAACGCAGGGACCGGCGGTAGAGACCGCACCACCTGTGGCGAAGCAGATACCGGCGCCATCGCCGCCCATCGTAGATCTCGACGCGGACATCGAGGCTCTGGTTGCACAATGGTCGGACCCGAAGCGATGACACATCTTCGTGCCGCGAAGTTATCGGCACGGCCAGCGGCACCCGACGCCGTGCTTGCGTTCGAGACCACGGTGATCCCACATTCGCGCCACACGGAAGCGAAGGCAGCGATCCGCGAGCTACATGGCCGATACCGCCCGCGCGAGGACAGCCGACGCTTCAAGGCCCGGGCCCTGCTCATCATCGGCTCTGCTGGGTCCGGCAAGACGACGGCGCTCGAGGACTATATGGCCGACTATCCCGACAGCGCGACTGAGGATGCCGATGTCCGCCGCATCGTTTACGTCGAAGCACCGGAACGGACGACGCGACGGGCGCTGGTGGGGGCGATCCTCGGCGCCTATGGCTATCGTGCGCGGGACCATTGGAACACCAGCGAGGTGATCGAGAAGATCGCCTTCTATGCCGAGGAGACGGGCACCGAGATGATCTTCATCGATGAAGGGCATCACATGGTGAACGAGAATAATCCCGACATGACGGCGGAAGTGACCGAGTTCATCAAGTCTTTGCTCAACCGTGTGAAAGTCCAGATCGTGATCGCGGGTCTTCCCCGGCTGCTCGACATCTCCGTCCCGGGCGAGAAGACGATGCAACTGCGCCGTCGGTTGCAACCGACGATCATCCTCAAGCCCTATGACTGGGCGACCCGGAGCGGTCGCACGATGTTCTCTGGCGTGCTCGGCGTCATGGAAAAGATGATGGGGTTGCCGGATGCGTCCGGCCTCGCGAAGCACGAGATGGCGAAACGCATCTATGTTGCAACGGGCGGCGAGATCGGGATCGTCTCCAAATATCTGAGCGAGGCCCTGAGCGTGGCACTGGCGATCGGCCAGCGGTCGATCGATCTGAACCTGTTGGGAGAGGTTCACGCGGGCTGGCATCCGATTTATGAGCCCGACGTCAGGGATATGCTCGACTTCGATGCGATCCTTGAGGATGAACCGTCAGTTCCGAGCGGCGGCCCGGCCCGCTATGACAACCCCTTCCTGTGTTCGGCCGAACGCCTGCGCGAAATCTGGCTGCGCGACTCTGTGCCTCCGTCGCCCAAAAACATGAGCCGCGTCACAAAGCTGCGCGGAAGGGGCGCGCAACCCCTGCGGCCCTTCGTGCGCGAGGGATTATGACAGCATCGGCAACTCGACTTGCGTTGCGGGTGCGGCCGGCAGCGTTCGAGCCAGGCTGGGCACTGTTCAACCGCCTTGCCTTGCGGCATGGCTGTGAAACCCGGCTGGAATTTGCGCGTCAAGTGCCGCTGGTCGATCGGACCGACTTCGTTCGGGATATGGAGCGTGGGCGACGCTTTCACGATATCGCGCGGCTCAGCGGCGTCCCGCTCGAAACATTGCTTCGTAACTCGATAATGCAGACCGAGGGTGGGAGCGCCCTTGTAGGTGAGCTTGTGAGCCGCAGCGGCAATATCAGTTATAGTTGTCACTTCGCCCGTATCTGCCCGGACTGCATGCGATCGGATATCGAGCAGGGTCACGGGCCGGTCGCCTGTCGGCCGTGGCGGCGCTCCTGGTGGGATCTGGCGAAGGTATCGAGTTGTCCTCATCATGGTCGAGCACTGCTGGCGATATGTCCTGCCTGTCGGCACGCGTTCCGCCGTTCGAACCTGTCACCAGCGCGTTGCACGTGTGGGCACGATCTGACGCAGGAATGTACTGAAGCGATCACGTCGGACGGCAGGATCGGCGATGCCTATCTTGTCGGCAGGCTTGGTGATGGCCCCCGCATCTCCCACGCATTCCTCGACAGCCTGGCGTTCGCGGACGCCGCCGAGATCATGCAATGGGTGGGCTCGGTCGCACGCTGGGGCAGATTAATCGTCAGCTGGCGCCGGCAGGAGCCTGCGGAGCGTGCCCGCACCATGACGGCGGGCTTTGCGGTCTGCGAGGACTTCCCCGACCAGTTCGAAAAGATGCTGGACGGGATGCTGGCAGCATGTCCGCTCAAGCGTCTGACGCCCGTGGGTGTCTATGGGCGTCTGCAATACTGGCTCGGTCTGTCCACCAATCCGGCTCTCGACCCAATCCGGGAGACCCTCAAGAATCATGTGGTGAAGAATGTGCCGATAACAGCAGGCACGATGTTGTTCCGCCAACCCGCAACAGAAGGCGATCTCACCACGCTAGGCGGTCTGGCGAAGCTCTGCGGCGTATCCGCTGAACGTATCGCGACCGTAGCTGCGGCATTGAGGCTGATCGACTCGCTGCCCAGCAACGCCCGGGGTATGGTCGTGCCGAAATCCCTCGAGGGGCCGTTGACGGCCTTCTTCCGCGAATCCTGTTCTCCCGAGGACGCACGGCGTTATCTTGGCGTCGGTCTCGGGCTATTCAAGGCGCTCATAGCGCGACACTATCTTCCCCGCGCCTTCCCGCTTGGTGGAGCGTCGATCCCGGCGCAGTATCGTCTGGCAGATCTCGACCGCTTCCTTACTGCTTTGCACGGCGATGCGCCCTTCGTCACAGCGCCGCCGCCAGGCAGCGAGACGATCCTGCGGGCCGTGCGCATCTGTTATCGGTCCTCGGAGACAATTATCGGCGGGCTGCTGTGTGGCCAGATCAAAGCTACGGGCCGCTTGCGCTGTGAACGGGGCATTGCGCAGATACTGGTCGATACCGACGCGGTGATCGCCGGCCTCGAATATGAGGACGATCCGATGTTTATGCTCATGGCGCAAGCTGCGCGGCACCTCGCCGTGACCATCCCAACGGTTGCAAGGCTCAAGCAAATGGGATGGCTGACAATCGACAGGAAACAGACGCCGCTCAGGATCATGCCCGCCTTGCGGCGAGCAGAGGTCGAAGCGTTCGGCGCGCGCTTCGTCAGCGCTGCCGAGTTAGCGCGTATCCCCAGGAAAGCTACCCATGCCGTCAGGGTTCATCACCATCTGCGAAATGCCGGCCTAGTGCCGGCGATCGCTGGAAGCCGAAAGCTGCAGCCCTTCTATGACCGCGAGAGCGCCGAAAAAGTGATCCGTGGGGTCTATCGTGATCGGTTGCCCGAAACGACTGCAGCAATGTGAACGGATCTGCCGGCACGGATGAGGTGGCGCGGCTGCGGGCCCGGCTCAAGGCGCTGGATGACGAGCGGGCAGCGGTGATCGCAGCGCTGGACGCCGTCGCGACGCAAAAATCGACCGAGCACCGAAAAGCTGACGCGATCTCCCTATTCTCCGACGCTCCGGTGACCGCGACATCGCCGACAGATAAGAAGGTTGCGTTGTTCCGCAGGTTGTTCGCCGGTCGCGAGGATGTCTTCCCACTGCGCTGGGACAATCGCAAGACCGGGCGCGGTGGCTATGCACCCGCCTGCGGCAATGAGTGGAAACGCGGACTCTGCGACAAGCCGCAGGTCAAATGCGGCCAGTGCGCACACCAGGCGTTCCTGCCCGTGACGGACGAGGTGATCGACAAACATCTGCGTGGGCGGGCGTTATCGCGATCGGATGCCGGCGACTTTGTGGCGGGCGTTTACCCGCTGCTTGCGGACGAGAGCTGCCGATTCCTCGCGGCCGACTTTGACAAGGCGAACTGGGCCGAAGACGCGCTCGCCATGATGGAAACCTGCCGCCTGCGAGGGGTGCCCGCCGCGCTCGAGCGATCCCGATCCGGCAATGGCGGCCATGTCTGGATCTTCTTCGCCGACGCCGTGCCAGCACGAACCGCCCGCGCGCTGGGCGCATCGCTATTGACCGACACGATGGAGCGGCGTCCGGAGATCGGGTTCGGCTCCTATGATCGCTTCTTCCCGAGCCAAGACACCATGCCGCTCGGCGGGTTCGGCAATCTGATCGCGCTGCCGCTGCAGGGGCACGCCCGCAGGCGGGGAAACAGCCTGTTCGTGGATGAGCAGTTGCGCCCCTATCCCGATCAATGGGCGTTCCTGTCTTCGCTGTCGCAGCTGGATGGGCACGACGCCGCGCGCATGGTGGCCGACGCGGAAATGCGCGGGCGGGTGCTGGGTGTTCGGATACCGGTGGAGGACGAGCATGCCGCCGAGCCCTGGCGGATGACACCGTCACGGCGGCCGCCCTTGTTGCCTGTGGCCGAACCGCTGTCTGGAACACTCGATATCGTGCTGGGCGATCAGGTCTACATCGACCGGATTGGGTTGCCGGCGGCGCTAACCGCGCAAATCGTCAGGCTCGCGGCGTTCCAGAATCCTGAGTTCTATCGGGCGCAGGCCATGCGCCTGCCGACGTTCGGCAAGCCGAGGATCATCTCCTGCGCGGAGCTTCACCAGAAACATATCGGGGTGCCGCGAGGATGCCTTGACGAACTGGTCGCGCTTATAGCTGCTCACGGAAGCACTGTCAGGATCGACGACCAGCGAATGGCAGGGACTCCGCTCCCGGACGGTCTGTCGTTCCAGGGTGATCTCGAAGAACCCCAGCAAAAGGCGGTCGACGCGCTCGATCCGCATGATGACGGGGTGCTGGCCGCGACAACGGCGTTCGGCAAGACGGTGGTAGCCGCACACCTCATCGCAAAACGGCAGGTCAATGCACTCGTGCTCGTCCATCGCAAGGAGTTGCTCAGCCAATGGGTCGAACGGTTGCGAACGTTCCTTGATATCGATCCGAAGCTGATCGGCACAATCGGCGGTGGCAAGCGGAAGCCTACAGGCGTGATCGACGTGGCGCTGATACAGAGCCTCGTAAGGCGCGGCGAGGTCTCGGATCTGGTTGGCGACTATGGTCACCTCATCGTCGATGAATGCCATCACCTGTCCGCAGCGAGCTTCGAACTTGTAGCCCGGCGCGCCAAGGCCAGGTTCGTGCTCGGCCTCTCCGCCACGGTTGCGCGCAAGGATGGGCATCAGCCGATCATCTTCATGCAGTGCGGCCCGATCCGCTATCGGGTGGATGCGCGAACCCAGGCTGCCCGCCGCGGGATCGCCCATCGCACACGGCAACGGCGCACGGCCTTCCGGCTGCCGCAGACGCTCGCCATCATGGACCGACCGCCGATGCCCGCGGTTTATGCGGCGCTGGCGCAGGACGAGGCCCGAAACGATCTTATCTTCGATGACGTGCTGCGTGCCCTAGAGGCGAAGCGGTCGCCGATAATCCTGACAGAGCGCAAGGACCATCTCGAGTATCTGCAGGGCCGGTTATCCCGGTTCGTGCGGAACCTGGTGGTGTTGCGGGGTGGAATGAGCGCGGCGGAACGCAAGGTAGCGGACGCCGCACTGCGTGTGCCTGACAGCGAGGAGCGGCTCATCCTCGCAACCGGCCGCTACATCGGCGAAGGGTTCGATGACGACCGTCTCGACACGCTGTTCCTGACCATGCCGATCTCCTGGAAAGGGACGCTCGCCCAGTATGTAGGGCGCCTGCATCGCCGGCACGCGGGGAAAACCGACGTGCTCGTCTATGACTATGCCGATGATGCGGTCCCGATGCTCTCGCGCATGGCCGCCAAGCGCCACGCCGGATATCGCGCGCTCGGCTACAGCATCGAATAACCTATGGCGGAATCAATTATCGATTCTCGGAAGCCACCGGCGAATCGAGAACCGATTCTGCAGATGAGATTAATGGTTCTCGACGGCCGCTGGATGCCGCCTTCAACCGCCAGCGCCATATGAGATTATCGATTCTCCACAGACA
>JARFNK010000067.1 GCA_029167225.1 Sphingobium arseniciresistens
TTGCTCTGATCACCCGACGACCGACAAACCATGCTCGCACGAACCCGGAGCGGAGGCCTCATGAATAGTGCGGGTTAACGGCTTGGCAATTCGCGCGAGGTGGGCCCGAGCAGAGTATCGGCCCCTTCTTGTCGTGGCGCTAGCTTGCGGCATCGGCGTGGCGTCGGGCGCGATGGTCCGCTTGATGAACGCGCTCGCTGATCTACTGCTGCAATTGACGAAATGGTCTAGTTTCTATGCCGGCGATGGCAGGACCATGCTGTTCTTTCTCGGTCCCCTGCTCGGCGCGGCCGCCCTCATAATCTTGCGAGCAGGGATTGGCGCCAAACCTCTCGTTGACCCATTGGAAGCCAATGCCCTTCATGGTGGACGGATGTCGTGGCGAGACGGCGCAACAATTGCCGCCCAGACCATCCTCTCGAACGGCAGCGGCGCGTCTGTCGGGCTGGAAGCAGCCTATGCGCAGTGTGGTGCCACCATCGGTTCAAAAGCGGCAGTCTCGATTCATCTGAGACGCGCCGATGTCCGCATCTTGGTCGCGAGCGGAGCGGCAGGGGCGATTTCCGCGGCATTTGGAGCGCCGATCGCCGGAATGTTCTACGGTTGTGAACTGATACTGGCGACATATTCCGTGCCCGTTGCTGGCGCGGTTTTTGGGGCATCGGTTTGTGGTTCGATGACCGCCCGACTTCTTGGGATTGAACCCTATCAGATCGCGCCGCCCCCCAACGCATGGGCCGGCGTGACAGAATATGTTTCGGCGATCGGCATAGCGATAATTTGTAGCGCCCTTGCCATCCTGACGATGTGGTTCGTGGTACGAAGTGAGGCTCATATTTCGAGGCGAGTTCGACCAGCGCCTCGACTGCTTGGCGGCGGGGTGGCTCTTGGTGCTCTGATAGCTTTTAGGCCGCAAGCCATGGGATCAGGTCACGAGGCCATGCACGCGTTGTTCCTTGGCCTTCCTGCTCTTTCCTGCCTTTTGGCCCTGTTGGTGGCGAAATGGCTGGCCTCCACCATCACGCTGGCGACGGGGTTTCGTGGCGGGCTATTCTTCGCTTCGCTCTATCTGGGCGCTTTGACGGGTGCTTGCGTGTGGGCAATCGCGCGGCTTTGGGTGCCAATCGATCCAACCTTCATGATGCTCATCGGAGTGGCCGGATTTGCTAGCGCTGTACTCGGCACGCCTTTGGCGATTGCCTTCCTGGTCTTCGAATCAACCGGAACATTCAGCATAATTGGCCCGGTCCTGGTTGCGGCGGTGGGCTCCAATTTGCTGGTTCGGCAGTTATTCGGCTTTAGCTATTCAACTTGGCGCCTCCATTTGCGCGGTGAAGACATCGAGAGCGCTATGGATATCGGGTGGCAGCGGCAGATCAAAGTTGAGGATTTGATGTTGACCCAGCCTCGCTCCATTTTCGCTGACACGACCATAGCGGAGTTTCGCGAACGATATCCGCTCGGGGCAAGCGTCAACACGATCGTACTCATGGATTACCATGGGTATTACAAGGGGTTAATATATGTCCCTGTAGCTCATGATCGGCGGTACGACGAAGCCTGCGAAAGGCGAGCCATCGAGGAGATCGCCGTTCAAGCGGATTGCACGATCGATCGCGGCGCATCGATACTCGAAGCGATGAACCTGTATCGTCAGGTCGGTGTGGAGACGATCGCGGTGACCGATCGCCAAAGCGGCAAACTTGCCGGCTTGCTTCGCGAGGCATCCGTCGTGCGTCGCTACGCCGCTGAAGTTGAGCAGGCGCTGTCCAGCGTGACCCGATAAATGGTCCGATTTGCCATTAGGGTTTAGAGTCCGCTTGAGAATGCGCCTTCCCATCCGGCCACCCGATACCGTCGCTCAAGCACGTGGAAACGGTTCGACAACACGCCGAGGTGGAAGGCGTCGTTCGAACCAAGGTAGGCCAGCATATTGTCCGGCACGATCGTCATCGGCAGGAACTGGAAGACGCGGTGCTTCGCTGTTTCGATCGTCACGATATAGCGGGTACGGGAATTGGCTTGCCGACCGAGGATTACGGAACCCACTCGCTGAGGCGGACGAAGGCATCTATCATTTACAAGGCGACCGGCAATGTCCGTGCCGTCCAGATACTGCTTGGGCACACGGAGATTGAAAGCACGGTTCGATATCTCGGCGTCGATGTAGAAAGCGCTTTAACGCTCGCGGAAGGCACGGAAATCTGAGATCGGCTGGCTCCTCGCATTCGCGGGGAGCTAGCACCTGCAAATGGTGGCAAATCGCTCAATTGACTGCCGTGCATCATTGCACTCCGCCTTTGCGCAGAATACCGAAAATGCCATATTTGCGATTACTGCAAAGCCGCATACGGCCTTCGTCGCAACGTTGAATCTGGGATCGGAATATTTTGCTTTGGCCAAGCGCGTTTCACAAGAATCTTCTATAAAAACGACGCCGCAAAAGCGACGTTTCGGTACGGATAAATCGGCGACCCGCACCCAGTTGCTCGACGCCGCCCTAGCGCTGATGGTGGAGCAAGGATATGCCGCCGTCAGTGGTCGAAAGGTGGCCGCGCGTGCGGGATTGAATGCCTCGCTCATCCACTATTATTTCCCTACGTCCGACGATCTGCTGGTCGCTGCATACAGACGCGGCGCCGAACAAAGCCTCGAACGCCATCAGGCGGCGGCAGAGGCGGATGATCCACTGCGTGCCTTATGGGCGCTCAGCATCGACCCCAGCCGCACAGCTCTCGCCATGGAATTTATGGCGCTGGCAAATCACCGGAAGGTCATAGGCGAAGAAATTGCGCGCTATGCCGAACAGATCCGCGCTGTCCAGATTGCGGTGATTGAACGTTATCTGGAGCATAGCCCCGTCAACCTTGGCCCCTGCACACCGGCTGCAGCCACGGTCTGGCTGGCCGCGATGGCGCGATTGCTGGTGATGGAGGAAGGGGTCGACATCCTGTCAGGCCATGATGATGCGCGCCGGTTGATGGACTGGCTCCTCACCCGGCTCAGCCACCGCCCGGACGATGAATCGCGTGACGACGCGGAGCAACCGGCCATTTCTTGACCGGTACGGCCATGCGAAGCTAAGCATGTACTTAGCACAACAAGCGCGTGGCGGCGGAACTGCTGCCCCGACGGGAGATTCGTGATGCCGATTGCAGAACAAGCCTGCTTTGAGGTCAGAAATCTGGCGCCGCGTATCGGCAGTGAGATCGTGACGGACGTGCAGACGCTGCTCAGCGGCGCTTGCTCGACCCGGATCCGCGCATTGCTGGAGGAGCGTGGCGTGGTAGCCATCCGCGGCCTCAACCTGACGGACGAGCAGCAGATAGCCTTCACCAAAACGATCGGCACGATCGTCGAGGAAAAGGCCTTCAAGATCACGATGGACCCCAGGGAAAATCCGGTCGCCGAATATATCAAGGGTGCCTTTTATTGGCATATCGATGGGACGATGGGTGACGTTCCGATCTTCGCATCGCTGATGAGCAGCCGCAAATTGTCGGACACGGGCGGCCAAACCGAGTTTTCCAACACCTATGCCGCCTATGACGATTTGCCCGAAGCGGAGAAAGTCGCGCTGGAAAAGCTCAAGGTCGTCCACATGTTCGAAGTGGCGCAGCGCTATGTGCAGCCTGAACCGAGCTATGACTTGCTAAAGGCGTGGCAGCAATTTCAGCCCAACATTTTGCCGCTGATATGGACCCATCGCTCAGGTCGCAAATCGCTGGTCCTGGGTTCCACGGCATCGCATGTCGAGAGGATGGATCTTCGCGAAGGCTGGGCATTGCTGACCCGGCTGCGCGATTATGCGACCCAGCCCCAATTCGTCTATCGCCATGAATGGACACTTGGTGACCTTGTGATCTGGGACAATACAGGGACGATGCACCGCGCGCTCCCTTACGCCATGGACAGCGGGCGAATGATGCATCGCACGACCCTGGCCGGTGAAGAATCCTTCGCCTGACATGATATCGGGGGATATGTGATGACAGCCCGTCCCGTAGCCATAGTGACCGGTGCCAGTCGGGGTGCAGGGCGCGGCATTGCCATTGCTCTGGGCAGTTACGGCTGCACCGTCTATGTGACCGGTCGGTCCGAGAAAACAGGCGATCATCCGCTGCCCGGCACGATCTGGGAAACAGCCGATGCGGTAACGCAGGCCGGGGGCAAGGGCATCCCCGTCCGCGTCGATCATGCCGATGATGTGCAGGTGGAAGCGCTGTTCGCGCAAGTTTCGGAAGCCGAAGGCCGTCTCGACATCCTCGTCAATAACGCATGCGCCTTGCATGACGATCTGACCGCCCCCGGTAATTTCTGGGAAAAACCCCTCGGCATTGTCGAGATGCTCAATGTGGGCCTGCGGAGCGCCTATGTCGCCAGTTTCCATGCGGCCCCCCTGATGGTGGCCAAACAGCATGGCCTCATCATGTTCACGTCCGCATCGGGTGCCGCCCATTATTCCTTTGGCCCGGCCTATGGCGCGCACAAGGCGGGACTGGACAAGTTCGCGGCGGACATGGCCGTTGATCTCCGGCCCTTCAACGTTGCGGCCCTTTCGATATGGATGGGCGCGTTACTGACGGATCGCTTACGCATGGTCATCGCCTCCGACCCGATCAAATATAAGGATCTGGAAGCGGCGACCGAAACGCCCGAATTTACCGGACATGCGATCTGGGCATTATACTGCGATCCAGCCTTGATGGACATGAGCGGCCAGGCGGTGATCGGGGCCGAGATGGCCCTGAAATATGGCTTTGCCGATCAGGGTGGTCGACAGCCACGTTCCTGCCGCGACACGCATCAGGTTGCGCCACGCCAGCAATATCCGCTCATCTTGCGGTAGCGAAGAATGAAGGAGGATCGCCATGGACGACATGCAATTGGCTCAACTGTGCCGTGACGTCACCTATCTCAAGGACAGGCTGACGATCCAGGATCTGATCGCACGCCATGCGCGCGGCCATGACCGGCATGATGTCGATCTGCTGACCAGCGCCTATCATGACGATGGCGTCGATGAACATGGCCATGCCATCAATCCCGGCCCCCTCTATGCCCAGTGGTCGAACGCTGTCCATGCCGCCGGTTCGGATCAGCATCTCCATAACATCACCACCCATCTTTGCGAGATCGATGGCGATGTCGCGCACTGCGAAAGCTATGTGATGGTGTCGCTGCTTGATCCCGGCGGAAAGACGGCGCGGATCATCAACGGCCGCTATATCGATCGGGTCGAACGCCGTAATGGCGAATGGAAAATCGCGTTGCGCCGCTCAACTGTGGACACGTTGATCACCGGAGACGCTTCGATCCTCCAGCATCCCAGATTTGTCGAGCAAGGTTATACCAAAGGTATGCGCGACAAAGGCGACGTCTCCTATCAAAGGCCGTTATCGCTCGATACGCCTGTTACGCGATGGTGATGCCGTCCTTTCAGACCGCGATTGCCGCGATGCATTCGCGCCTGCCGTCAGCCAGAATTGATCGCACCTAGCCTGATAGCCGACGTTCCCCACCTGGGAAGCGAGATTGGCAGCTGAGCGTCGTATGAGGGTCGAACACAAAGGATAACTTTGCGATCGAGCGCTGTCTGTCCGGATTGGAAAAGCGGCCGATCTGCACTTCGGAACAGGAAAATCGACGCTGAATGGACGGGTTGGGTCGGCTTTGCCCGCCAAACGCCGCGTCGTGGGACAAAGGCGCCGTCTGAAAGCCCGTCTTCTGGAGATGCTGGTGATAATGATCGATGCATTGCCTCGGCGATGACGAAAAGATAGCTCTAGCGAAATTGCCTGATGCTGGCTGAAGGGAAGATCGCCATGAAGACAATTGTCTTGCCATGCATCCGCCGTCTCGGCGCAGCGATGTTGCTGATCTTGGGCGCCTTGGCGCTCTCGGGAATAGCGACGGCGACTGGCCAAACGGTACCTGCGGCGCCCGCTGATTCCGCCAGCAAGCCCAAAACGATCGGTGTCATATTGTTTCCCGGATTCGAGACACTCGACGTCTTTGGACCGGTGGAGATGTGGGGACGCCTTCCCGACTACCAGATCGTCATGGTCTCGCAGCACGGAGGTCCGGTAAAATCGGCTCAGGGGATCGATACGGTCACGACCTATTCTTTCGATACCGCGCCGCAGTTCGACATAGTGATGATCCCGGGCGGCATGGGTACGCGGACCGAGGTCAACAACCCGGTCATGCTGACCTTTCTGCGCAAGCAGGACAAGGGCACGCAATGGACGACATCGGTCTGCACGGGATCGGCCGTGCTGGCCAAGGCGGGCATTCTCGATGGCCGCAAGGCGACGTCCAACAAAATCGCTTTCGCCTGGGCTTCGAGCCAGTCGAGCAAGGTCGCATGGCAAGGGCACGCCCGCTGGGTGATCGACGGCAAATATATCACGTCTTCGGGCGTATCAGCGGGCACCGACATGGCGCTCGCACTTGTCGAAAAGCTCTATGGCCGCGAGATGGCGGATCGCACGGCGCGCGGCAGCGAATATGTCTGGAACGATGATCCCGCCAAGGATCCGTTTGCAGTGGAAACCCGGCCCTAGTCCTTGACTGGCGCGATCTCGTCGCCAATGAAGGTAAAAGGGGTCGGTGAGTTCGGCATCTCGGGCGTCGCTGCAGCGATCGCAAATGCCGTCCACAACGCGACCGGCGTGCGGGTGCGCGATTATCCGATCACACT
>JARFNK010000068.1 GCA_029167225.1 Sphingobium arseniciresistens
GTTGATCGCCATCACAGCGCCGTTCTTGCACTGTTCTCGCTTAGCGTTGTCTGGCGTACCTTCCACGCTATGCCCTCAGATACCGACATCCAGCCCGTGACCGACACATGGGGCGCCGGCGGCAGCCTGCGCTGGGATCAGAAGATCGGCGATCTCAATTTCATGAGCCTTACCGCCTATCGCGCGTCCAGAGCCCATTTCATCTTCGATTACGACGGCTCTCCGGATCCGATCGATGCGATCGATGAAATCCAGCGAGACCACCAATTCAGCCAGGAAATTCAGCTTTCCTCGAAGAGCAGCGGCCGGTTCACCTGGCTCGTGGGTGGTTATTATTTCAACGCGCTCGCCGAGATCGATCCGTTCATCCTCACCGCGAATGATCAAGGCGCTCGTGTCTCGATCACGAACCACCAGCGCACGCGCTCGATCGCGGGTTACGCCCAGGCCACTTACGAGATTTTCAACGACACGAACCTCACGCTCGGCGGCCGGTATACGACCGAGCGGCGCACGGCCTATGACGGCACGACCGACGTGTTCGTCATTCCGCTGGGCGTATCATTGCCCACGGCAGCGGCGCCCGACCGCCGGAAGACGTTCAACAAGTTCACCTACCGTGTCAGTCTCGATCATCGTTTCTCGAACGAGCTTCTCGCTTATGCGTCCTATAACCGCGGCTTCAAGAGCGGCGGCTTCAACACCTCTACCCCCGGAAGCGATCCTTTCCGTCCGGAAACGCTGGATGCCTATGAGGTTGGCATCAAGTCCGACCTGTTCGACCGAAAGGTGCGTCTCAACATCGCGGGCTTCTACTATGATTATCAGGATGTGCAGATCCAGCAGCTGAACCAGGGCGCCATCACCATCATCAACGGCGCCAAGGCGCGCGACTATGGTGTCGACGCAGATCTCACGGTCCAGGTCACCCAAGCACTCCGCCTGACGGGCGGCCTTGGTTGGATCAGCCCGAAGTTCACGGCCTTCCCGAACTGCCCGACGTCGACGGCCGGCGGCGGTGTTCCGAGCGTCATTGCCTCATGCAAAGGCAACCAGCTTCCGCTCGCGGCTAAATTTACCGGCAATATCGGTGCCGACTATACCGCGGAGCTGGGGTCCGGCACGCTCAATCTTGGCGCGAATGTCTATTACAATAGCGGCTTCTACCCCGAGTCGGACAATGTCATCAAACAGCACAGCTACGCACTGCTGGGGGCAAACATCCGATATACCCTGTCGAATGGTCTTTCGATCGGGGCATTCGGAAAGAACCTGACCGACAGGCGCGTGATCAATTTCGAGACCACCATCCCGAACGGGACGCATATGAACTTCTATCAGGCGCCCCGCACCTACGGGATCACGCTCGGCTATAAATTGTAGAGAAGGCGGAACGGCCAACCCGCTTGGATGCGCTTTTCCTGACCTGGTCAGGTGGCGGCCAGGCGGGTTCAACAGCCGGGAGCCCAGATCCTCATATCTGAGCGCTCCCTCCTGCCCCCGCGGGTTTCTCTGTCTGAAACGGAGGCAAGGCAGCGCCGAACGGGCAGAATGCCCGTGGCTGCTGCGAATGCTGGGATATTTCGAAGCCGGTTCCATGCCGTACCAGCCACTTGGCTTCCAGCGCCAAGGATGTCATCCTGGACAACGTGTTGAACGCAATGCCCAGTCGAGCGAAGCTGCTGTGAAAATATCGGTTCTCCCGGAGGAGCAAACCTCCGATCCTGGCCAGGATAGCGTCAGGGAAGATCATCGCACGCGTGTTGCCCGCCAAAGGCGCCAGCGCATGGAAACAGATCTCCTCCGAGCGGTGATGGAGGTCTATCCAGCAGGACACGGCAGCGGCCCTGCAGTCATTGACGACGTGATCCGCCAAGCCGGGGTCTCCCGCGGAACCTTTTACAAATATTTCACCTCGCTGGACGAAGCGGTCGATAAACTCGGAGCCAGGATGGCGGACGAGATGGCCGAAGCCGCGCAGGCCATCCACGGCCCGCTCAAGCATCCTGTTATGCGAACCGCCACCGGCTTCCAACTCTATGTGCTGAGAGCCCTGATCGAGCCTCATTGGGGCGCCTTTCTCACCCATATCGGCCTGCTCAAGGACGACAGCCTGATGGTCCGGCTCATCCGGGCTGACGTCGCACTTGGACAGGAAACCGGCGACTATGATATCGATTCCGTTGATGTGGCGACCGATCTTTTGCTTGGCGCCCAGGCCGAAGCCATTTCTCGGATCGTCGCCAACGGAGCTGACGTGGCGTATGTTCAGGCCATGACATTCCATGTCTTGCGCAGCTTTGGGGTGAACCGTCCGCGCGCAGCCCGCGCTGTCGAGGAAGCTTACCGGCTGATCGAGCGCGAGGGGCCAACACAGATCGCCTGGTGGCAAATGCCGCCCCCCTCCGAGCAAGCCGCCTCGGCGCGCTAAAAACCCAACCGCCCTTTCCCGTTTCCTCCCGGTGCGTTCGCTCACGCATGAGGTGTCGCGTCTGGACTTCGTGCCAAATTACAAAATAAACACTTGTGTCATGATGACATCTGAATATAGATCATAAGCGCAAGGGAACCGAAAAATCGGCCCGAATCGAGAGAGGTGCTTATGAAAGTGTGTGACGCAGCGGTCGTCGGGCATGGCCCGAACAGCTGTCTGATAGAGGGCAACGCCCCGAATTCCATCAACCGCCTATCTGCCGGTCCGGTCGAGAAGATCGGCCAATTCCCCAAGTGAACACCGTGCTCGGCGTTGAACCCGTATTTTGCGCGACCTTGTGAGAGAGGTATTGTGGATAGCACTCTGTTCAAGAATTTGATGGCGAGCGTCCCCGCGCCGGTCACGGTGGTGACGACTGCGGTGGATGGGATACCCTCGGGAGCAACGGTTTCCTCTTTCGCGTCGCTATCGCTCGATCCTCCCCTCGTCTCGATCGGACTTATCGAGGGCAGCCGCCTGCTGCGGGACATTCGCCGGAGCAGACGTCTGATGATCAATCTCCTGTCACACGATCAGGAAAACGCCGCCCTGCAATTCGCGAGCCGCGCCGAGGACCGCTTCCTTGGCATCGGCTGGACCTGGGAAAGCGGCCTGCCCAAGCTGGATGGCGTGGCCAGCTACGCCGAATGTGTCGTCGAGAGCGATCTTCCAGCGGGCGATCACGCCATGATCTTCTGCAAGGTCCTGGAGTGCCGCCTGACGGACACTCCGCCGCTTATCTACGGCGCGCGCAAATTCGGCACCCATTCGCATTTCATGCCAGCCTGAAGTGCGTCGATAACAAGAAGTTTGATTGTCGTTTCATCATTGTTCTGGAGGAAGAGAGATGCCCAAGGTGAATACCCTGGAGAAGATTTCCGAAACGGATGACAGCGTGGAAGCCCTGCTGGACCGGGTGCGCGCGCTGCAACCGCTAATTCGTGAAAATGCCGCGAAAGGCGAGCAAGACCGGCGCGTGCCGGAACCTGTCATCGCGGCCTTGAAAGAGGCCGGCGCCTTCCGCCTCGGCACCCCTCGTCGCTTCGGCGGCTACCAGGGCAACATGAAGGCTTTCCTTGATCTCAGCAGCATCGTCGCGGAAGCGGACGGAGGCACCGCCTGGGTGGTGACACTCGTCAACGTCTGTAATTTCTTCGCCGGCCTGTTTTCGGAGAGCGCGAAAGAGAAGATCTTCGGCGCCAATCCCGACGCGCTGATCTCCGGCGTGCATTCCGCCAGTGCGACCTCCCGCAAGGTCGAAGGAGGCTACCGCGTCACCGGCAAATGGTTTTACAATTCTGCCGGTTGGCATTCCGACTGGGCTCTCCTCGGCATTCCGCTGGTCGATGACGAGGGCAAGACCTATGATCGCGGCTGGGCGATCATTCCCGCCTCGGAACTGAAGCTCGAAGATACCTGGTTCGTAGCGGGCATGGCCGCCTCGGGCAGCATCAGCCGGATCGCCGAGGATGTGTTCGTACCGGACGACATGGTGGCTTCGGTCAGCGAGGCGATCAAGGGCGGACTGCCGGAAATGAAACTGGCGGGCGAGCCCGAGTATAGCTCCGCCGTGGTTCCGGTGTTCTCGCTGGTGCTGATCGGCCCGCAACTCGGCTTGGGACGCGCGGCGCTCGATTTCGTCACGTCCAAGGCGCCGACCAAGGCCATCTACGACACGGTCTTCACTTCGGCTACGCAATCCGTCGGCTTCCAGTTGCAGATCGCCAAGGCCGCTACACTGATCGAGACTGCGCATCTCCATGCCTACAAATGTGCTGAAGAGATTGACGCCGCCGCGCTCGCGGGGGTCTATCCCACGACGAAGGCACGCGCAAAGATGCGCGCGCATGTCGCCACCGTGGCGGAGAGCATCACCCAGGCAATCGACGCACTGCTGTTCGCTCACGGCGCCTCCAGCTTCGCGCTGAACAATCCGCTGCAGCGTATCTGGCGCGATTCCGCCGTCGGCGCGCGCCACGCGGCAATCACGCCCCAGATCGCCTACGAGACCTGGGGTAAGGAACTGCTCGGCATTTCGGATCATGTGACGCCGCTGGTCTGAACGCGCTTGCCGCCCAGGGTGCCTGAAGCAAACGGCGCCCCTGGGCGGACCTGAATGCGCACCGCGGGCAACGCGCCGACGCAATGCAGATGGGAGTTACGGATGAAACTGGTTCGATTTGACAAGGATGGCGCGGTCTCTACCGGCGTAGTGGTAGACGATGGTGTGATCGACCTGGCGAAGACAGGCGCGCCGGAGACGGATGTGCTGGCGATCATCGCCGGCGGTGACGAAGCGCTGACGGCTATCCGAAGTGCGATCGTGGGTATCGCCCCGCACTACAAGCTCACTGAGGTGAAGCTGCTTGCGCCGTACCGGCCGCTGAAGTTCCTCGCGATCGGCATGAATTACACGAAGCATGCTGAGGAAGCCCGAAAGCTCGGCGTCGTCGTACCTGAGAAGCAGTTCTGGTTCAACAAACAGACGAGTTGCGTCTCCGGCCCGTTCGACGAGATCGATCCCGGCGTGACCGAACAACTCGACTACGAAGTCGAGCTGGGCGTGATCATCGGGCGCCCGGCGAAGGCGGTTTCCGCCGCAGACGCGCTCAGCCACGTCTTTGGCTATGTCGTGGTGGACGATGTGTCCGCGCGTGACTGGCAGCGCCATTCCCCCACCTTCACGGTCGGTAAGTCCTTCGACACGCATGGCCCGTTCGGACCCTGGATCGTCACCGCCGATGAGATCCCGGATCCCCACGTCCTGGGCCTGCGCACCTGGGTGAATGGGGAACTGCGCCAGGACAGCAACACCTCCGACCTCATCCACAACATCAACACCCAGATCGAATATCTGTCGACCGCCTTCACGCTCGAATCCGGCGATCTGCTCGCCACCGGAACTCCGAGCGGTGTTGGCGTGGCGCTCGATCCGCCGGTGTTCCTGAAAGCCGGCGACGTGGTGCGATGCGAGATCGACGGGATCGGCGCAATCGAAAACCGTGTGAAGGGATAATACCCAAGGTAACATCTGAAGGAGAGAGGAAATGGCTGTTAAAGCAATCGCGGCCGTCGCGCTCGACGTGCCTGATGTAGCGCCGGGTCGGGAGTTCTACACCATCGCCGGTCTCGATGCGTTCGGCGATAACCACATCGCCCGCTTCCGCTGTACCGGGCAAGAGCGTGATGCCATTATCCTTTATGGCGGCGCTCCGGCCAAGCGGCTCAAGTTCGTCCGTCTTTACGCCGACCAGTTGGAAGAGATCTCTGCACGCGTTCCGGTCGCCGGCGGCGCGGTGATCGACGCCCCGAGCGAGGGCGAGCCGGAGGGCCTCTGGGTCCGCGACCCAAACGGCGTCGTCTTCCATCTCGTAGATCAGGACGTTCCAGAACTGCCGCCACTGAACAATGCGTTCGAGATCAACGCGCCGGGTCGGACCATCCGCAAGAACAAGGCGGGTGTCGGCGCGCGGTCGAGCTATCCCCAAGTCATCAGACCGGTGAAGCTGGGGCATGTCGCACTGTTTTCGCCCGATATTCCAGTCAGCATCGCCTTCTTGACAGACGCACTTGGCATGGGGCTGGCGGATCGTTCGCAAGATCTGGTCGCCTTCTGCTGCGCCCGCAAGAACAGCGAGCATCATGTCATCGCCCTGGCCAAGTCACATGCGATCGGGTTCCACCACGCAAGCTTCGCCGTTCTCGACCCGGACCAGGTCGGCTGGGCCGGACGAAAGCTGGTGACGGCGGCCGGACGCGCCGACTGGGGCTTCGGGCGCCACACCATCGGGTCGAACTTCTTCCACTATATCGAAGATCCATGGGGGAGTTGGTTCGAATATTATTCGGATATGGATTATATCGAGGACCACGATCGCTGGACCCCGACCAATTATGCGCTGGAAGACAGCACCTATCTATGGGGTCCCAACCAGCCCGCCCATTTCATCCACAATCCAGAAGTCCCGGCGATCGTTGAGGACGCGCCCGTCAACGATGACAAGGCTTTGATCGCCTGAAAGGAAAACCATGAAGCGTGCTGAGAAGGTGATTATCACGTGTGCGGTGACGGGGAGCATTCATACGCCGACGATGTCGCCGTATTTGCCGATCACGCCGGAGGAGATTGCGCGTGA
>JARFNK010000069.1 GCA_029167225.1 Sphingobium arseniciresistens
TAGTGGTAACACTTGCGCCGGCGCGCGCATGCCATTGAACATAAACGGCTTTTGTGAAAGCGCTGTTCAAGTTGGGCCAAAGTTGCGGTATCGGCTGACGGTGGAAGTCGACACGCCAAACGGCGTTAAAACGGGTTCTTCGGTTCTGGAAGACGCGTTCAATCCTGGGAACAGCTATGAGTTTAGCGCAAGTCGACGCACTTATGGAGAGGCGCCGACTGTAGATCTGGGAGGCGGGCGATACCTTTTCGCGCTATTAGCAGACCCCACTTACAAACGCTCGATGCAGAATATGATTTCGCGGATATTCGATTATCCTGAATATCCTTCCCCCGTTAAAAGCATCAAGCTCTTGGACCGCTTTGCTGAGGCCAATGACAGTAAGCCCCTTATTGTCATAAAACCCGAAGATTATCCGATGCTGGTGACATTCGACGACATCAAGAATCCGAAATCAGTGAAAGAGTTTGATCCGGGCAGGGTCCGGCGGATCACCGTACAAGTGGTGGATGAGGATGAGCCGCTGACGACTGGAATTGAAGAACGATTGAGTTGGTTAAGTCAATTTCCCGAGCCGCCTTTAGAGGAGAGATCTCCAACGGCACCTGCACCCAACGTTGGAGAGGGGCCGCTCGCTCAACAAATTAAACATGGTGCATTCATTTATCGAGGCGAAAAATAACACAGCCGATAACAAAAAAGACCTGTGGCTAAAAATCAGGCAATAAATCATAGGCTTTGGACTTTGCTACCCCATACTGACGAAAATCACATGGCGGGCGTCGCAAACCGCCTGTTTGCCGCCATGGTCAGAGTTTAATGGTTCTATCGATCTTATACCAACCTGCATTGATCATGACCCACGCGCCCATTTGCGGCGCCCGATGGTCATGATGCGCCAAGGCTGGTCGACGAGCTTGTTCCAAGCTTCACAGCAGAGGTCGACAATGTTTTCGTAGGATGTGAAGACGCGATTGGAGAGCCAGTTGTCGCGCATGAACTGCCAGATGTTCTCGACCGGGTTTAGTTCGGGGCATTTGGCCGGGAGCGCGACGATGCTGATGTTGTGGGGGACATCGAGCTTGCCGGTCATGTGCCAACCAGCTTGGTCCATCAGCACAGCCGCGTGAGCACCCGGCGCGACGGCAAGGGATATTTCGGCCAGATGCAGTGACATGGTATCGGTATTGCAAAAGGGCAGGATGAGCCCGGCGCCCTTGCCCAGTTCCGGGCAGATCGCACCAAAGATATAGGCTGATTTCGTTCGCTGATCTTTCGGTGCCGATGGCCGCGTTCCGCGTCTGGCCCAGCGCCGTGTGATTGTGTTCTTCTGGCCGACACGCGCCTCGTCCTGGAACCATACCTCTATGGGCGTTCCCTTCGGGAGGATGGCTTTGACCTTTGCCAGCTCGGCAGCGAAGCCCCTTTTTTGAAGGCCTCCATAGCATGTTCGTTCTGGGCATGGTGGCGAGGCCGCGCCGTGAGTTTGACGTAACCCAGCTTCTTCAACTCGCGGCTGATGGTGGTCTCGTCGAGCGAGACGGCAAACTCGTCATGGAGCCACTGGGCCAGATCAATCAGCCTCCAACGCACCACTCCGTGGATTGCCGGGATCGGGCCGCTCTCGACGACATCGATCAGTGCTTGGCGCTGCGTATCATTCAGCCGCGAACGGGGGCCAGGCGCTTTGCCATCCAGCAATCCGTCGGGGCCACGGGCATTGAACCGGATCACCCAGTCGCGCACAATCTGAAGGCCAACTCCGCCGATCCGAGCCGCAGCACTCCGGCTGCCACCGTCGTAAATCTCGGCCAAGGCCAACAACCGCCGCGCCTGGTTCGCGCTCTTCGTCGTCCGCGACAATCGTCGCAACGCCGCCCCGTCAAAATCTTCCCGCAAGCCGATCGCTGAACCCATGGTGCCACACTCCAAAGTCGCGGCCCCATTGATTCAGATTTTCACCGCCTTGGGAATCCTCCGTGAGTCAGACAATGCGCAGGTTGGTATTAGAGCCTGATTCATAATTATGCGGTGTATTTTCATCGCCTTGCGATGCGGCGGGCGAAGAGCTGGATCGATGCGATGAACAGCCATGCTGTTGCCGAGGCGATGGTTTGCTCGAAGTCCTTGGCGAGACGGCGGTTGCGGTTGAGCCATGCCAGCGTGCGCTCGACGACCCAACGGCGCGGGAGGACCACGAAGCCCTTGGCCGTATCGGACCGTTTGACGATTTCGATGGTCCATTTGCCGATCCGGCGCAGCGCCTGCCGGAGCTTGTCGCCCGCATAGCCGCCATCGGCGAACACATGGCGCAGCCACGGGAAGCGGCGGATGATTTGGGCGAGCACCAGCGGCGCACCGTCCCGGTCCTGGATGTCGGCGGTGTGGATCACGGCGTGGACCAGATTGCCCTCGGTATCGGTCAGGATATGGCGCTTGCGGCCCTTGATCTTCTTGCCCGCATCATAGCCGCAAGGACCGCCCGATTCCGTGGTTTTGACAGTCTGACTGTCGATCACCCCGGCGCTGGGCGAGGCCTCGCGCCCGGATACCTCGCGCCCGATCAGCAACAGGGCATGATTGAGCGACAACCAGAGCCGGTTGTCCCGCCAAAGGTAGAACCAGCGCCGCACCGTCGAGACCGGCGGAAAGCACGGCGGCAGCATCCGCCACGGCAGGCCCCCGCGCAGCAAATACAGGATCGCCTCGACAATCCGCCTGAGCGGCCACTTGCGCGGGCGGCCCACATGCGACGGCGGCGGCAGAAACGGCTCCAGCAGAGCCCATTCGTTATCGGTCAAATCGCTTGGCAAAGCCAAGTCCGCACGGGCATACTGAGCCCGAGTGGTGTCGGTCCACATCGTTGATCTCCGGTAGTCTTCGCAAAACCACCTGAATCAATGGCTCGGGCTGGCGTCAAGCTAACCCACTGATACCACTCAACTTAGTTTCGGATCAGGCTCTTAAGCGTAAATTGCTTGTCATTGTCACGGTGGGATGGCGGCGTCCTCAACCATTCGGTTAAGTCCAGAACGGATTGGCTATCGTATTTCACGCCGGATTCTGCTGTGCTGCCAACCACAAGCTGCACAACAACGTCATCGTTAAATTTTATCTTCTGATTAAGGCCCAGAATGAATTTTGCATGTGCACTCATCGTCTTTGGGACCAGGCCGTAATTTAATTTCCAAAAACCTTCTGAACCCGAGCGAAATTGAGGGTCGATATTGAGGCCCGCGATCTCAATTCCGATCATCGGGTAGACACCCTCCACATGCCGTCTCTCGTCAGCGATGGCATGTACAACCCCGGCGCATTCATCGGAATGAATGTCGGGGGAATATTGGCCAAGTGCACGTTTTCCTATGAATCCTGTCTGATGATCTCGCCATCTATCAACGAATTTACGCTTCATTAGCTTCGCCGGAAAATAGAGTTTCGTATCTCGAAACCGTACTATTCGCACATCCGCAACTGTCCCGTCCTTCAAGGTGATGTTCTTCAGTTCTGCGAGGTTTGGGCAATTTGGGGGCATAGGAGGGCGATGTTCCAAATGCCGCGTATCTTCAGGCTTAGGGTCTTGGCATCCGACCAAGCTCAGCAGCCCAAATAGCGATATGGCCATTGTCAAAGCGGTGCGCGTCATCATTGTCCGTAATTCGCGGATAAATCTTAATTTGTTGCTTTTCTCTTCGACCGGGTCGTCCTGAAATGGCGGCAAACACATGGCGAACGGCGGCTATCGCCTGATTTTCGTTGCAGGTGTGCCCTTCACAGCCGCATAGATCACGAATGCGAACAACACTGATGATAGCGGCCACGATTTCCATTGCTGGGTGCAGTCACCCCATGTCCCGTTATTCTCACGTTTCGCCACTGCCGACCACCTTGGAAGCCGCCAATGCCTATGTCTCGTATGAGGAAAATGCTTGTCGAGCGTTGGTCGACGTTTGCGACGGAATTCCCGCTGCACGCGCCGAGGCAGTAGAGGGGCTTTCGTGCCGCCGTGAAGCCCGAGGGACAGCGGTGTGTAGGTTCCAATACGCAGGCCGTCGTTGCCAAGCGCGTTTCGTGATGTCGGAAGGGCCTTCTAATAATTGGCTCGTTGAGTTTCGAAATCGTGTGCCCAAGGGCAGCGACGTTGATTGTACTGATGCCCCCTGACGATGGCGTAAAGCCCGTCAGAAAACACATGCCGGACGTCGGAATCCGCTCTATTTCTAAGCCGGAATGGCCGGGAGAAGTCGGCTAACCGGTAAGGTGTCATCGCTCACGCGCAGGCGGACAGGAGTATGCTTGCAAGTATGACAAACCCCAGCAGCGAAGGAGCAAATCAAGAACTGCTAAGTTTGGCGGCCAGGGCGCGTTCAGCGGCTTACCGCTGCTATCGACAGGGTTGAAATTCGCTGGTCTCGACGTTCCAGCTAGCCTGGCCCTGGCCCGTTCCAGAGCACGCAGATCGGCCTGCAGAAACGCGATGCTACCATCGACATAGATGTTCCAGGCCTCGGCCATCTCCGCCGACGGCTTTTTCCGAGATTGTCTAAAAAGGGAAATCGCCTCGCTATAGTGGTTCGCGTTTGCCCGCATTTGGCCCTCGTGCCATGACAGGATCGTGTCGGACGCCGCATTCAACTGGCGCCAATCGCGTATGATATCCGCTGCTACAAGATAGCAGCCTGACCGTGCCAACTCCCTCCATCCAGTGGGCGCTTGGTCGAACGACTGCTGGTCCAGCGCGAGCAAACGATGGCGATCTACAGCACATTGCTTTTCGCTGGCGGCGACTTCCGCCCGGCCCGCCCGAACAGCGGTCACGGCTGCAAAGAGAGCGAATAGGGCGACAACGACTCGCGGCATGACGGTGACAGACTAACAAGATCATGGCGGCATTTCGACGACGGATCGGCAGTCAACCAGGCACGCACGATTACCAAGCTTCCCATAACTGATATCTGCATTGGTGGGCAACGAATATGACCTGATTGCCGTACATCCCGCCGCGCCGGTAGCGGCCAGCGTGAAACCGCCATATAGAATGCTCATCATACGTGGGGGATGATGATGCCGGAAGTTCAGAGGAGAATAAGCAGGACGCGAGCCGCTTTGGTGGGCGGCGTTACCGGGCTTGTCATAGCCGTTGGGGCGGTTCTTTTCTTCTTAGCCGCAACGGCACATCGTAGCGCCTATTTTGCAAGTCACGGCCTTACACCGACTGCCATGATATTCATCGCGCTACCTGGGACACTGGCTATAGGCTCGATCGTAGCGTTTCCAACATCCGCTGCGATGGTATGGTTCACGACAGCAGTTTCAAGGAAAGTGAGTATATTCGACACAGCGCCAGTTTGGATAACATCTGGAGCGATCTTCGCCCTCCCTACCGCCTACTTCTTTTCTACAATGCAACCCGGTCGTGATCAATTCGCGCTGGTTTCTCTATGGTCAATGTTTTTGATTGTCGGAGCGGTTAGCGGATTGGCAGCTTGGCTATTCCGACATAGCAATAGCAATATCCTCTGACACTCTCATCACGCCATCCAGCCATCTCTCGTCCTTTGTGACCTGCCCCCCGAAAGGTCCCTCATTCTGATGTAGAGTCTGTCCACGAGAAGGAGCAGACGCATGAGAAAGAGCCGATTTACCGAGGCGCAGATCATCGGGATGATCAAGGAGCAGGAGTCCGGGCTGCCGACGGTCGAGATTTGCCGGAAGCATGGGCTGAGCACGGCGACGTTTTACAAGCTGAAGGGCAAATACGGCGGAATGGAAGTGTCCGATGCCCGCCGGCTCCGCCAGCTTGAGGACGAGAACGGCAAGCTCAAGCGGCTGCTGGCCGACAGTATGCTCGACAATGTGATCCTGAAGGATCTGTTGGGACACCAGGTCTGCGGCGAAACGCAGTGCTCAAGATGCTGACAGGCTATGCCATCTCCCAGCGCCGGGCCTGCGTCCTGATCGGTGTCGATCCCAAAACGGTCCGGCGCGAACGCCCGCCGGACCACGGAGCCATCCGGACTGCGATGCGTGAGGTCGCGGGCCAGCGCCGTCGCTTTGGCTATCGCCGGATCGGCATCATGCTGGAACGCCAGGGGATGATCATGAACCACAAGAAGCTCTACCGGCTGTACCGGGAGGAAGGATTGTCGGTTCGCCGCCGTCGTGGCCGAGCCGTAGGCCAGCGAAGCTAAAACGGGCGCGTGGCAGCCGCACGCCGATGCCCATGCCGCTGGTTCCGGGCGCGCGGTGGTCGATGGACTTTGTCTCGGACACGTTCGGCGCCTCGCGCAAGTTCAGGATTTTAGCCATCAATGATGATTGCTGCCGGGAAAACCTTTGCCTGGTGGGCGACACCAGCATCTCGGGCGCCCGAGTGGCGCGGGAACTCGACACACTGGTGCGCCTCCATGGCAAACCGGCTTGCATTGTCAGCGACAACGTCCTAGGTCAGGACGCAGCGGCGGGTTTTGGCCAGCAGATATCTATGCGCCGACAAACATCGGC
>JARFNK010000007.1 GCA_029167225.1 Sphingobium arseniciresistens
ACGCCATATGCGACGCGCTCAAAACCATCCTCGAAAAGTTCAAGCCTACCGAATACTCAAATTACCTACGACATTCCGGATATGTGCAGGCCTGATCGGATATGAGTCTAACTGGCCCCCACCCGCAGCGATGCCGCTAGAGCATCGGGGCCTAAATCAGACCTGCTCGAACTGACGGGAAAGGCAATCTCGATAAAGGACCAGATCCTCTAGGGGATGCCTCCGCGCCATGCTATACTGCGTGGAAATCGCCTTGGGAGAGGTGCCGTGCGCGCAATGTGCATTTCCGCGATGATCGCGCTGGCCGGCTTTGTCGCCAGTCCCGCGGCCGCGCAGCAGGAGGCCGCCGATTCTGAGTCGGCGGTCATCCAGACCATCGCGCAGGCCGACAGCCGCATCAGCATTCCGGTGAAGGTCAATGGCAGCGGACCATGGCCCTTCGTCATCGACACGGGATCGGAGCGGACGGTGATCTCCCGCGCGCTCGCCAGCCAATTGGGGCTGGTGGCCGGCGGCCCCGTTACCATCCTTGCCATGTCGGGGCCTGCCGAGGTGTCGACGGTGGCTGTGCCCGACATGCGCTTTGGCGCCACGCGGATGCACGACACGCAGGCGCCCGTGCTGGAAGCGGCCAATCTGGGCGCGCCGGGCCTTCTGGGGCTGGACGGGATGCGCGGCAAGCGGCTGGTGATGAATTTCCGTACCGGCAAGATGACGATCACCAGCAGCCTGATGCGGGATTATACGCCCGATATCGTCTCGGTCGATGCCCGGCGGCGTGACGGGCAGCTGATCCTGCTCGATTGCACCGCCAATGGCCGCAAGGTGCATGTCATCCTCGACACCGGATCGGAATATAGCATCGGCAACCGCGCGCTGATGGAACAACTGGCGCGCACGCGTCCTTCGGCGATGCTGGGCTCGGCGCAGATCATCAGTGTCACCGGCGAGGCGCTGGACGGGCAATGGGGGGTGCTCGACCGCATCACCATGGGCAAGGTCGCGCTGAGCAGCCTGCCGGTGATGTTCACCGATGGCGGGCCTTTTGCCGTGCTGGGGCTTGAAGATCGGCCGGCGCTGCTGCTCGGCGTCAAGGCGCTGCGCCAGTTCGATCGCGTCGCGATCGACTTCGGCCGCCGCCGCGTCGATTTCCTGCTGCCGGACCAGAGCATGTTGCAGCGCTTTCGTATCGCGTCGGCCGGGACGATCGCTGCCTTCTGAATGGGTCCAGGGCCAATCGACATTCAGCCCATACGGGCCTGCAAATGGCGATTTCCCGCGTTTCCGGTGCTCACTTGCCTTGAGCACGCTGCGCGCCGAGGCACGTCAAATCACCATTTTCGGCTCCATCTGAACTGAATGACGATCGGTCCTAAGGCAGGCGCCACTCGCCCGTGCCGTTGCACTGGGCGACATGGGCTTCATGTGCATCTGCGCTCACCGGCCATCCGCATGCCTGGCAGGTCACATGATCGCCCGGCTGCAAGCCATGGCCCACCGAAACCCGCTCGTCGAACACGAAGCAGCCGCCCTGCCACAGGCTCTGTTCGGCCGGCACCTGTTCCAGATAGCGCAGGATGCCGCCGTTCAGATGATGGACATCCTCAAAGCCCCGGCCGCGCACATAGGCGGTCGCCTTTTCGCAGCGGATGCCGCCGGTGCAGAACATGGCGATGCGCGGGGACTTGCCCTCGCGTGTCCAGCCTTCCGCCTGCGCATCGAACCAGGCGGGAAAATCGCGGAAGGTGGTGGTGGCCGGGTCGATCGCACGCGCGAAACTGCCGATCGCCACTTCATAATTGTTGCGGGTGTCGATGACGATCGTGTCGGGATCCGCGATCAGGGCGTTCCAGTCCTCCGGCTCGACGCGAATGCCGGCGCCGGCCACCGGATCGATCTCGGGCACGCCCATGGTCACGATCTCGCGCTTCAGCCGTACCTTCATCTTGCCGAAGGGCATGGTCGCGGCCTGCGCATATTTGACGTCCATCGCCGCGCAATCGGGCAGGGTGCGCAGATGGGCGATCACGGTTGCGATGCCCTCGGCAGGGCCTGCGATCGTGCCATTGATCCCCTCATGCGCGAGCAGCAGCGTGCCGCGAATGCCCTGCGCCGCGCACAAGGCGAGCAGGGGCGCACGCAGCGCGGCATGATCCTCCAGCGTGGTGAAGCGATAGAGGGCGGCCACCGTCAGCGGCCCTGTGTCTGCGGCTGTGTCTGCGGTTGTGTCTGCAGCGGTGTGTGCGATGGAATCATGTGGGGCAATTTCGGCCATGGCGGCGCTATAGAAGCGTTGGCACGCGGTTGAAAGCCCGCGCGCACCGGTGCATAGGCAGGGGATGGTTCCCCTTTCGTTCGGCCAGCATGAATTCCTCGCATATGGGCAGGCGGCGTTGTTCTGGCCCGCCCGGCGCGCGCTGCTGCTTGCCGACCTGCATTTCGAGAAGGCAAGCTGGTTCGCGCGGCTTGGCCAGCACCTGCCGCCCTATGACAGCCGGGCGACGCTGGACGCCGTCGTCGCGCTGGTGGAGCAGACGGGCGCGGGCGAGCTGTGGTGCCTGGGTGACAGCTTTCACGACATGGCGGGCGCGGCGCGCATGGACGCGGAAACGCGCGGCCGGCTGCGCGGATTGACCGATCGCCTGGACTGGCACTGGATCACGGGCAATCATGACATTGGTTTGCAGCAAGGGGGCCTGCATGACCGCGAGATCTCTCCCGATGCACAGGCGATGATCGGCGGCACGGTGCTGCCCGAAGCGGTGGTGGAGGGCATCGTGCTGCGGCATGAGGCGGACCCGGCCGAGACGCGCCCGGAAATCTCCGGCCATTTCCATCCCAAGCTGCGCCTGTCGCTGCGGGGGCGCCATGTGTCGCGCCGCTGTTTCGTGCGGACGCCCCGGAAACTGCTGATGCCGGCCTTCGGCGCGCTGACCGGCGGGCTCGATGCGGGCGCGCCGGCGATTCGCGACGCAACCGGCGCGGGGGTAGGGGCGTTGGTGGAAGCATTGGTGCCTGTGGAAAGCCGGCTGCTGCGCTTTCCCTTAACGCCTCGCTGCTAACAGGAAAGACGGGTCTGCCCGCCATGCCGTATCGGCATGCTGCACCCGTCCACCATACCGATCATTGCAGAAATGTCTCTATGCCCCGCAAATTGGCGCAATGCTTGCCATACCCGAATCAAGCAGATACTGTCCGACCCAATGAACGACGCGACAAAATAGTCGCGCATCAGGAGAGGACATCATCATGATTCCAGGTCGCTGGCTGCTTTCCGCCTGCGTGGCCCCCCTTGCCATCGCTATCTCCTTTCACGCGCACGCCCAGGATGTCGCGCCGCCCGCCCCGGAGGCGGAGGCGTCCCAGGATGAAGGTGCAATGGGGGACATCATCGTCACCGCCACCCGGCGCGCCAGCCCTTTGTCGGACGTGCCGATCGCAGTCTCCGCCGTCACCGCCCAGTCGCTGCAGAACAGCGGCGCCAACGACATCCGCCAGCTCAACCAGCTTGCGCCCTCGCTGCTCGTCTCCTCGACCGGGACGGAGGCGAACGGATCGGCGCGCATTCGCGGCATCGGCACGGTGGGCGACAATCCGGGGCTTGAAAGCTCGGTCGCGGTGTTCATCGACGGCGTTTATCGCTCGCGCACCGGCGCGGGCCTGACCGACCTTGGCGAGATCGAGCGGGTGGAGGTGTTGCGCGGGCCGCAGGGCACGCTCTTCGGTCGCAATGCCTCGGCGGGCCTGCTCAACATCGTCAGCAGAGCGCCGGAGTTCACCTTTCACGCCAAGGGCGACGTCACCTATGGCAATTATGACGCCTGGCGTGTCGCGGGCCGCGTGACCGGTCCGATCACCGAAAGCCTGGCGCTTGCGCTCGACGGCGTATTGTCGAAGCGCGACGGTTTCTACAAGCTGATCGACGCCAGCGGCGCGAAGGTGGGCGATACCAATGATCGCGACCGCTATTTCCTGCGCGGGCAGGCGCTGTTCCAGCCCAGCGATGCGCTCTCCGTCCGCATCATCGGTGATTATACGCACCGCGACGAAAGCTGCTGCGGCGCGGCCTATATCGAAACGACGGAGCGCCGTCCCGCAACCGGTGGCGGCTATACCACCGCGCCGTTCAACCGCATCACCACAATCTTGCAGGCGCAGGGCGGCCCGATCCCGGCCGATCCCTTCTCCCGCGATCTTTCGATCACGCCTGGCCGCGAATATGCCAGCAAGCTCAAGGACTGGGGCGTTTCCGGTGAGATCAATTATGATTTCGGCGGCGCGAAGCTGACCAGCATCACCGCCTATCGCGACTATAAGTCCCGCGACTATGGCGATTATGACTATAACCGTGCGGACCTGCTCTATCGCGATCCGGGCACCTTCCGCCAGTTCAAGACCTTCACGCAGGAATTGCGGCTACAGGGTTCGGCCTTTGGCGACGCGCTCGACTGGCTGGTGGGCGGCTATTATGCCGATGAGAAGCTGACCTTGCGCGACAATATCCGCTTCGGCGCGGACTATGGCCGCTTCGCTGCCTGCCGCCTGATGGCGGGCTCCAGCGTCAACAGCAACCTCAGCCCGGCGCAGCTTGCCGCCTGCGCCAATGGCACCGCGACCGGCGCGCTCATCACCGGCACGCAGGCGCAGCTCAACGCTGGCCTCAACGCGGCCTTCCTGCAGGCGGGGCTGCCCGCCGGCACGGCGGCGGCGCAGGCAGGCGCGATCTCGACCGGGCTCGGCAACGGGTTGCGCGCGCTGTCGGCAATCCCCTCGGGCACGGGCGACACCAATTCGCTCTATTATCAGAAGAGCAAGAACTGGGCGCTGTTCACCCATAATATCGTGCATCTGACCAACCGGCTCGATCTGACCCTGGGCCTGCGCTACACCCATGAAAGCAAGCGCTTCTCGGCGGATCTCAACAACAACAACGCCACCTGCGCCGCGCTGCAGGCGAGCGCGCTACGCTCCATCGCGACCAATCCGGCGCTCGGCTCCGCGCAGGCGCTGGCCGGCGGCATCCTGACGCTGGGCTGTCTTGGCAACAGCAGCACCGGCCTCAACGCCCTCGACCTCAACGACAAGATCAGCAATGGTGAGTTCTCCGGCACGGCCGTCCTCTCCTGGAAGCCGGTCGACAGCCTGCTCGTCTATGGCAGCTATTCGCGCGGCTATAAGGCTGGCGGCTACAATCTCGATCGCTTCCAGCTGGGCACGACCGGGCTCAATCCGGTGCCGGCGGTGTTTTCTCCGCGCAGCGATGCCGACGTCACCTCGCTGCGCTTTGCGGCGGAAACCGTGGACGCCTTTGAAGTGGGCCTCAAATACAGCCAGCCGCATTGGGGCGCGAATGTCGCGGCCTTCCGCCAGGAGTTCACCAACTTCCAGCTCAATACCTTCAACGGCACCAGCTTCATCGTCCAGAACATCAATGGCTGCGACGGGACGCTCAGCGCCACCCGCACCTGCGCCAAGGGCGATGTTGCCCCCGGCCTCATCACCCAGGGCGTGGAGCTGGAACTCAATGCCTCGCCGATCCGCAATGTCCGCGTGACCGGTGGCCTTACCTATACCGATGCGAAATTCGCCAACCGGCTGGTGGGCAGCAGCAACGGATCGGTGCCGCTGGACAGCGCGCTCTTCCTGCTGCCAGGCGCGACCAATTCCAACGCGCCGAAATTCGTGACGACGGCCAGCCTGTCATGGACGCCGGACATCGGCGGCAGCGGGCTTTCCGGCCTGTTCTATATCGATGGCCGCATGACCGGGGACTATAATACGGGCTCCGACCTGTTCCCGGAAAAGAAGCAGGACGGTTACGCCATCTTCAACGCCCGCATCGGCATTCGCGGGCCGCAGCAGAAATGGGCGCTGGAATTCTGGGGCCAGAACATCTTCAACACAGACTATACGCAGGTCTCGTTCAGCGCCCCGCTGCAGTCGAGCAGCCCGTCGACATCGACCACGGGCCAGTTCGCCCTGGGCGCGCCGATGGCGAACCAGCTCATCACATCCTACCTGGCCGAACCCCGCACCTATGGCGTGACCCTGCGCGCCGCGTTCTGAACGGGATAAGGGGGAGGGGAAAGGCCCGTTCCGGCAAGCCGGGGCGGGCCTTTCACTTGTCCGGGTGCCTTTGGGAGGGACCGGCATTCGGCCCAATGGGTAAAAAGGCTTGATGCTCCCATTTTTGTGTTCCTGCGAAGGCAGGAACCCAGTGTGAGGGGACGCTGCGCCATCCTGGGTTCCTGCCTTCGCAGGAACACGTGGAAGAACGATATCAACGCGTCCTAAACCTTGGCCCCATCTGGGGCGTCAGTTCCCGCCCGTCAATCCGCCGGCGTGAAGGCGGGGCGTGTACCGAATAGCGCCGTGCCCACGCGCACATGGGTCGCGCCGATCATCACTGCCGTCTCATAATCGCCCGACATGCCCATGGAGAGGCCGGTCAGCCCCTCTTCCCGCGCCATCTTGGCGAGCAGCGCGAAATACGGTGCGGGCTCCACGTCGGCGGGGGGCACGCACATCAGCCCGGCGAGCGGCACATCGGCGTCGCGGGCTGAGGCGATGAGCGCGGGGACGTCTGCGATGGCGCAGCCGCCCTTCTGCTCTTCCGCGCCGATATTGACCTGGACGAAACAGGGCACGTGCCGCCCCGTTGCGTCCATCGCCTTCGCCAGCGCGGTCAGCAGCGAGGGACGATCGAGGCTGTGGATAACGTCGAACAGCGCGACCGCCTCGGCCGCCTTGTTCGATTGCAGCTGGCCGACCAGATGCAGCGCGATATCGGGATGGGCGTCCCTGAGCGCCGGCCATTTGCCCTGCGCCTCCTGCACCCGGTTCTCGCCGAACAGCCGCTGGCCAGCGTCGATCAGCGGCGCGATGGCGGCGGCATCATGCGTTTTCGATATCGCAATCAGCGCGATGTCCTGCGGATCGCGGCCCGCCGCATCCGCGGCGCGCGCGATGCCCGATCTGATTGTCGCCAGCCGCTGGGCGGCGTCTTCTTGTTCCGTGCAGCCTGTCATGCGCGCTGCTATAGGCAGGGCGATGACGGGGTTCCACCGCAAATATGCTGCCACTGGGCATGGCCGGCGATCAGGCCGGGTGCGTGGCGCCGCGCGCGCGCTGCCGCGCCTCTGGCTGCTGACCGACGAGCGGATCGCGCAGGCGGCGCTGCTCGCGGCGGCGGCGCGCCTGCCGCGTGGTGCCGGCATCATCCTGCGGCACTATAGCCTGCCCGTGGCGGAGCGGCGAGCGCTCTTCAATGCGATGCGCGCGATTGCCCGACGGCGTGGCTTCATCCTGCTGCTGGCGGGATCGGCGCGCGATGCTGCGGCGTGGGGCGCCGATGGCTGGCATGGGCGCTCGCCGCGCCGCCGCGCATGGGCCGGCCGGATGCCGCCCATCCACAGCGCGCCGGCACATGATGCCCGGGAACGCAATCGTGCGCGGGCGAGCGGCGCAGACATGGTGCTGGCCTCGCCCGTCTTCGCGACACGCTCCCATCCCGGCGCACCAGCACTCGGCCGGGTCCGCTTCGCCCTGCTTGCGGGGCAAGCGAGGGGGATGGCGGTGATGGCGCTGGGCGGCATGAATGCGGCGCGGGGGAAACAATTGGAGGCGCTCGGCGCCCATGGCTGGGCCGCGATCGACGGGCTGGTGGGGTAGGATGCCGTCTCCCTCCGTTTCGTCATTCCCGCGAAGGCGGGGAGCCATCTCCCTCACCTTGTGCCTGAGGTGACGTCAGGAGATGGGTTCCCGCCTGCGCGGGAATGACGAGGTGGGGTGAATAGATGCCCAGCAGCTTACAAGGCCGAAGTCGCGATTATTGGTCTCTGAGCGCTATCGAGGTCTAGGGCAGAATATATTCTTCCAGTTCAAGCGCGCGGCTCCGGGTGAGGTCCAACATACAATATGCGCCTTGAATGAAGTGAATGCTTCCCGGCTCACGATTGTAGAATTCGCAGGTGGCTTCGCGATAATTTTTCCACGCTCTCTGGGCACGCTTCAGTGCTGTACGCTGGGCTCCTTTAACGTGGTCGAGTGCCGTTGTATAAGCAGGGCCTAACCGCTTCTCCCACATATCTGCACGTTCCGAATAACAAGATGATAGCGCAATGGTGCCGTCTTTATCGTTACATCCTTCAGATGTGTCTTGTGGTAATCCAGTAATGGTAGCTTGAAGCATCATGGCAACGCTGATGAATGACATTTGGCCTTCCCGATTTCCAACCTGAACGGCTTGAAGGATGCCAGAGAAGCTAAGGGGCAACAAATGGTCGCTGCTCGCAACGACCCTCTGTGCGTCCCGTCGTCAGCACGAACGGCACGCCTCATTTATTCCTTACCGCCCCTCTACAACCGCAAATGCCCGCACCGGAAAGGTCCCCATGCCGCAGATCTTCGGCGGGGCGGCTGTAAAGCGGAAGCCGGTGTCGGGGAGGGCGGAGAGGCCGGTCATGTGCTCGCAGATGAGGATGTCGGCGCCCAGAAGGATGCGGTGGACGGGGCGGGTGGTGCCGCGCGTGTCGTCGATATTGTGGCTGTCGATGCCGACCAGCGCCGCGCCGCGCGCGACCAGCAGTTCGGCCGCCGCCGCGGTCAGGAAGGGGTGCTCGGTCAGATAGGTGTCGGTGCCCCAGTGCCGGCTCCAGCCGGTTTCCACCAGCACGGCGCGGCCGGCGCATTCGATGTCGGCAAAGACATCGGCGTCGACCGCCAGGCCGCGATCGGGCCGGTGGCGGACGACTAGGCCGGGCAGGTCGGCGACCTGCGACAGGCGCAAGGCGGAGAGATCGTCCCCTTCGGCGAAGCGATGAAAGGGCGCGTCGAGATAGGTGCCGGTGTTCGACACCATGTCGATCCGGCCCATCTGGAAGGTGCTGCCGTCGCTGAAATTCTGGGCGGACTGCTCGCGGGTCCAGTAATCGCAGATGGCCGGGCCAGGCAGCCCCTTATAGGTCGTCATGCCCGGAACGATAAGGTGGCTGAGATCAATGAAACGGCTCATGGCATTGCCTTTCCGTGCAGGGCGACGATCAAACGCGGATATTCGGGCATGAAAAAGCCGGGGCGCCCGCAGTGGGCACCCCGGCTGTTTTCATGCCTCATCGTCGATCAGGCGGCGAGCTTGCGCAGCACATATTGCAGGATGCCGCCGTTCAGGAAATATTCCAGCTCGTTGACGGTATCGATGCGGCACAGCGCGGTGAAGGTGAAGGTCGAACCGTCCGCACGGGTCACGGCGACTTCGACGTCCTGGCGCGGCTTGAGGTCCGCGACGCCGGTGATCGTGAAGGTCTCGTTGCCGGTCAGGCCCAGCGTGTCGCGGGTCTCGCCATCCTTGAACTGCAGCGGCAGCACGCCCATGCCGACGAGGTTGGAGCGGTGGATACGCTCGAAGCTCTCGACGATGACCGAGCGGACGCCCAGCAGGTTGGTGCCCTTCGCCGCCCAGTCGCGCGACGAGCCGGTGCCATATTCCTTGCCGCCGATGACGACCAGGGGGGTGCCGTCCGCCTTGTGCTTCATGGCAGCGTCGTAGATCGGCATCACTTCGCCATTATAGCTCGTCATGCCGCCCTCGACTCCGTCCAGCATCAGGTTCTTGATGCGGATGTTGGCGAAGGTGCCGCGCATCATCACTTCATGATGGCCACGGCGCGCGCCGTAGCTGTTGAAGTCGGCCTGTGCGACCTGATGCTCCTGCAGCCACTTGCCGGCAGGCGAGGTCGCCTTGATGTTGCCGGCGGGCGAGATGTGGTCGGTGGTGATCGAATCGCCGAACACTGCCAGCGGCTTTGCCTCGATGATGTCCGTGACCGGTTTCGGGGTCATGGTCAGGCCCTCGAAATAGGGCGGGTTGGCGACATAGGTGGACCCTGCGCGCCACTGATAGGTGTCCGAACCCGTCACGTCGATCGCCTGCCAGTGGGCGTCGCCCTTGTAGACATTGGCGTAGCGTGCCTGGAACATCGGGCGGTCCATGCAACCGGCGATGGTCGTGGCGACCTCGTCGTTGGTCGGCCAGATGTCCTTCAGGTACACGTCCTGACCGTCGGTGCCCTGGCCGATCGGGGTGGTGATGAAGTCCTCGATCACCGTGCCCTTGAGCGCATAGGCGACGACCAGCGGCGGGCTGGCGAGGAAGTTGGCGCGCACGTCGGGTGACACGCGGCCCTCGAAGTTGCGGTTGCCGGAGATGACCGCGGCGGCGACCAGGCCATTTTCGTTGATCGCCTTGCTGATCGGCTCGGCCAGCGGGCCGCTATTGCCGATGCAGGTGGTGCAGCCATAGCCGACCAGGTTGAAGCCGACGGCGTCGAGGTGGCTCTGAAGGCCCGCCTTTTCCAGATAGTCGGTGACGACCTGCGAGCCGGGGGCAAGCGAGGTCTTGACCCAGGGCTTGGGCTTCAGGCCCAACTCGTTGGCCTTCTTGGCGACGAGGCCGGCTGCGACCAGTACGCTGGGGTTCGAGGTGTTGGTGCAGCTGGTGATCGCGGCGATGGTGACGTCGCCGTCGCCAATGTCGAAATCCTTGCCCTCGACCGGAACGCGGGTCTGCGCCTTCTTGTAGACGCTCGCCATGTCGGCGTTGAACACGTCATCGACGTCGGGAAGCGAGACGCGGTCCTGCGGGCGCTTGGGGCCGGCGAGGCTGGGGACGACGGTGGAGAGGTCCAGTTCCAGCGTGTCGGTGAAGACCGGCTCGATGCTGGAATCGATCCAGAAGCCCTGTTCCTTGGCATAGGCTTCGACCAGCGCGATATTCTCGTCGGTACGGCCGGTCAGGCGCATATAGTCCAGCGTCTTGTCGTCGATGCCGAAGAAGCCGCAGGTCGCGCCATATTCCGGCGCCATGTTGGCGAGCGTCGCGCGGTCGGCAAGGGTCAGCGCGCTCAGGCCAGGACCGAAATATTCGACGAAGCGGCCCACCACGCCGCGCGCGCGCAGCATCTGGGTGCAGGTCAGGACGAGGTCGGTGGCGGTCACGCCTTCCTTGAGCGTGCCGGTGAACCTGAAGCCGACGACTTCGGGGATGAGCATGGACACGGGCTGGCCCAGCATCGCGGCCTCTGCCTCGATGCCGCCCACGCCCCAGCCGAGCACGCCCAGGCCGTTGATCATCGTGGTGTGGCTGTCGGTGCCGACGCAGGTGTCGGGATAGGCGACGGTGTTGCCATCAGCATCGACCGACGACCACACGGCCTGCGCGATGTTCTCCAGGTTCACCTGGTGGCAGATGCCGGTGCCCGGCGGCACGGCGTAGAAATTGGCGAGCGACTTGGAACCCCATTTCAGGAAGTCATAACGCTCCAGGTTGCGCTGATATTCGATCTCGACATTCTGCTCGAACGCCTTGGGCGTGCCGAATTCGTCGACCATGACCGAGTGGTCGATGACGAGATGCACGGGCACCTGCGGGTTGATCTTGCTGGCGTCGGCGCCCAGCGCGTTCATCGCGTCGCGCATGGCGGCCAGATCGACGACGCAGGGAACGCCGGTGAAATCCTGCAGCAGCACGCGGGCGGGGCGATACTGGATCTCGCGCTCGGCCTTGCCCTTGTCATTCTGCCAGTCGATGATCGCCTGGATGTCCTCGACGGTGACGGTGACGCCATCCTCGAAGCGGAGCAGGTTTTCCAGCAGCACCTTCATGGAGAAAGGAAGACGGCTGACGTCGCCCAACTTCGCGGCGGCCTTCTTCAGCGAATAATAGGCGATGTCCTTGCCGCTCACGCTCAGCGTGTCGCGGGTGCCAAGGCTGTCCTGTCCGATGGCGGTCATAGGTCGTGCGTCTCCTCGCATGTGCCCCGGCCGCACGGGTGAGGAGACTACACCCTTCCCTGTCCTCCCCGGAATGGAAGGGGTATCAACCGGCGGTCAAGGCGGGTGAATCCCGAATGAGCAGCGCCATAGCGGAAGAGGGGCCGGAGTCAAACGGGAAGGCGGCCTAGACCTTAGTCGCGAATCATTCTCATGCCGCAGTGCGAAAATAGGAGTGGGAAAAAGCTCGACACCGACAAAAATAGAACATATTGAGAACATTAACCATGTGGTGCGGCGCGGCAAATGTCACTGAAATGGATGTAGATCATCCGGCAGCGGCGGGGCGCAGGTGGCCGTCAAACATATAGGTCTTGTGGTTCAAAGGGCTAGCTGCGGGTAGCGTTACCGTCAGCGGTCGGGCGTGATGCCGGCGTTTGCGGCGTTCTTCCTCCATTATGGAGAAAGGTGCTGGCGACGGGCGGCGGGCAGTTAAGCATATTCACTGGAACAAATGCGGCACGGGGGCTTGGGACATGATCGAGGATATCGACACCATGGCATCATATCGTCCGGGACGGACATGGCAGGATCCCCTCGTGGCGGCGGGCTCTGTACCTGACCTGCGGCCCAGCCTGATGATCTTTGCCGGAGAACCCATGCGGAGCCGGCTTTCCGCCATGGCCGATGCGGTCGGGTTGCGGCTGCTCGGCGGCGCGCCGGTGGCCGAGGCGGAGGCGCGGCTGGAGCGCACGGTGGACGTCGATGTCGTGCTGCTGCACTGGTCGGCCCCGGCGGCGGCGCTGACCCCGCTTGCCGCCCGGCTGGACATGATGGCGCATATGGCCGGCACGCAGCTGATCGTGGTCGCCGATATGGACAGCATCGATGCCGCCTTTGCCCAGATGCACAAGGGGCCGGTCCAGCTGTTGTGCGATCCCGGTGCTGTCGAGCTGGCGGGGGCGATGTCCATGGCGATCGCGGCGCGCGCCGTGCCGGCCGCCCTCTCCGATATCGGTCGCGAAAGCGAGGCGAGCAGGCTCCAGCGGCTGAGCGAGGAGGTCGGGCGGCTTGCGCGGCGGCTGGACGCGCTGACCCGCGATGGTGCGCGTAGCGCGCGGGCGGACGCCGCCGCGCCATGGCCGGGGCGGGCCGATTTCATCGGCTTTCCGCCGATCCTCATGGCGGCGAGGACAATGCGGGGGCGAACGGGAGCGCAGAGCTGTCGGCAACGCAGATCCGCGACCTCATCCGTGCCCGCAGGCTGCGCGACCAGTTCATGCCGGCCGACCTGTTCGCCGATCCGGCTTGGGACATGATGCTGGACCTGATGGCGGCGCGGCTGGGGGCGAGCAGGTCTCCGTGTCCAGCCTGTGCATCGCCGCCGCTGTGCCGCCGACGACGGCGCTGCGCTGGATCCGCCAGCTCACCGATCGCGGCATGCTGGAGCGACAGGCCGATCCGACCGATGGCCGGCGCGTGTTCATCGCCCTTTCCGACGGCGAGGCCGACGCCGTCGCGCGCTGGCACCGGGCCAGCCGCAGGAACCTGGCAGCGGCGGCGGGCTGAACTGACGGGGCTTCGGCCTGGAAGGCCGGCTGGTCCTGTGAGGGCTCCTGGCCGCTACTATCTGCTCTGACTGCTGACTGGTTACGCGGCGAATGCCGCCATCCTGGCTGACGTCCCCAGTCCGATCTTCCCGAAAATCTGTTCCAGACGGATAATCACCGTGAAAGGGCCGGCGAATATCATTGCCCTTGTCCAGTCGGTGTCGGCGTCCTATCATTTCCCGAGGCCATCAGTTTCCGCCGGATTGCGCGATGAGCGATGCCGCCCTGCGCAATGCGTCGCCTGGTTTGCGGGCTGTACGCCGACAAGGTGCAATCTGGCGTGCCAATGCTTGAACGGGATGCAGAGCCGCCGCAAAAGCGCAGCGTGTCAGATTATTCTGCTGGACAGCGATTGACGTTCGGAGAGTAATGCGGTTCGAAACGGCATAAGCTGCAAGCGGGGGGCGAGTTTTAGATGAAGATCAACCTCAAGGTGAATGGCAAGGCACGCCAGGTCGAAGGCGACCCGGAAAAGCCTCTCCTGTGGGTGCTCCGCGAGGATCTGGACCTTGTCGGCACGAAATTCGGTTGCGGGGCAGGGCTTTGCGGTGCCTGCACCGTGCATGTGAACGGCGCGCCCGCGCGCGCATGCCAAACCCCGCTCGGCGAAGTGCAGGGCATGGCGATCACCACGATCGAGGGCGTTGCGGCAACGGATGTCGGCAAGCGCGTCGCTGCCAGCTGGATCGCGCAGGATGTCCCCCAATGCGGCTATTGCCAGGCCGGACAGATCATGAGCGCTACCGCCTTGCTTGCGCAGACACCCAAGCCCTCCGATGACGATATCGATGCCGCCATGGCCGGCAATCTGTGCCGCTGCTCCACCTATGTCCGCATTCGCGCCGCGATCAAGGCTGCAGCGGAGGCCACGGCATGAGCGCGACGACACTTTCCCGCCGGGCCTTCATCTCCGCATCGGTGCTCGCCGGCGGCGGGTTGCTGTTCGATCTCAATCTCGGCCCGGCGCAGGCCGCAGATGCGCGCCCGGGAGCGGGCGCAGTGACGATCTCGGCCTTCATCCGCATCCTGCCCGACAACCGGGTCATCATCGGCGCGAAGAATGCAGAGATCGGGCAGGGGGCCAAGACGATGCTGCCAATGCTGATCGCGGAGGAGCTGGACGTCGACTGGGCGCAGGTGACGATCGAGCAGACCTATGCGGACCAGACGGTCTTCGGCCCGCAGACGGCAGGCGGAAGCCGCACGACCCCGCGCGAATGGCTGCCCACGCGCCGCGCCGGTGCCGGTGCCCGCGCGATGCTGGTCGCCGCCGCCGCCGGCCAATGGGGCGTTCCGGCCGAAGGGCTCGAAACCCGCAGCGGCATGGTGATCGATCCCAAGTCCGGCCGGTCCATCCCCTATGCCGGCCTGGCGCAGGCGGCGGCAAAGCTGCCCGCGCCCGACCCGGCCAAGCTGGTACTCAAGGATCCCGCGAAGTTCCGCATCATCGGCCAGTCGATCGTCGGCGTCGATACGCCCTCGATCGTGGCCGGCAAGCCGCTGTTCGGGATCGATTTCAAGCTGCCCGGCATGCTCTATGCCGTGCTCGAAACCTGCCCGGCCTTTGGCGGCACGTTCAAGTCCGCCAATCTGGACGCGGTGAAGGCGTTGCCCGGCGTGCGCCATGTCCTGACCATCAAGGGCGATGGGCAGGCGGAATCCCTCTATGACGGCGTGGCCATCCTTGCCGACAGCTGGTGGGTCGCGAACAAGGCGCGCGAGACGCTGAAGGTCGAATGGGACGACAGCGCCGTGCGCGGCTATTCGACCGAGGGCTATGAGGCGCAGGCGGCCGCGAAACGCAAGGGCAAGGCCGACGCCGACATTCTGCGCATCGGCGATGTCGATGCTGCCTTCGGCGCCGCGGCCAAGGTCGTCAGTGCCGACTATAGCTACCCCTTCCTCGCCCATGGCACGCTGGAGCCGCAGAATTGCACCGCGCTGTTCAAGGACGGCGCGATCGAGATCTGGGCGCCGACGCAGAACCCGGAGAGCGGGCGTGGGCTTGTCGCCAAGGCGCTGAACCTGCCGCCCGAGAAGATCCGCATCAATTTCTCGCGCATCGGCGGCGGCTTTGGTCGGCGGTTGATGAACGACTATATGGTGCAGGCGGCGGCGATTGCGGCGCAGCTTCCCGGCACGCCTGTCAAGCTGCTCTACAGTCGGCAGGATGATATCAGGCGCGATTTCTATCGCCCCGCCGGCTGGCATGGCTTCCGTGCGGCGCTGGATCGCAGCAACAAGCTGGTCGGCTTTCACGATCATTTCATCACCTTCGGGCGCGACGGCAAGCCCATTCGGTCGGCGGAATTGCCCGCGACGGAATTGCCCGCCGGCCTGATCGACACCGTGCTGCTGGAACACAGCATGCTCGCCACCAACATGCCGACCGGCTGGTTGCGCGCGCCGGGCTCCAATGCGCTGGCCTTCGTTTACCAGGCGTTTCTGGATGAGGTCGCGCAGGCGGCGGGCAAGGATTTGCCCACGCTGATGCTCGAATTGCTGAGCGAGCCGCGCGAACTCTCCCGTGGCCCCAATAGCCCGCCCTTCGTCACAACGCGCGCCTCCGGGGTCATCAGGAAGGTCTGCGACATGGCAGAATGGAAGGATCGTGGCAGCCTGCCCAAGGGCCAGGGCAAGGGCTTTGCCTTCTATTTCAGCCATATGGGCTATTTCGCCGAGGTGCTGGAAGTGGCGCTGGTCGACGGCGTGCCGAAGGTGAAGACGGTATGGGTCGCCGGCGATGTCGGCAGCCAGATCATCAATCCGATCAACGCCATGCATCAGGCGCAGGGATCGGTGATCGAGGGGCTCGGGCAGGCACTGGCCGGCCAGCGCATCACCCAGGTTGCTGGCGCGGTGGAACAGGCGAATTTCGATACCCATCCGCTGCAAAGGATCCCCGATACGCCGCAGATCATCGTCGAGTTCCTCAAGACGGACTATCCGCCGACGGGGCTTGGCGAGCCGGCGCTGCCGCCGGTGATCCCGGCGCTGGTGAACGCGCTCCATGCGGCGACGGGCAAGCGTGTGCGGTCCCTGCCGATCGACCCGGACATGCTGTCGGCCTGACCGCCCGGCGGGCCGGATTGCCCGGCCGGATTGACCAGGAGTGCGTGCCGGAGACGGCACAGGCACGCGCTCCCGGTGATCGCCCTATGCGTCATGTGACATGGAGGGTCGCGGTAGCTGGATCGTCATAACCGCTATTGCCCCGCGTCTCGCGGTGCCCGATCATGGGACCGGCGTCGATCCGGGCGCATGGGGACGCAGAAATGGGTTTTGCGCTGATGCGCCAGTTTGTTGCCATGTTTCGCGGTCTTGCGGCGGTATTCTATGAGGCCGGCATCACCGGCTGCTTCGGGGTGAGCGCGCGCGCCGTCGGTTTCAGGACGAGGATGGCATGACTTTGGAAACCCGCGCGCGCATGGCGCTGGCACGCGGCGACCTGCCCGCTGCGGTGGAGGCGGCGCGGGCGATGGTGCAGGCAGAGCCGGATCGGCCGGCGGGATATTTCCTGCTCGGGATGGTGGCGGCGGAGGCTGGCCAGATCGCCAAGGCCGTGCCGATTCTGGAGGCTGCCGTCGCCCATGGGCCGGAGCCGGAGCATCTGGCGCAACTAGCCAAGCTGCTGATCCTGCTGCGCCGCGACGGAGAGGCGGGGGATGCGGCGCGCAAGGCGCTGGCGCTTGGCCCGGCCGATGCCCTGACGCAGGATACCATCGGCTGCGTGCTGGTCCGTCTCGGCGATCATGAAGGCGCGATCGCGCCGTTCGAGGCGGCGGTTGCGGCCGAGCCCGACAATCTGGACTATCGCTATAACCTTGCCGCCGCCTGCGGCTTTACCGCGCGGGTGGCGGATGCCCGCGCGCATTATGAGATGATCCTGCGGGCCGATCCGGGCAATGCGCGGGTGCATTATGCGCTCTCGATCCTGTCCCGCCAGACCGCCGATGCCAATCACGTCCCCCGGCTGCGCGATGCGCTGGCGGCGGCGCGCAGGCCGGAGGACCGGCTGCGCATTCAATATGCGCTCGCCAAGGAGCATGAGGATCTGGGTCAGTCCGCCGATGCCTTCCGCAACCTGTTGCAGGCCAACGACGCCCACAAGCGGGCCATCGGCTATGATTTCGCGCAGGATGCGGCGATCTTCGACGCCATCGAGCGCCTCTTCGGGGATGGCGTGCCCCCTGAATGGCAGCACGGCGGGGGCGTGACGGACGGCGCGCCGATCTTCGTCGTCGGCATGCCGCGCACGGGCACGACGCTGGTCGACCGCATCCTGTCCTCGCACCGGGATGTCGGGTCGGCGGGCGAACTGCAGGCCATGCCCCTGGCGGTCAAACAGGTCGTCGGCACCCGCTCGCGGCTTGTGATCGATGCCGAGACGATCGCGGCAAGCGGGCGCGCGGACCCCGCTACGATCGGGCAGGCCTATTTCGCCCGCGCCGATCATCACCGGCCGGCGGGCAAGGCGCGCTTCATCGACAAGCTGCCGGCGAACTTCCTCTATGTCGGCCATATCGCCCATGCCCTGCCACAGGCCCACATCGTCTGCCTGCGCCGCAACCCGATGGACACGGTCTGGAGCAACTACAAGAATCTGTTCGCCAGCCAGTCGGCCTATTATGCCTATTCCTACGACCTGATGGACACGGCCCGTTATTATGCGCGCTTCGACCGGCTGATGGCGATGTGGGACGCGCTGCTGCCCGGCCGGGTGCTGCAGCTTTCCTATGAAGCGCTGGTGTTCGATCAGGAGGGGGAGACCCGGCGGCTGCTGGCGCATTGCGGCCTCGCATGGGATCCTGCCTGCCTGTCGTTCCATGAGAACAAGGCCGCCGTCGCGACGCCCAGCGCGGGGCAGGTGCGCCGCCCCATCAATGCCGATGCCGTGGCGCGCTGGAAGGCGCATGAAGCCGGGCTGGCGCCGGTGCGGCAATGGCTGGAAGAACAGGGAATCGTGACGGGCTGAACCCTCGGCCTGCGCGACCGCCATCCTTCCGCATGCCGAATCCCGACGTAAATCTCGTCGTGGCCGTGCCTGTCCGGGCGGCACCGTCCTTTATGCAAAGCGCCTGAAAGCCGGGCGGTTTTTCTCCCGCTTCGGTCGAACATGGACGGGATGATCATTTCAGCAAGAAAAATCTTGAAACCTGTCCAGTTTTATGGCGGATTTGCATGAGCCATCCGTCCTGTAGGCAAAGGCGCGCCATGCGTCGGCTTGGGCTCGGTTTCGCGCACATCATCTGCGTTGAGGGGGAAGTCAGGGTGAAGCAGGTTCCTGTTACACGGTTTGCGTTGCTGGCTCTCTTTTCCGCGTCGGTGGTGTTCGCGCAGGCGGATGACAAGCCAGGCGGCGCCGATGGCATGATGAAGGAAACCGAGGAGGGCATTCCCGTCTCGGACAATCAGGTTGTCGAGAAATGCGGCACCTGCCATGCGCCTGATGCAAAGGGCAATCTGTCGCGCATCTCGTGGATCCGCACCACGCCGGAGGGCTGGGCGCAGGCGATCAAGCGCATGGTGCGGCTGAACGGCCTGCAGATAACGCCGGAGGAATCCCGTGCGGTCGTCAAGTCTCTGTCGGCATCGCATGGCCTGGCGCCCGAAGAGGCGCGGGCGGTGATGTATATCCCTGAAAAGCGGATCATCGACGAGACCAGCATCCCCAATGATGCGGTGCGCGGTGCCTGTGCCTCCTGCCATGCCTTTGGCCAGCCTTTGTCATGGCGCCGTTCCAAGCTGGAATGGAAGCAGCTGCAGGACATGCACGTCGCCCTCTATTCGCAGGCCGACGCCCAGTATCGCCGGCCGGTGGAGGAAGGCGGCGGGCCGGGGACACCGGATGCGCCGAAGAAGACGCGCGGCGAGGTCGGGCTGGAATATATGCAGAAGACCGCGCTGCTGCACACGCCCGAATGGGCGGCGTGGAGTTCCCGCCTGCGCGCGCCGCGCCTGGCCGGGCAATGGCTGGTCATGGCGTCGGTGCCGGGGCAGGGGCGTTTCGTCGGCGAGATGACGGTCGCGCCGGGCGCGGCGAAGGACGAGTTCCGCACCAGCGTTTCGCTGCGTTCGATCAGCACCGGCGCGACCCTCAATCGCACCGGCACGGCGCTGGTCTATGCCGGCTATTCCTGGCGCGGCACGTCGAAGGGGGCGGCGAGCCCGGCGCGACCCGACGATCTCGCCAGCACCGCGCGCGAAGCCATGTGGTTCTCGCCCGACCAGCAGGGTGCGGAGGGGCGCTGGTTCTGGGGCGATTATCAGGAATTCGGCTTCGACGTGAAACTGACGCGGGCGACGGCAGCGCCGACGATCCTCGCAGTCACGCCCGGCATGGTGAAGGCGGGCGCGAAGGCGGTCGAGGTCAGGATCCTGGGCAACAACCTGCCGGCTTCGCTGGCGGCGGCGGATATCGATCTGGGCGCGGGCGTGGAGGTGAAGAAGGTCGTCTCCGCGAGCCCCGGGGAAGCCGTGCTGAGCGTGGACGTCGCGGCGAACGCGCCATCGGGCCAGCGCGATGTCGGCATCGCGGGCGCCGTGCTGGAAAAGGCGTTCCCGGTCTTCCACAAGGTCGATTATCTCAAGGTCACGCCCGAAACCGCCATGGCGCGGCTTGGCGGCACGAAATTCCCCAAGGGCTTCCAGCAGTTCGAGGCGATCGGCTTTGAAAACGGTCTGGACGGCAAGCCGGGCACTGCGGACGACATCGCCATCGGTCCGGTCGACGTGAACTGGACCGTCCAGGAATTCCTGTCGGTCTATGATGACGACGACAAGAAATATGTCGGCACGCTGAGCCCGACGGCCCTGTTCACGCCGGGCCTTGAAGGCCCCAATCCCGAACGCCGCTTCGGCCGCAACAATTATGGCGAGGTGTGGGTGGTCGCCACCGCGAAGTCCGAAAAGGACAAGTTCGGCAAGCCGCTCAGCGCCCGCTCCTATCTGGTCGTCGCCGTCCCAACCTATCAACGCTGGGATCAGCCGGAGGTCTCCAAATGACCGTGATGCATGCACCCACATATCGGCAGGGGGAATATCATCCCTTCCAGGCCGCGGATCGCGACTTCATCTACCTGGTCAGTGCCGGCGCGGTGTTCGAGATCGACGATGCTGTCGGCGCTGTGCTGAAACGGCTGGAGGGACAGGAGCTGACCCACGCCGCGCTCGTCAAGGCACTGGTCGAGCAGGGGCGCGATCACGCTGATGCGGAGGAATTGGTGCGCGAACTGCGCAACGCCCAGCTGATCCAGCTCGGCCATGCGCTGCCGGTTTCCGTACCCGAAGCGCCGCCCGCCGATTTCCCGCTGCAGGCACTGGTGCTCAACATCACCAACCAGTGCAACCTTGCCTGCACCTATTGCTATGAATTCGGCGCGGACAAGATCGCCACGCCGGCGGGCAAGCCCAAATATATGACGCTGGAGACCGCGCGTGCCTCGGTCGACCTGCTGCTCGCCGAAGCGGTCGGCCGCAAGGCGGTGCATATCACCTTCTTCGGCGGCGAGACGCTGATGAACTTCAAGCTGCTGCGCGACGTGGTGGGTTATGCCAATGGCGCGTCGGCGGCGCAGGGCAAGGCGATCACCTACAGCCTCACCACCAATGCGACGCTGCTGACGCCGGAGATCGTGACCTTCCTCTCGGACAACCGGATCGGTGTGACGGTCAGCATGGACGGGCCGCCGGAACTGCAGGACAAGCACCGCGTCTACAAGAACGGCAAGGGCAGCTATGCCGTGATCGAGCCCCGGTTGCGGACGCTGATCGCCAACCACAAGACTCGCGCCGTCACCGCCCGCGTCACGCTGACCGAGGGCGTGACCGACGTGATCCGCATCTTCCGCCACCTGAAGGATGATTTGGGCTTCCACGAAGTCGGCTTCGCGCCGGTGACGACGGCCGAAAAGCGCGATTATTCCATCGACGACAGCGGCATGGACAGCGTGCTGGACCAGTTCCACCAGCTCGCCGATGAATGGCTGGAATTTGCGCTGCGTGGCGAGGTGCACGGCTTCACCAATGTCAGCGAGACGATCAGCGAGTTGATCTCCGGCGTCAACAAGTCGCATCCCTGCGGCGCGGCGCTCGGGCTGATGGGGGTTAGCCCCTCGGGCGATCTGTCGCCCTGCCACCGCTTCACCGATGCAGACACCCACAGCATGGGTCATGTGTCGAGCGGCATCGACCGCGAGAAGCAGAGCGACTTCCTTGCGCGCGGGCATGTCGGCGCGAAATATGACTGCCAGAGCTGCTGGGCGCGGCCGCTCTGCGCTGGCGGCTGCCATCATGAGGCCTTTGTCCGCTATGGCGACACCGGCCATGCCAACCTGCATTATTGCGACTGGATCCGGCAGTGGACGGACACCTGCCTGCGCATCTACGGCGTGCTGGCCGCGCAAAATCCCGCATTTCTGGAACGCTTTGCTGAGCGAAAGGGGCTGTCATGAAGCATCTTCGGCCGATCAACAAAAAGGCGCAGCGCATCGACGACCTCGTCTCGGCGATGGAGCAGGACGCGGCGGAACCGGGCATGGAAGCGGAGGATGTGGTTGCGCTCCAGCAGCAGCCGCGCCCGCATGTGCCGATGGGTTGCACCCTGTCCTTCTCGCCGGGCTGGGAAGTCGATGCGGGCGGCGGCACGGCGGGCCTGTGCCAGCCGGTCGAGCGCGACATCTATGACTGCTACGTCACCTGTTTCTGGCCGGTGCAGGTGCCCGATCACGTCAACTATTCACCCGACTGGGCCAGCAACTGCGCGACCGCGACGAAGGACTGGCGCAACCTCGATCTGGTCTTCCCATGATCGGTCCGGCTGCCCCCTTCCCCTTTCCCCCAACAGTGCAGGAAGAGCCCGCCGCATGAAGACGCTGTGCCTCACGCTCGCCGCCGGCCTTGCCATGCTCGGCAGCGCCGTTTCCTCCCAGGCGGCGACGCTGTTCATGGGCTCCTATCCCGATACGCTGCTGGTGTTCGACGAGGCGAAGGGCGCGGTGACGGACCGCATCAAGCTGGACACCGGGCTGCCCACCAGCATGCAGCTGTCGGATGATGCCAAGCGCATCTACGTCACCACGATCACGACCAGCGGGGTCGAGGTGATCGACGTCGCCACGCACAAGGTCATCAATAAGTTCAGCCTGAACGACGGCCCCCGGCGCTATCGCTTCTATGGTGGCGCTCCTGACCCCACGGGCCGCTTTTTCTACACGGTCATCACCCAGATCGACAAGGAGATCGACCGCTACAAGGTGAGCAAGCCGCTCTATGCGGTCATCGACCTCAAACTGCAGAAGGTCGTGAAGACGGCGGAGATCGACAAGGAAGACGAGAAGTCGGGCGGCTTCCGCGCGGGCTACAAGGTGTCGGGCGATGGCAAGTTCCTCTATGTCTTCGGTGAAAAGGTGGTCATCGTCGACACCGCGACGCTCAAGGCGATCGACCATATCGACCTTGCCAAGCCGGAAGGGACGGGGTTGGAGAATGTCGGCTTCGGCGGCACGCTGGATAATATCCGCACGCCGGGCCAATATGTCTCGCTGTTCAACGCGTCCGACCCCTATATCCACAACAAGATGTTCGGGGTTGCCCGCTTCGACCTCAACACCCGCCAGTTCGATTTCACCCCGGTCGGCCCGGCGCCGGCCGCGATGGCGGGCCTGCAGATGTCGCCCGACGGCAAGGAGGCCTATACCGTCGTCACCAACGGCACGCTCGGCAACAAGCGCTGCGAATTCTGGCGCTTCGACATGACGACGAACGCGGTGCTCGACAAGGCGGAGTTCCAGTGCCGCTCGCGCTTCCGCTTCGGCCTGTCGAACGATGGCGCCAAGTTCTACATCTATGGTGCCAGCTACGATATCGAGGTTTATGACGCCAAGACGCTGAAATATGAAAGCACCTGGGATCTGGGATACGACACCACCGGCGCGGGCATGGTCGCGGTGCAGTGACGGGCTGTAGCGCTCCCGGAGCCTCCCGCCGATGATCGTCGGCATAAGGGGCAGCGGCATTGCCGCGACCGGATGCGCGCATCTGTTGCGAGGGGCGGGCCTTCGGGTCGCACACGCGCCCGCTCCTCGCGCTACCGTGCCGACCGTGATGCTGAGCGACGCGGCGTTGTCCCTGCTGCGCGGCGTGTTCGATCGGCCCGGCCTGTTCGCCGGCCGCCCGCGCATCAAGCGCCGCGTGATCGCCTGGAGCAGCGCCGTGCCGGTCGTGGTCCCGCATGAGGCGGTTCTGCTGTCCGAAGCGGAGGTCCAGGCGGAACTGGCGGGATCGGGACCGTCGGTGCCGGAAGATCGGGTCGTGTCGGAGCAAGGGGATGACGGCATCGGGCAGACCGATTTCACCATCTTCGCCGCGCCGCCGATGCCCGAAGGCGGGATGCGGATCTTTGGCGAGCGCCATGCCGTCGCAGCCAGGGTCCGCCTGCGCGATCAGGCCTGCGCGGAGGAATGCCGGATCGAGGCGGTCGATGCCGGCTGGCTGTTCCTGGTGCCAGCCTCCCCCGACGAGGGCCGGTTGCGTGGCTGGCTGATGGGAGTGGGCGGCGCGCTCGACGATCTGCTCGCCGACAGCCGCCTGATCGCGCCGCTGGTCGAACCACTGGGCACCTCGTCCATTCCATTCCTGGCCGCGCCGCGCCTCGCCATGCCATTGATCGGCACCGACTGGCTGGCCTGTGGCAGCGCGGCGCTGGGCTTCGATCCGATCTGCGGCGATGGCACGGCGCAGTCGGTGCGCGAGGCGATCCTGGCCGCGGCGGTGCTGACGGAGATGGCGGACGGCGGTGATCCGCAGGCACTGCAGACCCATTATCGATCCATGCTGATCGCGGCCATGCGCCGGCACCTGTCGCTCTGCGCGAACTTCTATCGCAATGGAGGGCGCAGCGACTGGTGGCGCGGGCAGTTCGATGCGCTGATGCAGGGCTATGGCTGGTGTACGCAGCTGCTAGCCGACATGCCCGAGCCGCGCTTCATGCTGCAGGATTTCCGCCTCGTGCCCCGGCAGGACGCGGCGTGAGCGATCCGCGCCCCACCATGCCGCCCGGTGCGCCCGTGGCCGACTGGGGCAGCTATCGCCGGCTTGGCCCCTATCTCCGTCCCTATTGGCGGCCGCTGCTGCTGGTGCTGGCGATCAGTCTGCTCTCGACCGCGCTGGGGCTGGCGCAGCCCTATCTGTCCAAGCTGATGATCGACCAGGCGCTGCTGCGGCGGGACATGGATGCGCTCATCCGCATCGCGGCGATCATGATCGCGGTCACGCTGGCAGGCTTCGGCGTCAACATCCTTGCCAGCTACCGCTATGTCGCGCTCTCCGCCGCGATGCTCTACGATATTCGCGCGGCGCTGCTGCGCCACCTGCAATCGCTCTCGCCACGCTTCTATGGCAGCTTCCGGCTGGGCGACCTGATTTCCCGGATGAACAGCGATGTGAGCGACGTGCAGCGGATCGCATCCGACACGCTGCTTTCGGTGGTCAGCAACCTCCTGTTCTTCGTCGGCTGCGTGGCGATGATGCTGTGGCTGGACTGGCGGCTGTTCCTGGTCAGCGTCGTGCTGGTTCCTGCAAGCCTGCTGACCTTTGCCTATTACCAGCGCCGCCTGACCGCGCTGACGCGGGACATGCGGGAGAAGGGCGCGGACCTTGGCAGCCTGCTCGTCGATACCGTCATGGGCATGCGGGTCGTCGCCTCGCTGCGCGCGGGCGAGCATGAGGTGCAGCGTTTTCGTGCCCGCAACGACGCCTTTGTCGGGTCGATGCTGAAGATGCAGGTGGCGTCCTTCATGACCGGGGCGTTGCCCGGCACGCTGATGACGGCAGCGACATCCGCGGTGATCCTCTATGGCGGCGCGATGATCATCGACGGGCGGATGAGCATTGGCACGCTGGTCGCCTTCATGACCTATCATATGCGACTGCTCTCGCCCATCCAGACGCTGATGGGGCTGACATCGGGGCTGGCCTCCGCTCGTGTCTCGCTCGGTCGGATCTTCGAGCTGTTCGATACGCCAGCGGACGTCGTCGAGCGGCCCGGCGCGCTGCCGCTTGCAAAGGTGACGGGAGCGATCCGCTTCGATCATGTGTCGATGCGCTATGATCGTGACGCGGTGCTGAGCGATGTCGACGTGGAGATCGCGCCGGGCAGCCTCTGCGCGATCCTTGGCCCCAGCGGCGTCGGCAAGTCGACCATGGCGGACCTGCTGGTGCGCTATCTCGATCCCGATGCGGGCGTCATCCGCATTGATGGCCAGGATATTCGCGACTATCGGCTCGACGACCTGCGGCGCGAGATCATCCTCGTCGATCAGGCACCCTATCTGTTCAACGATACGATCGCGGCGAACATCGCCTTCGCCATGCCGCAGGTGGACCAGGCGGCGATCGCGGCGGCCGCCCATGCGGCGGGGCTCGACGCATTCATTGCCTGCCTGCCGGAAGGCTACGCCACGCGCACCGGCGAGCGCGGCCTGGCGCTGTCGGCCGGCGAACGGCAGCGGGTCGTACTCGCCCGCGCGCTGCTGCGCCGCCCGAGCGTCCTCATCCTCGACGAGCCGACATCGGCGCTCGACGGCGAGACCGAGCAGCGGATCGCCCATCGGCTGCGCGGCGCACTGCCTGATGCTACGATCGTTGTCATCACCCACAAGCCGGCGCTCGCCCGGATGGCCGATGCGATCATCACGCTGGAGGACGGACGCGCCCTGATGACGCGGCACGAGGCGCCCGTTGATGCCTGAGCTCTTCGCGGGCCTGAGCGGGCAGGGTATCCGCATCGCCGTGGTCGACAGTGGCGTGCATTCCGATCATCCGCACATCGCCGCCGGGCAGCTTCTTGAAGGCGTGGCGATCTCGTCGCAGGGTGCGGTTGCGGGCGACGATGCCGATGCCACGCTCGACCGTCTCGGCCATGGCACCGCCGTTATCGCTGCGATACAGGAAAAGGCACCCGCAGCCCTCTGCCTGCCCATCAGGGTCTTTCATGAGAAATTACAGACGACGGCTACGGCGCTGGTCGCCGCGATCGACTGGTGCATCGCGGCGCGGGTGGATGTCATCAATCTCAGCCTCGGGACGGTCAACGAGGCCCATCGACCGGCCTTCGAAGGGGTAGCCGAACGCGCGCTGGATGCCGGGATTCTGCTGGTCGCCGCCCGCGCGGCGAATGACAGGCTCTGCTTTCCCGGCAGCCTGCCGCAGGCGATCAGCGTCGGCCTCGACTGGGATTGCCCGCGCGAGGCATATCGCATGCAGGCGGAGGGGGAGGAAAGGGTCTTCCTTGCCTCTGGCCACCCCCGCCCGATCCCTGGCGTGCCGCAGCGCCGCAACCTCTACGGGATCAGCTTCGCCGTCGCCAACATGACCGGCTTCGCCGCGCGCGCGTGCGAGCAACTCGGGCGATCGGCAGAGGGGCGCGAGCGCGTATCGGCTGCGGGCGCCCTGCTGGAACAGCGCATGTCGGTTGCCGCCGTTTAGGCGCGCGCTATGAGGGAATAAGGCCCTTGGCGGCAAGGCGCCCACGCTCCGCCGCGACTTCGGCCGATGTCTTCCGGCCTTCCGCGCGGATCTTGGCGATTTCCGCGGCGGAGAAGGCAGGCACGGGCTTTCCGGGCTTTTGCAGGGCGACTGCGTGGTTCAGCACATCGGCAATATCCTGATCCTTGAGCGTTCCCATGCCGGGCATCAGGCCGGTGATCGGTTTCCCGTCGACCTTGATCGGTCCATAGATGCCGTAGAGCAGCACGGAGGCGAGATAATGCCGCCCGTCGGGCGAAGCGGCGATCTGTGACACCCGTCCGCTGAGCCGGGGGAATTGCCCTGGCAGCCCAGCGCCGGAAGGCTGGTGACACATGGAGCAACGGCTGCTGAATGTCTGGAGCCCGGTTGCCGATGCGGGGCTCATAAGCGCCGCCATCATCATGGCCGACAATGCTATTCCAAATTCCCGGAAACCCTGTGTCATGATGTGGCGCGTCCCCTTTGAAACCCTGCGATTGAGCAACGACGTCGGCCAGCACATGGGGCGGTCGACGGCATCCCGCGACCGCCCGATGAACGGGCTGCGTTGCTGGAATGCATAAATATTGGACAGTCTTCAAGAATGCGTCAAGCATCTTGCCCGAAGCGGAGCCAAAGGGTGGCGGCTCCGCCATTTGAGTGGTAGGAGGCTGGCCCCAAGGCAGAGACGCATATGATCATCGCTCCACCCCGTCCCGGCATCTACGCCCGTGGCACTGAAACTGTCGATTCCATCCTGAAGGCGGCGCTCGCAGTGCTGATCGAAGAGGGCTCCGATGCCTTCACGATCCGCCGGATCGCCGCGCGATGCGGGATGAAGGTCGGGAATGTCAGCTATCATTTTCCCCGCAAGGAAATGCTGATCCAGGTGCTGCTGGACGAGCTGGTCGAATCCTATGACAAGGTACTCGAAGAGGTTGTCCGCAAGCCGGGCCTGACCGCCGAGGAGCGGCTGAAGCTGGTCATCATCATGTGCCTGGATGATATCCAGTCCAAGCGCACGACGCGGCTGTTCACGGAATTATGGGCGCTCGCCAACCATAATGACTTCGTGGCCGAGCGGGTCCATGCCTTCTACCAGAAAGCGCATGGCATCATCGGCGAATATGTCGCCGTGCTCAATCCCGCGCTGTCGGCCGACGAGGTTCTTACGGTGGCGCTCTTCATCAGCGCGTCGATGGAAGGATCGACGCCGTTCCTGGGTTACGAGAAGCCCTGGGCCCACAAGATGCCCGCCTTCACGACACTTGCGGTGAAGTCGCTGGTCAATCTTGCCAAAACGGCAACTTCGCGCGACATTGCCGGATTGGCAATGGCGACGGCGTAACGCTGCGCCCTCTGTGGGGGATGTTCTGAACGGCCCGTGCGCCATCGGCGTATCGTCATGCTGTGGGGAACGTCATGGGGGCTGGCCGGAACTTTCACGCTTCGTACATCGCGATGATTCTTCTCGCGGCGCTCGCCCTGCTGCAGCCGGGCATCGATCCGGTCTTTCTCACGCTGCTGTCGTCCGCCAACGGCGTCGACCCGGTTGATCATGGTTGGATCGTCGGTGCCGCGCAGATCGGCATGGCGTTGGGATCGCTCTGTGTCTGGCTGGCGGGATCGCGACTGCCGCGTCATGCGCTGACCCTCGCCGCCGTCAGCGCGCTGGCCGCCAGCCTCGTGACGGCGAGGCTTGGGGGGCTAGGCGCGCTTGTCCTGGTGCGCGGTGGCTTCGGGCTCGCCATGGGCATGATCTATACCCATGCGGTGAGCAGCGCTGCGGCGCGGCGTCCATCAGGGGCCTATGGTGCGGTCTTCCTGGTTCAGCTGCTCCTGTCGACGGCGGCGGCGCTGTTGCTGCCCCTCGTTGCGGCTGCGTCCGGCCCGGCGCTGGCGCTGTGCGCGCTCGCGGTCGTGCCGCTGGCGGCGACGGGGATGACCCTGTTGCCTGGCAATGCGGCTGTCGATCGCGCTGCTGAGTCTTATGGACGTGACCTGTCGGACCGGCCCGTCGCCTCTGTAACCACGCCGCCCGCCACGCCCCCGGCCGCTTGGGCGTTGGCGATCGCGACCTTCTGTTTCGTGGCGACCAGCATGATGGTGTGGAGCTTCGCCGGCGCCATGGCGACACATGCCGGCATTGATGAAGGCAGCATCGGCTGGGCGGTGGCGGTCGGCTCCGTCGCCGGCGCCATCACCGCGCTGGCGGTGATGCGCGAGGAGACCCTGGTGCCGTTGCCGGTGACGGGCATATTATGCGGCCTGTGCCTGCTCTCACCCGTGCTGCTGACACCGGGCGGAGACGAAAACCTGTTCACGCTGTCGGTCATCCTGCTCAACATCGGATCGACGGCCATCATCATTCGCTGTTCTGGCCTTGCCTCCGCCGCCAGCGATGATCCGCTGTTCCGAAGGTTCGTTGCCTGCACGCATGGTCTGGGCGGTATTGCCGGGCCGCTGATCGGTTCGCTTGTTTCCCTTGCCATGGGCATGGAGCATCTGGGTGGCGGCGCGATGGTCATGATGGCGGGCGGCTGCCTTGCGCTTTTCTATGCGGCGGCGAAGGACAGGGAGGGCGCGCTGCTCCCAGCCATGCGCGAAGAGCCGGAGCGGAGAAGCGAGGTTGCGGCCTGACCGGACCATGACCGCCACTAGGCTTGCTGGCGGCGCGCAAGAATTTTTGCAAGTCCGCGTAAAATGCTTGACCAATTCTGGACGTGTGTCCAATCTTCATTTCAGCGCCGGTTTCGGTCAGGTGGACGACGAGTCCTGCGGGCCGGCCGGAAGGATCAAGGGGGATCACGCCAAATGACGAGGGCCGTCGCCAAGGGCATTTTCGCAGCAACCGGGCTCGCATGGGCACTCATCGCGACGGCATCTGCCGGGCACGCCGCACCGGCCGCCGTGCTGGAGCCGGAAACATCCGATACGATGACGATCGATCCGCCCAAGACGACATGGTTCTATGTTGATGGCGGATGGGATTCTCCCGGTACGAACATCTTCGACGCGGAAAGCGGCAAGATGAAGGGCATGGTCGAAACCCGCAGGCTGGCCGACTTCGCCATCGATCCGGCGGGCAAATATTATTATGTGTCGGAAACCATCTGGTCGAAGGGGGATAGGGGCACACGGCAGGATATGGTCTCCGTCTACGACACGACAGAGATGAAGCTGCTGACGGAAGTGGCCATTCCCGGCCGTATCCTCATCGGCGCCCGCAAGAATAATTTCATCATCAGCGACGATGGCAAGACCGGCTATGTCTATAATCTCAGCCCGGCCTCGTCGGTCAATGTCGTGGATCTGGCGAAGCGCAAGTTCGTGAAGACGATCGAACTGCCCGGCTGCGCGAGTATGATGCCCAATCCGGGCGTGGGCTTTTCCGCGCTTTGCTCCGATGGTTCGCTCGCCACCGTTGCGATCAGCGGCGCAAAGGCGGAGATCACGCACAGCGCGCCCTTCTTCTCCGCCACGGACGATCCGATTTTCGACAATTTCGCCTATGACAAGCGAAAGAAGGAAACGACGTTCCTGAGCTATACCGGCCTGATCTACACGGCCACGCTCGGCCCGTCGCCTACGCTGTCGCAGCCTTTCTCTATCCAGGCGGCCGCGGGCATCCGCCCCGGCGAAACCAAGCCGCTCGATCTCAACTGGTATCCTGGCGGCCGACAGCCAATGGCGCTGCACCGGCCTTCCGGTCATCTCTTCGTGCTGATGCACATGGGCGAATATTGGTCGCACAAGGCATCGGGATCGGAAGTGTGGGAGGTTGACCTGGCGACCAAAAAGGTCGTCAAGCGGCATCCGCTCGAGGAAGAGATGAACAATATCGAGGTGTCGCAGGACGCCAAGCCGATGCTCTACATGAATGGCGAAAAGGGCACCGCCATCGTCGTCGATGTCGCCAGCTGGGAAGAAAAGCACAAGATCGAGCATGCCGGCGGTGGCATCATCACGGTCGTGGACCCCAACTGACGATGGTGCACTCGCTCGGCCTTGCTGTCGTCGCGCTTTCGGGCGCGACCGGCGTTGGCCTTGTTTTCCTGACCGCCGGGCTTTCGAAATTCCGGCATAGCGCGCTGTTGCCGGGTGTGGTCGCCAATTACCGCCTGCTGCCGCCGTCACTGGTGGCGCCGGTGGCCGCCATTTTGCCCATCGCCGAAATCCTGATCGGCGCCGCCCTGATCCTGGGGATCGGCCCGCTGTCGCTGGCGCTGCCTGCTGTGCTGGCGATGCTGCTCCTCGGCCTGTTCGCGGCCGCTATGGCGATCAATATCGGGCGTGGCCGCACGCAGATCGATTGCGGGTGCGGACGGTCCCAGCTTCGCCATCCCATCGGTTGGGGGCTGGTCGCGCGCAACATGGTGCTGATGGGCTTGCTCGCGCCGCGGCTGCTGCCGGCGCCTGTCCTGTCGCCCATCGATCTCGCCGCCGGGATCGCCGGTGGCCTCGCCATTTTCCTGGCCTACGTCCTGTTCAATTCCATCGGGGCGCTGATCGCGTCGCCGGCGGCCGCACTCCGGAGATAAGCGCTTATGCTGACATCGTTGATCGTCTCCCAAATCATTTCCTGGATCATGATCCTGGGCCTCGGCGTGGCGCTGCTGGCGGTCGCGCGGCAAGTGGGCGTGCTTCACATCCGCGTGGCACCCGCCGGCGCGCTGACCACGGCTGGCGGAATCGGCGTGGGCGAGGGCATCGCGCCGATCGAGGCGCACACGCTGGATGGCAAGGCTGTGTCGATCGGCGGCCCGGCGGCGGGCGTTCCGCTGCGGCTGCTGATGTTCGTCTCGGCCCAGTGCCCGCTGTGCAAGATGGTCATTCCGATGGCCAAGTCCTTCGCGCGGGACGAGCGTGTCGCGCTGACCTTCGTCGGCGACGATGACGTCGGCGCCCAGCGCGCGATGATCGCGCAGCACGGGCTGGACGGCTATGCGTTCGTCAACGGTCCCGAGGTCGGCCAGGCGCTGGCGGTCAGCAAGCTGCCCTTTGCCGTGCTGCTGGATGCCGAGGGCGTGATCCTCTCCAAGGGGCTGGTGAACAGCCGCGAGCATCTCGAAAGCCTGGTCGTCGCTCATGAAATGGGCATCCGGTCGGTGCAGGACTATATTTCGACATTGAAGGCCGAGGCGGCCTGAGCCATCGGCAAGAGGGGGCAGACATGAAGAGATTTGACGCCGACGCCATGGGCGAGAGGCTGCTGCGAAGGCTGGCCGGCGGGACATCCCGGCGCAGCATGATATCGCGGCTGGGCGCCGTGCTGGTGGCCGCACCCGCATTCCCGCTGCTGCCCGTTAGCCGCGCGGAGGCGGCAAAGCCGGACCGCTCGCCGGAAGCGAAGACCAGCTTCGCCCGCAATGCGCAGACGAAGGACGACACCAAGTGCACCTATTGGCGTTATTGCGCCATCGACGGCGCGCTGTGCACCTGTTGCGGCGGCGGCATCCACAGCTGCCCGGCGGGCGCCGAGCCCTCGCCGGTGTCCTGGGTCGGCACCTGCATCAACCCGGACGACGGCAAGGCCTATCTGATCGCCTATCGCGACTGCTGCGGCAAGCCGGCCTGCGGCCAGTGCAATTGCGATAATACCGACCGCGAGACGCAGCTCTACATGCCGCAGCTCAACAATGACGTGATCTGGTGCTTCGGGACGAGCAGCATGGAATATCATTGCTCGACCGCGGTGCTCGTCGGCGCGGCAAGCTGAAAGGACAGCGCCGCGAGCGATGATTGGCTTGCGGCGCGGATGGGGAAGCGTGACAACGGGGCCATGGCCATGAGCCGATATCTTCTGGGCATGGCGTTCGCTCTTGCCACCCTGTCGGTCTATCATTCCGGGGCATTGAGGGCCGCTTCCGCGGCGCCGCGCCCATTGCCGGCGGCCATTTCCGACCCGGACCTGGCGCGATCGGATTATGTCGAGAATTGCGGTGGCTGCCATGGGGTGCAGGGCCTTTCGGCGCCCGCCGAGCTGCCCGAGCTGCGCGACCGTGTCGGCTATTTCATGTGTACGCCGGAAAGTCGCGCCTATCTCATCCGCCTACCCAATGTGGCGCACAGCCGGATCACGGACAATCAGCAGCTTGCCGACATGGTGAACTTCGTCGTCTTCGGGCTGGGCGGCGCGAGCGTGCCGGCCGGGGCCAGCCCCTTCACGGCGGACGAGGTGACGCGGGAGCGCAAGTTCGCGCTGTCGTCCGCCTCCCTGACTGCCGAGCGCGCCAGGCATGTGGAATCGGCGATCAGGAAGTGCCACGCGCCAGCCTCCCTCCGGCAGTTCTATCCCGGCCGGAAGCACTGAACGCCGACGCTCCGGCATCGAGGGCGCAAGGATGGCGCAGCATCTGACCATATTTGCATGTGGGTTCGTCGGGCCGTTGTGGTGGCTGGGTCCGCAGCGCGCGTGGCGTTTCCCCGACCTTCCTTCAAACCCGGCTTGACCAAATGGCAAAAACGCCTAGAAGCCGCAGAAACCCGCACGGGGGCGATTAGCTCAGTTGGTAGAGCGCCTCGTTTACACCGAGGATGTCGGCAGTTCGAGCCTGTCATCGCCCACCATCGCTTCTGGTTTGAGATCCTTCTCCTAGACGCTTCGCTTTTTCGGTGGTCCGGATCGTGCCGGATGATGTCGCCAAGTCAATGAAGGCGCGAATCGGCGCCATGAGCCGGAAGTCGTTGGCGCGCTGTTCGTATCGAAAGCGTGATGACAGCGATGACATTTCAGTGACTTGGTCGTTTTTGGCCGAAAAACGACGTTCCGGTCCCGTTACAAAAACCGCAGGAAAGTAGGCCCCGCGCCCATTTCGCCAAGGCCGCCCTCTATAATTCACCTGTATGGTAATTTGTGGAGTCTAGCATGCGGTTCTTAGCGAGGATAAATATCGGCAAACGCCTCTTGGCCATAGGCGCGGCGTCGCTTCTGGGTTTGATGCTTGTGCTTTACTTGTCGGTGGGCCAGCTCGGAACCGCCCTGCGGGGGAGCTTCAACGAGCGCACCAAGCAGACGATCGAGGTGGCCTACAGCCAGCTCGAGCATTTTAACGGAGAAGAGAAAGCCGGGCGGATGACGCGCGAGCAGGCGCAGGCCGCCGCGCAGAAGGTGATCGGCACGATGCGCTTCGGGGACAACAACTACTTCTTCATCCTCGACAATGACCACAACATGCTGATGCACCCGGTGAAGCCCGACAAGGTCGGCAAGAGCGTCTACAACGACACCGACGCCGACGGGAAATATCATTATCGCGAGATGGTGTCGGAAGTGAAGAAGTCCGGTGCCGGCTTCGTGATGTATAACTACAAGATGCCCGACGGCAGCGGTGCGAAGCAAAAGGTCTCCTATGTTCGCGGCTTCCAGCCCTGGGGCTGGGTCATCGCCACCGGTGTGTTCGATTCTGAAATCCAGGCGGCCGTCAACGCGGCAAGAACGCGCCTTGCGATCGTCGTGGCAGGAGTGCTTGTCGCACTGGCCGCCCTGATCCTGATCATCAGCCGCTCGATCACCGCGCCGATCCAGCAGATCACCGTCCGCATGCGCAGCCTGGCAGGCGGCGATACCCATGCCGAAATTCCCGGCACCGATCGCGGTGACGAGATTGGCGGAATGGCGGCCGCGCTGCAGGTGTTCCGTGACAATGCCATTGCCAAGGAAGCCGCGGAAGTCGCCAAGGCCAAGGCCGATGCCGACCAGAAGCATATCGTTTTGCTGCTGTCGGAGAAGCTGCAGGCATTGTCCGAAGGCGACCTGACCAGCACGATCGACGGTAATGTCCCTCCGTCCTACGTGACGCTGAGCGAGAACTTCAACACCGCGCTGGAGAACCTGCGCGATCTGATCGGCGCGCTGGCCGAGGCTTCGAAGAGCATCGAGACGGGGTCGAGCGAAATCGCCTCTGCCTCCGACGACCTGGCTCGCCGTACCGAGACCAACGCCGCCAGCCTGGAAGAGACATCGGCGGCGCTGTCGCAGATGAACGAACGCCTCAAGTCGAGCGCGCAGGCCGCCGACCGTACCGTCGGCTCAGCGCAGGAAGCGATCGGCATTGTCGAATCGGGCCGCTCGACCGCCGAACAGGCAACCTCTGCGATGAGCCGCGTGTCCGAAAGCGCGCAGGGCATCGACAGCGTGATCGAGGGGCTGGACAAGATCGCCTTCCAGACCCGCGTTCTCGCGATGAACGCCGCAGTCGAGGCCGGTCGTGCCGGTGAGGCTGGACGGGGCTTCGCGGTGGTCGCCGACCTGGTTTCGGCGCTCGCCATGCGATCGGAAGAGGAAGCCAAGCGCGCCCGTGAACAGCTCACGGCGACGCAGACCGACATCGGCATGGCCGTGGAAGCGGTAAAGAAGGTCGACGTCGCTCTGGCGCAGATCACCGAAAGCGTCGAGCAGGTCCATACCTTTGTCGAGACCATGGCCGGTGACAACCGCGCCCAATCCTCCACCATCAGCGAGATCGCGACGGCTGTGACGGTCATGGACCAGTCCACCCAGCAGAACGCCGCCATGGTGGAGCAGACATCGGCCGCAGCCCGCAATCTGGCCGGCGAAGTCGGTACGCTGACCCGTCAGTCCGCACGGTTCAACGTCGGCTCGGTATCGACAAAGCGTCAGTCCAGGCCGGCACCGACCCCGGCTGCCGCGCCCCGGGCGGCAGCGCCCAGGAAGCAGGCTGCACCCATCAGCGCTCCGCAGATGGCGGACGCCGACGACTGGTCAAGCTTCTAGGACCGACCCCAAAACCGGGGCGCAGGATGACCCTGCGCCCCCCTCCATCCCGAATGGCTGCACCGACCCCGCGTGGCGCCGGACGGCCCCCTGTTGCCTCTTGATCGAGAAATCCCATGCGCCACCCACCGCACATTGCCGTTGGCCTTTCCGCCCTTTCCATCGCCGGCGCTTCGGGCGTCGCCCATGCCCAGGCGTCTCCGGCGCCGGCAGGGGTTCGCAGCCCCACCGAGGGCGAACTCATCATCATCGGCATTGCCGCGGCCGCGCAGGAAGGCTTTGCGCGGCAGCCCGCCGAGCCATCCGCGCAGCCTTCGACCCCGCCAAGCGAAGCGGTGACGGAGCGTGCGCCGGCCAACCCTGCGGTGCGCACCTATCCGCGGCAGGCGGACGGCCATGGCATCAAGCTGGGCGGCTACAACGTCTCGCGATGGGCCGAAGACTGGCGGATCATGCGCGATCCCGCCAAGCGGGACGATCCGCTCGACCGGCTGAAATATCTGCCGCTTGACGACAGCGGCAACATGTATGTCACCTTGTCGGGCGAAGTGCGGTTGCGCAGCAACCTGACGACCAATCCCGGCCTTGTCGATTCGGAATACCGCCGCGAGAACCTGCTGCGCATGTTCGGCGGCGCCGATGTTCACCTTGGCCCGGTCCGCTTTTTCGGCGAGCTGGCCCATGGTGGACTGGACGGCCACAATATCGGAACCCCTGCGGCCAACCGCCGCAACCAGCTGTTCGTGCAGCAGGCCTTTGGCGAACTGAGCGGCGACGTTGCGGGTTATACGCTGGGGATCCGCTATGGTCGCCAGGAATTTACGGACGGTACGGCCGGGCTCGTCTCCCAGAAGGAAGACAACACCATCCGCACGTCCATGAGCGGCGCGCGCGGCTGGCTCCAGGCCGGCCAGTTCCGCGCGGACGTCTTCGATTTCAAGCAGATCAGGCTCGGCCTTGAAGGAACGGGCGATGACGTTGCCGATGATGCAACGCGCTTTTCCGGCGTTACGTTGGGCGTGGTGCTGGCGAACACGAAGTCGCGCAAGATCTTCCTTGATCCGTTCGCCTGGCGTGAGCGCAACGATAGTTTGCGATGGGGCGCCGTCAGCGGCCGCGAGGTCCGCTATTATTACGGCGCACGACTTTGGGGCAGCATCGATCGCCTGACGCTGGACTGGGTCTTCGATCATCAGGATGGCGATTTTAGGGGCCGCAACATCAGCGCCTGGCAGGCCGCCGTGGCCCAGACCTATGTGATCAATCCCAAGGGCTGGTCGCCGAAGATCGGCATCCATTTCGACTATGGCAGTGGCGGCGGATCCTATGGCACCGGCACCATCCATGCGATGAAGACGCCGTCGGCGGGCATGATCCCCTACAGCTATCAGGGCGCGCTCAACATCACGAACCTGTTCCAGGCCTCGCCGAACATCACGGTCTCGCCGCTCAAGGTGCTCGACCTGACCACTGAGTTCCAGCACAGCTGGCGCGCGAACAGCAGCGATGCCGTTTATCGCAGTGCGGGCACCGCCTATGCCGGCAGCCAGAACATCCATGGCAGCCATGTCGGCGATGCCATCCGGGTACAGGCGACGCTTAAGGTCACGCCGCGCCTGTCAGTGATCGGCCGTTATGAATATTTCATGCCTGGCGCGATCCTCGATCACCTGGGTTATGCCAATTCGCACTATATGGCGACCTGGGCGAGCTTCCGCTTCTGACGGCGGACTGGGAAACGGCGCCTGCAAGATGGCGTCGTCCGAACGATGGAACATAGGATCCGATCCGGCGGGATCGGATCCTATGCCGAAAACCGGGGCTTGATCCGCAGTTGAGCGCGGGGCGATGATGTCGCGCCGTTCCATCGCATGAGCCGGAGGGTTTACGCACGGCGGCGAGAGGGGCATAGGGTCTGGACGTTTCCCCTCTTCCTCTGTGACGAATTGCTGTTTTCGATTATGCGCTATTTTTTGGATACCGAGTTCAATGGTTTCGGGGGGGAGCTGATCAGTCTGGCGCTGGTGCCGGAGCATGATGATCAGGAATTCTACGTCTCATTGCCGTTGCCGGAGAAGATCCATCCGTGGGTCGAGCTGCATGTCATTCCCTATCTGCGCTTCGTTCCGCCGGGCGTGGACCATCAGCTCAGCCGGGAACAGGCAGCGCAGCATCTCGAAGCCTATCTGATCCACGATCCCGATCCGGTGATCGTCGCCGATTGGCCCGATGATCTTGGCTATTTCTGCCACCTGCTGGTGACGGGGCCGGGGATGATGATCGGCATCAACGGGCTGCGGCTGGAACTGATCAATGCAGCGGGGTTCAGCTCCGCGGCCAACAGCCGGACACCCCATAATGCCCTGCATGATGCCCGTGCATTGAAGGATTTCTGCGCGGGCGATTCGGTACGCAGGGCAGGATTGCTGCGCACCCAGCCGTGAAATGGCGGAGGTTTCGGATCGCGTGCCCGTCGCGCTGTCGATGCCCGACTGCGCGGCTGCGCTGCGGGAACCGACGCGCTCCCGTCTCGGACCGGTAGGACAACGGACAGGTCCGGTCGGCCCGAACGCGCCCATCGCCGCGCAGATTATTTGCTAGGTTCCGCCAGGGCCGCCGGATAGCGTGCCGCTGTCGGCTGCGTATCGGCGAGCGTGACCATGCTGCCCTTGCCTGCATCCTGCTCGGCAAAGGCGCGCAATTCATCCTGGATTCAGGTCGTGCCCGCCACCGGGGCACCCGTCTGCGGATATCCACGCAAACGGGGGACGGGATATCAAAAATCTTGGGCGGTTAGCCGAATCTTATCCTTGGCCGCGGATAGTGCCCCCTATGTGGCATGCAGCGGTTCCCCGATCCTTTCTGTCCAGGCACGGATACGCCGCCCTTTTCGCGTTCGTCCTTGGCGTGATCGCCATGGTCCCGGCGTCCGCCCGTGCGGAGCAGGCGGCCGGGATGCGCTGTTCGGGATATGCGGCGGGACAGGCGCGGGGCATTGGCGACGCATTGCTTGGCGGCGTGCCGAGCCGGCTCGGGCAGGTCAGTGCGACGCAGACCGGCGCCACGTCACCGCGCGTTTCTCCGCTGATCGCGGTCGACTGCCTCGCATGGATGAGCCGTCATGACCTTGGCCGCATGGGCGCCCATCGCATGGCGCCAGCGGTGATTGCCGGCCCGGTCGATTTCTTCGGCAGCACCGCCCTCGCGGTCGCCCGCACGCCGCTCGACCATAAATGGGCGAGTGTCGCGGCCGGGTTGCCGCGCGAGGGCGCGTGGCGGGCGCTGGTCGAGAATGGCAGGAGCCTTCCGCCTTCCGGGCAGGTGGATGCCGTCAATCGCTGGGTCAATGGGCGGCTTCGCTTCGTCGACGATCTGGGCGCATCCGGGCAGGTCGATCAATGGTCGCCTGCCGCGCGCACGCTGGACCGTGGCACTGGCGATTGCGAGGATTATGCCATCGCCAAGATGCGCCTGCTTGAAGCCATGGGGTTCGATCGACGGTCGCTTTTCCTGGTGATCGCGCGCGATCTGGTGCGCCGCGCCGACCATGCGGTGCTGGTTGCCCGGATCGGCGACGACGCGGTGGTGCTGGACAATATGACCAGCCGGCTTGTCCAGGCCATGGATGCTTCCGATTACCGCCCGATCATCACCTTCGGCTCGGAGGGTCGATGGACCCACGGTTATCGCGTCGCCGGCGCCGGTCAGCCTGCACCCCGGTTGCTCGCATCGCTGCATTGATGCCGGTCCGCGCCGGATCGGTCCGTCACCGTTCGCGCAATGCATCCGACCGGGCCTTGAGGACGGGCTTGAGCAGATAGGCGAGGATGGTCTTGCGCCCCGTCAGCACCTCGACGTCGCAGACCATGCCTGGGGTGATCGGCAGGCGGCGCCCGCCCGACATCAGATAGGACCGGTCGGTCTCGACGACGACGGTGAAATAGGCTTCCTTGGTCGCCTCGTCATAGACGCTGTCGGCGGAGATTTGCTGCACCGTGCCCGACAGCCCGCCATAGATGGAGAAGTCATAGGCGGTGACTTTCACCACCGCATGGTCGCCGGCCTTGATGAAGGCGATGTCGCTCGGCCGCACGCGCGCTTCCACCAGCAGCTTCTCGCCCAACGGCACCACCTGCATGATCTTCTGTCCTGGGCTGACGAAGCCGCCGATGGTCGTCACCTGCACATCGTTGACGACGCCCTCCACCGGCGAGCGGATCTCCGCCCGTTCGGCACGCCCCCTGGCGCCGCGCAGGGATTCGCTGTTGACCGCGATCTTGGCCTGCAACTCGCTGCGTTCGTTGAGTGCGTCCTGCCGGAACTGGAAGCCTGCCTCCGACTGCTGCGCCTGGGCCTCCCTGATCGCGGCGGCCGCGCGCGAGGCCTGCTGGCGGGCCGCCGCCAGACGCCCCTGCGTGTCGACCAGTTCGCGCCGGGCGCTGAGCAGGTCGGTCTGCGGCACGACGGACTTGGCGGCGAGCGGCTCCAGCATGTCGACCTGACGCTGGGCAAGCTGCACGCTGCCCTCCAGGCTCTGGATTGTCGCCTGCGCCTCGGCCAGGTCGCGGCTGCGCTGCTCGACGGCGGCGGCCAAAGCTGCCTGGCGACTGCGCAGCGCGGATTCGCGTACCTGTGCCAGTGCCTGCTCCTGTCGGCATTCCGGCGCGACCGTGCCATCGGGGGTGGCGGCGCAGATCGTGCCCGATCCGGTGCCCTCCATGCCCAGCCGCCCGGCGCGCGCGGAGAGCGAGCGCGTTTCGGCCCGGAGCTGACCGAGTTCGGAACCGAGGATGGCGTCGTCCAGCCGGACCAGCAGCTGGTCCTTGCGCACCTTCTGCCCGGAGCGGACGAGGATTTCCTTGATCGTCGTCGGTTCCGCGCTCTGGATGACCTGCGCCTTGCTGGAGGGGATGACACGCCCCTGTCCATGCGTCACCTCGTCCACCGTCGCGAGCCCCGCCCAGAGCAGGAAGAGCAGCATGCCGCCCGCGCTGAACAGGATGATCTGCCGGCTGCCGGACTGCCTGCGCACCCAATCGATCCAGCGGCGTGTCATGGATGTTTCTCCTCATTATGCGTGTCGTCCGCCGATGCGAGGCGCGGCGTCGCTGAGATTCCGGCGGGGGCCGCAGCGCCGGGTGCGCCAGCCTGCCGCGCAAGCATGCTGCGCATCGCCCCTTGGGTTTGTGCGGGATCGGGGATGGCGAGAGTCCAGCCCCGGCTCGGGTCCAGCCTGCCGCCAAGGTCGTTGTCCGCCCGCCGTTCGGGCAGCGCGGCGATCGCGGGATAGACGATCCGGGGTGTCGGGGCGGAGGCGAAGTGCGAGAAATCGACGGCCGGCACATATTCCCCGCCGACATAGCGTGCGAGGAAGGCGTTGGGCCTGCCCCAGCTGCCCGGCCAGCGATAGAAGATATGGTCGCCGATCCGGGTCAGCTTGGCGAGATGCGGGGCCCAGCGCGGAAAGACATAATCGGCGTGATAATGGGTCGCCATGCCGACCGGGGCATAGACCGCGCCGGCCAGCGCCTCCGCCGCGATCCGCCGTGCCTGTGCCCAGGCTTGCGGTGCCGGGCGATGGGCGAGCGCGCCGTCGCAGGTGAAGCTGAACTGGCAGCCGGGCGCCTGGAACCCCTGATAGACGACGCCGCAGACCGATTTCGCGAAGGCGGGATGGCGGACCCGGTTGAGCACGACCTGCGCGACCGCGCGCCGTCCCGCCTCCGGTTCGAAGCCTGCCTCATAATAGACCGCCTGTGTCAGGCATTGCAGCGCGCGATCATGATCCGATCCCTTGGGCCCGAGGATGATGAAGGGCTTTGCCGCCGCGCTCCCGCCGTGGACGAAGGGCAAGGCGTCATTCTCTTTCCGGGCGGTCGCGTCATCTGGTGCCGGCCGGTCGTCGGCCATGGTCGTCAGGGCAACGAGCGCGCGGAATTGCGGCGGAATGGCGGGCGTGTCGGGTTTTTCCCGGCCGAGGGGGAGGGTGGCCGGGGGCTTGGCCGGCCGGCCGGCGTCCACCATGATCAGCGCCACCGACAGGGCCGTGAGGCAGGACAGGGCCGCAAATGCATGAAGAGGCCTGCGCCACGAGGAGGAAGCGCGGGGTGTCATCCCACCGGCTCTCCCACCCTGACCTTCTGCGCGGCCTGCTGCTGCAACAGGCCCAATACGGCATCACGCGGGCCATCGGCGATGATCCGGCCCTGGTCGATCACGATGACGCGGTCCACCAGCGTCAACAGCGCATGGCGATGGGTGGAAACGATCAGGGTCTGGTCCGGCGCCAGCGCGCTGCCCAGATGGTCGATGAACATCGCTTCGGTCTGTCCGTCCATGGCGCCGGTGGGCTCGTCCAGGAAAAGCAGGCGGCAGGGTTCGACCAGCGCGCGGGCGAGCACTAGGAAGCTGCGCTGCCCGCCCGACAGCCGGCTGCCGCGCTCGCCGATATGAAGGTCGAAGCCGGCGGCGTCGCGCCCGAACATCCGGTCCGCGCCCGATCGGCGCAGCGCCTCGATCAGTCGCGCATCATCGGCCTCGCGCGCGCCGATCAGCAGGTTCTCGCGGATCGATCCGCTGAACAGCTGCGCATCCTGCCCGACATAGCGGAAGGCGGAACGCAGCTCGTGCGGGTGATGCTGGCGGCTGTCGATATCGTCCACCAGCATCGCGCCGCCGGTGGGCGCATAGAGGCCGCACAGCACCCGGCCCAGCGTCGACTTGCCCGACGCGACCCGGCCGATGATGCCGATCCGCTCGCCCGGCGCGATGCGCAGGGTCATGTCCTGCAGGGAGGGCTGGCTGCTGCCGGGATAGCTGAAGAACAGCGCCTGCGCGGCGATGGCGCCGGTGCGGATCTGTGGCACGATGCTGCGCACGCCGTCATGCCGTTCGTCGGGCCGGTCGATCAGGGTCTGGAGGCTCTCCAGCGTGGTTATCGCCTGCCGCGCCCGCACGATCACGAAGGCGAGCTGGCCCACCGGCGCGAGCGAGCGACCCGCCAGCATGACGATGGCGATGATCGCGCCCATGGTGATCTGCCCGGCGGCAAACATGTAGAACCCGCCGATCACCAGGCTGATGCTCGTCACCTGCTGGCACAGGGCGGCAAGGGTGACGCTGGTGGCGCTCAGCCGGCGGAGCTTCTCCTGCGTGGCGGCGCTCATCTGCGCATAGCGGCGCCAGCGCGCCAGCATCCGTCCCTCGCCCCGGCATGCCTTGAGCGTTTCCATGCCGCCGATCGCCTCGACCAGCACCGAACTCTGCAGGCTGGCGTCCGCCTGCGCATCGCGGGAGACCTGCGCCATCGCGCGCTGCAGCACATGGCCGGCCGTAGCCATCACTGCCATCGCCGCGACCGGCACCAGCGCGAGCCAGCCACCCAGATAGGTGATGAGCGCGACGAACAGCACCAGAAAGGCCATGTCGACCATCAGGACCACGGTGGTCGAGGTGAAGAACTCCCGTACCGTCTCGAATTCCGATACGCGGCGCGCGAGCGCGCCGGTGCTGCCCTCGCGGTGGGAGAGCGGCACGTTCATCACCTTCTCGAACAATCGCTGGGACAGGCGTTCGTCCACCTGGCGGCCGGATTCGTCGATCAGCCGCGCCCGAGCCAGCCGCAGCGCGAAGTCGAGCAGGAAGGCGAGCAGCACGCCGATTGCGAGCACCCACAGGCTCGCCGCCGCCTTGTTGGGGATGATCCGGTCATAGACGTTCATCGTGAACAGCGGTAGCGCGAAGGCGAGCAGGTTGATGATCCCCGCGGCCAGCACGACGAAGCCGAAGGCCCGGCGCATCCGCCAGATCTCGCGCCAGAACCAGTGGCGGCGCGCCTGCTCGTCCCATGGACGCTCCTCGGCGCGCTCGCGGCCATGGTCGGCCATGACGACCAGCGCCTCGCCGGTGAAACGGTCGGAAAATGCACTGCTGGGCATCCAGGTCGGCGGGACCATGCCGGGCATGTGGATCAGCAGGTCGTCGCCATTCACGTCGATCAGCAGCACATGGCGTCCGCCACGCAAGGGCAGGATCGCGGGCAGATCCTGCCGCCGCCACGACCGGAGCTTGCCGCGCACATGATCGGTCAGCAGGCCCAGCTGGTCGAGCGCGGATTCGGCCTGATGGAAGGGCAGGTGGCCGCATTCGTCCAGCGCCAGCCCGGCGCGCAGGCCGACGATGCCGGCGGACTTGTCGAAATAGCGGGCAAGCATTTCGATGCAGTCGAGAAGCTCGTCCGTCATGGCGCTTGGCGGCATCGGTCCATCGCCACCGAGCCATTCCTCCAGGCTCGTCATTTTCCCCCGGTCGAGCATGTCATTCACCTCGCGAACCATGTGTCCAAGCGTCAGGATGCCGCCACGTCACTGCGGATTGCGCCGCCGCATCAGTTCGGCCGGCGGCAGGGCGGAGACCTTGAACCGCTCGCGGGCATTGGCCTCGCTCGCCGAGGGCGGCGCGATACCGAGCGTGTCGAGCAGCTTGTTGGTCGCCGCAAGAATCTGATATTGCGCGAACATCTCGGAGAAGCGCGCCGTCTCGCTGCGGATCTGGGTGTTGTAGCGGGTGTTCTGGGAATCGAGCACGTCGAGCAGCGAGCGCCGGCCGACATTGAACTGCTCGCGATAGGAGACGAGCAGCGCGTCCGACACCTGGCCCTGCCGTTCCAGATCGGTCAGGCGCTTCTTTTCCGTGTCCCAGCGGTTCCAGGCGGTGCGGACATCATCCTCGGCCTCGCGCTGGCGCTGGCTCAGGCGAAAGCGTGCCTCGCTGGCGCGGCGGTTCATTTCCTGCACCTTGGCGCGGTTGATGCCCCCGTCGAACAGCTGCCAGCGCACGACCACCCGGCCCTGCACGTCGTTGGTGCTGCCCCGGAAGCCATCGACATCATCACCGATGCGCCCGCGCCCCTCCAGCGTCACCTTGGGGCCAAGGTCCGACTTGGCCTCGCCCACCTCGGCATAGGCGGTCTGGATATCCGCCTCGGCTTCCCGCACCTTGGGATTGCTGAGCCGGGCGGATGCGATCGCGTCGTCCAGTGTCGGCGGGACGGCGGCGGTCACGGGCGGGGGCATCTGTACCTGGTCGATGGAAAGCCCGGTCAGCGTGCGGAAGGCGATGGACGCGCCGGTCATGTCCTGCTCCGCCTCCGTCTTGCGGATGCGGGCCGCCTGTAGCCGTTCCTCGGCCTGCTGCTGGTCGGCGATGCTGATCGATCCCTGCCGCACGCCTTCGCCCAGGTCGTTCAGGAGCTTCTGGTGGAAGGCGATATTGTCTTCCGACGCGGCGACGATCCGCTGCTGTAGCATGTAATCAAGATATTGCCGGGTGACGTTGAGCGCGACGAACTCTGACCGTTCCTCGACCCGCAGGGCGGCCCCGTCGGTGCGCGATGCCTGCCGCTGCTTCTCGGCGCTGCGATAGCCGGAATCGAACAGCGTCTGCTCGATCACCGCGCTAGCTTCCAGCGGATAGAGCGTCTGGTCGCTGATCCCCAGCGTCCGGCGAGTGTTGTTCTCCAGCCGCCGGACGCCCGCCGATCCCTCCACGCTGACGCGCGGCAGATACAGCCCCTGCGCCTGCTCGCGCTCGAACTCGATCGCCTGCTTGTTCTGGATCGCCTGGTTGATCTCCGGGTGGGTGTCGATCGCGGCCACGATGGCGCTGTGCAGATCGGTGGTCTGCGCGTGCGCGCCGGTCATCATCCCGGCGGTCGCCAGTGCGATCAGGCTGACGCATGTCTTGCGCATGTTCATGATCCTGTCCTCTCCTGTTATCTCATTGACCGCCCGTGGCGGTGACTTCGACGCGGCGGTTCATGGGTTCGCGCACGCCGTCCTGCGTCTCGATCTTGAGCTGGGATTCGCCGCGCCCCTCGACGGTGATGGCGGCGGCGCTGAGGCCACCCTGTTCCAGCTGGCTGGCGACATTGCGGGCGCGGCGGACGGACAGGCCGTCATTGTAGATGTTGGTGCCGGACGTGTCGGTGAAGCCGACGACGGTGAAGCGCGTCCATCCGCAGGATGCTGCGTCCTTCGCGACCGTGTTGATCGTGTCGATGCCCTCGGGCAGCGGCGTGTCCACGTTCCAGTCGAAGAAGATCGATACCGTCGCCGCCGCCATGCAGCCGGCGGACGGTGCGGTCGTGGGCGGATGCGGCGGTTGCGGCGCGGCGGTAAGACGCGCAAAGGCGGCGTCGCACTTGTTGATGCTGTCGGCGTCCCGCGTGTGCGACTTGAGGAAGCCCAGCGCGATCCCGCACTGGTTCTTGGCCTCCGTTGCCCAGGTGAACCTGCTGTCGCTCGCCGCCTGGACGCTGCGATCGGCGACAGCGGTCGCGGCGACATCATAGCGCTTCTGCAATTCCCCCTGCAGCGCGCCCTGGTCCATGCCGATCAGCGAAGAGACCGGTGCTGCCATCGCCGGCACGGCTGCCATGGATGACAGCAGGCAGGCCGCCGCTGTGACTGCATATTGGATGTTCATTCCTGCTCTCCCTGTTCCGCACCTTTTCTTGCGGTGTCTGTGGGTGTCGCTGCCGGCTCAGCCATGGGCGACCGCCATGGCGTCATGGGCGGCCATCGCCATGTCGAAGCCGTGAGTTGCGCCCATGGCGGCGGCGAAATGGCCACTATCGCCGGATGCGAAGTTCGGATTGCCCTCGCCGGCGGCGGGCGCGTTCGTTTCGATCTGGGCGATGGCCACGTCCTTGCCGTGGGGCAGGGCGTCGAGCAGCGCCGTCAGGTCGGGGCCGTCCTGGTGACCCAGCGCGTCCGCGATCAGCTTGCCGAGCTGTTCGGGGGGCGTCGCCCCGGCCGCTTGCTGCGCCATGCCGGCGGCGAGCATCGCCGCTGCCCCATCCACCGAAGGCGCCGGGGCGCTCTGCGCGAGCAGGGAGGGCTGTGTGTCATACATGTCTGGTGCGATCGGGGCAGGGGCGGCGGGCGCAGGGTCCGCCTCGAGCGCATGGGGCGACGCATTGGCCGCGTCCTCGCCAAAGCCATGATGCGGGTCCGGGGCCTTCGTCGCGCCATGGTCGGGCTCCGACAGGTTCGACCGGTCATCGAGCGTGCGCGTTTCGGCGGCGGGAAGCGGCTGGAACAGGGGCGAGGCGTCGCTCGCCCATTGCGAAGGGTCGCTTGCGGACGAGATGCTGCCCTGATCGCCGCCGGGCGCTTGGGATGCGGCCACCGGGATCGTCACCGCTGCGATGAGCCCTGCCGCGACCAGTGCCTGGTTGAACCCGGCAAGAGCGTTGCCGGCGGTCCGATCGTCATTGGCGGCGGCCTTGGCGACGTTGAAGACGACATCGCCGGTCACGCCGCTCGTTCCATCGGCGCGGGTGTAGCTGCCGCTGCCAAGGATCAGCGTGTCGCCGCTGGCATCGACATAGGCGGCGGCATCCGTGGTCAGCGCGACGGCGACAATGCCGGCATCGGCCAGGCTCTGGAACTCGCCGGCATCGACGACGCCGTTGCTGTTGGCATCCTGCCAGACGCCGAAGCTCTGATAGGCCGTATCATCGGCGGTGAGCGCGCCATCGCCGTCGCTGTCATAGGCGAGGGCGATCCCCTGGAGGTCGCTGGTCGCGCCCGCCGCATCATCGGTGAAGGCGATGTCATAGCCATCGGCGGTCCGATGCGCGATCAGGCCATCGTCGGGCGCGATCCAGCCGGTCGAAACCAGCCCGGCGCCATAATCATGGGTCACGCCGGCCGAAAGGCCAAGGAACTCCAGCCCGTCGCCATCCAGGTCGATCGCGACCGGCGGCGCGACGGGGGTGAGCGTCAGGTTGATCGCATCGTTGACAGTGACGCTGTCGTTGTCGGCATCGCTGCCGATCACGTCATAGCTGAGGTTGATCGGATCGCCCGAGTTGATCGTCACGACCGAGAAGATGCCGAGATCGAAATTGTTCGCGCTGGCCAGCGCCTCGACCAGCACCGCGTCAAAGGGCGCAGCGCCGGAAATCTCGTAGCTGTCGTTGACCGCAAGGCCGGTGATGGTGGCGCTGCCCGCCGTGAAGGTCACGGTGAAGCCGGCCTGCGTGCCATTGCCGGTGAAGGTGTAGACAAGGCCGCTGCTGGCGTCGGTCACGATCACCTTGTTGATCGCGACGAAGGTCTCGCCGGCTTCGGCGCTGGTGGACGAGAAGCCGAAATCCTGGTCGTTGTCGGCGTTGATCGCCGTCACCTTGATCGCGGCGGTATTGCCCGGCGCGCCGCCGACCTGCGCGATGATCTGCTCGAAGCTCACCACTTCCTGATGGTCGGTATAGGCAAAGCCGGTCGGCTGGCCGGCGTTGCTGGTCAGGGTCTTGACCAGGTCGATGCGGACGGCCTCGTTCGGGTTCACCGACTGGTTGTTGATGCCGATGGAATCGCTGTCGGTGTTCACCGATCCGCGCACCCCGGTATCGCCCCGGCCCGACAGCAGCACGTCGATCGCGTCCGCCGTATTGACGCCGATGCCGCGATAGTCGGTGTTGCCGGCCGCCGCGCTCGTCAGGTTGCTGACCGAAATCTCGCTGCCGTTGGTGATCGTGCCATAGAGGTCGACGACGTAGGTGTCGGCACCCGGATTGATGGTGATGGTATAGCCGATGTCACCGTCCGCGGTCCTTGCGGTCAGGACATTGGTGCCGTTGCCGAACAGGAAGAGCTGTTCGCCCGCCAGCCGCAGGGTCGCGCCGCCATTGTCGAGCGCCAGCGCGCCATCGGTGATGCTGAAGACGGCATTGCCCAGCCCGTCGGCGCCCACCGCATTCGCATAGTTGAGGGCGAAGGGCGTTGCCGGACTGTTGGTGTTCGCCACCGATCCGGCCTGCGGCGAAAAGGCGCTGGGCATGTCGTCATCGAAGGTGATGGTGAGCGTGCCGCCTGCCGCCGATCCCGGATTGGTGGTTGCGTCATAGTCGCTGTCCGTCACCAGATAGGCGAGGTTGACCGACAGTTCGTTCTCGCTGCCGCCGGTCGCGTGGAGCACATTGTCCAGCAGCGTCACGGTATACTGGCCGGTGAGCGGATTGACGACGACCTTGAACAGGTCGGTGCCGCGTCCGCCGACGGTAATGATGGTGGCGGTGAGTGTGCTGGTTGCGCCGTCCCAGGTGTAGCGCACCGTGTCTGCGCCGACGCTGGCCGCCTGGTTATGGAGCGCGGCGAAGCTGACGCTGCCGGCACCGTCCAGGCCGAAGTCGCGCGGAAGCGTGCCGGTGAAGCTCGCCTCGCTCGAGAGCAGGCCGTCGGCATCGCCGGTATTGGCATTGAGGTCGCCGCTGCTACTCGCGGCGTTGCCGCCCGAGAGGCCGTCGTCGTCCACCGCGGCCGTGGCGGTTCCTGCCGTGGGCTTGTTGGCATCGCCGGCAAAGGTGAACTTCAGCGTCGATGTCGCAGTGTCATTGTCTGCGTCGCGCATGACATAGGTGAAGCTGTCGACCGTTCCCGCCGGCACGGATGCCTTGGGGGTGTAGCTATAGCTGCCGTCGGAAAAGATCTGCAGCGTCCCGGCGCTGCTGACCAGCGTCTGGCTACCGCCCGCCGCGATCGCCGCGCCGTTGATGGAAATGACCGCTCCGGGCGTGTCGGCGCCGACCATGTCGTTGCCCAGCACATTGCCGTTCAGGGCAGCGCTATTCTCGCCGGTCGTGCGATTGTCGGCCACGGCGATGGGGCTGTCATCCTCGATGGTCACGGCGATGCTGGTGCCCACGCTCGTCGTGCCGTCGCTGACGTTTACCGGAATGGAGAAGCTCGTCAGATCCTCGGCATTGATCGTGGGATGGTCGATCGACTGCAGCAGCGTCACGGTGAAGGCGCCGCCATTGGTGATGGTCACGCTGATGACGGGGATCGCACCGACCGATCCGGTGAGCGTCTGGGTGCCCACGCCGCTCCAGGCGACGGGCAGGCCGTCGGCGGTCAGCACGGCGCCGGGATTGCCGAGCGTCACGGAGACCGCGTCGCCATCGACATCGGCGATGCTGATGGTGCCGCCGCCGCTCGCCAGATTGGTGGTGTCGCTCGGCGTGCCGCTGGTATCGGCATTGGCGTTCGCCAGCCCTTCCTCCGAAACGACCACGCTGCCGCTGCCGACCTGCGGCGCGTCGTTCGTGCCGTTGATGGTGATGGTCAGCGTCGCGCTACTCGTGTCGCCATCCCGGTCGCTGATCGTGTAGGTGAAGATGTCGAACAGCGTTTCGCCGTCATCGAGCTGCTGCACGGCGGGCAGGGCGTTGTTCAGCGCATAGCTGTAGCTGCCGTCCGCATTGAGAGTGAGCGTGCCGTAGCTGCCCGGACGGGCAAGGCCGATCGTGCCGCCGGCGATCGCGGTAACGGCGCCGCCCAGGGCAGGGCCGTCCGCGCCCAGGGAATCCAGCCCGGCCGGATTGCCGTCATCGCCTGCGCCGGTCAGCACATTGCCACTGGCGCTGGTCGGCCCATCCTCCGTCACCCGATCGGTATCAGGCGCGGCGAGCGGCGTATCGTCGTCGACGCTGATCGACAGCGTGCCGGTGGCCGCGTCGCCGTCTCCGTCCGTCACCCGATAGGCGATGGTGAAGTCCTGGTTGTTCTCGTCCTGGCCCGCTGCGTGGCTGATCGGGGCGTTCTGGAAGACGGTATAGGTGCCGGCGCTCGCGTCCGTCAGCGTGATGGTAAGGACTGTCGTAGCCCCCTGCTGCACGGTGAGGACCGTACCGGAGCTTTGATAGGTGAAGCCTGCGGGCGCGCCGGTGCCGAGCAGGGTGATGCCGCCCGCGCCATCCGCGCGATAATCATGCTGCAAGGTGCCGGTGACGTTGAGGGCGTTTACATCGTCATCCGTGCCGCCCGGATTGCCCCCCGCCAGCGCATCGTCGTCCAGCCGGACGAGCGCATTGGCGCTGACCGACGGGCCGTCGTCGAGGAAGGCGATGGCGCCGCCGATCGCGGTGGTCGCCGATGCGCTGTCGAAATCGCCGTCCGTCACCGTCACCGTCGCGGTGACGAGGCCGGTCAGGTCGAGCGCGTCGTTGAAATCCGCCGGGGTCGGCCCGTCCTGCAGATGTTCCAGCGCCACCATCTGGGTCACGGTCATCGTGCCATCGCCATGGATGACGAGGGTGAAGGCGGTCTTGCCGCCATCATAGGTGCCGGTGATCGTCGTCGGGCTGGTCTGCGACAGGCTGATCGGGAAGTCGCCCTGCGCGGTCTGGAGGCTGGTGGTGCCGTCGCCCGTGCGGGTGATCGTGTAGGCGAGGGCGCCGGGACCGTCGGCGCCGAAGGAACTGGTGGCGGTGACCACTGGCGTCAGGCTGGTGGCGGAGATCGGGAAGCCGCCTGGGACGGCATTGCTTTCGTCCAGCGTCATGCCGCCGGTGATCGCCGGCGTGCCGACGGCGGGGCCGTCATCGGCGAAGCGGATATTGCCGCCCAGGTCGAAGGACTGGGTGGCGGAGGCGCTGTCGCCATCCTTGTCGGTGATCGTCGCCGTGCCACGCAGCAGCACCAGGTCATTGGCGAGGCTGGCGAGCTGGCTGTCATAATTGCCGGTCGCGCCTGGCGCGGCATGGTCGATCTCCGCGAACTGGGTAAGGGTCACGATGCCCGATCCACTGCCCACGGCGATGGAGAAGATGGTGTTCCCCGCATTCACCCCGGCCAGCGACCCGGCGGTCGATCCCTTGATGACCCCGGCGTCGAGGAACAGGTTGATGGGCACGCCATTGCTGGCAAGCCCGGACGGTGTGCCATTGGCGAGGCTGCCGGCGAAGGCGAGCGCATAGCTCCAGACGGTGGTGCCGGCGCCGTCCGCGCGATAGCTGGACGTCGCGACCGAGAAGGCGCCGCTGAAGTTTGCGCTGTCGCTGTCGCTCGCGGCGCCGATGGTGTCGGCATCCTGCGTCGTCACCAGGATATTGGCGTCAGGGTTGCTCGCGGCGGTGATCGCGGGCGCATCATCCTCGAAGCGCAGGGTACCGCCGATGTCGATGCTGGCCTTCGCGCTGTCGCCGTCGACATCCGTGATCGTCGCGGTCAGGGTGATGAGGTCGGCGCCCGCGAGGAAGGCCGGCTGGTCAGGCCCCGTGTCGGGGGTGTGGGCGATGGCACGCAACTGGTCGAGCGTCACCGTGCCGCCTGCGTCCACGGAAAGGGTGAAGGCGAGCGTCGCCGGCTGCGACTGGAGATAGCCCTCCACCACGGCGCCATTGACGCGCAGCAGGATGGCGCTGCCCGTCACCGTGTCGAACAGGCCGGATGGGACGGCGGCGGACTTGACGCCAAGGGCATAGCTCACCGGCATGGCCGCCGATGGGCCGTCCGCGCGATAGTCGGGCGTGAAGAGCCCGCTGAAATCAGCCTGCGCATTGGTGGCAAGGGTGCTCTCATCGACCGTCAGCGCAACGGCGGCGGGCGAAGTGACCGTCACCACCGGCAGGTCGTCCGACACGGAGATGCTGGCGGTTCCCGTCGCCGTGTCGCCGTCCGTGTCGGTGCCGATGACGCTTACCGAGCCGAGCGCGGCAAGGTCGTCGGCATTGACGCCGGGATGTGTGTCGTAATTGTCGTTGAGCGTGGCGGTGACGGTCGCGACCGTGCCCGTGACCGAGAGATCGAGCGTCACGACGCCGCCGCGCTCATCCGATCCGGTGATCTGCGTATCCGACACCCGGAGCCAACTGAGTCCGCCGCCAAGGCCGCTGGTGTCGCCGAACAGGATGGAGGCGATCGCGTCCGAACCGGGCGTAAAGGCGATGCTCGCGCTGGCGGAATCGGGATTGGCGGCGCTAGTGCCGCCGGCCAGATTCTGGTCGTCCAGCGTCAGCGCGACGGGTTCGCCGGCCACCGGACCGGCGCCGTCCGTCACCATGATCGGCTGGCGCGCCGCCGACATGTCGCCATCGCCATCGGTGATGACATAGCGGAAGCTCGCGTCCACGCCGTCCGCGTTGGCGAGGTCCAGTGACGGGGTGAAGGTCCATGCCCCAGCGGCGGTGAAACTGTAGCTGCCATAGGCGCCGGAAATGAGGGTCGTGCCGGACGGCGCGATGGCGGTGGTGGTCTCGCCGATCGTGACGGAGGTCAGCGTCGCACCGTCGGCGCCCTGTGTGTCGTTGGCCAGCACATTGCCGTTGATCGGCGCGGCATCCTCGGCCAGCGACCGGGGCGTGTCGTCGCGCGCCGTGGGCACGTCGTCGAGGATGTCGATGGTGATCGTGCCCAGCACCGTGTTGCCGATCGCGTCGACGGCCTGATAGGTGAAGACATCCGCCGCGGCTTCCACCTGCGCGCCGTCATTGGCATCCGGGCTGCTGTCGAAGGGGCTCGTCAGCGTATAGACATAGGCGCCGGTGGCACTGTCGAGCGACAGCACGCCATGGGTGCCGGTCGCCGACCCGACCAGCATATAGCCGACCGCATCGACCACCATGACCGTTCCGGTCGCGGTCTCGGTCTTGAGGTCCGGGTCGCTGCCCGTCACGCTGCCGGCCGCGATGTCGCTGTCGGCGATCACCGTATCGAGCGCCGCCTCGTTGACCGTGCGGGTCTGGTTGTCGGCGTTCAGCACGACATTGGCGACGTCTATGGTCAGCGTGCTGGTGGACAGGTCGCCATCGCCATCGCGGATCGTATAGGCGAACACGTCCTGCGCATCGGCGGTGATGGCATTGGCGGTCGCGACATAGCGATAGCTGCCGTCCGCATTGAGCGTGAGCGTGCCGTGATCCCCAGCGATGGCGACGCCGACATTCCCGTTGACCGGACCGTTATCGGCCGGACTGTCGGCGTCGCCTCCCCCCGCTGCCCCCACCCCTACGACGCCGGGCGCAAAGCCGTCGGCGCCGCTCTTGTCATTGGCGAGCACCCCGTCCGCAGCCGTCACGATCAAGGTTGCGCCCTCGGTCACGGACCCGCTGTCCGGCGCGGCGATGGGCGCGTCGTCCTGTATCGTCACGTCGATGCTGTCGGCGGGCGAGACATCGCCGTCGCTGTCCGTGACGCGGACGGCGAAGCTGTCGCCTGGAAGCGTGTCCGCCGCGCCGCTGATCCCGTCGCCCTCCGCCGGATCATTGTCCGTGTGGGTGGGGTCGTTGGCGACCAGCGCGTAGGTGTAGCTATAATGGCCGAGGCCGTCCGAAATGACGGAAAGCTGGCCTGCTGCCCCGGCGACGATGACGGGAGATCCGGCGGTGGCCGCGGTCACGTCGATCCAGCTGCCCTCGCGATCCTGCACCTCCACCTTCGCCAGCATGTCGCCGCCGGTGGTGATGGTCATCGCGGCGCTGTTGCGCTCGGCGTTCGATGCCGGGTCCGTGCCGGCAGGCAGCGCAGCCTCCGACACGGTGAGGTCGGTGACGCGCACCGTCGGCGTCGAATCCGCGAGCAGGCTGATCGTCACCGTGGCGGTGGCGCTGTCGCCGTCATTGTCGATAATCGTATAGGTGAAGCTGTCCTGCCCCTGCGCACCGGGCGCGGGCGTGTAGAGAAAGACGCCGCCACCCTGATAGGAAACGGTGCCCTTTTCCGGCGGGGACAGGAGGCTGACGCCGGTGGCAGGATCGACGCCGTCGGCGCCCGGCACGTCATTGGCCAGCACGACGATGCTGATCGGCGCATTCTCGACCGTCTGCGTGCCGCTGTCGTCATTGGCGACCGGCACATCATCGACGATCTGGATGTCCAGGCTGGCGCCGGCGGACGATCCGTCCGTGTCGGTGATGGTGACTGGGAAGCTGTCGATCAGGCTTTCGGCATTGGCGCCGACATGCAGCAGGGTATTGTCGTTCAGCGTATAGCTGTAGGTGACGATGCCGCCCGTCACCTGTCCATCGGCATCGACCGTGGGGGTGAAACCGGTGATCGTCAGCGTACCATAGGGGTTCGCGATCGTGACATTGGGCGCGAAGGCGTTGCCCGTGAAGATCAACTGCCCGCCGACGGTCACGGTGGCGATGCCGTCCACGGCGGAGAGCTGGAAGCTGCCGCTTTTCGAAAGCGCGCTCGCGTCCGGCTGGCTACCGTCGGTCAGGTCGTCTTCGAACAGTGTCTGTTCCGGCATGTCCGCGTCGAGGCCGGTGATGGTGGCAGGATCGTCGCTGCCCCGCACGGTGATGGTCAGTGTCGCGGTCGCACTGTCGCCGTCGCCGTCCGTGATCGTATAGGTAAAGACTTCGGTGGGGGCCTCGGTGCCGTTCAGGCCCTGAACCCGGCTGCTGTCATTGTTCAGCGCATAGCTGTAGCTGCCGTCCGCGTTCAGGATCAGCGTGCCGTAGCTGCCCTGCAATGCGGTGCCGAGCGTGCCGGCGACGCCGCCAAAGGCGATGCCGGTGACGCGCGCCCCATCGGCACCCTGAATATCCGCCACGCCATCGGTTACGTTGGCGTCGCCCCCGCCACTGCCGGTCAGCACATTACCGTCGGCGAGCACCGGGCCGTCCTCGGTCACGCCGTCGGCATCGTTGATCGCGCTCGGGGCGTCGTCTGTGATGGCGATGGTGAGCGTGGCGGTGGCGACATCGCCATTATTGTCCGTCACCGTCACGGTGAACAGGTCCGGTGTCGCAGGCCCGACGATATTGTCGGTCAGCAGATAGGTATAGCCGATGCTCCCGTCGCCGATCGCGGTGATGGTGAGCACGCCCTTGTCGGTCGTCAGCGTCTGGCCGACGGCGGTGATGGCGGTGCCGTTGATCGCGACGACGGCGGGTGTGTCGCCGGCGACGAAGGCGATGGTGCCGCTGACGGCCTCTGCGTTCGAGGCCGGATTCGATCCGGCGGGCTCATTGCCGCGTGCGGGCAGCGCCGCCTCGGCGACATCGGCGGTCGCATCGGTGGCGCCTGCTGGCTGGTTTGGCGTGACGATGAGGACGCTGGGCTTCTCGTCCGGCGCGACCGGCAGGATTTCGCGCGCCTCCGGCTGGGTGAAGGCCAGCGCCGTGGGCGGCAGCAAGTCGCCGAGCGCGAAGGGATCGCCAATGTCGCCATCGGCCGCCGCAAAGTTGCCCCCCGAACTTTGCGGCGGCCCGGCGGCGGGCTGCGGCTCCTCGCCGACCAGCAGCGCGGCGAGGTTGAGCGGCGGCACCGCGACATCGCCCACCACGATCTGCGGCATGAAGACCGCGCCGTCGACGATCAGCAGCTTCTCGCCATCGGGCAGGGTGACGACCAGATTGCGTCCCGCGACCTGGATCAGGTCGATGTCGGTGCCGGCCGGCAGGATGACCTGCCCGTTGGCATCCGGCGCGATCGTTCGGGTGGTGGGGGGAGAGGATGGCGATCGCTTGCCCGGATCAGTGGACGCTTCGCCCGCGATGAACTGTTGAAGATCGGTGAATGCCTCTGATCCGGCCTTGTTTTCGAAGTCCATCGTTCATCCCCATCAGCGGTGGAGAGAAGACGGCGCGCAAAAATGCCTGCCCGGAACGCCGCGAAGCGCACGGATGAACATCTCTGGATCGACGGGTCGCAGCTAAATGGTCAGGATCGACCCCGGAAACGCAGTCTTCTGCTGGAGAATATCAAAACATCCCCTATGCCACCAAATATCTGTGACGACTTGTTTCTTTGTTGTTCGCCACGGTTCTGATCCTATTCCTCAACTTTCTGCAAGTCATGTAGATTCAAGGTTTGTTAACCATCTTGATGGCTTGGCCAGGGTTAATGCTCTCTTGATATATATCCAAAGATTAAGAGCGAATTGGAGTGTTATATCTTTTGAATTATTCTTGGCTGATAGTGTGGTTAAGATAGCGGACTGCAACAAAAGCGACTCGGGGCATATGATCGCGAAGCAGGCAGGGATGGGGATGGTCACGCTGCTCGGCGACATTGCCGACAGGCTCGGTCGTTCGCCGATGGCGATCCTCGCCATGGCGCGCATCGTTGTGGGTTTGCTCGTCATCAACTGCCTGATGCTGGCGGCGCAGCAAATTCCCGAGCTTGGCCGGGCACCGGCTGTCGGCCAGTGGCTGGTGCTGGCGTGGATCATCGTGTTCCCGGCGACCAAAATGCTGTCCGCCCGCATGGAGATGGGGCTGAGGCCGGCGCTGCTGCTCATTGATTTCCACGTGCTGATGGTCATCATCGCCTTGCTGCGCCAGCTGGAACTTCCGGCGCTCTGCTGCGCGCTCCTCCTGCTCTGGGCCATCCACGAACGCTTCGGCCGCGCGATCACGGCACTGGCTGCCGTCGGCATCATCCTGACGCTGCTCGTGCGCCACAATTATGGTCCTTGGGACGAGGTTCTGGTCAAGGCCATGGATCTGTCGCTGATCGACAGCGCAACGGTGGTGATCGGCTGCCTTGCCAGTGTCGCGGTCATCGGCGCGGGGCTGCGCCGATCCAACCTCAAGCTCTGGGTGGATCAGTTGCAGGCGGTCGGGGGCAATGTGAGCGAGCTGCCGGTCGCGTTGCTGCTCGGCGAACTCGGGAGCATCTGCGATGCGCGCCGATGCGGGCTCATATGGCGCAACCTGGTGACTGACGAGGTGGTTTGCCTGCGCTGGGAAGACGGCACGGTCGAGGAACTGACCCTGACGCCGCAGCTGGCAACCGCGCTACTGCATCCACGGATTCCAGAAACGCCCTTTCTCTTTGCGCGCGGGTCGGACGAGGTTTTGCTGCGCAACACGATTGGCTCGCTCCGCCTGCGCGGCGCACCCGATCTGGTGGATGCCATCATGCAGGCCTATGGGCTCGGGCTGGGCGCGGGCTTCCCGGTCGTGGCGGGAGATATTGCCGGCATGGGCTTCGTCGAGCTGCGCCATGGCTGGGCGGCGGGCGCGCTTGACCAGCTGACCCGGATCCAGGAAGGGGTCGAGACCTTTTTCGAACGCTATTATTTCCTGGTGGCCTGGCGCGAGCGTTCCTTTGTCGAGGCGCGCCAGGCGATGAGCCGCGACCTGCACGACAGCGTGCTCCAGACGCTCGCCGCGCTTCGCATCCGTCTGGCGACGATACAGGGCGGGCTGGACAAGGCGGCCGAAACGGCGCTGGTCGACGAGGTGGAGCGGCTGCAGCAACTCATCATCGCGGAGCAGAAGAACCTGCGGCAATTGCTGGACCAGAGCGCCCGTGACGCCGATCTGGAAGAGGATCTGGCTGCCTGCCTCAAGCGCTGCGCCGCGCTCGCCGCGGCCCAGTGGAATGTCGAATGCCTGCCGATTTTCGCGCAGGACGACATCTTCGTTCCTCGCACGGTCGCCATCCAGGTGGAGTTTCTTGTGCGCGAAATGGTCGCGAACGCCGTGCAGCATGCCCATGCGCGAAAGGTCATGGTCGCCGTCTCGGTCCATGCGGATCAGCTTGTACTGGCTTTTCGGGACGATTCCGGTTGGAACGCCAGTAAAACAGTTGGCGATGATGATGGAAAGGAGATAATGGTACAATCCAGGTCACTGAAACAAAGGCTGAGTTCAATCGGCGGCAGGGCCTATTTTGACAGATTAGATAAAAGTTCAATCATGTCTGTTCAAATACCGATTAGGATGAGGATCCACAAATAATGTCAAAGCTCGTCATCGTTGACGATCATCCAATATTTCTTGATGGTCTGGCGCATTTCCTGCAATCAAATGGTCATGAAATCCTCGGGTTTGCGCGCAACATTGAAGATGCGATTGCGCTTATCAATCGCGTTTCGCCGGAAATTGTCGTCCTTGACGTCAGCATGAAGGACGGTGGCGGGCCACGGATATTGTCGGAACTTCGCGCGGCTGGAAATACAGTGCCCGCGATCTTCCTGACGGTCAGTATCCGGCCCGACCAGACCCTTGCGGCGATCGAGATGGGCGTCAACGGGATCGTCCTGAAGGAACGGGATCCCGAGGAACTGCTGGCGTGCATCGCCAAGGTCGAGGCCGGCGAGAATTCGGTCGATCCCGACATCATGAACGAGGCGCTGCGGTTCAGCATCATGGTGCGGAACAACCGGCCGCCGCCGGTGGATCATCTGACTGAGCGCGAGCGCGAGATTTCCAAGCTCATCCGCGCCGGCCTGCGCAATCGGGTCATCGCCGAAAAATGCGGGCTGACCGAGGGGACGGTGAAGGTCCATCTGCACAGCATCTTCCAGAAGCTGGGCGTGAAGTCGCGCGCCGAACTGATCGTATCGATGATGCCTGCGCAGGCGGAATAAGGGCGCGGGTCGGCTCTTTCCGAGCCGTCCCATACCGGGTGCTGCCAGCTGTCCGGTCCTGGCGCCGAGACTTTTGCGCCGACAGCTGCGTCGCAGTAGGGAAAGGATTAACCAACGGGCGCTAACGTCGCGTCATGTCGGGCCTTCAGGACGATCGCCGCCGCGCGGTCGACTTAGAAAATTTGATACCAATGCTGACCGCTGCGCTGGGCTATCTGTTCCTTGCCGGCGGAACCATTGCGCTGACCAGCAACGGTCGCGATCATGCGACCATCTGGCCGGCCGATGCCGTCATCCTTGCGCTGCTGCTCCCCCGGCCGCGATCACACTGGCCCGCCATCCTGCTTTCGGGCTGGGCGGCCAATCTTATGGCGAACATCCTGACGCGGGGCTGGGCGCCCGGCATCGTGCTTTATGGCGCGATCAACATGGGTCAGGTGCTGTTTGCCGCCCATATGCTGAAGCCACGGTTCAGGTCGCAGGGCATACTCGCCGACGTTCCCGCACTGGCGCGCTTCGTGCTCTGGGCCGGGTTGGTCGCGCCGGGGTTCGGGGCGGCGCTGGGCGCTGGCGTGACATGGCTCAACTACGGCCAGGCTTTTGGCCAGTCCTTCCTGCTCTGGTTTTCCAGCAACGCGCTGGGACTGCTGATCTGCACACCTTTTCTCACCGCCCTTTTCGGTGGGGACTATGTTCGCAGCTTCAGGGCGAAGAGCATGGGAGGAAAGGTCGAGACCCTGTTGCTGCTGCTGGTCGTCGTCGCGACCTCGCTGATCATTTTCTGCACGACCCGGCTTCCAGTGCTTTTCGTGCCGCTGGTGGTGGTTGTCCTCACGACCTTTCGCCTGGGTCGGCTGGAAGCCAAGGCGGGGGTTATGGCGGTCGCCGTCATCGGGATGATCGCCAGCCTGAACGGTCTTGGCCCGATCGCCGCCATCGAGGGAGCGCGCGCCTTTCAGGCCGTCTTCCTCCAGCTTTATCTCGTCACGCTTCTGCTCGCGACCTTGCCCATCGCGACGATCATGGCGTCGCGAAAGGAGGCCTTGCTGCGGCTGCGCGAGAAGGAAGAAAGCCTGCGTCTGGTGATGGCGCACTCCGCCAACGCGCTGCTCAGCTTCGACCCGCAGGGGGTGTGCAGGTTCGCCGAAGGCCCCGTCGCTCAGGTTCTGGGGGTCTCGGCAGAGAGCATGAACGGCACCTCCATCGCAGCGCTCGGCGATATGAGCGGGGCCGTATTGCAGGCTTATTCGACCGCGCTCCGCGCGCCGGGCGAGGAAGCGCGCGCAGAGTTCATTCCGCTGGCGCGACCGGGCATGACCATCGAGGTGTCCTTCAAGGCGATGATGGTCGGGGATGCGCTCCTCGGCACGGTCGCCAATGTCTGCGATGTCAGCAAGCGCAAGGCGCAGGAGGCCGCGTTGATGCGTGCGGCAGACGCCGACGGCCTGACCGGGCTGCTCAACCGGTCCGGCTTCATGAAGCGCCTGCGCCATCGGCTGTCGACCTATCCCGAACCCACGGCGCTGGCGCTGATCGACGTGGATCGCTTCAAGCGGGTGAATGACGAGCATGGGCATCAGGTCGGCGACGAAATCCTGATAGAGATTGCCGCCGCGCTGAAATCGGGCGCGCGGACGAACGACTATGTCGGGCGGCTTGGCGGCGACGAGTTCGTCATCATGTTCGCCTCGGGATGTGCAGAGGCGGAGCGGGCCTGCAATCGCATCGCGCGCAACATCATCTCGGCGCCGCACCAGGCGCCCGGCGGACAGACCATCCATTCGTCGATCAGCTGCGGCCTGGCGGAGTTCCATGTCGGCATGAGCGCCGAGCAACTCATGCACGCGGCCGACATGGCGCTCTATGAGGCAAAGCGCGGCGGCCGCAATCAGGTGCGGTCGGCGTCCAGCCTGGGCAATGCCGCCTGAGGCGTGGAAGACGCATCTGATCGCGGGCGAAGGAAGGGTAAGCGTGCGTCGGTCGTCGGCTGCGCTTTCAGTTCGCCGGGTGCATGTCCCAGAAAAAGGGCAGGGCGGTTTCCCCCGTCTGCGCGCCGCTGGGGTCGAACCGCCGCTCGATCGCCAGCCCCTTGCCGCTACTGTCGACCGCGATGACGGTGCTGCATCGGGTGCCATAGACCGGATCGTTGATGAAGATCGGAGAGGCCGGCGCCTCCAGCGGCGCATCGGAGGGCTCGCTGGGCGAAATCCCGAAATCCGCTAGCGCCTCGCTGCGCAGCGCGTCGAACAGGGCGGCGGGCTCGTCGACGTCCGCGACGATCCATTCCAGCAGTCTGGCCTTCAACTGCAAGGTCTTGGGCCAGGGCTCGTCCAGCGCGCCGTTGGACAGGCCATAGATACCGGGCGCAAGGATCGAATGGACCGGCGTCGGCCGATTGGAAAGGAAGCGGGCCTGTTCCCGATCGGCCAGGATGAGGTTGAAGGGGTTGAAATCGTCGAGTGGCGCAAGATCGGGGTCGGCGTAGCGGCCCTCGCCAGTCAACAGGTCAGTGACCAGCGCACCCCGCGATGCGCGGTCCGGGTGCGGCCCGCCATGTCCGCGCAGGTTGGTGACGATCGCGGCGCGGCCCTGTTCCGAAACGCCCAGCCAGGTGCCCCCCGATTGCAGGTCGCGTCCGGCGATCAGGTGATCGGGCTGGTCCCACCGCGCCATCGGGGCGGCCGGACGGGCATGCAGCTCGTCCCGGTTCCCCGCCATCACCAGATGCCAGCGCGGATGCGCGCGCCATGCCATCGCCAGAATGCACATGCCTGCTCCTATGGCCCGTTCTATGGTCCACCCTATGGCGGAGTCATGCCTTCAGGCGAAGCGGAAAACATCATGTTTCTTCGGGTCGCCGGTGTGGCGCGATGGGCGGAAACCCATGGCGCATGTTCCCGTTTTCTGATGCCGCATTTCTGAACCGATGACCGCCAAGGATCAGCATTGAAAATGCGCTAGCCCATCGGGCCGGATGCCGTGCGCAGGAAGGCCGGTTTGCGCGAGATGCCGTCGGGATTGGGGCCCTGAAGGAACAGGCAGGCGATCGCGCCGATGGCGATGGCCACGCCATAGGGGATCGGCCCCTTCGGCTTCAGCACCGGATTGCGCACCCGCTCGGCATTGGCCGGCATCGCGAGGCGGCGCACGGCGATGAGCACCAGCGTCAGCAGCCCGCCTACCATCGTCACATAGGCGAACAGCGCCGGCAGCCCGGTAATCGGGAACCACAGCGCCGTGGCGGCCAGCAGCTTGACGTCGCCGCCTCCCAGCCATCCACGGCCGAACATCAGGATGCCGAGGCCCAGCATGGCGAGGAAGGACGCGGCGTTCATCCAGATGGAAACATTCCACCCGACCGCCGCGACCCAGCAGACATAGAGGATGACCATCAGCACCGGAAACAGGTTGGCGATCCGCAGTGAGGCGATATCCTGCAGGGCAGCGAGTGCCAGCACCAGGGCTGCGGCGAGCGGTATCAGCTGGATCATCGGGAACCATCCTTCGCGAGCAAGTCGAGCCCGTCGGTTGCGCCATAATATTCGGCGGTGGTGAGCGCCTGGGCGGAGAGCAGGCGGGCCTCGGCGTCCTGCCCTGCCTGCCGGGCGGCACGCGAGGCATTGGCGAGCCGGCTCGCGGTCACGGCCGAAGTCTCGTTCTCGCCAAGATCACGCAGGGGCAGGCCGGCGACCGTGCGGGCGGCGTCTTCGTTGATGCGATAGCGCGGATTGGTGCCGTCCAGGCGGGCGGCCTCGGCAAACAGGTTCGCCGCTTCTGTTGCGCGGTTCTGGTGCAGCAGGGACATGCCATAATTATTGGCGACCCGCGCCGGGCGGTCGGTCAGCCGAAAGGCGGTCTCGAAGGCCGCCGCGCTTTCCTTCCATGCGGCTTGGCGATCATGCGCCATGCCCAGTGCCTCCCATGCCTGCCACTGGTTGGGGCAAGCCGCCACCGCGCGTTCGAGGGCGGCGAGGGCATCGGTATCGCGCCCGGTGCGCAGATAGCCGCTGCCCAATGTCTGGAGCAGCCGGCAGGATGTGTCGCCGGACGCCAGCAGCGGTTCGAGGCGCGCGACCACTTCCGGCGCCTGGTCCTCGCCTAGAGCCAGTTGCGCGCTGGCGACCTGATAGCGCGGGCTCTGGCGCACGGTCATGTCGGCGCCGATGCGCGAGAGCAGCAGGCTTGCCTGAACCATGCGCCCGGCATCGATGGCCTCTTCCGCCGCCGTGATGTCATCCTGCGCGTGCGTCACGGAGACCGGCGCCGGGGCCTCGGCTGCTGTCGGCTCTGTCGCCAGCGCCAGGGCAGCCATGAAGCCGGGCAGGGCGGCAAGCGCCAGCGCGGCAACCCGCCAGCGCATCAGGATTGCTCCTTCGCGTCGGGCACCTGTCGCCGCTGATGAAGGACGGGGGTGAGGAAGGGCGCTGCATTGCCCCCGCGCAGATGGTTGGCCGCGACATGCGGGGGCTGATCGGCCGGCGCTGCGATATCGGCCTGCTCGGCCGCTGCGTCCTTTTCTGCGCCCCGGTTGAGGATGGTGACGGTGATCTGCGGCGTGAACCGGCCCAGATTTTCGCCTTGGTCGAGCGCGAGCGTATCCAGCCTCACTTCGGTAAGCGACTGGCGGACAAGGAAGGCGGGCGCGGGCGCGCCATTGCTCCGGGCCGCTGCGACGGGCCGTGCGGCAATCTGCGCCAGGGTCGTGCGTGGCGTCGCGGGCAGTGTGCCGGGCGCGGCAAGGCTGGCGAGCAGCGCACGGCTCTCGTCATGCCGGCCCTGCTGCTCCAGGCAGCGCGCGAAATTGCGCCGGACCTTGGTGTCGGCCGGCGCGAAGGACAAAGCGAGCTGGAAGAAGCGGTCGGCAATGTCATAGCGGCCCATCGCCGCATAGCTGATGGCAAGGCCGTTATAGGCGTCGGCATCGCCCGGATCATGGCGCAGCACCTGGCGATAGGCATCCATCGCCAGCGCATATTCGCCACGCTGGAACAGCGCATGGCCGGCGGCGATCCCCGCCGACTGGACGCCACCCTGCCGGGGCGAAAGCGGACGGATCTCCAGTTGCGCCTTGTGCAGGCCGGTGCAGCCGGCCGCCCCGGCCAGTGCCAGTGCGCCGAGCAGCAGGACTGTGCTCTTCATCATCACGACCCCCCTCCCATGGCTGGCAGCAATGTCCGCACGACGCGGATCATTGCCGGCAGCATCAACACGCCGATCATCACCGGCAGCATGCAGGCGACCAGCGGGATGGAAAGCAGGACCGGCAGCTTGTGCGCCTTTTCCTCTGCCCGCATCCGGCGCTTTTCCCGCATTTCCCCGGCATAGACGCGCAATGTCTGGCCGACGCTGGTGCCCAGCTGGTCCGACTGGATCAGCAGCGTGGAAAAGGCGCGGATCTCGTCGATCTCGACATCGTCGGCCATGCGGCGCAGCGCATCGCTGCGGCTGCGGCCGGCGCGCAGTTCCAGCACGACCTTGCCCAGCATCTGTGACACCAATGGATGGGAGAGCGACATTTCCCGGCCGACGCGATCGAGCGCGGCTTCCAGCCCCAGTCCTGCCTCGACGCAAACCAGCAGCAGGTCGAGCGCATCGGGGAAACCGTTGACGATCGCTTCCTGCCGGCGGCCCGCGCGTGCCGAAATCCACAGATTGGGCAGGTACAGGCCGACCAGCGCGACGCCGACGCCAAACACATACAGCTTGAAGAGGCTCGGTGGCTGGCTGGAGGTAAGGCTGAGCGCGACGAGGATCGCGGGCAGCACCAGCGTCAGCACCATCCGCAGCAGGGTGAAGATGCGCGGGGCTTCCGGCGTGTTATAGCCTGCGGCGGCCAGACGCTTGCGCAGCTTCTCGTTGTTGGTGTCCACCAGCGAGATGCCCGATTTCTCGATGCGGTCGACGATCCGGCGCCATTCGGTGCTGGCGCGGGTCGCGCGCAGGCTCATCTGCCCGGTCGTATCGCCGGCGCCGCCGCCACCAGCCACGCCCATTTCCTCCAGCCGCCGCCGAACCGCCACGTTGCGGTTGACGATGGCGCTCGCCAGCATCACCCCGCCGACGACGAGCAGGAACACGATGGCGAGGAACAGCGGGCGGGAGGCGAGAAGATCGTTCATGTCCTAGACCTTCAGGTTGACCATGCGGCGGATCGTGACGAAGCCGACGATGTAGAGCAGGGCGAGGCCGACGAAGCCGGTCAGGAACATGCTGTCCTGCGCGACGTCGAGGTAGAATCCGGGGTTGATGATGAACAGCCCGACAAAGGCGAAGATCGGCAGCACCGTCAGCATCAGGGCGGTCATCCGCCCTTCTGAACTCAGCGCCCGCACCTTCATGTAAAGGCTGTGCCGCTCCCGGATGACGGCCGACAGGTTTTCAAGGATCTCAGCCAGGTTTCCGCCGGTCTCGCTCTGGATGGAAAGCGATACGACGAACATGTGCAGGTCGTTCATGCCCCACCGGTCGGCCATGCGTTGCAGGGCGTCGCGCAGGTCGGAGCCATAGGTGACTTCGTCCGCGACGATCCCGAATTCGCTGCCGATCGGATCCTTCATCTCGACCGTGAGCAGGTCGAGGGCAGCCGCTACCGGATGGCCCGCGCGCAGGGCGCGGACGAAGGTGTCGAGCGCGACCGGGAACTGGTCCTCCATCTTCTTGTGCCGCTTCTGGTTCATGCGCGAGAGGATGGCGAGCGGCAGGCCGGCACCCAGCGCGCCGGCAAAGACCAGCGCGAGCAGCAGCACGCCGCCGGTCAGCGCATAGCCATAGGAACCGGCGCCCAGCAGCACGAGCATGAACAGCGCCGCGACCATCGCCGCCATGGCGGCGAATATGGCGCTGGCGGTGTAGGAAACCCCCGCGCCATGCAGCATCCGCACCATGCCGAGGCCGATGCGGCCATGCAGCGTCTCCGGGTTCCACCGGGCGGAATCGTCGTCGCGCCGCAGCTTGGAGAGGATCGCCACCCGTCCCGCGCCCCGCGCGATCATGTCCAGTCGCCTGTTGATGGCGCGGCCGCCGCCGATCCGGCTGCGATACCAGCTGACGCCGGCTTCGATCGCCAGCATGATCGCCGCGAACAGCAGCACCAGCACGAGCATCCGGATGGCGTAGCTAGGCATCAGGAGATCACTCCATCGGGCCGGAACAGTTCGGCGGGCAGGTGAATGCCCTGGTCGGCCAGTTCGCTCAGGAAACGGGGGCGGATGCCGGTGGCCTCGAAATGCCCCAGCACATTGCCATGCTCGTCCCGCCCGGTCAGGCGGAAGCGGAAGATTTCCTGCATGGTGATGACATCGCTCTCCATGCCGGTGACTTCCGACAGGCTGAGCAGCCGTCGGCGCCCATCGGCCAGGCGCCCGGACTGGACGACGACGTTGATGGCCGATGCGATCTGCGCGCGGGCGGAGCGCGGCGAGATCTCGATGCCGCTCATGCCGATCATCTGCTCGATGCGGGCGAGCGCGTCGCGCGGCGTGTTCGCATGGACGGTGGTCATCGACCCGTCATGGCCGGTGTTCATCGCCTGCAGCATGTCGAACGCCTCGCCGGCGCGCACCTCGCCCACGATGATGCGGTCCGGCCGCATGCGCAGGGCGTTCTTCACAAGGTCGCGCTGAGTCACCTCGCCGCGGCCCTCGATATTGGCGGGGCGGGTTTCAAGCCGCGCGACATGATGCTGGCGCAGCTGGAGTTCGGCCGAATCCTCGATCGTGAGGATGCGTTCGCTATGCGAGATATATTCCGACATCGCGTTGAGCATCGTCGTCTTGCCTGATCCGGTGCCGCCCGAGATCAGGATATTGCGCCGGCCCGCGACGATGGCGCTCAGCACCTCCGCGATCGGCCGGGTCACGCTGCCCAGTTCGATCAGCTTGTGCATGTCTATGGGCACGCGCGCGAACTTGCGGATGGAGAGCAGCGAGCCATCCACCGCGAGCGGCGGCACGATGGCATGGACGCGGGAGCCGTCCGCCAGCCGCGCATCGACATAGGGGGAGGATTCGTCGATCCGCCGGCCGACCGCGGACACGATCTTCTGGATGATACGCAGCAGATGCTTTTCATCCTTGAAGCGCACCGGTGTTTCCACCAGCCGACCCTGCCGCTCGACGAACACGGTCTCGCATCCGTTCACCAGGATGTCGTTGACGGTCGGGTCCTTGAGCAGCGGCTCCAGCGGGCCAAGCCCCAGCAGCTCGTCCAGCACGTCGCCGATCAGCTTGCGGCGCTCCTCCTGGTTGAGGGCGTGCTTCTGCAGCGCGAGCTGTTCATAGACGATCTCGCCGATCTCGGCCTCCACCTGCTGGCGGGACATGGTCTCGAGCGCGGAAAGGTTGATGAGGTCGAGCAGCTTCTGGTGCAGCGCGACCTTAAGGTCGATATGGCGCTGGTCCTCCTGATCGGGGACGACGCTCCTGCCGTCCTCCAGGGGTTCGCTGCAGCGGGCGAGCAGGTCGCCGCTGCCCTTGGATATCTGCCACATCAGACCTTCTCCCCCTCAACGGCATCGGCCATGCAGGCGTCCACAAGGGTCCGCAGATCCTTGCACACCCGGCTCTTCGCCTTCAGTTCCTCCACCAGCACCCCCTGATCGAGCGCGGAATTCACCAGCGGAAAATCATTGGCGATGCTGAACCTGACAGGGTGGCCCAGCGCCTTTTCCGCCGATCCAAGGCCGATCGGCCGGAACAGCTGCTTTTCCACGCGGTTGGCGACCACATGCAGGCGGGATGCGTCGATGCCCTCGCTCTGCAGCAGCGCGATCTGCCGCCGGGCCTGGCGCAGGCTGGCGATCGACAGCTCCACCACCAGCAGCACGATGTCGGACCGGGCGACGAGCGAAAGCGACCAGTTCGTCCAGTTGCCGGGCAGGTCCAGATAGACGCTGTCATATTCGCGCTGCGCCAGTTCGACGATGCGATAGACCTGCTTGGCGTTCACCGTCTCCATCGGCATGATGTCGTTGGGCGCCGTCACCAGGTGCAGGCCGGATGCGGTTTCCACCGTTACCGTGCGCAGCAGGGCGGGGTCGACGCGATTGCCGGCGGTCAGGAGGTCGTTCAGCGTCAGCGAGCTGGCCGCGCCAAGATAGGTCGCGGCATTGCCGAACTGCAGGTCGAGGTCGATCAGGCAGACCTGTCGGCCGTCTTCCCGACCCAGCCGGGCCTCGAGGCTTGCTGCCTGGGTGGCGATGGTGGTCGATCCGACGCCGCCGACGCTCTTGATGCAGCTTATCAGCCGCCCGGTCCTCACCGTATCCCGGTTGCGCTGTTCCAGCAGGCCGGAGAGGTCGCGCATCACAGCCGCCAGTTCGCTGGCCTGCAGCGGCAGGGCGATGACGTCGTGAACGCCGCTGCGCATCAGCGCGCGCACGTCGGAAAGCTCTGGCGCGCGCACGGCAGCGACGATCGGCATGTTGGGGTGAGACGCGCGCAGCGTTTCCAACCGGTGCATCGATCCGGGATTGGTGGGCTGCACCTCCAGGATCACGGCCTGGGTCCGGTCGGCGATCTCGGCGGGAACCATGTTGGCCGGGGGCATCATGTCGAGCCTCAGCACCACATCGTTCAGCCCGTCGGCCGTCAGGTCCGAGCAACGGACCTCCTGCTCTGAGAGAATGACGTCGATGCCGCCCCTGCCATCATCAAGGGCCCAGATGTCGGCTTCGCCTGTCTTGGTTGCAATGCCCACGGGTTCGTTGTCCTTCAATTTGAACGGCTGCCCTTCGCGTCTTCCATGGTCAGCGCGGCGCTGAAGCTGGGAAGACCGATGCTGGTGTTGAACAGGATGAGGGTGATCGGCTGGAACTGGACGGTGCCGGGCAGCAGCCGGACGGTGACGACCGGTGCCACATCCGGGCCATTGGGATCGCCGGCATAGCCAAGACCCGAATAGCCATAGTCCACCCGGACGTTGCTGGCCGCGATCTCCGGCATGAACAGCCGCATCCGGCCCACGATGTTGGTGAAGGCGGTGCTATTATACGGCGTGAGCGTGGGGCAGGTGGCGCCCGTATTGCACGTGCAGCTGGTCGAACTGCACGAGGCTCCGCCGAAGGATGCCAGCGGAATGGCGTCTCCCTGCGGGATACCGCCGCTGGTGGCAAAGCTGTAATTTGCGAGCCCGGTGGGCACCATGGTCGTCACGACCGCATAGCGCACGCCGATCTGGGTCGCCTTCTCCGCCCGGTTCCAAGTCCACATCAGGCGGCCGACGTCGACCATGCCAAGCAGGAAGAGCAGCAGCAAAGGCAACACCAGCGCGAATTCCGCGGCGGAGCTGGCGCGCGTGTCGCGCAGAAGGCGGCGGGGGTGCGTCATATGCCCATCACCGCGGCTTCGGATTCGGCGTTCATCTGCAGCGTCGTGCTGGTGAGGCCAAGATCGTTGAACAGCGAATGATAATCGACCGTGGCCCTGACCTTGACCCTGGGCACATCCGTCCGCCCGGCATAGATCCCGCTATAGTTGCCGCTGGTGATCGCGGTGCAGCTGAGCGTGACCGTGACGGTCGGAACGGTGCCCTGCATGTCGGCCCAGCCCGGCAGCCGGGCGGTGCCGCCGCTCGCGACCTGCCCGGTGCGGGTCACGTTCCTGATCTGGCCGTTGACGGTGCTGTCCACCGTCGCAGGGCAGCTATAGGCGGTGATCGGCATCCGGGACGCGTAGCGGGCGCCGTCGCGCACCGCCTTCACCACCACATGCTCGCTCAGGAAGTAATTGCCCAGCTCGAACGATCCGAACATCAGCACGATGAGCATCGGCGCCACCAGCGCCATCTCCGCGCCGGCCGTGGCCCGGTCGCTCCTGAGCAGGGAGGGGCGGGCGCGCGGCTTCATTTCAGCAGATACGGCACTGAGCGCTGGATGACCTGCGCGTTGGTCGCGCCGCTGCCACCCGCGGGGGTCTGGTCGATCACCTCGACATAGATGTCGCCAGCGCTCGTGCGATCGCGGTTGAGCGAGGGCTCGACGAGGAAGGTGTCGATCCACTTTTCGACCGGGACGTTCGTGGAAGAACCGTTGACGCTGTTGGCCGTGCAGTTGACCACGGCCACCGACAGCCGCCGCCTGTCGACGATATTGCCGCCCGGCACGGTGCCGCTGCCATAGCCCTGGCCTGAGCTGCAGACCGGGCCGTCATGATCCATCAGGGCGTTGGCGCCGCTGCCCGATGCCGTGCGCGAGGCCAGGATCGTCCTGCCCCCGATCGTCTGTCCGCGATGGGCGATTTCCCAGCTATAGACATTGTAGCGGCTGGCATAGTTGCTCGCCGTGACCGCGACTGCCGAGGACAGCCCGGTGTTGCTTTGCCACTGGGCCGGCGTCCAGCCATAGTTCACGCGGAAATAGGCGTCCCTGTCCCACAGCCCGTCGCCGATCGGCCCGGTGCAGGCGCCGGAGGTGCCGCTGGTGACGGCATGGCACATGTCGCGGGGATGGCCCATGGCGGTGGGCGTTGTCGCGATCGGCGTGGTCGCGGATGCCGGGAGGTAGCGGCCGGCCGAGGCGACCTCCTGCCATCCCTGGTTGTGCATCCTGCAGGCGTTGTTGCCGTTCGCATTGTTGGGGCGCACCAGATCCTTCACGGCATTGATGGATGCGGGGCATGCGCCGCCGTTCGGGCAGGAGACATTGCTGTCGTAGATGTCGAAGCGCGTGTTCAGCGCGTCGGTGACGGAGACGGTGGCGCCGGGCTTGGTATCCACGCCGGTCTGGGCGATGCAGTCGCCGGGCGCGGTCGTCCAGCCCAGCGCCTCGCGCAGCCCCGGCGCACCGTTGCTGCCGGCGCCCGAGTTGAGATAGCCGAAATTGCCGGGCGCCCAGCCGCCGCCATTGCCGACGGAAACGAGTTTCAATCCCTTGCCGATCAGTGCCGACACGTCGAAGGAGGTATTGCCCCCGGTTTCCTGCGGGTTGCAGATCATCACCGGCGGCACCTTGCAGATCGCCTGGCCAAGGCCGGCAACGGCCGAGGCGTTGATGTTGCCGGAGTTAAACGCGGCGACGACCGGGGTTAGGGCATAGCGGGCCTGCCGCGGCGCGACCGTGACCTGCACGAACTTTGCAGCCGTCGGGCTGGTCGTCACCGTGCCGGTGTCGTTCGTCGCATCATAGGCGGAATAGAAGGTCAGCGTCGGCACCGTGATGGTCGTGCCGCTCGCATTGCCGTCATTGGAGAACAGTGTCGCGTTGCGCACCAGGTTCTGCGCGGCGGTGGTCGCGCGGGTGATGGCGGTTGATTTTCCGTCCAGCTGCGTTGCCGCCGCGAGCGCCGCCTGGTCCGCCGCGCCCTGCAGTTCGGAATCCATGCCGGCCAGCCGCGCATAGTCGAAGGCGATGCCACCGACCGCGATCAGGGCGAAGAGCGAAAGGGCAACGGTAGGCGCGACTGCGCCCCCGCATGCTCCGATCAGGCTCTTCTCCCAGGCAGTCATGGTCCTATCCCTCCACTTGGTTCTCGCGGTTGCATTTTTGCATACCGGTTGACCGTTTTCTGATGTCCTGGAGCGCTGCGTGAAATGAGATGCAGATCGCGCTCCAGCCCTTGTCGTCATGTCGTCCTTGCGTCGCTTCATGCGGGAAGCAGCTTTCCGCCCGGTCGCGATGCCCTAGTTGGCGCCGGAACCCGTGGAGGCCCCCGATCCGCCGCCCGACGATCTGCCGGTCGTGCTGATGGAACGGGGCTGCTTCACCGTGTCGGTGCGATAGCGCTGCACGGCCGCGGCCGTGCGTGCGCCATCGCCGCCCTCCATCACATCGCCCTGATAATGGGGATCGGGATCGATCACCTGCAGCGCATAATTGTGCCGCAGCGAACCACCCAGGGTCGGATCATTGGGCGTGCAGGCGACCAGCAGCGGGAGGTGTGCCAGCAGCAGCAGGAAGGGAATTATCCGCATCGTGATCCTCCTAAAGCTCGTAGCCGCCAGCCGTGGCGGTCTGTCGGGGCGCCGTATCGGCGGATGCCGGTGCCGCAGCATCATTGCTGCCTGAAGTGGGTGCAGGCGGCGTGGACGGCCGCGATGCCTTTGGCGCCTCCGGCGGCATCGCGTCGGGGTCGAGCGGGTTGATGCCCACTGCCTTGTCCGTCCGCCCCATCAGGAACAGGTCCAGCTCATGCGGGTTGCCGACGCGATCGGTCGGCAGGCGCACTTCGCTGGCCGGCATGGATTTGACCAGGCGCGGCGTGACGATCATCACCAGTTCCGTTTCCTGCTTCTGGAAGCCGGTGGAGCGGAACAGCGTGCCGATGATCGGCAGCGACCCCAGGATCGGCAGCTGGCGCACGGTGTCCTGGAAATCATTGCGCAGCAGGCCGGCAATGGCGAAGGACTGGCCGTCGCGCAGCTCCACGACCGTCTTGGCGCGGCGCGTGAGCAGTCCGGGTACGACCAGCCCGTTGATGGTGATCGAGGCGGACGGATCGATCGAGCTGACCTCCGGTTCCACCACGAGGTTGATGACGCCATCGGACAGGACGGTGGGGGTGAAGCCCAGGCTGACGCCGAAGGGCTTGAATTCCACGGTGATCCCGCCACCGCCGCCATTGCCCCCGCCGCCTCCGCCACCACCGCCGTTGTTGTTCTGCAGCACCGGAATGGGGAACTCGCCGCCGGCAAGGAAAGATGCGGTCTCGCCCGAAAGCGCGACCAACGTCGGCTCCGCGAGCGTCTTCACCAGCCCCTTGCGTTCCAGCAGGTCGAGCGCGGAGAAGAGGTTGAGGCTGCCGATCGAATAGGCCAGCGTGCCGACACCGAAGGCGTCCGACAGGCCGTCTATGGCGATGACGGGCCGCGCAATGCCATTATTCTTTATGCCATCGCTGATGCCCAGCGTGGAATCCGTCGCCAGATTGCCGACGCTGCCATAGGTCTTGTTGCCCACGAAGCTGTGGTTGAAGCCGATCTGCTTGGCCGCCTGCCGGTTCACTTCGGAGAAGCGCACCTCCAGCATCACCTGTTGGGACGAGCCCACGGACAGCATGTTCACGACCTTTTCGGTGCTGCCGGCATAGGTCTTGGCGATGTCTGCCGCGCGCTGCACGGCTGACGGGCTGGAGACCGTGCCGCTCAGCACGATGGCATCGTTGGAGATGCGCGCGCCGACCGCTTCGCCGGGCAGCAGTTCGGACAGCTGGCGCTTGAGCGTCACGATATCCGGCCCCACCGCGACATCGACCACGGCGATCAGCATGTTGCGGCTGTCGTAGAGCGTAAGGCTGGTCGTCCCCATCTTCTTGCCCAGGACATAGAGCGAGCGGTTGGTCATCGGCAGGATGTCCGCCACCTCGTCATTGCCCACCAGGGCCTTGGTGAAAGGACGGTCGACCGTCAGAACCTGGCTCTTGTTGAGCGGTACATCGAGCTGCCCGGCATGAAGGGCATCGCTCGTGCGGACCGCGCCGCCCAGTATCTGTGCCTGGGCGGAAGGGACCGCCCCAAGCAGGCCGACCGCCAGTACGCCTCCGGTCACGGCGCTCTCCAGCGCCAGCCGCAGCATCCCCCTATTTTGTGCCATAGCGCTTTACCTCGTAAGAACTGCCCTTGGTGCCGCGCACGACTTCGATCGTGGCGGTATTGGACGGCGCGGCCGGGCGGGCCGCGACGGGGCGCGGGCGCCATGCTGCCGGGGCCGGTGCGACCGACATGTCGGCCGGCAGGCCAGCGAGCGCCGGTGGAACGGATGAGCGGCGATAGCCGCCGACATAGGCGCCATCGCGCAGATCCTCGATGTCGACCGTCTGGACGGCCAGGGTCGGCTTGTCGGTGATCTTGCGCAGCACCAGCGTCAGCTGGCCCACGCTCTGGCCAAGGACGAGCTTCTGCGCGTCGACCTGATTGGTCTCTAGCGTCGCCGTCTTGCCCACGGTCGGGTCTTTCGTGCTGTCATTGGCGTTCTGATCGATGGCGATCACCCGCACGCCCTGCAGCAACACGTCGGTAATTTGTTCGGACTTGCCGCCCATGGCACCTTCAAGCTGGCGGGTGACGAGGACGTCCACCGTGTCGCCGGGCAGCACGAAGCCGCCGGCGGCTGCCACGTCGCTGACCCTGACGGCGGTTGCCCGCATGTCCGGGCGCAACAGGCCGGTGATGGATGCGCGACCGTCATCGCCCGAAAGCTTGGCCGCAAGGACAGGCTCGTTGGCCTCGATCGCGCGGGTCACGACCCTGGTCTTGCCGAAGGATGTGAGCTGCGCGGGTGAGTGGAAGGATCCGGCCGGCAGAGAGGCTGCCGGCCAGTCCACGACCCTCACATTTTCATTGGTGACTGCGGTCCCGAAGGGCATCGCGACACGCGCGACGACCACCTTTGCCATGCCCTGGGGGACTTGTGCCTGTAGCTGTTCCTTCCGGACCAGATAGGCGTTGGCGATATACACCGCCGCGAGGCCAAGCAATATTGCGAGGCCGAAGATGATCAAGGACCGACGCTGCCCCACGACTTATCCCCCCACATGTTATTATTGTTTGAAGCCTTGCCGCTATTATACGGCAAGGCTTCAAAATTATGCTCAGCAGGTGCCGTTGGTCGGACCGTTGTCGATGCAGTCCGTGGCATTTTCCATCGCGTTCGAGATCGAGCCGCCCAGGGCAAAGGCCGCGCCGGCAATGCCGGTGCCGACAATGGCCAGGATCAGCGCATATTCAGCAGCCGATGCGCCGCTTTCGTCGTTCCACAGTTTCTTGATAACGTTCATTTTCCTACCCCTATGCTCTGCCGGATTAGCCCGGCTATTTCGCTTTCGCGTCGGAGTTTTGAACGGTGCGACCCCGACGGCGCCTTTGTGGGACGCCTGCCCGATTTGGCAGTTTCCACGAAAGCTGAGGCAAGTAACTGCTTAGTCTTGGAATCTGTCAATATAGCAAATTTTATTGTTATATTTCAGTAGTTTGAAGTGAATTTTTGTTAACCATATTGGCTTATCTGGGGAAAATTCACCAAATCAAACTCGAATCAAACAAGTATATCTTTAGATATACCCATGTATTGATTCGTTTTTATTTGCCTTCATGATAATCAATATCACGGCTTTACATGAAGGTGTGGAGGGATTTCTGTGCGCTGCAGCATGCGCGGCGGCGGAAGGCGCGGCGCATCCGTCAGGCAGGGATGCGATGCCGGAAGGTGATGTTTACGCGCGACGAGAGGATCAGATAGGGCAGCCAGATGGCGGCGCTGATCAGCACCTTGTTGAGATTTCCGGCAAGCATCGTTGCGAGCGGGCCAGCAACGGCGCTCGGCAACCCGCCGGTGCCTGCCGCGACATGGGCGATGGTCAATTGCGCCAGCAGATCGAGGCCCCAGACGAGCAGCAGGAAGCGGGGAAACAGCGGATGCAGGCGAAAGGCCATGGCAAAGGCGAACATGTAGAGGCTGCTGATGATCGCGCAGTCCAGCAGCATCACATGGAAGACGCCGGTGAACCAGTCTGGCGAGTGGCTGCCAAGTGCCGGCATGGCCGTGAGAAACTCGATCGTGCGGACCGGGACGTTGAGGAGCAGGCCGACGAGCAGCGACGCCATCATGCCGAACAGGCCATGGTCTGACAGTCGCCGGGCGGTCAGGCAGTCGACCTGGCGCCAGCGGCCCACGCGGGCCAGCCGGATTGCCGGCTGATCGAAAACCCCGCCGCGCGGGAAAAGGGACAGGCCGATACCGAGTGCGGCCAGCGGTACGCCGATGACGAGCATATAGGGCAGCAGCGCGCCGGCGACATTCAGCAACCCATGCTCCTGCGGGGTCGCCGGGAAGGCGATGCGCAGGCCGCAGAGAAATGCCGCGACCAAGACCCAGCCGGTCACGATGGCGCGCAAGTTGAATTCAAGCATGTTCACGGCCGCAATACTTTTGCGGTACAGGATAGACGAGATGTTCTTCCAGGCTTTCATTGCCAGCACCCGATCCTGTTTCCCCATCTCATGGTCGTAACAGAGATGTGTTCAACAAGTCGTAAATGCGCGATGCGGGTTTTGGCTCCCCGGTTGTGCGCGCCTGCCATGGGCGGAGAGGCAAGGCGCGCGGTCATGGCATGGGACCGGGACGTAGCGGGACCGACGCGTCATCCCATGTGACGGTGGATGACGGCCCAGGATCGGGCATAGCCGACGCGGTCTCCTGCGGCAGGAGGTCCGTCATGGGAAGGGCATCCGGGCTCGGTGTTCTGGCGAGCGGCACCGCCATGCCCGCAACGGGCGCTGCAATGTCTTCTGCCGGGGCTCCTGCCGGTGTGGTGCCCTCCGTCAGCGATGGCTGGGGCGCGGCTGGCCGGGGTAAGGGCGCCGTAGGTAAGGGCGGGGGCGTTGCCGCCAGGGCAAGCTGCGCCGCACGCTGCTCCATGTGCCGGCTTTGCGGGCTGGACGGGCCGGTGGTTCGTTTCAGCGTGGCGAGCGCCCAGGCGGCCAGGTCCTGCGCCACCTGATATTGTTTACGCGACGCGTGGAAGTCGATCAGGTTTTCGGCGGCGAGCAGCGTATTCTGGTCGTCTTCGCCGCGTGAGCGCAGATAGGTGTCGAAGGCCCGCCGCAGCAGTGCTTCCGCTTCCCGGTCCTGATGCAGGGCATCGAGGTTGAGCGCGAGGTCGTTCACGGAAATCAGCGTGCGAGGATCGTCCTCGTCGAATATCTCTTCCGCAATGGCCAGTGCCTCGCTGGCGTGCGAAGCGCCCTCGCTCGTCTGTCCTGCCGCATACTCCTTTTGCGCCTGCGCCGTCAGCGATCGCCATTGCTGTTCGCGGGCTTCCGTCACGTCGGGAATATAGGGCTGGCGCCCGGCGACCAAGGGCGAAGCGATCGCGGCGACGAGCAGCAGGGTGGCCATTGGCCTCCTGCATTTGCGCCTTGCCACCCCTGGCCAGCGTCCAGACATGAACCTGCCCCTCCCGCGGCGGGATACATGCCCCGCCGATCATGCCGCGAGGATAGCAGTTTGGCGCGTCCACGCAAAGCTTTGCGTGGACGCGAGCGGCCAACGTCACCGGGCATTTTTAGGCGGCCAAGCGGAGGTGAGCGTCGCCTCACGCGCAGGCTCACCGATGATCGGGGATGGCGCAGATGCAAGCAGAGCCATCAAGTAAAGACATGGGGCGCGCCGGTCTATCCGGCGCACCCATGTCCGGTCGGAAAATGGATCAGCCGCGTGGCTTGCGGAAGCGCAGCACGAACTGGTCGGTCTTGCCGCGGATGCCGCTTTCCTGAACTTTCAGCGTGTGTTCGTCCGCCGAGTGGCGCAGGATCGGGCTTTCGCGATCTAGCACGAAGCCTGCGGCCTTCACTTCGCTGATCACCGTGGCATCTTCGATCCGGTGCAATGTCGATGTAACGCTGCTGCCGGCGCCCTTGGCCGCCTGATGATCGACGATGAAATAATAGCCGCCCGGCTTCAGCGCCTTGAAGGCGGCGGCGTTGGTCAGCGTTGCCGCGTCGTTTTCGCCTACTTTGGCGTTCTTGAAGTCATGATAGTTGAGCGTCGTCCACACGACGTCCACTGGCGCGGGTACGGTGATCTCGCCCGGCTTGATGCTCACCAGGGTCAGGTTGGGGCGGCTGGGTGCATATTCTTCCAGCGCCGGGGAGGGGCGGCTGAGCATCGCATAGACATGGCCCTTTGCGCCCACGGCGCCGGTCAGGATGCGGGTGAAATAGCCGCCACCCGGCGCCAGTTCGGCCACCGTGTCTCCCGGCTTGATTCCGGCTGCGGCGATGACGGCGGCCGGCCTCCGATCCTCGTCTCGCGCGCGGTCCGCCTCGGGGCGGGCGGGGTCGGCGAGCACGGCCTTCAGGTCGACACGCGGACTGCTGGCGGCACTGGCAAGGCCCGCCGCAAGACAGGCCATCAGGCCTACACTTCCCAAGCGCAACAGCTTCATGATCATGCCTCTCCGTTCAGACTGCAGATATCCGGTCGCCATCCTAGGGCCGAAGGCGCCACCTGCAAGCGCTCACTTTCAGCCTTTCAGCGCGTCCTCGATCAGCGCCTTCGCCTCCGGCCCGGTCCAGTCCATCGCGCCCGTCACCCGCGCGACCTCCTTGCCCTTGGCGTCATAGAGCACGCTGGTCGGCAGCAGGCCGGTGGCATAGTGGAAGCCGAACTGGTTTTCCGGGTCGCGCCATGCCTTGAGATGCTTGAACTTCTTCGCGGCGAAGAAGGCGTCGACCCGCTGGGCGTCCTGGCTGTCCTGCGAGATGGTGAGGATCTGCAGCCCTCGTGGCGCATAGGTGGCGGCGATCGCGTCGAGCGTCGGCATCTCCGCGACGCAGGGCGCACACCATGTCGCCCACAGGTTGACCAGGATCGGCTTGCCGGCGAAATCGGCGAGCTTGCTTTCCTTGCCGCCCGGTGCGGCGAAGACGAAGGCCGGGGCTGGCGTGCCCGCCTTGGCCTTGTCCACCGTGAAGCTGAAGCCGCTGCCTTGATTTCCGGCGGACTCCGTCGCCTCGTCGCTGGAGGGTACTTCGTCGGATGTCGCCGCGGCAGCCGCATTGGCGTGTTGCCCCTGCGGCCCGGATTGCCTATCGCAGGCGCTCAACACGCCCCCTGCCAGCAGCAGGGCCATTACGGAACGCAATGATATCATGACGGGACCGGCAGACCGGACGGACGAGACGAATGTGGGGCTGGGCAAGGGTTCGGGCTCCAACAGCATGTGGGGCGGGCGTTTCGCGGCCGGCCCGGCTTCGGTCATGCGCGAGATAAATGCCTCGATCCCCTTCGACAAGCGATTGTGGCAGCAGGACATCGCCGGATCGCGCACGCATGTCGCCATGCTGGCCAAGCAGGGCATCGTTTCCGTGGCCGATGCGGAGACCATCACGCAGGGTCTGGCGCAGGTCGCGGCTGAATATGAGGCCAATGGCGTCCCGGAAAATCTCGACCTTGAAGACATCCACATGGCGACCGAGTCGCGGCTGGCCGAGTTGATCGGCCCGGTCGCCGGCCGCCTGCACACGGCGCGCTCGCGCAACGATCAGGTCGCGACCGACTTCCGCCTGTGGGTGCGCGATGCGATCGACATGGTGGAGGCGGGCCTTGCCGGCCTGCAGCGCGCGCTGGTGGCGCGGGCACAGGAACATGCCGATGCGGTGATGCCGGGCTTCACCCATCTCCAGTCGGCCCAACCGGTGACGCTCGGTCATCATCTGATGGCCTATTATGAAATGATCCGGCGCGACCGCAGCCGCTTTGCCGATGCGCGCGTCCGCATGAACGAGTGCCCGCTGGGCGCCGCCGCGCTCGCCGGCACCGGCTTTCCGCTGGATCGCCACGCGACGGCGGCGGCGCTGGGCTTCGACCGGCCCACCGACAACAGCCTCGACAGCGTGTCCGACCGTGATTTCGCGCTCGACTATCTGATGGCGGCGACCCAGTGCAGCCTGCACCTCTCGCGCCTCGCCGAGGAATTCATCATCTGGGCGAGCCAGCCCTTCGGCTTCATCTCGCTGCCGGACGCCTATTCGACCGGCAGCTCGATCATGCCGCAGAAGCGTAATCCCGATGCGGCGGAGCTGGTGCGCGGCCATGCCGGGCGGATCGCGGGCGCCATGAACGCGCTGGTCATCACCATGAAGGGCCTGCCGCTCGCCTATTCCAAGGACATGCAGGACGACAAGCCGCCGGTGTTCGAGGCGCACGACCTGCTGGGCCTCTCGATCGCGGCGATGACCGGCATGATCGAGACCGTAACCTTCCGCACCGACCGGATGCGCGCGCTGGCGGAGAGCGGCCATGCGACCGCGACCGACCTTGCCGACTGGCTGGTGCGCGAGGCGAACGTGCCGTTCCGTGAGGCGCACCACATCACCGGCCGCGCCGTGAAGCTCGCCGATGACAGCGGCGTGTCGCTCGCCGCGCTGCCGCTCGCGGCGCTGCAGGAAATCGACGCGCGGATCGACGAGCGGTTGTTCGCGGTACTCACCGTCGATGCCTCGGTCGCCAGCCGCCGCAGCCATGGCGGCACCGCGCCCGATCAGGTCCGTGCTCGCATCGCGCAGGCGCTGGCGGCGCTCAACCAAGGAGCCGAGACATGACCAGTCGGATCGCCATTGCCCTGGCGCTTGGCGCGCTTGCCGGGTTGTCGGCCTGTGGCGGGCGGGCGGCGCTCAAGCCGCCAAGCGGCACGGCGCGCGTCCCGGTGCCGATCGGCGCGACGGCGCAGCCCACGCCCCAGCAGTTGATGACGCCGTCGGTGCAATCCCGGCCGGAACGCAACGCTGAACTGCTGACAAAATCGCAGGAGCGCGAGGACGACTCCTTCGATCTCCCGCCCGAATCCAACTGAGGAACGCTGCCAGATGGACCATTTCGAGTATCGCGGTGGCGCGATGCATGTTGAGGACGTGCCTGTCGAGGTGATCGCCGAAGCGGTCGGCACGCCTGTCTATATTTACTCCACCGCCACGCTGACCCGCCATGTCGGCGTGTTCCGCGACGGGCTGTCCGAACTGGCCGATCCGTTGATCGCCTTTGCGGTGAAGGCCAACCCCAATGCCGCCGTGCTCGGCACCCTGGCGAAACTCGGCCTTGGCGCCGATGTCGTATCCGCTGGCGAGTTGCTGCGTGCGCTGGCGGCTGGCATCCCGGCGCGCAAGATCGTCTTCTCCGGGGTCGGCAAGACCCGTGAGGAAATGCGGCTCGCGCTGGAAAAGGGCATTTTCCAGTTCAACCTGGAAAGCGAGCCGGAGGCGGAGATGCTGTCCGAGGTTGCGCTGTCCATGGGGCTCGTCGCCCCCGTCGCCTATCGCATCAACCCGGATGTCGACGCCGGCACCCATGCCAAGATTTCCACCGGCAAGGCGGAAAACAAGTTCGGCATCCCCTATGATCGGGCCATTGCCGCCTATGACCGGGCGGCGCAGCTTGCCGGGCTGGATGTGCAGGGCGTCGCCGTCCATATCGGCAGCCAGCTGACCGATCTCGCCCCGCTGGAAGCCGCCTTCACCAAGGTCGGCATGCTGATCGAGGCGCTGGGCGATGAAGGGCATGACATCCGCACCGCCGATCTCGGCGGCGGCCTGGGTGTGCCCTACGACCCCTCGCTGCCGGCTCCGCCCAGCCCCGCCGACTATGGCGCGATGGTGACGCGCGTGACCCGCGGCTGGAAGGTCAGGCTGATGTTCGAGCCGGGCCGGGTGATCGTGGGCAATGCCGGCGCTCTGGTGAGCCGCGTGGTGCGCGTGAAGCAGGGCGCGAGCCAGCCCTTCGTCATCGTCGATGCGGCGATGAACGACCTGCTGCGCCCCAGCCTGTACGACGCGTGGCATGATATTCGCGCGGTGCAGCCAAGCGGCCGCACGACGAAGGCCAATGTCGTCGGCCCGGTGTGCGAGAGCGGGGATACCTTCGCCACAGACCGCGCGATGGACCATGTGCAGGCGGACGACCTCGTCGCCTTCATGACGGCCGGCGCCTACGGCGCGACGATGGCGGGCACCTATAACAGCCGTGCGCTGACGCCTGAAGTGCTGGTGTCGGGCGATCGCTGGGCCGTGGTGCGTCCCCGTCCGCCGATCGAGGCGCTGATCGCGGGCGACATCATCCCCGACTGGGTCAAGGCGTAACGCGCCGATGGACGCACTGCCGCTGTTCCTGCGCATCGCGGGCCGGCCGGTGATCCTGCTGGGCGAAGGTGAGACGGCGGACGCCAAGCGGCGCCTGCTGGAACGCGCCGGCGCCCTCGTCACGCAAGATGAAAGTGCCGATGCGGCGATCGCCATCGTCGCGGTCGAGGATGAGGCGGCGGCGCAGGCGGCCGTCGCGCGGCTGAAGGCACGGGGCGTGCTGGTCAATGCCGTCGATCGCCCGGCGCTGTGCGACTTCACCCTGCCCGCAATCGTCGATCGCGATCCGCTCATCATCGCGGTGGGGACGGGCGGCGCATCGGCGGGGCTTGCCAAGGCGGTGCGGCAGCGGATCGAGGCGCTGCTGCCTTCGCGGCTGGGCACTTTGGCGCTGGCATTGTCGCGTGCGCGCGGCGCGATCAGGCAGCGCTGGCCGGCGGCTGCGCAGCGGCGCCGGGCAATCGACGCCGCATTGGCGGCCGGCGGCGCGCTGGACCCTCTGGGCGATGACGATGATGGCGATGCGCGCGTCGCTGCATGGGTCGCGCGGACCGGGGCGGAGGAGCAGGCCAGCCGCCTGATCGCGCTGCCCCTCGCATCGGCGGACCCCGACGACCTCACGCTGCGGACGGCGCGGCTTCTGGGTGAGGCGGACCGGGTCTATCACGCGCCCGATGTGCCTGCCGCGATCCTGGTGCGGGCACGGGCGGATGCGGCGCGGATCATGGCGGATGCCCCGCCTGTCGCTCCTGGACCGGGCCTGTCGCTCTGGCTGGAAATCGGCCGATGAGCCTCGTCCTCGTCCATGATGGCATCAGCGTGCGCGAGATCACGCTGGACGCATGGTGCGCGCTCGCGACACCACCGGCCTTCACATGGTTTCACATCGACGGGCGGCATGAGGATGCGCGCGCGCTCGCCGGGCGGCTGGCCAATATGCCTGACGCCGCGCTCAGGGCCTTGGTCGCGCAGGAGACGCGGCCGCGCTGCACCTTCATGAGCGCGGGCGGCATCGCCGGCGCGCTCGTCAACCTGCGCGGCCTGTGCGGTGGGGCTGAGCCCGATGGCGATCCGCTGGTCTCCATCCGCCTATGGGCGCAGAAGGGGCTGATCGTCTCTGCCATCTATCGCGATCTTGCCGCGCTGCCGAGGATGATCGAGCAGATGAAGAGCGGGACGATCAGCGACCCGGGTGATTTCATCGCCTGTCTCGCGCAGGAGATCACCGACGAACTGGACCCCGATGTCGCCGAACTGGGCGATGATCTGGACGATATCGAAAGCGGCCTGAGCGAGGAGGGGCTGGCCGAATCGCGTCGTCGCGTGGCGCATATCCGCGCGACCGCGATCGCCTATCGCCGCTTCCTCTCGCCGCAGCGGCAGGCGGTGGAGCGGCTGGCGATGGCCGACGCCCGCTGGCTGGAGGAAGACGACAAGCTCCACCTCCAGGATGCCGCCGATCGCTGCGCCCGCATGGCCGAGGAGCTGGAGGCGGTGCGCGAACGGTCTGCGCTGACCCATGAGGCACTGACCGACCTGCGCGCCGAGCAGATGAACCAGCAGGCGCTGGTTCTGGCGGTGGTCGCGCTCGTCTTCCTGCCGCTGACCTTCATCACCGGCCTGCTGGGCATGAACGTGGATGGCATTCCCTTTGCCCATGAACATTGGGCCTTCTGGGGCGTGACCGGCTTTTGCGTGGCGACGGCGCTGGCCATCGCGGGCTGGTTCGCGGCGACGAACTGGCTCAAGCAGTAAAAGTCCGACATCCGATGTCGGGCGGCAGGATCGGGCGGATCGGCCCGGAAATGGGCGTTTCCAGCGACGGGCCGAGGCACATATGCGAGAAAAGGTTTCGTTTCCGTCATTTTACGGCTTTGCGCTGCGGCATGGAACGTGGTTAAACGGCCCGCATGTCCCCCGTGCCGCCTGCGCCGGCGACCGGCATCTTCATGGCCGGCGTCCACCATTTTCCCGTCCGCGTCTATTTCGAGGATACGGACCTGTCCGGCATGGTCTATCATGCCAATTATCTGCGCTACATGGAGAGGGCGCGGTCCGACATGCTGCGCCTTGCGGGCATCGACCAGCGCGGGAACCATGAAGGCGGAACGGGCGTCTATGCCGTGGCGGACCTTGCGATCGCCTATCGCCGCCCGGCCCGGCTGGACGACGACCTGATCGTGCGCAGCCATGTGACCATGGTCGGCGCGGCCTCCTGTGCCATCCACCAGGAGGTGGCGCGCGGAGAGGAAATTTTGACCCAGGGCGACGTCAAAGTCGCCTTTCTGAGCCCCCAGGGTCGCCCGCAACGGCAACCGGCGCCCTGGATCGCATTGTTCAACCGCCTTCTTCAAGGGGAAGACCCGAGTTTATGAGCCTGTCCCTGCCCATATTTTCCGCCGCGCTGGCGCTGGCCGACGGGCCGACCGTCATCTCGCCGCTCAAGCTGTTCCTTCAGGCCGACATCGTCGTGAAGGGCGTGATGCTGGGGCTGTTGCTCGCCTCCATCTGGACCTGGGCGATCATCCTTGGCTTCGGTTTTTCCTTCGGCCGGACCCGCAAGGGCTGCGTAACCTTCGAGACCGATTTCTGGAAGACGGAGGATATCGACCGCTTCTATGAGGCGCGCGCCAAGGGCAACCTGCCCAGCGCCAAGGTGATGGCGGCGGGGGTATCCGAATGGCGCCGTTCCACCGCGCAGAAGGTGGTCGACCGTGAAGGCACGCGCGATCGCCTGTCGACCGCCATGGGCAGTGCGGTTGCGGCGGAGATTGACCGCCTTTCCGACCGGCTCAACATTCTGGCGACGGTTGGCGCAGTGGCGCCTTTCGTTGGCCTGTTCGGCACGGTCTGGGGCATCATGCGCGCCTTCACCTCGATCGCGGCGGAACAGAACAGCTCGCTCGCGGTCGTGGCGCCGGGTATTGCAGAGGCGCTCTTCGCCACCGCCATCGGCCTGTTCGCAGCCATCCCTGCGGTGATCGCCTACAACCGGTTCAGCCATGCCATCAACCGGCTGGAGGCAAGGCTGCATCGTTTCGCCGATGGCTTCTACGCGACGCTGAGCCGCGAATTGGAAAGCCAGCGCCAGTGATCGTCGAGGTTTCGATCACGCACGCGCTGGCGCAGGGAGGGCGCTGACATGGGCATGGGAACGCCTCCCTCCGGCCGCAGGGGCGGCCGCCGCGCGCCGATGGCGGATATCAACGTCACCCCGCTGGTGGACGTGATGCTGGTGCTGCTCATCATCTTCATGGTGACGGCGCCGCTGCTGGTGACGGGTGTGCCGGTGAAGCTGCCGGACAGCCGCGCCAAGGCGCTCGACCAGGATGAAAAGCCCACGGTGCTCTCCATCGAGAAGAGCGGTCGGCTGTTCATCGACGATGTGGAGATCAGCGAGGCCGACCTCCCAGGCCGGCTTGCCGAAATCCGCTCCGCAACCGCAGGCGCGGAGCCGCCGCAGGTCTTCCTGCGTGGCGACACCGGGCTCGATTATGGCGCGGTGATGCGGGTGATGGGTGAGCTCAACCGCGCGGGCCTCAGCCGCGTGGCGCTGGTCAGCAGCAGCGCGAGCGACGGCGTGCCAGACGCCGCGCCAGCGCCTGTCAGCGCTGGTTCAGGACAGGGCGAATAGGGGCGATGCATGGAGCGCGCTGAACAGATCGGCCTTGGCATCGCCACGGCGGGACATGTCCTGCTGTTCGTCGTGCTTTCGGTCGGTTTCCTTCCCACGCCCAACCCGCTGAAGCTCAACTCGCCGCCGATGGACGTCTCCATGGTGGATGAGGTTGCGCTGCAGAGCATGGCGCCGCGGGTCTCGACCACCCCGCCGCCGCCATCGCAGGCGCCCGAGCAGGGACCGACCGAAGATGCCGCGCCGGCACCTGCCCCCCAGGCACAGCCAGAGCCCGAGCCGGAAGTCGTGCCGGCGCCTCCGCCGCCCAAGCCAGCGCCGCCGCGCCAGGTCGCCGAAAAGGCGCCGCCCAAGCCCAAGCCGCCGGCCGCGCCGCCCAAGGCTGCGCCCAAGCCAACGCCGCCCAAGGCCAAGCCCGCCGCCAAGCCGACGCCTGCGAAAGAGACGCCCAAGGCCAAGCCCGCGCCGGAGAAGCCCAAGGCGAGCGGCAGCGGGACGGCCACGCGCCAGCGCGGATCCCTGCTCGGCCCGGATTTCCTCAAGGGTATCCAGACCGAGAAACCGACGCGTCCGGCAACCCCTTCGCCCGCGCCCGCCGCCGCGCTCGGCCCGCAGCAGAAGGCCGCGCTGGACCAGGAAATCCGCAGGCAGCTGAAAGCGCACTGGCGCCCGCCCTCGGGCGCGGACGCCGATCAGCTGGTGACGCTGCTGAGCGTGCGGCTCGACAAGAACGGCCGGGTCGTCGGCTCGCCCGAACTGGTCGACCAGCTCGGCGTGACCGCCAGCAACCGGCCGCAGGCGAAACTCCATGCCGAACGCGCGATCCAGGCCGTGATGCTTGCCTCGCCGTTCCAGAACCTGCCACAGGAATATTATGAGCAGTGGAAGTGGCTGAAGCCGCTCCGCTTTGATGCGAGGCTGAACCGATGAAGCGCTTGAAGATTCTGATCGTCGCGGCGGCATGTGCGCTCGGCATGACGCCGGCCATGGCCCAGCTTTCGGTCGACGTGACCGGCGAGATCGACAGTAACCTCAAGATCGCGGTGCCTGTCATGCCCGCGCAGCAGCAGGTGACGACGCCCGCGGGCACTACCGACGAGCTTGGCCGCAAGATCGCCGAGGTCATCGCGTCCGATCTGCGCGGCTCTGGCCTGTTCGATCCCATGGGACCGGCAGGATTGAAATCGGTGACCGTGCCGGAAGTGACCTTCCCGGCCTATGACCACTGGGCGGGCACGGGCGCGCAGGCGCTGGTGCAGGGTTTCGTGCGCTCGGCCGGCGGCGACAACGACATTACCGTTGGCTGCTATCTCTACGACGTGGCGCTGAAGCAGGAACTCACCCGGCAGGGCTATGTCGTCTCGCCCCGCGACTGGCGCCGCGCCGCCCATAAATGCGCCGACGCCATCTATGCGCGCCTGTCGGGCGAAAGCCCCTTCTTCGACAGCCGCATCGCCTATATCGCCGAGAGCGGCCCCAAGGATAACCGCGTGAAGCGCCTGGCGATCATGGATTCCGATGGCGCCAACCACCGCTTCATCACCAATGGCCAGTCGCTGGCGCTCACCCCGCGCTTTTCGCCGGACTACAAGTCGATCGTCTATGTGAGCTATCTGGGCAGCCGGGTGCGCATCTATGTCTACGACATCGGCACCGGCAAGCAGCGGCTGGTGACGGAAAGCAACAACCCGACCTTCGCGCCGCGCTGGTCGCCCGATGGCCGCTTCATCCTCTTCTCGATGGCAGTGGCGGGCAATACCGACATCTATCGCGTGTCGAGCAACGGCGGTGCTCCGGTACGCCTCACCACTTCGCCCTCGATCGACGTCGGCGGCAGCTATTCCCCTGACGGCACCAGGATCGTGTTCGAAAGCGATCGGTCCGGCGGCCAGCAGATCTATGTGATGAATGCCGACGGATCGAACCAGCAGCGCATCAGCCATGGCGGCGGGCGCTATGCGACGCCCGAATGGAGCCCGCGCGGCGACCTGATCGCCTTCACCAAGATCAGCGGCGACTTCAAGGTCGCGGTGATGACGCCCAGCGGCGATAATGAGCGGATCCTGACCAATGGCTGGCAGGACGAGCAGCCCAGCTGGTCGCCCAACGGCCGCGTGCTGCAGTTCTTCCGCACGACGCCGGGTCGCCAGGGCACCAGCCAGGTCTGGCAGGTTGACCTGACCGGCGTGAACGAACGGCGCATCCCCACGCCGCTCAACGGCTCCGATCCTGCCTGGGGTCCGTTGCTGCCGTGAGCGAGGATCGGGCGATTGTGGACCATTTTGCGCGTGAAAATGCGGTTTGATGGAACTCAATCGTCCTGACAGCGTAACAATCTGGTATTGCATCGTTACGACAGCATAATCGATCGGGTAGCCCCCAGCTCATCCCCAAGGAGAAACATATGAAACATCTTTCCCGGACCATGCTCACGGCCTGCGCCATCATCGCCCTGGCCGCATGTTCGAAGAAGCCCCCCAAGGAACTGCCACCGGCACCCGCGGGCTCCACGACCGAGCAGACCGCACCCGCGCCCACCGGCCCCGTAAAGGGCAGCCAGGAGGACTTCATCGCCAGCGTGTCTTCCGACCGCGTCTATTTCGACACCGACAAATATGATGTCGATGCGGAGGACCAGGCGACGCTGCGCAGCCAGGCGACCTGGCTGCAGGCAAACCCGAATGTGCGCGTGACGATCGAAGGCCATGCCGACGAGCGCGGCACCCGCGACTATAACCTTGCTCTGGGCGAGCGCCGCGCGAACTCCGCGAAGAACTACCTGGCATCGCTGGGGATCGATTCCAGCCGCATCACCACGGTCAGCTATGGCAAGGAACGCCCGGCTGCACTGGGATCGGATGAGGCCGCATGGGCGCAGAACCGCCGCGCAGTGACTGTTACGGTTCAGTATTGATCCAACGATATCCCTGAAGGCCGACTATAGGATTGGCCCTTGCGGAGATTTCGAGGCCCGGCAGCATCTCTGCCGGGCCTTTTTTGTTGCGCGCGATAACCTCCGCTTAGCGTGTCGTTCCTATGATGCGCTTGGAGGCCGGGGAGCCTCCGACATTGGGGAATTGCATATCGTGCGTAATCTTGTTTCTGCTTCTGTTATTTCAGCAATCTTCCTGTTGGCCACGCCTGCGTTCGCGCAGGGCGACGACGCGCGGCTGACTGCAAGCGTCTCCGCCGGCTCGCTCGGCGTCGGTCCCGAACTCGCCTATCGCCTGTCCGACACCATCGGCATTCGCGGCAATGCGAGCCTGCTGTCGGTGAGCCATGATTTCGATTCCGACGACCTGACCTATGACGGCAAGGTGAAGCTGCGTTCGGCGGGCTTGATGCTGGACGTCTATCCCTTTGGTGGCGGCTTCCGCATTTCCGGCGGCGCCCGGATCAACGGCAACAAGGGGCGCGTGATCGCGGCGCCAGCCAGCGCCGTCACCATCAATGGCACCAGCTACACGCCGGCACAGATCGGCACCCTGCGCGGCGAGGCAGAGGTTAAGGACTTCGCCCCTGCGCTGACGCTTGGCTATGGCGGCGGCATGGGCCGGGGCTTCGCCTTTGGCGTGGAAGCCGGCGCGCTGTTCCAGGGCAAGGTGAAGATGCGCAACTTCACGTCCAGCTCGGGCCTCGTTTCGGCGGCGGACCTTGAGGAGGAGCGCCAGTCGATCCAGGATGACGTGGATGACTACAAGCTCTATCCGATCCTGCAGTTCTCGCTGGGCTATCGCTTCTGATCCAGCGCAGCGGCGGCCGGCATCCGGTATAAGAAAAGCCCGCCGATCGTGATGATCGGCGGGCTTTTCCGTTTGCTTCAGTCATCCGGCGGCGCGGGCGTCAGACCCGGCGCTTGCCGGTCATCGCGGCGCTGCCGAAGGCGCCGAGCTGGATCGTGCCGGTCAGCGTATCGCCCTCGACCACGGCTTCGGCTTCCAGCGTCATCGGCATGGGGATGGTCATGTCCATCGTCCAGGTCAGGCGATTCCCGTCGACCTTGCCGTTCTTCACGTCCAGCGAGCCGAGCGGGCTGGCATTGGTGCCGTGAAAGGTCGCGCCGTTGCTGATGACGGTGAACACGCTGGTCTGGTCGCCCATCGGGGTCTTGGTCACGCAATCATAGGCGCCATCGACTTCGGCCATTCTATTTACTCCTGTTCCTGTCCGCCTTCATTCCTGTCGGTCCGTGCGGGTCGGCCCCTATTTGGCGGGAACGGCCGTGCTGTCAACGGCGGCGGGGGTAAGGGCGTCCGCTTTGGGCTCCTCCACGCTGACCGGCATGTTGAGCGCCTTGAGCTGCGGCAGCACCTGGCCCGGATCGCCCACCACGACCCAGCGGATGTTCGCCGGATCAATGACGGCGCGGGCGGCCTCGTTCATGTTCTGTGGCGTCAGCGACTTATACTGGGTCGCCAGCGTCTCGACATAGTTGAACGGGCGACCGAACAGCACGTCCGCGCGCATCTGCGCCAGGACAGCGCCGGCCGTTTCATATTGCCCCGGCAGCGCCGCGATATTGCCCTTCACCACCCGGTTGAACTCGGCCGGGGTGACGCCCTTGGGACCAAGGAAATCCTTGATGTCGGTCAGGATGGCGCTGATCGCCGGCCCGGTCTTGTCCGCCTGCACCGGCGCGACGATGATATAGGGGCTGCGCTCCGCCCGTTCGGCGAGGTAGGACGCCGCACCATAGGACCAGGCCTTGGTCTCGCGGATGTCGACATTGATGCGGGACTGAAAATCCTCGCCCAGCACGTTGTTCGCGGCGTTGAACGGCACCAGCGGATCGCGGCCCGTCACATTGGTCACGAAACCGCCAAGGATGACCGACTGGGGCGATTGCGGGCGCGGGATGAAGGTGATGCCGGGGTTTGCCGGAGGCACGGCGGCCGAGAAGTCCTTCGTGCCCTTCATGTCCCGCGTCGAGCGCCAGGTGGTGAAGCGCGCTTCCAGCAGCGGCTTGATCGCTGCCAGGGTCGTGTCGCCGACGATGAAGATCTCCGCATTATCCGGCCTGATCCAGCGATGATGATAGCTGGCGAGCTCCGACTGCGTCAGCCTGCCGACGGTCGGCGTGTCGCCCAGGCCGCGGCTCGGCACGCCATAGGGGTGCCGGGCGCCATAGAGCAGCGGGAAGATCGCCCGGCCGGCAAGGCCCTGCGGATTGGCCTTTTCCTGCGCGATCTGGGTCAGCTGGATGGCGCGCATCCGCTCGACCTCGCGCGGGGCGAAGGCCGGGTTCTGGATGACGTCCGCCAGAAGATCCATCGACGGCGCCAGATTTGCGGTCAGGGCGAAGAGCGAGATGGTCGTGCGGTCCATCGATTGCCCGGTGGAGATGTTGGCGCCGAGCCGCTCCTGTTCCTCCGCGATCTGGACGGAGGTGCGGGTGCGGGTGCCTTCCTCCAGCAGGGAGAGCATCAGCTGGCTGACGCCAAGCTGGTCCCTGGGATCGGACGCGATACCGGCGTCGAAGCTGACCGACATCTGCAAGGTAGGCACGGTCGATCGGCGGGCGAAATGCACCTTGATGCCGTTGGAAAGCGTGGTGCTCTCCACATCGGGGAAATCGACGCCGGGACTGGGCTTTACCTCGGGCATGGCCATGGTCGGCTTGGGCGGCACGACTTCGACCTGCGTGGCGGTGCTCGCCGGGCCTTGCGCTTCCTCATAGGCGTCGCGCTCGCCCGGATCGACGCGCAGCGCATAGACCGGCCGGGTCAGCCACTTCTGCATCGCCGCCTTCACGCTCGCGGGCGTCTGCGCGGCGAGGTTGGCAAGGGCTTTCTTGTAGAAGGCGGGATCGTTCGAATAGAGCGCGCCCTCCGCCAGCGTCGACGCCTTTCCGCCAAAGCCGCCGACGACTTCCAGCCCGCCGATCTGCGCCGCGATCTGCCGCGCGATGACGCGCTGGACTTCATCCTGCGTCGGCCCCTTGGCGATCAGGTCCGCGATGATCGCGTCGAGCCGGGCGGAGACCTTGGCGGGGTCCACGCCGGGCTTCACGTCCACCGACGCCTCGAACTGCGACATCTGCTCGAAGCTCTGCAGCCCGGCGGTGACGGCGACGGCCAGCTGCTCGTCGCGCACCAGGATATTGTCCAGCCGGGAACTGGCAAGGCCGCCCAGCACCGCCCCGCCGATGTCCAGCGGCGCATTGTCGGGATCGTTGAGGCCAGGGACGATCCATGTGCGGTAGAGGCGCGTGGTCGCGACCCTGTCCTTCATCACCTGATCGACACGGGCGGGCAGGGTGGGGACGGGCGCGGCGGGCAGGACGACGGGCTTCCCCTTCGGGATCTTCGCGAAATATTTTTCGATCAGTGGTTTTGCGTTCTTCGCGTCGATATCGCCCGCCAGCACGAGGATGGCGTTGTTCGGGCCATAGTGATCGGTGAACCAGCGATGCACGTCCTGCAGGCTGGCGGCGTCCAGATCGGCCATGGAGCCGATGGTGGTGTGGCCATAGGGGTGATCGGGCGGGAACAGCGCGGCGGTCTGCGCATATTGGACAAGCCCGAAGGGCTGGTTGTCGCCCTGCCGCTTTTCGTTCTGCACGACGCCGCGCTGGGCATCGAGCTTGGGCTGGGTGACGGCGCCGAGCAGGTGGCCCATGCGGTCGGCCTCCATGAACAGCGCAAGGTCGAGCGCGCCGGTGGGCACGGTCTCGATATAATTGGTGCGGTCGAACCAGGTGGAGCCGTTGGTCGGCGTGGAGCCCGCCGCCGTCAGTGGCTCGTCGAAATTGGGGACATTTTCCGATCCGCCGAACATCAGATGCTCGAACAGATGGGCAAAGCCGGTCTTGCCCTTCGGCTCGTTCTTGGAACCGACCCGGTAATAGACGGTGACCCCGACCACCGGCGCCTTGCGATCGGTGTGGACGATGACCCGCAGCCCGTTCGCTAGCGTGAATTCCTCATAAGGAATGTCGACCTTCGCCGCGAGGGTGGAGACCGGCGCGGGGGCTGCACTGGCCGATGTGGCGCTCTGGGCAAGGGCTGGCGCGCTGCCCGCGCAAAGGGCGATGGGCGATACGGCGAGCGCCAGGGCAAGGCTGAAACGGATCGTGCGATTGGGCATGAATATCCTCTGGATCGACAGGGAACGGCCGGCATTCGGGGCGTCCGGCTCGCGCATGGCCATCAACATAGCGGGGCGTTATAGCGGTGCAATACGCTTTCCGCTGGACAGGGCCGTTGCCCGCGATAGGCTCCCGCGCCATGAACGGATAAGAGGGAACCCCCTGGAAATGAAACTGCCTTTTGCCGCGATGGCACTCTGCCTTGCCGCTGCGGCCTCCGCCCAAAGCACCGCCCCGGCCCCGTCGGACCCCGTGTTCACGGCTGCCCAGGTGCGCGCGCACGTCGATTTTCTTGCCGACGACCTGCTTGAAGGCCGCGACACCGGCAGCCGCGGGCATGAGATCGCCGCCCGCTATGTCGCCAGCCGTTTCGAGGCACTGGGGCTGAAGCCCGGTGGCGACAATGGCGGCTGGTATCAGACCATCACCTTCCAGCAGACCGACCGGACGGAAACGCCGGGCTCCGTCAGCATCACTGGTCCTGCCGGCGAGAAGAGCTGGACCCATGGCACCGACGTCCTGGTCAGCCTGCCCGCCAACGGCACGAAGGAGGATGTCACCGCGCCGCTGGTGTTCGTGGGCTATGGTATCGAGGATGCGCGGCTTGGCATCAACGATTATGCCGGGCTGGACGTGAAGGGGAAGATCGTCGTCGCCCTGCGCGGCTATCCCCGTGGCCTGCCGAGCGAGGAAGGCGCGCATGTCTCCGCGACCAAGGCGAAGGCGGCGCAGGCCCATGGCGCGATCGGCATGCTGAGCGTCGGTACCGCGCTGTCGATGAAGACGCGTCCCTGGTCGCGCATGGTGCAGGTCGCCGACGAGCCCGACTTTTCCTGGGTCGACAAGGATGACAAGCCGTTCGACGAGGCGCCCGGCATCCGGGTGACGGCATCGCTGAACGATCCTGCGGTAGCGGCGGTGTTCGCAGGGGCACCCAAATCCATCGCGGCGATCCGTGCGGAAGCCGACAAGAGCGGCGGTCGGCCGAAGGGCTTCCCGCTCAAGACCAGCGCCCATGTGTCCGTGGAGGGGCATGGCGTTCGCGTGACCAGCCCCAATGTCGTCGCCATCCTGCCGGGATCGGACCCGAAGCTCGCGGCGCAATATGTCGCGCTCTCCGCCCATCTCGACCATATCGGCATCAGCAAGCCGAAGCCGGGAGACAAGCCGGGCACCGACTATATCAACAATGGCGCGCTCGATAATGCCGCCGGCATCGCCACCATGCTGGAAGTCGCGCGGGCGATGGCGGAGGCGCCGGTGAAGCCGCGCCGCTCGATCATCTTCGTGGCCTCGACCGGCGAGGAAAAGGGGCTGCTTGGCGCCGACTATTTCGCCCGCCATCCGTCCGTGCCGGTGTCGCAGATCGTCGGCAATGTCGATCTCGACATGCCGTTGCTGCTCTATCGCTTCACGGACCTGACCGCCTTTGGCGCGGATCACTCCACGCTGGGGCCGATCGTGGCGAAGGCTGTCGCACCGATGGGCGTGAAGCTCTCGCCCGATCCGATGCCGCAGGAGGGCATCTTCACCCGTTCCGACCATTATATGTTCGTGAAGCAGGGCGTGCCCGCCGTCTTCCTCGCCACCGGCTATGCCAATGGCGGCGAAAAGGCCTGGGGCGCCTTTCTGAGCGGCAACTACCACCATCCGGGCGACGACATGAAGCAGGCGATCGATTGGGACTCCGGCGCACGCTTTGCCGAGGCGAATTACCGCATCACCCGCGCCATGGCGGACGACGACGCGCCGCCGATGTGGTTCAAGGGCGACTTCTTCGGCGACACCTTCGCGCCGAACGCGCCCAAGGCCGACAAGGCGAAGTGAAAAGCAATGGGCCGGGCAGCTGGATGCTTCCCGGCCCATTGCTTTTCCGTCATGCTGAACTTGTTTCGGTCCCCGTCCCTCCCCATAAATTCGAGCGCGGGAGGATGGATGCTGAAAGACGGTCAGCATGACGAAGGAAAGAGGTGGCGCGTGGGCCTGCTGCTTGTCGTCGCCCCTTGTTCCACCCCGTAGCATTGCGGATAGACGGCAACCCCTTGTGTTGCAAAATTGCAACATTATATCGCCGTCGTTCGTTCCCGTTACCGGAGCTGTGTTGACCCAATGAATCTCGAAAAATTCACTGATCGCGCCAAGGGCTTCCTGCAGTCGGCGCAGACCGTTGCCATCCGCATGAGCCATCAGCGGATCAGCCCCGAGCATCTGCTGAAGGCGCTGCTGGAAGACGAGCAGGGCATGGCGACCGGCCTTATCAAGGCGGCGGGCGGCGACGCGGGCATCGCCCTGCGCGAGACCGACGCAGCGCTTGCGAAAGTACCCGTCGTCTCCGGCGGCGGGGCACAGCAGACGCCGGGGCTCGACAATGATCTCGTCCGCGTGCTCGATCAGGCCGAGCAGGTCGCGCAGAAGGCGGGCGACAGCTATGTCACCGTCGAGCGGATGCTGCTCGCGCTCGTCCTCTCGCTCAGCACGACTGCCGGCAAGGTGCTGATGGCGGCGGGCGTGAAGGCGGAGGCGCTCAATGCCGCGATCAACCAGCTGCGCGGCGGCCGCACCGCCGACACGGCGGGCGCGGAAGACCGCTATGACGCGCTCAAGAAATTTGCCCGCGACCTGACCGAGGCGGCGAAATCGGGCAAGCTTGATCCGGTGATCGGCCGCGACGAGGAAATCCGCCGCACCATCCAGATCCTGGCGCGCCGCACCAAGAACAACCCGGTGCTGATCGGTGAGCCCGGCGTCGGCAAGACGGCGATCGCGGAAGGCCTTGCGCTGCGCATCGCCAATGGCGACGTGCCCGATACGCTGAAGGACCGCACGCTGATGGCGCTCGACATGGGCAGCCTGATCGCGGGCGCCAAATATCGCGGCGAGTTCGAGGAACGGCTGAAGGGCGTGCTCGACGAGGTGAAGGGCGCCGAAGGCCAGATCGTGCTGTTCATCGACGAGATGCACACGCTGATCGGCGCGGGCAAATCGGAAGGCGCGATGGATGCCGGCAACCTGCTCAAGCCCGCCCTTGCGCGCGGCGAGCTGCATTGCATCGGCGCGACCACGCTCGACGAATATCGCAAATATGTGGAGAAGGATCCGGCCCTGCAGCGCCGCTTCCAGCCCGTCTTCGTGGGCGAGCCGACGGTGGAGGACACCATCTCCATCCTGCGCGGCCTGAAGGAGAAGTATGAGCTGCACCATGGCGTGCGGATCACCGACGGCGCGATCGTCTCCGCCGCGACCCTCTCCAACCGCTACATCACCGACCGCTTCCTGCCGGACAAGGCCATCGACCTGATGGACGAGGCCGCGTCGCGCCTGCGCATGGAGGTAGAGAGCAAGCCGGAGGAGATCGAAAATCTCGATCGCCGCATCATCCAGCTCAAGATCGAGCGCGAGGCACTGAAGAAGGAGACCGACAAGGCATCGCAGGATCGCCTGGCCGCGCTGGAGGAAGACCTCGCCAATCTGGAGCAGCAGTCGGCCGAGCTAACGACGCGCTGGCAGGCGGAGAAGGACAAGATCGCGGGCGAAAGCCGGATCAAGGAACAGCTGGACGCCGCCCGCGTCGAGCTCGATCAGGCGCAGCGTGCCGGCGACCTCGCCAAGGCGGGCGAGCTTGCCTATGGCCGCATCCCCGACCTGGAACGCAAGCTGGCCGAGGCGCAGAGCGTGGCGGAAGGCGCGATGCTGCGCGAGGAAGTGACGAGCGAGGACATTGCCGGCATCGTCAGCCGCTGGACCGGCATCCCGGTCGACAAGATGCTGGAGGGCGAGCGCGAGAAGCTGCTCGCCATGGAAGCGGAACTGGGCAAGCGCGTCATCGGGCAGGCCGATGCGGTGCGCGCCGTCGCGACCGCCGTGCGCCGCAGCCGCGCGGGCCTTCAGGACCCGAACCGGCCGCTCGGCAGCTTCCTGTTCCTTGGCCCCACGGGCGTCGGCAAGACGGAGCTGACCAAGGCGCTCGCGGGTTTCCTGTTCGACGATGAGAGCGCGATGGTGCGGATCGACATGAGCGAATTCATGGAGAAGCATTCGGTCGCGCGGCTGATCGGCGCCCCTCCGGGCTATGTCGGCTATGAGGAAGGCGGCGTGCTGACCGAGGCCGTCCGTCGCCGGCCCTATCAGGTGATCCTGTTCGACGAGGTGGAAAAGGCGCATGGCGACGTGTTCAACGTGCTGCTGCAGGTGCTGGACGACGGCCGCCTGACCGACGGACAGGGCCGCACGGTGGACTTCACCAACACCATCATCGTGCTCACCAGCAACCTTGGCAGCCAGTTCCTGTCATCCATGGCCGACGGGCAGAGCGTGGAGGATGTCGAGCCGCAGGTGATGGAGATCGTGCGCGGCCATTTCCGCCCGGAATTCCTCAATCGCCTGGACGAGATCATCCTGTTCCACCGCCTGGGCGCGGAGCATATGGGGCCGATCGTGGATATTCAGGTGAACAGGGTCCAGAAGCTGCTGAAGGACCGCAAGGTGACACTGGACCTGACCGACGCCGCGCGGGCCTGGCTGGGTCGGGTCGGCTATGACCCCGTCTATGGCGCAAGGCCGCTGAAGCGCGCGGTGCAGCGTTATCTGCAGGATCCGCTGGCCGACCTCATCCTGCGCGGGGAGGTGCCAGATGGATCGACCGTGCATGTCGATGACGGCGACGGCGCGCTGAAGCTGGCGGTGAGCTGAGGCGGACTGGATGTGAGAGAAGGGGCCGGGCGGCGAGGGTCGCCCGGCCCCTCCTTCACCATTGGCTACGGTTTTTTGCGAGGGTGAGGCCTGCAAGGGACAGGCCGAGCAAATTGGCCCGACCGTGATGTCGGTCACGCCCATCTTCTGACCCCCGCTTTACATCCGAATCGGATGTTTTGCGCTCGCAGCAAGTCGAATCGTTTTCAGAGCAATCGACGGCTTTCGGGCGCCTTTGGGGGCTATTGTGTCTGTTCTGACTTTCGACTTCGTTGGTGCGCCATGGGCACGGATATCGGCGACGATGACCGAAGTGGCCTGTGACCTGGCATTTTCGCCGGCTGCCGTGAATATCACGGTCAGCCGCCATTTTCAGGCTCAGGTGGCGCGACTCGTCCGCGACCTTGGCATCGAGGATTTTGTCGAAATCATCGTGGCTGATGATCGTCCAGCTCGGACCAGGATGATGCAAGCGCGCATCTTCAGACGGCGCGTCATGCAATGAACTGCAAACGCATCATCATCTTTGTCGAAGTGATTGTCCTCATGACGATCATGGCCGTCATGCTCGTCGTGATGGGCGCACCGTCCCTCGTGCTTGGTTGAACGTCGAGCGCCGGCAACTGCCCCTCAATCGAACAACCCATCCTGCGCGCCCTCTGGCGGGTTCAGGCCGAGATGCTTCCACCCGCCCGCATTCAGGCATCGTCCGCGCGCGGTCCGCGCGATGAGGCCCAGTTGGATGAGATAGGGCTCGATCACTTCCTCGATAGTGTCGCGCGGCTCGGAAAGGCCGGCGGCGAGGGTCTCCACGCCCACCGGGCCGCCCTTGTAGATGTCCGCGATCATCATCAGGTAGCGGCGGTCCATCAGGTCGAGGCCCAGATGATCGACATCCAGCCGGGTGAGGGCGGAATCGGCGGCCCTGGCGTCGACCACCTCGTGCCCAGCGGCATGGGCGAAGTCGCGCACGCGGCGCAGCAGGCGGCCCGCGATGCGCGGGGTGCCGCGTGACCGGCGGGCGATTTCCCGTGCGCCGTCCGGGGCTATGGGGAGGCCCAGCAGCCCGGCGGCGCGGCGGATTACCAGTTCCAGCTCGTCCACCGTGTAGAAATTGAGCCGCACCGGAATACCGAAGCGGTCGCGCAGCGGGTTGGTCAGCAGCCCTTGCCGCGTCGTGGCGCCGACCAGCGTGAACTGCGGCAGGTCGATGCGGACGGAACGGGCGGACGGCCCCTCGCCGATCATCAGGTCGAGCGCGCGGTCCTCCATCGCGGGGTAGAGGATTTCCTCCACCGCCGGATTGAGCCGGTGGATCTCGTCCACGAACAGCACGTCGCCCTCGTCGAGGTTGGTGAGCAGCGCGGCCAGATCACCCGACTTGGCGATGACTGGGCCGGATGTCGCGCGGAAGCCCACGCCCATTTCCTTGGCGACGATCTGCGCCAGCGTCGTCTTGCCAAGGCCGGGCGGACCGAAGAACAGCACATGGTCCAGCGCCTCGCCCCGCGCCTTCGCCGCCTGGATGAAGATGCGCAGATTCTCCCGCGCGCCCTTCTGCCCGACGAACTCGTCCAGTGTCTTGGGGCGCAGCGCGGCGTCGACATCCTCGACGCGGCGGGCGGGGGTGATGAGGCGGTCGCTGTCGGTCACTTCGCCGCCTTCCGCAGGGCGAGGCGGACCAGTGCGTCGAGCGTCGCGCCTTCACCCATTTCCTCTTCGGCGGCGGCGACGGCTGTGCTGGCTTCATGCGGCTTGAAGCCCAGATTCTGCAGCGCGGAGACTGCGTCGGCGCCGTGGCTGCCGCTGGGCAGGGGCGCGCTACCCGCCGCGAGGGCGCTGCCGGCAGGCGCCACGCCGATCTTGTCCTTGAGTTCATTGACGATGCGCATGGCGAGCTTCGGGCCGACGCCGTTGGCGCGTGCGACCATCGCCTTGTCGCCCATGGCGATAGCGCGGTGCAGTTCCGAAGGCTCGAGCGCTGAGAGGATGGCGAGCGCCACGCGCGATCCCACGCCCTGCACGCCGGTCAGCAGGCGGAACCAGTCGCGTTCCTCGCCGCGCGCGAAGCCGACGAGGCGGATCGAATCCTCGCTCACCAGCATTTCTGTATGGATGGTCACGGCCTCGCCGATCTTGCCGAGTGCCGCCAGCGTACGCGCCGACGCGCCCACCAGATAGCCCACGCCGCCCACGTCGATCACCGCATGGTCCAGCCCGGTGCTGTCCAATATGCCCCTGAGTTTGGCGATCATGCTTCCGGCCCCGCGATCATGTTATGTTCTTTAGCGGATCGTCGCGCGAGCGCCAGCTTTTTGCGCGCTGCGGCGGCGCATCTGGGTGTCGACGGCGAACCCGGCGACGGAATCGATCATGGACAAGGCGCGCACGGGGAGGCAGGGATGCGCAGCCATGCCTGTCGTCATCCTCCTCGTCCTCTCCAACCTGTTCATGACCGTCGCCTGGTACTGGCACCTGAAAGGCGGGATGTCGAAGCCGCTGCTGCTGGTCATCATGATCAGCTGGGCGATCGCCTTCGTCGAATATTGCCTGGCGGTGCCGGCCAACCGCATCGGCTATGCCAGCGGCTGGAGCGCGGGGCAGCTCAAGGTCACGCAGGAGGCGATCGCACTGATTATCTTCGGCGGCTTCATGGTGCTGGTGCTGAAGGAACCGCTGCACTGGCGGCATCTGGCGGCCTTTGCCTGCCTGATGGCGGCGGTGGGCTTCATCTTCAGCGGGAAATAGCGCCGGGCGACGTGAGCCGGCCCAAGCGAATTAACGTGGGATGCGCCGTGCCGTGGCGACATGATGGGCATGGGTGATGGCGACGGCGAGTGCGTCGGCCGCGTCGGCGCCGGCGATCTTCACGCCCGGCAGCAGGCGACTGACCATCGCATGGACCTGATCCTTGCTGGCATTGCCCACGCCGACCACGGATTTTTTTACAAGCCGCGCGGCATATTCGCCCACCTCCATGCCCGAGCGGGAGGCGCCGAGCAGCACGACGCCGCGCGCCTGCCCCAGCTTCAGCGTGGATTGCGGGTTCACGTTGACGAACACCTCCTCCACCGCCGCGCTGTCCGGCCGATGCTCAAGGATCAGGTCGGTCAACGCGAGGTCGATCGCCAACAGGCGCGTCGCCAGCGACATGGCGCTGTCGGTCTTGATCTGCCCATTGGCGATGTGCGTCAGGCGATTGCCGTCCGCCGCGATGACACCCCAGCCGGTCGTGCCCAGGCCGGGGTCGAGGCCCAGGATGATTATCCCAGCTTCTCCATCACGTCGTCGGAGATCTCGTAATTGCCCCAGACGGTCTGCACGTCGTCATCGTCGTCCAGAACGTCGATCAGCTTGAGCAGCGTGCGGGCATCGTCTTCGCCGACATCGCTCTTGATGCTGGGCTTCCAGGCGAGCTTCACCGCCTCGGCTTCGCCCAGCGCCTTTTCCAGCTCGCGCGCGACTTCGTGTAGCGCGTCCATGCTGGTCCAGATGGAGTGGCTGTCCTCGTCGCTCTCGACATCGTCGGCGCCGGCCTCGATCGCAGCCTCGAGCACTTTCTCCTCGTTGCCGACGCTGCCGGGATATTCGATGAGGCCAAGCCGCTCGAAACCATGGCTCACCGCGCCCGACGCGCCCAGGTTGCCGCCATTCTTGGCGAAGGCGGTGCGGACATTGGTGGCGGTGCGGTTACGGTTGTCGGTCAGCGCCTCGACGATCAGCGCGACGCCGCCGGGGCCATAGCCCTCGTAGCGGATCTCTTCGTAATTATCGCCTTCGCCCTTGGTCGCCTTGTCGATCGCGCGCTGGATATTGTCCTTGGGCATCGACTGCGCCTTGGCCGCGTTGACGGCGGCGCGCAGGCGGGGGTTCATGTCCGGGTCGGGCATGCCCATCTTGGCGGCCACGGTGATTTCGCGGCTGAGCTTGGAGAACATGGCGGAGCGCTTCTTGTCCTGCGCGCCCTTGCGATGCATGATGTTCTTGAATTTACTATGGCCGGCCATGTCTGCCTATCCGTGCCCTATGGTTCTGATGAACGCGTTGTGATGAAGGATGGCGGCGGCCTTACATCAGGAGTCGCGCAAAGGGCAAGCCGGCGGATGGAGAAGGGCGTGCACCCTTATGGCAGGAGCCGCCCTATCTTGGTTTCCAGCAGCGCGACGAGAGCCGGGTCCATGAAGGCGTAATCATCTGGAATGTCCAGGCAGATGATCCGCTTGCCGCCCAGCCGATCGCGAAAGCGGCGTTGCACCTTGCTGCGGTGGATGCGTTCCATGACGATGATCACATCCGCCCAGTCGACCAGTTCGCCGCCCAGCGGCTGTTCGGCATCATGATTGGTGCCGGCGGAATCCACCTCCCAGTCCGGGCGCCGGGCGAAGACCTGCTCCGCCGTCGGGCTGCGCAGCCGGTTCTGGCTGCAGACGAACAGGACGTGGAGCGGGCTGCCCCGGGCACGTCCCGCTTTCGTCAAACAAGGACTGCCGTGCCGGTCGCGGACACCATCAGCATTGATCCGTTCGACCCCAACACTTCATAGTCGAGATCGACGCCGATCACCGCATTGGCACCGAGCGAGGCGGCGCGGGTGCGCATTTCCTGCAGCGCCTGCTCGCGGGCGCGTTGCAGCACGTCCTCATAGGCGCCCGAGCGGCCGCCTACGATATCGCGCACGCTGGCGAACAGGTCACGAAACAGGTTGGCGCCCACGATCACCTCGCCGGTGACGATGCCGAAATATTGCTGCGCCGGGCGCCCCTCGACGCTGTGGGTCGTGGTCACGATCATTTCGGACATCGCGTCGGTCTCCTTGGCGACAGGCGGGCTCAGTCGATGCCGAGCGCGTTCTTGTACGTTTCCAGCAGCGCTTCGGCTTCCTGGCGCACATGGCTTTCCAGCTTGCGCAGGCGCACGATCGACCGCATCGTCTTTACGTCATAGCCGTTGGACTTGGCTTCCAGATAGACGTCCTTGATGTCATCGGCGATGCCCTTCTTTTCCTCTTCGAGGCGCTCGATGCGTTCGATGAAGAGGCGCAGCTGTTCGGCGGCGACATTGTCCTCGCTCATATTCTAACTCCAGTGGATGTGAATCGGATCGCGGTGCTCTAATGAGAGTCGGCGTTCTTCGCCACGCTTTCCTTCATGCGCGCGAGTTGCTCCGGGCTCGCTTCACCCTGATAGCGGCTCTTCCAGTCCTCGAAGGGCATGCCATAGATCAGTTCGCGTGCCTCGCCCTTGCTCAGCGGTTTGCCCTGTTCGGCCGAGGCATCGGCGATCCAGTCGGCCAGGCAATTGCGGCAGAAGCCCGCCTCGCCCATCAGGTCGACATTCTGCACGTCGGTGCGATGACGCAGGTGATCGAGAAGGCGACGGAAGGCGGTTGCGGCGACCGAATCGTCTATTATGCTGTCAGGCATGGACTTATCTCCGTGAGTTCGTATCGGGTTTCTCCAATGCCATAGCCCATCGTGCGGGGGGCGAAATAGGCGCAGTGTTGCAATAGGAGTGTCAGTGAAGAAGTTTCCCCCCCGCACGCGCAAGGTGCGCATCCTTGCAACCCTTGGCCCCGCCAGCAACAGCCCGGAGATGATCCGGCGGCTCTTCCTGGCCGGTGCGGACGCCTTTCGCATCAACATGAGCCATGGCGCCCATGCCGACCATGCCGAGCGGATCGCCTCCATCCGCGCGCTGGAAAAGGAATATGGCCGGCCGACGACCATCCTCGCCGATCTGCAGGGGCCGAAGCTGCGCGTGGGCACTTTTGCCGACGACAAGGCGATCGTGCTGGAAGTCGGCGCGCCCTTCGTGCTCGACCGCGATCTCACGCCGGGGGATGTCACCCGCGTCAACCTGCCGCACCCGGAAATCTATGAAGCGCTGATCCCCGGCACCCGGCTGCTGATCGACGACGGCAAGCTGGTGCTGCGCGTGAAGGCAGTGAGCCCGGAGCGGATCGACACGGTGGTCGAGGTCGGCGGGCCACTTTCCAATCGCAAGGGCGTGAACGTGCCCGACGTGGTGGTGCCCATGGCGGCGATGACCGACAAGGACCGGCGCGACCTCAGCTTCGCCATGCAGCAGGGCTGCGACTGGATCGCGCTCAGCTTCGTGCAGCGGCCCGAGGATCTGGCCGAGGCGCGCAAGCTGATGGGCGGCTATGGCGCGCTGCTCGCCAAGATCGAAAAGCCCGCGGCGGTGCAGCGGCTGGACGAGTTGCTGGAGCTGGCCGATGCGGTGATGGTGGCGCGTGGCGACCTGGGCGTGGAACTGCCGCCCTATTCGGTGCCGCCGATGCAGAAGCAGATCGTGGAGAGCGCGCGCCGGCTGGGCAAGCCGGTGGTTGTCGCCACGCAGATGCTCGAATCGATGATCGTCGCGCCCACGCCGACCCGCGCGGAAGTGTCCGACGTCGCGACCGCTGTCTATGACGGTGCGGACGCGATCATGCTCTCGGCCGAAACCGCGGCCGGCGCATGGCCGGAGGAAGCGGTGGCGATGATGGACGCGATCGCCCATTCGGTGGAGCGCGATCCGGGCTATCTCGCGCGCCTGCACTTTACCGAGACCAAGCCCGACCCGACCACTGCCGATGCGCTGGCCGAGGCGAGCGCCACCATCGTCTCGACCGTGGGGGCGAGCACCATCTGCTGCTTCACCTCGACCGGCAGCACCGTGCGCCGCGTGGCCCGCGAGCGGCCCTCCGCACCGATCCTGGCGCTCACGCCGCGGCAGGATACTGCGCGGCGCATGGGCCTCATCTGGGGCGTCCATGCGGTACGCACCAAGGATATCGGCAGCTTCGAGGAGATGATCGGCAAGGCCCGCCGCATGGCGCTGCGCCACGGCATGGCGGCGGCGGGGCATAAGGTGATCGTGCTGGCCGGCGTGCCCTTCGGCATCGCGGGATCGACCAATGTGCTGCACGTCGCGACGATGCGCGGCGATGAATTGAAGGGACGCGAGGATTGAGGGGCTTGGGTGGGTGTGAGGTGTTTCCCTTGCATTCACCCGTTTCCCGCTCCCGCCGTTCGGCCTGAGCTTGTCGAAGGCCCGTTCTTATCCTTCGGGCTTGCGGGAGAGTCTGCTGACCGCATCCCAATCGCCGCGGATCAGCGCCATTTTCTTGGCGCGGGACCAGCCCTTGATCCGGCGCTCCATTTCCATCGCTTCGATGCGCGTGGAAAAGGTCTCCGACCAGACCAGCATCACCGGCCGCTTGTCGCGGGTGAAGCCGGGCAGATCGTCCTGCTCATGCTGGGCAAGGCGACGTTCCAGATCATCGGTATGCCCGACATAGAAAGCGCCGCCCGCACAGTGCAGCATATATGTCCAGAAGGCCATTGCCGCAGCTCAGCAGAAGGACGGTCCTTCGACAAGCTCAGGACGAACGGCAGTAGCAAATGGGGGGCGGGGACTCATGCCCCCGTCACCCCTCACGCAAATTCGGTTGTCTCGAAGCGCACGGGCTCGCCCACCGCGTCGTTCGCCAGCGTGTCTTCCCACATCACGCGGTGGCCGCGGATGATGGTGCCGATCGCCTTGCCGGTCAGCTCCATGCCCTCGAAGGGCGACCAGTTGCAGCGCGAGGCGAGCCAGTCCGGCCCCACCGTCCAACGCTTCTTGAGATCGACGATGGTGAAATCGGCGTCATAGCCCGCCGCGATCCGACCCTTGCCGACCAGCCCGAAGACGCGCTGTGGCCCCGCGCTCGTCAGCTCGATGAAGCGGGCGAGGGTGGTGCGGCCGTTCGCCACATGATCGAGCAGCAGCGGCACGAGCGTCTGCACGCCCGGCATGCCGCTGGGCGAGGCGGGATAGACCTTCGCCTTTTCCTCGATCGTGTGCGGCGCATGGTCCGATCCCAGCACGTCGGGCACGCCCTGGTTGAGCCAGTGCCACAGGCCGTCGCGATGCGCCCCGCTGCGGATGGGCGGGTTCATCTGCGCATAGGAACCGAGGCGCGGATAGGCGTCCTCGCCCGCCAAGGTCAGGTGCTGCGGCGTTACCTCGCAGGTCGCGATGTCCTTGTGCGCGCTGATATATTCCAGCTCGGCGGGAGTAGTGACGTGCAGGATGTGGATGCGGCGGCCGGCGGCGCGGGCAAGCGCGATGATCCGCTTCGTCGCGATCATCGCGCTTTCATCGTCGCGCCAGACGGGGTGGGAAGATGCGTCGCCTTCCACCCGCAGGTTCTTGCGCGCGTTCATCCGCGCCTCGTCCTCGGCATGGATGGCGACGCGGCGATAGCCGGAGGCGAGCACGCGGGCGAGCGCGCCGTCATCGTCCACCAGCAGGCTGCCGGTCGATGCGCCCATGAAGATCTTGACGCCGGCGGTGCCGGGAATGCGCTCCAGGTCCTTCAGCTGCTCGGCATTGTCGGCCGTCGCGCCGACATAGAAGGCGTGGTCGCACCACATGCGATGATGGGCGCGCTTCAGCTTGTCGGCAACGCGCTCCGCGCTGTCGGTATTAGGATTGGTATTGGGCATCTCGAACACGGCGGTCACGCCGCCCAGCACCGCCGCGCGGCTGCCCGATTCGAGGTCTTCCTTATATTCCAGGCCCGGCTCGCGGAAATGTACCTGGCTGTCGATCACGCCGGGCAACACGTCCAGCCCGGTGCAGTCGATCGTCTCGCCGCCTCCGCCCAAGCTGGCACCGATCGCGATGATCTTGCCGCCGGTCACGCCGACATCGGCGCTGACAGGCCCGCCGGGCGTATGGACGGTGCCGTTGCGAAGGATGAGGTCGAAGGTCTGGGGCATGGGGCCTGCTCCGGCATGGCGCTCGCGCACAATATCCGCGAACGACTTGGAAGGGGATCGCTTCTCCCCTACCTAAAGCCGATGCCTGATACCACCCTTGCCGCGACGACCGCCATCACATTGACGGCCACCACATTGATGGATCGCGCCGTCATCCGCCTTTCCGGGGAAGAGGCGCGCGCCTTCCTGCAGGGACTTGTGACGCAGGATGTGCTTGGCCTCGTGCCCGGCGTGCCGCGCTGGTCGGCGTTGCTTTCGCCGCAGGGCAAAGTATTGTTCGATTTCCTGCTGTGGGCCGATGGCGAGGATGTGCTGATCGATTGCGAGGCCACGCAGGCCGATGCGCTCGCGCGTCGCCTGACTCTCTATCGCCTGCGCCGCAAGGTGGTAATCGCCGTCGATCCGGCGCTGCTGGTGCATTGGGCGCTCCAGTCGCCTGATGCCCCGCACGACCCGCGCCTGCCCGCACTCGGCCATCGCTGGTTGTCGAATGTGTCGGATGGCGATGCGTCGGCGGCATGGCGCAGCCATCGCCTGTCGCTGGGCGTGCTGGAGGGCGCGGAGGAACTGGGGCGGGACCAGACGCTGTGGCTGGAGGCTAATGCCGGTGAACTGGGCGGCGTCGATTTCACAAAGGGCTGCTATGTGGGGCAGGAGAATACAGCGCGCATGCATTATCGCAGCAAGGTGAACCGCCGCCTCGTCGCGGTGCCGCTGGACCAGGCCAATGAGAAGCGCCAGCGCGTGGCCCTGCCGGAACTCGGCCTGTCGGTGGAACTGCGCCGGGTGGAGGATCTGGTGCCCGCCGACCTGCCCGACTGGCTCGCCGCCGCCATTGCGCAGGGGGCGGAGTAAGCACCGATGCGAATCATGGCCGGGCTGGTCTCAGCATTTCTTCTCGCGGTAACGCCTGCCGCGCTCGCGCCCGCCCATGCCGACACCGGCTGGAGCCTCGTCAAAAGCTATCCGCATGATCGCACCGCCTTCACCGAGGGGCTGATCTATGTCGATGGCAATCTCTACGAAAGCACCGGCCAGCCCGGCGTTTCCGACATTCGCGAGGTCCGGCTGAAGGACGGCAAGGTGCTGCGCCGGGTTCGCCTCGAGCCGCAATATTTCGGCGAGGGCATCGTCAACTGGGGCGACCGGCTGGTCAGCCTCACCTGGCGGCACCGGCAGGGCTTCGTGTGGAAGCGGGCGGATTTCAGCCAGCTTTCGGACTTCCGCTATGAGGGCGAGGGCTGGGCGCTCACGCAGGATGGCCATCATATCATCATGAGCGACGGCACCGCGCAGCTGCGCTTCCTCGATCCCGAAACGCTGGCCGAGCAGCGCCGAATCACCGTGACATGGGACGGCAAGCCGGTGCCGCTGCTCAACGAGCTGGAATTTGTGAAGGGCGAGGTGCTGGCGAATGTCTGGTACAGCAACAGGATCGCCCGGATCGACCCCGCGACCGGCGCGGTGATCGACTGGATCGACCTGTCCTCCATCGCGACGAAGATGAATGCGCAGGCCGCCGATCAGGGCGCGGTGCTGAACGGCATCGCCTATGACGCGAAGGGCGATCGGCTGTTCGTGACCGGCAAATACTGGCCCCAGCTGTTCGAGATCAAGTTGCAGCGCTGAACGGCGCCGCGCCGTGCTCCTGCGAAGGCAGGAGGTCAGGGTTCACGACCAGAGCATGTCCACGCGAATCGCGTCACCTGCCCGATTCGGGTCATGCTCAGGAGAATCGCGCGCACGCAACAAGGCGCCCGATCGTGGATCAGGCGCCTCGCAGGGGACTTGCCGTCCCGAAAACCGCAGGCGATGCCGTCAGGCGCCGCCTACCGCAGTCTCAGCCCTGGCGGGCCTTGAAGCGACGGTTGGTCTTGTTGATGACATAGGTACGGCCGCGACGACGGATCACGCGGTTATCGCGGTGACGGTCCTTGAGCGACTTCAGCGAGTTGCGGATCTTCATGAGCGCAGCTTTCGATTGATTCTGTGTGTCGGAAAAACGAAGCGCAGCCCCTATGGGGGGACAGGGGCAAAGTCAAGGGCAGCTCCCAGCTTTCCATCGGTCGCGGTGCTTTTATCGCTTCCCTCATCCCTCACCCGTTCATCGCAAGTGCATCCGCCGTGGCGCAGCCGGTGCGGTGGACGGCTTGCCGACGGCGGCCGGGCGATCACGCCATGGCGCATCCTTCCCTGGCGCGCTACGGAGAATGCGTGACGGCGGCGTCCTGCCGATGTGAGTCCCCTGACGAACCCTCCGCCGCGGAGTCGATAACATGTCTGTTTCTTCCCTTTCTTTCGCCCGCCCCCTGATTCTCGCGGCTTTGGCCGCGCTGCCGCTCGCCGGCTGCGCGACCGCCGTGCCACCTGTCGAGGTGACGCGCTTCCACACCGGCGCGCCCGCGACCACGGGGTCGATCGCGGTGGAGGAGATGCTGGGCAATCCCGACGTCAGCCTGGAATTCCGCACCTATGCCGCCGCCGTCTCCCGCGAGTTGCAGGGCGTCGGCTTCAGCGAGGGTGATGCCAAGTCGAGCGACTTCATCGCCTCGGTCGCGTTCCGCCGCGCCTTCCGCCCCAGCGGCATCGATCGTTCCGGCAAGCCCGTCAGCGTCGGCGTGGGCGGATCGACCGGCAGCTATGGCAGCGGCCTTGGTGTCGGCATCGGCATCAACCTGTCGGGCAAGCCCAAGGATATTGTAAGCACGGAGATGTCCGTCCGCATCAAGCGTCGCTCCGATGGGACGGTGCTGTGGGAAGGCCGGGCGCTGACCGAAGCGAAGCAGGGCACGCCCGCGTCCCAGCCCGGCCTTGTCGCCGGCAAGCTCGCGAGCGCGCTCTTCAAGGGCTATCCGGGCCAGTCGGGCCAGACTATACGGGTGAAATGACACTCAGCATTTCCAGTGCCTTTGACGCAGGCAATATCCGCGTCCTCGCCGCCACCGACACCACTGCAGAGCTGGAGATCGTGAAGGATCACCAGAGCGACTTCTACCAGTGGTTCCATTTCCGGGTGTCAGGCGGCGCGGGCAAGGCGCTGGCATTGACGATCACCAATTGCGCGGGCGCGGCCTACCCGGACGGCTGGCCCGCCTATCAGGCGCGGGTGAGCGAGGATCGTGAGAACTGGTTCCTCGCCGATACCGACTATGCCGACGGCAAGCTGACGATTCGCGTCGAGCCGGATGGCAATGCGCTGTGGGTCGCCTATTTCGCGCCCTATTCCATGGAGCGGCATCACGATCTGGTCGCATGGGCGGCGCAGCAGCCCGGCGTTACGCATCGCGAGCTTGGCCTGACGCTCGACGGCCAGCCGCTGGACTTGTTGACGCTGGGCGAAGGCCCGAAACAGGTCTGGCTCTATGCCCGCCAGCATCCCGGCGAGAGCATGGCGGAATGGTGGATGGAAGGGGCACTTGAGCGCCTCTGCGACATGGAGGATTCGGTCGCCCGGCTGCTGCGGCGCGAGGCGACCTTCCATATCGTGCCGAACATGAACCCCGACGGCAGCAGGCGCGGCCACCTGCGCACCAATGCGGCGGGCGTGAACCTCAACCGCGAATGGCATGAGCCCAGCATGGAGCGCAGCCCGGAAGTCTATCTGGTGCGCGGCGCGATGGACGAGACCGGCGTGGATTTCGCGATGGACGTGCATGGCGACGAGGCGATCCCGCATGTCTTCATCGCCGGCTTCGAAGGCATTCCGTCGATGAAGGAGCGCCAGCACGCGCTGTACCATCGCTATCGCGATACGCTGGCCGCGCGCACGCCCGATTTCCAGACGAAGGTGGGCTATCCGGTGGCGCCGGCGGGGCGGGCGAACCTCACCATGTCGACCAACCAGCTGGCCGAGCGCTTCGGCGCGGTCAGCATGACGCTGGAAATGCCGTTCAAGGACAATGACGACCTGCCCGATCCCGATTTCGGCTGGTCGCCGGCGCGCTCGGCGCAGCTTGGCCGCGATTGCATGGCGGCGCTGGCGGAAATCATCGCCGACATCTGAAGGCGTGGGCGGCTGCGACTGGCCGGACCGCTGATTCGGGTCAGGCCGGCGAGGCAGGCGTGTCGCCCTCCATGGGAAACAGCAACACCAGCTTCATGCCCGGATGCCCCGCGGGGATGAGCGTAAGCTGATCGAAGTGCAGCGTGCCGCGCACGGGATGATCGAAGGCGCGGGCGCCGCCCTCCCGGCCCATCACCTGCTGCTCGTTCCACCCTGTGTCGAACTCCGGGCTGTTGGCGCACAGTCGCTCGATCAGGTCGGCGATCGCCCCGCTGTGCTGGCTGCGGCCATAATCCAGCCGAAATTCGGCCAGCAGCCGCCGGGCGCGCTCCGGCCAGTCCCGGATCAGCGTCCGTGCCTGCGGATCTTCGAACACGAAGCTCAGCAGGTTGCCGCCCGCGGCCATCCACGGACCGAAAAGGGCAATCGCCAGGTCGTTGGCGGCGATGACGGTCCACAGCGGATCGAGCATATAGGCCGGGCCATCGAACTGCGCGACGCATCGCTCAAGCGAAGCCGGCAGCTCTGCGCTGTCGTCCGCCATCGCCGCGGGATCATGGCGACCGGCCAGCGCGAACATGTGCGCTCGTCCCGCCGGGTCCAGTTGCAGCGCATCCGCGATGCGCGCGAGACTGTGGGTGCCGACTGCCGCTGCCTTTCCCTGCTCGATCCGCATGTACCAGATCGCGCTCATCCCGGCGCGGAAGGCGACTTCTTCCCGCCGGAGGCCGGGCGTGCGGCGACGGCGGCCCGTGCTTTCGCCGGCGGGCAGGCGTTCACGCTGTGCCCGCAGAAATGCGCCGAGCGCCAGGCCGGAGGGGGATGGGGGTGTCATTTATACCAGGATAAACTGGCTCATTTTACCAGTCTATAGGGCAGGTTAGGGGCGTTCTGGATGATTAACGGAGAACAGTGATGACCGATATCGCCGAGGATGCCACCGCTACCGACCAGCATCGCCTGGTGGTCGACCAGTTCGGCGTGCGCGCCGACGCCTATGTGGCGAGCGCCGTCCATGCCGCCGGGCCTGATCTGGACTGGATGGAAGCCCAAGCCCGGCAACAGGATCAGGGCAGCGCGAATCGCCGTCTGCTCGATATCGGCTGCGGCGGCGGCCATGTATCCTATCGCCTGGCGCCGCATTTCGGAGCGGTCGTCGCCAGCGACCTGTCTTCCGACATGCTGGCCGCGGTCGAGGTGGAGGCGGCGCGAAGGGGCATTGCGAACATCGGCACGGTCGCCGCGCCCGCCGAGCGGCTGCCTTTTGCCGACGCGCATTTCGATGTCGTCGCCAGCCGCTTTTCGGCGCATCACTGGCATGATCTGGGCGCCGGCCTGCGGGAGGCGGCGCGGGTGCTGCGGCCCGGCGGGCAGGCACTGTTGGTCGATGGCCGCTCTCCGGGGGTGCCGCTGCTCGATACCCATTTGCAGGCGATCGAGCTGCTGCGCGACCCCAGCCATGTCCGTGACTATGCGACGGCGGAATGGCTGGGTGCGATCGAGGCGGCGGGCTTCGTGCCGCTGGAGGTGAGGACGGCGCGGCTCCGCATGGATTTCGCCAGCTGGACCGCGCGGATGGGCACGCCCGCCGCCATTGTCGACGCGATCCGATACCTCCAGCGCCGCCTGCCCGCCGATGCGAAGGCCTGTTTCGGGCTGGAGGATGACGGCAGCTTCCAGCTCGACACGATCTGGATTGCGGCGCGACGGAGCTGAGTTCGGCTGGCCCTAGGCGAAGATTTCCTCCAGAAAGTCGCTCATCGCCTTCCAGCTGCGCCGGTCGGCGTCGGGCTGGTAGCCCATGCCATGCGTCGCCATGTCCACGGCTTCATCTGTGAAGGCGTGGCTGGTGTGGCCATAGGCGTGGATTTGCCAGTCGGCGCCGGCGTCCGTCAGTTCTTTTGCGAGGCCGACGGTCACATCGGGCGGGGCGATGGGGTCGTCCCAGCCATGGCAGACCAATATCTTCGCGGCGATCGGCGTGACGCTGTCATAGGGCGCGGGATCGTAGACGCCATGGAAGCTGACGACGCCCTTCACGCCCAGACCGGCGCGGGCGATGTCGAGCACGCATTTGCCCCCGAAGCAGAAGCCGATGGCGGCGCACCGGCCGGCATCCACGCCCGGCATCGCCTTCAGCGTCGCGAGCGAGGCTTCCAGCCGTGCCTTCAGCAAGAGGCGGTCGGCATTCAACTCGGCCATGTAGCGGCCCATGTCGGGCTCGCCGCGCTGGGTGCGCTTGCCCTGGCCGAAGACATCGGCGACGAGCACGGCATAGCCCAGGGCCGCGAGCCGCTCGGCGCGGACGAAATCGGCTTCCTTGGTGCCCAGCACATTGGGGATCAGCAGCACGCCGGGCTGCGTGCCGGCCGAATCATCACTGACCGCCATGCCTTCGAAAGGGCCGCCCGGACCTTCATACAGGGTCACAGTGCGCTTGATCGTCATAGGTATAACTCCGCTTTGGCTACTCCCGGCTCCGGCCGCTTGCATGGCGGAGAACAGCCGTTATGGAAAGCCGCGACATTCCCTCGCGCTGGAGAAAATGCCCATGCCGACTCTCGTCCTTATCCGCCACGGCCAGTCTTCCTGGAATCTGGAAAACCGTTTCACCGGCTGGTGGGATGTCGATGTGACGGAAAAGGGCGCGGCCGAGGCAAAGGCGGCCGGCGAGCTGATGAAGGAGAAGGGGCTGGATTTCGACAGCTGCTTCACCAGCGTCCAGACCCGCGCGATCAAGACGCTGAACCTCGCGCTGGAGGCCATGGGCCGCCTGTGGCTGCCGGTCGAGAAGGACTGGCACCTGAACGAGCGCCATTATGGCGGGCTGACCGGCCTGAACAAAGCGGAGACGGCGGCCAAACATGGCGACGCGCAGGTGAAGATCTGGCGCCGCAGCTTCGACATCCCGCCGCCGCCGCTGGAAGCGGGCGGCGAGTTCGATCTCAGCAAGGATCGCCGCTATGACGGTATCCCCATCCCCGCGACGGAAAGCCTGAAGGACACGATCGCGCGCGTGCTGCCCTATTGGGAAAGCCGGATCGCGCCGGAGCTGAAGGCGGGCAAGCGGGTGCTGATCTCCGCCCATGGCAATTCGCTGCGTGCGCTGGTGAAGCATCTTTCCGGTATTCCCGACGACGAGATCACTGAGTTGGAGATCCCGACCGGCCAGCCCATCGTCTATGAGCTCGACGACAATCTGGCGGCGATCGACCGCTATTATCTTTCCGAACGCTGATCGGGCGCGCGGGACGTGATGTTCATGTCCCGCCCCTGCCGATACGCGAAAAACGGCGATGAAGGGGGCTTGCCGGGGCTTGCCGTTCGCGCCCTACGCCCCTAATGCGCTGTGCTTCTCCAAGAGGGGCGGACGATGGGCGAAGCAGCGACAAATGGTAACGCAGGCGTGGTCGACGTCGGCATCATCATGGGCAGCCGCTCGGATTGGGAAACCATGCGCCACGCGGCCGAGACGCTGGAAGCGCTTGGCATCCCCCATGAATGCAAGGTCGTTTCCGCCCACCGCACGCCCGACCGGCTCTATGATTATGCCAAGGGCGCGGCGGGGCGGGGGATCAAGGTCATCATCGCCGGCGCGGGCGGCGCGGCCCATCTGCCTGGCATGACCGCATCGATGACGCGCCTGCCGGTGCTGGGCGTACCCGTCGAATCGAAGGCGTTGAAGGGCATGGACAGCCTGCTTTCCATCGTCCAGATGCCCGCCGGCATTCCCGTGGGCACGCTGGCCATCGGCCGGGCGGGCGCGGTGAACGCTGCGCTGCTGGCTGCGGCGATGCTGGCGACGACCGATGATGCGCTGGCCGGCCGGCTGGACGACTGGCGCACCCGCCAGACCGCGGCGGTCGATGAAAGCCCTGTAGACATGGACAGCGAAGCGGCCTGATGACGACCATCGCACCCGGCGGCACCATTGGCATATTGGGGGGCGGCCAGCTCGGCCGGATGCTCGCCATGGCGGCGGCGCAGCTGGGCTATCGCACCCATGTCTACGCGCCCGAGGCGAGCGGCCCGGCCGCCGACGTGTCGCCGCGCTGGACGCAGGCGGCCTATGAGGATGCCGACGCGCTCGCTGCCTTTGCCGACGGTGTCGATGTCGTCACCTATGAATTCGAGAATATCGACGCGGGCGCCGTCGATGTGCTGGCCGCCCACGGGCTGGTGCGGCCGGGCGTCAAGGGCCTGCGGATCGCGCAGGACCGTTTGGCGGAAAAGCGCTTCGTCAACGATCTGGGCGGCGTCACCGCCCCCTTCGCTGCCGTTGGCAGCCTCGACGATCTGGAGATCGCGCTGGACGAGATCGGCTGCCCGGCGATCCTGAAGACCAACCGCATGGGCTATGACGGCAAGGGGCAGGCGCGGATCATGGTGCCGGGCGACGCTGTAGGCGCATGGAACGCCATCGGCCGCGTGCCGGCGATCCTTGAAGGCTTCGTGACCTTCGAGGCGGAATTTTCCGTGATCCTGGCGCGGGGCGCGGATGGCGACATCCGTTTCTGGGACAGCGCGGTGAACGTCCACCGCGACGGCATCCTCGCCACCTCCACCGTGCCCGCGCCCGATGTCGTGCTGGCGCAGATCGACGCGGCCCGCGCGATGGCGCGCGATGTCGCCGATGCGCTGGATTATATTGGCGTGCTTACGCTGGAATTCTTCGCATCGCCCGAAGGCCCGGTGTTCAACGAAATGGCGCCGCGCGTCCACAATAGCGGGCACTGGACGATCGAGGGCGCGCTCACCAGCCAGTTCGAGAATCACGTCCGCGCCATTTGCGGCCTGCCGCTGGGCGACACCGCGCTCACCGCCCCGCGCGTGGAAATGCACAACCTTCTGGGCGATGAGGCCGGTCAATGGCTTGCACTGCTTTCGGACCCTAGCAATCACCTGCACCTTTATGGCAAGGGAGAGGCCCGGCCGGGACGCAAGATGGGGCATGTCACCCGCCTCATGCGCTGACCGCCGCCAGAGAGGGCCACAAGAGCAGACGATGAGGATGCCAGTCATGACCCGCCGCAGTCCCGCGCACGGTAGCGCCCACCGCAGCAGCGCCCAATGAACCGCCCGGAAATCGTATTGATGCTGGCGCGCGCCGACAATGGCGTGATCGGACGGGATGGCAAGCTGCCCTGGCACCTGCCCGCCGACCTGCGCCGCTTCAAGATGCTGACGCAGGGCCGGCCGATGGTGATGGGCCGCAAGACCTTCGAAAGCCTGCCCGGCCTGCTCGACGGGCGCCGGCACATCGTCCTCACCCACGATGCCGACTGGCAGGATGAGGGCGCCGAGGTGGTCCATGACGTCGAGGGCGCGATTCGCGTCGCCAATGCGCCGGTGATTTCCGTGATCGGCGGCGCGGAGATTTTCCGCCTGTTCGCCGATCGCGCCGACCGGGTGGAATTGACGCAGGTGCATGGCGACGTCGTTGGCGACGTTACCGTGCCGCCGTTCGATCCCGCCATCTGGGAAGATGTCGCGCGTGAGGATCATGCGGCGGAGAATGGGCGCCCGGCCTACAGCTTCGTCACGCTGCGGCGGCGGATGTGATCGTGCCGGGCCTGATGGCGGGCAGGCTCCCGTTCGCGGGCATTCTGCCGCATTGCGCCGCGCCCCGGCGCCTCCTATAGCGCGGCCGATGGAGCGGCTGGACAGCGGAGCCCCGGCGCCCGCGCATCTGCGGGGCGCCATCGTGGCCCTGGGCAATTTCGATGGCTTTCACCTGGGGCACCAGGCGGTAGTGGCGCGCGCCGTCGCGCTGGCACGCGCGCAGGGCCGCCCGGTCATCGTCGCCACCTTCGATCCGCATCCGGTTCGCCTGTTCCGCCCGGATACGCCGCCCTTCCGCCTGACCACGCTGGACCAGCGCGAGCGGCTGTTCGCACGCGCCGGGGCGGATGCGATGCTGGTCTTCCACTTCGACCGTGCCTTTGCCGCGCTCACCGCCGATCAGTTCATCGACCTGCTGGTCGACGGCATCGGTGCGGCGGGTGTCGTCACCGGGCAGGATTTCACCTTCGGTTCGGGGCGCAGCGGCAATGTCGCGCGGTTGCTGGAGGCGGGCGTGGCGCGCGGCTTCACGGCCGAAGCGCTCGCCCCGGTGGCGGATGCCGATGGGCAGGTGATCTCCTCCAGCCGCATCCGCGCAGCATTGCAGGCAGGCGATTGCGCCACGGCGACGCGGCTGCTCACCCGCCCCTTCGCGATCGAGGGCGTGGTGCAGCATGGCGACAAGCTGGGCCGCACCATCGGCTTTCCCACCGCCAATGTGGACATGGGCCCCTATCTGCGCCCCGCCTATGGCATCTATGCGGTTCGCGGCCTGCTGCCCGACGGCCGGGTGCTGGATGGCGCGGCGAACCTGGGCATCCGCCCGACCTTCGATCCGCCCAAGGAATTGCTGGAGCCGCATTTCTTCGATTTTGCTGAAAGTCTCTACGACCAGCGGATCGAGGTGCAGCTGATCGCATGGCTGCGCGGCGAGGAGAAATATGACGGGCTGGAGCCATTGATGGCGCAGATCGCGAAGGACTGCGACGATGCCCGGCAAATCCTTGCGGCGACGCCCCACCTCGCCTAATGCGCTGAGCACGATTTTTCGGCCCGTTCGGGCTGAACCCGCCGAAGCCCCGCACGTCCCCCGACAAAACAGGACGGCCCTTTGGCAGGTTCAGGGCGAACGGACCCTGCTTTTTTGACCGGACCCGCATGACCGACCAGCCTGCCAAAGAAACCCCGGACTACAAGTCCACCGTCTTCCTGCCCGTCACCGACTTTCCGATGAAGGCGGGACTGGCGCAGAAGGAGCCGGCGATCGCCGCCCGCTGGGACGCGATGGACCTCTACGGCCAGCTGCGCGCCCGCCGCGCCGGGCGGGAGCGCTTCATCCTGCATGACGGCCCGCCCTATGCCAATGGCGACATCCACATGGGCCATGCGCTGAACAAGGTGCTCAAGGACATCATCGTGCGCAGCCAGAGCCTGCTCGGCAAGGATGCGCCCTATGTGCCCGGCTGGGATTGCCACGGCCTGCCGATCGAATGGAAGATCGAGGAGGAATATCGCAAGAAGAAGCTGAACAAGGACGAGGTGCCCGCGCAGGAATTCCGCGCCCAGTGCCGCGCCTATGCCGACAAATGGGTGGGCGTGCAGAAGGAGCAGTTCAAGCGCCTTGGTGTGATGGGCGACTGGAACGACCCGTATCTGACCATGAAGTATGAGGCGGAGGCCGCCATCGTCGGCGAGCTGTTGAAGTTCGCGGAAAGCGGCCAGCTCTATCGCGGCGCCAAGCCCGTCATGTGGTCTCCGGTGGAAAAGACCGCGCTGGCCGAGGCGGAAGTGGAATATGAGGACGTCACCTCGACCCAGATCGACCTGGCGTTCGAGATCACCGAAGCGCCGAACGCGCCGGAAATCCAGAAGTTGATCGACGCTGGCGAGAAGGTCTCGGCGGTAATCTGGACGACGACCCCGTGGACGATCCCGGTGAACCAGGCGATCGCTTATGGGGAAAAAATCGAATATACATTAATATCGCATGAGGGCGCGTATTACTTAGTCGCCGAAGATCTTTACCAATCACTATTGGTCCGAATTGGAGAGTGGCCCAGTTTAGAAGAAATCTTGGGTGGCGATTTAGGAGATTCCGCACAGCCGAGTAAGGAACGGCTCACATTGACGAGCCTCGATGTGTCCGAGGTAAAGGAGTCGCCTAAAATTGAGGGCTCCCAACTCGCCGGCGCCGTCGCCCGTCACCCGATGCACCATCTCGGCGGCTTCTTCGCGCGGCCGCGTCCGCTGCTGCCCGCCGACCATGTCACCATCGACGCCGGCACCGGCCTCGTCCACATGGCGCCGGACCATGGCGAAGAGGATTTTCTTGCGTGCAAGAAGCTGGGCATCGATCCGGTCTTCGCGGTCGATGACGCCGGTTTCTACCGCGCCGACTGGGAATGGCTGCCGGGGCAGGGCAGCGTCATCAACACCAAGTTCAACGGACCCGAAGGCCCGATCCTGAGCGATCTGCGCGAAGTGGGGGCGTTGCTTTCCGCCGGCGACTTCAGGCACAGCTACCCGCATAGCTGGCGGTCGAAGGCGCGCATCATCTTCCGCTGCACGCCGCAATGGTTCATCCCGATGGACGATCGCCATACAAGTGCCGAGAACGCAGCGGAGCTGGCGGCTGCTGCCGGAAATGCGGCCACCTTGCGCGAAGTCGCGCTGGATGCCATCGCCCACACCCGCTGGGTGCCGGAGCGTTCCACCAACCGTATCCGTTCCATGGTGGAGGGCCGCCCGGACTGGGTGATTTCCCGCCAGCGCGCATGGGGCGTGCCGATCGCGCTCTATGTCCACCGCAAGAGCGGCCATTATCTGAACGACCCGGCCGTCAACGCGCGCATTGTCGAGGCGTTCAAGGCCGGCGGCGCGGACGCATGGTTCGGTGCGGATCATCAGGCGCTGCTCGGCCCGGATTATGCGCTGGACGATTATGAGGTGGTCAACGACATCCTCGACGTGTGGTTCGACAGCGGATCGACCCACGCCTTCACCGTCGAGGCGCGCTATGGGCAGGGCACCCGCGCGGACCTGTATCTGGAAGGGTCGGACCAGCATCGCGGCTGGTTCCAGTCCTCGCTGCTCGAAAGCTGCGGCACCCGTGGCCGCGCGCCCTATGAGGCGGTGCTGACCCACGGCTTCGCGCTGGACGGCAATGGCCGCAAGATGTCCAAGAGCCTGGGCAATGTCGTCGATCCGCTCAAGATCATGGGTGAGAGCGGCGCCGACATCCTGCGCGTCTGGGTGGCGAGCACCGATTATTTCGACGATGTGCGCATCGGCAAGGAAGTGCTGGCCGGCGCATCCGACGCCTATCGCAAGCTGCGCAACACCTTCCGCTATCTGCTGGGCGCGCTCAGCGACTTCACCGAAGACGAGAAGGTCGCGCCGGCCGACATGCCGGAACTGGAGCGCTACATGCTCCACCGCCTGGCGGAGCTGGACGCGGAACTGCGCGGCGTAGCGGACAAGAGCGCGGGATCGGAAAGCTGGCTGGAATTCAGCCGCTACACCCGCGCGCTGATGGACTTTGCCAACAGCGATCTCTCCGCCTTCTTCTTCGATATCCGCAAGGACTGCCTCTATTGCGATGCGAAGACCGACCTGAAGCGCCGCGCCTATCGCACCGTGCTCGACACGCTGTTCCACGCGCTGGTGCGCTATGCGACGCCCATCATCCCCTTCACGGCGGAAGAAGTGTGGCAGAGCCGCTTCCCGAACGAGGCGGAGAGCGTGCATTTCCTTGAGTGGCCGGAAGTGGATGCCGGATGGCGCGATACGGCGCTGGGCGAGAAGTGGGCGAATATCCGCGCGACCCGCGATCAGGTGAACGAGGCGATCGAGCCGCTTCGCCGCGAGAAGATCGTCCGGTCCAGCCTTGAGGCTGACGTGAAGATGGCGGGCGTTCCCGCCGCCGTCGACTTCGCCGAAATCTGCATCGTCGCGAAGATAGAGGATGCCGCCGAAGGGATCAGCGTCACCCCGTCCGACTGGCACAAATGCGGCCGCTGCTGGCGCCTGCTGCCCGAAGTGACCGAAGACGGCGCGCTCTGCGACCGCTGCGACGATGTGCTGACGGCATGACGACTTCTTCCTTCCGTCATCCTGAACCTGTTTCAGGATCCATCGTGCCGTTAAGCGCCCCGCTTGTGGTGGCGCAGGTTCAGCATGACGCAATCTTGGCAGGCTAAGGGACGCATCATGGCCATCACCCATCGCCCCGTCGGCCTTGCCGTCGCCGCACTCACGCTGGTCCTCGACCAGCTCGTCAAATATGTCGTCACCTATCCACTGGCGCTGCAGTCGCGCGGGGAGGACGGGATCGACATCCTGCCCTTCTTCCGCCTGCACTGGCTGGAGAACCGGGGTGTCTCCATGGGCTTCCTGCACGCGGACAACAGCACGATGCGCTGGCTGCTGGTGGGCATGACGGTCGTCATCGCGGCGGTCGTGGCGGTGTGGATGTGGCGGGAGAAGGCGCGCTGCGACGTGGCGGCGCTGGGGCTGGTGCTCGGCGGCGCGCTCGGCAACATTGCCGACCGGATGCGGCTGGGCTTCGTGGTCGATTATGCCGATCTGCACATCGGCGAATGGCGGCCCTTCCTGATTTTCAACCTGGCCGACGCCGCGATCACCATCGGCGTGCTGATCCTGCTTGCGCGGGCGTTGCTGCTGCGCGAGAAGGGCGCAAATACGGAGTCATGACCATAATGCGTAAATACACCCTGATGACCGGCCTGCTGATCGCCGCCGCCAGCTTGAGCGGCTGCGGCTCTTCGGGCCTGCTCAACCGCGATCGGCCGGACGAGTTCGCCGTGTCGCGTCAGGCGCCGCTGGTCATCCCGCCAGACTTCGCGCTGGTGCCGCCGGCACCGGGCGCCGCGCCTTCCGCCGGCACCGATTCGGCGCGTCAGGCGATGGAAGCGATGTTCGGTGGCCCCGCCGCCCGCAGCGCGACCGAAAGCGCTGCCCTGCGCGCGGCCGGCCGCGGCGACGCTGCGCCGGGCATCCGCTCGGACGCCGCCGATCCCGGCACGACCGTGGTCGACAAGGGCACGACGACGCGCGACATCATCGCTGCGCCCGAAGGCGACGGCCAGAACGCACGGGCCGCGACGCCGCAATAAAATCCTTTGAGGGGCGAGGGCGCTAGAGCAGATTTCGATCCGATTGCATCGGTTCGGCTGCTCTAAGCTTTTGGTTTACCGCATTTTCCGAGCCAGCAGCCGATTCCGTCTGCTGGGAAAATGCTCTAGGCGCCGCCGCCCTCTTCATGTCCGGTCTCGACGAATGCTTTGAGCCGGGCAAGCGCACCATCCCATTGCGCGCCGATCTCGGCCAGCCATGTGCGCGCATCCTCGATTGCTTGTCGCTGCAGGGCGAAATGGACTTCCCGGCCGCTCTTCTGGCGCCGCACCAGCCCGGCCTGATGCAGCACATCCAGATGCTTGGCGACCGCCTGCCGGCTTATCGGCAGCCCTTCCCCGATCTGGACGATGGATTGGGCCTTGCCCCTGCTCAGCCGCCCGATCAGCGCGATCCGCGTCGGATCGCCCAGCGCCGCGAAGACCGCCGCCGGGTCGGGCGCGCCCATGTCAGCGCTCGGCATAGTCGCAGATATTCTTCACCTGCTGTTCCCAGCCGCCGTCATTGCTGCGCATCACATTGCTCCGGCGCGGCTCCGGCACCCTATCGAACCCGCTTTCGGTGACGGTCAGGCGGGTGCGGTCGCCCGGCAACGCTTCGAGCAGGAATTCGCACAGCGTCCATTCGGGCACCGGCACGCCGCTTTCCATCAGCGCCTTGTCGCCGCCGGTCGCGGGCCATTCATAGGCGAAGCGGGTCATCGGCTCGATGGCGACCACCCGCGCATGCCAGCGATAATCCTCATAGCCCGGATAGGTCATGTGTCCGGTCGACGGCTGGCCCATGGCAAAGGGCTGGTCGAGCGCGACACGGAACCATGCGCCGAACTTTTCATGATCGGTAAGCGCGTCCCACACCTTGTCGATGGGCGCTGCGATCTCGATGGTCTTGATGATGGAATCGGTCATATGGGCAACCTCCGGGTTGCTTATATGTGTCGGGATCAGCTCGATATGCAACCAATAGATTGCATATAAAGCCTGGAGCATCGCGCCTCTTATCGCGATCGCCGCCTCGCTCGCCCCGAGCTTGTCGAAAGGGCGTCTTGCTTTTGAAGAAGGAAGGGCTTCGATAAGCTCCGTCAGAACGGTTCCGATTTCAGGCCGAGATGCTCCGGGCCCTGTCAGATCCTGTCCCTGGCATAGCGGATGATCCGGTTGATGAGCCATCTGGCTATCAACCCGGTGCCGGCCGAGATGGCGATCGCGGGGATCAAAAACCGCCACAGCAATCCGTCATGGCAGCGCACGCCTTCAGCGCAATCGCCGAAGCTGCCGGCGACGAAGGCCCCGAGAATCAGGGGCATGCCGACCAGCGCAGAGAACAGGCAGCCCAATATGCTACCCGCAGAGGGGCCACTGCGAAATTCGTCAGCCATGGCCCGCGATCATAGGCTTGGCCGCGCCGCGCCATGAGGCGTCGGGCGCGGGCGCGAGTATCAGGCCCGCGCTCCCGCGCTCACGCCCGCGCTGTTGTGGCGCAGCGCCGTTAGCACCGTGTCGACGATGGCATCGGCATCCAGCCGGGCGTCGGCATATTGCACTTCGGGCTTGTCCTGATCCTGGAAGATGTCGGGCAGGCGGAGCGTGCGGATCTTGAGGCCGGTGTCGGTCAGGCCAAGGTCGCTGGCCAGCGTCAGCACATGCGCGCCAAGCCCGCCGATCGCGCCTTCCTCCACCGTCACCGCCACTTCATGGGTGGTGAGCAGGCGGCGGATCATCGCCTCGTCCAGCGGCTTGGCGAAGCGCAGGTCGGCGACGGTCGCGGAGAGGCCCTTGGCCTCCAGCGCGTCGGCCGCCTTCATCGCTTCTTCAAGGCGCGTGCCGAGCGACAGGATCGCCACGGTCTTGCCCTCGCGCACGATCCGGCCCTTGCCGATCTCCAGCCGCTCTGGCGTCTCGGGCAGGGCGACGCCGGTGCCGTTGCCGCGCGGATAGCGCACCGCGATCGGGCTGCTGTCATGCATGGCGCAGGTGTGGACCATGTGGACCAGTTCCGCCTCGTCCGCCGCCGCCATCACCACGAAATTCGGCAGGGACGCGAGATAGGTGACGTCGAAGCTGCCCGCATGGGTGCTGCCGTCCGCACCCACCAGTCCGGCACGGTCGATGCCGAAGCGCACCGGCAGGTTCTGGATCGCGACATCATGCACGACCTGATCATAGGCGCGCTGCAGGAAGGTGGAGTAGATCGCGCAGAACGGCCGCATCCCCTGCGCGGCAAGGCCGGCCGCGAAGGTGACGGCATGCTGCTCGGCAATGCCGACGTCGAAGGTGCGATCGGGGAAGGCCTGCTGGAACTTGTCGAGGCCGGTGCCGGAGGGCATGGCTGCGGTGATCGCGCACACGGTCGGGTCGCGATGGCCCTCGGCGATCAGCGCCTGGGCAAAGACATTGGTATAGCTGGGCGGTCCCGGAGGCGCCTTCGCCTGCGCGCCCGTCACCACGTCGAACTTCTGCACGCCATGATATTTGTCGGCGGCGTTCTCGGCCGGGGCATAGCCCTTGCCCTTCTGCGTCACGACATGGACGAGGCAGGGGCCTTCGGCGGCATCGCGCACATTTTCGAGCACGGGGATCAACTGGTCGAGATTATGGCCGTCGATCGGGCCGACATAATAGAAGCCCAGTTCCTCGAACAGGGTGCCGCCCATGGCCATGCCGCGCGCGAACTCGTCAGTCTTGCGTGCGGCCTTGTGCAGCGGCGAAGGCAGCTTGCGGGCAAGACGCTTCAAGGTGTCGCGTACCGACAGGAACTCGCGGCTGGACACGATCCTGGCGAGATAGGCGGAAAGCCCACCCACCGGCGGGGCGATCGACATGTCATTGTCGTTGAGGATCACGACGAGGCGATTGCCCGCCTCGCGCGCATTGTTCATCGCCTCATAGGCCATGCCGGCGGACATCGCGCCATCGCCGATCACGGCGATGCCCTTGCCCGGCGTTCCTGCCAGCTTGTTGGCGACGGCAAAGCCGAGCGCCGCGCTGATCGAGGTGGAACTGTGCGCCGCGCCGAAAGGGTCGTATTCGCTCTCTGACCGCTTGGTGAAGCCGGAAAGGCCGCCGCCCTGGCGCAGGGTGCGGATGCGGTCGCGCCGCCCGGTCAGCACCTTGTGCGGGTAGCATTGATGGCCCACGTCCCACACCAGCCGGTCGTCGGGCGTGTTGAACACATAGTGGATGGCGGTGGTCAGCTCGACGACGCCAAGACCAGAGCCCAGATGGCCACCGGTCACGCCCACGGCAGCGATGACTTCCTGCCTCAACTCGTCGGCAAGCTGGCGGAGTTGGGTGGTTTCGAGTCGCCTCAGGTCAGCGGGCAGCTTCACCTGATCCAGCAACGGGGTCTGCGGTCGATCGGACATCGTTCGTGCCTAGCCTGTTTAAGCGCGCGTGTCGAACGCGATCAGGCGGCGCACTTGGCGCAGGTGCCCAGCACTTCGATGACGGGGCGCTCGGCGGTGAAGCCTTCATGCGCTGCGACCTGACGGACTTCGCCGGTCACGGCGTCGTCGTCCACATGCGTCGCCTCCCCGCAGCGGCGGCAGACCAGGAAGATGCAATCGTGCAGGCAACCGGGATGGGCATTGGCGATATAGGCATTGGCGCTTTCCACCCGCATGGCCAGGTTCGACTGAACGAACAGGTCGAGGATGCGATAGACGCTGTTGGGCGCGACCCGCTTGCCGCGCGCCTTCGACACCACGTCCGCGATATCGTAAGCCGAAGTCGGCTTGTCCTCGGACGCAAGCGCCTCGAAGATCGCGGCGCGCATCGGCGTCCACTGCTCGCCCTTGCCCTCAAGCGTGGATTGCGCGGCGCTCGCCAGCGAAATGCCGGTCGGCTCGTGATGATGGTGGTGCTGGCCCATCCGCTCTATTTATGCCTGACGAGGGGGCGCGGCAAGGGGCGCCGCGCGCTTCCTCTCGCTTGTCTGCTGTATCAGACCGTCGCGAGTTCCGGCGAGGCGGCATCGTCCTCCACGACCTTGCCGGCATAGACCGCTTCGTCCAGCAGCCCCTCGCGCTTGGCCACGATGGTCGCGACCAGCGCCTGCCCGGCGACGTTGACGCCGGTGCGGCCCATGTCGAGGATCGGGTCGATGGCGAGCAGCAGCCCCGCGCCCTCCAGCGGCAGGCCGAGGGTGGAGAGGGTCAGCGTCAGCATCACCGTTGCGCCGGTCAGGCCCGCCGTCGCCGCCGATCCGATCACCGAAACAAAGGCGATCAGGGCATAATCGGCCGGGCCAAGGTGCAGGCCGAAGAAGCCCGCGACGAAGATCGCCGAGATGGCGGGGTAAATGGAGGCGCAGCCGTCCATCTTGGTCGTCGAGGCCAGGGGAATCGCGAAGGAGGAATAGGCGCGGGCGACGCCGAGCCGGCTTTCCGTTACCCATTCGGTGACGGGAAGGGTGCCGACCGACGAGCGCGAGACGAAGCCGAGCTGGATCGCCGGCCATGCCGCGGCGAAGAAGCGCAGCGGGTTGAGACCGTTCAGCATGAGCAGCACAGGGTAGACGCCCAGCAGAACGATCGCCAGGCCGATATAAATTGCCGCCGCGAACCAGCCGAGCGAGGCAAGCGCGCCCCAGCCATAGGTCGCGACCGCCGATCCGATCAGCGCGGCCGACCCGATCGGCGTCAGGCGGATGATCCAACCCAGGATCGTCCGCACGATCGCCAGGAAGGAAGCGACGAAGGCAAGGAACGGCTCGGCCTTCTCGCCTGCCTTGATCGCGGCCAGGCCGACGGCGATGGAGATGACGAGCAATTGAAGGATGTTGAAGCTCAGCGTCGTGGTGGCGCCGCTGCCGTCTTCCGCCAATTTGGTACTGCCCGACAGGCCAAGGCTGTTGCCGGGGACGAGCCCTTTGAGGAAATCGAGCCAGCCACCGACCGAATCGGGGCGCGATCCGGCCAGGGCGGCGGCATTCACGCCAAGGCCGGGCTGGATGATGAGGCCCACCGCCAGGCCTACGACCACGGCAATCAACGCGGTGATCGCAAACCACAGGATCGTTTGCCCGGCGAGGCGCGCGGCATTGTCCAGCGCGCGAAGGTTGGCGATGCTGGCGACGATCGCGGCAAAGACCAGCGGCGGCACGATGGCTTTGAGCAACTGCACGAAGATCGACCCCGTCGTGTTCAACACTACCGTCAGCCCATTGGGTTCGCCCGCCGCGTCCACGCCCAGATGTCGGGCGAGAAAGCCCAGTGCGAGGCCCGCGACCATGCCGGCCAGCACGAGCAGCCCGAAATTGCGGTAGGATGTGGTCTTTGCCATGCGCGAACCCTTTATGCGTGGCCCTGCTCCCAAGGGGATCGGCCTGTGCTTTCCATATTGGTGGCGATCACGCGCATGTCGCCCAAGCTTTTCTAGCCGGTAGCAAAGCGCGCATTGCGGTGAAGGGTGGCTCGCTGTCGAGTACGACCCGTGGACGTGACGGTTGTTCCAGCCGGATATTCCGGCGCCGCCGACAGCATTTCCATGGTTAGCCGTGCAGCCGGAAATGGTCCGTGTCCGGGCCTATTCTATGATAAAGACCCGCCGGTCGGCAAGGCTCCGGCACCGTGCGAAGGTCAGTGAAATCATTATCCATTTCTTGAACGAAATTGGGAAAAATTATCTCGCCCATGCGTTGATGGTTCCAAGTTGGAAATGCTTTTCGCATTTCTTGGTGCGAAACTGAGTTCATGGCAGAGGAATGCATCTTACGGCCTGCAGAGGCCGCCGCGGACTGGACGATCCCGCAGCAGTGGGATCGCTACACCGCGGACGAGCATGCGATGTGGGACCGGCTGTTCGCACGGCAGGCCGCGATGCTGCCCTCGCGCGTGGTGCCGGAATTTCTGGACGGGCTCGACATCCTGCGCATGACCCGCGCCGGCATTCCCAATTTCGAGGAACTGTCGCAGCGGCTGATGAAGGCCACCGGCTGGCAGGTCGTCGCCGTGCCGGGGCTGGTGCCGGACAAGGTCTTCTTCGAGCATCTCGCCAATCGCCGGTTCGTGGCGGGGCGCTTCATCCGCACGCCGGACCAGATCGACTATCTAGAGGAACCGGACGTCTTCCATGATGTCTTCGGCCATGTCCCGCTGCTCGCGCATCCGGCCTTTGCGGACTATATGCAGGCCTATGGTGAAGGGGGGCTGCGCGCGGCCGGCCTCGACCACCTGTCCTCGCTTGCCCGGCTCTACTGGTACACGGTCGAATTCGGGCTGATCCGGCAGGGAGCGGACCTGAAGCTCTATGGCGCAGGGATCGTGTCGTCCCATGGCGAATCGCTCTTCGCGCTGGACGATCCCTCGCCCAACCGCCTGGGCTTCGACCTCAAGCGGGTGATGCGGACGCCCTATCGTATCGACGATTATCAGCAGACCTATTTCGTCATCGACAGCTTCGACGACCTGCTGCGCCACACGCTGGAGACCGATTTCGCGCCGCTCTATGCCGAACTGGCGAGCGCGCCCGACCTTGAGATCACCGACATCCTGCCGACCGACCGGGTCTTTACCCGCGGGACGCAGGCCTATGCACGCAAAAGGGGTAATGCATGATTTCGGCCATGGACGATCTGGACCTGATGGAAAGGCCGGCGCTTCGCCCGGTGCTGTTTTCCGCGCTGGAGCCGCAGCCGGCCGACGGATTGCTGGGCCTGATCGGCCTGTACCGTGCCGATCCCCGCGTGGACAAGATCGACCTTGGCGTCGGTGTGTTTCGCGACGATCACGGCGCGACGCCGGTGATGCGCGCGGTCAAGGCGGCGGAGGCGCGGCTGCTCGCCACGCAGGACAGCAAATCCTATCTCGGCCCCGAAGGCGACGAAGTGTTCACGCGCCTTCTTGCCCATCGCGTCTTCGGCACGGCGCGGGCATCGTCGGACCGTCTGACTGGCGTGCAGACGGCCGGCGGCACTGGCGCGCTACGTCTGGGCGCCGAGCTGATTGCGCGGGCCAATCCCGATGCGAGCGTATGGATCGGTGCGCCGACATGGCCCAATCACGCCCCGACCTTCCGCGCCGCCGGGCTCAATGTCCGCAGCCATCGTTTCTACGATGTGGCGCGCGGCACGGTCGATTTCGACGGCATGATCGCCGATCTCGCGCAGGCGCGGCCCGGCGACATCCTGCTTGTCCATGGCTGCTGCCACAACCCGACCGGCGCGAGCCTGGATGCCGGGCAATGGGCGATGCTGGCGGAGATGGCTGGGGATCGCGGCCTCGTGCCGTTCATCGACCTTGCCTATCAGGGGCTGGGCGACGGGCTGGACGAAGACGCCGCCGCAATCCGGCTGCTGCTCGATCGCTGCCCGGAGGCGCTCGTCGCCTATAGCTGCGACAAGAATTTCGGCCTCTATCGCGACCGCGTGGGGGCATTCTGGGTGCAGTCCGCATCACGCGCCGCCGCGACCGTGACCCATGGCAATATCCTCTCGCTCGCCCGAGTCCTCTGGTCGATGCCACCCGATCATGGCGCGGCGGTCGTGCGCGTCATCCTTGAGGATGGAGCGCTGGCGGCGGACTGGCAGGCGGAACTCGCGCAGATGCGCCAGCGCATCAACGGACTGCGCCAGGGGCTGGCGGCGGCCCATCCGGCGCTGGCCGCCATCGGCGCGCAGCGGGGCATGTTTGCGCTGCTGCCGGTCTCGCCGGATGCGGTGATCGCGATGCGGGAGGCGCATGGCATCTACATGGCCGGCAATGGCCGCATCAACATTGCCGGCCTGCGGCATGAAAGCATCCCGGCCTTCGTCGCGGGCATCGCACCGCACCTGCCATGAGAAAAATCCAAGAATAAAAATCCGAGGAGCCTGAACCATGACCATTCCCGACATGCAGAACCCGCTGGGTCTCAACGGCTTTGAATTTGTCGAGTTCACCTCGCCCGAGCCGGAGAAGATCGCGGCTCAGTTCGAGCAACTGGGCTTCGTCGCCTCGCACCGGCACCCGACGAAGAACATCACGCGCTACAAGCAGGGTCGCATCAACCTGATGCTCAACCGCGATGCCGATGGGCGGGTGGCGGCATTCCGGGGCGAGCATGGCCCCTCGGCCAGCGCCATGGCCTTTCGCGTGGCGGACCCGGAGGCGGCGATGCGCTGGGCGCTGGAGAATGGCGCCAAGCCCACGGTGGAGGACGACACCGTCATCCAGGGGATCGGCGGCGCCTATCTCTATTTCATGGCGGATGGCGTGGACGCCTATGCCGACTGGGCGGAGTTTCCCGGCTGGCGTGAGGCGGAGGCGAAGAACAGTGTCGGCCTCGACCTGCTCGATCACCTGACCCATAATGTCCGGCGCGGGCAGATGCGGGTGTGGTCGGAATTCTACCGCACGCTCTTCGGCTTCGAGGAACAGAAATTCTTCGACATCAAGGGGCAGGCGACCGGCCTGTTCAGCCAGGCGATGATCGCGCCGGACCATGCGATCCGCATCCCGCTCAACGAGAGCCAGGACGACCAGAGCCAGATCGAGGAGTTCATCCGCGAATATAATGGCGAGGGGATCCAGCACCTCGCGCTCACCACCGACAATATCTACGACACGGTGGAAAAGCTGCGCGCGCGCGGTGTGCGCCTGCAGGACACGATCGAGACCTATTATGAGCTGGTCGACACGCGGGTGCCCGGCCATGGCGAGGATCTGGCGCGGCTGAAGCAGAACCGCATCCTGATCGACGGCGATGTCGAGCGGGAAGGTATCTTGCTGCAGATCTTCACCGAGACGATGATCGGGCCTATCTTCTTCGAGATCATCCAGCGCAAGGGCAATGAAGGCTTTGGCAACGGCAACTTCCAGGCGCTGTATGAATCGATAGAGCTGGACCAGATCCGCAGGGGCGTGGTCACGGTCGAGGATTGAGGAGAGGCGGCATGACCATGGCTTCGCATCCGCCGGTGGCCGACGCGGCGGGCATGCGCGACGCCGCTGCCGAGGCGCGCGTCCAGAGCGGCTTCGGCAATCATTGCGCCAGCGAGGCGGTGCCGGGCGCGCTGCCGGTCGGCCGCAATTCGCCCCAGCATGTGCCCTTCGGGCTCTATGCCGAGCAGCTGTCGGGCACGGCCTTCACCGCGCCGCGCAGTGAGAACCGGCGGAGCTGGCTCTACCGCCTGCGGCCCAGCGCGGCGCATCCGCCCTTCACCCGCTATGACGGGGCGCCGCTGCTGCGATCCGCGCCATTTTCGGACGAATCTCTGTCGCCCAACCGCCTGCGCTGGAACCCGCTGCCCTTGCCGGAGCAACCCGTCGATTTCGTCGACGGCCTCGTCACCATCGGCGGCAATGGCGATGTCGGCAGCGGCCATGGCTGCGCCATCCACCTCTATGCCGCCAGCCAGTCGATGGCGGATCGTGCCTTCTTCAATGCCGATGGCGAGATGCTGATCCTGCCGCAGCAGGGGGCGTTGCGGGTCGTGACGGAGATGGGCGTGCTCACGCTTGCGCCGCTGCAGATGGTTCTCGTCCCCCGCGGCGTCCGCTTCCGGGTGGAACTGGTCGATGGCCCTGCGCGCGGCTATGTCTGCGAGAACTACGGCGCGCCCTTCCGCCTGCCGGAACTGGGGCCGATCGGCGCCAACGGCCTTGCCAATCCGCGCGATTTCGAGGCGCCGGTGGCCGCGTTCGAGGATGTCGAGCGGCCGGTGGAGATCGTCCAGAAATTCCAGGGCGCGCTGTGGACGAGCACGCTTGATCACAGTCCCTTCGATGTCGTCGCCTGGCACGGCAATCTCGCGCCCGTCCGCTATGACCTGACCCGGTTCAACACCATCAACACGGTCAGCTTCGATCATCCCGATCCATCGATATTCACGGTGCTGACCTCGCCCGGCGACAGCGCCGGCACCGCGAATATCGACTTCGTGATCTTTCCCCCGCGCTGGATGGTGGCGGAGGACACGTTCCGCCCGCCATGGTTCCACCGCAATGTGATGAGCGAATATATGGGCCTCATCCACGGCAGCTATGATGCCAAGGTCGGCGGCTTCGTGCCGGGCGGTGGATCGCTGCACAATGCCATGTCCGCCCATGGCCCCGACCAGGCGAGCCATGCGGCGGCGATCGCGGCCGATCTGGCACCGCAGCGGATCGCCGACACCATGGCCTTCATGTTCGAGAGCCGCCACGTCATCCGGCCGACCCGCTGGGCGATGGAGACGTCCCTGCTGCAGGGGGATTATGACGCCTGCTGGTCGGGCTTTGCCAAGGCGCGGCTGCCGGGGGCGGGGGAGGTATGAGCGCCATGGCCTATTGGCAGGTGGATCAGACCCACGATCCCGCGCTGACCAGCTGGGTGGAGAGCGCGCAGGGCCATGCGGACTTCCCGATCCAGAACCTGCCCTATGGCATCTTCTCGCCTCCTGTTGGCGCGCCGCGCGTAGGGGTCGCCATCGGCGACATGATCCTTGATCTGGCTGTCTGCGCACGCGACGGGCTATTGCCGGGGGCGGCGATCACGGCCTGCATCGGGACGACGCTGAACGCGCTGTTCGCCCTGCCGTTGGAGCAGCGGCTCGCCCTGCGCCAGCGCCTGAGCACGCTGCTCTCGGCGCCGGGCTTCAGCGCCCGGCTGGCGTCGCATCTCCATCGCGCCGGCGATTGCGCGATGTATCTTCCCGCAGCGATCGGCGACTATACGGATTTCTATGTCGGCATTCACCACGCCAACAATGTCGGGCGACAATTCCGCCCGGACAATCCGCTGCTGCCCAATTATAAATATGTGCCGATCGGCTATCACGGCCGGGCCTCCTCGATCCGCCCCAGCGGCGTTCCGGTGGTGCGGCCCAGCGGCCAGCGCAAGGCGCCCGATGCCGACGCGCCGACCTTCGGCCCCAGCGGACGGCTGGACTATGAGCTGGAACTGGGCGTGTGGATCGGCCGGGGCAATGCGCTGGGCACGCCCATTCCGATCGTGGAGGCTGGAGAGCATATCGCCGGCTTCTGCCTGCTCAACGACTGGTCGGCGCGCGATTTCCAGGCATGGGAATATCAGCCGCTGGGGCCGTTCCTCGCCAAGAATTTCCATTCCACCATCTCGCCATGGGTGATCACGGCAGAGGCGATGGCGCCGTTCCGCATCGCGCAGCCGCCACGGCCGGAGGGCGATCCCGCGCCGCTGCCCTATCTCGACGATGCCGACGATCAGGCGCATGGCGCGCTGGGCGTGATGCTGGAGGTGTTCCTGAGTAGCGCCGAAATGCGCGCGCAGGGGCTGGCGCCGCATCGCCTCTCTTATGGTCCGGCGAGCAACATGTATTGGACGGTGAACCAGATCGTCGCCCATCACGCCTCCAATGGGTGCAACCTCAATCCCGGCGACCTGCTGGGCACGGGCACGATCTCCGCGCCCATGGCAGAGGGCTATGGCAGCCTGATGGAGCTTTCCGTCGGCGGCAAGACGCCGGTCGCGCTCCCCTCCGGCGAGACGCGCGCCTTCCTCGAGGATGGCGATGAAGTGACGTTGCGTGCGACCGCGGCGGCGGAAGGCTATGTCTCGATCGGCTTTGGCGACTGCCGTGCGATCGTGACCCCTGTCACAGCCCGGTCTCCCGACTGACGTTATCAGCATGAAACGCCCGGACGGTTGACAGCGGGCGCGCGGGCAGACACCGCCATTTGACCTTGCGGGCGGCTGTCCGCCGGGTCTAATGTCGCGCTGTTCAGCCAAGGCACCCGGCAGTGGTGCCAGTCGTTGACATGGTCGCAAGGGGGAATTGCTCGCGCGTTGGTCATCCGGCCGGACGTGCGTTGCTGGTGGGGACCATTTTGTGCTGGACGCGCGGATCACTTTTTTCGTTCGCCGTGTAGGCGTCGGCATGGCGCTTGCCGCCTGTTCGCTGGCGCTTCCATCCGCCGCGCCGCTGCTCGCCCAGGGTGAAAAGCCGCTTCTGGCGGACAGTTTTCGCGTCGGGACCGGTGGCGGGGCGCTCTGCCAGGCGCAGAGCAGCGGGGCGGACAAGGCGCTCGCCGGCATGTTCGATCGTGCCTGGACCATGGTCTGCCGCGATTCTCCCCGGCCGGTGGGACAGCTCTATGCGCTACGCAAGGGCAAGGGCGAAAGCGCGCAAGGCCTGCTCGCCCGCATCGACGGCGAACGGTTCGTGCCGGTCGAATGCAGCGCCGAGGGGCGCGTGGAGTTGCCGGACATCGGGGCGGTGAGTGCCCGCAATTGCAGCGTGGCGGGCAATGGTGCGGGCTATCGGATCAGCTGGCTGCAGGATGCCCGCTTCGTCTATGTCGCGCAGGGGCTTGCCAGCTATGGCAGCGCGCTCGACCTGGGGCTGCGCAGCATCGTTACCGACCGGATCGCCCAGGGCAAGGTGGATATCGCGACGCTGGGGTCACGCGATGCCGCCGCCTATGCCCGCCTGCAGGCGGCGACGCTCGATCCGCAGACGGTGCTGGCGGAGGGCTATCGTCGCAACAATTCGGGCAATTATGCCGAAGCCGCGGAGTTTTTCGACAGCCTGCAGGATCGGTTGGCGGACGACAGGGACAGCGCCGGCCTGAGCGATGCGGAGCGGACCTCGCGCGCGCATGAATATGCGATCAACCGGGCGCTGCAGCTGTCCAACCTCGGCCAGTTCGCGCAGGCCGACGCCTTGTTCCTGCAGGCGGCCAGACTGCCCGCGATCGATCCGGTGCAGCTGCGCCTGCGCCGCAACTTCATGGCCATGCACCGGCTCAACCAGGGCGACCTGAGCGGCGCGCAGGCGGTGCTGGACAAGCCGCTGGTCGATCCGGGGATCACCGTGCTGGAGGCCGGCGATGTCGTCGAGCTGAGCCCGAAGCTGGCGGCGGAGATCAACGGCAACCAGCCGGGCGCCAGCGCGATCGGGGTTGGCCAGGCGACACGGCTGACGGTCGCGGAGCGCGTGGCGATCATCGATGCGCAGGCACAGCAACTGGCCGGCACGATCCTGCGGCTGCAGGGCAAGCCTGCCGAGGCGCGGGCGGTGCTGGAACAGGCGATGGCCAGGGCGACGGCGATCCGCGAGGGGCGGGTGACGTCGATCACCCGCCTGCGCGTGCAGCTGCTCGACGAGATCGCGCTGACCCAAGAGGCTCAGGGCAATTATGGTCAGGCCGAGGCGCTGCTGAACCAGGGGCTGGCGCTGATCGCCGCGCAATATCCCGAAACGGTGGCGATGAACGGCGCGCGGGGTCGGCTGGCGGCCTATCTCGCGCGGCGGGGCCGCAATGACGATGCGATCGCGCTCTATCGCAAGATCATCGCTTCGACGGTCGAGAACGGCAATGCGCTCACCGGCTTTTCCAACCAGCTGCAACCCTATCTGACGCTGCTGACCGGCCAGATCCCGACCCGGCCGGAGCTGACCGCCGACCTGTTCCTGGCGACGCAGACGCTGGTGCGGCCGGGTGCGGCCGATACGCTGGAGGTGCTGAGCCGGGCGCTGTCCACCGGCGATGACGAGGCCGCGCGCCTGTTCCGCCAGTCGGTGTCGCTCTCCCGCGATATCGAGCGGGCACGGATCAATCTGGTGCAGCTGACGCAGGCGCCCGCGCGCGACGCCGACGCGCAGGCGCTGATCGCGACGCAGCAGCAGGATATCGACACGCTGGCGGCGCAGCAGACGCAGACGCTCGCCGCCCTCTCCGCATTCCCACAATATCGCGCCATCTCCAAGTCGACGCTGACGCTGGCGGACATGCAGGCGGTGCTGAAGCCGGGTGAGGCCTATCTGAAGATGGCGGTGCTCGGCGATGGCATCTACGCCGTCTATATCGACGGCGCCGGGGCGACCGGTTATCGCATGGCGATCAACCCGCGCCAGCTGGCGGCCAAGGTCGCGGCGCTGCGCGAGACCATCTCCACCACGGTGGGCGGCGTGCAGGCAACCTATCCGCTGGATGTCGCCATTGCCCGCGCGCTCTATCTCGACCTGTTCGGTCCGATCGAGGGCAGGCTGGCCGGGGTGAAGCATCTGATCTTCGAGCCCGATGGCGCGATGCTGCAACTGCCCGCCAACCTGCTGATCGCCAGCCAGCCGGGCGTCGATGCCTATGAAAAGCGGATTGCGCAGCCGGGGAACGACGAGTTCGATTTTCGCGGCATCGACTGGCTGGGACGCAACCATGCGATCAGCACCGCGCTCTCCGCCCGCGCCTTTCGCGACGCGCGGCAGGCGGCGCCGTCCACCGCCCCGCGCAACTATATCGGCTTTGGCGAGAATGCACCGGTCGCGGCGATGCGGCAGGCGGCCTTCACGCGATCCGCCATCGCCGCACCCAATCTGGATTGCAGCTGGTCGCCGGTCGAATGGAACCATCCGATCCCCGCGACCGAGCTGCGCGAGGCTGCAGGTGCGGTCGGCCGGCAAGGCGCGGAGGTGGTCACGGGCGCGGCCTTCACCGACAATGCGATCCTGGCGCGCGACGACCTGTCGAGCTTCCGTATCCTGCATTTCGCCACCCACGGGCTGGTCACGGCGCCGCGTTCCGGCTGCCCGGCGCGGCCGGCGCTGCTGACTTCTTTCGGTCCGCCGACGCTGTCCGACGGCCTGCTGCAGTTCGGCGAGATCTTCGACCTGAAGCTCAATGCCGACCTGGTGATCCTGTCCGCCTGCGACACCGCCGGCCGGGCGAGCGAGGAGGCGACCCGTGCCGCCGGCCTTGGCACCGGCGGCGGCGGTGCGCTTGACGGGCTGGTGCGCGCCTTCATCGGTGCGGGCGGGCGATCGGTGATCGCCAGCCACTGGCCCGCGCCGGAGGAATATCGGGCGACCGAACGGCTGATCAGCGGGCTCTTCGCTGCATCGCCCGGCGAACCCGTGGCGGAGGCGATGCGCCGGGCCGAAACGGTCCTGATGGATGAGGCGGACACATCCCATCCCTTCTACTGGTCCGGCTTCGCCATCATCGGCGACGGCGCGCGGCCGATGATCGCCGGGCGCTGAGACAGGGCATGGCCAGGGTGGCGCAGGAAGGGCGCAAGGGCGATTCCGCCGTGCCCGAGAAGCGTGGCGCATGGTGGCTGCGGCGCGGCAGCCGCATCGTTGCCGATGCCGGCAAGTGGCGGCTGCTCGCCACCGGTATCGTCATCGCCCTTGCGCTCGTGGTTGCGCTGACGAGCTGGCGGATTCCGCTGCTCGCCACGGCGGAGCGGAATTTCTACGACCTGCGCATGACCTATCTGGCGCCGGTCGTGGCGCAGGACGACCGCATCACCATGGTCGTCTACAATGACCAGACGCTGATCGCCGCCCGCAAGCGCTCGCCGCTGGATCGCAGGTTGATGGCAAAAGCTCTGCGCAACCTGGACACGATGGGCGCGAAGTCGATCGGCATCGATATCCTGTTCGACCAGCCGCAGGATGAAGACCCGCAGCTGATCGCGGTCCTGCGCGCGATGAAGACGCCGACCTATCTGGGCTATGCAGATGTCGCGGAGAATGAAGACCAGATCGGCTATGAGCAGCAGAAGTTCCTGGACGGGTTCGTCGCGCAGGCGCGCACCGACCGGGTGAAGCCGGCAAGCATACGCCTCGTCACCGATGCCGACGATGTCGCGCGCAGCTGGCCCGAGCGCATCGGCCGCCTGCCGCCCCTGCTCGTTGAAGCGATGAAGCCCGATCCGGCTTTTCGGAACTATACCGGTAGCATCCGCTATCGCATGCCGCAGGAGGCCGACCGGCCGATCTTCCCTTCATTCCAGATCGACCTGTTCGCCGATCCCGCGCTGGCGCCCGCCTTCGCCGAACAAGTGCGGGGGCGTCACGTACTGATCGGCGGGGACATCCTCGACATTGACCAGTATCTGACGCCGATGACGGGCCTGCCCAACACGCCCTATGAGGGCAAGACGATGATCGGGCTGGAGGTCCATGCCAATATGCTGGCGCAGATGCTGGACGGGGCGAGGCTGCGGCCGATCCCCGGCTGGCTCCTCTGGTCCGTCGCGATCCTCGCCATCGCCGCCGCCGCGCTTACCAGCCTTGCCGAACTGCGGCTGTGGCAGCTCATCCCCTATATGATCGTGCAAGCGGCGCTGTTCGCGGGACTTCCCTTCTGGCTGCAGGACCGGGGATGGGATACGCAGGGGCTGCCTGCGGTCGGCTGGATCGTGGGATGGGGCATCGCCTTTGCCGCCGTGGGCTCGGCCGCGCGCGCCGTGGGATCGCAGCAGCGCCGCTTCGCGCAGTCGGCGCTAGGCAAATATCTGCCGCGAGACATCGCCGCGCAAATCCTCGACGAGCCGGAGAAGCTGGCGCTGCATGGCGAGAAGCGGGACATCTTCGTCGTCTTCACCGACCTTGAGGGCTTCACCAAGCTGAGCCACGCGATCCCGGCCGAAACGGTCGCGCAGCTGCTCAACAGCTATCTCGATACGCTGTCCGACATCGTGCTGGCCCATGGCGGCACCATCGACAAGTTCGTGGGCGATGCCATCGTCGCCTTCTGGGGCGCGCCGATTTCCCGCCCCGACGATGGCACCAACGCGGCGAAGGCGGCCTATGCGCTGTGGCAGGCGGGCGAGGCCTTTCGCGAGGGCGTGCATGCGACGCTGCATGCCACGATGGATGGCGGCCTGCCGCCGATCGGCAAGACCCGCGTGGGCCTGCACCACGGCACCGCGATCGTCGGCAATTTCGGCGGCGAGGGGCGCATCCAATATACCGCGCTGGGCGACAGCATGAACACCGCCTCCCGTCTCGAATCCGCAAACAAGGAGCTGTGTTCCAGCGTCATGGCGAGCCGCGAGGCGATGGCATTGTCCGGGCTCGATTGGTGGCGGCCGATGGGCCGGGTGGTGCTGCGCGGACGCGCGACGCCGGTGGAGCTGTTCGAGCCGGCGCCCGATTTTCCGGCCAGTGATCGCGATCACTTACGGCGCGTACTCGCCACGCTAGAACATGATCGGGAGGCAGCGCTTGCCGGGCTGAAGATGCTGGTGGCGCGACATCCCGAAGACACCGCGCTGGCACATTTGTTATACAGAATGGAACAATGTGATGATGGAGAAGCATATGTCCTGGGTTAGCGAAAAGCGGGGCACCGCGCGGCTCATCGTTGCCGCGGCACTCCTTTCTCCCCTTGCGGTGATGGCAGCGCCGGCGGACGCGGAAACCATCGTCGTGCGCGCCTCCGGCCCATCGGCCAAGGGCTATCCCGCCGGTCGGAAGCTGGCGGATGGCGGATCGCTGACGCTCAAGACCGGCGATGTCGTCACCCTGCTGGATGGCCGTGGCACGCGCACCCTGCGCGGGCCCGGCACCTTCAATGCGAGCGCGCCGGCGACGGCGGGCAACGACACCCGCACCAGCCTCGCCTCGCTGCTCGAAACCAAGCGGGTGCTGCGGGCACGCACCGGGGCCGTGCGCGGCACCATCGGCGATGGCGCAACGGCGCCGCGCAGCCCGAACCTCTGGTATGTCGATATCAGCCAGCCTTCGGTCGCCTGCGTACCCGATCCGGCCAATGTCCGCCTGTGGCGGCCCGACATCAGCAAGCCCGCCACCGTCACCGCGACGGCGATCGGTTCGGGCGGTGGCAGCGGCACGATCAGCTTCGGCCAGGGCGAGGCGGTGGCGAGTTGGCCCGCCAGCCTGCCGGTGGCCAATGGCGCGCGCTATCGCCTGAGCTGGGCGGGTCTGGGCCAGCCCATAGAGATCGGCTTTGCGGTGCTGGGCAATGGCGCCGGGGGCCTTGAGAACATGGCCGCGACGCTGATCGAGCGGAAATGCGACGCGCAGCTCAACCTGCTGGTCGAAACCGTCGCGCTGCCCGATCCGGCACCGGATTCGCCCAGCGGCTAAGCATCTGCGCCACAGACTGAAACACACCGGCAACACGCCTTGTAAGCCCCGGATCGGACTGATAGCCTGATGGCTGTCATGCTGGCCGAATCCTGCAAAGGGGGATGGTTCGGCGGCGTGCCCTACGGTCGTGAATTGCCAGAACGATCCGCACAAGCGGACGGTGGCACAATATCTGCGTTTGTACGCGGAGCGCCGGGGGAGATCATCGCCCCCATGTGCGACGCCCGGGGGAAATTATGTTATCGTCTCGATCGCGCGAACCGGCTGCAGAACAGCGCATCCGTCGAAACATGCTGCGCGCCGGCATGCTTCGTGGCGCGGCGGTGCTGGTGTCGTTTTCCGCTGCGATGAGTTTCTGCGCTCACGCCCAGACGCAGGCCGTTCCCGGCGCGCCCACGCGGGAGGAAATCAACCGTGCTGGCATGCCGGGCACGGCGCCGGCCGAACGCTCGCGCCTGACTGTTTCGGGCGGGGTCGAGCGTGCGCCCTGCGCCCTTGCCGATCCGCGCTATGCCAATGTCACCGTGCATTTCGCCGATGTGCGCTTCAACATGCCCGACGTCGTCGACCAGGCGGCACTGCGCGACAGCTGGGCGGGCATGGCCGGGCGCGACATTCCCATCGCCGCGCTGTGCGAGGTGCGCGATCGCGCCGCCACGGCGCTGCGCCAGATGGGCTATCTGGCCGCCGTGCAGGTGCCGCCGCAGCGCATCGAAAAGGGCGGCACTGTCGTTCTGGACGTATTGATGGCGAAGCTGGTCGGCATTCAGGTGCGCGGCAATGCCGGCAATTCCGAAAAGCTGGTCGCGGCGCATCTGGAAACGCTCAAGGACGAGCCCTTCTTCAATATCCGGGATGCGGAACGCCATCTTCTGCTCGCCCGTGACCTGCCGGGATATGACGTGCGCCTGTCGCTGCGGCCAGCGAGTACGGCGCCGGGCGAAGTGATCGGCGAGGTGCAGGTCACGCGGCAGCGGCTGCGCGTCGACGCCAATATCCAGAACATGGGTTCGCGATCGGCGGGCCGTTATGGCGGGTTGCTGCGGGTGCAGGTGAACGACATCACCGGCATGGGCGACAGCACGGTCCTGTCGATCTTCAACACCGCCCAGACGCGCGAGCAGACGGTATTGCAGGCGCAGCACAGCTTTGCCATCGGCGCGGACGGCCTGCGCCTGAGCGGCGATCTCACCTATGCGTGGAGCAAACCGGGGTTGGTGGACGGGGATCTTTCCTCCAACACGCTCATCGGGTCGCTTGCGCTCAGCTATCCGCTGGTGCGGCGCCAGACCGTAAACCTGCTCGGCTCGGCCGGCATCGACATCGTCGACCAGCATGTGAAGTTTACCGGCATCCCGCTGACGACAGACAAGCTGCGTGTGCTTTTCGCCCGGATCGAGGCGGAGACGATCGACCCGCAAAGCCTTGTGAGCACCGCGGGCTATTCGGCGGCGGAACCGCGCTGGCGGATCGGCGGCGCGCTGGAGGTGCGGCAGGGTATCGCCGGCCTTGGCGCCAGCGAAGGCTGCGGGGCGGGCTTCGTCAACTGCCTGCCGCCGCGCACGCCGGTCAGCCGGGCGGAGGGCGACCCGACGGCGCTGGTGCTGCGCGCCAGCGGACTCGCGGAATTTCGTCCGGCGCCCGCCTTCACCATCAGCTTCGCCCCCCGCGCCCAATATGCGCCGCATGCCCTGCTTTCCTATGAGGAGATGAGCGCGGGCAACTATACGGTCGGGCGGGGCTATGATCCCGGCACGCTGATTGGCGACAGCGGCGTGGGGGTTGCTACCGAATTGCGGCTGGGATCGATCATGCCCAGGGGGCCGGCGGACCTGTCCATCCAGCCCTATGCCTTTTTCGATGCCGCCTGGATGTGGAACAGGGACGGCAGCTTTGACGGAATTGACCCGCAAAGACTCTACTCCGCCGGCGGCGGGGTACGTGGCATGTGGGGCAACCGGGCGCGTTTCGACCTGACCGTGGCCGCGCCGTTGCACCGGGCGGGCTTCCAGACCGAGCGCGGCGACGTGCGGATGCTCTTTTCGATCACAGCCCAACTCGTGCCGTGGAGATGATGGCCATGATGATGAAATCAGGCTGCTCCGACCGGAGTGCGCGTCGCTCGGGAAGCGCCCAGAAACCGCTGCGGCGTCTTGCCGGGCAGTCGGCGTGCGTCAGCCTGTTCGCGCTGGTGGGCGGACTCGCCGCTGGTGGCACGTCGGCCCAGACTTATGACGGGATCGGCTTTGCCGGGCAGGCGACCGTGCAGTCGGGCAATGTCACCTTCTCGAATGATGGCAATGCGACGGACTTCATCCAGATCGACAGCGGCAGCGCCATCATCAACTGGCGGCCGACGGATACCGCCGCCAGCGGCAACATCAACTTCCTGCCCTCGGCCTCCGCCGCGCAGTTCACCAACAATCCGTCCGCGCAACAGGACTTCACCGTCCTCAACCGCATCCTGCCGGTCGACACGCTGGGCGCGCCAGTGCTCGACCGCACGGTGGAGCTGAACGGCGGCATCACCGGCCTGCAATATGGCGGAGCCGGGACGACGACCGGCGGCAACATCTATTTCTACACGCCGGGCGGGTTCCTGCTGGGGCCGACAGGGGCGATCAATGCCGGGTCGGTCATCCTGACGACGAACGACATCGTTTCCGGCCTCACCGGCGGGACGATGAGCTTCAGCGGCATCGCCAACAGCACCTCGGCCATCACCATATCGGGGCAGGCGCAGATCAATGCGGCGGCGCAGGGCGGCTATGTCGCGCTGGTAGCGCCGCGCATCGTGCAGGCGGGCACCATCACGTCCAACGGATCGATCGCCTATGTGGCGGCCGAACAGGCGGACATCACGATCAATGGCGGCCTGTTCGACATCGCCATCTCGACCGGCACCACCGACGCCAATGGCATCGTGCACAGCGGCAGCAGCGGCGGCCCCGCCTCGACCCCCACGCCGAGCGTGCCGGACCCGCAGCGGGTCTATATGGTCGCCGTGCCCAAGAACGACGCTCTCACCATGCTGCTGTCGGGCTCCATGGACTATGCGGCGGCGGCGAGCGTGGCGGAGGAACAGAGCGCCGTCGTGCTTTCCGCCGGCTATAACGTCACGGCGGGCAACGCGGATATCCTTGGCGCGCCCTTGCCCAGCACATCGGATATCGAGATCGGCGCGGCGACCTTTCGTTCGGACATGACCGCGCTTGCCAGCGGGACGATCAGCGCCGATCCGGGCGTGGGGACGCTCGCCTTCCAGGGCGCTGCCTCGCTCACGGCCGCGCTTGGGATCGCCATGCGCGCTGATGATTTCGGCACGATCAGCGCGGCGCAGTCACTCAATCTGGCGACGGGCACGGCGATCGATGGAGGCTTCATCACCCTGATCGCGACTGGCAGCGATGCCGTGGGCGCGACGCCGGGGCAGATCACCGTCGGCGGCACGCTTGCGCTCTCGGCGAGCGTCAGCGCCGAGGCGGGGCTCGCGCCGGCGGATGGCCGGGACGCGGCCGGAGGCACCATTATCGTCACCGCCGATCTGGGGCAGATCAATGCCACCGGCTTTTCCGCCAGCGCCACCGCATTCAGCGAGATCGGCGCCAACAGTTCAGGCGACGCGCGCGGCGGCAGCGTTGCGCTGAGCGCCACGCGTGGCGGCACGCTCGCGCTTGGCGACGTATCCATCGACACCTCGTCGTCGGTGCAGTTCGTGGCCGCTGGCTCCCCGGTCAATGGCGGCAATGCCTCTGGCGGATCGGTGGACATCAGCGCGAGCGGCGGCGGCGTGTTGGCCTTTGGCGATGTCGTGGCCTCGGCGCAGGCAACGGCCGGCACCGCGACCACCGGCCAGGCGGGCAGCGCGACGGCGGGCAATGTGCGCGTCACCATCAGCGACGGCGCGCAGGCATGGACGACCTTCCGGGGCGATGTCTCCGCGGTGGCGGGCTTCGCCAGCGCCGGCGGCACCTTCGGCGGCGTGACGCCGGGGGCGGACGGCATCGCGATCGACGTGGCCGGCCCCGGATCGCTGAGCCTGGACCAGTCGATGTCGCTTTACGCCGATGCGCTGGGCTATGGCGGCGGCGCTGGCGGCACGGCGATGATCCGCGCAAGCAACATCAGCGTGCGGGCGCGTGACGGCGGCAGCATCCAGATCGCCAATGATCTTTTCGCCTCGGCGACCGGGCAGGGCGATGGCGCGCTGGACCCGACGATCTTCGACCGCACGCCTTCCGTGGCCGGCGGCAACATCGGCCTGATCGCCAGCGGCGGTTCGTTCGTCGCGCAGGGGCTGACGCTGGACACGTCGACCTATGTGAAGGATTCCAGCCTGACGGCCGGCGATGCCACTGCGGGCAACATCACCATCGCCGCGAGCACGCCCGGCGCAACGCGCGGTGTCATCGACCTTGGTACCTGCGACTTCGGCTGCCTGTTCATCGCCGAGGCCCATGGCGGCAGCGGTCTGGCCGGATCGAATGCGGTTGGCGGCGCGATGCAGTTTTCCGCGAGCGACGCGGACCTGACGATGAACGGACAGGTGCAGGTCTATGCTGCCGGTCACGCGGGCGTCTCTACTGATGCGTCCGCGGGTCTTGGCGGGAATGGCACCGGCGGCAGCATTTCCATCGCCAGCCTCGCGGGCAGCCAGGGAACGGCATTGATTACGCTCGGCACCGTGGAGGCCTTTGCCAGTGGCATCGCCGATCCGGGCGGGGAAGGCATGGTCTTCAACAGCGGCGATGGCGGCGCAGGACAGGGCGGCACCATCAGCGTGACCATGGCGGGCGGGGCTCTCAATGCGACCAGCCTGGCATTGTCGGCGCAAGGGGTCGGCGGTTCGTCCGATCTTTCGGCGGGCGTGCCTTATGTGGCGGGCAATGGCACGGGCGGCACGGTGAACGTCAACCTGCTGGGCGGTGCGCTCACCCTCGATGCCCTGACGATCGACGCCAGTGGCACCGGCGGCGGTGTCGCGAGCAGTTCGCTCGGCGGCACGCTGGGTATTGCGGGTGCGGGCTTCGGCGGCACGGCGAGCTTCACCGCATCCGGGGGATCGCTGACCGCAAACAGCGTGCAGATCGTGGCCGACGGCACCGGCGGGCTGGCCGAGGACGCCTTTGATGCCGATGCGGGCAGCGGCGGCAACGGCATGGGCGGCATTGCGCGCTTCACCATGGCCGCAGGCGGCACGGCCATCATCAACGCCACGGATCTTATGGTTTCAGCCGCCGGTCTTGGTGGCAATGGCGGCGAGGTCATCGTGGCATCGCCGAGCGCGGCCAGCTTCGTCGCGGGCAATGGCGGCAATGGCACCGGCGGTCAGGCCACGATCAGTCTGGGCGGGGGCAGCCTGGGTGGCGGCAGCCTGACCGCAGGCGTCATAACCCTCGATGCTGGCGGTGGCGGCGGCAGCGGCGGCGTCAATGGCAGTGCGGGCAATGGCGGCAACGCCGGTTCCGGCACCGGGGGCGCGGCGCGCCTCGACTATCTGAGCGAAGGTCACAGCATCGGTACGGTGGTGGTGACGGCATCGGGCAATGGCGGCGTGGCGGGGCTTGCGGGCACGGGCAATGGCGGTGCGGGTGGCAATGGCACCGGCGGTTCGGCGATCATGGCCATCGACGTCGATCCCAGCTTCGTCACCCTGACCGTATCGGCCAGCGGCACCGGATCGGCCGGCGCGAGCGGCGCCGTGGGCGGCGCCGGCGGCAATGGCTTCGGCGGAACGGGCGGCGGTGGCGCCAGCCTGATCCACAGCTTCGGTCCGCTCGACGTATCGGGGGTGCTCAGCGTTCTCTCCACCGGCACTGGCGGCGATGGCGGCAATGGCAATGCGGGCAATGGCGGTGCCGGCGGCAATGGCATTGGCGGCAATGCGACCTTGTCCCTCGACGGCGCCAGCACGACGCTGAACTCCGCCGTGCTGGCGGTCTCGTCCAATGGTTCGGGCGGGCTGGGCGGTTTCAGCGCGGGATCGCTGCTGCCGGGCACGCGGGGCGGTGATGGCCTTGGCGGCGCGGCGCTCTTCTCCGCGAGCAACGGCGCGACCGCGTTGTTCCAGGATGTGACCAGCATTACGGCGCAGGGCTTTGCGGCGCCAGGCACCTATGGCACCGGCGGCGCGGCGGGGCAGGGCGGCAGTGCGACGGGTGGCAGCGCAACGTTGCTGCTGACCGATGCATCGCTCTCCATGGCCACGACCAATCCCCAGGCACTGCTGCTCATCAGCGCCGGCGCGCGCGGTGGCGACAGCATCGGCAGTGCGCCTTCCGGCAGCCCCGGCGCCACGGCGACGAATGGCGGCGACGCGCTGGGCGGCACCGCCCGGTTTAGCGCGACCGGATCACAGGCGCAGCTGCTCTCCGTCCGTATCGATGCGCAGGCCAATGGCGGCCAGGGCGCAAGCGCGACGGCCGATGGCGGCGCGGGCGGCAATGCCGTTGGCGGCACATCCTCCTTCCTCGGTACGGGCAGCGCATTGACGCTGGCGGGCGCGCTCGACCTTGACGGCAGCGGCATTGGCGGCAATGGCGGCTTCAGCCCGGCGGCCAATGGCGGCCTAGGCGGTGCGGGCACGGGCGGCGGCGCGACGCTGTCGCTGGCCGGGGGCACGCTGACGGCGGCGGGCATCACGGCATGCGCCTGTGGCAGCGGCGGGACGGGCGGCCTGTCTTCCGCCGGGCCAGGCTTTGCGTCCGGCGCCGGGGGAGACGGTATCGGCGGCGGCGCGGCCTTCTCGATCATCGACAATGCGTTCCTGTCCTTCACCAGCGGCGGCATCGCGGCCAATGGATCGGGCGGCGCTGGCGGGGACGGCAGCACGGGCGGCAATGGTGGCGCAGGCACAGGCGGCGACATCATCTACCGCATCGCCAATGCGCGCGCGACGATCGGCAATGCGAGCGGCAGCTATCTCATCAGTGCGCAGGGCAGTGGTGGCGCGGGGGGCATCGGCGGCGCGGCTTCGGCCACTGGTGGCGATGGCGGTGCCGGCGGGTCGGCGCAGGGAGGGTCGGTCGACTTTTCCGCTGATACCGCCGATTTCGCTTTCCCGCTCACCAGCATCAGCACCATCGGTACGGGTGGCGCAGGCGGCGTGGGCGGCAGCGGTGCGGCCAATGGCGCAAGCGGCGTCGCGGGGGCTGGGCTTGGCGGCGATCTCGCTCTCGCCAATAGCGACAATGGCACGATGGCCGCAGGAGCCGTCCGCCAATTCCAGTCATTGACGCTCACCGCCGCCAATCTGAGCGGCAATGGCAGCCTGCAACTGACCGACAGCAGCAGCGCGCCGGGCGGTGGGCTGAGCGTTGCGACGCAACTGACGCTGACCAATGTCGGCGGCGTCGCGGGCGGCGCCACGCCCGCCATCACGATTTCGAGCACCGCAAACCTGATCCGCGTCGGCAGCCTGTCGAGCAGCAGCAGTCGCGCCCAGCAGCTGGCCTTTGCGGGCGGTGGCGGGATTGTTGCGACCGGCCTTGTCGGCCTGTTCTCCGGTGATCGCATCACGATCAACCATGCCAGCCCCACTTCACCGGCGGCGGACAGCTTATCGGCGGCGGACCTGATCCTATCGGCCCTTGGTGGCATCACCCTGGGCGACGGCGCCCGGTTGGCTAGCAGTGGCGGATTGACGCTGTTTTCAGGGGCGAGCCTGATCGGCAACGGCACTCTGGCCGGATCGGGATCGGTAGGGCTGTCGGTGGCGGGCGACCTGTCGCTCGGCGGCCTGATCGCGGGGACCACGGTGGACAGTGTCGATTCCGGCGGAGGGGTAATACAGGCCGGGCTGCTCGATGTCACCGGCGCCGTCTCCATCGGTCGGCTTGCCGTGGGGCAGGGCCAGACGGTGCGGGCGGCGAGCATCGCCATCGGGCAGGCCGCCACCGCTGCGGACCTCACTGTGCTGTCCACGACCACGGCGGCACTCGGCGGAACGGTCGGTGGAAATCTGACGGTAACGGCATCGGGCGCATCCTTCGGCACGCTGGCCGTTGGCGGGAACATCGCCGTCGACGTGGCCAATGGCGGCGTGACGTCCGGGGCGATCACTGCCGGCGGATCGGTGCAGATATCCTCGTTCAACGCGACCAGCGGCGGCGCCATCACGCTCACTTCGCTGGCGGCGGGCGATTTCGCGCAGATCCTGGCGGGCGGCGCGCTCACCGTCGGCACGGCGAGCGCCGCCAACGACCTGATCCTGACCAGCAATGGCAGCGCGCTGACGGCGGGCAGCGTCACCGGCGGCGACGATATCTGGATCAGCGCCTATGGCACTGCGCCTGCGGCGACCCTGAGCGTCGGCACCGTCACCAGCACAGGGCTGGGCAATGATAATGGGCTGAGCGGCGGAGCGACCTTCGGCGGCAACAATAATGGCTATGGCCCGGCGGGCAATGTCATCCGAATCCGGAGCAGCGGCACGATCGCCACCGGCAATGTCTCGGGCGGCGGGCGCACCATATTGGTGGCGGACAGCGGCACGATCAGCGCCGGCACGCTGACGGGCACGCAGGCTGTTCTGTTGTTTTCGGCCGGAGACGTTTCGACGGGTGGGATCAGCAGCGGCGGGCCGCTCTATGTCGCAAGCCAGTCGATGTTCCTGCCCAATCTGCCCGATGCCTATCTGGCAAGCAGCCTCGACGGCCTGACCCCGGTCAGCACGACAGGCAATGTCACCTTTGGCGGGCCGGTATCGGTCGGCGACGCGGTGATCGCGACGACGGGCAATGTCTCCTTCACGGGACCATTTGCCGGTGGTGCGGTTCGCATCCTCGCCGATGGAACAGTAGGCGGGACGACCCTGTCCGGCCTTGGCGCGGTCTCCGTCACCGGCAATGGCGGTATCGCGCTTGGCGGCCTTTCCGCCGGCGGGGCGACGACGCTGGCGGCGGTCAATGGCGATGTGGCGGTGACGGGCAATCTCGCCTCGACCGGCGCGGTGATCGCCAGCGGCCGATCGGTGACGCTGAATGCGACGGGCGCGCTGACCCTGGCACAGGCGAGCGCGACGGGCGGCAATGTGACGGTCGCCTCCACCGGTGCGCTGACCGTCAATGGCGCGACCGCCACCGGCAATATCGCGCTGAGCGGTGGTACTGGCGTGCAGGCCGCCAATCTTTCTGCGACCAACATCGACGTGATCTCCAGTGCGGGCGGTACGGCGCTGGCTGGACGGGTCGCCGCCACCAACGCCCTGCGCGTGACGGCGCTGGGCCTTGCGGGCTTTGCCGGGCAGGCATCGGGACAGACCGTGACGGTGGGATCGGGCGACATCGCCATTGCCGGTGGCGCGACCCTTTCCGCGGCGGGCGTGCTGACGCTCAACGCCAGCGATGCGCAGCGCGCCACCTTTATCGGCGGCGGCGACGTGACGAGCGGCTACAGCCTGTCGGGCGCCGAGATCGCAAGGCTGTTCGCCGGCTCGATCGCGGTGAGCGCGCCGCGCGTCGCGGCCCTTGCCAGTGCGTCCATCGGCTCCACCCGCGCGCCCGACGTCGTGCTGGGCAGCTTCACGCTGAACGCGGGGACGGGCGGCAATATCGGCCAGAACGGCACGCTGACGATCACGACGCCCGGCAAGCTGCGCGTGACCGGCGATGTGCGGATGACGGGCCTTGGCGCGACCGGCGGGCTCAGCCTTGCCGCCGATGATGCGCTGGAAGTGATCGCGGGCAGCGGCAGTATCGACCTGCGCGACGGCAATGGCGCCCTGGCGGGCCTGCTCTCGCTCCGCAGCGCGGATATCATCGCCGCGACAGCCGCCGCGATCACGGATGTCGCGGCGACACCGCTGCTGACGGCGCGCACCGACCGGCTGGGCATCAATGACGGCGTCGTTATCGACGAGGGGATGCTGCGCGCGGGCACGATCGCGCTTGCCGGCACGGGCAGCATCTTCATTCAGAATGTCGGTGCGACCAATGCCTTTGCTGGCCGGCGCGGCTTTACCGCCAACAGCATCACGCTGTCCACGCAGGGCGCGAACGCGGCCGTCCCGACGCAGATCGCGATCAACGGGCGTCTCGTGACGAGCACGGGCTTCGCGACGGGTCTCGAAACGATCCCGCTGGTGCCGGTGAACGGTGCTGTCGGCGTGGCGGCGCGGGGGCTCGATCGCAATTCCACGATCAACGGCTGCCTGATCTCCGGTGGCGGCACCAGCTGCACGCTGCAGGTGACAACCGTGGACAACAAGGACATGCTGACGGCGGAGCTGGATACCGATCCGCGCCAGCTGTTCGAGCCCGTGTTCCCAACGACCTTCGTCGAGCTGCGGACCCTGCCGCAATATGGCTATCCGCCGCTGATCGACGAACCGGTGACGGGCGCTGGCAACGACGACCTGTGGGGCGTCCCATGCGAGAGTGGAGAGAATTGCGGCACCGGCGCCGCGCAATAAATGAGGGGGAATGTGCGATGAAGGCTTCCGACCTGTTTGTCCGCTGTCTTGAGGAAGAAGGCGTCGAATATATCTTCGGGGTGCCCGGCGAGGAAAATCTCGACATGCTGGACAGCCTCAGCCGTTCCACCGTCAAGTTGATCCTGACCCGGCACGAGCAGGGCGCGGGCTTCATGGCCGCGACCTATGGCCGGCATACCGGCAAGACCGGCGTGTGCATGGCGACCCTGGGGCCGGGCGCGACCAACCTCGTCACGGCCGCGGCCTATGCGCAGCTGGGCGGCATGCCGATCCTGATGGTGACGGGCCAGAAGCCGATCAAGAAATCCAAGCAGGGCCGCTTCCAGATCCTCGATGTCGTCTCCATGATGGGGCCGATCACCAAATATACCCATCAGCTTGCCAGCGCCGACAATATCCCCAGCCGCGTGCGCGAGGCCTTTCGCCTGGCCGAGGAGGAAAAGCCCGGCGCCACCCATCTGGAATTTCCCGAGGATGTGGCCGACGAGCAGACCGACAGCCTGCCGATCAAGCCCAGCCTCGCCCGGCGCCCCTCGGCCGATCCCAAGGCGGTGCGCGCCGCCGTGCAGATGCTGGAAAAGGCGAAGGCGCCGATCCTGGTGATCGGGGCCGGCGCCAACCGGAAGATGACCGGGCGGATGCTGCTGCAATTCGTCGAGAAGACCGGCATCCCTTTCCTCACCACCCAGCTCGGCAAGGGCGTGATCGACGAGCTGCATCCCAAATTCCTGGGCTGCGCGGCGCTTTCCGCCGGGGATTTCGTCCACCGCGCGATCGAGAGCGCGGACCTTATCGTCAACATCGGCCATGACGTGATCGAGAAGCCGCCCTTCTTCATGAAGAATGGTGGCTGCCCGGTGATCCATGTCTCCACCCGATCGGCGGAGGTGGACCCGGTCTATTTCCCCAATGTCGAGGTGATCGGCGATATCGCCAACGCCATCTGGCAGATGAAGGAGGACATCATGCCTTCGGCCGGCTGGCATTTCGACAAGATGCTGGATTATCGCAAGGCCGAAGTCGCGCATAGCGAGACGCTGGAGGAGGATGCCCGCTTCCCGATCTTCCCGCCCTATCTGGTGCGCAAGATCCGCGAGGCGATGCCCAGCGACGGCATCATCTGCCTCGACAATGGCGTCTACAAGATCTGGTTCGCCCGCAACTATCCCGCGCGGCAGCAGAACACCGTGCTGCTGGACAATGCGCTGGCGACCATGGGCGCGGGGCTGCCTTCCGCCATGGCGAGCGCGATGGTCTATCCCCATCGCAAGGTGATGGCGATCTGCGGCGATGGCGGCTTCATGATGAACAGCCAGGAGATGGAGACGGCCGTGCGCCTTGGCCTCAACATCACCGTGCTGATCCTGAACGATGGCAGCTATGGCATGATCCGCTGGAAACAGGCGAATATGGGGTTCGAGGATTTCGGCCTGACCTATGGCAATCCCGATTTCGTGAAATATGCCGAGGCCTATGGCGCGCATGGTCACAGGGTGGAGAGTGCGGAGCATTTGGCTGTGCTGCTCAGGCACACCTGCGATACGCCCGGCGTTCACCTGATCGACTGCCCGGTGGATTATTCGGAGAACGACCAGATATTGAACAAGGATATCAAGGAACTGAGCGCCAAGCTCTGATTTTGATCAAGATCGCCGCCGGTTCGCCATCAGCCTTTCGGTGGGTGAGTCATACTGATAGTAAGGCGGGCATCGACATGCTGCGCTGGAACGGAATTTCTGATGACAAAGCTCAAGGACGTCTACCCACTCTACCTCAACAACAAGGCGCAGCAGCCCAATGCCGACCTGGAGGTGACGGACAAGTTCACCGGCAAGGTCGCCTTCCGCGTGGCGCAGGCGGACGCCGCGACGATCAACGAGGGGATTGCCGGCGCCGTGCGCGCGGCCGAGCCGATGGCGCGGATGGCGAGCTATGAGCGGCAGGCGGTGCTCGATCATTGCGTCGCCCGTTTCCGGGAACGCAAGGATGAACTGGCCTATGCGCTGTGCGTGGAGGCGGGCAAGCCGATCAAGGACAGCGAGGGCGAGGTCGGCCGGCTGATCGATACCTTCCGCATCGCCGCCGAGGAAGCGACGCGGATGACCGGCGAGGTGCAGCCGCTGGATATCTCGCCGCGCGCCAAGGGCTATCAGGGCATCTGGAAGCGGGTGCCGATCGGCCCGTGCAGCTTCATCTCGCCCTTCAACTTCCCGCTGAACCTTGCCGCGCACAAGATCGCACCGGCCATCGCCGTGGGCTGCCCGTTCGTCATGAAGCCGGCCAGCCGCACGCCGCTGGGCGCGATCATCATGGGCGAGGTGCTGGCCGAGACCGACCTGCCGGAGGGGGCCTTCTCCATCCTGCCCGCGCATCGCGAGGGCGCGGACCTGTTTACCGAGGACGACCGGCTGAAGCTGCTCTCCTTCACCGGATCGCCCGGCGTCGGCTGGGATCTGAAGGCGCGGGCGGGCAAGAAGAAGGTAGTGCTGGAACTGGGCGGCAACGCGGCCGTCATCATCGATCATGACGCGGATCTGGACGATGCGCTGGAGCGGGTGATCTTCGGCGCATTCTATCAGTCCGGCCAGAGCTGCATCGGGGTGCAGCGCATCCTGATCCACGAGAAGGTCTATGATCGTTTCCGCGACATGCTGGTGGCGAAGACGAAGACGCTGGTCGCGGGTGATCCGCATGACCGCAATACCTTCATCGGCCCGATGATTTCCGAAGGCGAGGCAAGGCGGCTCGACGGCTGGATCGAGGAGGCGGTCGCCAGCGGCGCGACGCTGCTGTGCGGCGGCAAGCGCGAAGGCGCGATGCTGGAGGCGACGCTGTTGGAGAATGTGAAGCGCGAGACGAACCTCAACATCGAGGAAGCCTTCGGCCCGGTCGCGTTCCTCATCCCCTTCAGTGATTTCAACGAGGCGCTGGAGATCGTCAACGACAGCAAGTTCGGGCTGCAGGCGGGCATCTTCACCCGCGACCTGTTCCAGATGTTCGATGCGTGGGACAGGCTGGACGTGGGCGGCGTCGTCATCAACGACGTGCCCAGCTACCGGGTCGACAACATGCCCTATGGCGGCGTCAAGGACAGTGGCCTTGGCCGCGAGGGCATCCGCTTTGCGATGGAAGACATGACCGAAATCCGCAATCTCGTCATCCGTCGCCGATAAGGATTGAAAGGCGCGCCGCCACGCGCATAAGGTAGAGAAATAAGTCAGAAAAAGATGGTCGCTCGACAATAGCCATCCGGGGTGCCAACGCGCCCTGAACGGGGGCGTGAGCATGGGGTTTGGGGGGTTAAAGGCGGGGGCCCGGTCTGCCGCGCGTGGGACTTTCCCACGCCGGCATCTGGAAATCGCTTCAAGGGACGAGACGGTCGCGTATCGGCGACCTGGGCCGTGGGCAAGGTTGCTGCTCGCGCCAACCCTGTTGCTTGCACTGCTGATGCTGTGTGCGCTGCTGATCGCCGTGCCGTCCGGCGTGGGTGGCAGGGCGGATGCAGCGGCGGCTGGCGGGCCGGGCAGCTTCCAGGGCGTGGCCTCCTGTGCCGGCACCACCTGCCATGGCCGCATGGAAGGCGACGGCAAGGTCGTGCGCCAGGACGAGCTTCGCCGCTGGCAGGAGCCCTCGACACCGGGCGGCGCGCATAGCCGTGCCTTTGCCGTGCTGTCCGGTACGCGCAGCCGGCAGATCGCCGCGACCTTGGGCATCGGCGATCCGACCGCATCGGGCGAGTGCCTTGGCTGCCATTCCACCCCGGCGTCGGCCGCGCATGGCGCCCGCTTCCTGACGCAGGACGGCGTCGGCTGCGAGGCGTGCCATGGCCCGGCGGGCGGCTGGATCGCCTCGCATTATGCCGTGGGGGCGACCCACGGCTCCAATGTCGCGCAGGGCATGGTGCCGCTGGAACGCCCGGCCGCGCGCGCGGCAGTGTGCCTCGATTGCCATTTCGGCAGCGCGAAGAATGGCCAGTTCGTCACGCACCGGCTGATGGCGGCCGGGCATCCGCGCATTGCCTTCGAGCTGGATCTCTTCTCCTCGCTGCAGGCGCATCATGACGAGGATGCCGACTATGCCCGGCGCAAGGGGCGGATGGACGGCGTCGCCACATGGGCCGTGGGGCAGGCGATGGCGGTGGAGCGACAGGCGAGCCTCTATGCCAGCGCGAAGGGGACGGAAGGCGCCTTCCCTGAATTCTATTTTTTCGACTGCCATAGCTGCCACCGCCGCATTTACGACCAGGAAGAGCGGGTGAAGACATGGGAGGCGAATGCCGCACGGCCGATCCCGTCCGGCATGCCGCCCTTCAACGACGAGAACATGATCATGCTTGCGGCGGCGGCGAAGGTTGCCGCGCCGGCGCTCGCGGTCAGGCTCGACAGCGACAGCCGCGCCTTCCACGCCGCCATCGCGAAGGATCGCCCCGCCTCCATCGCGGCCGCTGGACGGCTTGCGCAGACGGCGGGGGCTCTGGCCTCCGCGCTGTCCGCGGCCGGCGGCAGTGACATGGGTTTTGCCATCGTGCAGCAGATCGGCGGCACGGCGCTTAGCCCGCGCTTCACCGATTATGAGGGCGCGGTGCAGGCGGTAATGGGTATCGACACCATCCTGAATGCCATGGTCCGCTCCGGCCGGGTGACGCAGGGCGCGGCGGCGGGCATCCGGGCGAACGTCAACCGTGCCTATGGCGCGGTGAAGAAACCCAACAGCTTCCGCCCGGCGGAGTTCCGCAGTGCGCTGGGCAGCGCCGTATCGAGCATCGGGGCGCTGCGGTGAGGATCATGCCTCGTACCCGAGTGATTTCGCGCCAGATGACATCATCTGGCGTCTCGGAAATCACTAGAAATAGAGTAGGCGCGCGGACGGCGGGGTTGCTGGCGGCATCGGCGCTCATCCTCTCCTCCTGCGGTGGAGGCGGGAGCAGCGGCGGGGGTACGCCCACGCCATCGCCCACGCCCACGCCGACACCCACCGGCGTCTTCGCCGTGCCCGCGCAGGAATCGCTGTCGGTCGCCGATGTCGAGACGATCGTCGCGCGCGCCGTGGCGGAGGCGCGGGCGCGCAACCTGCCCGCGACCATCGCTGTTACCGACCGCGTCGGCAATGTGCTCGCCATCTTCAACATGACGGGTGCGCGGGCCACCGCCACGACCTCCGCCGCGCCCAATGGCGACAATATCGACGCGCAGAACCTCACGATCCCGGCGGCGGGCGGCGCCATCGCCAAGGCCATTACCGGCGCCTATCTCTCCAGCGGCGGCAATGCCTTTTCCACCCGCACGGCGAGCCAGATCGTGCAGCCGCATTTCCCGCCCGCGCCGACGACCGTAGGGCTCGAAAGCGGCCCGCTGTTCGGCGTGCAGTTCAGCCAGCTTCCTTGCTCCGATCTCAATGCCCGCTTCGCTGCGTCGGGCAGCGGCGCGTTGATTGGCCCGAAGCGCTCGCCCTTGGGGCTCGCCGCCGATCCTGGCGGCTTCCCGCTCTACAAGAACGGCGTGGTCGTGGGGGGCATCGGGGTGATGGCGGACGGGGTCTATGGCTTCGATCCCAATATCCTCGACGTGGACGATGATGCGGAGGAATATATCGCGCTCGCCGGCACGGTGGGGTTCGAGGCACCCGAAGCGATCCGCGCTAACCAGATCAGCGTCGATGGCACGCAGCTGCGCTATTCGGACGCCAGCTATGCCAATCTGATCGCCACCGGAACACCCAGCTATGCGGCGACCGTTGGCGTCCTGGGGCAGCTGGTCGCGGTGCGCGGCTATTATGGCGATCCCGCGCCGGCCATCCGCGCGGGCACCGCCTATGGCACGGAGGCATCAGGGGTCCGCCCCGCCCGCACCGCTGAATTTTCCAATGTCGATGCCTTCATCCTGACCGATGGCGCAGGCAATGATCGCTTCCCGATCCGTGCTGCGACCGATGCCGGGGACGTGACCCAGCCGCTGACCGCCGCCGAAGTCACCGCGATCCTTGAGGAAGCGTTCAAGGTGATGAGTCGCGCCCGCGCGCAGATCCGCAAGCCGCTGGACAGCCGCGCGCAGGTGTCGATTTCCATCGTCGATACGCGCGGGCAGGCACTGGGTATCATCCGATCGCCCGATGCCCCGATCTTCGGCACGGATGTCTCGCTGCAAAAGGCGCGCACCGCCGCCTTCTTCTCCAACGCGAAGGCCGGCGACCAGTTGCTGGGCGATCCCAGCGCAGATGTGCGGCATTTCGTCGGCGCCGCGCGCACATTCTTCAGCGACCAGAGCGCGCTCACCGGCAAATATGCGTTCAGCGACCGCGCCAATGGCAATCTCTCGCGGCCCTATTTCCCCGATGGCGAGGTGTCGCGCCCGAACGGCCCCTTCTCCCGCCCGATCGCGCAGTTCAACGCCTTCTCCACCGGGCTGCAATCGGCGCTGGTGCTGGGCAATCTGGGCGCGCATCTCGCCTTCGTCACCGGCGCGGCGGCCAGCGACACGCCGCAGCGCTGCACCGCCATTCCCGACGCCGCGACGGGCCAGAACCGGTTGCAGAACGGTATCCAGATCTTCCCCGGCTCCGTGCCGATCTATCGCGGGTCGGTGCTGGTCGGCGGTATCGGCGTATCGGGCGACGGCATCGATCAGGACGACATGATCAGCTTCCTTGGCCTGCATAATGGCGGACTGCGGGTGGGCGGGGTCGGCAATGCGCCGGCCGCCATCCGCTCCGACCAGATCGTGGTCGACCTGGGCAATGCGACCGTGCGGCTGCGCTTCATCGGCTGCCCCTTCGCGCCCTTCCTCGACACCGCCACCCAGAATGTGTGCGAGGGGCTGTAGGCGATGGCGATCGCTTCCCTCCTGCCGATGGTCGCGGCGATGGCGGCGCAGGGCGCCCCGCAACAGGGCGCGCCCGTGCCCCCGCCGCCGCCGGAAAACTGGCAGGAGCTCGTGCGTCAGCCCGATGCCGATCCGGTGCAGGACCAGTCGATCAACGGCCGCCGCCGCCCCGGCTTCGAGAAAGAGCTGCCCGAAGCCGTCACCCAGACCAATGCCGGCGCCATCACCGCGCCCCCGCCAGAGGCCTTCCCGACCGATCAGGTGCCGATCCCGGATCGCTGGCGCCTGATCGAGAGCCTTGGCGTGGTCAAGGAACGCTGGTTCGATCCCTATAACCAGAACACGCTGAAGGGCGACCGGCCGATCGACCGGGCCAAGCTGCCATGGCTGCCGATCAAGGGTGACGACTGGTTCTTCGTCGTCAATGCCGTCAGCGACACAGTGCTGGAGCCGCGCACCTTCCCCATCCCCGTCGGCGTGCAGACCACCGAGCGGCCCGGCAGCCTCGACGTGTTCGGCAAGGATGCGAGCTATGTGCTGAGCCAGACCTTCATCGGCGGCGTGGCGCTCATCAAGGGATCGACCGCGTTCAAGCCGCCGGAGATCGAATATCGCCTGACGCTCGCGTTCAACATCAACCATGTGAATGTTCCCGAGCGGCGCGTGCTGTTCGTGGAGCCCAGCAAGCGCAGCCGCCGCACCGACCATTTCCTGGGCGTGCAGGAAGCGTTCGTCGACTATCACCTTGCCAACACCTCCGACCGTTATGATTTCCGCTCGATCCGGGTCGGCATCCAGCCGTTCCAGAGCGATTTTCGCGGCTTCCTGTTCAACGACCAGCAGCTTGGCGTGCGCCTGTTCGGCAATCGCGACAACAACCGCTTCCAGTTCAACCTCGCGGCCTTCTGGCGGCTGGAGAAGGACACCAATTCGGGCCTGAACTCTGTGGTGCAGAAGCCGCGCGACGATTTCGTCTTCGTCGCGAACGTCTATCGGCAGGATTTCCTGCTGCCCGGCCTCACCAGCCAGATCACCGCCGTCTACAATATGAACCGCGAGAAGGATGACGTCGAGATCGACGACAATGGCTTCCCGGTGCGCCCGGCGCTGCTCGGCACCCTGCGGGGGCGTGCATATGACGTCGTGTATCTCGGCTACAATGTCGACGGGCGGATCGGGCGGCTGAACCTTACCGGGTCGCTCTATGGCGCGCTCGGGGAAGACCGGAACAGCTTCTTCACCGATCGCAAGGCGGAAATCCGAGCCTTCTTCGCGGCGGCGGAACTGAGCTACGACATCGACTGGATGCGCTTCCGTCTGTCCGGCCTCTACGCCAGCGGTGATGGCGATCCGAATGACGACACCGAAAACGGCTTCGATGCGATCTTCGAAAACCCCATCTTCGCTGGCGCCGACACCAGCTACTGGATCAGGCAGACCATCCCTTTCGCGGGCGGCGGGCGGGTCATCTCCATCAACGGCCGCAACGGCATCCTCAATTCGCTGCGTTCGTCGAAGGAACAGGGGCAGTCGAACTTCAACAATCCCGGCACGATGCTGGTTGGCGCGGGTGCGGATTTCGACCTGACGCCGCAGATCCGCTTGTCCGCCAACGCCAACCATCTGTGGTTCGAAAATACTGCGACGCTGCAGCAACTGCGCGTCGAGGGCAGCATCCCCAAATCCATCGGCTGGGATCTCTCCACCGCCGCTATCTGGCGGCCCAAGGCGACGCAGAACATCGTCTTCCGGCTCTCCGGCGCGACATTGCTGCCGGGTAGCGGGTTCAAGGATCTCTTCACCAATCGCGACCGGAACAAGGCCTATTATTCCGTGCTCGCCAACCTGATCGTGAGCTATTGATGGCGCGCGCCGGCTTCCTTCCCGCCATCCCGCTGCGGGCATGGGCTGTCTTGTTGCTCGCCGCGCTGCTGATCCCGGTCGCGATGCTCAAGGCCAGCGATGACGAGAAGCCGGTGAAGCGCGTCTACGTCACCGCACCATCCGCACCGATGAGCCAGACGGACGCGCAGGTGGCGGAGAAGACCGATGGTTGCGTCAGCTGCCACACCGCCAGCGACGAACCCTCCATGCACGCGACGCCCGCGGTGAAGCTGGGCTGCGCGGATTGCCATGGCGGCAATGCGGCGGTGCGCGGCGATCCTTCGCACGGCTTTGACGACCCCGCCTATGTCGCCGCGCGGGAAAAGGCGCATGTGCTGCCGACCTATCCCGAAAGCTGGCACTATCCCTCCTCCGCCAACCCCAAGCGCAGCTATGCGCTGCTGAACCGGGAAGCGCCGGAGTTCGTCCGCTTCGTGAACCCCAGCGACTATCGCGTCGCGCGCGAGGCCTGCGGCGCCTGCCACCTGCAGACCATCGAGGCGGCGGAACGATCGCTGATGGCGTCGGGCGCGATGCTGTGGGGCGGGGCGGCCTATAATAACGGCATCGTTCCCTTCAAGAACTACATCTTCGGCGAGGCCTATACCCGCGACGGCAAGCCCGCGAAGATCGTCTCCCCCGGATCGCCGCCCGGCACGCTGACCGACGAACAGAAAGCACGCGGCGCGCTGGCCGAGATGTATCCGCTGCCGACCTGGCATGTCATTCCGCCGGGCGACGTCTTCCGCGTGTTCGAGCGCGGCGGGCGCAATATCGCCACGCAGTTCCCCGAAATCGGCCTGCCCAACCCGACCGGCTCCATCCAGCGGCTGGAGGAGCCCGGCCGCCCCGATCTCAAGCAGTCGAGCCGCGGCCCGGCGACTGGCATCCGCGTGGCCATTCCCGTGCTCAACATCCACAAGACCCGCCTCAATGATCCGTTCATGTGGTTCATGGGCACCAACGACCAGCCCGGCGACTATCGCCATTCGGGCTGTTCGGGCTGCCATGTCGTCTATGCCAATGACCGCGAGCCGCGCCACAGCCTGATCTATGCGCAATATGGCCGGGACGGGCAGACGGCGACGGTCGACCCCACCATCGCGAACAAGATGGCGAGCGCCGAGGGCGAACATGGCGGCGGCCATGGCGGGCTGAAGGGTGCGCCAGAGGGTGCGGGCGAGGGCGCGGAAGAGGGCCATGGCGACACAGGGCATGATGTCGTGCCGCCCGCCGATCATCCCATCAGGGCGGTCAAGGAAAGCGGCCACCCGATCCGCCACGCCTTCACCCGCGCGATCCCGACCGCGCAGTGCATGAACTGCCACATGCACCAGCCCAATATCTTCCTGAACAGCTATCTCGGCTACACCATGTGGGACTATGAGTCCGACGCGCCATTGATGTGGCCGGAAAAGCAGAAATACCCGACCGCTGCGCAAGTCCATGAGACGCTGGAGCGCAACCCGGAAGGCGCCGCGCCGCGCGGCCGCTGGTCGGACCTTGATTTCCTGCGCAACGTCTATGACGACATCAACCCCAAGGCGAAGGACACCCAGTTCGCCGACTATCACGGCCATGGCTGGAACTTCCGCGCGATCTTCAAGCGCGACCGGGAAGGCCATCTGCTCGATGCGGACGGCAAGGTCGTGGCGAATGACGACCCGGAGAAGTTCCGCAAGGCCGGCGCGCCCGCGTTCGTCCAGCCGGGCGAGCAGAAGGGCAAGGCCGTCCACATGATGGACATCCATGCGGAAAAGGGCCTGCAATGCGCCGACTGCCATTTCGCGCAGGACAGCCATGGCAATGGCTATATCTATGGCGAGGTGGCGAACGCCATCGAGATCGGCTGCAAGGATTGCCACGGCACCGCCGACGCATGGCCGACCCTGCTCACCTCCGGCCCGGCGGCGCCTCCGGGCGGCACCAACCTTGCGCTGCTGCGCAACCCGGACGGCAAGCGCCGCTTCGAATGGTATTATGATGCGGGCGGCCGCCGGCGGCTGGTGCAGCGCTCCATCGTCGACCCGAAGCTGGAATGGGAGGTCAGCCTGGTCAAGGATGCGGTCGACCCCGCCAGCCCGCATTTCAACGCCCGCGCCGCCCGCGCGAAGCTGATGAGCAAGTCCGGCGCGGAGGATGGCAGCTTCGCCTTCGGCCCCGGCGTGGCGAAGGAAGACCTTGCGCATAATCCCGACGAGATGGCCTGTTTCACCTGCCACCTCAGCTGGACGACCAGTTGCGGCGGCTGCCACCTGCCGATCGAGGCGAACTGGAAGACGAAGATCCAGCATTTCGAGGGTGAGGAAACGCGCAATTTCGCGACCTATAATCCGCAGGTCGCGCGCGACGAGATGTTCCAGCTCGGCCGCCACATGACGACCAAGGGCAACGAGATCACGCCGGTCCGCTCGACCTCCGCGCTGGTGCTGTCTTCCACCAACATCAACCGCGAGCGCATCTATATCCAGCAGCCGCCGATTTCCGGCATCGGCTTCTCGTCGCAGGCCTTCGCGCCGCATTTCCCGCACACGGTGCGCAAGACCGAGACGAAAACCTGCTCGGACTGCCACCTGTCGGCGAAGGACGACAATAACGCGATCATGGCGCAGCTGCTGCTGCTCGGCACCAATTTCGTGAACTTCGTGGGGATGAACGCCTGGACCGGGCTGGAGGGCGGGTTCGAGGCGATCCGCGTCACCGAATGGGACGAGCCCCAGGCGGTGATCGGTTCCTATCTCCAGAAATATGCCTATCCCGATTATTGGCGGATGCATGTGGAGAAGAATGGCCGGGAGCTCATCAACTGGGTGCGCGGCAAGACTTTCGACGGCAAGGCTTCGGGCGAAACGCAGCCGATGGAGGAATTCCGCAACGTCACGCAGGGCACGAAGGATCGCGTGGGCTGCCTGCAGTTGCGCGGCGAATATATGTTCGTGGCGGAGGGGCGCGGCGGCTTCCGCGCCTATGACGTGGCGTCGGTTGCCAACAAGGGCTTTTCGGAGCGGATTGTTTCCAGCCCCTTCTCCGCGCTCGGCCATGACACCGGCGTCAAGTCGAAGAACGCCACCTGCGTCGCGCTGCCGACCAACCAGCCGATCAACCCGCTCCGCTCCACGCCGGAACTGCGGAAAATCAACAAGGAACAGCCCTTCCTGCCGATCTATTCCTACGCCGCCGTCACCGACAGCGTCGAAGGGCTCATCATGGTCAATATCGAAACGCTGGCCGATGGCGAGTTCCGCAACAATTTCTTGAAACGCGCCGTTACCTGGAACCCGGACGGCGTGCTGAATGGCGCGCGGCATATCCAGTTGGCCGGGCAGGTCGCCTATATTGCGGCCGATGCAGGGCTGGTGGTGGTGGACCTTGCCGATCCGCTGCATCCCCGCCTTGCCGCCGTCCGCCCGCTCAAGGATGCGCGGGCGAGCGCCATCCAGTTCCGCTATCTGTGGGTAACGGACGGCGAGGGGCTCAAGCTCTTCGATGTGACGAAGCTGCTCGATCCGGTCGCGGTTCCCTCCGCCACCGTGCCGCTGGCCGACGCCCGCCGCGTCTACCTCGCGCGCACCTATGCCTATGTCGCGGCGAAGGCGGACGGGCTCGTCATCGTCAACATCACCAACCCGACCAGGCCGGTCATCTATCGCAAGGAGACCTTCGGCGGCGCGATGAACGATGCGGAGGATGTCGTCGTCGCCACCACCAACGCCTCGCTCTTCGCCTATGTCGCGGATGGCAGGAACGGCATGAAGGTGATCCAGCTGACCAGCCCGGCAAGCCAGCCCAATTTCTATGGCTTCTCGCCCGCGCCGGTGCCGGAACTCATTGCCTGGGCGCGCACGCCGTCACCCGCGCTGGCGCTCTCCAAAGGGCTGGACCGCGACCGGGCGGTGGACGAGACGGGCGGACAGATCGCGGTCTTCGGCCGGCTTGGCGCGCGGCCCTTCACCCGGAACGAAATGGAGCGGCTGTTCCTGACGGGCAAGGGCGTGCCGTACAAGGTCAGCGACGATGTGGACATGGCGGGGTGGCGTCCACCGATGAAAATTGCCGAGCGTTAGATGTTGCGAATGGACGGAAACAGGGGCATTCCGTGCCGCATGATCGCTCCGCATTGGTGTAAAATTATCAATAAGAACCACTGGCAGGAGTGTCGAGGCGATTGCTCCCGCCCCGTCCTGTCTGCATAATACGCCATGCCCTCAGTACGCCCTGACCGCTCGCTGATCGCGCTACTCCTTGGCTTTGTCATCCTTGTCGTCGTCGTCGCAGCCACGATATCGCTCTACACCAGCCAGCAGCGCAGCCAGGAATGGGTGAGCCACACGTTGCGGGTGGAAAGCCAGCTCTCGACGATATTGTCGCGCATGCAGGATGCGGAAACGGGCCAGCGCGGCTTCATGCTCACCGGCGACCCGGAATTTCTGAAACCGTATCGCGCCACGATCGCGCATATGGCGCAGGATCTCGATACCCTCACGCAGTTGACGGACGACAACCCAGCGCAGAGCGCTGCCGTTGTCGAGCTGCGCAGCCGGATCAATCGCCGCATGGCCGCGCTTGACATCGGCATCGAGCGCAAGCGCCTGGGGGATGAGATCTCACCGGAAGGTTTCCGCCCCGGTCTCGCGCTCATGGACGATATTCGCCAGCTGATTTCCCAGATGAAGGAACGGGAACGCAAGCTGCTGGAGGCCCGGACCCAAAACGCGCGGCAGTTGACGACATGGGTCAGCGGGGCATTGGCGATCAGTGCCATGCTGGTCATCATGTTCGGGCTGGCGGCGCTGCTGAACGTGCGGCGAAGGCTGGCGGATTCCGTGACGACCGGAGACGCGCTGGCGCACAGCAACCAGCGCCTGCGCGCAGAGGCGGAGGAGCGCCAGATCGCCGAGGCGCAGCTTCGCCAGATCCAGAAAATGGAGACCATCGGTCATCTGACCGGCGGTATCGCGCATGATTTCAACAATATGCTGGCGATCGTCATCGGATCGCTGGACATGGCCAAACGGAGGCTGAGCCCCGACGCAGAGTCTCGGGCGCTGCAAAGCCTGGACCATGCCATGGACGGGGCGCAGCGCGCAGCCCAGCTGACCGCGCGGCTGCTCGCCTTTTCACGCCAGCAGCCGCTCGCGCCGCAACCGCTGGAAGCAAACAAGCTGGTCGGCGGCATGTCCGAAATGCTGCGCCGCACGATCGGCGATCAGCTCCGCATGGAAACGGTGCTGGCTGGCGGGCTGTGGCCCTGTTTCGCGGATCCCGGCCAGCTGGAAAACGCCATCGTCAACCTGTGCGTGAATGCGCGCGACGCCATGCCGGAGGGCGGACGCCTGACGATAGAGACGACAAATGCGTTCCTCGACGAGGCCTATGCAGCGGCACATGAGGAAGTCGTGCCCGGCCAATATGTGATGATCTCCGTCAGCGACACGGGTACGGGCATGCCGAAAGAGGTGGCGCAGCGCGCCTTCGATCCCTTTTTTACCACCAAGGCACTTGGACAGGGCACGGGCCTCGGCCTCAGCCAGGTGTTCGGTTTCATCAAGCAGTCCCATGGCCATGTAAAGATCTATTCGGAAGCTGGCGAGGGCACGACCATCAAGCTCTATCTCCCCCGGCACTATGGCGCCGCGGCCGAGGACGGCAGGAGCGCGGCCGCCATCCAGACGAGCAACGAAGCGCTGCCACGGGCCATCCAGGAAGAGATCATATTGGTGGTCGAGGACGAGGAGCGCGTGCGCCACGTCTCGGTCGATGCGTTGCGCGATCTTGGCTATGTCGTGGTGCAGGCGTCGGATGCGCGGCACGCGCTGGAGGTGTTGGCGGTGCACCCGCGGATCGACCTGCTCTTCACCGATATCGTCATGCCCGACATGAACGGGCGCAAGCTGGCCGATCTCGCCCGCATAGACCGACCGGAACTCAAGGTGCTCTACACCACCGGATATACGCGCAACGCGATCGTGCATAACGGGATGCTGGACCCCGGTGTGGCGTTTCTGGCCAAGCCTTTCACTTTGTCGCAGCTTGCCAACAAGGTGCGGCAAGTGCTCGATGCGCCGCATGAGGTCGTCATTCAGGCGTGATCCCTGCCGGCTCTCTTCGGGGGCACTGACGCGGGATGGGCAGGGGCCCGGGGGATCGTCCTGTGTCAATGATGGCCGGAGAGGCCATTGAGGGCGCGTGGGTAAGCTCAGGCCCGCAAAGCTCCCTGCTGCCGGCCCGGTGATTGCGGCTGCTCAGTCCGAAGGGCGCTCCGCCAGCAAGCTGCGGACCAGCGGCTGCAGGGTCTCGTCGAACTTGGCGAGCATCACATGGTCGTCCGCGGTCTCGAAATGGGAAACCAGCCCCTCGCCGGTCCAGCGATGCAGCGCATAGGCGGGCGGATCGGCGATGATCATCGGCCGGTTGTCCGGCCGTTCCGGGTCGATCGGGGACAGGTCCAGCGCCACCTGCGGCGCGGTCGAAGGGCAGATGGCCACGGTCGTTCCCTTCCATGGCGCGACGATCGCACGGTGGAGATGGCCGCAGATCAGCGCCTGCACCTGGGTGCGGCCGGCGATCGTCTGGGCAAAACGCGTGACCCAGGGTTCCGTGGGGGAGGTGTTCATCCATTCGATGCCGACCTCGACCGGCGGATGATGCATGACGATGATGACCGGAACCTCCGGCTCCTCGTCCAGCCGCGCGCGCAGCCATGCCGCCCGCGTCTCGCAGAAGGCGCCGCCATGGCGGCCCGGATCGAGCGTGTCGATGACGATCAACCGCGCGCCCGGCAGCGGCAGCACATAATGGACGAAGCCATCGCCGCCCGCGCTCAGATCCAGGGGGATGTGCGGGAAATGGACGGCGAAATTGGCGCGCTCGTCATGATTGCCCATGCAGGGCCACACCGGGAAGGGGCATTGGCTGAAGGCATTGGCCAGGCGACGATAGCTGTCGACATCGCCCCTGTCTGTCAGGTCGCCGGTGGCGAGCAACAGGTCCGGCCGGTTCGGCCCGTCGATCAGCGCGCGCAGCACCTGGTCCAGCCGCTTGCGATTATACTCGGCCGGATTGTCGGGCTCGAAGCCCAGATGAACGTCGGTGATCTGTGCGATCAGCATCCGGCTTCCCCCTTCGCCTGCGCGTCGTTTATGCGCGCGGTCGTATTTGTCGATCGCGCACTCCCGTCTGCCCGGCCGGCTTGAGTCGCCGTGCAGGCAGCCATGGTGCGCCATCATCCGCGTGGTAGCTGTGACATAGAGCACAGCCGGACGGAACATCAGACTTCGATGATTCCCCGCCATGGCAGGTGCGGCACGTCGCGATGCCCGGCAGCATGAGGTCGCTGGCCTTGCTCGACCTTGGCGCAGCGTGGCAGCTTTCGCAGCTTTCGGTGCGGTGTGCGGCATGATCGAACCAGCCATGCATCATGTAGCGCATCGGCTGGCGCACCGGCGCGACCTGCCATTCCCCATTGTCCGTCTTGCCGCCCGCGGGAGGAACGACGGTGTGGCAGTCATAACACGCCCCGCCCTTCGAAAAGACCGCGCGGATCGCTGCGTCGGCGCTGCCCGCCCGCGTCGCCGCCGCGCCGAAATAGGCGTGATAGACCTGCCCCTGCGCATAGTCGCCCGGCCGCCGCCGGGCCATGCCGCCCAGCTGGACGGGGCGGGCGGGGCCGGTCGAGCGATAATAGGCGGTCAGGTCCGCCACCACCTGCGCCGGTTCGCCATGGCGCAGCGTGCGGACGGTGCCGCCCAGCGTCTCGAAGGCCAGACTGTGGCACATCTGGCAGTCGCGCTCCATCTGCACCGGCAGGAAACGCACGCCGTCCGCCGTCGGCTTGTGGCAATCCTTGCACGCGAGCGCATCGCCAAAGCCGTTTTGCGCCTTCATGCTTGCCGCCATGCGGGCGACCCCGCCGGTCTTGAGCAGGTGCAGGCTGTGCGGGAATTTCAGGCCGCTGTCCTCGCTTGGATGATCGGCGAGCGACGCGCGTTCGAAGCGCGGTACCGGATAGGCGAGGCTGGGCGGGCCGGCCATGATGGTCGGGCGGAATTCGGGATGCGCCGTGCCGAAATCGCCGGCATTGCCGATCTTCGTATCCTTCAATCGCGCGTCCAGCGACCCGTGGCAGTCGGTGCAGAAGGCCTGGGGCGTCGTCGGCATCGGCCCGGCACCTTCATGTTCGCGATGGCAATCGACGCAGGCGCCCTCCGGCGGCTTGCCGAAGGCGTGGGCGACACTGGCGAGGATCGCGCCGCCAACCCCCGGCGCCTCTCGCGCGCCGGCGATGCGGTCGGGCGGGGCATGATCGTGGACCTGGCTGTGGCAGGTCTTGCAGGCGCTGTCGCGGACGGAGACGAACGCCTTCTGGTGACAGGTCTCGCACTTGCCCTCCAGCGCATGATGCGCCTTGCTGAGCGGGCCGGATGACCATGCAGCATCGCCCTTCACGGTGTCCCCCTTTACCGCATAGATGTTCCGCATATCCTCCACAGGGCGGGTGGCATAGCTGATAACCGGCACGGCGAGGAAGCCAATCAGGATCGCCAGCGCCATGCCCCATGCCGACATGCGCTTGCCCGGCAGCAACCCGCGCAGCGAGAAGACGCGGGCCTCCTCCTTGTCCTGCGACGCCTCCGAAACGGCATCGACCCGAAGGACGGACAGCACCGCCTCGCCATCTTCGCCGCGCGACACCGTGATGCGGTGGCCGCCAAGGCGCAACTCCGCGCCTTGCGCCAGGTCGATCTCCGCCTTGTCGGTGCTGCGTCCGTCGACGGTGAAGCCCAGCGTGCCCGTGGCTTTGACGCCGAGATAGCGATCGTTGAGCCGGGTGATGCGGGCATGATCAGGGAGCACCGCCAGATCGGCCAGATGGATGTCGCTCGCAGCATCGCGCCCGACGGCGATCTGCGCCTTTTCGACCGTGCGCGGGCGAACGATCTCGCGCCCGTCGGCGGTGAAGCTGATCTGCCGGATGATGAAGGTCATGCGCGGCCTTACCAATAGAAGAAGACGGAAACGATGTGCGCGGTCAGCGCGGCCAGCAGCGCGAAGGTGGCGGGCACATGGACGTACAGCCACACCTCGAGCAGCGCCTTGAGCTTCAGGTGCCTGCGCAATCGGGCCAGCATCGCCTCCTTGCGTTCCAGCAGGGCATCCACTTTTTCCAGCGGGTCATTGCCCAGGTCGGCCTGGCTGCCGGTATGCACGCGCAACGCGGCATGGGCGCGGGCCGTCGCGCAGTTGCGGTAAGTGCCGGTCAGCCGCCGCCAGATGCCGCCGCCGAACGGGTCCTGCTCCAGCGACTGGCGCACGAGGTCCGCCTGCTCATGGGGCAGCGGCTGGGCGGCGTCATGCAGCTGACGGTCGATCGAGCGGATGGAATCGAGCAGCTGCGCCTGCGTCATCTCATCGCGGTTGTTGCTGAGCGCGGCGGGCAGGGCGGCATAGACGGTGATGCCGAACAGGCCGGAGAGGATGACCAGCATCATCAGCGCCCATGCCAGCGTGTGGACGTTCCAGCCGAGCTGGAAGCCGGTGTGCAGGGTGCCGATGACGATCAGGCTGAGGCCCAGATAGACATGGGCGGACGTCCATGCCTTCAGGGACCAGCGCCCGCGCGTCATCGCCCGCTTGCGCACGCCCAGCACCGTCAGCCACAGGATGAGCAGCACGCCGATGGTGCCCAGCGTATAGCCGTACCAGCTGCCGCCATTGTGGCGCGGCTGCACGTCGATCAGCAGATAGCTGGCGATGACCACCAGGCAGAGCGCGGTCGCGATCTTTGCCCAACGGAAACCGGCATGGCTCAGGAAGCCTTCGTGCAGCGTGTCGCCGCTGCGGCGCCGGGGCGCCGGACTCGCCACTCTTGTTGCCATCAGGCCTCTCCGCGTTCGAGGCGGGCGACGGTCAGGAAATCCTCCGGCGCGACGCGGATGGCGGCCCCGGTCGGGCAGGCGCGCACGCAGGCGGGGCCGCCCTCGATCCCCGAACACATGTCGCACTTGATCGCCTTCTTGGGCTTTTCGATGCCCGGCTCGGCGTTCTTGTACCGCCATTTCTTCGATGGCTCGCCCGGCCCCGGCCCCATGCCGAAGAACATCCAGCTGAGCAGCGATGGCTTCTTCGGCGGCACGCTGTCCATGCGGATGACGCCATAGGGGCAGTTGCGCTGGCAGTTGCCGCAGCCGATGCAGGTATCGTTGATGAACACCTCGCCATCCGGCCCGCGATGGATGGCGTTGGGCGGGCAATCGGCCATGCAGTGCGGATGCTCGCAATGGCGGCAGCTGGTCGGCACATGCAGATGCGCGAAGGTCCGCCCGGCCTCCCGGTCGAGGCGGGACAGGCCGTCATGGCTGTCGGCGCAGGCCTTTTCGCAATTGTCGCAGCCTACGCACAGATGCTCGTCGATCAGCAGCACGTCGGTCGCCTCGCCGATGCCGTTGTCGACCAGGAATTTCGCGGTTTCGGAATACATGTCGACGACGCTGGAGAAGCTGTCCTTGCGGCCTTCGATGAAGCTGTTGATGTCCTGCCGCGCGGCCATGTCGCGCTTGGCGCGTTCCAGCAGCGCGGGCTTTTTCTCCATCAGCGCGCGGAAGGCGTCGCCCTTCAGGCGGATGACCTCGGACTTGACCGTGGCCTTGACCGTCGCCGTTCGGCGGCCGCCCGCGATCAGCGTCATCTCGCCGACATAGGAGCCGGCGGGGAGGTAGGAGAGGAACACCTGCTTCCCGCCGATCTTCTTTTCCACCACCATCGATCCCACCCGGATGACGAAGATGTCGGTGCCTTCCTCGCCTTCGGTGATGATCGCCTGCCCGGCGCGGACCTGCATGATCTCCGACGTGTCCATTACCTCGGCAAGGTCGGCGGATGTCAGCCCTTCGCCAAAGAGCTGCAGCAGCTGACGCTCTGTCGAGATGCGGGTGACGGCCCGGCGTGCGGCGGGCACGGACGACATGAGCTTGAGCGCTGCCGTGCGCGACACCTCCACCATGATCGAATCCGCGCCGGCGCGCACGGTCGCGCCGCGCCGTCGGCCGGAAATCAGGCCGACCTCGCCGAAGATGGAACTCGCCTCGACCGGCACGGTGATGGAGGCATCCTCCTTGTCCACCTCGACCAGCGCCTGCCCGGAGGCGATGGCGAAGAGCGAGGATCCGGGCGCCGCCCGCTCGAAGATCACCTCGCCCTTGAGGTAGAAGCGCGCGGCGCTGTCCAGCATGAACTCTCGCATCTGCAGGGGCGACAGCCCTTCGAGGATGGAGATGTTCGTGCGCAGGAATTCCAGCCATTCGTCGACGCTGCGATTGCCCGGCAATTCCTTGAATTTCGCGGCCAGAATGGGCTCATCGGCGGGTTTCAACGCGGTGTTGCCGTTGATGAACTCGACCACGTCATGGCCCTGGTTCATGCAATGCTTGATAAGCGGATAGCCCGCCAGCGCGCCGATGACGAAGATGCCCGGCGCCGTCGTCTCGAACACCGGGGAGAGTTTTGGAAAGGCGAGCCGGTCGCCGCTCGTGAACTCTATCCCGCATTCCTCCACGAAGCTGCGCGGCGGCGCGGAGCCCATGCGTGCGATGATCCGGTCGCAGCGGATTTTCTGCTCGCCATCGCGGGTGTCGAGCGTGATCCAGCCGGGCTCGACCAGCGATGTCGTGCTTTCGGTGAGGATGTTGACGCGGCCGGTCGCGCCCGCCGCCATCAGCGCCTTCACGTTCGCGTCCTTGGCCGTGGAGAACTCCGCCGACCGGTTGACCAGGCTCACCACATTGCCCTGCGCCTCGTCGGCGGCAAGGCCCAGCGCATTCTCGATGCCCGCGTCGCCGCCGCCGATCACGAAGATATGCTCGTCATTATATTCGGCCGGGTCGTCGAGCTGATATTGCACATGGGGCAGGTCGCCGCCCGGCACGCGCATCAGATTGGGGTTGCCCTGCGTGCCGATGGCCATCACCACGGTTTCCGCGACGATCTCCTGCCCATTGGTCAGCGTCAGCTTATAGGGCGGTGCCCGGCGCTGGATCTCGCGGGTCTGGCTGCTGCCGTCGCGGGCGCGGGTGACGATCTGCTGCACGCTGCCGGGGATGGGATCGCCCATGCCCTCGATTGCCTTCACTTCGCTGCGATAGGCGACATTGACGCCCAGCGCCTTGGCCTGCTCGTTCCAGATGCCCAGGATCGCCTCGCGCTTGCCGGCATCGAAATCGCAGTCCGAACGCAGCACAAGCTGGCTCGGCGTCGCCATCACATGCTTGCCCTTCTGATATTTGAAGATGGTATCGGAAAGGTGGTCTGTCTTTTCCAGCAGCACATGGGCAAGGCCAAGCTGCGCCGCGCGCGAAGCCGCGCTGAGCCCCGCCGGGCCAGATCCCACAATAGCGATGCGCACGCGCTCACCCAACATCTGTCCCCCAGCAATGTGGACGCCTCAGCCTTACCCCCAGCTGTTTGTGCGTCGAACGGGTGCGAACCGTGGGCGGCACTCTATCATTTCCTTCGCCGCGCGCTAGAGATGACTGCGCTATGGGGCAGGGGAAAATGGACATGGCCGGGCAGGCAGATGTGAAGGGCCAAAAATCGGGTGAGCAGAAACCGGGGGAACAGAAATCGGGCATCGGTCGGCTCCTGCTGATCGTCGCGATCACCATTGCCGCCATTTCGATCATCTATGCAGTGACGCGCGGCACAGCGCCGCCAAAGCCTGCCTCCAGCGCAGATGCGCCGACGATGCCGGGCCAGCCGGCCGATGCCGAGGGGGTGATCCGGTCGCTGCAGGAGCAGGTCGGCGCCAATCCCAATGACGCCGCTGGCTGGCAACAGCTTGGCTGGGTCTATTTCGAGGGCGGGCGCTATGCCGATGCGGCGCGCGCCTATCGCCGGGCGACCGCGATCGCGCCGGGCAACGCGACCTTCTGGTCATCGCTGGGCGAAGCGATCGTGATGGGCAGCGAGAAGGACCCGATGCCGGCCGAGGCGGCGAAGGCGTTCGAAAAGGCCGTCGCGATCGACGCGAAGGAGCCCCGCGCGCGCTATTTCATGGCGGTGCGGCGCGATCTGGCCGGCGATCATCAGGGCGCGATCGCCGACTGGCTGGCGCTGCTCGCCGATACGCCGCCCGGCGCGCCGTGGGAACGTGACCTGCGCCGCACGATCGAGCAGGTCGGCCGGATCAACAAGATCGACGTCGCGCCCCGCCTTGCGGCCATCAAGCAGCCTGCGCCGCATCCTGATGTCGCCATGCCCTCGGTGGCGACCGCCGCCATCCCCGGCCCGACGCGGGAGCAGATGCAGGCCGCCGCCGGCCTGCCCAAGGGCGCGCAGGACCAGATGGTCGAGGACATGGTCTCCGGCCTCGAAGCGAAGCTGAAAGGCACGCCCGGCAATGTCGACGGCTGGATCATGCTGATGCGCAGCCGCATGACATTGGGACAGACGGCCAAGGCGAGCGCCGCCTATCGCAGCGCTGTCGCCGCCAACCCGGCGCAGGCCGCACGGCTGAAGGACGAGGCGCGCGTGCTGGCCGTGCCGGGGATCTGATCGGGCGGATTGCTGTGTCAGGGCGCGATCGCTGAATAGCGCTTCCGATATTTGCCGCCCATGTGCATAACCATGCTCATGGCAGAGGAACTTTCGACCATCGACATGCGCATCCTGGAACAGGTGCAGCGCGACTCAACCCTGTCCACCAGCGAGCTTGCCGAGCGGGTGGGCCTGTCGCAGTCGCCATGCTGGCGGCGGCTGCAGAAGCTGAAGGATGACGGCTATATCCGGGGCGAGGTGGCCCTGGTCGACCGATCGAAGCTCGGCCCCAGCCTCGTGATCTTCGCGACGCTCAAGACCAGCGCGGCCATGGGCGACATGCGGGCGGAATTCCTGCGCAAGATCGAGACCATCCCCGAGGTGCTGGAATGCTATTCCGTCTTCGGCGAGCGCGACCTACTGATGAAGGTAATGGCGCAGTCGATGGAATGGTATCACGGCTTCGTCTTCAACATCATCATGAAGCTGCCCGGCGTCGTGGATATCCAGTCGACCGTCACCATGTCCGAAATGAAATATACCACGGCGCTGCCGATCAGGGGCAGCAAGGCGCTTTAGCGGCGCTTCGGGCTCGTTGTTCCGCCCGTGCCAGACGTCTTATGCGGTGCCCAGCAGTTCCCTGGCGCGGGGGGCGAGGCGTTTGACGGCGGCGGCGTGGATGCCGGCGGTGCAGCACAGCAGGCCGAAGGCGGTCGGGTTCTCGCGATTGAACGAGATCGGATGGCCCAGCGCGTCGCTGACGATGGCGCCGGCTTCCTGCGCGATCAGCGCGGCGGCCGCGATGTCCCACTCATTGCCCCAGCGCACGGTCGCGACCAGATCGGCACTGTCGGCCGCCACCATCGCCATGCGGAGCGCGATGCTGTTGGGGCGTTCCACCGCGACAAGATCGCGGTCGACCTTGGGCAGCACATCGGCGGGCACGCGCGCGCCGGGCAACAGGGTGCGCCCGCCGGCCCGCAGAGGCCGTCCGTTCAACGTGGCGCCATGGCCAAGCCGCGCGATCCACAATTCGTTGCGGGCGGGCGCGGCGAGGATGCCGAGACGCGGCATCCCGTCCTCCACAAGCGCGACGGAAACCGCCCAGCCGGGGCGCCCGCGCAGATAGTCGCGGGTGCCGTCGATCGGGTCCACCACCCACACGCGATCCGTTCCCAGGCGATGCGCGCTGTCGGCGGTTTCCTCCGAAAGCCAGCCGGCATGGGGATCGATCGCGGCAAGGGCATCGCGCAGCATGGCGTTGGCCTCGATATCCGCATCGCAGACGGGCTGGTTGGGTTCCTTCTCCCAGCGGCGCACCTGCGTCTTGCCGCCCGCCCACAGGGTCAGGGCGTGGTCTGCGACCCGCGAGACGGCGTCGACGACGCGCCTGTCTATGGCCTCATCCGCCCGCAACGGTCATCCCGTCCACCCTGACCGTGGGCGCATTGGTCGCGTAACGGAAATGCAGGTCATTGGCTGGCACGAGCGATCGGAACATGTCCTTGAGATTACCCGCGATGGTGATTTCCGCAACCGCCTGCACCACGGCGCCGTTCTCGATCAGGAAGCCCGATGCGCCGCGGCTGTAGTCGCCGGTGATGCTGTTCACGCCCATGCCGATCAGTTCGGTGACATAGAGGCCGCGCTTCACGTCCGCCATCAGTTCGCCCGGCGTCGCGCTGCCGGCTTCCAGATGCAGGTTGCTGACCCCAGCGCCCGGCGCGCCCGCGCCGCTGCGGCTGGCGTGACCCGTAGGTTCCGCGCCAAGCTGGCGGGCCGATGCGCTGTCCAGCAGCCAGCCGGTCAGGCGGCCGTCCTCGACCAACAGCCGGCGCTGCGTCGGCAGGCCTTCCGCATCGAAGGGGCGCGAGCGCAGGCCGCGCACACGCAGCGGATCGTCGATCACGTTGATGCCCGGCGCGAACAGCTGCTCGCCCAGGCTGTCGAGCAGGAAGCTGGAGCGCCGCGCGATCGCCGGGCCGACGATGCCGGCAACCAGATGGCCGATCAGGCCGCCGCTCACCCGCGGATCGAAGATCACCGGCATCGCGCCGCTCTCGATCTTGACCGGGTTGAGCCGGGCGACGGCGCGCTGCCCGGCGCGGGTGCCGATCGCCTCGGCCTCGTCCAGGTCTTCCAGATGGCGCACGCTGTGGCTGGCATGGTCGCGCTGCATGGCGGAACCAGCGCCGGTGAGCACGCTGGCCCATGTCCCGTGCGACGTCGCGGCATAGGCACCGGCAAAGCCATGGCTGGTGACGAGCGCGACCTGGCTGCGGCCATTGCTGGCGCCCGCGCCCTCGCTGTTGCTGACGCCGGGAACGGCGCGCGCCGAATCTTCCGCTTCCAGGGCGCGTTCGCGCAGGGCTTCGGGGCTCGGCTCGCTCTCGTCGTCGGTCAGGTCGAGCGGCGGCGGCTTCTTGCGGATCAGCAGATGCTCGGGCGCAAGGCCGGCATAGGGGTCTTCGGGGGCTTCCCGCGCCATGGCGATGCAGCGCTCGACAAGGCCGTTCAGCGTCACCGGGTTCATGTCCGACGCGGAAATGGTGGCCGACCGCTGGCCCACGAACAGCCGCAGGCCGATTTCCTCGCCTTCGGAGCGCTCGACATCCTCCAATGCGCCCAGCCGGACGGAGACCTGCGTCGCGGCGTTGCAGACATAGAGGGCGTCGGCTGCATCGGCGCCGGCCTTGCGGGCTGCGGCGACAAGATCCTCCGCACGGCTCTGTGCGTCTTCCAGGGTCAACATGATGGATAGCTACTCGGGTTATGGGGCAGGCGTCGGGCCTTAAACTTCATCATAGATGGGTGCAATGCGCGGCGGAACAAGCAGGGTGTCAGTTTCGCCGCTCCTCGCACAGGTGCAGCCAGTGGTTGAACAGGTGCCAGGCGACCGCGATTTTCGGCGGGGAAAGGAAGAGTGCGCCCGGCTCCCCGGCGAGAGCCGCGCGCACCTGCGCCTCGTCCACCCAGATGGCGTCCTCGATCTCGGTCTCGTCCAGCGTCAGGTCGCTGCCGGTCGCCTGCGCGATGCAGGCCATCATCAGCGAAGAAGGGAAGGGCCATGGCTGGCTCATCACATAATCGACCCGGCTGACGCGGATGCCCGCTTCCTCGAACAGTTCGCGGGCGACGGCTTCCTCGATGGTCTCGCCGGGTTCCACGAAGCCGGCGAGCGCGGAATAGCGCCCCTCCGGCCAGCTATGCTGCCGGCCGATCAGGATGCGGCCCTCATATTCGGCCAGCATGATCGTCACCGGATCGACGCGGGGAAAATGCTCCGTGCCGCATCCCCCTTGCTGCACGTCGCAGCGGCGGGCCCATCCCGCCTTGCTCGGATGGGTCGGCTGCCCGCAATTGGCGCAGAAGCGATGCCGCCGGTGCCAGTCGACAAGGCTGCGCGCGCTGCCGAACAGCGCAAGTTCCTCGTCCGGCAGGGCCTGCACCATGTCCCAAAGCCCCGCCGGGCGGGCGGCGCCATGCGGGACGTCGTCGTTCAAGGCGACGAACAGCGGGCCGTCCTCGTCGATGCCGAGCATTACGTGCCGGTCTATCTGCGCGCCTTCGGGCACGGGCTCCCGCGCCAGACGGATGCCGTCGGCGACGACCGGATCGAGCCCATCGAGCAGCAGCAGCCGCGCCCGTGCGTCGGCAAAGGCTGCGGCGGCGCGGGCCGGATCGCTGCGGACATTGTCCGCACGGTCCAGCGTGCCGCCGACGAAGCCGGGTCTTCTGGCGCTGGTCATTCCTGTTCCTCGATATCGATGCTGACCGCGCGGCGGGCGGCCTTGGCGAACACTCCGGGGAGCCCCGCCTCGACGATGCGCGCGTGGGGCCACCATTCACCGGGCCGGCCGGCCATGCAATCGCTTTTGTCGGCCGCCTCGCCGATCCGGGTGCGATGGACGGTCAGCGACAGGGCGAAATGGGTGAAGACATGCTCCACCGGATCGGCAGCCGTGGTCCAGCGTGCGGCGATGGGCGGGGCGGGATCGGGCATGTCGCTCCAGTCCGATGTCGGCAGGCCGCGCATCCCGCCGAGCAGCCCCTTGGCCGGGCGCTGCTCCAGCCAGACATGCTCGCCGCGCTCGATCCACCAGATATGGCCATGGCGCTGCGGGCGGACCTTCTTGGGGGCCTTCACCGGATAGTCGGCGGGATTGCCTGCCCGGAAGCCCGCGCATTCGCCGTTCAGCGGACAGGCCATGCAGGCGGGATTGCGCGCGGTGCAGATGCTGGAGCCAAGGTCCATCATCGCCTGCGCGAAATCGCCGGCGCGCGCGTCCGGCGTGATGGTGTCGGCGGCCCGCCAGATCTCCGCCCTGCCGCCGGGCAGGGGCGTATCGATGGCGAAGAGGCGCGCCGTGACGCGCTCGACATTGGCGTCGACGGCGACGGCGCGGCGGCCGAAGGCAATGGCGCTGACCGCCGCAGCCGTATAGGCGCCAACCCCCGGCAGCGTCCGCAAGGCCGCCTCGTCCGCCGGAAACTGCCCGCCATGGTCGCGCACGACGGCGCGGGCGCAGGCGAGCAGGTTGCGGGCGCGGGCATAATAGCCAAGCCCCGCCCATGCGGCCATCAGGTCCGCGTCCGGCGTGGCGGCCAGCGCCTCCACCGTCGGCCAGCGCTCCGTGAAGCGCTGGAAATAGGGGATGACCGCCGCGACCGTCGTCTGCTGCAGCATGATCTCCGACAGCCAGACGCGATAGGGATCGGCCCGGTTCGCGCCCGGAGGCGCGCGCCAGGGGAGCGTGCGGGCGTGCGCGTCATAATGACGCAGCAGTTTCTGAGCGATCGCAATGCATGGGCTATCGACGGGCATGGCCAGCCTATGCCATTAAGCGGGCCATGACGGAACGCTCCAGCGACAAGGTGAAAAAAGGCAGCGCGCGGAGCAAGTCCGCAGGCGCCAAGGCTGTGCAGGAGCGGCCCCGCGTCAACGGCGTACGCGCCATTTCAGACCTGATGCCGGAAATCGGCCGCGCCGCCTTCCGCCGATTCGGCTTCGTCCAGTCGAGCGTGGTGACGCGCTGGGCGGACATCGTCGGCCCGCGCTACGCCGGCATATCCGCACCCGAATCGATCCGCTTTCCCGCCGGCGAAAAGGTCGGCGGCACGCTCAGCCTGGTGGTGACGAGCGGTTATGCGACGATGATGCAGCATGTGCTGCCGGAGATCATCGAGCGGGTGAACCGCTTCTTCGGCTATGAAGCGGTGGCGAAGGTCGCGATGCGGCAGGGCGAGGTGATCGCCAGCGCGCCCGAACCGAGCCCGCCGCCCCGCAACCTTAAGCCGCTGCCGGTGGAACTGGGCGATTCGCTGCGCGACATCGGCGACCCGGAGCTGCGCGCGGTGCTGGAATCGCTGGCACAGGGGCTTGCCAACTCCGCCGGTATTCCCAAGATCAACTGACTTCCTCAGAACCGGACCAAGTGAAGATGACGATGATTTCGCGGCGCGTGCTCCTGCCCCTTCTTGCCCTGATCGCCCTGCCTGCAACGGCGGCTCTGGCTGCAGCCGCGCCGGACTGGACGGCGAAGGTCACGCTTTCGCCCATCGGTGCCCATGTAATGGGCAATCCGGCCGCGCCGACGAAGGTCGTAGAATATGTGAGCTATACCTGCAGCCATTGCGCCCATTTCGTGGCGGAGGGGACGCAGCCGCTCAAGGCGGGCTGGGTCAAGGGCGGCAAGGTGAGCGTCGAGGTGCGTAACGCCGTGCGCGATCGCTATGACATGACCGCCGCGTTGCTCGCACGCTGCGGCGGCCCGGCGCGCTTCTTCGGCAATCATGAGGCGCTGTTCGCCAATCAGGATGCGTGGATGACGCAGCTCCAGACCTATGACGCCGCCCATCGCGAGCCTGTGCCGGGCCAGACCCCGGCCGCGATGTTCCAGGATATCGCCGCCAATACCGGCCTGACCGCACTGATGACGAAGCGCGGCTACACCGCCAAGCAGCTCGACGCCTGCCTTGCGGACAAGGCGGCGCTCGCGAAAGTCACTGCGATGACGGACGAGGCATGGAACAAGGTGAAGATTTCCGGCACGCCCGGCTTCACCGTGAACGGATCGCTGCTGGCGAACACCGCTACCTGGGCTGGGCTGCGCGCCGCATTGCCCGGTGGGGCCAAGTGAATTAAACGGAACGCCGCATGTGCCCGCCGGTGGCGGCGGGCGCGCAAACCGATGACAGACCTGCCGGAGCCCGGATCACCCATGAAAAGCCTTTCCACCTTCGCTACCATCGCTGCAGCCTCGCTGGCGCTTACCCTTGGCGCGTGCGGATCGAAGGATGCGAGCAACAGCACCGTCGCCGCGGCAGGCCCGGTGGCCGGCACCCCGGCGCCGGCCGGCACGACCTGGGCGGAAACGGTCGCGACTACGCCGGAAGGCGGCTTCCGCATGGGCAATGCCAATGCACCGATCAAGGTCGTCGAGTTCGCATCCTATACCTGCCCCCATTGCCGCGATTTCACCGCCGAGGCGGGCGAGCCCCTGCGCGAGATGGTGAACAGCGGCAAGGTGAGCTATGAATTCCGCGCCTTCATCCGCGATCCGCTGGATTTGACCGTGGCGCTGCTCGCCCATTGCGGAGGCAAGGATCCCTTCTTCCCGCTGACCGAGCAGTTCTTCGCCAACCAGGCACCGATGTTCGACAAGCTGCAGGCACAGCAGGGCGCCTATGAAGCGGCGATGGCGGCACCGGCCGACAAGCGCTTCGTGATGCTGGCGACGACTGCGGGCCTCATCGACTTCGCCAAGCAGCGCGGCATAGCCGAGGATCAGGCCAAGCAGTGCCTTGCCGACACCAAGGCAGCCGAGGCGCTGGCCGATGGCGTGAAGAAGGCGACCGACGCCTATGCCATTTCCGGCACGCCCACCTTCCTCATCAACGGCAAGGTGGTGGAGAATGCCGCCAACTGGGAAACGCTGAAGGCGAAGCTCAAGGAAGCAGGGGTCTGATTGGGCCGGGGGGGCGCACAGCTTTGGCTTGATGCGGCGCGCCCCCGCCGGCTGCATTCTCCTGCGCGAAAGCGTGGGCCATGGAGATAAGGCGGCTCAAGCTTTCCGGCTTCAAGAGCTTCGTCGATCCGGCTGAACTGCGGATCGAGCCGGGGCTGACCGGCATTGTCGGCCCCAATGGCTGCGGCAAGTCCAACCTGCTGGAAGCGATCCGCTGGGTCATGGGCGAATCCAGTGCCAAGTCCATGCGCGGCGGCGGCATGGAGGATGTGATCTTCGCCGGCACCGCCACTCGCCCCCAACGCGACTTCGCCGAAGTGTCGCTGCTGACCGTACAGGATGAGGGCGAGCATTATCCCGCCATCGACGCCGGGCCGGATGGCGAGGTGGAGGTGATCCGTCGCATCGAGCGCGGTGCGGGCAGTGCCTATCGCGCCAATGGCCGCGACGTGCGCGCCAAGGATGTCGCGCTGATCTTCGCCGATGCTGCCACCGGCGCGCATAGCCCTGCGCTCGTCAGCCAGGGGAAGATCGCCGCCGTCATCGCCGCCCGGCCGCAGGAGCGGCGCGCGATGCTGGAAGAGGCGGCGGGGATCGCCGGCTTGCATGTCCGCCGCAAGGATGCCGAACAGAAGCTCCGCGCGGCGGAAGGCAATCTCGCGCGGCTGGACGACATCCTTGCCGAAATGGATACGCGGGCCAACGCCTTGCGCCGGCAGGCGCGGCAGGCGGAGCGCTATATCGCCCTGTCAGAACAGATCCGGCTGGCCGAAGGACGCGCCGTCTTCGCCCGATGGCGCGATGCCGCCGCCGCCGCCGACACCGCACGCGCCGAGGCGAAGGCCGCCGAGACCCTGGTACAGCAGCGACAGGAAGCACAGATGGCTGCCGCCGCCCATGCCAATGCCGCCGTGCAGGCACTGGGCGAACGCAGGGCACAGGCGCAGGCGACACGCGACGCGGCGAATGAGGCGGGGCACCGGCTTTCGGCGCTGCGCAGCGAGTTGGCCTCCGCGACGCAGCGGCTCGCTGATCTGTCCGCGCAGGCCGAACGGCTGGAGGAAGACAGGGCGAGGGAGGGTTCGCTCGCCAATGACGCCGCCGATGCGATCGCGCGGCTGACGGACGAGGCGAAGGCGCTCAAGGAACGCATCGCCCTGACCGAAGCGGCGCTGCCCGGCGCGGCGGAGCGGATTTCTGAGGCGGAACATGCCGCGCGCGACGCGGAGTTGGACCTTGCAAGGGCGATGGCGACGCAGGCCGGGGAACAGGCGGAATTGCGCGTCGCCGATGCAGCGCTGGCCGCTGGGCGCAGTCGGCTGGAGCGCGCGGCGCGCGACGTGGCGCGGCTGTCGGCGGAACGCGATGCCCTGCCGGACAGCGCGCCGGTGGAGGCCCGGCTGGCCGAGGCGCAGGGTGCGCAGCAGGTCGCGCAGGCGGATCGCGCATCTGCGGAAGCTGCTATTGCCGACGCGGAAACCCGACGGCAGGCGGCGGCGGAAGCGCGGGGGACGGCGGAATCGGCTCTGTCCTCGGCGCGCGCCGCCCTAGCCGCGCATGACAGCGAAGCGTCGGCACTGACCCGCGCGGTGGAAGCCGGCGCGCGCGGTACGGCAAGGGTGCTGGACCGGATGAAGGCGGCGCCGGGATATGAACATGCGCTGGCGGCCGCGCTGGGCGACGATCTGGAGGCGCCGGTCGGGGTGGAGGGCAAGCGCGGCTGGGCGGGGGCACAGCCGCTTCCCGACGATCCCGCGATCCCTCCGGGTTGCATCGCGCTTGCGGCCCATGTGACGGCGCCGCCCGAACTGGCGCGGAGGCTGGCGCAGGTCGCGGTTGGCGCGCAGGATGAAGGACAGGCGCTGGCCGTGGGGCAGCGGCTGGTGACGCTGGATGGTCGCCTTCGCCGGTGGGACGGTTATGTCGCGAGCGAAGGTGGCGCCGCCGCTGCCGAACGGCTGATCCGCCTGAACCGCATCGAGGCGCTGGCCGCCGCGCGCCCGGCGCTGGTCCGGGCGGTGGAAGCGGGGCAGACAGCGATGACGGCGGCTAGCGAGGCGGGCGCGGCAGCACAGGCCATGCTCGCCCAGTCGCGTTCCGGCCTGTCCGATGCCGACCAGCGGCTGCGAGCGGCTTTGCGGGCAGCGGACGAGGCGGCGGCGACATTGGAACGGGTCGGCAGTCGCCGGGCTGAATTGGACGCGCGCCTTGTCGACCTGCAGCGGGATCATGACGCGGCGCAGGCTGAATATCGCGCCGCCGAAATCGCGCGTGCGGCCATGCCCGACGGCGCCGAGACCCGTGCCCTTGTGGCGGAACTGAGCGCGGCGAGCGAAAAGGCGCGCGGGCTCGTCGGCCAGCTTCGCGCGGATCGGTCGCAGGCGGACCGGGGGCTCGCAAGTGATCGGGAACGGTTGACAGCGGCGGATGCCGACCGGCGCAGTTGGGCCTCGCGCGCGGGCGAGGCGGCCAAACGCATCGCCGCCATGGCATCGCGCGGAGAAGCGATCGTCGCCGAACGTGCGGTCATCGCCGACAGGCCGCAGGTGCTGGAAGGCGAGATCGCCGCGCTCGTTTCCAGCAGCGCGACCCTGACCCAGGATGCCAAGGCCGCCGCCGAGGGCGAGCATGTCGCCGAGCGGGCATTGCGCGCCGCCGAATCCACCGCCGCGCAGGCCGCCGAGGCCGTGACCGCCGCCCGCGAAGCCCGCGCCACCGCCGCCGCACGCGCGGAGGCCGCCGACGAACGCCGGGTCGAGGCGGGCCGGCTTTCGGGCGAGCGCTTCGAATGCCCGCCACCGGTGCTGCCGGAGAAGCTGGGATTTGCCAGTGCCGAGGTGCGCGGCGCGGCCGAGGAACAGGCGGCCATGGAGCGGCTGACGGCGGAGCGCGAACGGATCGGGCCGGTCAACCTGGTGGCCGCGCAGGAGCTGGAAGAACTGGAGACGGCGCAGGCCACCAGTCGCGCCGAAAGCGAGGAGCTGACCCAGGCGATCAACCGCCTGCGCGGCTCCATCGGCAGCCTCAATCGCGAAGGGCGGCAGCGGCTGCTCGCGGCGTTCGAGGCGGTGGACGGGCATTTCCGGCGCCTCTTCACCACATTATTCAACGGCGGGCAGGCGCATCTGGAACTGGTCGATAGCGACGATCCGCTGGAGGCGGGGTTGGAGATCATGGCGCAGCCACCGGGCAAGAAGCTCTCGGCGCTCACCCTGCTTTCGGGCGGCGAGCAGGCGCTGACCGCCGTGGCGCTGATCTTCGGCCTGTTCCTGACCAATCCGGCGCCGATCTGCGTGCTGGACGAGGTTGACGCGCCGCTGGACGACGCCAATGTCGAGCGCTTCTGCGACCTGCTCGACCGCATGGTGCAGGATACCAAGACCCGCTACCTCATCGTCACTCATAATGCCGTGAGCATGAGCCGGATGCATCGGCTGTTCGGCGTGACGATGGTGGAACAGGGGGTGAGCCGGCTGGTCTCGGTCGATCTTGGCGGCGCAGAGCAGCTGCTGGCGGCGGAATGAGGAAGGCGTGATCCTCTTGGCGGATGGCACGACCTATTGCTTTGGGAGACCGTGAGATTGAGGGCCGATCGACACTCAATTTACGGACGCAGCAACAACCTTCAGCAAATGCACTTTGAAAGGAGTGGAACCCCGCCCCTTCGCATTTCATCGCCGTGCTCCAGCGAAGGCAGGAACCCAGAGTAGAGACGTGCTCCCTTGCCCTGGGTTCCTGACTTGGGAGGAACACAAAAAGCGGGCCATCGTTGTGAATGGCGCCGAATGTCGAGCCCCTAGGCCGATGCCTTTCGCCGCCGGAAATGCGGATGGCGCGCCCATTGCCTCATGCGGCGGAAGAGGCCGCGGTTGGTCACGGGCTCGAACATTTCGTCCGGCCCCTCGGGATCGAGCACTTCATTGTCGGCGAGCCATGCCTGCACCTCGCTGAGGTTGGGGACTTCATAGAGCCGCAGGGTCTTGCCCGGCCCGCGCAGGTCGTCGATCGCGGCGATCAGACCCTTTTCAGCGATCGCCGCGGTGACGGTCGCGGGGTCACAATCCAGATGCTCGGCGATCAGGTCGTCGCGGATTGCCGTGATCGCCGGGCCGAAACCTTCATTGCCGTCCACGCCCGCGTCAATGGCGACATCGCATTCGGTGTCGAGCCGCATCGAGCGGTTGTTCATGTTGGAGGAGCCGACGCGCAGGATCATGTCGTCCACGATCAGGATCTTGGCATGGACATAGATCGGCGCGCCGCCGGCGGTGAAGGGATGGTAGATGCGCAGCCGGTCATGCGGGTCGCGCATCTTGAGCGCCTCGAACAGGCGGGCGCGGGCATTGTCCATCGCCTGCTGCTCCAGCCAGCCATCGGCCTGCTCGGGGTTGACGATGACGATTTCCGGGCAGTCGTCCTCCGCCAGCCGCTTCGCGATCGCCTCGGCAATGCGGCGGCAGGCGAAATACTGGCTCTCGGCATAGATGAAGCGCTTTGCCCGGCCGATCTGGTCGACATAGAGCCGTTCGATCTCGGTCACTTCCTCCTGATCGTCCATCTTCGGCGCGGTGCGGGCGATGGCGACCTCTGCTCCCTCGAACTGGACGGGCAGGGCGTCGGGCCAGCAATCGCTGATGCCGGTGACGGGCGCGAGCTTATCCCCGCCAGCGCCCAGCCAGCGGGCGCGGGCATGTTCGCCCAGCGCGGCGGCGACCGGCCCCTGCAGTGCCGTGGTGGCATCATGCCACGGCCCATAGGCGGTGCCGTCAGGCCGCCGCCGGCCGGCATCATCGTCCTTGTGCTCGCGGCTGTCCCAGCGGTCGCTGGTCATGTCGATGCCGCCGCAAAAGGCAAAGCAGTCGTCGATCGCGACGATCTTCTGGTGGTGGGATGCGGCCGTGGGATGATGGCTGTCCAGCTTCACGGTGATACGCGGATGGCGCATCCACTTGATGAGGGTCAGCAGCGTCGGCCCATGCAGGAAAGACTTGATCGCGCCCACGTCCCAGCGGAGCAGATAGACCTCCAGCTCCGGCCGGTTGTTGACCAGCCACAGGATGAAATCGCCGATGGTGACGGGCGCGCCGTCATCCACATTTTCGCCGCGCACCAGCGGAATGCGGGGATCGAAATCCCAGCCGATCAGCATGATCCGCCTTTCGGCCTTGAGCATCGCGGCGCGGGCGAGGCGGAAATAATCCTCCGCATCCACGATCACGCTCGCCCGTTCGGCCCGCGCGATGCGCCAGCAATTCTCTCCTTCGGTCAGGCTCATGCGCTGCCAACGACGAGGCAGGCGAGGAACATGAGCAACCCGGCGAACCTGTTGGAGCGGAACTTCGCCAGCGGATCGGCGCCGTCATCCTGGCGCAGCGTGCCCACCTGCCACAGCAGATGCGCCGCCATCGGCAGCAGCGCGAGCAGCGCCATCGCCATCGCCTGCGGACGGACCTGCCAGATGGCCGTGCCCCACAGCGTGACCGCCAGCGCATAGCACATCGTCACGCCGCCGCGCACATGGCTGCCCATGGCCCGTGCGCTCGACTTGATTCCCACCAGTGCGTCGTCCTCCCGATCCTGCAGCGCATAGATGGTGTCGTAACCCACGACCCAGAAAATGGTGCCGGCATAAAGGAGGATTCCCGGCAGGCTCAGCATGCCGGCGGCTTCCGTCCAGGCGACCAGCGACGCCCAAGAAAAGACGAGCCCCAGCCACAATTGCGGCCACCAGGTGATCCGCTTCATGAAGGGGTAGGCGGCGACGAGCGCGAGGCTGAGGATCGCGACCAGCATCGCCAGCGGCCGCAGTTGTATCCATACGATCAGGCCGACCAGGCAGAGCGCCAGCAGCCAGCCCCAGGCCGCCTTCAGCGAGACGGCGCCGCTTGCCAGCGGGCGGCTGCGCGTGCGCTCCACCTGCGCGTCGAGATCGCGGTCGACGATGTCGTTATAGACGCAGCCCGCCCCGCGCATGGCGATACTGCCCAGCAGCAGCCAGAGGACCAGCGGCCAGCGCGCGATGGCCTGCCCCGCCAGCGCCACGCCCCACGCGCCGGGCCAGAACAGCAGCCACCAGCCGATCGGCCGGTCCAGCCGGGCGAGCAAGGCGAAGGCGCGCAAGCGGGCGGGCAGTCGCGCCACCAGCCCCCGCGCTTCGCTGTCGGGAACGATCTGTTCTGCGGTCACGCTGTCTCCATCGGTCGCGCACGCTTGTCGAAACGCCGCTCTTGCTCTTTAGAGAAGTGCTGGCCGGCGACAAGGGCCAGCCGGAACGGAGACAGGACGAAGATGACCGCCACGCCCGCATGGCCACCGCAAAGCGCGCCGCGCCTCTACGTCGAAGCGCCGCTGGGGCAGGGCGTCGCGGTGCCGATCGACGGCAATGCCGCGCATTATCTGATTGCCGTCATGCGGGTGAAGGCCGGCGACACGGTGCTGCTGTTCGACGGGCAATCGGGCGAATGGGCGGCGACCGCGCGGGACATTCGCAAGCGCGACCTGGTGCTGGAATGCGTCGCCAATACCAAGCTGCCGGAAACGGTGCCCGATTTCTGGCTGTGCGTGGCGCCGGTGAAGAAGGCGAGGATCGACCTGATCGCGGAAAAGGCCTGCGAACTGGGCGTGGCGCGCCTGCAACCAGTGCTGACCCGGCGTGCGATCGTCGACAAGCTGAACCTCGACCGGTTGCGCGCGCACCTCGTGGAGGCCGCGGAGCAATGTGGGCGCACGGCGATCCCGGCGCTCGACGAGATGGTGAAGCTCGACGCCCTGCTGAAGGTCTGGCCGGCCGATCGCCACCTGTTCTTCGCGGACGAGACCGGAGGCGCGCCGCTGGCGGCGGCCTTTGCCGCGCATCCCGGCCCGGCGGCGCTGCTGGTCGGGCCAGAGGGCGGCTTCGATCCGCAGGAGCGCGCGGCGATTCGCGCTGTACCTGGCGCTGTGCCGGTCTCGCTCGGCCCGCGTATCCTGCGCGCGGAAACCGCCGCCATCGCGGCGACGGCGGCATGGATGACGCTCAATGGCGACTGGTCGCAGACCGGCTGAAATCCGTTTTCATCCGCAATTGGATTGAACCTGTCATAGAGGCAACTTATGTGCTGGCCGCGCGCTTGATTTGACGTGCGCGGGGGAATGGATAAGGGGCGGGAATGAGCACCAGAACCGATACAGGCGGCGATGACCCGATCATCGAGAGCCGCGACCAGTTGATCGCGGCTTTCGCCAAGGGGGAAAAGCCGCCCGAGCGCTGGCGCATCGGCACCGAGCATGAGAAGTTCGTCTATTCCTCGAAGGACCATCATGCGCCTTCCTATGAGGAAAAGGGCGGCATCCATACGCTGCTCATCGGCCTCACTCGCTATGGCTGGACCCCGGTGTTCGAGGGCGAGAACATCATTGCCCTGTCCGGCGCGGACGGCACCATCAGCCTTGAGCCGGCAGGCCAGCTGGAACTTTCCGGCGCGCCGCTCGAAAACCTGCACCAGACCTGCGCCGAGACGGGTCGCCATCTGGAACAGGTGAAATATGTCGGCGACATGCTGGGCCTCGGGTTCCTCGGCCTTGGCATGTGGCCTGACAAGACCCGAGCCGAGCTGCCGATCATGCCCAAGGGGCGCTATGACATCATGCTGCGGCACATGCCGCGCGTGGGCTCCATGGGGCTCGACATGATGCTGCGCACCTGCACCATCCAGACCAATCTCGACTATGCGAGCGAGGCGGGGATGGCGAAGATGTTCCGCACCTCGCTGGCGCTGCAGCCGCTGGCGACCGCGCTGTTCGCCAACTCGCCCTTTACGGAAGGAAAGCCCAATGGCTTCCTGTCCTATCGCAGCCATATCTGGTCGGATACCGATCCGGCGCGCACCGGCATGCTGCCCTTCGTGTTCGAAGATGGCTTCGGCTATGAGCGCTATGCCGACTATGCGCTCGACGTGCCGATGTATTTCGTGTTCCGCGAGGGTCGCTATATCGACGCTTCCGGCCTGTCGTTCCGCGATTTCCTCGAAGGCAAGCTGAGCGTCCTTCCCGGCGAGAAGCCGACGGAGAAGGATTGGGAGGATCATCTCTCCACCGCCTTCCCCGAGGTGCGGCTGAAGAGCTTCCTGGAGATGCGCGGCGCGGACGGCGGGCCGTGGGGCCGCATCTGCGCGCTGCCGGCGCTCTGGGTCGGCCTGCTTTATGACGGCACGGCGCTCGATGCCGCGTGGGACGTGGTCAAGGACTGGTCGATGGAAGAGCGGCAGGTGCTGCGCGATTCCGTGCCGAAGCTGGGCCTCGACGCGCCGATCGGCGGCGGTGCCAAGCTGCGCGACATTGCCGGCGAAGTGGTCGACATTGCGCGCAGCGGCCTTGCGGCGCGGGCGCGGCTCGATTCATCGGGCAATAACGAGACTGGCTATCTCGCCGCCCTCGACGCGGTGGTCGCCAGCGGCAAGACGCCGGCAGAACGGCTGCTGGAACGCTATCATGGCGAATGGGCCGGCGACCTCAGCCGCGTCTATGCCGAAGAGAGTTTCTGAAGCAGGCCTGTCGGCAATGTTGTGGCAACAAGCTGTTGCTCTGATGCCACAGGCCGGGCGGATGCGACCGACGGCGTGAAACCTTTGTTTGCCGGGGGCATTACATGGGCCTCGACATCAGAGGATGCCTGCATGAAAACAGCCTATATTGCGCCGCTTGGCGCCATCGCTATCGCTTTGTCTTTCGCACCCGCAAGTGCGCAGGAGAGCGCGACGAAGACCTGGAACGGCCCCTACATCGGCGGATCGGCCGGTTTCGGATGGCGCGACAATAATTCCGGAGAATCGATCCGTTTCGACCGGGACGGCAATGGCGATTTCGATGATGCGGTTACGACCACGACCGGCGCCAATGCCTTCGCGCCCGGCTTCTGCGGCGGTGCTGCAAACGGCAACAATCCGGGCGCTGGCTGCCGCAATGACGACAATGGTCTCGATTGGGCCGTCCAGCTCGGTTACGATCGCCAGATGGGCAATATCGTCGCCGGCATCGTGCTGGAAGGCGGGAAGACCGACGTGGACGACAGCGTCTCGGGCTTCAGCACGACGCCGGCAAGCTACACGATGACGCGGGACATCAAATATAACGCAGCTGCGCGGCTGCGCCTGGGTTACAGCACGCCGGTCGGCACGCTGTTCTACCTGACGGGCGGCGGCGCCTATGCCAAGGTCCGCAACAGCTTTGCGACCACCAACACGGCCAATGCCTTCACGCCGTCGAACAGCAAGGAAGATGCCTGGGGCTGGGTCGCCGGTGGCGGCGTCGACCAGAAGATTACGGACACCGTCTCGATCGGCGTGCTCTACAAATATACCCGCTACAAGGCCGACGAATATGTCGTGAATGCGGGACGGGGCACGGCGCCTGCAACCAATCCGTTCCTGATTGGCCCTGCCGGCAGCACGGATTTCGCTCGCGGTTCGCGTTTCGACACGCACAGCATCATGGCGACCGCAGCGTTCCATTTCTGAAACATGTTATCCGCGCAGGGGGCGCCGCCGTGGAAGGCGGCGTCCCCTGACCTTTTGTTTCGCGCGGCTTTATTCTGCGGGCTGCAGCACGGGTCCCGGATCAGGCGCCTTGTGGCCCGTGATGATCGCCAGCAGGCGCGGCACGGGGCCATGCCGTCCCATCCAGTCATGATAGGCGCGATAGGCTGGGTCGGCGAGCAGGTGCCTCTCTTCCGTCCTCGCTCGCCAGTAATAGATGGCGCTGACGATGCCCAGCGTGGCGCAGTTGCGAACCATGTCTACGATGCTGCCGCTGGTCGCGAGGAAGGGCAGGGTCGAGCACCACCAGAAAAGGTTCTTCGACAGATAGGCCGGGTGGCGGCTCCAGCGATAGGGGCCGTGCGTCAGGATACCGCGGTGGGTGAGGTTGGAGAAGCGCAGGCCGAAGGCGACCGTCGCCCAGGCATAGATGCCGGTCAGCACGACCAGCAGCGTGCCCATGCCCCAGAGCGCGGCGGGGTGCGCGCTCAGCCAGACGCTCCAGTCCGCCGTATTGTGGTGATAGTCGAGCGCCCCGCCAGGCCCCATCAGCACGAAGGGCGGATAGCAGATCAGCGCCGCAATCCAGCCTGAAAGATAGGGGTTGGCGCTGCGGATATGCGCGTCGAGCGGCCTGCAGGTGAGCATATAGCCCACGGTCGCGAAGGCCACGTCGATCAGGAACATGAGCGTGATGAGGAAATTGGCGAGGCTGACGGGATCGCGCAGCGCATCCGCCGGTATCCAGTGAACGAGATTGGCGAAGTTGGCCGGGACGATGGAGAGCATGAAGGCGAGGAAGAACCCCTTCACCAGCCAAGCCCGCGCGTGCGCCGCGACCTGCGCCATGTCCGGCGTGCCGGCCGCGCCGCCGATCACCCACTGCCCGAAGGCATGGGTGGCGTCGCGCGGTTCCAGCAGCCGCCGGTCCAGCCACAGCACATAGGGGATGGACAGCGCCAGCAGCCAGGGAGCCGCCGCCTCGAACATCTCCATCGCGAACCGGTAGCCGCCGTCCCAATACCAGCGGGCGAGGCAATAGCTGACGGCGATCAGACCCCAGGTGGCCCAGAGCCCGGCAATCTTGACGAGGCTGATGTCGACCACATCGCGCAGCGACCGGGGCTTTGCTGTCCAGTCGATGCCGGTCGAGGGATTGCGATGCACCTTGTCGACGAGCAGCGACCACAGCAGCATCGGCAGGCCGCAGGCGAACACCGCCGCCATGCCCGCATAGGGGCCGTCCATGCCATAATGCCAGGCAATGCCCGTCCACAGCGCCAGCCCGCCAAGCCCGGCGATGCCGACACCATGGCTGACGGCCGATCGGGGGCAGGGGGCGTGGCGCGTGTTCATCCCGGATGCTCTAGGGCAAATTGGTAAGCAAGCGGTGAAGGCGCTGCGGAAGGCGAGGTCGGGACCGGGCCGGAAGGCGGTTATGTCGGCGCGTCCCGCCGCCTCAGCCGCCCAGCACGTTGATGGTGAAGGCGATGATGCCGAGGTTGAAGATGAAGGCGGCTAGGCAATGGAATGTCGCGACCTTGCGGATGGCGCTCGTCTGCATGGCGACGTCGGACGTCTGGAAGGTCATGCCCAGGGTGAAGGCGAAATAGATGAAGTCCCAGTAGCGGGGCTCCTTCGTGGCGGGAAAGTCGATGCCGCCGCTGTCCTTGCCCGAGGCATTCTTGACGTAGAAGATATGCGCATAATGCAGCGCATAGACCATGTTCGAGAACAGCCATGCCAGCGCCAGCGTGGCGAGCAGCAAGGCGATCACCAGCGGCTTGGGGCCGCCTTTGGTAGAAACCGCGACGCCGACGGCGATAAGGATGACGACGCCGACGATTCCCGTCAGCAGCAGCATCATTTCCCGATTGGCGTCGTTCCGCTCCGCGTTGCTGCGCATGGTGCCGGGGTCGGCGTCGATCAGCGGGACGACGGCGGTCAGAAAGGCGATCGCGGCGATGTCGAACCCTGCCATCACGGCTTCATGCCATGGCAGCCAAAGGGCCAGCGGCGCGAAAAGGGCGAGCAGCGCCAGGAACATGCCGTAGCGCCAGGGAAAGATTCGCATGGGCGACGACTGGATGGGCGAGGACCGGGAGCGCATGCGCGAGAATAGGCGCGCATCCCGCGTCCGGCACAAGGGTTTTTACCGTGCGATCAGCCCGCGCGCCCTGCCGGTTGCTGATTGGGTATTGACCGCCAACATCTTGATTTCGGCCGCGACTACGGCAAAGCCGCGCCCGGCATCGCCTGCCCGTGCCGCCTCGATGGAGGCATTGAGCGCAAGCAGATTGGTCTGGCGCGCGATGCTGTCGATGGAATCGACGATGTCGGCGACCTCAGTGAGCGCGGTTTCCACGATGCTCCGGCGACTTTCTTCCTGCGCGCGAAGCTGGATCTCCGCCTCTTCGCGGGCATCCATGGCGCGTCGTTCAGCACTGATGTCATTGGCAAATTTGACGATGCCTGTCTGGATGCCATCCGGGCCGAATACCGGATTGTAGCTGCCTCTGATCCAAATTTCCCGGCCGGTACGGCCTCGGCGGCAATAGGCCCCGGTGTCGAACTGGCCGGACCGCAGCCGCGCCCAGAAATCGCGATACTCCGCAGACTCGGCATAGCTCGGTTCGCAGAACATCCGGTGATGCTGCCCGACGACATCGTCGAAATGATAGTCGACCAGTTTCAGGAAATTGTCGTTCGCACCGGTGACGATGCCGCTCATGTCGAAGGTGACGATGGCGGTCGAGCGCTCCATCGCCTGCCACATGGCATCCGGTTCGATATCAATGCCGCGCAAATGAATTACCTCCGCTTGGAAGTGCAATCCACTGCGCGGCCTAAATTATCGTTAACCAGAGTATATATTTTATGGATTATCCGTTGCGGCGACCCAGCAAACGCAGGCGCAGTGCGTTGAGCTTGATGAAGCCCTCGGCGTCGCGCTGGTCATAGGCGCCAGCATCGTCCTCGAAGGTCACGACCTTCTCACTATAGAGCGAATAGGGCGACTTGCGGCCGATCACGTTGACGCTGCCCTTGTACAGCTTCAGGCGCACCGTGCCCGTCACCTTCTCCTGGCTGTAGTCGATCGCGGCCTGCAGCATTTCGCGCTCGGGCGAGAACCAGAAGCCGTTATAGATCAGCTCGGCATAGCGCGGCGCCAGCTCGTCCTTGAGATGCGCGGCGCCGCGGTCGAGTGTCAGCTGCTCGATGCCACGATGGGCGAGGTGATAGATGGTGCCGCCCGGCGTTTCGTACATGCCGCGCGACTTCATGCCCACGAAGCGGTTCTCGACCAGGTCGAGACGGCCGATACCGTGCTTGCGGCCATATTCGTTCAGCGTTTCCAGCAGCGTCGCGGGGCCCATGCCCACGCCGTTGATGGCGACGCCATCGCCCCGCTCGAAATCGATGGTGATGATCTCGGGCGTGTCGGGCGCGTCTTCCGGGTTCACCGTGCGCGAATAGACATAGTCGGGCACTTCCTGCCACGGATCTTCCAGCACCTTGCCCTCAGAAGAGGTGTGCAGCATGTTCGCGTCGGTGGAGAAGGGGCTTTCGCCGCGCTTGTCCTTGGCGATGGGGATCTGGTTCTGTTCGGCGAACTCGATCAGGCGGGTGCGGCTGGTCAGGTCCCATTCGCGCCAGGGTGCGATCACCTTGATGTCCGGCTGCAGCGCGTAATAGCCGAGTTCGAAGCGGACCTGATCGTTACCCTTGCCGGTCGCGCCATGCGACACGGCGTCGGCGCCCACCATTTTCGCGATCTCGATCTGGCGCTTGGCGATCAGCGGCCGGGCGATCGAGGTGCCGAGCAGGTAGAGGCCTTCGTAGAGCGCATTGGAGCGCATCATCGGGAAGACATAATCCTTGACGAATTCCTCGCGCAGGTCGTCGATGAAGATATGCTCGGGCTTCACGCCCATCAGCTCGGCCTTCTTGCGCGCAGGCTCCAGCTCCTCGCCCTGGCCGAGGTCTGCGGTGAAGGTCACGACCTCGCACTGATAGGTCTGCTGCAGCCACTTGAGGATGACGCTGGTGTCGAGACCGCCCGAAAAGGCGAGGACGATACGATTGATGGACTCGGACATGGGGTTCCCTCAGGGCGGCAAATGACGGGCGCGCGGGTAACAGGCACGGCCGCGAAGCGCAACCGGGAAGCGTTACGGGGCGGTGCTTCCTGCGTGAAATGAGCTCCTTCCCGTTCACCCCATGGCGCCCATGCAAAAGGGGCGGGACTTGCGCCCCGCCCCTTCCGGCGTTTCCCGAGGGGGATCAGGAATGTCTTGGTGTCAGGTACGTCCGGGTCGCCATGGCCTTGCCGGTCGCGAATGGATATGCGGCGCTGTGCGGCGCGGCGATAATGCTTTCCAATGTCTCTTCCGACATGATGAGAGGGCTGCCCTTGGCAGTAAATGAAGCGTGCGATGCCGTTGCAATCATCCCAGCGTCGAACTCGTTCGCGTCATTGCGATCGCGCCGGAGCAGCGCAAGTCCGCCTAGGCCCACGAGGACCAGTCCGCTTCCACCCAGAGCCAAGGCGAGGCTGAGTTCCTGGCGCGCCGAAGCCGCCGCCACAGGGACGAGCACTGGCGAGCCTGCGTCATCGGCCATGCCCTCATCGCGTGCGATCGTGGGGGCGCTGGTCGAAGCGAGTTGCCGTGCGGCGCCGGCATGCGCAGTTCCGCTCTTGGCTCCCGCGCGGCTTTGTGGGCGCTCGTTCATCGGCGCGGTCGATGGCAGATCCTGCGCAATGCCGGATGTCGACCCGAGCGTGAAGACCGCTATAATCGCGATCTTGGCCGGGCGAATGGAAAGCCGCTTTGTCATGGCAATCGGATAAACAACAAAACACTTGAATCTGTCGCGCGGTCCTTGCAGCAATTGCGGTCAAGAGAATGGAATATTGGATGAGATGTTGATTTGAATTAGTCCTGTGTCGCAGAAGTTGGCTTGTTCATTTGCCGTTAATATGAATATTCGTTCATAATAGTGAAATTTATTGATGTCCTAAAGTGCATGGCAGAAAAACGTTTACCATCGTATTTCCGCACCTCACTGCTTTTTCAGGCGCGCGCGCTCATCATCGGCTGAATGCCGACGCAAGGATCACAGCCAGCCGACAAGCCCCGCCAGCATCCACAGGCCGAGCAGCAGGAACAGCAGTGCCGCGCCCAGTTGCAGCGCCCGCATCGGCACCCGCTTCGCCAGCGCTTCGCCGAAGATCACCGCTGGTACATTGGCGATCATCATGCCCAGTGTCGTGCCGGCGGTGACGGCAAAGACATTTTCGAACCGTGCGCCGAGCGCCACCGTGGCGACCTGCGTCTTGTCGCCCATCTCGACAAGGAAGAAGGCAACCAGGGTGGTCACGAACACGCCGGCCTTGGAAGGCGCCTTGAGCGGCGCGTCCTCGTCGATCTTGTCGGGGATCAGCGTCCAGGCGGCCATGGCGATGAAGCTCAGCGCGACGGCGTAGCGAAACCATGGGCTCTGCAACAGGCCGGCAGCTTCATGGCCGACGAGCGCCGCCAGGAAATGATTGGCCATGGTGGCGAACAGGATGCCCATGATGATCGGCACGGGCTTTCGAAAGCGGGTGGCGAGCAGCATGGCGAGAAGCTGTGTCTTGTCGCCCATTTCAGCAAGCGCGACGAGGGCTGTGGAGGTAAGAAAGGCTTCCATGGGATCTGTCCGGGGCCGGGCTGAGTACAAGCACAATGCCACCGCACCTGCTGCCCGGCCGGGAAGAAGGGACGATGCCATTGGTCTCGACAGACGCGATGCCCTGCATCCCGTCCCACGCGCCATGGTGTCTCCACCAAATATGTTGACGCGCGGCCCACCGATCTTCGATGGCTGGCTACTCCCCAGATGACGACGGCCGTCTAACGCACACCGCCGTTGAACGCAAGCCAGGGCGCGTTCGCGTCCATTTTACGTTATCGTGCGTTAGCGTCGGCATGCCCATACTCATGGATAGGCGATGACGGATGGCGCGCATGCTATCTTATGAGTGCTTGAAGCGATCAGTCTCGCCACTTTAATCAATTTTGCCGGATTAGCGTGGCGGCATAATCTTTGGGCCAGCGTTCAGAGGAGACATCAAATGGCAGACAAACCAACCATGACGACCAGCGGCGGCGCGCCGATCGCCGACAATCAGAACAGTCTCTCCGCCGGGCCGCGCGGTCCGCTGCTGCTGCAGGACTATCAACTGATCGAGAAGCTGGCTCACCAGAACCGCGAGCGCATTCCCGAGCGCGTCGTCCACGCCAAGGGCTGGGGCGCGCATGGCACGCTGACGATCACCGGCGACATCAGCAAATATACCAAGGCGAAGGTGCTGCAGCCGGCCGCGCAGACGCCGATGATCATCCGCTTCTCCACCGTCGCGGGCGAACTCGGCGCGGCCGATGCCGAGCGCGACGTGCGCGGCTTCGCGATGAAATTCTACACGCCCGAAGGCAATTGGGATCTGGTCGGCAACAACACGCCGGTCTTCTTCGTGCGCGATCCGCTGAAATTTCCTGATTTCATCCACACGCAGAAGCGCCATCCGCGCACCAACCTGCGCTCGCCCACGGCGATGTGGGATTTCTGGTCGCTCAGCCCCGAATCGCTCCATCAGGTAACGATCCTGATGTCCGACCGCGGCCTGCCGACGGACGTGCGGCACATCAATGGCTATGGCAGCCATACCTTCTCGCTCATTAACGATGCGGGCGAGCGTTTCTGGGTGAAGTTCCACTTCAAGACGCTGCAGGGGCACAAGCACTGGACCAATGAGGAAGCCGGCGTCGTCGTGGGCCGCACCCGCGAGTCGACGCAGGAGGATTTGTTCGAAGCGATCGAGACCGGCAACTTCCCCAAATGGAAGATGCAGGTGCAGATCATGCCGGAGCTCGATGCGGAGAAGACGCCCTATAATCCCTTCGACCTGACCAAGGTCTGGCCGCACGCAGATTACCCCCCGATCGACATCGGCGAGTTCGAGCTGAACCGCAATGCCGACAATTATTTCGCGGAGATCGAGCAGGCGGCGTTCAGCCCCTCCAACATCGTGCCGGGCATCGGCTTTTCGCCCGACAAGATGCTGCAGGCCCGCATCTTCAGCTATGCCGACGCGCACCGCCACCGCATCGGCACCCATTATGAGGCGCTGCCGATCAACGCGCCGAAGTGCCCGGTCCATCATTATCACAAGGACGGGGCGATGCGCTTCTTCCCGAACAATCCCAATCCGGCGGCCTATTATGAGCCCAACAGCTTTGGCGGCCCGGTGGAGGAGGATCGCTTCCGCGAGCCACCGCTGAAGATCTCGGGCGATGCGGACCGGTGGAACCACCGCGAGGGCAATGACGATTTCGGCCAGCCCCGCGCGCTGTTCAACCTGTTCGACGATGCGCAGAAGGCGCGGCTGTTCGCCAATATCGCGGCGGCCATGGGCGACATTCCGGACGAGATCGAGGAGCGCCAGTGCAAGCTGTTCGATCAGGTCCACCCCGACTATGGCGCGGGCGTAAGGGCCGCGCGGGCGACGATCAAGGATCGCAACCCGTCGATCTCCGCCCCGACGGACCAGACGCTGGCCGACGCCTCGGCCTGACAATGTGTTGACGCCCTGTCGCCGTCCCCCACGGCGGCAGGACGCGCGAATGCCGCTGGCCAGTCCCTGGGCCAGCGGCATTTTTGTTTCTCGAACGTAAACAAGCCCAGATGTGGGGCCTTATTCGCTTATGCGGCGTTGCAGCATCACGCGCGGCCCGGTAGGCAGCGGGCAACAGGGAGTTTTTTCACATGCCTTCGGGATTGATCGCACTGCTCGACGACGTGGCGGGCATCGCCAAGCTTGCGGCCTCGTCACTTGATGATGTCGCGGGGGCTGCCGGCAAGGCGGGGACGAAGGCCGCAGGCGTCGTCATCGACGATGCCGCCGTGACGCCGCGCTATGTTACCGGCCTGACGCCGGACCGCGAACTGCCGATCATCTACAAGATCGCCAAGGGCAGCTTGAAGAACAAGCTGGTCTTCCTGCTGCCGCTTGCGCTTGCGCTCAGCGCTTTTGCGCCCTGGGCGCTGACGCCGCTGCTGATGGTTGGCGGCGCGTTCCTCTGTTTCGAGGGCGCCGAGAAGATCGTCGAGGCATTTACGGGCGGGCATGATGAGGCGGCCGATGCCGCGGCCACGCTCAGTTCCAAGGAACTGGAGGACGAGAAGGTCAGCGGCGCGGTCCGCACCGACTTCATCCTGTCGGGGGAGATCATCGCGATCTCGCTGGCGAGCGTCGCGACGGAGCCGCTGTGGGAGCAGGCGCTGGTGCTGATCGCCGTGGCCATCTTCATCACCGTCGGCGTCTATGGCGCGGTGGGCTTCATCGTGAAGATGGATGACATCGGCCTGCACATGGCGAAGGGATCGACCGGCGCCGGGCGCAGCATCGGCCGGGGCCTTGTCCATGCCATGCCCATTTTGATGCACATCCTTGCCTATGTCGGGACCGCGGCGATGCTGTGGGTGGGCGGCGGCATCCTGCTCCACGGGATCGAGGAATTTGGCTGGGATGCGCTGCCCCATGCGGTCCATGACGCCGCGGCCGCGGTGGGCCATGGCGCGGGCGCGTTCAGCGGCTTTGCCGAATGGCTGGTGACGGCGGCGGCATCGGGCGTGCTGGGACTGATCGTCGGCGGGATCATCGTGGCGGCGCTGCACCTCATCCCCGGCAAGAAGCACTGAGGTAAGCCTTCACCATGCTCCTGCGAAGGCAGGAGCCCAGGGTGCGACGTCTCAAGCTCATGTCTGTAGAGATTCTGGGCTCCTGCCTGCGCAGGAGCACGGCGTCTTAATTATCCCTTCGCCCGAATCTCCGTCTCCGCCCGCGCCATATAGTCGCGGGTGATCGGCAAGGTATGACGGTCGCGTGCATATTGGATCTGGTAGTTCAGCATGCCGCCATCCTCGAAGGCGGATGTCGCGCCGGCCAGATACAGCGTCCACATGCGGAAGAAGCGCGCGTCATACAGCGCCTCGATCTCGGCTTGCTTGGCCATGGTGCGGGCATACCATTCGCGCAGGGTGAAGGCATAATGGAGCCGCAGCGATTCCACGTCCGTCACCATCAGCCGCGCCGGCTCTGATGCGCCGACGATCTCCGACAGCGCAGGGATGTAGCCGCCGGGGAAGATATATTTGTCGGTGAAGGCGTCGGTGCTACCCGGCCCGCCCATGCGCCCGATGGTATGGAGCAGCATCACGCCCTGCGGGGTGAGCAGGTCATGGCACTTGGCGAAGAACTCGCGGAAATGTGCGGTGCCCACATGTTCGAACATCCCGACGGAAACGATCCGGTCGAACGGTCCCTCGACATCGCGATAGTCGATCAGCTCGAAGCGGACATGATCGGCGACGCCGGCATCCTTCGCCCGCTGCTGCGCGATCTTGAGCTGTTCCTCGGACAGGGTGACACCCAGCACGTCGACGCCGCAGGTGCGGTGCAGGTACAGCGCCATGCCGCCCCAGCCGCAGCCGATGTCGAGCACCTTCATGCCCGGCTCCAGCGCCAGCTTGGCGGCGATATGGGCCTTCTTGTCTTCCTGCGACTGGTCGAGCGAGATCGGGTGCGCGCCGATCGCCGTGCCTTCGGGCCAGTAGGCGCAGCTATATTGCCGGTCCTTGTCGAGGAACAGGTCGTAGAGCGCGGCCGACAGGTCATAATGATGGGCGACATTCTGGCGGGAGCGCCAGCGGGCGTTGGCGCGCCCGGCGCGGCGGCCGATGCCCTTGGCCAGACGCTTGAGGGGAGACTGGTTCTCGATCGAGCGCTTGCTTTCCCAATTATTGTTGCCGCGCACCAGCTTGACGAAATCCATGATGTCGCCGCCGCCGATGATGGCGCGGCCGTCCATATAGGCTTCGGCAAGGCCAAGGCGCGGGCTCTTGACGATGTCGCCGCCGACCTTCGCATCGGTGAAGCGCAATGTCAGGTCGGGGAAGGCGGGATCGGGAGAGCCGAAGGTCCGGCTTGTGCCATCATGGCGGATGAGAGTGAGCTGACCCCTGCGGATCAGCCGGTCGAGATAGCGTTCGAACAACCACATGGGTTTTCTTTAAGCACGGATCGGTACCGGGTCAAAGCCCCGCATACCATTCATATCCCGCGACATCTTCCCAATAGCCGCCGTTCCCGCCGTGGATGTCCTTCAGAGAGGCGACGGCTTGTATTCCGGTCAGATATTTCGCCTGCTTGTAGCCCAGTTGCCGCTCCGCCCGCAGGCGCAGGGGTGCGCCATTGGCAATCGGCAGCGGGAGATCGTTCAGCGCATAGGCAAGGATGGTCTGCGGATGAAAGGCGTCGATCATGTCGATGCTCTCATAATAGGGGCGGGCGCCGCCATTGGTGTCGGCGCAATGGAAGACCAGATATTTTGCGCTCTGCCGCAGCCCTGCTGCACGCAGCAACGGGGCGAGCGGCGCGCCCCGCCATTTGCCGATGGCGCTCCACCCCTCCACGCAGTCATGCCGGGTAATCTGCTCGCGATGCGGCATCGCCTGAAGGTCGGCGAGGGAAAGGGCGACAGGCCGCTCGAACAGTCCCGTCAGCCGCAGCCGCCAGTCGACGAAGCGGCCTGTCATCCATGCGAGATATTCCGGCGTGCCGGGATTGTGGACCCCGTTTGCGCGGAAGATGCGCGAGCGCTCCGATGGATCGAACTCGCGGGCGAGCGCCTGTCGGTCCGTCAACGCGCGCTGGGTCCAGCGGTGGAAATTCTCCGCATTGAACAGGATATTCTGGACGGGTGCGGTGCCGGCCAGCCGGTCGCAGCCGGTAAGCAGGCTGCCCGCGCCAAGTGCCATGCCGGATACGAGCGCGCGCCGGGTGATCAGGGTGCTCATGCTGCTTCCTCCTTTGGCGCCGGGATGGGTGGTGGCATGGGTTCGGCGCGCGGCCTGTACCAGCCGGTGATAATGGAGCGCAGTTCGTTCACTGGCCCCGCCAGCAGCACCATCAGGATATGGACGAGGAAGAACGCCACCATCGCCCAGGCCGCGATGAAGTGCAGCGAGCGGGCCGACTGGCGGCCGCCGAACAGGTCGAGCAGCCAAGGCCAGGCCGCATCGATGCCTGGCGACATCGTCAGGCCGGTGCCGATCAGCACCGGCAGCAGGAGGAACAGAACGCCATTATAGCTGGCCTTCTGCAGGATATTGTAGCGCAGTGCCGCCGCGCCGGTGGGGAAGCGCAGCCGGGCATGGTCGATAATGTCGTGCCAGATGTGCCGAGGCGCCAACTCGTGCCGCCGGAAGGCAAGGTCGTGGCTGAAATGCCGGCCGGCGATGCTCCAGAGCATGTAGAACAGCAGGGCAAAGGCGAAGATCGGCGCGAAGGTGAAATGCCAGTGCCGCGACATCGCCAGGCTATAATGGGCGGGCAGCGTGATCCAGCCGGGGAAGCGCGGCAGGGTGAGCCAGGCATGGTCGAAATTCGCGCCATACTGCCCCCAGTAGAGCCGGGGGTGGGCGTTGAAGATGCCAAGGCCGCTCATGAACAGGGTGAAGAAGGCGATCACGTTCATCCAGTGCCACAGCCGGGTTGGCCAGCGGTGCCGCCTGACGGCTTCGCCCTTGGTCGCTTGCGGTGTCATCATGCGCTCCTGTGTCCGTCAGGGCCTGTTCGTCGTTGCCAGTGCTTTGGTTACAACGGTTTAGCTGAACGGAACGCAACTGTATCCTTCCTGCATCACCTTTGTCCAAATCTCCCAAACCTTTCGCACCTGTTAATGTGACAGACATGTGACGGATCCATAAGGCCCTCCCGCGCCGCAACATGGCGTGGAAATGCAAGGGGGCACCTGATCGGTCTTCGATCAATGCAAGAAGTACGGAGTAAAAAAATCTCTGACTGCCACCCCTTTTAAATAGCATATCGAAACCTATATCGCCTTTTACCTGGCGACAGGTTAAGATTATTGAATGAGGACTACCATGAAGACTGTGATTTTCGCAGCGATTGCTGCTGCCTGCGTTTCTGCTCCTGCTTTTGCTCAGGATGCCGCGCCTTTTACTGGTCCGCGCGCAGGTGTCACCGCAGGCTATGACAAGGTCGAAGGCCGTGACGGCTTCTCCTACGGTGTCGACGCCGGCTATGATATCGCACTTGCACCGCGCGTTGTCGGCGGTGTGGACGTGGCGCTGGCCGACTCCACCACGAGCAGCAGCGGCCTGGATGCCAGCCGTGACCTGTCGGCTTCGCTGCGTCTCGGCTATGTCGCGACCCCGAATATCCTGGCGTTCGGTAAGGTTGGCTACGCCTCGTCGCGCTTCGAGATCGACGGCGGTAGCGGCGCGGCGCTGGAAGGCGTGCGTTACGGCGGCGGTCTGGAATATGCCGTCACCCCGCACAGCTACATCTCGGCCGAATATCAGCGTTCGGAATATGAGCAGAATGTGAGCCGCGACGCCGGCGTCGTGACGATCGGCTATCGCTTCTAAGCGACGGCCTTCGTGCGAACATGGAAAGGGCGGCCAGCGATGGCCGCCCTTTTTGCGTTCATGGCCCTTGGCGGGATCAGCCAGGCAGGGGCATGATGTCTGGCTCCACCCAGTTGCGCCGTGCTTCTGCGGACATCAGCCGGTCGCGCGACCAATATGCAAATGGCCAGTCCTTGTCGCCGAGTGGCGAGACCAGCAGCGCCGCCAGTGCATCCGCTGGCGGGACATCGGCGGGCAGGCCGCCCAGGAGCCATCGCGCCATGCGGATCGATGCCTGCGTGATCGTCTCATGATAGCCGGACGTGTCGCTGTTCACCCCGCCCACCGACTCATTATAGCGGCGGATCATCGCCGGCATGTCGCGCTCGGGCAGGATGTCGGGGCGCATCATCAGCAGCCACAAAGCCGTTGCAAAATGCGCCTGATGCGTCCACTCCGCCTTGGGCAGGCTAAGGTCGGCAAAGCCTGAGGCAATGCGTTCGATTTCGGCATGGCTCATCGGGGTCATCGTCATATCTCCTTTCTGGGTACCGCGGGCGGGACGCGCAAAGAAAAACCCCGCCGGAGCGGCGGGGCTTGTGGGATCATGGTCGCCGCTTCCGGCGGGCCGTGGGGTCGCCGTTCAGTCTGCGCCACGCCCGTCATGATCCTGCGCAAGCCCCGCGCGAAAGCGGGGTTGCTGCGTCATGGCAGGCAGGGTGACGGCGGGGCTAACCATGGCGCGACGCATAGCCGATTGGCACGGCTGGCGCAACGAAACGGATGTCCGGCGCCAGTTCAGCCCAGCGCGGCCTGCTTTTCCTCGGCCAGCCGGTCCAGCTCGGCGCGGCTCTTCTTTTCCGAAGCCGATTTGAGCTGACCGCAGGCTGCCATGATGTCGCGCCCGCGCGGGGTACGGACCGGCGCGGAAATCCCCGCCTCGAACACGATGCTGCTGAACGCGCGGATGCGCTCGGGCGTCGAGCATTCATAGGCGGTGCCGGGCCACGGGTTGAACGGGATCAGGTTGACCTTTGCCGGCAGCTTGTACTTGCGGATCAGGCGGACCAGTTCGCGCGCATCCTCGTCGCTGTCATTCTTGTCCTTCAGCATCACATATTCAAAGGTGATGCGCCGGGCATTGTTGGCCTTGGGATAGTCGGCGCAGGCCTGCAGCAGTTCCTCGATCCCATATTTGCGGTTGAGCGGCACGATCTCGTCGCGCACTTCCTTCGTCACCGCGTGGAGCGAGACGGCGAGGTTGACGCCGATCTCCTCGGCGGCGCGGGCCATCATCGGCACGACGCCGCTGGTCGACAGGGTGATGCGGCGCTTCGACAGGGCAAGGCCGTCGCCGTCCATCACCAGCTTCAATGCGTCGCGCACGTGCTCGAAATTATATAGCGGCTCGCCCATGCCCATCATCACGATGTTGGTGAGCATGCGGCCATCCGGCGAATATTGCGGGGCGTCCTCATCCTCGTCGTCCGCGTCGATCTCGATGGCGGAGGCCATGGAGCCCTTGGGCCATTCGCCCAGCGCGTCGCGCGCCAGCATCACCTGCCCGACGATCTCGCCCGGCGTCAGGTTGCGGACGAGACGCATCGTGCCCGTGTGGCAGAAGCGGCAGTTGAGCGTGCAGCCGACCTGGCTGGAGACGCACAGCGTCCCCCGGTCCGCGTCGGGGATGAACACCATCTCATAATCCTGCCCGTCATCGGACCGGAGCAGCCATTTGCGGGTGCCGTCGCTGGAAACCTGCGCTTCCACCACCTGCGGCCGGCCCACGACGAATCGCTCCGCCATCCAGCCGCGCATTGGCTTGGCGAGATCGGTCATCTGCTCGAAATCGGTTTCGCCGCGATGGTATAGCCAGTGGAACAGCTGCTTGGCGCGCAGCTTGGCCTGCTTGTCGTCCAGCCCCGCTTCCGAAAGCACGGCCTTCATCTGCGGCCGGGAAAGCCCCATCAGGTCAGTACGCCCATCCTCGCGCGGCGTGATGGCGCGCGGGACGGGCACGGGATCAATATGCCCGGAAATGGGCATCAACGGGTTGGCGGCTGACTGCATGGCCGCGCACATAGGCGATTTTGCCGGCTTTTACCAGATGCCGCCCGGAATAGCTGGCGTGTCGCGCATTCAGCGCCTGCGCGCGCAGCCCAAAGCCGCTGCGTCGATGGCGGTGGCGGCGCCGCGCAGTGCGTAGACATCGGCGAACGCGCGCTGGTTCCTGCCGGTGGTGGCGACGCTCATGCTGGTGCCGGAGCGCATGGCCGCGACGATGGCCGCGTCGGTCTGTCGGTCGGGCGCCCAGGCGTCGGCGGTGCCGGCGGAGAGAGGGAACCGGCGATCCCCGATCGACAGGGTGACGCGCGCATCGGGCTGGCGCTGGGCGGAGAGGCGGAAATGGACCTGGCCGCGGATACCCTGCCGTGGCCATGAACTGATCGCGGCGAACGGCTTCCATGCGGCCGCCATGCCACTTTGCCGGGCGGCGGGTTCTGCAATCGCGTAGCAGCGCGGCACGGCGGGATCGCGGAAGGCGCCCCAGCTTTCGAAGATGCCCAGGGAATCACGTGCCTCGGCGGCGTAAGGCGCCGCGAGCCCTGCAAGCAGGCCGATGATCGAAAAAATGCGCGCATGAGGCATGGCAAGGGCAAAGCCCAGCCAGCCCGCATTTGCAAGGCCGAAGCGGCATTGAGGAGCATCACGGCGCTGCAACATCCTTGCGCCAGACTTGCTCAACCAAACATTGTCGCTAATGAAGGAAAACGTCTTTTTCCACGGACCGGACTCGGGCAGGGGAGTCGAGGGACGGGGGCATCAGAAAAAAAGTAGCGGGAATCGGAATGAAGGCCACCATAGAACGCGCGACGCTCCTCAAGAGCCTCAGCCATGTCCAGTCCGTCGTTGAACGGCGCAATACGATTCCGATCCTGTCCAACGTGCTGATCGAAGCGACGGCCAATGGCGCGATTCGCCTGATGGCGACCGACCTTGACCTGCAGATCGTGGAAAGCGTCGCGGCGCAGGTGGAACAGCCCGGCGCGACGACCGTGTCGGCGCACACGCTGTTCGACATCGCGCGCAAGCTGCCCGAAGGCAGCCAGGTCTCGCTGCAGGCGTCGGAAGGCAAGATGCTGGTGCAGGCGGGGCGTGCGCGCTTCAACCTCTCCACCCTGCCGCGCGACGACTTCCCCATGATCGCCGAGGGCGACCTGCCGACCAGCTTCGAGCTGCCGGCGGCCACGCTGATCCAGATCATCGACAAGACGCGCTTTGCGATCTCGACCGAGGAAACGCGCTATTATCTGAACGGCATCTTCTTCCATGTGTCGGAAGATCCGCAGCCGGTGCTGAAGGCGGCCGCGACCGATGGCCACCGCCTCGCCCGCGTGACCGTGGCGCGCCCCGACGGCGCGGAAGGCATGCCGGACATCATCATCCCGCGCAAATGCGTCGCCGAACTGCGCAAGCTGCTGGACGAGGTCGACGGCAGCGTTGCCGTCTCTCTCTCCGCCAGCAAGATCCGCTTCGGCATCGGCAGCGCGATCCTGACCAGCAAGCTGATCGACGGTACCTTCCCCGACTATAGCCGGGTGATCCCGACCGCGAACGACAAGCTGCTGAAGATCGACCCGCGCAGCTTCGAGGAAGGCGTGGACCGCGTCGCCACCATCGCCACGGAAAAGACCCGCGCAGTCAAGATGGCGCTGGACAAGGACAAGATCACCCTGTCCGTCACCAGCCCGGAAAACGGCACGGCCGCGGAAGAGGTGCCCGGCGATTTCAGCGGCAGCAATTTCGACATCGGCTTCAACGCGCGCTACCTGCTGGACATTCTGGGCCAGCTGGACGGCGACCTGATCGAGCTGCATCTGGCCGATGCGGCGGCGCCGACCCTGATCCGCGAGAATGACAAGAGCGCCGCGCTCTATGTCCTGATGCCGATGCGCGTCTGACCCGTAGGCCGCTCGCGCGGTTGAAGCGCGGCGGCCTGTGCTTTCCTGTAAGCGGGCGCGTTCATACTATTCATAGTCTCGCGCCGGACAGAAAATTGCCATGCGTTCGCAGGCGGCATCCCCCGTGATATTGTTCGCTTCGCCAAGCCATCGCCGTGCTGGAGTAACGCGATAGTAAGCAATTCCGGTGCATGGCGAAGGCTATGGTTCGGCCCCCTGCACCCCGGGAAAACATGTATCGCAACACGCCGCTGGCGGTGGCGCTGGGCCTTGCGGATGCGGGGACGGACAGCGCGCCCGACTGGCTGGTCAACGCGATGCGTTCGGTCTGCGTACTCTGGCCGCTGGTCATCCTGTGCAAGCTCGTGGGCATGGCGGCCAGCGTCGATTTCATCGGGTTGCTCGCCGGTGGGCGTGGCTGGGGTCTCGTCACGATGGCGCTGGCGACGCTGCTGGTGGATGTCGCGATCTGGCTGGCGCCCAAGCAAAAGCGCTTCCGCACCAGCCTGCCGCATGTGCAGATGTGGGTCATGCTGCCGCTGGTGTTCCTCTCGGGCGCAATGTTCAGCGCGACGCTGGGCAGCCTGACGGGGGCTCGTGACGTCGGGCTGGTGCCCGCTGGCTTGCCGATGGCCGCCGTTACCCTGCTCGTGGCGAGCATTTTCGGCAGTCGCAGGATTTTGGGACTTGCCTTCGCTGTCGGGCTGGGCGGCGTGCTGGCGGCGATGCGGGCCGACCCGGCCTATATGGCGCTGACGGCACTCTATCTTGTCGTGGTGGGCAGCGCGGTCATTCGCCAGGCGGTTGTCGACCAACGCCGTCTGGTCGCGCGGCAGGCCGCCGAGCAGGGTGGGCATCGCGCGCAGCGCCTGCTGGTCGAGCATGAGCGGTCGGGCCGGGGCTGGTTCTGGGAAACCGACCGCCATGGCCGCATCACCTATCTGTCGGAAACGCTGGCCGCGACGCTGGGGACAAGCAGCGGCGCATTCATCGGCCGGCCGATCACGGAACTGATAAGCCAGGGGGACAGGCAGCAGGGCGACGGCGAGCGGACGCTTGGCTTTCACCTGTCTGCCCGCACGGCCTTTTCCGACATTCCGGTCCGGGTCGCGACATCGGACGTGGAGCGGAGCTGGGCCATTTCCGGCCAGCCCATCATCAACGACTATGGCCAGTTCCAGGGCTTTCGCGGCAGTGGCACCGACCTGACCGAAATGCGCCGCAGCCAGGCGGAGGTCGCCCGGCTCGCCCAATATGATTCGCTCACCGGACTTGCAAACCGCGTGCAGATGCTGCGGACGCTGGAGCAGGCGGCGATCGGGCCGCGCGGGGAACCGCGCGATTGCGCACTGTTCCTGCTCGATCTGGATCGCTTCAAGAGCGTCAACGACACGATGGGCCATCCGGCCGGCGACGCCCTGCTGCGGCAGGTGAGCCAGCGCCTGTCGCGGGTGATCGGCGATCGCGGGCGGGTGGGCCGCCTGGGCGGGGACGAATTCAAGATCGTGATGCCCGACCGGCATGACCGCATTCTGCTTGGCGACATGGCGCGGGCGGTGATCGAAACGCTGTCGCAGCCCTATGTCATCGAGGGGACGCAGGTTGTCATCGGCGCGTCGATCGGCATCGCGCTGTGTCCCGACGATGGCGTGACCGCCGATGCTTTGATCCGCAATGCCGACCTTGCGCTCTATGCCGCGAAGGGCGACGGGCGTGGCACCTTCCGCTTCTACGTGCCCGAAATGCACGCCGACGCGGAGGATCGCCGCGTGCTGGAGGAGGATCTGCGCGTCGCGCTCAACAATAATGCGCTCAAGGTCTTCTACCAGCCGGTGGTCAGCGCCGCGACGGAGCGGGTGACGGGATATGAGGCTTTGCTGCGCTGGGAGCATCCCACGCGCGGCTATATCTCGCCCGCCGTCTTCGTCCCGATCGCGGAGGATACCGGGCTCATTTCCCGGATCGGTGACTGGGTGCTGCGGACCGCCTGCCATGATGCCGCAGGCTGGCCGGAGGATATCCGTGTCGCCGTGAACGTGTCGCCGATCCAGTTCGCCAACCCGTCCTTGCCCAATACCGTGATGAGCGCGCTGGCCGCCGCGCAGCTGGATCCGGGCCGGCTGGAGCTGGAGATTACCGAAAGCGTCTTCCTGAACGACGACGCGGATACCGACGCGATGTTCGCGCGCCTGAAGAAGCTGGGCGTGCGGCTGGCGCTCGACGATTTCGGCACGGGCTATTCCTCGCTCGGCTATCTGAAGACGGCGCCGTTCGACAAGATCAAGATCGACCAGAGCTTCGTGCGCGGCGCGGCGATCCAGGGCAGCCGCAACGGCGCGATCATCAAGATGATCGTCGGCCTGGCAGAGGCGCTGTCGATGGACACCACCGCCGAGGGCGCGGAAACGCATGACGAGCTTGAGCTGATCCGCATGCTGGGGTGCAGCCATGTGCAGGGCTATATCTACGGCAAGCCGCAGCCCGCAGACGTCGTCGCACATCGGCTGGCCGAATCGGGCAGCGCCGCCCATGCAGACGGCTTCCGCTCCAGCCGCGAGACGCGCAAGAGCATGTTGCGGTCGGTCACGCTGATGCATGACGGCCATCGCTACAATGGCCGCGTCCGCAATATCTCTTCCACCGGCGCGATGATCGAGGGATTGTGGAACGTGCCGGACGACACCGGCTTCCTGATCGAGCTGACCGAGAATTATGTCGTGGAAGGCGTCGCGCGCTGGTGCGTGGAGGACCGCATCGGGGTCGAGTTCCTCACCCCCATCAATCTGGAAAAGCTGAAATCGACGTCAGCGGTGCGCGACAGCGCCTGAGGGTGGCTTGATGAAGACAGGGCGTGGACGCCGGCGCGATGACGCGGCCTATTGTGATGAAGGTCACGACAGGCTGGCGCGGGCTGGGCTAAGCGCATAATAACATCAGTTCGGTTCTTGGAGCTTCCGATGCGTCAGCGCATGCCTTTCCTCATCCTCGCCCTGATCCCGGCGGTGGCATTGCCGCATCCGGCGGCGGCGCAGTTCGGCAGCCTGTTCAATGACGTCACCCGGGGCGCGCGGAGCAGCACCAGCGGCGACACCGGCTGCAAGACTGAAGGCGGCAAGCGCGGCAAGGCGTTGCTGGGCAGCGTGCTGGGCGGCGTTGCCAGCCGCACCGCCAGCCGCGCGGGCGCCAGCTTCCTGCCCGTCGACAAGTTCAGCGACACGCTGTCGGAGGCCATCGCCTGCAAGCTTGACCCGCAGGAGCAGGAGCAGGCCGCCGGCGCCACCACCAAGGCGGTCGAGAATGCCGAGCGTTCGGGCGCGGGCGAATCGGTCGCCTGGGAAAGCGGCACGCGCGCCAATGTGTCCGGCACGTCCACGGTGGATTCCACCAACGCGCTGGCGGACGGCACCAAATGCATGATGGTGACGGATGTGGTGATCGTGGAGGGCGAGGAGACCCGTGTGCAGAAGCGCATGTGCCGTGGCCCCGGCCAGCCGCGTTACGTCCGCCAGGCCTGATCCATGATCTCGCGCGGCCTGCTGCTCGTCCTTGCCGCCTGCGCACTGACAGGGGCCGCATCGCCGCCGCCGGCCGCCATGGACCCCAAGAACCCCAGCTGTCCGCTCCAGCCGGACTGGTCGGCCAACAAGACCATGCAGCTGAGCGTCAGGTCGGTGAACGGCATGAAAGTGCTGCTGGCCGAAGGGGTGATCGACAAGGGGCTGATGCCGCGCCTGTATCAGGCGCTCCGGGGCAATCCAGACCTCAGCGAAATCTGGTTCCGCTCGCCCGGCGGCGTGGCGTCCGTGGGCAATGAGGCGGGACGCCTAATCCGCAAGGACTATCCCAATATCGTCACGCGCATCCCGAAGGGCTGGGCCTGTTTCTCGGCCTGCAACTTCATGTTCATGGGCGGCACGGTGCGGATCGTGGAGCCGGGCGGGCTCTACATGGTCCACATGTTCACCCATGTCGCCGACCGCGCGGCGGTGCGCGACGAGATCAAGGAGGACGCCGACGGCGCCGTCGACATGATCGGCGACATCGAGCAAAGCTCGGCGCTGCTTGCCAGCGACGACAATGATTTCCTGATCCGCATGGGCGTGTCGCGCAAGCTGCTGACCGAGGTGATGTACCAGCAGAAGGCGATCGAGGGATCGGGCGAGGACAAGTCCACCCGCCGCTGCCTGACGCAGGACGAGCTGTTCAAATATAATGTGGCGAACGCTTCGGACGGCTGACGCGGCTATCGACTAAGCGCGGCCATGCTCATAGCCGAGGCGGTCGGGCAGCGGGATGTCCTGTCCATCCAGCTCAAGCCGCAGGCCGGGCGTCGCGACCAGATATCCCACTTCGATCATCGCCGGGCGGGAAGCAGGGAGAGAGGGCGCGGCGCACAGCAGCTGATAGTCGTCGCCAGCGCAGGCGGCCGTCAGGGCGGCCGCGCGGATGTCCGTCGCCATGGCGGCAAGGGCGGGGGAAAGCGGGACATGGGTGATGACCGCGCCAAGCCCGCTTGCCTGTGCCATCCTCCGCGCGTCGATGAGCAGTCCATCGGAGACATCCATCATCGCGTGGACATGGGCGGCAAGCGCCCGGCCCTCTGCGAGCCGTGGCTGCGGGCGGCGATAGGCGGCGATCAGGGGCGCGGGCTCGGATTTTCCCGCCTGCAGCAGGGCAAGGCCCGCGCCGGCGTCACCGATCGGGCCGGTCACGAACAGCCTGTCGCCCGCCTGCGCGCCGAAGCGTGCGGGCACGGTGTCGCTTGTCGCCAGCCCCATGGCGGTCAGCGTGAAGACCCTGGGCGCGCCGGCGGGCATCGCCACTGTGTCGCCGCCGATCAGCGGCATGGCGTGGATGTCCAGCGCCTCGCGCAGCCCGCGCAGGAATGCGGCATCCCAGCCATCGTCGCCCGACAGCGCATAGTTCATCAGGCAGGCGAGGGGACGCGCGCCCTTGGCCGCAAGATCGGAGAGGTTCACCGCCGCCAGCTTCCAGCCGATGTCGGCGGGCGGATCATCGGGCAGGAAATGCACGCCCTCGACGATCGTGTCGCTGGTCAGCACCAGCCGTTCGCCGCCCACCGGCAGCACCGCCGCATCGTCCATCAGGCCGCGTGCGGCGGGATCGCGGGCCATCGCCCGCAGCAGGTCGATGAAGGCGGCCTCGCCGCTCACATCAGCCGCGCACGGCCTTCGATACGGCGTCCAGCAGGCCGTTGACGAAACCCGCCTCGCGCCGCTCGTAAAAGGCGTGGGCGACATCGACATATTCGCTGATGACGGTGGGGGTCGGCACGTCCTTGCGGGCGAGCAGCTCATAGGTGCCCGCGCGCAGGATCTGGCGCATAGGCTTGTCGAGCCGGTCGAGGCTCCAGCCGGTCGAGAGCTTGCCCGCGATCAGGCCGTCAATCTCGTCCTGCCGGGCGTCCACGCCGGAGACGAGATCGTCGAAAAAGGCTTCCTCGGCCTGCGCATAGGTCACGTCCTCGATGGTCGCGCCCAGCCGGTGCTGGTGGAATTCGGTGAGCAGCACCGCGATCGGCGTGCCCTCCATTTCCTTCTGGTACAGCGCCTGCACCGCGGCGAGGCGGGCGGCAGAGCGGGATTTGGCGCGTTCGTTCATTTCGATATCCTTATCCGTTCGCGCCGAACTTGTCGAAGGGCCGTTCTTCTTGGGGAGAAGGACAGGGCTTCGGCAGTCTCAGCCCGAACGGCTGTTTTCAACTCAGGCGCTGCGCCACGGAAGCGGCGTGCGCGGGAAGTCCCTCGGCATGGGCAAGCGCGACGGCGGCCGGCCCGATGGCGTCGAGCGCCGCCTTGTCCAGCGACAGGAAGCTGGTGCGCTTCATGAAGTCCAGCACCGACAGCCCGGAGGAAAAGCGTGCGCGGCGGCCGGTAGGCAGCACGTGATTCGGGCCGGCGACATAATCGCCCACCGCTTCCGGTGTCATGCGGCCCATGAAGACGGAACCGGCATGGCGCACCCGTGCGAACAGCGCGTCGGGATTGTCCACCGCCAGTTCCAGATGCTCGGGCGCGAGCCGGTCGACCAGCGGCAGCGACGCCTCCAGCGTGTCGACCGTGATGATCGCGCCATTGGCGTTCCAGCTTGCCCGCGCCGTCTCGCGCGTTTGCAGCCGCTCGATCTGTGCCTCCACCGCCACGCCGACGGCATCGGCAAAGGCCGCGTCGTCGGTGAACAGGATGGACTGGCTGGTCGGGTCATGCTCGGCCTGGCTCAGCAGGTCGGCGGCGATCCATTCGGGATCGTTCTTGCCGTCCGCGACGACGACGATCTCGGACGGACCGGCGACCATGTCGATGCCGACGACGCCGTAAAGCTGGCGCTTGGCTTCCGCGACCCAGGCATTGCCGGGGCCGACGATGACATCGACCGGCGCGATTTTCTGCGTGCCATAGGCGAGCGCGGCGACGGCCTGCGCCCCGCCCACGCGCCAGATCTCCTCGATCCCCGCGATCCGTGCCGCGGCCAGCACCATCGGGTTGATCTGGCCACCCGGCGTGGGCGTGACCATGGCGATGCGCGCGACGCCGGCGACCTTGGCGGGGATGACGTTCATCAGCAGCGAGCTGGGATAGGCGGCGCGGCCACCCGGCACATAGAGGCCGGCGGCATCCACCGCGCTCCAGCGCGCGCCCAGGCGCACGCCGGCGCTGTCCACGCTGTCGCTGTCCTGCGGCCGCTGCTTTTCATGATAGGCGGCGATGCGCGTAGCGGCGAGTTCCAGCGCATCGCGCAGCTCGGTGGAGATGCCGGCCAGCGCCGCGTCCATCTCCGCGCGGGTCACGGACCAGCCGCTGCTTTCCAGATCATGCCGGTCGAACCGCTGGGTGTAATCGGCGAGCGCCACGTCGCCTTCGGCGCGGATGCGCTTCAGGATCGCTGTCACGTCGCGCGAGACATCCTCGTCCGCTTCGCGCCGGGCATCGACCAGCGCGGTGAAGGCGTCGGCGAAGCCGGCATCCCTGCTGTCGAGCCTAAGCGGCATCGCGGACATCCACGGCGCGGCGGAAGGCTTCCACCAGCGGCACGAGCTGCGCCGAGCGCATCTTGAAGGCTGCGCGGTTGACGATCAGCCGCGCGGAAATCTGCATGATGACGCTGGTTTCGACGAGGCCATTGGCCTTGAGGGTCGCGCCGGACGAAACCAGATCGACGATGCGCCGCGAAAGCCCGAGCGATGGCGCCAGTTCCATCGCGCCGTTCAGCTTCACGCATTCGGCCTGGATGCCCTGCGCCTCATAATGGCGGCGGGTGAGGTGCGGATATTTGGTCGCGACGCGCACATGGCTGAGCGCCGCCTCATCCTCCGCCGCAAGCCCCTCGGGCTCCGCGACGGACAGGCGGCAATGGCCGATGTCGAGGTCCACCGGCGCATAAAGCTCCGAATAGTCGAACTCCTCGACCACGTCGGACCCCACGATGCCGATCTGCGCCGCGCCATGCGCCACGAAGGTCGCGACGTCGAAAGCGCGTACCCGGATGATCGAGACACCCGGCTGGTTGGTCGCGAACTGCAGCGCGCGGCTCTTGCTGTTATGGAAGTCCGCCTCCGGCTCGATCCCGACCTTGCTGAGCAGCGGCAGGGCTTCGTCGAGGATGCGTCCCTTGGGGATGGCGATGATGAGCGGCGGCGTCATGATGGGCGCGCTTTACTTGGCGTACTGGAAAAGGGCAACCAGAGAGGCACGAGAGGAAACAGGCTTATGCCGAACACTGTGATCGAGGATGGCGGCGAACTGCTCCGACAGGCGCGCATCTGCCGGGAAATGGATTCGCCCTTTACCGCCTCCATCCTGGAAGCGGCCAGGCGGCAGTTGCAGGGAACCACGCTGACCGGACGCAGGATCATCGATTGGCCGGGCAATCGCGGTCATGCGGCGGTGGCGCTGCGGCTGGCGGGCGGCATCCATGCCCTGGCCCGGCGCGGCGTGTCGGGCGCGCTCACCGCGCTCTATGCGGACAGGGATGGCGATTTCGACCGGGTGATCGGGGACGTGCTGCAGGCGGAGGACCGGTTTCTCGCCGACTGGCTGCAATCCCCGCCCAAGACGAATGAAATCGGCCGCGCCGGTGCGATCATGGCGGCATTGCTTGTCGCGTCCGATCGTTTGCGCCAGCCCTTCGAACTGCTGGAACTGGGATCGAGCGGCGGGCTGAACCTCAACCTGCATCGCTACGCCTATGATCTGGGCGGGGTGCGCGCGGGTGATCCCGGCTCCACGCTGCTGATCCAGCCGGAATGGCGGGGTGCGCCGCCGCCGGAGGTTCCTGTCCAGATCCTTCGGACGCGGGGCGTCGATCTCGATCCCATCGACCTTGGCGATCCCGAGCAGGCCGAACGGCTGATGGCCTATGTCTGGGCCGACCGGGAGGATCGCATGGCGCGGCTGGCGCAGGGGATCGCCATCGCCAGCGCCTTTCCGCCGGCACTGGAGCGCGGCGATGCCGTAAAACGGGTGGCGGAGCGCCTTGCCGAGCCGCAGGAAGAAGGCATCACTCGCGCGATCTTCCACAGCATCGTGCTGCAATATATCCCGGCCGAAGGACAGCGCAGGATCAGGGACGCGATACTCGCGGCCGGAAACCGGGCGACGCGGGAGCGCCCGCTCGCGTGGATCAGCTTCGAATGGGACGAGGCGCGCGGTGCCGTTTACCTCAAGCTCACCAGTTGGCCGGACGGCGAGGAGACCCTGTTGGCGACCTGCCACGCCCATGCGCAATGGATCGAATGGCGCGAGTAGCAGGAACGGCTTGGCGCCCCTACATGACCTTCCGCTATCCCTTTTCCTCCCCCATCCCCGCCGGAGTATTTCATGACCGATCTGTCCGCCTTCCCGATCACCAGCCGCTGGCCGGCCGAGCATCCCGACCGCATCCAGCTCTACTCGCTGCCCACGCCCAATGGCGTGAAGGTGTCGATCATGCTGGAGGAGACCGGCCTGCCCTATGAGCCGCACCTCATCAACATCGGCAGCAACGAGACGTGGACGCCGGAATATCTCGCGCTCACCCCCAATGGCAAGATTCCCGCGATCATCGATCCCGACGGGCCGGATGGCAAGCCGTTCGCCCTGTTTGAATCGGGTGCGATCCTCGTCTACCTCGCCGACAAGACCGGCCTGATGCTGCCGCCGGATACGGCGGGGCGCTATGAGACGCTGCAATGGGTGTTCTTCCAGATGGCGGCGGTCGGCCCGATGTTCGGGCAGCTCGGTTTCTTCCACAAATTCGCCGGCCGCGAATATGAGGACAAGCGCCCGCTCGAGCGTTACCGCGCCGAGAGCCAGCGCCTCCTGGGCGTGCTGGAAACGCGGCTGGAGGGGCGCAGCTGGATCATGGGCGACGACTACACCATCGCCGACATCGCGACGCTGGGCTGGGTGCGCAACCTCATCGGCTTCTACGAGGCGCGCGAGCTTGTGGACTATGATTCGCTGAAGAATGTGCCCGCATGGCTGGAACGCGGCCTCGCCCGCCCGGCGGTGCAGCGCGGGCTGGAGATTCCCGCGCGCGGTTGATTGCCACGCCACGTCATTTCCGCGCAGGCGGGGATGACGTGGGCATATCGGTGACGGCCGGCGCTATGGATAGCTGACCGTCTTGGGGCGTCCCTGCGGGATCGGGATGAATTCCTGGTCGTCGCCGGGGATCAGAGGGAAGCGCATGGCTTCCCAGTCCTCGCGTGCCTGCATCAGCCGGTCGTGCGTGGAGGCGACGAAATTCCACCAGACATGGCGGGGCGTCTTGAACGCCTCGCCACCGCACAGCATCACCCGGCCGCCGTCGACGCTCATCAGCAGGGCGGTCGTGCCGGGGCGCAGCACGTAGAGCGTCTGGGGCACGAGCGGCATGCCGTCCAACGCAGCGTCGCCGCCCGACACATAGATGGCGCGCTCCTCCGCCTCTGGCAGGATCGGTATGGCCCCGCCCGGCCGCAGCATGATGTCGGCATAGACGGTATGAGCATAGGTAGTGACGAGCGATTCCTCGCCCCACAGCGACCCCATGATGACCCGCGCCCGCACGCCGCCATCGTCGATCACCGGCAGCCCTTCTTCGGGCACATGCTCGAAGGTGGGGTCCATTTCCTCATTGCGGTCGGGCAGCGCGATCCAGGTCTGGATCGCCGACAGCTTGGACGCCTTCGCGCGCTCGTCATCGGGCGAGCGTTCGGAATGGACGATGCCCTTGCCCGCCGTCATCAGGTTGACCGCGCCGGGCTCGATCAACTGGCGCGACCCCAGCGAATCACGGTGCATGAAGGCGCCCTCATACATGTAGGTGACGGTGGCGAGGTTGATGTGGGGGTGCGGGCGCACGTCCGTCCCCTGTCCCGGCGCGAAATTGGCGGGGCCGGCCTGATCGAAGAAGATGAACGGGCCGACCATCGTCCGCTCCTTGGCGGGCAGGGCGCGGTGGACGCGGAAATCGCCCAGGCTGTGGGTGGTCGGCGTGATCGTCTGGATGATAGGGGATTGCGGCATCAGAAGGTCTCCACGGGCCGGGCATCACGCGCCAGCCCTTGCCAGAGGGGGATGAGGTCGGCGGGGAAATAGGCCTCCGCGCACTGCTGCAGATGTTCGGCCGTCCACCATTGCCACTGCGTCATCACCGCCTGTTCCAGCGCCGTATGGCCGGTGGTGACGACATCGGCACTGGGCGCGCGGACGAGGAAATAGCGTTCCTCCGCGTCCACCTCCACGCCTTCCAGCGTGATGAAGGTGGCGTGGCGCACGGCGACCACCGGGCCGGGATCGGCCAGCAGGCCGACTTCCTCGAACAGCTCGCGCCGCGCCGCCTGCTCATAGCTTTCTCCGGGGGCGAGCGCGCCGCCGGGCGTACACCAGAAGGGTGGGCGGTCCTGCGGCGTGAAGCGGAACAGCAGCAGGCGGCCGAGCGGATCACACAGCAGCAGTCGCGCCGATGGCCGCTTGGGCCGGCTGGTCATTCGCCCGGTGCCCGCGTCCGAATCGCGAGGGCATGCACCTTGTCGCGCAGCAGGTCGGCGAGCGCTTCATTCACCATCCGCTGGCGGGCGACGCGGGTCTTGCCAACAAAGGCATCCGACACCACCTCCACCGTGAAATGGCTCTCCCCCGATCCATCATGGCCGGCATGGCCACGATGCTTCTCACTGTCGTCGATGACGGCGAGCTGTTCGGGGATCAGGGCGGCGCGCAGCCGGTTTTCGATTTCGCTGGCCACCGGGCCTTTAGATTTCTGTTCCATCGCGCTTATATAGTCTGCCCCGTTTGGCTTTGCATCAGGACTTCTCTTCTTGGCGACCGATCCCTTTTCGACCCGGCGTTTCAACCGCTTGCATGGCCGCGTGGAAAGCGGCCACGCCTGCGCGGTCGCCGGATGCCCGGAGGCGGGTGAGTTCCGCGCGCCGGCCGCGGGTGGTCATGGCGGCGGAAGCGAGGGGCCGCGCTGGCGCTGGCTGTGCCTGGAGCATGTGCGCCAGTTCAATCAGGGCTATAATTATTTCAGCGGCATGACCCCGGACGAGATCGAGGCGGCGCAGCGCCCCTATGCCGGATGGGAGCGGGAGACGCGTGCCTTCTCCTCCAACGCCACCAGCCCGCCGCCGCGGTGGGACGATTTCGCCGATCCGCTCGATGCGATCGGGGCGAGCTTTCGCAACACCGTGCGCGATCGCATGGCCAAGGCCGCGCGCGACCGGGGCGAGCGCAAGGATGGCAAGCCGCTGTCGCCCGACGACCGCAAGGCGCTCGACGTCATGGGCCTGTCGCTTGACGCCGACCGCAAGATGCTGCGCCAGCGCTATACCGAGCTGGTGCGCCGCTATCACCCTGACCATAATGGCGGCGACCGTACCCATGAAAGCGCGCTGCAGGCGGTGATCGGCGCCTATGGGCAGCTCCGCAAGGCGGTCGCCTTCGCCTGACCTGCCTTCACGCCGGTCGCAGCATCAGCCATGCCGTGATCGCCGCAATGGCCCAGACCTGCGCCAGGGTGATGAGCAGCAGCCGGTTGGAAAAGGGCTGCTTCCGGGTCTTGTGACGAAACAGGCGCCGGGCCAGCCAGGCCCCCGGTGATCCGCCGATCAGCGCGAGTCGCAGCAGGTCCGCCTCCGGGATGCGCCGCTCGCCCCTGCGCGCCCGCGCCTTGTCCTGCCAGAAGCGCAGCATCGTCCAGAGATTGATCAGCAGCAGCGCGGGCAGGGTGATCGTCAGCATAGCCTCTTCCATAAGTCCGGTACGGAAAAATGCCACGCCATCCGTCCTTGCGATCGGGGCGCGTCGCTGTCATAGCGCGCCACCCCCATATTGGAGACCGCCCATGTCGAGCAGCGCCCCTGCCCGAGACCTTCCCCATGCGCTCGGGGGCCGTGCGCTCGGGCTTGATTTCGGCACGACCAACAGCGTCGCCGCCATCGCCACCGGCCAGACATCCGACCTTGTGACCTTCACCGGCGCGCAGGCGACGGGGGCGGTATTCCGCTCCGCGCTGTGTTTCTGGCACGACAATGACGTGAAGGGCGGGCTCGCGCATGAGGCGGGGCCATGGGCGATCGCGGAATATCTGGAATATCCGCAGGATAGCCGCTTCCTCCAGTCGTTCAAGTCGGTCGCCGCCAGCCCGATCTTCGAGCAGGCGAGCGTGTTCGATAAACGCTATAAATTCGAGGATCTGGGCCAGCGCTTCCTTGAGCGGATGGTCGCCCATGCCGGCGGGAGCCTGGACAACCGGCCAGAACGCATCGTCGTGGGCCGCCCGGTGGAATATGCCGGGGCGCGGCCGGACGAGGCATTGGCGCGCAAGCGCTATGACGCCATGTTCGCCGGCTTCGGCATCGACCTGCACTATGTCTACGAGCCGCTGGGCGCGGCCTTCAGCTATGCTTCCGGCCTTACCCAGCCCGCCACGATCATGGTTGCCGACTTCGGCGGCGGCACCAGCGACTTCTCGCTCGTCCGCGTGGCGGAGCCCGGCGCGGCCCGGCGCTGCACGCCGCTGGGATCGGCGGGCATCGGCATTGCCGGCGACCGTTTCGACTATCGCATCGTCGACCGGCTGGTGCTGCCGATGCTGGGCAAGGGCGGGCTCTACCGCTCCTTCGGCAAGGAACTGGAGATCCCGCGCAGCTATTTCGCCGATTTCGCCGACTGGTCGCGCCTCGCGCTGATGCGTAACCGGCGGACGATGGACGAACTGGCGCAGTTGCAGCGCAACGCCGTCGATCCCATTGCCATCGGCCGGATGATCGCGGTGATCGAACATGAGCTTGGCTATCCGCTCTATGATGCGGTCGGCCGGCTGAAGCGGGAGCTCTCGCAGGCGGAGCGCGCGCATTTCCATTTCGCGGCCGAGGGGCTGGAGATCGAGGCGGACGTGAGCCGCGCCGATTTCGAGGCATGGATCGCGGACGACATCGCCCGGATCGAGGCGACGGTGGACAGGGCGCTGGCCAAGGCGGATGTCGCGCCGGACGAAATCGACCGCGTGTTCCTGACCGGCGGTTCCTCGCTCATTCCCGCCATCCGTGCGATCTTCGACCGGCGATTCGGGGCGGAGCGGATCGCGACCGGCAATGAACTTACCTCCATCGCCCATGGCCTTGCGCTGATCGGCCAGGAGGAGGATCTGGCAAGCTGGGCGGCATGATCCTGCGTGTCATGAACATCTGGCCTATCGACAGCCGCTTGCCGCCTGGGTTAGGGGCAATATGACTCGCAGGAAGATCAAGTGACATGACCGACATTTCCAACGTCCAGCCCGACACCCGCGGCGAAACGCTGCTGGAATCGCCCGATCGGGAAGTGGACGCCCGCGACGTCTTCGGTGTCGATGTCGACATGAAGATCCCGGCCTTCTCAGAAGCCGACGAGCGCGTGCCCGATCTCGATCCCGCCTATGTGTTCGACCCGGACACGACCCTGGCGATCCTGGCCGGCTTTGCGTTCAACCGCCGCGTCATGGTGCAGGGCTATCACGGCACCGGCAAGTCGACCCATATCGAACAGGTCGCGGCACGCCTGAACTGGCCATGCATCCGCATCAACCTGGACGCGCATATCAGCCGTATCGACCTGGTCGGCCGCGACGCCATCGTGCTGAAGGACGGCCAGCAGGTCACGGAATTCAAGGAAGGCCTGCTGCCATGGGCGCTGCAGCGCCCGGTCGCGCTGGTGTTCGACGAATATGATGCCGGCCGGCCGGACGTGATGTTCGTCATCCAGCGCGTGCTGGAAACCGACGGCAAGATGACCCTGCTCGACCAGAACCGCGTGATCCGCCCGAACCCCTATTTCCGGCTGTTCGCCACCGCCAACACCGTCGGCCTGGGCGACACCACCGGGCTCTACCATGGTACGCAGCAGATCAACCAGGGCCAGATGGACCGCTGGAACCTGGTCGTCACGCTCAACTATCTGCCCGCTGCGACCGAAGCCCAGATCGTCCTCGCCAAGTCCGGCGAGTACGACCATGAGGGCGGCCGCAAGGAAGTGGAGAACATGATCAAGGTGGCGGAACTGACCCGCCAGGGCTTTATCAATGGCGATATCTCGACCGTGATGAGCCCGCGCACCGTCATCAGCTGGGCGCAGAACGCGCTGATCTTCAAGAATGTCGGCTTCGCCTTCCGCCTGTCGTTCCTCAACAAGTGCGATGAGGCGGAGCGGGCACTGGTCGCCGAATATTACCAGCGCGTCTTCGGCAAGGATCTGCCCGAGAGCGTCGTCGGCAAGGCGAAGTAGCCGCCATGATCGTCGTCGAGCGGATCGCGCCGGACGGCACTGCGCACCGGATCAGCATCGGGGCGCATGAGCTGGTCGCGGACATGACCCCGCCCGAAGGCGAGGGGCCGGATCCGCACGATTTCTATGATTCCGCGCTCGGTGCCTGCAAGGCGCTGACGGTGCTGTGGTATGCGCAGCGCAACAATATCCCGGTGGACGACATCCATGTCGGCGTTATCCGGGATGCGAGCGCTGAGCGGGCGGGCACGTACCGGCTCACCACCCGTATCGCGCTGGGCGGCGACCTTACGGAGGCGCAGCGGCAGAAGCTGCTCGAGGTGGCGAGCAAGTGCCCCATCCACAAGCTGATGACGCAGGTGACGACCGAGATCGAGACCGTGCTGGTCGAACCGCATCAATCGGAACTCTGACGGCATGGCCGAGCGCTCCCCCCTCGATGCCTTCAAGGATGTGCTGTCCGGCACCGCCCGGTCGATGGCGCGCGACATGGAGGTGGAGGTCGGCTTTACCGGCGACGCGCCGCATCTGGTGGGCAAGCAGATCAAGGTGCCGATGCCGGGCCGCACCCTGCCGATCGAGCAGGTGGCGCTGGCGCGGGGCTTTGCCGATGCCAGTGCGCTCAAGATGCGCCACCATAATCCGCGCATCCATGCCGCCGCAGCACCCGGTGAAGCGGTGGCCCGCGCCGTCTATGACGCGATCGAGCAGGCGCGCGTCGAGGCGATCGGCGCGCGGTCGATGGAAGGCGTGCGGGATAATCTGAACGCTGCGCTCGACATGCGCATCAAGTCCGATCCGATCCGCCGCGCGCGTAAGCAGGATGAGGTGCCGCTCTCCACGGCGCTCGCGCTCAAGGTGCGCGAGCGCCTGACCGGACAAGCGCCGCCGTCCGACGCCCGCGAGGGCATGGCGATGATCGACCAGTGGATCGAGGACAAGGCCGGCGGCGATCTCGACGCGCTCGGCTTCGCGCTCGACGACCAGCGCGCTTTCCAGAAGCTGACGACCAGCCTGCTCGAGCATCTCGAGCTGATCGACGCGGATGTTCCGCCCGAACCCTCCGAAGAGGAGTCCGAGGAAGAGGGCGAGGATCAGGAGCAGGAACAGGACGAAGGCGACAAGGGCGAGGAAGAGTCCGGCGACAGCGACGCCCAGACGGAGGCGCGCCCGCAGGACAGCAGCGGCGACAGCGAAGACGGCGAAAGCGAATATAGCGACGATTTCGACGCCGACAGCGATCAGGGCGCTGACGACATGGGCGAGGAGGGCATGATGCCCGTGCGCCCCAATCGGCCGATGTCCGACCTGCCGCCCGGCTTCGACTACAAGAGCTACACCACCCGCCATGACGAGGTGGTGACGGCCGACGACCTGTGTGACGAGGACGAGCTGAACCGGCTGCGCGGCTTCCTCGACCAGCAGCTCGTCAGCCTGCAGGGCGCCGTCACCAAGCTCGCCAATCGGCTGCAGCGCCGGCTGATGGCGCAGCAGTCGCGCAGCTGGGACTTCGATCAGGAAGAAGGGATGCTGGACGCCGCGCGGCTGGCACGCATCGTCATCGATCCGACCCGGTCGCTCTCCTACAAGATCGAGCGCGACACCGATTTCCGCGATACCGTCGTGACGATGCTGATCGACAATTCCGGCTCCATGCGCGGGCGGCCGATCAGCATCGCGGCGATCAGCGCCGACATCATGGCGCGCACGCTGGAACGCTGCGGCGTGAAGACGGAAATCCTCGGCTTCACCACGCGCGCGTGGAAGGGCGGGCAGAGCCGCGAGGACTGGCTGGGTGCCGGTCGCCCCGCCATGCCCGGCCGCCTCAACGATCTGCGCCACATCATCTACAAGAAGGCGGACGAGCCCTGGCGCCGCGCGCGCCGTAACCTTGGCCTGATGATGCGCGAAGGGCTGCTGAAGGAGAATATCGACGGCGAGGCGCTGCTGTGGGCGCACAGCCGCCTGATCGCCCGCAACGAGGAACGCCGCATCCTGATGGTGATCTCGGACGGCGCGCCGGTGGACGACAGCACCTTGTCGGTCAACAGCGGCACCTATCTGGAGCGCCACCTGCGGCAGGTGATCGACTGGATCGAGAACCGTTCGCCGGTGCAGCTGGTCGCCATCGGCATCGGCCATGACGTGACCCGCTATTACAGGCGGGCCGTGACCATCATGGACGCCGAGCAGCTTGGCGGGACGATGGTGGAGCAACTCGCCGGGCTGTTCGACGAAGACTAGGCGGAAACCCAGGCATCGCCCGGCAATCAGCCGTTAGGGCTGAGCCTGTCGAAACCCCCGTCCTTCCCGAGAAGCCCGTCCTTCCAAAGAAGAAAAAGCAGTCCTTCGACAAGTTCAGGACGAACGGCAAAAGCCGTTTTAACAGGAGAGTGACATGAGCGTAGCCTTCCGCCGCGAAAGCGATGAGGAGCATCTGGAGCCCAAGGTGGACCTGCCGATCACGCCCGGGCCCAATCTGGTGACGGCGCGCGGCCTTGCGATCACGCAGGAGAAGGTCGCGGCGCTGGAGGCGGAGCTGGCCGCAACCAGCGACGAGGCAGCGCTGGAAAAGGTGAAGCGCCGGCTCAAATATTGGCGCACCCGCCTCGCCACCGCGCAGCCGATGCCGGTGCCCGAAGGCGATTTGGTCGCCTTTGGCTGCACCGTCACCTTCCGGCTGAACGGTGCCGAGCGCACGATCCATATCGTCGGCGATGACGAGGCCGATCCCACGGCCGGCTACATCGCCTTTTCCGCGCCGCTCGCCCGCGCGATGATGGATGCGGAAGAGGGCGAGCGGGTCGATTTCGCGGGCAAAGCCGAAGCGGTAGAGATCGTCGCGATCCGCCCGATCGAAGTCGGGTAAGGGCCAGCTGGAGCGGCTTCGCCGATCTTGACCTTCCCGGCGGCATGGCCCATCGCTCGGCCCATCATGACAGAGACCACAGCCCTCCGCCTGTTCAACAGCCTGACCCGCACGACCGAGCCGTTCGCGCCGCTCGATCCCAGCGAGGTGCGTGTCTACAGCTGCGGGCCGACGGTCTATAATTACGCGCATCTGGGCAATCTGCGTGCCTATGTGTTCACCGACACGCTGCGCCGCACGCTGTTGTGGAAGGGCTATGCCGTCCGCCACATCATCAACATCACCGATGTCGGCCATCTGACCAGCGATGCCGATGCCGGCGACGACAAGATGGAGGCCGCCGCCCGCGCGCAGGCGAAGAGCATCTGGGATATCGCCGCCCATTATACCGATGCGTTCAAGGGCAATATCCGCGATCTCAACATCATCGAGCCGACCGAATGGACGGTGGCGACGCAATATGTGCCGCAGATGATCACCTTCGCAGAGGCGATCGCCGAGCGACACTGCTACGAGCTGGAGAGCGGCCTCTATTTCGATTCGACCAGCGTGCCGGACTATGGCGCGCTGGCCGGCGGGCGCGACGATGCCGCCAATGCCCGGATCGATCCGGTAGAGGGCAAGCGCCATCCGTCGGACTTTGCGATCTGGCGCAAGTCGCCGCCGGGCGAGCAGCGGCAGATGGAATGGGACAGCCCATGGGGCAAGGGCGCGCCGGGCTGGCATCTGGAATGCTCGGTGATGAGCTTCGACCGGCTCGGCCAGCCCTTCGATATCCACACCGGCGGCATCGACCATCGCGAGATCCATCACCCCAACGAGATCGCGCAGAACCAGGCCTATTGCGGCTGCACGCCCGTCGATGGCGGCCTGCCGACAGGCTTCACCGGCGCGAAATGGTGGATGCACAACAACTTCCTGGTGGATCGTGGCGGCAAGATGAGCAAGTCGAAGGGCGGCTTCACCACGCTCTTCTCGCTGATCGACGCGGGCGTGCATCCGCTCGCCTATCGCCTGCTGTGCCTTGGTGCCCATTATCGCGGCGAGCTCGAGTTCAGCGGCGAAAATCTGGGCGCGGCGCTGACCCGCCTCAAGCGCCTTGTCATGGCGGTCGAGGGGCTGAAGGCGCGGGCCGAAGCCATCACCTGGCAGTCGGCTGACCTCGATTTCCTGCGTGACAACCTGCATCCGCAGCTGGTGCCGCTGCTGGAGGAATTCGACGCGGCGCTCTCGGACGACCTCATGGTGCCCCGCGCGCTGCCACTGCTGGAAGAGGTGATCGGCCGCAAGAAGGTGCCGGTGGACGAGCGGCTGTGCCTGCTCGCGGCGATGGACCAGGCGCTGGGCCTGAACCTGCTCACCCTGACCCGTGCCGACCTGCGCATCCGGCCCAAGGCGGCGGAGATTGACGAGGCCGAGATCGAGGCGGAGCTGGATCGCCGCAAGCAGGCCCGCGCCGACAAGGATTTCGCCGCGTCTGACGCCATCCGAGACGCGCTGATCGCGCGTGGCGTGGAGGTGATGGATGGCGATCCGCTGTGCTGGGAATGGAAGGTTACGCTGGGGTGAGCGCGGGCGGATGCCCTTTCCAACCCAGTCCCGCCGGTAACAGCATTGGACGGCATCCATGATCCGCTATGACCGGCGCACCCGCGCGCTGGCCTATGGGCTTTCGGCGCTGTCGGGCTTTGTCGATGCAAACGCCTTCATGATGATCGGCGGCTTCTTCGTGGCCTTCATGAGCGGGAATACCACGCGGCTGGCGGTCGGCCTTGCACTCCATGGCCGGGATGCCGCCATTGCCGGCACGCTGATCGCGCTGTTCGTGCTTGGCGTGATGACGGGCGCGCTCATCGGCGACTCTGTCCGCCGGCGCAGGCGGGCCGCCGTCCTCGCTTTGCTGACCCTGCTCATCACCAGTGCGGCGGCCGTTGCCTCGCTGGGCCATCTCTGGATCGCGGCGCTGATTCTCGCCAGCGCCATGGGCGCGGAAAACGCCATCTTCCAGCGTGACGGGGAAGTCAGCATCGGCCTGACCTACATGACCGGCACATTGGTCAAATGCGGGCAGCGGATCGCAGGCGCCCTGCGCGGGGGCGATCCGCTGGCATGGCTCCCCTATCTGACGTTGTGGATGGCGCTGGCGGCGGGCGCCATCGCCGGTGCTTTGGCCTGGCGGGAATGGCATGTCGGCGGGCTCTGGATCGCGGCGGCAGGGGCTGCCCTGCTCGGCGTGGCTTCCATTGCGACCGAAAGGGAATAGGTCGGGCTCGACCGAAAGGAATAGGTCGGGCGGCCTGGGCTTCGATCCATGTGCCGATCTCCTTTTCCGATTACAGTGACCGACGCAATCCTGTTCCGCGAAAGACCGCTTTGGCGTAAGGAAAGAAGCCCTGTCGTGCCCCGGCCTTGCCATCGCATCGCCATGCGCGCATAGGAGCGGACCTTTTTTTGGCAGGAGACAAGACGGTGGCGGCGAACTGGACGCCCGGTGGCTGGCGGAATTTCAAGGGGCTGCAAATGCCCACCTATCGCGATCAGGATGCGCTTGCGCAGGCCGAGGCGCAGCTTGGAACCTATCCGCCGCTGGTCTTTGCGGGCGAAGCACGGAACCTGAAGGCGGAACTCGCCAAGGTGACGCGCGGCGAATCCTTCCTGTTGCAGGGTGGCGATTGCGCTGAAAGCTTTGCCGAATTCCACCCGAACAACATCCGCGACACGTTCCGCGTGCTGTTGCAGATGGCGGTGGTGCTGACCTTTGCCAGCAAGCTGCCGATCGTGAAGGTCGGTCGCATGGCGGGGCAGTTCGCCAAGCCGCGCTCGGCCGACATGGAAACGCTGAACGGCGTGGAGCTGCCCAGCTATCGCGGCGACATCATCAACGACATCGCGTTCACGCCCGAGTCGCGTGAGCCCGATCCGCAGCGGATGGTGCGCGCCTACAACCAGTCGGCGGCGACGCTGAACCTGGTCCGCGCCTTTTCGGCCGGTGGCTATGCGACGCTGGACCGGGTGCATCAGTGGACGCTCGATTTCATGGGCCGCAGCCCGTGGTCGAAGAAGTTCGAGGAGATGGCGGACCGCATCGGCGAGGCGCTGGACTTCATGCGCGCATGCGGCATCGATTCCACCACCGTACCGCAACTGCAGGGCACCAGCTTCTACACCAGCCATGAAGCGCTGCTGCTCCCCTATGAGCAGTCGCTGACCCGGTTGGACAGCACGTCGGGCGATTGGTACGACACCGCCGCCCATATGCTGTGGATCGGCGATCGCACCCGCTTCGAGGGATCGGCGCATGTCGAGTTCCTGCGCGGCATCGGCAATCCGATTGGCATGAAGTGCGGCCCCAGCCTTGAGCCGGACGCCCTTATCCGCCTGCTCGACGTGTTGAACCCCTCGCGTGAGGCGGGGCGGATCACGCTCATCACCCGCTATGGCTATGACAAGATCGAATCCGGTCTGCCCAAGCTGGTGCGCGCGGTGCTGCGCGAAGGCCATCCGGTCGTCTGGTCCTGCGACCCGATGCACGGCAATGTCGTTAAGGCGGCCAATGGCTACAAGACGCGGCCGTTCGAGCGCATCCTTGCCGAAGTGCGCGGCTTCTTTGCCGTGCACCGCGCCGAGGGCAGCTTCGGCGGCGGCATCCATGCCGAGATGACCGGGCAGAATGTGACGGAGTGCACCGGCGGCGCCATCGCCATAACTGACGATGGCCTGGCCGATCGCTACCACACCCATTGCGACCCGCGCCTCAATGCCGCGCAGAGCCTGGAACTGGCGTTCCTGCTGGCCGAGATGCTGAACGACGAACTGGCGGAGCGCCGCAAGGCTGCCGCCTGATCTGAAAAGCGCAGAGGAAAGCCTGCCATCCCTGGGCTTGGGTGGCAGGCTTTCCCTTCATGCGCGGGTCGGGTCCATCGTCACGCATGAAGTCTCGGAGGGACGGAGCGTCGGTTGACGCCCCGCATCCCCTTTTTGGTGGCGCTTATCGCTGCTCGCCGGAAGCCGGAGTGCCGGAGTCCGTGCTGGACGCCGAACCGGAGCCTTGGGCACTGCCACTCGCAGAAGCCGCTCCCGAAACATTGGCAACACCGTTTGCGCTGTTCACGGCATTGCGGGCGCCGTCTGCCACGCTGCCGGCCTTGTCCCGCGTGGCGCCAACGGCGCCGGCGGTGGTGTCACGGGCCTGACCGGCGGTCGTGACTACCCGGTCGCGGGCACTGCCGGCGACGCTCGTCGCCCGGTCGCGAGCATTACCGGCGACATTGGTGGCGGTGTCGCGGGTCGCGCCCACGGCATTGCTGACGTCATTGGTGCCGAGCGTATCGACATTGAGGCCGGCATTGCCTGATCCCGATGCGTTGCCATTGGCCGAGGCGCTGTGGCTGCGACCCTTGCGGCTGGCCGATCCGGTCAGGCCGCCATCGGCGCTGCCCGATCCCGATCCGTTGGCACCGACCCGGCCATTGTGCAGGTCGACGCTGCGGTCGAGCGACCCACTGCCCGATCCGCCCAGCGTGCCGCCGAGCGAGCCAGTCGCGCCGCCGAGCGTGCCGCCAAGCCCGCCGCCGCCCATCAGGCCGCCGCCGCCGCCCAGAAGCTGGGCATGCGCCGGCGCCGAGGCCAGGCCGATCAGGCAGGTCGCGATCATGAGAGTCTTGCGGTTCATCGATCTTCTCCTTTGCAATTCAGTGCGGAGAGAACGGGAGCCGCCTGGAGTTTAATCCCGGGCCGCCGAAATAAAAGCACAAGCCACTGATAATTAATGTGTATTTCTGCATGTCCCGCAGACGAGGCCGCGCCCGTAGACCTTGTCCTGGCCGCGCGCGCCCAGATCGCGGGCCTGGCGGGCGAGGGCGTCGATGCCGCCGGCCACCATCAGCCGGCCAGCGACGAGCGGGGCGGCGAAGGATGTGCCCCGCACCTGCGCCGTGCCGCCGTTGCTGCTCGCCGCCATCATGTCGGCGCCGGGCGCGGCGAAGTCGAGATGGCGCGCGCGTCCGGCCTCCACCAATATCCGATCGCGCCTGTCCACCCCGGTCACGGCGACCACCGCGGGATAGGATGCGGGGAAGGCGGGCGGCGCCGCCGGCCCGTCATTGCCCACCGCCGCCACGACCGTCGTGCCGCGTGCGCGGGCGACACCGATCGCGCCCGACAGCAGGGGATTGTCCGGTCCGACGAGGCTGACCGTCACCACCGGCACCCGGCGCGACACCATCCACCCCAATGCCCGCGCGATGGCGAGCGCGCTGCCGCCCGCCGGGTCCGCGCCATAGACATCGGCAACCAGCAGGGGCGTGCCCGGCGCCGCGCCCTTGATGGCGCCATTGCCGGCGATCAGAGAGGCGACGGCGGTGCCATGGCCGCTGGGCAAGGGGGCGCCCCGTGCGAAGCCGCGCTGCTCGACCGCGCCCGTCAGCGAGGGGTGCCGCGCGACGCCGCCGTCGATCAGCCCTGCGATCCTGCCGCTGCCCGCGGTTCCTTCGGCCAGTGCCGTGCCTTGTGTCACAGCCGGAGCGGGGCCGCTGGCGAAATAGAGCGTGTCGCCCGCCACCTGCGCGCCTGCCGCCAGTTTGCGAATACGGCGGATGGCGCCGGCCAGCGCCTGATCCTCCGGTACGGTTACGCGCAGGACGGACAGGTCCAGTCCGTCAATCCGCTCGTCTGCCACGGCATAGCCTGCCCCGGTGAGCGCAGCCCGCATGGTGTCGTCGGCGCCCGTGACCAGCACTGTGTCGCGCACGGCGGGATCGCCCCGGTCATCCGCCGCCACGTTCGCGCGATTGGTACGCAGCAAGGCGATGATCCGATCCGCGCGCAGCGAGAGCAGCCGGTCGGCGATCCGCGCGGGGGAAAGCTGCTGGAGGTCGTCCACGCCCAGCCGGCTGCCCAGATCATCGATCAGGCCCGGCACGACCCGGCCGATGGGCTGGCCGCCCGGCAGCAGCTGGGCAAGTGCGATCGCGGGGAGCAGGCCTGCCAGTGCGGCGATAAGAGTGATCGGGCGAGCCATGGCTGGACGTTCCTTACGCGGGCAAAACGGTCTTGCGGAAAAATATATCCGCGTTGGGGATGAAACGTGCGGGGAAGGACGTTTCATCCCCAACGTAACACGGATATCGGAGCCCCGATGGCATTCGAACAGGAATTGCTGGCACTGGTGCCAAGGCTACGCCGCTTCGCAGCCAGTCTGTCCCGCAATGTGGCGGATGGCGACGATCTGACGCAGGCGGCGCTGGAACGGGCGCTGCGATCACGCGACCAATGGCAGGAGGGCAGCCGGCTCGACAGCTGGATGTACAGGATCATGCGCAATCTATGGATAGACGAGGCGCGGGCGCGCCAGCGGGCGGCGAAAACCTTCGCTCCCGAAGAGGCGGGGGCCGCCGTCGGCCATGCCGGGGATCGCGATATCGAAGCATCGGTGATGCTGTCGGATGTCGACCGTGCCATGGCGCAGTTGCCGGAGGAACAGCGCGAGGCGATCGCGCTCGTGCTGGTGGAGGGGCTGTCCTACAAGGAAGCCGCTGATGTGCTGGGCATCCCCATGGGCACGCTGACCTCGCGGCTGGTACGGGGACGTGGCGCGCTGATCGCGCTGATGGGAGAGGCAGCATGAGCGGGCCGGCGGAACGGATGAACGGACTGAGCGAGGAGATGCTGATCGCCTATGCCGATGGCGAGTTGGACGAGCTTAATCGGCGGCGGGTGGAGCAGGCAGTGGCTGCGGACCCGGCGCTGGCCGCGCGGCTGGCCCAGCATGTCGCGTTGCGCGAACGGCTATCGGGCCACTATGCCCTGATCGCCGATGCACCGGTCCCTGATCGCTTCGCCGCGCTGCTCAAGGCGGAGGACAAAATCGTCGATCTGGCCGCTGCGCGCGAGCGCCGTCGCCCCGTGGCACGCAGCTGGATGATAAGCGGGGCGCTGGCTGCGTCTCTTGTGATCGGGCTCTTGCTGGGACGCGGCATCGGGGGAGAGTCGGGGCCGGTAGGCATCGCCAATGGACAGATGGTGGCGCAGGGCGCGCTGGCGCAGACGCTCGACAGCCAATTGGCCTCAGCCCAGGCTGCGGGCACGCCCTACCGCATCGGCATCAGCTTCCGCGCGAAGGATGGCGCATGGTGCCGCAGTTTCGACGGTGCGGCGCTGGCCGGCGTCGCCTGCCGCGGCGATGGGGCATGGCGGCTGGAGCAGGCCGTGGGCGGCCGGGCTCAGGCGACGGATTACCGTCAGGCAGCGTCGGGCGATCCCCGCGTCATGGCGACGGTCGAGGGGCTGATCGCCGGCGACGCGGCCGATGCCGCCACAGAGCGGCAGGCGCGCGACGCCGGCTGGAAATGATCGCTGCGGGTGAGCAGGCGCGGCTATGCGTCCTTGCCCAGCGTGCGATAGGCAAAGCCGCCCAGCAGGCCGCCGATCACCGGCGCGACCCAGAACAGCCAGAGCTGCTGTAGCGCAAGCCCGCCCTCGACGATCGCCGGGCCGGTGGCGCGGGCCGGATTGACCGATGTGTTGGTGATCGGGATCGAAATCAGGTGGATGAGCGTCAGCGCCAGCCCGATCGCCAGCGGCGCGATGCCGACCGGCGCCTTGATGCTGGTCGCGCCCATGATGATGAACAGGAAGAAGAAGGTCAGCAGCACTTCGGCGAGGAAGCAGGAGACGAGGTCATAGCCGCCGGGCGATCCTTCGCCGAAGCCGTTGGCGGCAAGGCCACTGCTCGCCAGCGCGAAATCCGGGGCGCCGCGCGCGATCGTGTAGAGCGCGAAGGCGGCGGCGATGCCGCCCAGTACCTGCGCGATGATATAGACCGGGATGTCCTTCGCCGCGAAGCGTCCGCCTGCCCACAGGCCCAGCGTGACGGCCGGATTGAAATGGCCACCCGAGATGTGGCCGACGGCATAGGCCATGGTGACGACCGTCAGGCCAAAGGCCAGCGCGACGCCCAGCAGGCCGATGCCGACCTCTGGAAAGCCCGCGGCGATCACGGCGCTGCCGCAGCCGCCGAAGACCAGCCAGAAGGTGCCGAGAAATTCCGCTATGGCGCGGTTCATGTTGTTCATGGCATTCTCTCCCCCGAACACATCTTCAGACCGAAGAGATGCCTGAAGCCTATGGATGACGTTCGCGACGCTATCGTAACGTCTACGCGTCATGGCCCTCAAATTCAACGCGGAGAAACCCCCAATGATGTCTTCCAAATTGCTGATGGCGCCGCTTGGCGCCTTGCTGCTGCAGGGTTGTATCGCGAAGACGGCGGTCGACGTCGTGACCCTGCCCGTGCGCGCCGGCGCGCAGGCGGCCGACTGGGCGACGACCAGCCAGGAGGAATCCGATCGGAACTACGGCAGGAAGATGCGCAAGCAGGAGGCGCGGCAAGCCCGCGAAGCGAAGGAGGCGGCCAAGGAACGCCGCCGCCAGTGCCGCGCGCAGGGCTATGACGACAATTGTTGAGCACGCGGCCATGCCCATGGCGTAATTCCCCCCGATGATCGTTCTAAACCATCGTGCGGAAACGAATTTATTCGGCCAGATCAGGATGTGACGGACAACTGTTTTTGGGGGCAGAATGGACAGGCGGCAGTTTCTCAATCACGGCACGGCGGGTCTCGCGGCGCTTGGCCTCGGTTCCATGTCCGGCATCGCATCGGCGACCGAGGCGGTACTGGCCGCATCGCGAAGCATAGAGCCGCTGCGGGCCAGCGCCGACCGGATCTTCCGTACCACCGTCTGCCTGCGCCCCTTCCGCGCCGCCGGGCCGCGCATCGAAGTGGAAGAGGTTGGCCGCAAGCGGGTCGTCCATAATTATGGCCATGGTGGCAGCGGCTGGTCGCTGTCATGGGGATCGGCGATGCTCGCCGTGCCGATGGCGCTGGAAGGCGGTGCGCAGGAAATAGCTGTCGTCGGCGCCGGCGCCCTTGGGCTGACGGCGGCGCTGACGGCACAGCGGATGGGCACGAAGGTGACGATCTACGCCAAGGAACGCTTCCCGCTCGTCCGCTCCGCCCGCGCCACCGGCACATGGAGCCCGGATTCGCGCGTGGCCATGGCGAAGGATGTCGACGCCGGTTTCGCCGATCGCTGGGAGAAGATGGCGCGCACCTCCTTCTCCACCTTCCAAGGCTTTCTGGGGATGGCCGGCAATCCGGTCGAGTGGACGGACCGCTACATGCTGCTCGATATGTCGCTTGCCGATACGCGGGCGGCCAGCAAGGCGAAGCGGGAAGGGAAGCCCGCCGATTTCCTGCATCTGGAGGAACGGTTGCAGGACATTACCCCACGCGCCCTGCAACTTGGGCCGGGGATGCATCCCTTCTCCACCCCCTATGCGGCGATCAACAGCTCGCTGACCTTCAATGTCGCCGACCTCATGCACCAGCTGGAGAGCGATTTCCTGCTGGCCGGTGGACGGATGGTGCCGATGGAATTCTTCACGCCGTCGGATTTCGGCAGGATCAGGGAAAAGGTGGTCATCAACTGTACCGGCTATGGCGCGCGGGCGCTCTGGAAGGATGAGAGCATCGTTCCCGTGCGCGGCCAGATCGCCTGGCTGATCCCGCAAGCGAACGCCATTTATGGCCTCAGCTACAAGACGCTGAACGTGCTCGCCCGCCGCGACGGCATCGTCGTGCAGGAATCGGGTGAGGACGAATGGTTCGGCTATAATGAAGACAACGAAACGCCGGACATGACCGCTGCCTATAATTCGGTAGCTGAGTTGGCCGGGTTCTTCGCGAAACCCGCGCCCGCTGCTACCGGCGTCGTCGCTAAGGGCTGATCAGCCCTTCCAGTCGAGCCCTGCCGTATCGAAGGTGAAGCTGGTCTTCGCCTCCTTGGGGCCGGTGACGAGGTCGACCTTCAGCGTCTTGCTGCCGATGATCTCGTCGGCAGCCTTGCGGGCGGGCGGGATTTCGATGCCGTCCTTCGTGTCGGCGATCCGGCCCTTCCATTGCTCGGCGGGCTTGCCGTCGACGCTGGCGGAGACCTGGCAGTCGGACAGATCGCAGCTGAACGGCGCGCCGACCAGCTTCACGGTCACGCCGGTCTCGCCGCTCCTCAGCTTCTGCAGCAGCACGACCGAGAAGGTGTCAGGCGCGGTCATCGTCGCGACCGTATTGGCGCTACCGATATAGGCGAGCTTGATGGGCGCGCCGCCGCCTTCGGGCTGCTTGCTTTCATATTTCCAGCTCTGGCCGATCTGCTCGCGCTGCGTCGGGCCCTTCTCCTGCTTGCTGCAGGCGCCGAGCAGCGTGATTCCCGCAAGGGCCAAGCCAGCGGCAGGGAGGATGATTCGCATCGGAAATCCTTTTCGTGGAATGGCGCGCCGCTCAGGCGAACAGGTCGGGCCGCTCGGCCTCTTCCAGTTCGGGCGGCACGCGCAATTGAGGGGGAAGCTGCTCGGATTTTCCAAGCGTGAGCCCGCGCCGCTTGGGCGGGTCGATCCCCGGTGCCTGAATGGCCATGGATGCCATGGTCGCGGCCATGATTTCCCAAGGCAGCATCCACAGCGACAGGGCGATCGAGATCGGACCGGCGGCGAAGGGATCAGCGCCGGGCAGAGATTTGGGCACCGCGGGAAGCGGCCGATCGGACGACGTCTGAGTTTCCATGGACCGAGACATGGAAAGACAACGCCTCACGCCGCGATTGGCTCCGTGGCGATTGTGGATAGGCTCTAACACTACTTTGGCAGATTGCTGATTTTTGGGATTCCCAAGCGAGAGATGTGGTGATTCATAGGAAGCCAGCTTCTGGA
>JARFNK010000070.1 GCA_029167225.1 Sphingobium arseniciresistens
ATCGGCACGTACAGGCATTCCTTGTTGCCCATCTCGTAGCGGGTGCCGTCGACCGTGATCGCGCCCGGCCCGCCGATATTGACGATCCCCGCCTCGCGCCGCTCCAGGAACGGCTTGCCCGAAGCCGACGCCGGCACAACCTGCTCTGGCAGCTTGATCACCCCGCCCGCCGGCACCGCACCGCCGATCACGAACCGCTCATTATGCGAGTAGTTCAGCTTCACCTCGCCCGGAACGAACATCCCGCCGACAAGATAGCGCTCGCGCAGCGCCTCATTGTCCACGCACTCCATCATCTCAGGATGCGTCGCGTGATACGTCTTCTCAAACATGGCCGTCCTCACCCTCAAATTTTCTGGAAACCGGTGTCACAAGGCGCCGAAATATCAGGATTGCGCGATCGGCGCAACCGAGCTTCGGCGAATGAGCGTGGAGCTGAACGTCGATGGCTCGGCCACGTCGCTGTCCTCGCCGATGGCCGTGCCGATCAGCTTGAGTGCCGCCGCGCGCCCCATCGCCACGATCGGCCAGCGGACGGTGGTGAGCGGCGGCCAGACCCGCGTGGTGAGCGGGGTATCGTCGAAACCGATGATCGAAAGCTGCTCGGGCACCTGGATACCGCGCAGCCGCGCCGCATAGAGCACGCCGGCCGCCATCTCGTCATTGCTGGCGAAGATCGCCGTCGGCGGCGAGGCCAGGTCGAACAGGCTTTCCGAGGCGGAAACTCCTGATTCAAAAGTATATTGTCCGTCCGCAACAAGGCTGCGCGGCAGGCTGATCCCGGCTTCCGACAGCGCCATTTCAAAGCCTTCGCGCCGCTCTTTGGCCGACCGGAAACCATGCGGACCGGCGATCAGGCCGATGCGCCGATGCCCCTGCGCGATCAGGTAGCGGACGGCATCGGCCACCGCGTCGCGATCGTTGGAGGCGACCATATGCTCGGGATCGTCGAGCACCGCGGAGCCCATGCGGACATAGCGGCACCCCTCCTCGTCCAGCATCCGTGCCAGATGATCGTTCTCCGACATCGGCGGCAGCACGACCACGCCGAACAGGCGCTGGCGGGTCACGAAACTGCGGATATCGTCCATCACCCCGGCCGAGCCGCGATCGACCGGCCGGATCACCAATTCAAACTCGGTGTCGCGGAGCGCCTCCAGGATTCCCTGCTGCATGCTGAGGATCATCTGCGCGTTGGGATTATCGTAGATGAGGCCGATCAGGAAGTTGCGGCCAAGCGCCAGCGCGCGCGCCTGCGGATTGGGCACATAGCCCGTTTCCTTAATGATTTCCTCAACCTTGCTGCGCGTTTCCTGGTTGAGCAGCGGCGACCGGTTGATGACGCGACTCACGGTTTTCTTGGACACGCCGGCCATGCGGGCGATGTCGTTGATGGTCAGTTTGGGACTGTTGCCATCGTCACTGGTTTGCTTTGCCATCGGCGTCTTATAACCGACAGCGAAGGAAGCGCCAGCGCCTCGCGCCATCCGCAAAAGCCCGGAAAGGCTCGGCAGCTTGCTATTGACACCGGTTTCCAATACCAGCATTCAGGAGCATCGACTGAGAGGATTCCCGTGACTACACCCCCGCAAGCGGCCCATATTGCGCAGCAGTTTGTCGAGGCCCGCCGCCGCGCCACCGCCCTGCCCGATTATCCCGGCCCGGTGCCCGCGACCCTGGACGATGCCTATGCCATTCAGGACATCGCGATCGCGAGCAGCCCTGGCCCTATCGGCGGGTGGAAGGTCGGGCGGATCCCCGCGCATCTTTCCGGCCAATATGGCGCCGACCGCCTGGCGGGGCCGATCTTCGCCGGCACGATCTCCCTCGCCGGGCCCGGATCGACTGGCCTGATCTTCGCGCAAGGCTTCGGCGCGGCGGAGGCCGAGTTCCTGCTGCGGATCGGGACCCCGCCCGCACCAGGCAAGACCAGTTTCACGCTGGAGGAAGCCGCAGCCCATATCGACGCCGTGCATATCGGCATCGAGATCGCCAGTTCGCCCTTTCCCGGGATCAACACGCTCGGCCCCGCCGTCACCATCTCCGACTTCGGCAACAATAACGGCCTGCTGATCGGCGCGCCGGTTGCCGACTGGCAAAGCGGCGACTTCGCGGAGCGCGATGTGCGCGTGATAATCAACGACGCGCTGATCGGCACCGGTATCGCCAGCGCCTTTCCCGATGGCCCTATGGGATCCGTGCGCTTCCTGCTGGAGAACCTTGCCCGCCGCGGCCTCCCGATCACGCCCGGCCTTTGGATATCCTCCGGCGCGATCACCGGCGTTCATCCGGTCGAGGTCGGCGACAGCGTTCGCGCCGACTTTGGATCATTGGGTGGTATAGATTGCCATATTTCGGAACAAAAAGCATAATAGCGGCGGCATGATGCCGGGGCGGGCGCACAGACCATAATAGCACGCTCGCCGATACGACCTGCCAAGAGCGAGAGGACAGCATGAACGAGACGATTGAGAAGGCGGGCGAGCGGGTCGGCCGATATCGCTGGGTCGTGGTGGCGCTGCTGTTTGCCGCGACCGCGATCAACTATGTCGACCGGCAGATGATCGGCGTATTGAAGCCGACGCTCGCGACCGAACTCAACTGGTCGGAAACCGACTATGGCAATATCGTCTTCTGGTTCCAGGCGGCCTATGCCGTGGGCTATCTGGGCTTTGGCCGCATCGTCGACCTGATCGGCGCGCGCATGGGCTATGCGATCGCCGTCACGCTCTGGACCATCGCCCACGTCGCCCATGGCGGCGTGCACAGCGTCATGCAGTTCGCCGTCGTCCGTTTCGGGTTGGGCGTGGGCGAATCGGGCAATTTCCCCGCCGGCATCAAGGCCGTGACCGAATGGTTCCCCCAGAAGGAACGCGCCTTCGCCATCGGCCTGTTCAACGCCGGCGCCAATGTCGGCGCGATCGTGACGCCGCTGCTCGTGCCATGGATCACCATCCATTATGGCTGGCGCATGGCCTTCATCGTCACCGGCATCTTCGGCGTGCTGTGGCTGGCCGCATGGCTGATCTTCTACCGCCGGCCGCAGGACCACAAGAAGGTCACGCAGGCCGAACTCGCCTATATCCAGCAGGATCCGGCCGATCCTGTGCAGGCGATCGGCTGGCGCCGGATCATCGCCGTGCGGGAAACCTGGGCCTATGCCATCGGCAAGTTCTGCATCGATCCGATCTGGTGGTTCTTCCTGTTCTGGCTGCCGGGTTATCTGGGCGATCGCTACGGGCTGGATCTCGTCAGCTTCGGGCCGCCGCTGGTCGCCATCTATGTCCTGTCCGATTTCGGCAGCATCGCGGGCGGATGGATGTCCAGCCGGATGATGCGCGCGGGGATGGCAGTGAACGTCGCGCGGAAGATCACCATGCTCGTCTGCGCCTTTGCGGTGCTGCCGATCTTCTTCGCGCAATCCATCGACAATCTGTGGGTCGCCGTGCTCATCATCGGCATCGCGACGGCCGCGCACCAGGCCTTTTCGGCCAACCTCTACACCCTGCCGTCGGACCTGTTCCCGCGCGCGGCGGTGGGCTCCGTGGTGGGCATCGGGGGTACGGCCGGCGCGGTGGGTGGCATGCTGATGGCCAAATATGCCGGCTATATCCTCGACAGCATCGGCAGCTACGCCCCGCTGTTCGCAGTTGCGGGCACGGCCTATTTCGCCGCGCTGCTCGCCGTCCACCTGCTCTCGCCCCGCCTCGCGCGGGTGCATGTGGAATAACCGGCCGCAAGGCTGTGGTGATCCCTCGCGCATCTTGCGGGGGATCACCGGAACCGCCAGCCACCCCGCTCTCCCGAGCGCGCAGGCCGGTCGCACGCAAATTTCCGCCAGCTATGTGTTGACGACGCGGCGGTAGTGATGGCATTGGCGCATCGGATTGGATCAAGCCCTGCCAGAAACCCTTGGACACCAGCGCCTCGGTTTCGGTCTGGAGCTTGAATTAGCGGGTATAGCTCAATGGTAGAGCACTAGCCTTCCAAGCTTGTGATGCGGGTTCGATCCCCGCTACCCGCTCCAGACCTCTTCTTTTCGGATATCCGCCCCTATCTTCCGCCGTGTTTGCGGCGAAGCGCGTTTTGCCATGCGGCAGCGGCCATGATGGACCTGCCGATTGCCAGCCAGGAAACCGGGGTGGGCAACGCCCACCCCGTGCACTTCAAAGACCGTCCAAGCCCTTGCTCACAAGGATATTCACCGCAACGCGGCGGTTCTGCGCCTTGCCTTCAGCGGTGCTATTATCGGCCAGAGGATCCGCCTCTGCCATGCCGGTGGGGGTCAGCATCCGATAGGGCTTCCAGCCGCAGGCCTGCTGAAGATAATTGACCACACGGCCGGCACGCTTCTCGCTCAGCGCCTGATTATATTCCTCTCCGCCCGTGGAATCGGTATATCCCACGACAAGCAGCAGGGCGTTGCTCATGCCCTCGGCCGTACTGGCAGCAGCGCACAGATCGTTCCTCGCCTGGGCGGACAGGACCGCCTTGCCGGTGTCGAAATTCACGTTGGTCGTGCTTTTGACATTATACTGATCGATCTCGCCCATGCGGCCACGCAACGCTTCGGTTGCCGCAGTCTGCTCGTCAAAACGCTGGGCCGTGCCGTTGTGGATCATCGACGCGGTCTTGATATCCTTGTTCTGAAGATTGATCTGCTTTGCCACCAGGCCGTCACCCGACTGCATCGTCTTGACCGTAACCGGCAGGCCGTTGATCAGCGAGGTCGCGGCAAGCCTGTTGCGGTTAAGACCGAAAAGGCCCTTGCTGGCAGTGATCCGGGTGGCGTCGTTGATGACGATTACGGATTTGGTGCCGTCGGCGGCCGTGACCTGCATCCTGTCGCCGCTGCGTGCGGAAATGATGCCCTTGATCTCCGCCCCTTCGGTCGGCGCGGCCGAGGGCATCGATGCGGAAGCCGAGACATCGGCCGTGGGCGGATCCTGCGTCTGTGCAGCCAGGCTGCCTGACGAAACCCCGGAAATCAGGGCAAGCATCAAAAGACATTTTGGATTTTTGGAAATGACACGCATCACGCTACTCCTTCAATTCGACAAGTCGGGCCTGCATGACCGCAGCTTCTCGTCCGACCGCCGCCCGCGTGATTGCGCGTTCAGCTGCCAGAACCCCTCCATTTAGCCTCGTAAGATGAGCGTCATGGATGTTCTGCCTGTTCAGATCGACCTTTCCCGCGCATGAACAGGATGATTAACCATGGCCATTGTGCAGACGATCCGAGCGTACCATGCGACGAACCGAGGCAATCCCGTTCTCGAAAATGCGCATCTATGCTTGCGATTGCCGCCCAATAGATAAGAAGGATGCCAGCTCTATTGGAATATGTATTTTTCCCGTAAGAAAAGAACGGATTTTATAGGGAAAATTCAAAAATCTATATTTAATCATTGAAAAACATAGATTTGTTTCCAAATTCACATGAGCTTTCGACACGTCCTGGCTGGCCGGGCGCTGGACGCAGCCAATGCCCGCCCGGAGTCGACGCCAATATCCTGGAACCGCCTCTTTCCGGCGGGGATCGGGATCGGCCAAATGATGGATGACGTTGCGGCCAGGTTCATCGCGGTCGGAGGCGGGCCGGGCGCATCGGCCCCGCTCGAGGGACGCGTCGGTTGACAGGGCCAGTGAGCGGGTCTTCCAGCAGCGTGCAGAGGAACATGTCGGCACGGACGCGGCCGGACATGGCGCTGACGATCTCCGCCCCATGCTGCGACGGACCAAGGGGCGCGCGGAACGCGCCTGCCATGCGCGGTATCGACGATCCTGACGATGGCGCGAGCGATATCCGCGCCGACAGACTTCCGTCCGGCCAGCCCCTTCACCGCCAGGTCAGGCATCGTCCCCGGACTATTGCCCTATCCGGCGGCGCGCGGTTCGTCCGCAGGCTTGCCGTCATGGGGGAAGGAGGGGCGCCGCTGCTCGCGGCCGCGCCAGGCACGATGATCGCGATTTCGACACCGCGCCGCGCCTGTTCGCCGGCATAGCCGACCGCCCCTCCCTAGAGTATCCGTGATGGTCAAGCCCGCGATTGCTGCCAGAGGCGATCTGCTTTGAGCAGGGCATTGGCGGTGAC
>JARFNK010000071.1 GCA_029167225.1 Sphingobium arseniciresistens
TTAGTCCGGCGAGCAGAGGCATTCTCAACTTACCTCATCATCACTGATACTCCATTTCAGCGCCGCAACGGCGCACTGTCCTTGTAGCCGAAAATCATCCCCTCCTTGTCGTTCGGGTTCCAGCGGACCAGGCAGACGATGGCAAATACCTCGCCGGCGACGCCGTCGGTGATGACCTGGGCCGCGGCATAGTAGACGCGATTCTGCGGACACGCCGAGGCCAGCACCTGCAGTCCTTTGCTGCTGCCGCCCTCGAGCTGACGCTCGTAGGTGAACTGCGCGTCGAGATAGGATTTCGCGGAGGTGTGAGCCCCGAGCGAAGTGCGGGGCATGTAAAGCCAACCCATGGCGGGGTCTCCTGTTCGGGATGTGGGGATGGTGGCCGCTACCAGTCGTAGCTGGGCAGCTCGGCGACCGGCGCGCAGTCGCGGTCGAATTGCAGCCAGTCGGCGCCCGCGGCCTCGGCGAGGTCCAGGCAGGCACGCAGCGCTTCTGGCATGGCGGCGCGACCGGGCGACTTCACCCAGATGAACCAGCCATATTCAAGCCAGCGCTCGGCGACGATCTGCCCCTGCCAGATGTCCGGATTTAATCGCGCTGCCAATGGCGGTGGCGATGCGATCAGAAGGTCGAGCTCTGCGGCGATGTCCTGGCTGATATGGGCGGTCGAGAGGCAGGCAAGCTGCTTGATCTCCAGAGGCATGGTCAATCTCCCTGCTTATGCGGCAGCCGCAAGGCGTTCGGGGCCGGGCTCTGCAGCTTCGTCGTCATGCGGAGTGGCGGACGTTGACGCCTCTTCGCTGAACGAGCGGAGATAGCTGAACGCCTGTTCGGCCTTGGACGCCGCGTGGATGATGGCGGTCTTCTCGCCCCGAAGGACTCCTAGCCAGTGACCAACATAGCTGGCGTGGCTGTCGTGAAGCTCATTGGGGAGACCGAGTTCGGAACAGACGAGCCCACTCCCGATCTCGGCGACGAGTTCTTCGAAACTATATGCCATGTCGCCGAAGCGCTTGCCGAACTTTCGAGCAAGCCGGTTCGCATGACCACTCCAATGACAAGATTCGTGCGCCCTGGTACTTGCGTAATATTCCATAGACTTGAACGAACGCTTATGGGGTAGTTGGATGTAGTCAAACGTCGGGTTGAAATAGGCGCGATTGCCTCCGTGCCGCACGTCGGCCGGTATCGCGTCGAAGAACCGATCGATCACGGCCTGGTGCTCCGACGGATCGACGGGCGCCGGGACTTCATCGGGCGGGTAGAAATAGGCTGGCAAGCCGTCGATCTGATCGGCGTTGAACACGATGTAGTGCCGCAGAAAGCGAATGCTGCGCTCGGTTTCGGCGCCCGTGTTGGGGTTGGACTCGACCTTGGTGAAGGACGAATAATAGACCGAGACCGAGCCGCTCTCGCCCTTGCGGACGTGGCCGCCAAGCGCTTCGGCCTGACGATAGGTCATCCAGAACCGGGAGCGATAGCCGCGAAGATCGCTGATCGCCCAGAGGTAGAGATTGTTGATGCCGGTGTAGGGGGTGCCGCAGTGGCGCAGCGGGCGGCCACCTCCGCTGGCGCGCCATGGCCGCGTCCAAGGCGGCACGCCCTCTTCCAGTTTGCGGATGATGAGGTCGGTGATCTCGGCCGCGACATCGCGGCCCGTCCTTTTCGGCGCGGGCATGATTGCGTTCTCCAGAAGGCGGGCAGCAAAAGACCGCCGACGCGGGTGCGCCGGCGGTCAGTCGCCCCCGAGGGTGTCAGGAAAATCAGGCGTCCACGGCCTCGTGGTCGTCCTGCGTCGTCACATCGTCGGTGGCAGCGGGATCCAAATCGGCATCCGTTGTCGCGTCGGCATCTTCGGCCTCGTCGCCGACGGTCGCTGTGTCATCGTCCACATCGTCTGCATTCGGCGCGAATTCGGGATCCGCTTCCGACTGGCGGTCGAGGAAACGCATCGCGTCGGGCACCCATGCAATCGCTGCTTCCTTGACCTCCGGTTCGACGATGGACTCGCCGGCGAACAGCTTGTGGCAGGACACCGAGATGTCGGTCTTCTTGAGCGTGGCGTGACGCGCCGTCAGCGCGGCGCCCCCGACGTCGTTGAGCAGCGCGAGGATCGATCCCTTGCTGACCCGGTCGAAGAAATTCTCCGACGTGGGCCGCCACCAGGCTGCGGTGTCGATCTCGAGGATCGATGCGATCCGGTTCTGAAGGGGAATCTGCTCGTTGCTGTACCCCGCCTTCGCCTCGAGCGACATCGCAACGATGTAGGCGAGCCAGGCAGCCTTGCTGTCGTCATCGAGAGCGCGGAACGCCTCGAAGCGGTCGACTTCGGACTTATGCTCGGTCCATGAGGCATCGAGCCCGTCATGGGCCTCCGCCAGATAGTCGCGTGCGCGGGTCGTCGGCATGTCGCCGATCATCGGATCCTGTGGCGCGCGTGCCCGGATCGTGGTTCCGTAATGCACCGAATGATGATTGCGGTCGTCGATCATCGTGAACAGCGCGTAGTCGAGGGCAAGCGCGGGATGCGCCAGCATGCAGGCAGCGAGGATGTCGCGGCGCTGCATCGCCAGTTCGTCGTAGAGCCTGGCGCTGAGGGGCTTCCCACCCGGCGCGACCGTTTCGGGGCGCGGCGCGGCAGGGGCGTGATCGCCCCCAACCCGGATACCACCCGAGAAGCGATTGCCCTGCTCTTCACCGTCCACGGCGCCGTCTTCGCCCGCCGGCGCTTCGCGTCGAATGGGCTGCTCGCTGTAATATTGCGTGTCGAGCAGCATTTCGCCCTTGGGCGTGAGGGTCAGGAACAGGCCGACGAGCGGCTTGATCTCGTCCGGAAGGAACGGGACCCGCTGATGGATCGCCTGCGCCTCCTCAGCGAGACGGTCATATTCCTGATCGAGCAGCTGGTAGGCATCGTCGCCGAGCTCGTCGTCCTCCATTTCGGACTGGATGACGGCGTGACGGTCTTCGATCTCGGCAAGTCGGGCCGACTGCTCCTCGGTGAGATCGGGCTGCGGCAGCAAAGCGCGATAGAGCCCGGCGGCAGCGTTGTGGGTGTAGCTGCTCGCGATGGGACGGATCCAGGCGAGACCGGATTCCTCACCGATGCGCTTGGCCTCGGCCTCCATGATGTCGGCCGCGAGCCGCTGCGCGATTTCGGGGTTCACCCACCGATCGCCACCGTCGCTGAAGAGGTCACGATCGACCTTGCCGCCAGCCTCGACGTAGCGATCCTCGCCGACCAGCAAGGCAACCGCGTCGTTCGCCTTCATGGATTCGTTCGCGATGGCGCGGCGGATCGTGTCGGCGTTGGAGTAGCTGCTGTATGCGTTCCAGATCAGGAGCTGCTTCTCCTGATTTTCGGTCGAGGCATAGGCCTTCGCCACGTCGAGGGTGATTTCATTGGCGCTCAGCGCCTCGAAGATCGGGGTGGCGAGCGACGCAAGGCGGAGGCGGCCTTCGACGAACCGGCGAGTGAGCCCGAAGCGCTTGGCGACCGCATCGATATCGCCGGAGGTGCCGAGAAAGTGCTGGAAGGCCCGGCATTCCTCCGCCGGCGTCATCTTCAACTGGTGGAAGTTGGCGGCGAGTGAAGTTTCGGACAGCGTCGCGTCGTCGCCCTTCAGCACCATGACCGGCACGTCGAAATCGTCGGGGTTGATCTCGCCGCGGTCGGCACGAAGGTTGAGAGCGCGTAGCCGGCGACCACCGTCGAAGACGGCGAAAGAGCCGCGTGGCTTTGTCACGGGCGTAACGAGGAGGTTTTGCAGGATCCCGCGGGCACCGATATCGGCCGCGAGCTGATCGATATTGAGGTCATCCGACTTGCGGACGTTGAACTCCGAGAGGCGGAGCTTGCTGAGCTTGACGGTCTGGATCACAGGGGTAACTCCTTCTGGCATCCGGATCATCCCGGACACCATCCCCGCTCCCCCTTCCCTTTCGCTCAGGCCGCCTTGAGCAGCTCGGCGAGGATCGACTCGGCCGCCGGCACCGGCACGAAGACGCGGGTGCGGTACTGGATGACTTCGGTGAAACAGCCGATGGATTTGAGCCATGCCAGCTGCTGAGACGGGCATCCGACCAGTTCGATGCGGGCCGATCCGTTCACGACCGCGCGCTTGATCGTCGTGGGGAATGGGCGGGTCAGATCGACACTGCGACCCGCAAGCGCCGACCTGGCGATATCCTGCGGCGGCAGATTATCGGCCCGGTCGATGCCGAGTTTCGTGAAGAGCTGCGGCACATGGTCGTCGAAGACGAGGCGGCCAAGCCAGGATTGGCCGTTACCGTCGGCAATCCGGTTTACAACGAGGTGATCGCTGGGCAGCGCTGACCAGATCGGCAGGAGCAGGCCCGTGGCGAGCCGGATTGTTTCGCTATCGACCTTCTGGGTGGCGTCCAAAACCTCTTTGGCCCATGTCGCCGCGAAGGCGTCGCGGTCTATGGTCGTCCAGGCCGTCTCGTAGAGGTCATGTTCGCGCATATATTCGTGCCGGGTTGGCCGCATGAGCTCGATGCGCGGGATGGGCGTGCCCTCCTTCTCTTCCATGAGGGCCCGAGCGCGGGTTTGCAGAGCGACCATGCCGGACTTGGAATTGACCATGCACACGGCAGTTGGGTCGCTGTCGGCGATACGCAGGATGCGCTCCAGTGAGACCGGTGTTCGCCGGCGCGTGATCTCGATCGTCAGGAGGTGCGACGTCGCGCCGCTGACCGGATCGGTTCGCAGCAGCGTGTCGTCGAGGAGGGTGGCGCTATCGACCAGGATCGTCTCGACCCCGACGTCCAGCCTGCCCGCTTCTCGCGCCGCCGAGACACGGGTCTCGACAAGGGAAAGGAACTCCTCGAAGATCCAATTCTGCAGGCCGATGGGTAGCGCGAGAATGCGGTTGAGCCAGCGCTGGATCGGCGGCAGCTCGTCCTTCATCACGCCATCCTTGTCGCAAAGCTCGAGGCCGGTGCGGCGCTCGAACTCGGCGTGCGAGATGCTGGTCAGCTTGCCGCCAACGAGGAGGTGAAACCAGCTGATCAGCGCGGCACAGGCATATTCGCTTTCCAGATTGTCGGCCGGGTCGAAGAGATTTTGCCCGCCCGTCTGTCGCTGGCCTCTGGTCAACGCACCAAGGCTGTCGAGGCGGCGCGCGATGGTGCTGGTGAAGCGCAGTTCCCCCTTGCAGTCGGTCGTAACCGGGCGAAACAGCGGGGTGCATGCCTGGTGGGTGCGGTGGGTGCGGCCAAGGCCCTGGATCGCGCGATCGGCGCGCCAACCTGGTTCCAGCAGCAGATGGACGCGCTGCTCCTGATTTGGGACGTCGAAAGAGGCATGGTAGGAACGTCCCGTGCCGCCGGCATCCGAGAAGATGAGGATGCGCTTGCGGCCTTGCATGAAGGCCGCCGCCTCGGCTTGGCTGGTGCGCGCGGAGCGCGTTTCGAGCTTCTGGTGGCCTTCGCCCGTCGAGACCAATCGCTTCGTGCGACCCGTGATTTCGGCGACGCGATCATGCCCGAAATGCTCGAGCAGTCCGTCCAGCGCCGCCATGATCGGCGGCATCGCGCAGAGATGTTCGATGAGTGCGCTGCGGGCAGCTTCCGCTTCCGGGTTATAAACGGGATTGCCATGTTCGTCCTCCATCGGCACCGAACGCGCCGTGCCGGTGTCGTCGGTGAAGACGCGCATCTGGCGGGTCGGGAATGCCCGCTCGAGGTAATCCACGACATATTCTTTGCAGTCGCAGTTTATGTCGAGCGTGGCGGCGAGAGACGCAGGTTTCCTTCGGTTTTCCATGATTT
>JARFNK010000072.1 GCA_029167225.1 Sphingobium arseniciresistens
GGCCACGTCCTGGTCACCGGTGCTGACGCGGGCATAGCCTAATATCCCTCCCATCCTGTGCGTCTCCCAAACGGTCGAGAGTGAACGTCTTTCCGATCGTGACAGGTAGTTTGCCACCCTCTACCTGATCCACCAGTTTCTGAAGCGGCATCGCCATGAAGTCCGCGACGTCGCCAGAATAGGTGGTGAGCGAAACACCTGTGGGAATGACGTCCATCGGAGCGAAGTCGCGCAGCGACCATGCATCGCCAACCATGCCCGCCATGCACACTGCACCTGGTTCACGGATGCACGCCAGGGAGTCCGCCAAGGTTGTAGTACCCACGAGTTCGAGCACCTTGTCTGCGCCGCCGGGCCAGAGTTTGTGCACCGACGGAGCCACGAGCCCCTCATCGAGGATGAAGAGGTCGGCTCCGGCGGCGCGGACGATCTCCTGGCCTGTCTGACGGCGCGACGTGGCGGCGACCTCTGCACCCAGCGTCTTGGCAATAGCTGCTGCGGCTAGGCCGACTGAGGTTGTGCCCCCGCGAATCAGCAACCGCTCGCCCGGCACCACTCGCAGACCTCGGGACAATGAGCCCCATGCGGTCTGCAACATCTCCGGTAAAGCGCCAAGCCGCTCCCACGACAGCGCAGTCGTGACGGCTCTTACATTTGCGGCGGGTACGCAGGTATATTCTGCATAGCCCCCGTCGAACTTGCGCCCCATCCCCCCCATTACCGAAACCACAGTCTCTCCAACCTGGAACTCGCCACCGGGCGCGGCCGCCACAACCCCCGACGCTTCTATGCCAAGTATCCTGGGCAGCGTGACTCCAGGCGATTGCCCCCGCCGGGTAAATAGCTCCGAGCGGTTCAATCCGAAGGCCTTCACCCGTATCAGTATCTCGCCCGCGATCGGCTGCGGTATCTCTCGCTGCTCGATTATGAGTGCCTCAGGCCCGCCCGGCTCATGCAGAACAGCCGCCTTCATCATCTCACTGACATCCACTATCGATCCTTCGGTTTGCGCTCGTCGACAGGCATACACTCCTATCCGTGACATGTTGAAAGTCTTAACGGCGCGGGGCGAACATCTGGGCCGTCGCCCCGCGCGGGTATCAGAAGCGGAAGACGCTCTTTAGCCAGAACTTGTCACCTTGCGGCTTGTTATGCGCCATGAACTCATGCTGCCACTGAAAGGAGATCGGGATTTTGCCTGCCTGATAGCGCACGACCGGACCAAGGGCGAAAGCCTCGCCTTTGAAACCATCTGCGCCAACCCGCAGCCCGCCCTGTTTGTCGTCCGTCGTCTGTTTGTAATAGTAGCCGTTCACCCCCAATGTCAGCTTCTTGAGGTTTACACCCGCTGCGAAATCAGTGTGGAATTCCTGTCCGGACTGATAGTCCGTCGCCTTGTTCTTCGTACTGAAGTCATACATCAGCTTCACGGAGAGATCGAATTTTCCGGCCGGATCGAGATATGTCATCGCGAGCACCGGTTCGAAATTCCATGTGTTTCTCCCGATGTTGGCGAGGTTTTCACGATTATACTTTCCCGTTGGCACCCACGTATCGACGGCCGCAGTGATATGGGTATTACCGGCCTCCCAGCCCAGCACCACCGGCGTGACGATCATGTCGCCCAGACCAAAGCGGCTGTCGCGTGCGCCGCCCGCGTGCACGGTGAGGCTGACCAGCGGAACGAAGGCCTGCATCGCCCAGGTCGCACCGAGGATTTTCTTGTCGGTCACGTGTACGAAGCGGGAAACCTGGGCATAGGCGTCGATCGAGAAGTCGGGGACCATGCTGTTGCCATCGGCATCGTTGAGCCGGTCCGCGGTGTAATAGTTCGTATAGTTAAGCAGATAGGTACCGGGCGGCGGCAGGGGTGCCACCATCAGACTTTCCGCACCATTTGGATAGGCGCCGCCGCCGCCTTCGGTCGCATGGGCATCTGCAGCGGAAAGCGCGCACCCGACTGAAAACATCAAGATGGAATAGGCCCGCATGATTTTCCTCCTCTGATAGACGTGCGGCCTCACCCCTCGAACGGCATCGCACGTGGTTTTTTTGGATTTTGATGGCTTGCCCTTGGGCGCGGCCAACCGCGCCCAAGGGGATCAGAATGGGTACGGCTGGCCGGCCGGTTCGATCGTGACCCATTTGAGCTCGGTAAACTCGTCAACGACAGCGCGGCCATCGAACCGGCCATAACCGCTGTTCTTCATGCCTCCGTAAGGCGCCTGCGGCTCGTTCTGGACGGTTGCGCCGTTGATGTGGACGCTGCCCGAATCGATACGACGAGCGACATCCAGCGCGCGGGTAACATCTTGCCCGAACACCGCTGCGGACAGACCATATGCCGTGTCGTTCGCAACCCTCACCGCCTCCTCGACGCCTTTCACGCGTACGATCGTGGTGACCGGACCGAACGTCTCCTCGTCATAGATTTCCATCTGGGACGTCACATGATCGACGATCGTGGCGGGCATGGTCGCTCCGTCGGCATAGCCGCCTGCGATAATCTTCGCGCCCTTCGCAAGAGCGTCCTCGACGAGACTATTGATCCTTTGGCCCGAAGCCCGCCCAATCATCGGTCCAACGACACATCCCGGACCGGCCGCAGGATCACCGGCCGGAAGGGCGGCTGCGCGTTCGGCGAAGCGCGTAGTAAATTGATCGGCGACACTCTCATCGACTACGAAGCGTTCCGTCGACATGCAGATTTGCCCTTGGTACAGGAAGCTGCCGAAGATCGCCGCATTCACGGCGCCCTCGATATCCGCGTCGTCCAGGACGACGAAGGGAGCCTTGCCGCCCAATTCAAGAAGGCACCGCTTCAGATGGGTCGCAGACTTCTGCGCGATGATGCGTCCCACCCGCGTAGAGCCTGTGAAGTTTATGCGGCGGATGGCAGGATGCGCGATCAGGGTGTCGATTACGTCGGCCGCATCTTCAGGAGCGTTGGTCACGAAATTCAGGACACCGCTGGGGAAGCCGGCCTCGTAGAAGGCCTGAGCCAGCAGCGCGTGGGTCCTGGGACTAGCCTCCGATGCACGGAATACCACGCAGTTGCCGCACATGAGCGGATAGGCGATCGCTCGGGCCGCCAGGATGACGGGGCCGTTCCATGGAACGATGCTCAGCACCACGCCCACCGGCTGTCGCAACGTCATGGACAATGTGCCCGGCTTGTCGGTCGGGATTGTCTCGCCCTGGATCTGGGTGACGAGGCTCGCGGCCTCGCGGATCAGGTTGGCGGACGCCATCACATTGAAACTGGCCCAAAGTTCGGACGCGCCGATCTCCTGCGCCATGACCGGTACGAAATCAGGGACCATAGCCTCGAGGATATCCGCCGCTTTGAGCAGGAGCCTTCGGCGTTCTGTGGGCCCGGTGTGTGACCAGGCCCCGAATGCGGCCTGCGAGGAATCAGCTGCACGGCTGGCATCAGCAACGCTTGCCGCAGCAGCTGTCGTGACAATCTCGTCAGTTAATGCATTGCGCCGCTCGAACGTGCGCCCGCCTTCCGCGTTCGCCGCGACATTGCCGATCACCAATTGGGTTTCCATATTTACCTCCGTTGCGAATTTCGCCGGCTCAGGCCTTAGGCGAGATGATTTCGGCCATGCGTTCGCCGATGAGCACGCATGTCGCCATGGTTGCGACGCCAGGAATGCGCGGCATGATGGAGGCGTCGGCAACGCGCAGGCCCGTCAAACCGTTTACGCGCAACTTAGGATCGACGACGGCATTGCCGTCCTTGCCCATCCGGCATGTCCCGACCTCATGAAAATAGGTGGTCGCACCGTCCTTGATGAAATTGGCCATATCGTTTCGCTCGAGCTTGCGCCCCGGGACCACTTCTCGCTTCGCGAAAGGCTTGAGCGCGGCAGAATTACCCAGATCACGAGCAAGTTCGATGCCGGCGGCAAGCGCCTCGACATCATCGGGATGCGACAGGAAATTCGCGTCGAGGAGCGGACGGTCGGCAGCGTTGGACGAGCGCAGGCGCATCTTGCCCCGGCTTTTAGGCGCGACGAGGCCGGCGCATAGCGCCCAGGATGTGGGCGGCGGGGCGTAATTCTTCGCTATGACCTCACTCGCGTAGGGGAGTTCGATCTGAACGATGTTGATGTCTGGCCGGTCGAGATCGGACCGGGACTTCCAGAAGCCGGCCACTTCCGCGCCGCTATTGCGTAGCTCGAAGGCATTCGGAGCTTCCCACAGGCAGCCGCCATGCAGAATGTGATCCTGGAAGTGAGCGCCGACATCTGGCGAATGCACGACCGATTTGATGCCGACGGCAGCCAGTTCCCTCTCATCGCCTATGCCGCTCAGCATCAGCAGTTTCGCCGAGTTGATCCCTCCGGCGCACAGGATTGTTTCCTCACGCGCCAGAACCTTGCGCGGTCCCGATGGCGTCGCAATCTCGACGCCGATAGCGCGACCGTTCTGGACAATCACCCGGTCGACATGGGTGGCTGTAAGCAGGGTGACATTGGGTTTGCTCAGCACCGGGTACAGATAGGCCTTGGCCATGTTGTTGCGCTGGCCGTTCTTGATGATCTGATTCATCATGGCAAAGCCGCCGGCACTTTCTTCGCGAGCGCCATTCTGATCGGGGAAGATGGTAAAGCCCCTGGCCCGCGCTGCTTCGAGAACCGCAGGGGCCATTGCCAGCGGAGACGCAGCCGGCTGGCACCATACCGGCCCCCCCTTGCCACGGTATCTTGCATCTTCGCCACCCTGCCAGTTCTCAATCTTCCTGTAGAGCGAGAGGCCATGTTCGTAGCCCCAGTCCTCATCCCCAGTAACTTCGGCCCAGTGATCAAGATCCTGCTTGAAAGGCCGGGCCCAGATCGTCGCGTTGATGCTGGTGCCGCCACCGACCACCTTGCCCATATGCTCGGCGATGGCCCGATTGTTTACATGCGGGGTAGGAATGGCGACGTCACCCCAGTCGCGCTCCGTTCCCAGGTTGGTGAACCAGACGCGCGGATCGGCTACCGACGGGGCCGTATCCCATCCCCCGGCCTCTATTATCAGTATCTTTGCCGTCGAGGAGGAAGCCAAACGGCCCGCAAGAGCGCATCCTGCAGCGCCAGTGCCGACGATGATATAGTCGTAAGCAGCAGCAATCTGACGGCCCCTCGCATCCTGGTTAGCCCGAATGGCCTCTAGCTCGTCGGCAAGGGCAGGAATGG
>JARFNK010000073.1 GCA_029167225.1 Sphingobium arseniciresistens
AAACTCACCCCAAGCAAAATCAGATACTTACGATCTCGCGTTCCCCGCGTGTTCCGCCAGCACTGTTCAACTTGGGTCAAGCGCGCGATCGGCGCACTAGATGATGGCGACGTGCTGATGGTGACGGCAACAGACCGCCTCGCCCGCAACACCCGCGATCTGTTGAATATCCTCCATGCAGTGAAGGAGGCCGGGGCTGGCTTCCGATCATTGGCCGAGCCGATGGTTGATACGACTTCCCAATTTGCAGAGGTAATAATCGCGGTGTTGGGGATCGCAGCCAGTTGGGCCCCTGTGCATTGTAGGGACACAGATTCACGGTAGGCATCGACGTCAGGGGTAGCCAACTATTTGCGCAGGTTCTCGATGCCAAGTTCGCGCCACATCCAGGTGAAGTCGTAGGTGGCCATCGGGTCGTTCGCGTCGAGTTGGCTGCTGCTGCGGTTTTCGAGATGCTTGAGCCACCCGGCTACTCGGTGCCGGCCTGCGGCCGTTTGAACGGCTGCGCGCGGGGTGATGTCGCCGAGTATGCCGATGGGTTCATCGAGCGTCGCGCGGTACTGACGGTCGAGCATGGCATGGATGAGCGGGGTTGCCACCTCTGGCGCAATGGCGGGTGCCGGTTCGGACATTGTCAGTCCCTCGGCCCGCGCCGCCATGGCCTGTTCGACCGTCTCGATCGTGGTCAGCGGCGAGCCGACCAACCCGGCTAGCGCATCGGTCATGAGCGCGGTGCCGCGTTTCGCCCGCTCGGCCGAGGTGACGGCGAGAATCAGGGCGCGGCCTTTCAATTCGACATTGCCGAGCACCGGGGTGCCGTCCGCCATCGTCACACCCCACGCCATACGCCCGGTGCTCTTCGCTATTCCGTTCGGTTCCTCGCCCAGCCAGTTCCAGAAGTGCGTGGTTTCCCGCTGAAGCGCAGGGATAGTATCGAGCCGCTCACCGACCAGCGCCTGGGTCACGCCGCGTGCGAAGGGAAAGCGCACGCGGTGGAACACCACTTCCTCGCCATCACTGTTGTGCAGCGTAGGGATCGACGCCGGTCCCATGGTCTTGGGAACGACATCGAACAGCCATGCCGTGCTGATGAGGGCTGGAAGCGCAGCAAGATCGTCGGCGTCTAGGTTCAACGCGGTGCGCGGGCTGCGCTTGCCCTTCGAGCGCCGCAGATCGGCGACGAGCGCCTCGGCCGCCTCCATCGTGAACGACAGCACGCCGCCCGACAGGAGGTGCTTGCCTCCGACCTGCACGACGCGGGCACCGATCCTGTCCCATTGCTTCAGCGTCTGCGAGGCGCTGCGCTCGGATACTCGAAGTGGCTCGTCGCCCTGGATCAGGTCGCGCACAAGGAAGCCGCTCCCGGGCTCGACCTCGCTGACTTCGTAGAGGCTCATCACCGACGATCGAAGGGCACGCAGGTAGATTTTGGTCGAGCCGCTCTCGTTCCAACCCCGGCGCCGAATATAGTCATCAACAATGTTCCGGTCCCCGGGTTCGATGGTGCGCGTGAGCAGATCCTCGAACGCGCATCCCCACAACACGCCGGCCCAATGATCGCCGACGATGTCTGCCAGCTCGTCCGCTTCGAAGTCGAACTCCTCCATCGCCAGACCGAGATGATCGCCGAGCGCCTCGCCCAGATGCTCGCCCCAGGCCGGCGAGGTGGCGAACTTCATGACGCCGGACAGATCGTGACCACGCTTCATGCCTGTTCCCTCTGCTGCTGACTGAATTGCTGGCGGTGCGCGGCGACGATGCGCGAGACCGTGGGTTCGCTGACGCCGTACAACCGTGCCATCTCGGCACCGGACTTGCGACCGGAGGTGACGGATTCGGCGATTTCGCGACGCTGCTTGTCGCCGAGCTTGCGCCGTCGTCCGCCGATCCGCCCTTCGGCACGTGCCTGGGCAAGGCCGGCGCTGGTGCGTTCGCGGATCATGGCCCGCTCGAACTCGGCGAAGCTTCCCACCATTTGCATCATCATCCGCCCTGCCGCGGTGGTGGTGTCGATCGCTTCGGTCAACGAACGAAAGCCCGCTCCCGCGAGCTCGATCCGCTCCATGATGTGCAGCATGTCCTTCAGGCTGCGCGACAGCCGGTCGAGCTTCCAGACGACGACGACATCTCCCTCGCGCAACTGCCCGATCATCTCCAGGAGCTTGGGTCGGTCCCATCGCCCGCCGCTAGCGGTCTCCTCGAATACACGTTTGCAGCCGAGCGCGTCGAGCGCGCGCCGCTGCGTGGCGTTCGACTGGTCGTCGCCCTTCGACACGCGGGCATAGCCGATCAGATAGGATTCGCGCGTCATCCAGCTTCTTTCACAAACGGCCGTATCCGGAGGTGGAAACAGGATGCACCAATTTCCGCAGCCTTGGGCCTTTCACAATCCTCTTTCATTAAGCGGGCAAAAGGCAAGAGGTTTTTGAAGGATGAAACATGCCCGCACGTATTCCGATGACCCAGCGGCAGCGCGCCGCATTGCTTGCTTTGCCCGACAGCGAGGCGGCGGTGGTGCGACACTATGGCCTCGATGCCGAGGACCTTGCTGCAATCGGCACCGCGCGCACTCCGGCAACCCGGTTGAGCTACGCCCTGCAACTCTGTTGCCTCCGCTTTCCGGGGCGGCATCTGCGCGCAGGCGAGCTGTTGCCTGCGATCATGCTCGACCATATCGCCGAGCAGGTCGGGGTGGATGCAGGCGCCATCGCCGACTTCGCGCGGCGAGCGCCGACCCGCTACGATCAGCTTGCCGCCATCAAGGCGCGCTTCGGCTTCACCGATCTGAGCCGGCCAGCGCGCGGTATCATGATGACCTGGCTGGAAATCGAAGCCATGCCCATCGTGGACGGGCGTATTCTGCTCGATCGACTGCTCGACGAGCTGCGCACGCGGCGCATCGTTATCCCCGGCATCAGCGTAGTCGAGCGGATGGCGGCCGAGGCGATGCTGCGGGTGGAAACCGATCTGGTCGCTGCAATCCATGATAAACTCGATGCGGATATGCGTCAGCGCCTCGATACGCTGGTCGATGAGAAGGTGCATGATCGACAGAGCCGCTTGTCGTGGCTGCGCGAACCACAGCCCCGCGTCGCGTCAGCCTCGCTCGCCGAAATCCTTGAGAAGGTCGCTCTGATCCGCAGGACCGGAATTTCCTGTGTTCCGGTCGATCCCCTGCACGAGCCACGCATGACGCAGTTCGCCCGCGAAGGCGTGCGCTATACCGCCCAGGCCTTCCAACAGATGCGCGCCTCCCGCAGGCGGGTCATCCTGCTTGCTACGCTGCGCGAGATGGAAGCCACGCTTACCGACGCGGCGATCGCCATGTTCGGCGCCTTGATGGGACGCGCTCACCTTCGTGCCCGCAAACGCCTGGAACAGGGAATCGCGATTTCGGGACGCGAAGGCCGTGACCGACTGATGCGCATCGCCACCGTGCTGGAAACAGTTAGCCGGGTAGCACGCACCGGTGAAGATATCGGCGCGGCCCTCAGGGATATCGTGCCTCTCGACATGCTCGATGCCGATGCCGCGATCATCCGTCGTACCGCGGCACCTCACAGGGACGATGTGTTGAGCGAGATCGCAGCCGAATACCGGACCTTCAAACGAATAGGACCTCTATTCCTGCAAACGCTCGATTTCCACGGCCGGGCCGGCACCGCGGCGTTGCGCAATGCGATGACGGTCCTGTCGGATCTTGATGGCGACTGGCGCAAGCCGCTCCCTGCCGACGTTCCGCTCGGTCATGTCGAGCGGCGCTGGCACCGCCATGTCGTGGTCGCCGGCAAGATCGACCGGACGCATTGGGAGATGGCCACCTACGGGGCGCTCGCCAATGCACTGGCATCGGGTGATATCTGGGTGCCGAGGTCACGGCTGCACAGGTCGCTGGAGGTGCTGCTCGCGCCATCAAGTGGCGCAGCGCTGCAACCGGTGTTCTCGCTCGGTGATCCACACGCATGGCTCGATCAGCGCGCCGCGCAACTCGACAAAGCCTTGTGCGACGTCGCCCAGAATCTGGCCGGACGTGATGCTGCCCTGTTCGCTGGCGAGCGATTGCGCTTCCCCAAGGAACTGAAGGACGATGATGCCGGGCACGACGAAGGACGGCATCTGACGCTTGCCTGCTACGGTATGCTGCCTGCCACGCGTATCACCGACGTGCTGTCGCAGGTCGAACGATGGACCGGCTTCACCCAGCACTTCGGGCACGTCTCGACCGGGTTGCCGCCTGGCGATGAGCAGGCCTTCCTCGCCACTCTGATTGCCGAAGCGACCAATCTTGGGCTGTCGCGCATGGCCGAGGTATGCGGCGCAGGGTCACGCCGCGCGCTGCTGCGCATGCAGACATGGCACATGCGCGAGGAAACCTTTCGGGCGGCGCTCGCCTGTCTGACCGACGCCATCCACGCCGAGCCGATCGCCGCCTGGTTTGGGCAAGGACACCGGGCTTCCGCGGATGGCCAGGCCTTCTACCTGGGCGGGCCGGGCGAAGCCGGCGGAGCGGTCAACGCCCATTATGGTCGCGACCCAGTGGTCAAGATCTACACCACCATCACCGACCGCTACGCGCCGCTGCACCAGACGGTGATCGCCGGCACGGCAGGAGAAGCCATCCATGCGCTCGATGGGCTCCTCGGCCATGACAGCAACGCCGATCTGACCGCGCTGCACGTCGATGGAGGCGGCGTTTCCGACATCGTGTTCGCAACGATGCATCTCCTCGGGCTCGATTTCGAGCCGCGCATTCCTCGCCTGTCCGACCGGCGCCTCTACGCATTCGAACCTTCGAAGCGCTATGGCAGGCTTGCGCCACTGTTCGGTCACAGGCTCAACCGGGATCTGATCGTCAGCCACTGGCCGGATATCGAACGCGTCATCGGCGCGATGCGTGATCGCACCGTTACGCCCTCGCTGATCCTCAAAAAGCTATCCGCCTACCGCCAGCAGAACAGCCTCGCCGCGGCGCTCCGCGAGGTAGGCCCAGTCGGCCCGAAGCTGCGATTTTGGCCAGGTTGAAGAACGAACACTGAACGCTTGATTGATTCTACCAGGAC
>JARFNK010000074.1 GCA_029167225.1 Sphingobium arseniciresistens
GGGGGCGTTTGCGGGAGGGGGCGGAATCCTACGCTAAGGATTTGGGCCAGCGATATTCCCCGGTTAGATTGATGTGTTCCCATCCCAACGGCGAGACGTGGGCGAGTAGATCAGGCGCGATATGGGTACCGCTGGCGGCCCGGGTATTGACGACCTCGCCGAGCTTCATGGTGTTCCAGAATATGATGATGGCGGCGAGCAGGTTCATTCCGGCGATGCGATAGTGCTGGCCTTCGCCGGATCGATCCCGGATTTCACCTCGGCGGTGGAAGCTGATGGCGCGCTTTAGGGCGTGGTGGGCCTCACCCTTGTTGAGGCCGATCTGAGCCTGGCGCTGGAGGCCGGCATCAAGAATCCAGTCGATCATGAACAGGGTTCGCTCGATGCGGCCCACCTCTCGCAATGCGAGGGCCAGCTCATTCTGGCGCGGGTAAGAGGCGAGCTTGCGAAGAATCTGGCTGGGGGCGACGATCCCCGCTGCGATCGTCGCCATGATGCGCAGGATGTCGGGCCAGTTGCGCTCGATGAGCGGTTCATTGATCTTACCTCCGACCAGCGCTCGCACATTGGCCGGCGTCGCGTTGGGCGTGAAGGCATAGAGTCTTTTCTGAGGGAGATCGCGGATACGGGGGGCGAACCTGTAGCCGAGCAAGGCGCAGGCGGCGAACACATGATCGGTGAAGCCGCCCGTGTCGGCAAAATGCTGGCGAACGCGGCGGCCCGCGTCATTCATGAGCAGCCCGTCCAGGATATAGGGAGCCTCGCTGACCGTTGCCGGGATCACCTGGGTTGCGAACGGCGCATATTGATCGGACACATGGCTGTATCCCTTGAGGCCCGGGACGTTGCCATATTTCGCGTTGATCAGATTCATCGCCTCGCCCTGCTCGGTAGCAAGGAAGAACTGCCCGTCGCTGGATGCCGATTGCCCTTGTCCCCAGAAGGCGGCCATGGGCAGGGCGGCGTGGGCCTCCACGATCATGGCGAGCGCCCGATCATAGGCGCTGCCTTCGACATGCCAGCGCGCGATCCGCAGCAATTCCCAGAAGCTGTGCGTGTTGGTCGCCGCCGCCATCTTGCGCAAACCGAGATTGACGCCTTCCGCCAGCAACACGTTCATCAGGCCGATCCGGTCGCTGCAGGGCGCGCCGGTGCGCAGATGCGTGAACGCCTCGGAAAATCCGGTTCGCTCATCGACTTCCAGCAACAGATCGGTGATCCTCGCGGGCGGGAGCTGTTGATAGAGATCGAGCACGAGATCCTCGGCCCCTTCGGGCCTGTCGGCCCTCAGCTTGTCGATGTGCAGCTTGCCGTTCTCGATGATGCCGCCTGGGATCGTGCCGGTTCGCGCCGCGCGGCCAAACTCCTTCAGCCGTGTATCCAGTCGAGCCCTGCGCTCGGCCAGCCATTCGCCGGGCCGCAGCGGCACGGCGAGCCGCGCGGTCTGCTCTATCGCCTGTGGCGGGACCAGAAGCTGCTTGAGGTCGCCATAGCGGCGCGATCCCGCCAACCATATGTCACCGGACCGGAAGGCGTCGCGGATGTGGAACAGCACCGCGATTTCCCAAAGCCGGTGGTCGCCGCTGGGCTCAGCGCGAAGATGACGATGCCATTTCGAGTTGGGACGTAGAAAATCCACCGGCGGATCGACCTTGATCCCGTTACGCAGCATCGCAACGGCCGCCAGAAGAGGCGTGGCGATCGGCGCCGCCTGCATGTCGAGCAGGCGCAGCATCCTGGGCGCGTAGAGGCGGAAACGGTGATAGCCGTCCAGCACACGGCTGAGCGGGTCGGCCGCGAGCACGTTGGTCAGCGCGGAGGCCGTGGCGACAAGGGTTCTGAACCGTTCCCAGCCAGGCCCGGTGGCGATTATCCCGTCCAGGGCCGTGCCATCGTCCTGCGCTCCAAGCAAAGCACCACCGATTTCGGCAAAGGACTTCAGCGTGTCCCGAACGGCCGCCTTTTCGTCGGCGATCCTGGTGTTGCAAAGGCGTTCGGAGGCCCGATAGAGACGGCCTACGATGCGATCGTGGGTCTCCACGATGACATCGGCCAGCGATGACCGCCATTCCAGGGTGCAGACAGCGAGGATCGCAAGCCGCCTGTCTTCGGGCAGATCACGCATGCCGTCGGCGTAATAGCGCTCGCCCTGCCGGCGAAGCCGGGTCACACGATGCGCCGGCACGCCGTCCAGCAAATCCGCCGGAAGATCGAACCTTTGAAGATATTCCAGTCGATCCATCAGCCGGTTAGCGGCTGCTGAATTTGCGCCAACCTCGAACTGTCGCAGCCATACGAAGCGCGTGACGCGACCATCCACCGTATCCTCCAACAGGTGAGCCAAATTCTCGCTCAGGGTTGGCGTGATGCGATGGGCGATAAGATCCTCGATCCGGCGCTCGGCCTCAACCAGCGCATCGGCGCAAAGGCGCTCGATCGTCGAGGAGCCGGGAAGGATCGTGCGGGTGCGGCGACACTCCGCAACGAAGCGACGGGCAAGATCCTCATTCGATGTCGCCGCCTCGGCTTCCCGAGCGATCCATTCGCGCAAATCCCGTGCGCCCCGCCCCGAAAAGGAGCGATAGCCGTAGATTCGGCGAAGGTCCGCCAGATGCTCGTGCCGGGTCTCCTCGCGCGCGGCATAGAGGAGTAGATCGTCGCTGGTCAGGCCGAGCTGGGCCGCGATGAAATCCGATACCTGCGCCGGGATCAACTCGCCAGGAGCGAGCACCCGGCCCGGGTAGCGCAGGACGCACAGTTGCAGCGCGAAGCCAAAACGATTGTGGGCGCGCCGGCGCTGGCGGATATGCCCGAGATCCTCATCGCTGAGGGTATAGTGCCGCAGCAGCTCACCTTGATCGACCGGCAAGTGAAGCAGCGCCTCGCGCTGTCGATCGGTCAGGGTCACGCGACGCGGCATACATGCTCCTTATTCTTTCCGAGCTACGGTTTGAGATAGCTTGATTGAGATGCTGGTTAAGATACACAATAGCCCAATCTTATGTGCTCATGTTCGTCACCGCCTCAAACCTTCGTTTGTGATCCATGCTGATCGGCTACGCCCGCGTGTCCAAAGCCGACGGCTCGCAGTCGCTCGACCTGCAGCACGATGCCCTTCGCGCTGCCGGTGTCGAGCCAGGCAATATCTATGATGATCGTGCATCCGGTAGCCGTGATGATCGCCCCGGTCTTGCCGCCTGCCTGAAATCGTTGCGCGACGGCGATGTCCTCATCGTTTGGAAGCTCGACCGGCTCGGCCGAACGCTCACCCACCTGGTCAGCACGGTGCAGAATCTGTCGGATCGCGGTATCGGTCTGCGGGTGCTCACCGGCAAGGGCGCGCAGATCGACACCACGACGCCATCGGGCCGGATGGTGTTCGGCATTTTTGCCACACTGGCGGAGTTTGAGCGGGATATGATCCGCGAGCGCACCATGGCTGGCCTGGCCGCTGCCCGCGCGCGGGGACGCAAGGGTGGCCGCAAGTTCGCCCTCTCCAAGGCCCAGGTGCGGCTCGCTCAGGCTGCTATGGCCCAACGCGACACGTCCGTTTCCGACCTCTGCAAGGAACTCGGGATCGAGCGCGTCACTCTCTACCGCTATGTCGGTCCCAACGGGGAACTCCGGGATTACGGTCAGCGCGTGCTTGCTGCCAAAACGCGATGATGATGACGGGAGCCCCGATCAAACTTACCCAAGCGGACGCCGCAGACGTTGCAGACCTGTACAACCGTTGCAGCGACTATTTCCTGTTGCAGGACGGGGCCGCGCCCACGCTGGACGATGCTCGCGAGCTTTTCTCCGATGTGCCGCCCGAAAAGAGCGCCCACAATCAAGCTGTCCTGGGATGGAAGGGGCCTGGCGGCCTATATGCAATCGCGGCCATCCTCCGCGATTATCCGCGTGATGGCACATGGTATCTCGGCTTCATGATCGTAGATGCCGCACAGCGTGGTCGTGGCGTCGGACGCTCAATTTACTCGACGGTCGAAAGCTGGGCCGCTGCGAGAGGTGCCACAGAGATTCGGTTGGCCGTGCTGGAAGCGAATGAAGCGGCAGAGCGATTTTGGCGTTCTCTCGGCTTCATTGAGTATCGGCGCGTTGGGCCAGACACCTTCAAAATGCGTAGCCATCGCCGGATAGAACTGAGCCGTCGCCTTTCTGGCGCGACCGTAGAAGGCAGCAACAAGTAAGATCTCGCGCCGGCTATCTGGGCGAGCTTGGCGTAGGATTCCGCCCCCTCCCGCAAACGCCCCC
>JARFNK010000075.1 GCA_029167225.1 Sphingobium arseniciresistens
CCCTGACCAGGGATGCCAGCGATAAAGAACTTCTCGAACTTCGGTCCCGTGGGCGTTGCGACGCCGCGTTGTACAACAATGTCCGGCCCCACTCGTCTTTGGGAAACCGGACGCCTGCACAAGCGCGTCGAGCCTTCGTGCAGAACGAGACCATCATCCCCGACGCGCTTGTGCAGGCGTCCGGGCCATCGTATTTAACCGCTGGACTCTCGTTATGATCGAGGGACTGCCGGGGGGCAGGTCATTTGCACTGATCCTCTGGCCTCTCTCGCGGGAAAAGCCTGATTTTCGGTAGGTTCTATTAGGCAGGCACTATTCTCACCGCTTGGTCGCAATAGTCGACTGTTCCCGTTTCCATCGGCCAAGCCTCCATCTTCACCGCCAGAAACGTAGGAAGCCGAACTGTATCGTTATCCGCGAGATGATGCTCTGCGGCTTGGCAGAAGCGCAGAAAAACGAGGTCAGAGGCGAGTTTTTGGGCGGTGCTGACAGTATCGGCCCGATCCTTCCAGCCCTCGCCAAGCTCATACCTTCGTTCGTAAATAGGGCGAACAGATTCCATTCCGACAAACTTGGGCTTGGGATTGATCCGGGCAGGACTAGAGTGCGGACGGTCCGGCAACCGCGCCAATGCGCGCGATCTGTTGAGCCGCTCGTCGTAGTCGGCCGCATCTCTGTTAAAAATCGAGAACGTCTTTTCTGCGAACGGGGCTTCCACCGCGCTTTTTGCAAAGGTGACTTCAACGGTCATGTCGAGATCGGGCGCGTTGCGATGCACGAGGTTCAAGATCATCGCGCCCATTCTGCCCTCGGTCAGCCCGTCGCGCGCGTTCTTCATCGCGGCATTAATGGACGGCCACCGATCAATATGAAAGTCGGCCACCGGCCTTTCGATCAGCGATACGAGCAACGGATCATTGGAAGCATTTATGGCGTGGCGTAATAGAATCTGTGCTTCCGCCAACGGCCTCCGCTCAATCAGTTTACGAAAATGCTGCTGAAAATCTTGTCGTTCGGCATCGTTCATTGCTCTGGGATAGCCGACTATCTTTAATAATCGGTGGCTGTCCAAAATCACATGGCGGGCGGCGTCGGCTTTCGCCTGATTTTCGGTCACTCGCTGATCGTCAATGGATTGCGCTTATGGTGTAGCGGTGCGACGCTAGACCTATTGGGGGAGGAAGCTAATGGCTTTGGTATCAGCGGCGTCGGCTATCGCGATTTTGGCGGCGTCTGTATCCTCGACGCCAGCATCCACCCGAGACCGTGAACTGGTGACTGAAGCACTGAGCAACCTGCTCGATGGCCGTCGATGCATCCCCGCTACGCATCGAGGAGGGGGACCCATCGCGGCTTATTTCGAACTGCGCTTGTTGAAGGCTCGCATGGAGGCTGCGGTTGACCTCCTGAACGAATCCCGTGAAGAAATCGATTTGGTGAAGATTGAGAATGATCTTTCTGACGAACGACGCGGCGTTTACTTCCTGGACTGCAAACCGAAAGATACATATTCGGCCAGAGCGCGGCGCTCCTTCAAGGATAATGTCCTAGAACTGGAAAAGCGAGCGCTCGCGGCAGCGGTTGAAGGACCGCAGGTGGTGATAGATCATGACGGCAACGGCGTCATCTCCACGGAACCGTCGCATATCGATTAATGGAATGATGCCATCCATATCCATGCTGGAGAGGTCGCCGCCCCGCAAAAGGCCCGTTTTCGCGACATAGATTTCGCCACGGCTTTTAAGACGCTGGGACCGGGGAGGGCGGTTTTCTGTGCCTTATCGCCCGCGCGGTCTCGATAAGCAGCGTTTCCGAGACGGACAATCGGAGTGAGATTTTATCGCCTGAGGTTGATTAACTGTATCCCCATGAAATTCGTTTAGCCGCACCAAGATTGAACACTGCCACGAGTTTCATCTATGCGCTTGGGCCGATTGTCTGTTGGGTGCCTCTCGATTGCTGGGGTAATCGCTGCGGCGATAGCCGCTGTCGCGGCACTCAATCCTATGGCTTTCGGCTTCTTCGCCGCGATGTTTATCGGCTTAACCGAAATCGGAATGAAGGAAGCCCCCTTCAAACCACGCGCGGCTATCGTGCAAAAGTATGAGCGGCAATGCGCCCCTACACCTTTCCTGATTTCTACGGTGCAGCCGAAATGCCAGATTAACGGCAAAGACGGCGCAATGCTGAACACGGTGACGCTCAACTATGATACGGGTCGCGGATATTGGAAAATTGGCACCACCCACACTGATACTAGGGCGTGGTGACGATTTAAGGATTTGGGATTCCCAAATGGAGTGAAATCGGATTCAAGGCTGATTTTGGGGATCAGCGATGGATTGCGACGCACTACGAGATGACCAATGGGAACGGATCAAGGGGTTCGTTCCGGGTGGGACCAAGGGTAAGCGTGGACCGCGCACTGACAACCGGAAGTTTCTGGATGCGCTGCTGTGGATGGCGCGCTCGGGCGGGCGCTGGCGCGACCTGCCAGAACGACTTGGCGACTATCGTTCGGTAAAGCGGCGCTATTATCGCTGGATCGAGATGGGTGTTCTCGACACGATGCTGTTGGTGCTGGCGCGTGAAGCCGATCTTGAATGGCTGATGATCGACAGCACTATCGTACGTGCCCATCAGCATGCAGCCGGTGCGCGCAAAGAAAAAGGGGGGCGGATGCCCAGGGCCTGGGCCGGTCTCGCGGCGGACTGAGTACGAAGATCCACGCCGCGACAGAAGCGCTTGGCATGCCGGTCCGCCTGATCGGATCGCCAGGACAGCGCCATGACATCGCTCTGGCACACGAACTTATCGACGGCTTCCAGGCCCAGGCCATTCTCGCTGATAAAGGGTATGACGCTGATCATCTGTGCGAGCGGATCGAACAGGCTGGAACCGATGTCGTTATCCCGCCCAAGCGAAACCGAAAGGCGCAACGGTCTTACGACAGCGAACTTTATAAAGAGCGTAATCACGTCGAGCGTTTCTTCGCCAAACTCAAGCAATTCCGCCGCGTAGCAACCCGATACGACAAGCTCCTCGTCAACTTCATGGGCTTCGTTAAACTCGCCGCAATCGCTATATGGCTGCGATAGTTAAATCGTCACCGCGCCCTAGCTGTTTAGTCCCGGCATTTGATGGTGCATTATTCAGCCAGGAATGGAAGGATGCACTATGGGCCAGATTTTACACGGGAGCGCCCGCACGACAGCGGCGGTCCGTCGAGCGATACAGCATAGTCAAGAGAGCCTGAGAGCGCTGGCCAAGCGGTACGGGATCAACCAGAAGACCGTCGCCAAATGGAAGAAGCGCACGGCGGTCAAGGATTTGCCAACTGGCCCGGCCGATGTTCATTCGACTGTACTGAACATCGAAGAGGAGGCGATCATCGTTGGCTTCCGCAAGCACACGCTGCTGCCGCTGGATGATTGCCTCTACGCCTTGCAGGCCACGATCCCGCACCTGACGCGATCCTCCCTGCATCGCTGCCTGCAACGACACGGCATCAGCCGCTTGCCTGAGGTGACGGGCGATAAGGAGCCGAAGAGAAAGTTCAAGACCTACCCGATCGGCTACTTCCATATCGACGTCGCGGAGGTGCAGACCGCCGAGGGCAAGCTACGCCTGTTCGTGGCGATCGACCGGACCAGCAAGTTCGCCTTTGTCGAGCTACACCGCGAAGCAGGCAAGATGATCGCTGCTCAGTTCCTGCGCAACCTGATCGCTGCTGTTCCTTATGCGATCCACACTGTGCTGACCGATAACGGCATTCAGTTCACCAACATGGCGCACCACAAATACGCCTTCCACCACATCTTCGACCGGGTCTGTGACGAGCATGAGATTGAGCACCGGCTGACCAAGATCAAACACCCCTGGACCAATGGACAGGTCGAACGGATGAACCGAACGATCAAGGAGGCAACCGTCAAACGCTATCATTACGACAGCCATGCCCAACTGACCGCCCACCTCCACGACTTCATTGGCGCATATAACTTTGGCCGCCGTCTCAAGACCCTGCGGGGCCTCACGCCCTATGAATATATCTGCAAAATCTGGGCAAATCAGCCCGAACGGTTTATGCTCAATCCGCACCATCAAATGCCGGGACTAAACACCTAGCCCGGCTTATTCATCGGGCTCAGTCAGCAGGGTTGGCGGGAGTGGTGTAAGCGATTGCTTTGATGTAGGAAAAT
>JARFNK010000076.1 GCA_029167225.1 Sphingobium arseniciresistens
GGCCCAGTCGGCCCCAAGCTGCGATTTTGGCCAAGTCGGAGAACGTTTTGGGAACGTGGCATTCGGTATTGACGATGGAAATCATAGAAGAGGACAGTTCGCTCCATCATAGGGAGTGGGTTGATGGATCGGAGTATTCCGGGCGGGGATTTGATCGGACGATGGAGCCTGAGCTTTGCCGATATTGATTTTGTAAATTCGAAGCCGGCCCTGACGCGCCTTGGCCTCGCCGCGCAGCTGAAATTCTTCGCTTCCCTGGGGTTTTTCGCGATCGATCCCGGCTCAATCCCTACCGATGGCCTCTCGTATCTGGCCGAGCAACTCGGTGTCGAGGCTGGCGAGATAGCCGGTTATGACTTTTCCAGTCGGACAGCACGACGGCATTGTGCGGAGATCCTGATCCATCTTGGATATCACCGCATGAAGCGGGTGGATCGCGCGCAATTGACGGAATGGATTGCTGGCGAGCTGTGCCCGGGCGGCCAGTCGATCAATGCCATGCTTGAGCATGTTTTCCTGTGGTGCCGGGACCGGCGTATTTATGGGCCGTCGCGCAAGGAGCTTGAACGTGTCGTTCGCTCACAACGGCAAGATTATCTGGACACCTGGCTGATCGGAGCCAGTGATCGGCTTTCGTCAGATGCGGTGGCGTTATTGGAAGCCTCGCTTGCCGATCCGGACAGCTCGACCGGATTCAACAGGATGAAGGGTGACGCCGGACAGGCAACGCTCGACAACATTCTCGACGTGACCGAGAAACTCGCCTTTATCCAGAGACTTGATCTTCCCCATGATCTCCTGACGGCTACGGGCAAGCCATGGGTCGATCAGATTGTTCGCCGCGTTGCCGGTGAAAAGGCCTCGGAGATGCGCCGGCATGCGCCGGCGCGACAGCTCGGCCTTTATGCGATTTATCTAATGTCGCGGGAGGCGCAACTCACTGACGCGATGATCGACCTGCTGATCGAAACCGTTCACAAGATCGGAACGCGCTCGAAACGCAAGGTGGTGGGCGATATCGCGAAAGACATCGAGCAGGTCTATGGAAAGGAGCGCCTGCTGGTCGAGATCGCCAGCGCCTCGATCAATGAACCATCGGGGCGCATCTGCGATGTCATTTTCCCGATCGCCGGTAAGGCCAAGCTGGCGGCGATCGTCAAGGAGAGCCATGCGAAGGGCGCTCTGGACCGGCGCATCTACAAGGTGATGCGTGGTTCCTGGGCCAATCATTACCGGCGCATGCTGCCAAGCCTGCTTTCCGTACTTGAGTTCCGGTCGAACAACGCGGTGTGGCGGCCGGTCCTGGCGGCCCTCGACTGGATCAGGAGCAAGGTGGATGGCGGATGCCGCTTCGTGCCATTGCAGGATGTTCCGATCGATGAGGTGATTCCAGCGCGATGGCGCAGTTCCGTCATTGATGACGATGGGCGGGTAAACCGGATCAGCTATGAGCTTTGCGTCCTGACGCAACTGCGCGACCGCATCCGCTCCAAAGAAATCTGGGTGGTCGGGGCGGATCGCTATCGCAATCCCGATGACGATCTTCCCAAGGACTTCGAGATCAGGCGAGATGCGTACTATTCCGGCCTCAGCCTGACGCCAGATGCGCAGGCGTTTTGCGCCTCGATCCGGGAGGAGCTTGAACGGGAACTGTTGCTCCTCAATGCCAATATTCCACAAAACGACAAGGTCCGGCTCCTGTGGCGCGGCGACAACCGGATATCGATTACACCGTTCAAGCCCTTGCCCGAACCGAAGGGTCTCGCTTCGATCAAAAGCGAGATCGGTCAGCGCTGGCCGATGACCGGACTGCTGGACGTGTTGAAAGAGGCTGCTCTGGACACGGGATTGATGGATGCTTTCGAAACGTCGGCCTCGCGGGTTACCCTGTCGAAAGCAGCCTTGGCTCAGCGTCTTTTGCTGTGTCTCTATGGCTTGGGCACGAACGCCGGGCTCAAGCGGGTCGCTGGCGCAACACCCGATGTCAGTTACGAGGAATTGCTGCATGTCCATCGCCGTTTCATCCACGCGCCAGCGCTGAGGGAGGCGTGCGCGCGGGTAGCAAACGCGACACTGGCAATCCGCAATGCCGCAGTATGGGGAGATGCGGGCACGGCATGCGCGTCCGATTCAACGAAGTTCGGCGCGTGGGACCGCAACCTGATGACGGAATGGCACGCCCGCTATGGCGGCCGTGGCGTCATGATCTACTGGCATGTGGAGAAGCGCGCGACCTGCGTTTATTCCCAGCTCAAGCGGTGCTCTTCCTCGGAGGTCGCCTCCATGATCGAAGGCGTGCTACGCCATTGCACCGACATGGAAATCCAGCGCCAGTACGTCGATAGCCACGGCCAGAGCGCAGTCGGCTTTGCGTTCTGCCGACTCCTTGGATTTGAGCTTGCCCCGCGGCTGAAAGCAGTGGCACGCCAGAAACTGGCCCTTCCCCAAGCCGGCATGCGCACGCGGCTTTCCAATTTACTGCCGATCCTCTCCAGCCCGATCGACTGGGACGAGATCGAGCAACAATATGACGAAATGGTCAAATATGCCGCTGCCATGCAATCGCGCACCGCCGATCCGGAAGCGATCCTGCTCCGGTTTGCCAGAGCCGAAGTGATGCACCCGACCTACAAGGCGCTGAGTGAACTCGGCCGCGCGGTCAAAACAATCTTCCTATGCCGGTATTTGCGTCAGGAGGCATTCCGCCGCGAGATCCACGAAGGGCTGAATGTGGTTGAGAACTGGAACGGCGCTAATGGTTTCGTGTTCTTCGGCAAGGGCGGCGAGATCGCCACCAACCGCATCCATGAGCAGGAAATCTCCGTTCTGGCGCTACACCTCCTGCAAGCGTCGCTGGTGTATGTGAACACCCGCATGCTTCAGACCGTACTGGTTGAGCCGAAGTGGGCGGGGCGGATGACGCCGGAAGATTATCGTGGTCTCACGCCGTTGATCTACAGTCATGTGAACCCTTATGGCCGCTTCGACCTCGACCTGAACGACCGGATTGATTTTGGACGGCTTGCAGCGTGAGGCGGCTGATCGGCCTATAACATTTGGGTACACCCCAGAGTGATAGGGCCGAGTGACACCATTCGTCTGTCACAAAAGGGTGGGTTTGCGCTCAATGTGACGATACACTGCAAGAGCCACCCTAATGTGACGGATTTTGCACTTGGCTCGTATCGGATATGCCCGCGTCAGCACCACGGACCAGGATCTGGATATCCAGATTGGCCGCCTCAAGAATGCAGGTTGCGAAATTATCCGTTCCGAGACCGGATCGGGGGCCTCGCGGAGCGGGCGCACGGAACTGGAAACGATCATGCAGTTTATGCACACCGGCGACGAGCTGGTCGTGCTGCGGCTCGACCGGCTCGGCCGCTCCACGCGCGATGTCCTGAACCTGGTGCATGAGCTTGATGAAAAGGGAGCTTCGCTGCGCATCCTTGAGCCAGAGGTGACGACGGCGGGCGACATGGGGCGAATGGTCATCACCATACTCGGCATGGTCGCCGATATGGAGCTGAAGTTCATCAAGGATCGTCAGCGCGCCGGGATCGAAGCGGCGCGCGCCGAAGGCGTTTACAAAGGCCGGAAGAAGAACGTCGATGACGATGAAATCCGCCGTCGCCTTGCCGCCGGCGCCAGCAAGGCCCGCGTTGCCCGCGACCTGAAGGTCTCACGAATGACCGTCTATCGGGCGCTCGACATTATTCCGTCACAGACCAAACTGCCGGAAAAGCCGCCCACTGCCAGCATCGCCCTGCATCTGATTATCGAGAACTTCAACAAGCGTGGAAGAGGTAGAAAACCCGCTCGGGAGCGGATTGAGGCGATGCTGGAACGCGACTACGCCATGGTAAAAAACGGCAATTGTGATTACAAACTGACCGTCGCCTATGACCCCGATCCGGATGGCATTTCCCTTGATGAGGAAATCCAAAGCCTCCTCTCCGAGATGTTCAACATCGCAGAGAGCTACAATTGCTCCATGGAAGCCGATATCTACGAGGTCGGTGGTCAGCAACGGTCCTGGTAGAATCAATCAAGCGTTCAGTGTTCGTTCTTCAACCTGGCCAAAATCGCAGCTTCGGGCCGACTGGGCC
>JARFNK010000077.1 GCA_029167225.1 Sphingobium arseniciresistens
TCACCAACCGGCGCGGCCACCTATCGGCCATCATAATTGACGCCGACCGGACTCCGTAATCGTCGCGCTACAGGCAGGTCACATCGGACATCGACTATCAGTTTTCGGTAAGCGACAGCATGAACGGGTTTGTCGGCGGCGGCGCAACCTACCAGGCTGCCACGAATGGAGGGCTCGGAGAATTGCCCCAGTTTGCGATCGATTCCTACACGCTGATCGACGTGCGGGCAGGCGTCGTGCTGAAAGACGACCGTTGGCGTCTGACCGCCTATGTGAAGAATCTCACCGACAAATTCTATGCCACTCTGGTCAGTCAGCCAGGGCCCGATGCGGCGATCCGGTTCACCGGTCAACCACGAACCTATGGATTGACCCTTTCCTATCGCTATTGATCAACCATATCTGCCTGGAAACAGATGCCAATGCCGCGACCGCGCGGGACAAAGTCCTGGCTGCGTTCGTCTAATGATGGCAGCGGCAAGGCGCGCGGCGAGGCAATGTAGCTCACCGGTCATGATGAGGGTCACGGACCATCGAAATGCAAGAGATCAAGGAGTGATATGGGTTATCTGACAGACATCGTCGCTTTTGGAATCCAAGCGATCGCGCCGCTCCTGACCAGGCCAGCGGGCGAGGTGCGCAAAGAGTTCAGCCTTCCCTGCAACGTCAGCGCGCATCGGGCGACGACCGATGCCGGTCTCATATCGTTCAAGCTGTATCGCCCGGCCACGCCTTCAGGTCCATTGCCCGTATTCTTGAATATTCATGGCGGCGGCTATGTAATGGGCTGTCCCGATCAGGATGACCATATTTGTCGGTACCTTGCCAATCGGGCCTGCTGTGCGGTGGTCAACATCAACTATGATACCGCGCCGCAGGCCCGCTATCCCACCGCGCCCGAACAGTGTTTCAGCCTGGCGCGCTGGCTCTCGCTCAATGGCGATCAGCTCGATCTCGATGCGGCAAGGCTGGCAGTGGGTGGCCATAGCGCAGGCGGCGCGTTGGCGGCAGGCCTCGCTTTGCGAGCCGCGCAGGATGAAGCTTTTCAGATACTCGGATTGATCGTGGATTATGCGATCCTTGATCTTGCTGCCGATCCTCGGACGAAGCACAGGCGGTTGCCAAGACCGCTGATCACTCCGCTTCTTTCCCGGATTTTCACCGATAGCTACATACCTGACCGTTCACAGCGCCTCGCCCCTTTGGCTTCGCCGCTGCTCGCTACCGATATGACCCTGCTACCGCCAACGCTCGTCATCACGGCGGAATTCGATACATTGCGCGATGAGGGGGACGCATTTGCCGATCGGCTTCGGGATGCGGGGGTATTGTTCGAGCATGTGATCGTTCCGGGCGTCGATCATTTCTTCACGCACACCGGACCGGTACCGCAAGCAAGACTCGCTCTCGATACGATGGTTCGACTCCTTGATCATGCCTTCCAGGCCTGAGAGCCCGCCCCGAAAGTTGTTGAGCAATACCAGTATGTTGTGATTCAGTCCGTCCTGCGAGAGATGGAGTGATCAATGACATGGACTGGTATTGCCCGGCAGGAGCATAGCCGGAAAGGATTGCGCTATTCCAGTGATATGACGGACCGTGAGTGGTCTTTGGCGGAGCCGTTCATCCCGCCGGCCAAGCGCGGAGGTCGTCGTCGGACGACAGACATGCGCGAGGTGGTGAATGCCTTGCTTTACATAGCAGCCAGCGGCTGCGCCTGGAGGCTTCTGCCCAAATGCTTTCCGCCGGTCTCGACGGTGCAGCGCTATTTCTACGCTTGGCGCAACACCGGTTTGCTCGAGGTCATGAACACGGTGCTGGTGATGAACCTGCGCGAGATCGAAGGGCGCGAAGCAAGCCCAAGCGCCGGTGTGATCGACAGCCAGTCGGTGAAAACCACCGAAAGCGGCGGTCCTTGCGGGTATGACGCGGGCAAGAAGATCAAGGGCCGCAAGCGGCATATCCTGACCGACACCTGCGGCTTTCTCATCTTCATCCTCGTCCACACCGCCGACATCCAGGACCGCGACGGTGCCGTCGATGTCCTCAAGGCCGTGCGGAAACGCTTCCCGTGGCTGCGGCATGTTTTTGCCGATGGGGGCTATGCCGGTGACAAATTCAGGAATGCGCTCGCCGGATCGGGAGCGTGGAGGATCAAGATCATCAAACGGTCCGACAAGGCCAAGGGCTTCCACGTCCTCCCCCGCCGATGGGTCGTCGAACGGACTTTCGCATGGCTCGGCAGATGCCGCCGGCTCGCCAAGGATTGGGAGACGACCGTCGCGTCCTCGACCGCATGGGCGACCATCGCCTCCATCCGCATGCTTACCCGGCGAACTGCAAGGTATTGCTTTGCTTGATTATCTTCTGAGTCAGACACTGAAGCTCTTCTCCCCCTCTTCCTGCCGTTCAGTCGGTCTTTTTGATTGCTCATGCCGAATCATATCCGCGCGAGAGTATCGCGGCGATATTGTCTCCAATGTGTCTGGGCGCTCAGTTCGGGCGCGGTCCGGCAAGACCTATGTTCCGAGCACGACAGTCCAGGTCGCCGAGGCGAGCGCCCTCTATATATCACTCATTCCACGACGGATAAGAGACATTCCAATTTGGGAGATTGCGCGGTGCAGCAATTTCCTGTGAAAATACGATCGCCTTTCAGGCATCCTCTCCCAATTGAGGTCGGCATTTATGCCGACCTCTTTTTTCTATTTCGTCCACCGCTCTCAGCCCCGATACCAGCCCTCTTCGAACGTCGCCGGAAGGGCTGGAGCCGTGCTTGTCCGCGAAGTGAGTGCGGCCCTCCGGTTTCGCTACGTATGGATAAAGCGAAGTCACCTGCCTCGACGGGAAATATCCCCACGCGCCGGGCGATCCGCGCTCGTCCATCCAGCTGATCGGAGCGCCTCGTCGCAGCTATCGGCAAATCCGAAAGGGGTTTTTGCCAACTCTGAGACCGCTCAAGGCCGTCGATCGGACTTCGACATCCGCAGAGCGGCCTCAGCATATGCGCCACCTATTTTGGACGTCTGAAATAGCACGCTGGCCAGCCTGCCCCGCCATCTGGTCGACGATAATGCCGATCGGTAGGTCGGTGGCAGCGTCGGCCCTTGCACGTTCGCTAACGCGAAAATCGGGCTGATTCATGCCGCGGCATCCACCACCATCTCGGTCGCCTTCGCGCGTGAACTGGCCGAGCTGCACGAAAGTGCGATGTTGCTTTTGTTTCCGCTCACGTGCTGGGCCGTCCCGACTTGGCTGCTAAGGGCGAACTCAACATCCTGGTCGGCGGCGCTGCGTCGGCGGTCGACAGGACCCGCGCCTCTGAGGAGGTGATCGGCGGGCGGATCTGGGACATGGGCACAGACGGGCCGATGGCGAATTTCCACCAAGGTTGCCTGCAATATAATGATCACCATGGCGATCAAGGCAATGGCTGAAACTGTTGTGCTGACCGAAGCCAACGGCCATGCTCGGGATCAGTTTTCGAAACTCAACCTTTGTACTCTGTCCGGCAGCCGCTCCTATCAAGTCTATTCAGCGAACATCGCGAGCGAGACTTATGAACCGAGCTTCAAGGCGACCCTGGGTCTGAAAGACCTGAGGCTGCGAGAGACGCAGCCGAGCGAGCCGGGCACGCCCTGCCGATGCTCGATGCCGCGCATCGCCGGATGTGCGGGATAGGCGGCTGAACTGGTTCTGCGGTTGGCTGGTCCCGCCCGCCAATTGGTTCGCCAACGCCATTTGTCCGATTAAGCGCCCTCGATCCCGCTAGCCGGCCACGCGCGCAAACCTAATTCTATTATGTCTTCCAGGGCTGTTCGATCCACGCCGGCGGCGGCTTGCACCGCCATTCCATGAACGAGGGCGTAGAGAAAACTCACCAAACCATCAATCGGGTCATTGCCGGGTAAATCACCTAGCTGACGAGCCAATTCAAGGCGACTAGCGAGAGCTGCGCGCGCCGCGCCGAGCCTCGCTAAAACATTTGCCCTCACCGCGTGCGCGTCGTCAGAATAAGCCATCGAACCTAACACTACTTTGGCAGATTGCTGATTTTTGGGATTCCCAAGCGAGAGATGTGGTGATTCATAGGAAGCCAGCTTC
>JARFNK010000078.1 GCA_029167225.1 Sphingobium arseniciresistens
GCATCGCTATTTGCCTTTTCGGGGTCGGCGTTTGGCGAGCCGCTTGGCGTGTTGGACCGTAATGGCAGCCTGGTGTCGGTGGAGCCTTATGGTGCGAACATCGTGCGGGTGACGATTGCGGTTGATCCGGCGCTGGCGTCGTCGGGTCCCGGAGCGGGGGCCAATGCGCCTTCGGATGCGACGGGCTGGACGCATCGCAGCGACGCGAGCGGGGACATCTTCTCGTCTGCGGCGCTGAGCCTGACGATCGACGCGAAGCCCTGGCCCAAGGCGCCGACCCAGATGGAGCGCTATTTCGCGCCGTCGCTGCCGCCGGTGAGCCTGTCGGTGAAGGATGCCGGGGGCAGGCTGCTGACCCGGATGACCGGCTGGGAGATGGCGCCGGTGACGGTGAACGGCGAGAAGACCTTCAAGGTCGGCGCCAGCTTCGAGGCTCCGGCGGACGAGCATTATTACGGCCTGGGCCAGAACCAGGAAGGGTTCATGGACCTGCGCGGCAAGCAGATCGATTGCGCCCATAATTATGATGCGCCCGCGGGCGAGACGGTCTGCGTTCCCTTCATGGTGACGAACAAGGGCTATGGCATCGTCTGGGACAACCCGGCCCGCACGCTGATCTGGCCCGGCCTGCACGGCAGCACCCGCTGGCAAAGCCAGGTCGGCGAGCGCGTCTCCTTCTTCATCATCACCGGCAAGACCACCGACGAGCTCTATGCCGGCTATGCCAGGCTGACCGGCGCAACGCCGCTGCCGCCCAAGGCGGGCTTCGGCCTGATCCAGAGCAAGGCGCGCTACGAGAGCCAGAAGGAACTGCTCGACATCGCCAATGGCTATCGCCAGCGGGGCCTGCCGCTCGACGTGATGGTGCTCGACTGGTTCTACTGGACCCGCATGGGGCAGCTCGACATCGACCGCAGCTTTTTCCCCGATCCCAAGGGGATGAACGACACGCTCAAGGCGATGGGCATGCGTTCCATCATCAGCGTCTGGCCGCGCTTCGAGCGGGAAAGCCGCTATTTCGACTATCTCAAGGCCAAGGGCTGGTTCCTGCATGACAAGGAGGGCAACCCCATTGACGGCCTGCCGATGCGCTCGGATCGCGCCGGCGCGCTGATCGACAGCACCAACCCGGAAGCGCGGGCATGGTTCTGGGGCAAGATCCGCGACAACATCGCCTCGGAAGGCTTCGACTGGTTCTGGCTGGACGAGACCGAGCCGGACCTTGTCCCCGACGGCTATTTCTACGCCAAGGGATCGGGCGACCGCTATCACAACTTCTTCCCGCTGGTGCATACGAGCGGCGTGGCGGAAGGGTCGGAACGCGACCGCCCCGATTTCCGCAACATGATCCTTGCCCGCGCCGCCTATCTGGGGGCGCAGCGCAATGGCGGCCTGTTCTGGTCGTCGGATGTCAAGGCGACCTGGGAAGCGCTGCATCGGCAGGTGCCGGCCGGCCTCAACGTCACCGCCTCGGGCCTGGCCTATTGGGGCAGCGACATCGGCGGCTGGCAGTGGCCGAGCGGGCCGAAGGCGGAACATCCGGTCCTGGTCGATCCGGCCGGCGCGACGGCGATGGGCGCGGACTATCCCGACTATCCCGAACTGTTCGTGCGCTGGTTCGAATATAGCGTCTTCACGCCGACGCTGCGCATCCATGGCCAGCGGCCGGGCACGGCCTTGTGGGAATATGGCAAGGCGGCCGAGCCGATCCTGGCCGACTGGCTGCGCCTGCGCTACGCCCTGATGCCCTATATCTATGCGCTGGGGCGGCATACCTATGACAGCGGCGCGCCGTTCATGCGCGGGCTGTTCATGGACTTCCCGAACGACCCCAGGGTGTCGGACATCGGCGACCAGTATATGTTCGGCCCCGCCTTCCTGGTCGCGCCGGTGACGGCGCAGGGGCAGACCCGGCGGCCGGTCTATCTGCCCGCCGGGACCGCCTGGTATGACTATTGGACCAACCAGCGCTACGAGGGCGGCCAGACGATCGAGGCCGACGCGCCGATCGACCGCATCCCCCTGTTCGTGAAGGCCGGCTCGATCGTGCCGATGGGCGTGCAGGTGAAGAGCACGGCGGAGAAGCAGGCGCTGGAGCGCATCCGCGTCTATCCCGGCGCCGACGCCCGCTTCACCCTCTATGACGATGACGGCACGACCAATGCCTATCGCAAGGGCGGCAGCAAGGCGGAACTGGTCTGGGACGACAAGGCAAAGACACTGACGAGCAAGAGCAAGCTGCCCACCGGCCAGGCGATCAGCGGCCTGGTGCAGATCGTCGGCCAATGAGGAGATGTGAGGCAATGACCGCTATCAACCGCCGTGAACTGGGCATGGGATTGGGCATGGGACTGGGCATGGGGCTGGGGGCGGCCGCGCTGGGCGCTTCGCTCACCGGCAGCGCCGCCGCCGCCCAGGGCGCCCCCGCGCCACAGGGGGCGCTGGCGTTCCCCGCCGACTTCCTGTGGGGCTGCGCCACCGCCGCCTATCAGATCGAGGGCGGCGTGAACGAGGACGGGCGCGGCCAGACCAACTGGGATGTCTTCTCCCACATGCAGGGCAAGGTCGCCAATGGCGACACCGGCGACGTCGCCTGCGACAGCTATCACCGCTACCAGGACGATATCGCGCTGCTCAAGGCGCTGGGCGTGAAGGCCTATCGCTTCTCGATCGCCTGGTCGCGGATCTTCCCCGAGGGCAGGGGCAAGCCCAACCAGAAGGGCGTCGACTATTATAACCGGCTGGTCGACGGGCTGCTCGCGGCGGGCATCATGCCGCACGCCACGCTGTTCCACTGGGATCTGCCCGCCGCGCTGCCGGGCGGCTGGCAGAACCGGGACACCGCCTATGCCTTTGCCGACTATGCCAGCTATATGGGGGGCAGGCTGGGCGACCGGGTGAAGCATTTCATGACGGTCAACGAACTGCGCTGCTTCACGGACCTGAGCTACATGACCGGCGGCAAGGCGCCAGGGCTCAGGCTGCCGATGAACCAGGTCAACCAGGTCCGCCACCATGGCGTGCTGGCCCATGGCCTGGGCGTCCAGGCGCTGCGCGCCGCCACGAAGAGCGGGACGCAGGTCGGCATCGCCGACAATCCCAACATCTATGTCCCCGCGATCGACACGCCCGAGCATGTCGAGGCGGTGAAGAAGGCGGTGCGCGAGGAGAACGCCATGTTCCTCACCGCCATCATGGAAGGCCGCTATATCGACAGCTACCTGACCGCGCAGGGCAAGGACGCGCCCAAGGTGAAGGAGGGCGACATGAAGCTGATCGGCAGCCCGATCGATTTCCTGTCGGTCAACGTCTACACCGGCAACACCGTGCGCGCCGACCCGGCCGCGCCCGCAGGCTACACGATCCTGCCCCATCCCGGCCAGGCCCCCCGCATGCCTTCCCCCTGGCTCTACGTCACGCCCGAGGTCATCTACTGGGGCATGCGCGCGATCAGCCAGATGTGGAAGCCCAAGGGGCTCTACATCTCGGAAAATGGCTGCTCGGCCGACGACAAGCTGGCCGCCGACGGCAAGGTCTACGACACCGACCGCGTCATGTACCTGCGCAACTACATGACCCACCTCCAGCGCGCCACCCGCGAAGGCATCCCGGTCAAGGGCTATTTCGTCTGGAGCCTGATGGACAATTTCGAATGGGAAGACGGATACACCAAGCTCTTCGGCATCCACCATGTCGACTTCAAAACACAAAAACGAACGCCAAAACTCTCCGCCGAATGGTTCAGAGAACT
>JARFNK010000079.1 GCA_029167225.1 Sphingobium arseniciresistens
TACGGTTCCCTCGACCTGAACAAGTCGAAGGAACCAACATGCGATCAAGATCATTATTGTCGTTTCGAGCGGCCCGGCTCCGGGTCGAAGACCCGCCCAGTCACGACGCTCTACTCACCGCATTCCTCTCCTCTCTGTCGCTCGACGAGAGGTCAGGCAGTGCGATTCTGTTTGGCGCTGCGGCCCGTCATTTCCTGCATTGGATGGAACTGCATGGGATCGCGATCCGCACGATCGACGATCGGACCGTTCGGCGGTTCGAGAAGCATCGGTGCCGTTGCCACCGGTATTCGGCGCAGCAGCCAGTCTATAAGGCGGACATTGCAGCGCGAGTCAGGCGCTTCGTCCGCTTCCTGGAGGATCAAGGCTACGTCGGTGTCGACGACGGGATCGACGATCTGCCACGGCACCTCGCCGACTATTTCGATGGGATCGATCGCTTGCAACTCGCGCAAGGACCGGCCCAGTCCTATCGATCCGAGGCCGAGCATTTCGCGGCCTGGCTTCGCATTGCGCGACGACAATGGGCCGATATCGATGACACGATCATCGACCAGTACGGCGCGCATGATTGTCGATGTCCGGTCTGGCGCAAGCGAGGCAAGCTTGTTGCCTCGGGCGCGAAGCGGCGGCGGCGAGGCGCTCGGCACTTCGTCGAGTTCTTGCGCGACCGCGGTGTCATCCCTTCAGTCGAACTGGTGTCGGATGACGACCCGCACATGGCGGCATATCTGGCATGGCTCAAGCAACACCGCGGCGCGACCGATGAGACGATCCGGCGCTACCGGGCCGATATCAGGCGGCTCGCGCCTATGCTCGGCGAGCCTTCACAATGGGATGCAGCCGTCCTCAGACGGGCGTTTCAACAACGAAGCAAGGAGACGCCGGGTTCGGCATCACTGCTCGTCACGATAATACGGAGCTATATTCGGTTCCTGGTCGTGCAGGGTATTTGCCGTCCAGCTTTGTTGCACGCGATCCCATCAGTGCAACGCTACCGTCTTTCGACGCTGCCCCGGCACGTTAACCCGGCAACGATCGAGCAGATCATCGGCGCATGTCCGACTGATCGCCCGGTGGAAGTTCGGGACAAGGCCATCATTCTCCTGCTCGCCCGGCTTGGCCTGCGTGCCGGTGATATTCGGGATATGCACCTCGACGATATCGACTGGCGCTCGGGCCACCTGACGGTCAAGGGCAAGACGCGTCGGCCTGATCGCCTGCCATTGCCTCAGGACGTCGGTGACGCGATCCTGGACTACATTGCCACGGCGCGTCCCAAGACCGCCGATCCGCATCTGTTCGTGCGCGCGCAAGCCCCGTTCCGTTCGTTCCGCTCATCGGCGGAGATCGCCGGCATCGTTGCACGCACGCATGAGCGCGGCGGGATCGAAGGCGTGCCGACCGGATCGCACATTTTCCGGCATTCGCTTGCCACCAACTTGCTGCGCGCGGGCGCAGGGCTGGAGTCCGTTGGAACGATCCTGCGCCACAGCTCGCCCGAGACCACCGCCATCTACGCCAAGGTCGACCTGCCGATGCTCATGAAAATCGCGCAGCCATGGCCGGGAGAACCGTCATGCTGAGCACGCAGATTGCCAGATACGTCTCGCTGTATCGCAGCTTGGGGCGGAAGTTCTCGGAACAGGAACGACTGCTGCGCCAATACGCCGCTTTCGCTGAACGCTTCGGTGACCGGCACACCCGAGTGCAGCGCATCTACGACTGGTGCCACACGGCAAGCTCGCAAAACGTGGCTCGCCATAGGTACGACGCTGCTCGTAACTTCAGCCTTTTCGCTCATGCCGAGGACCCAGACAACGAAGTCCCGCCTGTCGGCGTTTTCGGCCGGGGGAAGCGGCCACGTCCCACTCCGACCATAATCGAAGCGGACCAGGTGCGGGCGATCATGGCGGCGGCATTGAACGTTCCGCCCCATGGCACGATTAGCCCATACACGTACCATTACCTGTTCGGCCTGCTCGCGGCGACAGGTCTCCGGATTTCCGAGGCTCTCGCGCTACAGTGCAACGATCTGGTCGAGGATGGGCTGGTCGTCCGCAACGGCAAGTTCGGCAAGCAGCGACTGATCGCCTTGCAGCCATCGACGCGCCAAGCACTCGAAGCCTACATTGCGATCCGCGCGAAGCACCCGGCCAAGTGTAATGACCTGTTCGTCACTATCCGGGGGCGGGCGCCGCACAAGGTGCGCGCCCACGTCGTGTTCGTCAGGTTGGCCCGGCTTCTCGGATATCGTGGAGCAACCGGTACGGCAGGCATGCGACTCCACGATCTGCGACATACGTTCGCTGTTCGCTCGCTTGAGTCCTGCCCGCGTGACAGGGAGGCCATTGCCCACCACATGGCCGGTCTCAGTGTCTACCTGGGGCACGCGTCGATCGCCAACACGTACTGGTATCTCGAAGCCACGCCAGTGCTGCTGCGCGACATTGCGGCTGCAAGCGAGCAACTTTTTCAAGGAGAAGCGGCATGACGGCGCTTGCTCCCCATCTCTCGGCATATCTGCGGGAACATCTGCCGCGCGAACGCGCCGTCAGCCCGCACACGGTGAAGACCTATGCCAACTGCTTCGTCCTCCTCGTCCAGTTCGCTGCCGATCGGCTGAAGCGCCGACCGACCGATCTCGAGGTTGAGGATCTCGGCACAGACATGATCATGGCCTTCCTCGATCATGTGGAGATCGGCCGCGGCAGCTGCGTGCGGACCCGCAATGGCAGGCTCGCCGCGATCCGATCCTTCTTCCGATACATCGAGTACCGGATTCCAGCCTGCCTCGATCAGGCACTCCGTGTCAGAGCAATCCCGACCAAGAAGACAGACAAGGCGCTGATCGATTACCTCGACCGGGCCGAGATCAAGGCTTTGCTCGATACACCCGATCCCCGGACACGCCTCGGCACCCGTGATCGCGCGATGCTGCATCTTACCTATGCTGGCGGACTGAGGGTGTCGGAACTCGTAACGCTGCAACTGGGCGATTTCCCGGACCGCTCCCTGTCCACCATGCACATCATGGGCAAAGGGCGACGTGAACGGGTCCTGCCGCTGTGGAAGGAGACCCAGATCGCATTGCGCGCATGGCTTGCGATCCGGCCTCAAGTTGAGGTCACCGAGATTTTCCTCAATGCCAACGGGCAGCCGATGACCCGCGACGGATTTGCGTTCCGATTGGCCGAGCACGTCAAGACGGCAGCGACGAAGCAGCCGTCGATCCTTGGGAAGCGCGTCACACCCCACGTGCTTCGTCATTCTTGCGCGATGCACACGCTCGCGGCGACGGGGGACATTCGCAAGGTCGCATTATGGCTCGGCCACGCCAGTATCCAGAGCACCGAGACCTACTTGCGCGCCGATCCCGAAGAGAAGCTGCAGATTCTCGCAGCCCACGGTGCCCCTGCGATCAAGCCGGGGCGCTTCAAGCCGCCTTCCGACGCCTTGATCACAATGCTCACCGACGTTCGAAGGCGGGCCTGACCCGTCTTCGAACACTCCCTCTAACCCGCAT
>JARFNK010000008.1 GCA_029167225.1 Sphingobium arseniciresistens
AGAATTCACCAACCGGCGCGGCCACCTATCGGCCATCATAATTGACGCCGACCGGACTCCGTAATCGTCGCGCTACACGAATGTCTGCTTCCTTGGATGAACGTCCGAAAGTTGACTGTCGCGAATGTCCCATCCTCAGCCAAAAGCTGACAGGTAATCCAGGTCGCGCCATCTAAATGAAAATGGCTTCCGACGATCACCGAAAGTCGGAAGCCATCTTGCCCTTGGAAACGCCTTTCCACGGACGGGTCGCGTATAGCTCCGTAAAGGTCGGCAGAGATTTAGTCGATCTGCCAATTTTACTTTTTGAGGAAAAAGACCGGCTACATGTCATTCAGCCAATCTTCGCGAAGAATTGCTCTTCGAAGGCCATTGCTCGAGATATTCAGCCCACCGCGCCATAAGGCTTCGGCGTTTGTCGAAGAAATCTGTGCGACGGTACGCTGCTTCAACCTTGTTCGAAAGCTTGTGGGCCAGCGCCTTGTCCGCCACTTCTTTGGGGAAGCGGGTCCGCTCAGCGGCCCAGTCGGTGAAAGCTGATCTGAAACCATGCACCGTCACCCCTTTGATACCATCGTCTCTGAGTAGTTTGGTCATGGTCATATCGCTGATCGGCTTTTCGCCATCGTTGCTGAAAACCAGACCGGTGTCGCTGCTCCGCTGGTTCCAACGATTGCGTAGCAATGCGACGGCCGCCGGTGACAACGGGACAACATGGGTGTCACCCGCCTTCATCCGCTCTCCTGGTATGGTCCAGACAGCCTTCTCAAGATCGAACTCGCTCCAGACCGCGAAGCGCGTCTCATTCGAACGCACGGCATTGTAGATCGTGAAGCGCAGCGCATCGCGTCCGGTCGTCGATGCTGCCGTCGCCAGCCGGTGCATAAGAGAGGGGACGTCGGCATATGGCATGGCTTCTAGGTGCCCGGCCTTTTCCGCTTGGCGTGGGAGTCCCTTCCGGACCGAACGAAGGGATACCTCTTCTGGAAGCCAGCCTCTGATGTGCGCGAAATCCAGAACGGCTCCAATACGCTGCAGGATGCGGCGGGCAGTGTCCGGTATGTCCAACCAAATCAGAGACAGCACTTCCACAACAGCAGGGCTGTCTACTTCGTTGATGGGCCGGGCGCCCATCAACGGAAAGACGTGGTTCTCGAGGCTTGCGATCCAGCTGGCGTGCCGCTGGTTCTTCCAGCCCTCTTTCATCGCTTCGTAGCAGTCCCGCGCGGCCGTCTCAAAGCTAGGCACGATTTTTCGAGACCTGCGTTTCTCCGCTACAGGATCGACGCCTAAGCGCACCTGACGGCGCAGTGCCATCGCGGCATCACGCGCTTCAGCAAGTGACACGTCGAATGTCGAACCCAAGCCGTAGTCGCGACGACGCCCATCCTTCTGCATCCGCAGAACCCAAGATCGCGCGCCGCTTGGTTTGACGACCAGGCATAATCCCCTACCATCGACATGACGGCCCGGCTGGGCGTTCTTCACTTTCAAAGCTGTCAAAGCCATCGGTTCTAGTTCCCGCCTGAAATGGTCCCACAATCGATCCCACACATTGATGGGATTTCAGGCAAATCAGAGCGACCGACCGCGAACATGCTACAAGACAAATCTCTGAATTTACAGGGGACTTAGGAACGTCCTGAACCTGCCTGAGATTTAAGTTATACGCCCGTAGGGGTCACCATCTTCGCTTTCCAGCAAGGTGGCGGAACATGCCTTTTATCGGCTGTTTGATGAAGCCTTGGGTGATGGATGCCCCTGCGCGAAGCAGCCGGGCAGAATCCCATAGCAGTCATGTAATTGCAGGCGAGTTCTTGCCTATGGAACGCTGTATCCATGCCTCTTTCCAGGGGATTGGGCATGGCGGCAAAGGGGCTGGCCGCGCAAGGGCACACGCTGACCGATGATGGCCAGCGCAGAAGCCTACTTTGAGGGCCGATCACAAAATTCAGGCGTAGCGGTCGCGATCAGACGACCAGCATGATCTTTCCGAAATGTTCGCCTGCATCCATGCGCGCATGGGCCTGCGCCGCGTCTGCCAGCGCGAAGCGGCTGTCCATCGCCGGGCGCAGCTTGCCTTCGGCGACGAAGGGCCAAACGGTGCGCGCAATTTCCTGTGCCACCAGCCCCTTGAACGCCACGGGGCGCGGGCGCAGCGTGGATCCGGTCAGGGTGAGCCTGCGGGTCATGATCTCCGGCACGAAGATCGTCGCCTTCGCCCCGGCCTGGGTTGCGATGGAGACATGGCGGCCATCTTCCGCCAGGCATTTGAGGTTGCGCGGCACATAGTCGCCGCCGACCATGTCGAGCACGGCGTTCACGCCCTTGCCGTCGGTAATCCGCGCCACCGCCTCGACGAATTCCTCGCTGCGATAATTGATCGCGTGGGTCGCCCCCCATGCCAGCGCCTGCGCGCATTTCTCGTCCGAGCCGCAGGTGACGATGATGTCGATGCCGAACAGCCGGCACAGCGTAATCGCCATCGTGCCGATGCCGCTGGTGCCGCCATGCACCAGCACCGTTTCGCCAGCCGTCACATAAGCGCGCTCGAACAGGTTGGTCCACACGGTGAACAGCGTCTCGGGTAGTGCCGCCGCCTCCACCATGTCATAGCCATCGGGCACCGGCAGGCACTGGACTGCGGGCGCGACTGCATATTCGGCATAGCCCCCGCCGGAGACGAGCGCGCAGACGCGCTGGCCGAGCAGCGCCGCGTCAGCGCCGTCGCCGACCGCGACGACAAGGCCGGAAATCTCCAGGCCGGGAAGGTCGGACGCGCCCTTGGGCGGGGGATATTTGCCCATGCGCTGCATCACGTCGGGCCGGTTGACCCCGGCGGCTGCAACCTGGATGAGCACTTCGCCTTCGCTCGGTGACGGCACAGGCCGCTGCTGCGACTCAAGCACGTCCGGTCCCCCGGGTTCCCGGATGCCAATGGCCGTCATCACCGCGGGAACCGTCCCCACATCGACCATCGCTTCGTCCATCATAACCCACCAAAACCCACGAATTGCTGCGTCGCACCATCGCTTGAGGCAGACGGTTCGGCGCCCTTATTGACAGCGGCAGCCGCAGCGTCAACATTGGGCGCATGGACATGGACGAATATCTGCCCAAGAAGGCCGATGATCCCTTGCCCCGGCTGCTGGCACAGGATCTGGATCCCTTTTCCGTGGCGGAATTACAGGCGCGCATCACGGCGCTCGAAAGCGAAATCGCCCGCGTCCGACACAAGATCAACGCCTCTGTTAACCATAAGGCAAGTGCCGAGGCATTATTCAGGAAATGAGCCCATGCCGCGTCTCTCCTCCCTTCACGCGGATCGCCCCGAAAGGGCGGCCGGGCGCAGGGCGGAGGACGGTTTCGGGGCACCTCCACGGCGGCTGTGCGAAAGGACAGCTTGATCGCGGGGCGTTCCGTTCCGACATAGGGACCAACACAGGCCCCACCCCGGGGCAAGGAGTATGAGCTGATGCCTTCCTTCGCAGCCGCCCTAGAGACGACCCTGCACAACGCGCTGACCCACGCTTCGGAGCGGCGCCATGAATATGCCACGCTGGAGCATCTGCTGCTCGCGCTCATCGACGATGAGCATGCGTCCAAGGTGATGCAGGCGTGCGGCGTGGACATTGGCGAGCTTGGCGACGCGGTGACGCAATATCTCGACACCGAGCTGGACAGCCTGAAGGTGGAGGGGGAAACCGATCCCTCCCCCACCAGCGGTTTCCAGCGCGTGGTGCAACGCGCGATCCTGCATGTGCAGTCCTCCGGGAAGGATGAAGTGACCGGCGCCAACGTGCTGGTCGCGCTCTTCTCCGAACGGGAAAGCTATGCCGTCTATTTCCTGCAGCAGCAGGACATGAGCCGCCTCGACGCGGTCAGCTATCTTTCGCATGGCGTAGGCAAGGGCACGGCAGCACCCGAGCAGCGCGAGGTCAAGGGCTCTGCCGAGGAAGAGAAGAAGCCCGTGGACAAGAACAAGAAGGATTCCGCGCTCGACCAGTTCACCGTCAACCTCAACGAGAAGGCCGAACGCGGCAAGGTCGATCCGCTGATCGGCCGTGGACCGGAAGTCGACCGGACCATCCAGATCCTGTGCCGCCGTTCGAAGAACAACCCGCTCTATGTGGGTGATCCGGGCGTCGGCAAGACCGCGATCGCCGAGGGGCTCGCCCGCAAGATCATCGAGGGCGAAGTGCCCGACGTGCTCAAGGAAGCGGTGATCTATTCGCTCGACATGGGCGCGCTGCTCGCCGGCACCCGCTATCGCGGCGACTTCGAGGAGCGGCTGAAGGCGGTCGTCACCGAGCTGGAAAAGATGCCGCACGCGGTGCTGTTCATCGACGAGATCCACACGGTGATCGGCGCCGGCGCGACCAGCGGCGGCGCGATGGACGCGTCCAACCTGCTGAAGCCTGCCCTCTCGGGCGGGACGATCCGCTGCATCGGCTCCACGACCTACAAGGAGTTCCGCAACCATTTCGAGAAGGACCGGGCGCTGCTCCGGCGCTTCCAGAAGATCGACGTGAACGAGCCGACGGTCGAGGATACGATCAAGATCCTGACCGGCCTGCGCACGGCGTTCGAGGAACATCACCACGTCAAGTACACGCCCGACGCGATCAAGGCGGCGGTCGAGCTGTCCGCGCGCTACATCAACGACCGCAAGCTGCCCGACAAGGCGATCGACGTGATCGACGAGGTCGGCGCCATGCAGATGCTGGTCGTGCCGAGCAAGCGCAAGAAGACGATCACGCCCAAGGAGATCGAGCAGGTCATCGCGACCATGGCCCGCATCCCCCCCAAGACGGTGTCGTCGGACGACAAGACCGTGCTGCACACCCTGACGCAGGACTTGAAGCGCGTCGTCTTCGGCCAGGACAAGGCGATCGAGGTGCTCAGCTCCGCGATCAAGCTGTCGCGCGCCGGCCTTCGCGATCCCGACAAGCCGATCGGCAACTATCTGTTCTCCGGCCCCACCGGCGTCGGCAAGACGGAGGTCGCCCGCCAGCTTGCGCACCTGCTCGGCATTCCGCTCCAGCGTTTCGACATGTCGGAATATATGGAACGGCATTCGATCAGCCGGCTGATCGGCGCGCCTCCGGGCTATGTCGGCTATGACCAGGGCGGCCTGCTGACCGATGCGGTCGACCAGAACCCGCACAGCGTGCTGTTGCTGGACGAGATCGAGAAGGCGCACCCGGACCTGTTCAACATCCTGCTGCAGGTGATGGACAATGGCCGCCTGACCGATCACCACGGCAAGACGGTCGACTTCCGCAACACCATCCTCATCATGACCACCAATGCCGGTGCATCGGACATGGAGAAGGAAAGCATCGGCTTTGGCGCGATCGCCCGGGACGATGTGCAGGAGGATGCGGTGAAGAAGCTCTTCACCCCGGAATTCCGCAATCGCTTGGATGCCGTCGTGCCCTTTGGCTACCTGCCGCCGGAAGTCGTCGCCCGCGTGGTCGACAAGTTCATCCTGCAGCTGGAGCTCCAGCTGGCCGACCGCGACGTCCACATCACGCTGGACGACGAGGCGAAGGCATGGCTCACCGAGCGCGGCTACGACAAGCTGTACGGTGCCCGCCCGATGGGCCGCCTGATGCAGGAGAAGGTGAAGCAGCCGCTGGCCGAGGAGCTGCTGTTCGGCAAGCTCGTCCATGGCGGCGAGGTAAAGGTCCGCCTGAAGGACGACGCCCTGGCCTTCGAGATCATCCCCGCCGCGCCCAAGAAGGGCAAGAAGGGGGCGAGCAAGAAGCCGGCGGAGAGCGCCGAGAAATAAGGCTTCGGCTTTGCTGTGAACAAAGAAAAGGGCGGCCTTCGGGTCGCCCTTTTTCATGTGCCACGGGTTCTTCGTTACGCACTCTTTCCCGCGCGGATGAACGGATCAGGCAGGGGCGGGCGCCATCCCGCCTCATCCGCCCTTGACGATCGGATGCGCGAAGCCGACTGCCCCGGCCGAGAAAACCAGCGTCAGGACAACCGAGATGAGGTTGTCCTGCAGATAGGCGTTGCAGGCATATTCAATCGCAACGCTGCCCGAGCAGATGAGCGCCGCGATGGACAGGCCCTTGCTGCTCGACCAATTCCTGTTCCACCAGCCCCCATTCCACCAACCACTGCCGCCCTTAGCCGTCATCTTCGGGCTCCCATGCACGCGGACGGTCTGGGGAAAAATAGATCGGCCGGTCCGCCGCCGCGCTGCATTCACGGGACCGAGCGCAGGCTCTTTCCCTGCGGCGCTCGGCCCGCTCGGCGTTGCGCTCCGCCTCGTCGGCCTTGCGCTGGGCGCGACCGGCATTGCGATCCGCCTCGTCCTGGCTGGTCGTGGTCAAGTCCACGGCCTTGCCGACGGTCTTGACGGGCAAGGTCGCGAGGCCACAGCCTCCGACCGCCAGCGGCAGCATGGCAGCGATGAGAAGATATCTGCGCATCATCGAAAATTCCTTGGAGAGCCTGTTCCAAGGACTTTTGCGCCACCCCATGGATGATTGGTGGAGGGATGATCGGCCATCCGTGGCGATCGCCACCTTATCTTCGTTCACAGGCCGAGACGAAAGCTGGCGGGCGCGGGCGCCTGTGACCGCCGTCACCGCGAATCTCCACGCGCGCCACTATCCCGCTTCTGCTATGGAGGCGGCAAAAGACACAGGTCGCGTCCAAAAAAGGAACTCTGCTTCAGGGGATGAGTGACAGTGCGCAACCTTAACCGATCCACGCTTTTCCGCAGCGCTTCGGCGCTGGCCGCCCTTGCCACGCTGGCCGCACCCGGCGCCAGCCAGCAACAGAGCGCGCCCATCGCCCGCTACACCATGGACGCCGGCACCATGTCCGGCTTTGCCGCCATGGGGCAAGGGGGCGGCGGCGGCATGGGCGGCGCGATGTCGATGATGTTCGGCGGCGGCGGCGACCGGACGATCCATGAACTGGTGCTGCGCCTTGGCTCCAGCCAGCCCGCGACCGGCGGCGCGCCAAAGGCCGATCATTTCATGCCGACGGGCACGAAGCTCGGCAAATCCGTACCGCTCGTCACGCCGACACCGGGCAAGAGCGAGGACAAGCCCGTGCCCTTCGAGCGGCCCAAGGGACGCTTGCTGATCTATTGGGGCTGCGGCCCGACCGCGCCCAAGAACCAGCCGGTCGTCATCGACTTCGCCAAGGTCGCCGCCGGGCAGATTCCCGCAGGCCTGTATGCGAGTGCCGCCAGCCTGCCCGCCGACTGGCAGGTGCGCGTCTCCAACAGCAAGACCTATGGCGACTGGCCCAATGGCAAGGATACGAAGGTCGTCTCCTCCAGCGCCTCGCTGATCGGCGACCATCGCATCGCCGGCAATTACGCGCCGGAGATCAAGTTCGCCCTCAATCAGGATTTCATGCCGGCGATCACCGGCAAATCCTCCGAACTGCCGAGCGGCGCGGTGCAGCTCAACTGGAACAGCGTGGCCGGCGCGACCGGCTATTATGCCTGGGTCTTCGCCGCCAATCCGGGGCCGGACGGCAAGGCGATGGACATGGTGTGGTGGGCATCCTCCTCCACCCAGCAATTCGGCGGGCCGATGTGGGACTGGCTCTCGCCCGCCGCCGTGCAGAAGTTGATCGGCCAGAAGATCGTGATGCCGCCCAGCCAGACCAGCTGCATTGTCCCCGCCGAGGTGAAGAAGGCGGCGAGCCAGATGATGATGGGCACGCTCTACGCCTATGGACCGGAAGCGAACTTCGCCTATCCGCCGCGCCCGGCCGATCCCAAGATCGTATGGAAGCCGGAATGGATCGCCCGCGTGCGCTATCGCGCCAACACCATGTGGATGCTGAACGGGCCGGACATGGGCGCGATGATGCGCGGCGCAGACGAACGCGAAGGGGCGAAGGGCGAAGAGCCCGCATCGAAGAAGAAGAAATGCCGGGGCGGCTTTGGCGGCATCCTGGCGGGCGCGGCGGGCATCGGCTGCTGAGGCGGAGGGCGCCCACGATCCTCGTCATTTTGGCCATGTTTCAGCATCCATTTCTCCCCCCAGGCCGCAGTTGCACGAGGGACGGGATGGATGCTGAAACCGAACCGGAAGACCGGAGTCTCCGACTGAAGCAAGCTATGGGACTGGCCGAACATGCTGAAATGTTCTACATATGTTCCTATCGATTCGCATGAGGGAGGACGCCGATGAGCAGCACCATCACCCTGTACACCAACCCCATGTCACGCGGGCAGATCGCTCGCTGGGCGCTGGAGGAGGTCTGCGCGCCCTATGAGGCCGTGATCCTGGACTATGCCTCCACTATGAAGGGTGCGGACTATCTGGCGGTAAACCCGATGGGCAAGGTGCCGGCGATCGTCCATGACGGCCAGGTGGTGACGGAATGCGCCGCCATCTGCGCCTATCTGGCCGAAGCCTTTCCCGAAGCCGGGCTTGCGCCACGCGCGGAGGAGCGCGCCGACTATTATCGCTGGCTGTTCTTCGCCGCCGGGCCGGTGGAAGCGGCCGTCACCAACAATGCGCTGGGCGTGAAGACCGACGAGAAGACGTCGCGCATGGCCGGCTATGGCAGCTATGACGCGGTGGTCGATGTGCTGGAATGGGCGGTCGGCAAAGGCGACTATATCTGCGGCGACCGGTTCACCGCCGCCGACATCTACCTGGGCGCTCAGGTCGATTGGGGCCTCAGTTTCGGGACGATCCCCACGCGCCCCGCCTTCGAGGCCTATGCCGCGCGCCTGCGCGATCGCCCGGCCTACAAGCGGCAGAAGGACATCGACAACGCTCTGATCGCGGAGATGCAGAATCCGGGCTGAGCGCCCGGCAGCGTCGTGCGTTGGTGCCCGGCAAGTCGCGGCGAGCGGACGCCGCGCCGTGCCTGAAGAACGGCTCTTTGGGGGCAAATGCCTCGCTGGCGCATGGGGGAGGCATGGCCATCGCGGGCATTGCGCTTTTACATCCCTGTCCTTGTGGCGGGCAGGGCAGCGGTCGCGCGCTCGGCCTATCCTCATGTCGAAGAGTAGCGCTGCGATCTGGAGGCGTTATGGCGCATTGTCGCGATGGTTGCGTCGTAAAAGCTTCATATTTCAACTCAAAATGTAACACGCTGCAGTTAGTGACATGACCCCGAAGGCAATCGTTTCGGGGGCTCATCATGAATGCCATCAGCCGGCTTCCTTTCGCCGCGCAGCTTGACGAGGATGTTGAAGAGAAATTAACCGTGCCAGAGCGCGGTGACGGTCAGCGTCGTCGTTTTCGGACCATCTGGATTTCGGATATTCACCTGGGCACGCGCGGCTGCAACGCCGCGATGCTCATCGACTTTCTCGACAGCGTCGACAGCGAGACGCTGTACCTGGTCGGCGACATCATCGACGGCTGGCGGCTGAAGCGGCGCTTCTACTGGCCGGACGCGCATAACGACATCGTGTGGCGGATCATGAAGCGCGCCAAGCGCGGCACCCGCGTCGTCTATATCCCCGGCAATCATGACGAGATGTTCCGCCAGTTCACCGGCCTCAAGTTCGGCGGCGTCGAGATCAGGCGCAAGGCGATCCACGAGACCGTGGACGGTCGCAAGCTGCTGGTGCTGCATGGCGACGAATTCGACACGATCATGCTGGCGCACCGCTGGCTCGCCTTTGTCGGCGACGCGGCCTATTCGATGATGATGCGGCTCAACGTAGTGGTTAACGCCGTGCGGCAGCGCATGGGCCTGCCCTATTGGTCGCTCAGCAAGATGGCCAAGCACAAGGTCAAGAACGCGGTCGAGTTCATTTCCAAGTTCGAGGAAGTGGTCGCGCATGAGGCCGGCGCGCGGGGCGTGGACGGCGTGGTGTGCGGGCATATCCACACGGCGGAAATCCGCGAGATCGCCGGCATCGAATATTATAATGACGGTGACTGGGTGGAGGGCTGCACGGCGCTGGTCGAGCATTTCGACGGCCGCATGGAAGTGCTCCACTGGGCCGACGAGATGGCGGCGCGCGACGCGCTGGAGGCGGAACTTGCCCGGCCGCGACTGGTCGCCTGATCGGGCAGGAGAAGTGGTCATGCGCATTGCCATCGTCACCGATGCCTGGACGCCGCAGGTGAACGGCGTGGTCCGGACCCTGCGTTCGGTCAGCGCCGAGCTGGAGGCCGCCGGACATGTCGTGCGCATCATCTCGCCCGATCAATATGGCTCGGTGCCGTGCCCGACCTATCCTGAAATCCGGCTGGCGGTTGCGCGGGCGCGGACGGTGGGCAGAGCGATCGCCGACTTCATGCCCGACGCGATCCACCTGGCCACGGAAGGCCCGCTGTGCCTGACCGCACGGCGATGGTGCCTGCGCAACGGGCTGCCGTTCACCACAGCCTATCACACCCATTTCCCGGACTATGTGGCGCAGCGCACCGGCCTGCCGGCGACATGGTTCTGGCGCTATATCCGCTGGTTCCACGGACCGGCGCAGGCGGTGCTGGTATCGACCCGCTCGGTGCGCGAGCAGCTGCGCGCCCATGGCATCGCGCAGGTGCGGCCATGGGGAAGGGGCGTCGACCTGTCGCACTTCACGCGCGGGGCGAAGCCGCCGGCGGGCTATGCCGACCTGCCACGGCCGATCCAGCTCTATGTCGGCCGGGTCGCGGTGGAGAAGAATCTGGAAGCGTTCCTGGCGTCCGGCCATCCCGGCACCAAGGTCGTCGTGGGCGACGGCCCGGCGCGGGCGGCGCTGGAGAAGGCCTATCCCGATGCCGTCTTCCTGGGGCCGCTCTCGGGCGGGGAACTCGCCGGCGCCTATGCCGGGGCGGATGTGTTCGTCTTCCCCAGCCGCACCGATACGTTCGGGCTGGTGATGATTGAGGCGCTCGCCTGCGGCACGCCGGTCGCCGCCTATCCCGTTACCGGCCCGATCGACATCGTGACGCCGCAGACCGGCGCGATGGCCGAGCGGCTGGAGGACGCCATCGCCCAGGCGCTGACATGCGACCGGGCGGCCTGCGCGGCCTATGGCGCGACCTTCACCTGGGCGGAAAGCGCCCGGCAGTTTCTGGGCGGGCTGCACGCCTTCGACCCGCACTGGATCGGCGAAGCGGCATAGGAACCGGGGCGGACGGCGGGGAAAGGGGCGGCTGCACCGGCCTTCCACGCTTTCCCTTGCCGTGGCGCGCGGGATGGACTACATCATCGGGGTGCGAAGGCCGTCCCGTGAGGGGCGGCCCTTATTGTTTGCAGGAAGAGGCTTCCCGTGTCCCAACCGCTCATGCCCCATGCGACCGCCAGTTGGCTGGTCGACAACACCGCCCTCGGCTTTGACCAGATCGCCGAATTTTGCGGCCTCCACATCCTGGAAGTGCAGGCGATTGCCGACGACACCGCCGCGACTAAATATACCGGCCGCGACCCCGTGCGCGCGCATGAACTCACCATGGATGAAATCCACAAGGGCGAGGCGAACCCCGACTATCGCCTGAAGATCCTGAAGGGCCCCGAGCCTGTCCGCCGCACCAAGGGGCCGCGCTATACGCCGGTGTCCAAGCGCCAGGACAAGCCCGATGGCATCGCCTGGATCCTGCGCAACCACCCGGAGGTCTCGGACGGCGCGATCGGCAATCTGATCGGCACCACGCGCACCACCATTCAGGCGATCCGCGAGCGCAGCCACTGGAACATCTCCAACATCGTGCCCAAGGATCCGGTAACGCTGGGCCTGTGCTCGCAGCGGGAACTGGATGCTCTGGTGACGAAGGCGGCGAAGAAGGCCGGCATCGAAGCGCCGACCGACAACCGTCTGGACGGCGATCGCGCCGCCCTGATCGAGGAACTGCGCCGCGAGCGCGACGTGGCGACCCGCCGCGCCGAGGAAGCGCTGCACAGCGAGGCACAGACGATTTCGGACGTCGCGACGATCCTGGATCCGTTCAGCAACAACAAGGGTCACGTCTGACCCATCCTGTACCGGGACGGGGCGTGTGCCTCGTTCCGGTGCGTTGCGCACACAGGTAAAGCGCGCCTGCCCGGCCGCCCTTCGAGCGCTTATTCCCAGGCACATGCCGGAAACCCGCTTTCCCCGTAGGCCGCCGAGTCGCGGCCCGTTGGAAACGCCTTTCCCGCTCTCCCCACAAATTTTTTTGGGAAGCCCGCCGTTACGTCATGCGGGCGTACATGCGGCATGGTTCGGTGCTGTCTCATTCTACGTGGTCGGCCCCGATTGCGCGCGCCGGGCAATGCCCATAGATTGTCCGCAATGAATAACGATACGATACTCTGGAGAGAGCATTACAATCATCCCGCCGCATGGGATCAGGCGTTCGCGCCGATGTCACTGCCGGAGATGCTGGAGGTGAGCGCCGCGCGCGCGCCGCATAATCCGCTGATCGACTTCATGGGCCGCAGGTTCAGCTATGGCGAGGTGCTGGACGGCGCCCGGCGCGTGGCCTGCGGGCTGCAGGCGATGGGCGTGCAGAAGGGCGACCGGGTCGGGCTCTATTTGCCCAATGTGCCCCATTATGTCGCGGCCTATTACGGCATCCTGATGGCCGGGGCAATCGTGGTCAACTTCTCGCCGCTCTATACCGCCGCCGAACTGGAACATCAGGTGGAGGACAGCGGCACGAAGATCCTCTTCACCCTGTCCGCCCGCGCCCTGCTGCCCACCGCGCTCAAGGTGCTGGAGGAAAGCAGCCTGGAGAAGCTGGTGGTGGGATCGGTGGCGGGCGTGCTGCCGCGCACCAAGTCGCTGCTCTACCGGCTGTTCAAGCGCAAGGAATCTGTGGCGCCGCCGCATGATCCGCGCATCATCGCCTTTTCCAGGCTGATCGAGAATGACGGCGGCTGCACCCGCCAGCCGATTGCGCCCGCCGACGACATCGCCCTGCTGCAATATACCGGCGGTACCACCGGCACGCCCAAGGGCGCGATGCTGACCCACCAGAATATGACGGCGGTGGCCCGGCAGGTGCAACTGATCGACCCGCACAGGGGCGATGCGGCCGCCGACAAGATCATGGGCGTGCTGCCCTTCTTCCATGTCTTCGCCAATACCTGCGTGCTCAACCGGACGGTGCTGAACGGCGGCGAGATCATCCTGCTGCCGCGCTTCGAGGCAGTGCAGGTGCTGGCCGCGATCCAGCGTACCCGCGCGACCGCGCTGCCCGGCGTGCCGACCATGTACCAGGCGCTGCTGGATCATCCGGCGGTGAGCAATGTCGACCTGTCCTCACTGCGGGTGTGCATTTCGGGCGGCGCGCCGTTGCCGCTGGAGGTGAAGCAGCGCTTCGAGGCCGCGACCGGCGCGAAGGTGGTGGAGGGCTATGGCCTGACCGAAAGCAGCGGCGTGGTCTCCTCCAACCCCTATGAGCGGCTAAACAAGACCGGCACCATCGGCCAGCCGATCCCCGGCACGATCGTCCGCCTCGTCGACAAGGAAGACCCCACGCGCCCGCCGCCAGAAGGACAGCCGGGGGAGATCGTCTTTGCCGGCCCGCAGGTGATGAAGGGATATTGGCGACGGCCGGATGCCGACGCCGAGGTGTTCGTGGGCGAATATCTGCGCACCGGCGACGTCGGCGAGATCGATGCGGACGGCTATATCCGCATCGTCGACCGGCTGAAGGACATGATTGCCGTGGGCGGCTTCAAGGTCTTCCCCAGCCAGATCGAAGCGGTGCTCTACCACCATCCGGCGGTGAAGGAGGCGCTGGTGATCGGCATCCCCGACCATTATCGCGGCGAAAGCCCCAAGGCGTTCGTGACCCTGAACGAGGGCGCCGGGATCGACGGCGCCTCGATCGACGGCGCCGCACTGATGGCCTGGCTCAACCCGCAGCTGGGCAAGCATGAGCGCGTGGTCGCCGTGGACGTGCGCGACGCCCTGCCCAAGACGCTGGTCGGCAAGCTCTCCCGCAAGGAACTGGTGGCGGAAGAGAAGGCGAAAGCGCTGAAGGGCGCGGCTTAGGGGACAGAGGCGATTGTCGATCGTCTCCCGATGGAGGATGACGCGGGCGGTATGGCCGCGAGCGATCATTTGTGGACTGCCAAGAATAGAGTGATGTCGCCAGAAAGCCGCCGTCTCCAGACCGTCACCCCAGCGAAGGCTGGGGTCTCAGGCGGTCAGAGAATGACGTCTGAAATATCGCGCCAGTCGGGGTTGCCGTCCTCCACGAGCCGGATTTTCCATTCGCGTTTCCATGCCTTGAGGGCCTTTTCCTGACTTATTGCCAGCGTGATATCATCATGCGGTACCGCCAGAACGAGGCGTGTCAGGCCATATTTCCTGCAAAAGGCAGAACCTGGACCGTTCCGATGCTGGGCGATGCGTGCTCCAATATCGGCGGTCACGCCGATATAAAGGACTCCTCTCGGCTTGTTGGTCATGATGTAGGTGTAGCCGCCTCGCGCCATGCCCTATCGTTGCGTACCACCGCCTGAGATGCCAGCCTTCGCTTGCATGACGGATGATTTTCGGGAACACTGACCAAAATCAGACCGTCCCCTAGCCACCCACCCCCAAACTCATCCACTCCTCCACGCCGTCACTGGCACGTCGCGCATCGCCGCACTATCTATGGCGTCACTTTGAATGTGAAGGACCATATGATGGCGCAAGAGATCGCGACGCTGGCCGGCGGCTGCTTCTGGTGCACGGAGGCGGTGTATCAGCGGCTGAGGGGTGTGGCGTCGGTGGAGAGCGGCTATATCGGCGGCGCGAAGCCGGACCCTAGCTATGAGGAGGTGTGCACGGGCAGCACGGGTCATGCCGAGGCGATCCGCGTGGCCTTCGACCCGGAGGTCATCAGCTATGGCGACCTTCTGGACATCCATTTCGCGACCCATGATCCGACGACGCTGAACCGCCAGGGCAACGACGTCGGCACGCAATATCGCTCCGCCCTGTTCCCGCATTCGCCCGAGCAGGCAGCCGAGGCGAAGGCGGCGATCGCCCGCGCGCAGGGGGATCAGGCCAGCCCGATCGTGACCGCGATCGAGCCGGACGCGCCATGGTATCCGGCCGAGGACTATCATCAGAAATATTGGGACCGGGTCGGCGAGCGGAACCCCTATTGCATGGCGGTGATCCCGCCCAAACTGGCCAAGCTGCAGAAGAAGTTCGGTGAGCGGCTGGAGGGCTGAGAGAAGGCGCGCGCGCCGTCGCCTTCCACCAAGGACGTGCTCCTGCGCATGCAGGAGCCCAGAGTGTCGGGCACGGTGGATGATCCGGGAGATTGCTGGGTTCCCGCCTGCGCGGGAACACGGGGGAGGTTTTTGGGGCTGAGCCTCTCGAAGCCGTCGGCGTAGTTCTTCCCTTACAGGAGAGAAGAACGGCTCCCTTCGATTGCCTGTTGATAGCACCCGGTCAAATTGAACACGGGACCGTCACTGCATCCGGGCTCTTGACCCCGCCCAGAACCTGATCCGGGTGGCAGTGGAGGCGGGGCAGCGCCGGGATAATCCCCGGCACCGCCCTCATCCTTCAACCTGCGATTACTTCGCGCTCACTCGCCAGATCACATTGCCCACATCGTCGCTGACCAGCAGCGCGCCGGTCTCGTCGGCGGTCACGTCCACCGGACGGCCGCGTGCCTGCTCGTCCTTGTCGAGGAAGCCGGTCAGGATGTCGACGGGCTTGCCCTGCGGCTGGTCGTTGCCGTTGAAGCCGACATAGACCACCTTGTAGCCGGCCAGCGGCTTGCGGTTCCAGCTGCCGTGCAGGCCGACAAAGGCGCCATCGGAAAAGGCCTTGCCCAGCTTCACGTCGGTCGCGAAGGTCAGGCCAAGCGGGGCGACATGGTTGCCCAGCGCAAAATCGGGACGCTTGGTATATTCGCGGATCTCGGGCCGTTCGGGCTGCACCCGGCGATCCTCATAGCCGCCCCAATAGTTCCACGGCCAGCCGTAGAAGCCGCCAAATTCCACCCGCGTCAGATAGTCCGGCACCAGATCGGAGCCGAGCATGTCGCGCTCGTTCACCACGGCCCACAGCGCCTTGGTGCGCGGCTCCCATGCCATGCCTACCGGATTGCGCAGGCCGGCGGCGAAGATGCGCCAGTCGTTGGTCTTGAGGTTTAGCTCGAGGATGTTGGCGCGGTTCACTTCCGCGTCCAGCCCGTCTTCGGCGATATTGCTGTTCGATCCGACACCGATGTAGAGGAACTGGCCGTCAGGGCTCGCCACCAGGCTCTTCGTCCAGTGCATGTTGGGCGCGGCGGCGGGCAGGTTCATGAGCTTGCGCCCCTTGTCCGCGATCTTCGTTTCGCCTTCCTTGTAGGGGAAGGCCATCAGCGCGTCGGTATTGGCGACGTAGAGCGTGTCACCCACCAGCGCCATGCCATAGGGCGAGTTGAGCCCGGTGAGGAACGCCGTCTTCACCTCTGCCTTGCCGTCGCCGTCCGCGTCCCGCAACAGGGTGATGCGGTTCGCCGAGGGCACGCCGGCACCCGCGCGGCCCATCAGGAACCCCATGATCCGATCCTTGATGCCGCTGGCGGGGCGGGGCGGGCTGTTGGTCTCCGCGACCAGCACGTCGCCATTGGGCAGGCGCAGCATCGAACGCGGGTGGGACAGTCCCTCGGCAAAGCGGGCGACCTGCAGGCCGGCGGCGGGTGTCGGTGCCTCGCCGGCCTTCCAGCCGACAGCCTTCGCGACGTTGATCGTCGGGAAGATCTCGCGCCGGGCCAGGGTGAAGGTCGGCTCCCGTCCGACCGTCTGGTCATAGGGCAGCTGGGCGCTGTCCCCGCGTCCGAAATAGAAGGCCGCGCCGCCGATGAGCACGAGCGCGATGAAGCTGTAGAGGGCGATGGTTTTTTTCATGGCCCCTAGTTATTCCGGCAAGCGCGGGCCTGCAAGGCGTTCAGCGGCTGCGCCACCACATCAGGATGGCAATAACCGCGCCCAGGCCGAGACCCGCCAGAAAACCCGCGCTCGGCTGCCCCATCAGGCCGCCGGCAATGACGCCGACGATGACCAGAAGGGCAATGATCGCGCCTGCGCCCTTGGGCGCGTTGCGGGGCGGGGGGGCATTGGGGGGAGTCGTCATGGTCGCGACCCTTGCCATGCTTCATCTCGGGACGCCAGCGGTCCCGCAATGGCACATCTGTCCCGATATGGCATTTGCCTAACGCGCTGTTGACCACTGAAAGGCGCTTCGATCCGTTCCGGCGGTAAACTGGCATAAAGGTTGAACAGGCATTGAGCATCAAGACCATGCAGGGGATGCCAATGCAATTGCCGTTTCTATCAAGCCGGAAGAGCTATGAGGATGCGGCCGAGCTGATCGCGATGTTCGGCGACAATGCGGGCTACGAAGCTGCCGCCCGTGCCGACCGTAGCCGCGACCTCGGCAACCATATCCACTTCTGCCACTGGCGCCAGATCGAGCGCCTGATCGTGCTGCTCTCCATCGACGAGCCGCTGGGCACGCTGCACTGACAGGGGACTGCGCGGCATCGTCATCCTCCCCAGCGAGGGGAGGGGGACCAATCGCAGGAAGGTGGAGGGGCGCGCTCTCGACGGGCTGGCGCTTCTCCGTCAGGCTTTGCCTGCCACCTCCCTTTCCAGGGAAGGATTGGGGTGGCGGCCTCATCGTTACCGCGCGGATGTCCTTCCGCTCTTTTCTCCATCGTCGATCCCTGATCTAATCGCCGGCGCGACGATAAGGAGAAACATATGTCGGGCAGCGCATCACCGCCGATGCTTCAGGCGCTACGAAGGGGCATGCAGGAAAGCACCGCCGATCCGGCCTATGCCGACATGATCGACACGCTGCGCGGCTTCCTCGATCAGCTTGCAATGGCGCGGCCGGACGAGGCGGACATCCTGGCACTGGACGAGGATCTGCAAAAGTGGACCGCGCGTCTGGCGGATGCGCGCGTGGAGGAGAGCGCGCGGATGTTTTCCCGCATTCCCGATGTGCCCGGCCATGGTCAGGTGATGTGCCCGGCCTTTGCGATCGACGCGCAGGATGAGACGTCGCTGCATGCCCGCGTCACCTTTGGCGACTATTTTCTGGGCGCAAATGGTGCGGCACATGGTGGATCGGTGGCGCTGCTCTTTGACGAGATCCTGGGTATCCCGGCCAATCACGGTGTCGCCACCATGGCACGCACCGCCTATCTGCATGTGAATTACCGTTCGATCACGCCGATCAACCGGGAGTTGCAGGTTACGGCGACGGTCGCGTCGGTCGATGGGCGCAAGCGCATCGTGCGCGGGGAATTGAGGGACGGCGAAAGGCTCTGCGCCGATGCCGAAGGGCTGTTCCTGGAGCTACTCTCCGGCCAGCAATAAACAGGCGGACGCTACGCGGCGCCCGCCCTGAGCGGATTAGAGCCGCAAGCCTGCCGCTTCGTCCAGCCCCGCCATGATGTTGAGGTTCTGCACGGCGGCGCCCGCCGCGCCCTTGCCCAGATTGTCGAGCGCCGCGACGAGGCGGGCCTGCCCGGTCGCCTCGTTGCCGAAGACGAACAGCTCCAGCCGATCGGTAGCGCCGACCTGCTCGATGCCGATACCGCCCATGGCACCGCTGGCTTCCAGCGAGGCGACGCTGACCGACGCGGCACCGGCATAGGCGGCCTCAAGCGCCGCATGGACTTGCGCCAGGCTCGGCTTCGCCGCCATCGCGCGCAGCTGCAACGGCACTTCCACCAGCATGCCGCGATAGGTGCGGGCAACGGCCGGCGCGAAGATCGGCGGGTGCTCGGTCTGCCCATGATGCTGCATCTCGGGCACATGCTTGTGTGCCAGCCCCATGGCATAGGCGCGGAAGGCGGTATCCGTCGCATCGGGTGCATCGCCGTTCTCGAACGCCGCGATCATCGACTTGCCGCCGCCGGAATAGCCCGAGACGGCGTTGATCGTCAGTGGCCAGTCGGCGGGGATCAGCCCGGCGCGCAACAACGGCCGTACCAGCGCGAGATAGCCGGTCGGGTAGCAGCCGGGATTGGCGACGAAGCGCGCGGCGGCGATGCGTTCGCGCTGGTCGGGCTCCATTTCCGGGAAGCCATAGGTCCAGCCATCCGCCACGCGGTGCGCGGTGGAGGCGTCGATCACCTTCGTCCGGCCATTGTCGATCAGCGACACCGCTTCGCGCGCGGCGTCGTCCGGCAGGCAGAGGATGACGATGTCGGCATCGTTCAGGGCCTGGCGTCGGGCGGCGGCGTCCTTGCGCTGGTCGTCGGCCAGGGTGATGAGTGCGATCTCTTCGCGGCCGGCCAGCCGCTCGCGGATCTCAAGGCCGGTCGTGCCGACCGCGCCGTCGATAAAGATATTCGTCGTCATGTCAGCCGATCCTCCGGCGCGCCAATATGGGGTGTTCGTGCGCGGGTTGAAGGCGCGCGACGACATCGGCCAGCGGCTCGACCACTGTCGCCATCCAGTGGGCATTGGCGTGCAGCAGGTTTTCCCCGTCCACCATCAGGCCGACATGGCCGGGGAAGAAGACAAGGTCGCCCCGCTCCAGCGCAGCATCGTCGGGCAGGGGATTGCCGATGCCCTCGCGCTGCAGATCGGTATCGCGCGGCACGGACATGCCGCAGGCCGCCAGCGCGACCTGCACCAGCCCGGAACAGTCGAGGCCGCCATGGCCGCGCCCGCCCCAGAAATAGGGCTGCCCCAGATGACGCATCGCGACCGCGACCCAATCACTTTCCAGCGCGTCGATCGGCGCCAGATGGCGCATGTGGACAAAGCCCTCGGCGCAGGAGACGAAGTCGCCCTCCTGGGTGCCCGCGCAGACCGCGCCGGCCGACCAGACATCGCTGATCGGCGACTTGATGTCGGGCGCGGAGAAAATGGGCGCGTTGGCCTTCACCCGCCATTGCGGCGCCTCGAACTGGTCGAGCGCGTCGCGCCGGACATAGCCGACATAGCCGTCATGCCCGCAAAAGCCCCAGACCCAGTCGGTGGTGACGTCGAGTGCGTGGAAACTCTCGCCATGCAGCAATTGCGAGCAAGCCGTGGCGCTGACCGATGGCGTCTCGCGCAGCATCGCACCGGGGACGACGCAGTTCATCGCGATCGCACGGGCATAATGCGCGGAAAACAGCGTGCCCGCGAGAGAAACGTCGGCAAGATCGCCGCGCACGGCGTGGATTCGGGGGTCGAGTCGAACGGAAGCGCCGGTCAGGTGAAACCGGGTGCGTTCAGGCTGCGTGCTCCGCAGTGTGCTTTCTTTGCCTTTCATCGCCTGTTCCTGCGATGAAATGGTTGAATCCGTCAAGAAACTGGGCCCCTTTAGCCGTCTGCGTGACGAAAATATTCCGGCGGTCTGCCGCGTCGCGCTCCCGGCGCAGATAGCTGAGCGCGGACAGCTTGTTAAGTGCGCGTGTGATGACGGGTTTGGAGACGTTCAAACGCTCTGCCAGACCCCTTACCGTATGGGGGCCGGGCATGATGTAGATCGTCATCATCAGGGCCATTTGGCGGTTGGTGAGGTCGGGTTCGCCAGACCGCACATAATCCACCAGTGTCCTTCGCCACTGATCGAGCGATTTTGTCGTCGCGCTTCCGCTGGCACGAAAGTTTTCCTGAGGGACACCGTTCATGCCGATCAAACGCGCAACATAGGCATCGGTTGCGTAACGGCCGGGCAAGGTAGCTTTTTTTGGCGGCATATGCAGAAATGGCCGGAAATCGATGGATTTTTGGCCACCTGTGCGCCGCTGACGAAGCGCGAGGGCCGCCCCTATCCCTCGCCGCGATAGCGCTCCGTCAGCATGGCAAAGGCCGCGCGCAGGCCCAGCGCCTCGCCGCCCTTGGGGCGCCCCGGCTTGGCCGCCGGGCGCCAGGCGAATGTATCGAAATGCGCCCAGAGGGTGCTTTCGGGCACGAACCTGCGCAGGAACAGCGCGGCGGTGATCGCGCCGGCAAAGCCGCCATCGCCGGCATTGTTGATGTCGGCAACGTCTGACTTGAGCATCTCGGCATAGCCGTCCCACAGCGGCAGGCGCCAGACGGGATCGTCCACATCCTTGCCGGCACCGGCCAGCGCCTGTGCGAGCGAATCGTCGTTGGCGAACAGCGCTGGAAGATCCGGGCCCAGCGCCACTCGCGCCGCGCCGGTCAGCGTGGCGAAGTCCAGGATCAGCTCGGGCGATGCCTCGCCCGCCTTGGTCAGCGCGTCGCCCAGCACCAAGCGGCCCTCGGCATCGGTATTGCCGATCTCGACCGACAGGCCGGCACGGCTCGACAGGATGTCGCCGGGGCGGAAGGCATTGCCGCTGATCGCATTTTCCGCAGCGGGGATCAGCAGGTGCAGCCGCACCGGCAGGCGCGAGGCCATGATGAGCCCGGACAGCGCCAGCGCATGGGCCGCACCGCCCATGTCCTTCTTCATCAGGCGCATGCCGGCGGAGGGCTTGATATCCAGCCCGCCGCTGTCGAAGCACACGCCCTTGCCGATGATGGCGATGCGGGGATGGCGCGGATCGCCCCATTCCAGTTCGATGAGGCGCGGGGCAAAGCTGCGGTCGGCGGCGCGACCGACGGCGTGGATCATCGGATAGCCGACCGATAGCTCGTCGCCGCGCGTGACCGTGAGCTTCGCGTCGTGCGCCTTGGCGATGGTGGCCGCTTCCGCCTCGATCTGCTCCGGCCCCATGTCGCAGGCCGGCACGTTCACCATGTCGCGCACCAGCGCGATCGCTTCCGCCATCCTGACGGTCGAATCGATGCGGGCGACATCGCTGGTCAGCAATACGCGCGGCCCCTCCGCCTTGTCGGCCTTGCGATAGCGGTCGAAGCGATAGTGCGCCGTCAGCCAGCCGAGCATCGCGGCGCCAGGCGTCCCCTCGTCCAGGCGGTAGCTGCCCTGCGGAAGCGCTTCGGCAAGGCGAGCGAGGCACCAGCTGGACATGGAATCGCGTTTCGCGACGCCAGCGACGACCGACCAGTCATCGGCCTTCTGCCCCGGCAGGATCGCATATTCGCCGCTCTTGCCGGCAAATTTCTGTGCCGCCGCGGCGGCGCGCTGCTGTTCGGGGCGGGCGTTCAGCCAGTCGGTGAAACCGGCCTCCTCTACCAGGGTGATGGATCGGGCGGGCTGGCCATTGTCGGCTTTCAGCAGGTCGGAATAGATGCTCATGCCCGCCGGTTTAGGGGAAAGCACGGGACCATGAAAAGGCGAATTTAGGAGCGTTTTTTATCGTCGCATGCAGCCGTCCCGTCGCGTGCGCCCTTTGCATGGGGGCGCAGGAGGCCTAGGTTGGGCATAGAGCCCGACCATGGGCCGCCAGGACAAGGAGAATGAGGATGCATATTCGTCAAACCCCCGCGCAGCGCGCGTTGCGGGAGCGGGCCTATCATCTGGCCGACAGCGGTAGTTTCGCGAACGTCCACGAGGTGGAGCGGGCGCTGATCGGCGAAGGCTGGGCCGATGCCGGCAAGGAGATGCAGGGCGACTATCTGCGCAAGGCCGTGGGTGAGCGTTGCAAGGCGGCATCGCACTGATGCAGGCCATGAACGGCGGCGGCGCGATGTCGGACAGCAAGGCGTTTTGCATCGCGGCGTCGCGGAAGGTGGCGTTGGGCGGGATCGGCATGGCGCTGATCCTGGCTGGCGGCTGCTCGCCGCAGTCTGGGCAGGAGTCTGGGCAGCAGAATGCTGCGCCGGGCAGTCAGGCTGCGTCAGCCGTGCCGCCGGGGCAACCCGCCGCGCCGCCGCCGGCCAAGCCGTTCAAGGTCGAGGAGAAGACCGACCTGCTCGAATTTTCCTATGCCTGGCCAGCGGAGGCTGCTGCCGTGCCCGCGATCGCCGAAAGGCTGGGTGGGGAAATGGATCGGTCAAAGGCCGATGCGGTGAAGCTGGCCGGGGAGGATCGCAAGGCGGCGAAGGCCAACGGCTTTCCCTTCCATGCGCACAGCCTGCAGAGCAGTTGGGAGACGCGCGCTGCCACGCCGCGCTTCCTCAGCCTGATCGGGACGTCCTATGTCTATACCGGCGGCGCCCATGGCATGACCGGCTACACGCCGCTGCTGTGGGACAAGAAGACGGGGCAGGAACTGGATTTCGAGGCGATGCTGACGTCGCCGGCCGCGCTCAAGCAGGCGGTGGGGAAGCGCTTTTGCGACGTGCTCGACACGCAGCGGGCGCAGAAGCGCGGCGAACCGGTGAAGCGAACCGGCGCGGACGATTTCACCGCATGTCCCGATATGATGAAACAGGCGATCGTGCCGACATCGAAAGAGGGCAGGCCGATCGATTCGATCACCGTCGTCATCGGCCCTTACGAAGCCGGCCCCTATGCCGAAGGCAGCTATGAGGTGCCCGTGCCCGTCGACGCGGCGATGCTGAAGGCGATCAAGCCTGAATATCGTGAGGCGTTCAGCGCGGCACCGTGATCGTGCGGTGCTCGCTGATGCGGCTTGGCGGTCTTCCGGTTGCCGCGAGCCGAGGCGAGCGACAGGAATGCTTCAGGCGACGGGCGCGCCGAACAGGTCGTGCTCGTCGGCATCCTCGATGGTAACGCGCAGGATATCGCCGGCCTTGCTGCCTTCTGGCACGTCGCGCAGGAAGACATTGCCGTCGATTTCCGGGGCGTCGGCCTGCGACCTTGCGGTGGCGCCGATGCTGCCGTCTTCCTCGTCGGGTTCGCCGACCTCGTCGATGATCACGGGCATGGTGCGGCCCACCTTGGCGGCGAGCTTGGCGGCAGAGATCGCGGCAGTCTTTTCCATGATCCGCTGGTAGCGCTCTTCCTTCACCTCTTCGGGCACCGGATTGGGCAGGGCGTTGGCGCTGGCACCCTCGACTGCCTCGAAGCGGAAGGCGCCCACGCGATCCAGCTGTGCCTCCTCCAGCCAGTCGAGCAGATACTGGAAGTCCGCCTCTGTCTCGCCGGGGAAGCCAACGACGAAGCTGGAGCGGATGGCGATATCCGGGCAGATGTCCCGCCATGTGTGGATGCGGTTCAGCACCTTCGCCTCATTGGCGGGGCGCTTCATGGCTTTCAGCACATTGGGCGCGGCGTGCTGGAACGGGATGTCGAGATAGGGCGTCAGCAGCCCCTCGGCCATCAACGGGATGACCTGATCCACATGCGGATAGGGATAGACATAGTGCAGGCGCACCCAGGGCGGCGTCCCCTCCGCCGTGCGCAGCCCGCCCAGTTCGCGGGCGAGATCGGTCATGTGCGCGCGGACGGGGTTGCCCTTCCACATGCGCTCTTCATGCCGGGTGTCGACGCCATAGGCCGACGTATCCTGACTGATGACCAGCAATTCCTTCGTACCCGCCGACACCAGCTTTTCCGCCTCGCGCAGCACCGCATCGATGCGGCGGCTGACAAGGTCGCCGCGGATCGAGGGGATGATGCAGAAGGAGCAACGATGGTTGCAGCCTTCGGAGATCTTGAGATAGCTGTAATGGCGCGGCGTGAGCTTCAGCCCGCCTTCGGGCACCAGGTCGACAAAGGCGTTGGGCACCGGCGGCGATGCGTCATGCACCGCGTTCACCACATCCTCATATTGATGCGCGCCGGTGATGGCGAGCACCTGCGGGAAGCGCTGGCGGATCAGCTCCGCCTCATTGCCCATGCAGCCGGTGACGATGACGCGGCCATTTTCGGCCATCGCCTCGCCGATTGCTTCCAGCGATTCCTCCTTGGCGGAATCGAGAAAGCCGCAGGTGTTGACGAGCACGACGTCGGCGCCGGCATAGTCGGCGGACATCTGATAACCGTCAGACCGGAGCTTGGTGAGGATGCGTTCGGAATCGACCAGTGCCTTGGGACAGCCAAGCGAAACCATGCCGACCTTGGGCGCGGGGGGGAATGTTGTTGCCATGATTGCCGCGGCACATAGGGATTTATTGGGCAAATGTCACGCGGGCGTGGATTCATCCAGCGAAACGGCTGGGATGGAAGGAAAAAAGGGAACGGAAAATCGTTCGTCATGCCAGCGAAAGGCCGGCGCCCTAGCTGGAGGCGTGCAACGACGGCGCAGGACAGAATATGCCCTCCCATAGGTCCTGCATCGCGCGGATCGCAACATGATGGAGGGCATGGCATCTGCCCGTGGGCAGGGGCACGACCCTTCGTCCATATCCTTGCTTTCGGATGCTGGCGGCGAGAGCGAGCCTCAGCGGATCGCGATGATCGACTTGCTCAGGCCCAGGATACGCTCATGCTCGATCCGGGCGTCCGGGAACAGATGCTTCATCTGGCGCGTGGAGAGCAGGTTGATGGCCTGAAGCTCCAGCATCGCATGGTTCATGTCGGGCTGGCGATCGATGAAGCCGCGGCGGCGGCGCAGCAGCATCTGCGCCCGGACCGCTTCGGGATACCAGTGGATGAACAGCGAACGGAAATGCGGTTCATAGGGAAAGGCGATATTGGGCGTCTGGAGATAATAATGCGGCGCGAGGCGGCGGACTTCGCGGGCCATCGCCTCGATTTCCGGCCAGTGCCCGACATGCTCGATCACGCTGTTGGAATGGACGATGTCGAAGCTGTTGTCGGCATAGTGCGACAGGTCGCAGGCATCGCCGGGCCGGATGAAATAGGGCGTATCGTCAACGGGTTCGGCCCCGATGTTGATGATGGTGATTTCCAGCGGCAGGTCTGCCCAGAGCGGTTTCAGCCCGTTCCAGTAATTGCGCGCGCCACCGATGTCTAGGACGCGGATGGTCGATTTTCCAGCGAAATTCTGGTCCAATAGCGCGCGGAACTTGGCGAAGCGCTTCTGCCGGAAACGGTTCTCCGAGACATGGGGGACATTTTCTCCGGCAGCATTGGTGACGCCTGGTCGTGTAGCCCTGTCCTGCGAAACCATCTGAACCCCTTAATGAACTGCCTGAAAGCGCCGGACGTCGCCTACACGTCCACGATTGCGCTACCGTTACTGCGCAGTCAAGGATGTGTCCGGCCAAATGTTGCGTTGCAATAAAAGAAAGGACCGGGGGTGTTCCACGGTGGAACATCCCCGGTCCGATATTCATTCAGGACGATGTTTTAGAGAACGAAATCGTTCAGGAACATCGTCGGGATATTGTCCACATGGATGGCGAAGTCCGCCACCTTGTCTCCATCCACATCGCCGTAGATCACCGCATGGCCGTCGACCGTCTCGTAACGGAGCTGGCCTGCCGCGCCGGTGAAGCCCTTCGACCCCATGTAAGCGAAGCTGTCATTGGCCGCCGTCAGGATGTTGGCGTCGATGGCGCTCAGATCGATCTTGTCATTCTCCGCCCGCCAGAAGCTGAGGATATGGTCGGGGTTCGCCACCGCGCTGTCGGTGATCGACTGGAAGACATAGCGGTCTGCACCCGCGCCGCCGGTCAGCTTGTCCGCGCCTGCGCCGCCGACGAGGATGTCGTCGCCATAGCCGCCGTTGAGCAGGTCGTCGCCATCGCCACCATAAAGGGTGTCGTTCGCGCCGCCGCCGAACAGGCTGTCATTGCCGCCCAGGCCATAGAGAATGTCGCTGCCCGATGCGCCGGTGATGACGTTGTCATGCGCATTGCCGGTGCCGGTGAAGTTGCTGGCGCCGTTATAGGTCAGGTTCTCGAAATTCTCGCCCAGCTTGTAGCTGCGCAGCAGGGTGACGATCGTATCGACGCCTTCGCCGGCCTGCTCGAACACCGTGTCTCCCGTCTGGTAGACATAATAGGTGTCGTCGCCGGTGCCGCCTTCCATATAGTCATTGCCATCCGCGCCGTTGAGCACGTCGTTGCCGGCGCCGCCATACAGCTTGTCATTGCCGGCACCGCCATGGAGGAAGTCGTTGCCGTCGTCGCCATAAAGCAGGTCGTCGCCGTCGTCGCCGCTGATCGTGTCGTCGCCGGCATCGCCATGCAGCACGTCATTGCCGGCGCCGCCATAGATCATGTCGTTGCCGCCACCGCCGTTGATATGGTCTGTCCAGCTGCCGCCGTTCAGCCATTCGCGATTGCCGTTGCCGACCAGCGTGTCGATGCGCTCGCCGATCGTGACGGACACGGCCTGTTCGACCACGCCGCCATGGCCATCGGACACCTGGATGACGAAGCTGTCCGTGCCGATGGCCTGGTCGTTCGCCTTGTAGGTATAGGTGCCATGGGCCGCATCGAATGCCACCGTGCCCTTGGTCGGGGCGGCGCCGCTCTTGACCGCATAGGACAGCGTATCACCGTCGATGTCGAGCGCGCCGATCGCCATTGCCGCGCTGGTGCGGCTCTGGACGATGTTCAGCGTGCTGCTGGCCGGGGCGGTCGGCAGTTCGTTGACGTTGGTCACGTTGACCGAGACGGCAAGATCCTTGCTGAGCGCGCCGTCGCTGACGCTGACGACCAGATCATAGACATTGTTCTTGCCGCTGTCGGCCGCCGCTTCATAGTCGGGCGTGGACTTGAACGTCAGCGCGCCGGTGTCGGCATCGATGGCGAACAGCGCCGCGTCCGCGCCGCCGGAGATGCTGTAATGCAGGACGGAGCCCGCATCGGCATCGGCCGCGGACAGTGTTGCGACGGTCTTGCTGCCCTCGGCGACCGAGAAGCTCGCATGATCGGTATAGCCGACGAACTCGGGCGCATGTGCGACCGGCTCGGGCGCGGGCGCCTGCTGCGGGGCTTCCGCCAGGATTTCCGATACCGTGGTGCCTGCGCCGGTCACCAGCTTCTGGATGATCGAGCCGTTTTCGCCATGGGACTGGACGTTGAGGTCGAGATTGTTGATCGTGAGCGAACCCGTGCCGCTGGTGACTTCCGCGCCCAGTTCGATCGATGCGAGATATTCGCTGTCCGACACGATCCCCATGTCGCCGAGCGCGCTCAGCAGATGGGCGACGTCAAGCGTGCCGGCGTTCCAGTCTTGATCCGCAACGACGGCGGTGTAGGTGCCGGTGTGATAGACCGTCGCGTGGAAATCGCCATTGGTGTAGGTGCCCACGACATCGCCGAAGGGAGGGAAGTCGCCCTTGTGGACCCAGACCATCACTTCGTTGGTAACGGTGGTCTGGTTGCCATGCGGCACGCTGGTCAGCCAGATGTCATAGGCGACATTGTAGCCGCCGCTGTTGCCCGAATGGGTCACGCTATAGTCCGCCGTCAGCGAGACGATGTCCGAGACCTGGAGGGGGAAGACATTGGCCTTGTCCGTCGCGTTGTAGACATTGCCATAGGGCGACACGCCGAAGATCACTTCGGGATAGGCCTTGATCGGCTGATAATTGTCCGCCGTCAGCGGAAAGGACCAGTTGAAGGTCGTGCCGGCGGTCAGGTCCGCCTTGTTATAGGCGCTGTTGATCGTGAAGTCCGTGCCTTCGGTCAGTCCGCTGGCGCCCCAGGCGTTGTTGAGGACATACCAGCCATTCGCGACCCAGGCCTGACCGGCCTTCGGAATGACCGTGAAGCCGGCGGGTGCCGTGTAGGTTGGAGACATGTCGAAATCATAGGCGTGCAGGTCGGTCATCTGCGTGTCGCGCAGCACCAGCTTTTCGCCGTTGGAGAAGGTGAAGGTGGTGTCCGCGCCGGTCTGCGCGCCGCGCGACAGCAACTGGCTGAAGCTGGTGATGCCATAGCCGTTCAGGCGGATCGCGTCGAAACCGATCTGGAAATCCATGATCGCGTCGGAGCCGTTGCCCGCGGTGACGTTGAACACGTCCGCACCCCTGCCGCCGACCAGCACGTCATCGCCCGCGCCGCCGTCCAGCAATGCATGGACGGTGCCTGCCACGATGATGTTGCTCAGCGCGTTGCCCATCGCATAGGTCGATCCGCCGCTCATCAGGAACAGGTTCTCGACATTGGCCGCAAGCGTTACCGGCCCCCAATATTGGGCGTAGACCGTGTCGATGCCGCCACCGCCATATTCGACGACCTTGGACGCGCTGTCCCACAGATTGTAGATGTCGTCCCCGGCGCCCCCGGCGAGCGTGTCGCCGTAGCTGGAATAGAAGACGTCGTTGCTGCTTGTCCCGTTGCGGGTCTGATAGCTCCCGGTTGGTGCCGCCACCCAATTTTGCGATGCACCAGAGAGTTTCAGTTCCGTGCCTTTAGCTGTGATATACACGATGCGTTGCTCCTTTGCCCGGGGAGAAGCATCCTCGCTTCCTAACAATTTACGGTTTTCGCAGTTAGTTAACAGCATCTTCAGATTGTTATCAACGCGGGGAAGTCCTGACTTTTCAACCGATGCGGAGTGTTGTAGCCGCGAAATGCGACTTGTTGCGAAATCGAAACAAATGGCCTTTTGTGCCGGTTGAATGAATGTTCGTTCCAGGCGGAAAGGGCCGGTTTCCGCCAGTTCGGGAATGAAGCTTAAGCGATCCGAAAATGTCCAGTCCGGCGGCGAAAGGCCGTTTTTTTCAGCTGGGTAGTGAAAGCCGCGGGCAAAGCCGCCTGAAAGGAGCTCTGAAGGCGCTCCCGTCTGCCGTGTGGCATCGCTTGGACGATACGCACGGCTGTCGATGGCAAGTGACGGGGAAGGCGGCAGCGCCGCCAGTGCCAGGCAGGCGACGGTCAGGGTGCGGGCAAGGGGCGAAATCCATCGCATCGCGGCAATGGACCAGCTTTTTTGCTGCAATGCAAAAGATCTGGGATCGGGCGCCCGTGCCGACCGACGGGCGCGTGGCCCGATCCGTTCAGGCGGCCGTTGCGTCGCTGCGTGTCGCCATCGTGCCAGACGGCGCACCGGAGTCGTTCTCGCCTGCCGCGAACGAACAGGAGATGATGTCCCGCTCCGTGCCCTCCAGATAGAGCGCGGTCAGCGTATTCGTCTTGTACGCGCCGGTGTCGATGCCGATCCGGTTGCTGCGCAGTTCCACTTCGCTGGATACGCTGTGGCCATGGACCACGACCACGCCGTGATCGTCCTCGTTGGAGAGGAACTCCTCACGGATCCAGAGCAGGTCGTTGCGGCTCTGTTTCTTGATCGCCACGCCCGGACGCACGCCTGCATGGCAGAAGAAATAGTCGCCCGATCGCGCGGATAGCGGCATGGACTGAAGCCAGTTCACCCATTCACGCGGCACGGCCTGCGCGACCTGCTGCGTGAATTCACGTAGGTCATAGGTGCCCTTCGGCACTTCCAGGCCGAAGCTGCGCAGGGTCGGTCCGCCGCCCAGCTTGATCCAGGCATTGAGCATGCCAGGCTCGCCGGAGAGGGCGCGCACCATCAGCTCTTCATGATTGCCCAGCAGGGCAGTCATGTTCCGCGTCTGCTTCTGGATATTGTAGACGAGCTTCAGCACCTTGGCCGAGTCGGGGCCGCGATCGATCAGGTCGCCGACCAGGATGACATGGGTGGCCTTGCCCGGTGGGAGAGACGCGGCATGCGCCTCGATCTTGTTGAGCAGGGCGCGGAAAAGATCGTAGCGGCCGTGGATGTCGCCGATCGCATAGATCCGGTCGCCAGCGTCGGTGGACGGCAACTTGCTGCTACGCGGCGTACCAAAGAACTTCGAAAATTTTCCCATTTAGCTCCCCAAACCGGCCGCCTGAACAGACAGGCGCGCTACAGTTTCTTCGCTACTGCACAATGCACGGTAACGGCATGATTGAGCAAGCCTTTTAAATGGCGATCATTGACGGAGGATGAATTCGCCAGCCGTCTCTGAAATCTGCCGTGTTTCCGTCACTTCGCGGCAGCTGGAGGGGCGCTTGCAGGGGCTGGCGCAGGCGGTGCGCCGGGCGGCAAGGATTGTGCGCCGGCCCTGATGACGCCGCCGGTGACGCTGCGCGGGGCAGGGGCGGGCATCGCCGATGGCGGTGTCGCTCCGATATTGGGCGCCTTTGCCGACAGATAATTGCGCTCTGGCATTGCCTGTGTTCCGGCTGCCAGGGCCGGCGTCGGCAAGCCTTGGGGCAGGCCCTGGGGTAGGACGCCCCCGCTGCGCAGGACCGGGCGCTCGGCAGACAGGCCGGTTGCCAGCAGCGGCTGGCCATCCTCGCCGATCAGTCCCTCCGATGCGACCTCGGCAGGGTCGATGCTGCTCTTTACCGGGATCGGCATCTCGTTACCCGCATAGGGAGACGCGAAGGCCGCCAGCTTGCCCCAGAGGCCGGGCCAGCGGTAGAAGATGTGGCGACCGATGGTCTGCACCTTCAGCAGGCTCGACGCCCAATAAGGCACGACATAGTCAGCATGATAATGGGTCGAGAGGCCGGCCGGGGCATAGACGAGCCCGCTCAGCGCGGCACTGGCGATGCCGCGCGCGCGCAGCCAGCCTTGCCGCGAGGGGATACGTGCCATCGACCCGTCACAGGTGAAGGAGAACTGGCAGCCGGTGCGCCGTTCCCAGCCCTGGAAGACGACGCCGCAGACGGTGTGCGGATAGGCGACATGGCGCACCCGGTTGAGGATGACCTGCGCCACCGCGCGCTGGCCGTCCACCGGCTCGTTCGCGGCTTCATAATAGATGGCGGCGGTCATGCAGTCGAGCGAGCGCAGGAAGTTGACGCCATTGCCCAGCGGGACCGTAAACGGCCTTGCCGGGGCATTGGGCCCTGCCACGATCGGCACGCGGGCGTTGAACGCCGTCGCCTCTTCAGCGGACATATGCTTCAGCATCGCCGTGTCGGAAACGGTGGTTTCCTCTACGATTTCGGCATCGTCCCGCGTGGGCAGGGCGTCGAAGTTGATCTTCACGATCTTGTGACGGAAGGCGGCGGGGGCGGTGTCTCTCTCCGGTTCGCGCAGGGCGAAATAGACCCCGGCAGCGGCCGCGCCGATGGCGAGCGCGAAGAGCAGGATGATGGCGATCAGCATGCCGGTGCGCTTGCGCCGGGGCGGGGGCATGGGCGGCGCGAAGGGCTGGGCTTCATGCACGACGATCATGGGCGCAGCGCTCCTGCACGCGCCCTGGCCCCTTGCTCGGCCGGACGCACGGGCGTCCAAGGGCGAGGATGGATCAACTGCACGGATAGGTCTGCTTGAGGGCGTTGATGACCACCGAGGCCGCCTGACCAGACGAATCGGCCGGATAGGCGGAGACATAGGTGGTGAAGGCACTGCGCACTTCCGATTGGGCGATACCGGAAGGCAGGCAGAATTCGCGCGCGTTGAGCCAGATTTCATAGGCACGCGCGGCGTCTGTCACAGCGGCGATATAGGCGAAGCAATAGGAGATGTCGGCCGATGCGCTGCTACGGCACTTCGCCGAGAGCTGCTGCGCGTTCATGTAACCGATGTCAGATGCCGATGACGAGCGCGCCGGTGCCGGGGCAGCAGGAGTCGGGGCCGGCATTAGTGTCGAAACCGGTGACGAAGCCGCCGATTGTGCCGGCAGAGGCGCAGGGACAGTTGCTGCGGCAACGGCCGCCAGAAGTGTCGCGAACATCTCAAAACCTCAATGTGCCGGATATTGCCGGTCTGATCGGCATCACCATAGCCCTACTCGCTGCAGTGCAATATGGCAATTGCGGCCTGTTTTTCGTTCCGTCCCGTTATGAGAACGGCGTGGCTGCATGCTCTCCACGCGCACCATCTCAACCAGATGTTGAACAGTTTGTTTCATCACGGAGGAAACAATGACGCACGTCACAGGTATGTGCATGTAGGATCGGGTAAGAATTTGACGTGGAACGAAGAAAACACTGGATGGCTGAACCGGAAATGACTGAAGGACGATCTTGCCTCTTGCCGTGCATGACCTGCGACGGGTGGCGGAGTCGCCTGCGTTGAGCGGAGAGGAGCAGAGCGAACTACGTTCGGGCGCCGGGCGCGTGCGCAGCCGCGCCCGCAGCAGCGGCCGATCCGACGTCGGGGTTTTTGTGCGGCAGCTGTGGCAGTGGCTGTTGCCAATATGGCAATCGCCGGGACTGATTGCGCTCGTTCTGGGCGTCGGCTTGTTCCTCAACGGATTTGATGGAACCGTGGGGCAAGCGGTTGCCTGTCTCGTAAACAGCCTGCTGCTCATGGTGCTCGTCCTGTCCCGTCCGCCCTCGCTGCGGTTCTGGCGGCGGACCATGCCGGTGCTGCGCTTCGTCGTCGGCGCGCTGCTGTGGCTGGTGATCGTGCGTTTCAGTGCCCTGTGGATGCCGGGCGCCGGCGTGCCGCTGGCCCCCGACATGTTCCTGCCCAAATTCCTCAGCATCCTGGCGGGGCTGGCGGCGCTGTTGGTCGGCGCGCGCGCCGGCTGGCGCGGCCGGCGGCGGCAGGATCTCATCGATGCGCTGCTGGTCGTCATCAGCGTCCACCTCGCGCTGGCGGTCATCCTGCGCGCGCTTCCCCATGGCGGGGTGTGGGACAGCTGGATGCTGGTGCGGGACCAGCGCTTTGCCGGCCTGATCGGCAATCCCAACGTGACCGCCGCGGTCTGTGGTGCGGCCGCGCTGCTCGCCGTTGCAAGCGGCCTTGGCCTGATTGCGCGCCGGGCGCGTGGCGCGGGGCGGCAGGCGGATGGCGCGCGAGCCATGCTATATGGCGGAGCGCTGCTGCTCGCGCTGTCATCCCAGCTGCTGACCGCCGCACGCTTCCCTGTGTTGATGACATTGGGGTTGATCGCACTGCTGATGCTGGGCGAGCGCCGCCGCATCCGCTTGCGCGCCCGCCAGTTCGTGCCGGCGCTGGCGACCGCGGGGACGATCGTCGTGGCGCTGCTCATCCTCTATTCCGACCTGTGGCTGGAGCGGTTCGCCAGCCTGGGCGGTGAGGCAGGCATGCGGATGCAGCTGTGGAGCCAGTTTGCCTCCGCGGTGTGGGAGGCGCCGATCCTGGGCTATGGCGCCGGTTCCTTCTCCGCGTTGAACGCGCATATCCTCTCCGACAATGTCGGCGCGCCGGCGACCTGGACAGTGAACTCGCCCCATAATCTGTTGCTGCAACTGCTGCTCAACGGCGGACTGCCTTATGCCGCGCTGATGATCCTCGCGGCGGTGCGCTTGGTGGGGGATATCAACAGTCGCTGGCCTTGGCGGACATGGGATGCGCTGCAGCGGGGGCTGGCGCTTGCCGTCATCCTGTTCGTGGCCTGCTCGATGGTCGACATCGTGCTGGATTTTCCCGCGACGACCGGCCTGATGCTGTTTCTGGCGGGCATCGCCTGGGGACAGGCGTTATCGCGTCAGCCCGCTTTCGTGCAGCTGGAACAGGCGCCAGCGCAGGAAGACGCGCTCATAGGCCGCCGACTCGCGCGCAAGCTCAAATAAGGTCTGACGCGCCTCGGGCGGGCTGACCTGGATCAGCCAGACGGTTTCCTCGACGATCCGGTCCTGCACCGCTGGCGTGAATGCCCCCCAGTTGCGCAGCGCCATGGTGATGCGCCATGGGCCGGCTTCCCGCAGCAGCGGGCCATCCGTGTAGCTTCGCGCAAGATCCGCCAGCATGGCGGGGGTTACGGCGTTCTTCCGGCTAAAGGCGATATAGGCACGCACCACCCAGGCCTCCCCCCAGTTCGGCCGGCTGGAGATGGCCTCGTCGATTTCGCGCTGGGCAATATCGAGGATGCGCTGCTTGTCCTTGCTGTCCCCCAGCGGGGCGACGCCGCGCGAGAGATACAGGGCATGGGTCAGCAGCGCGCGCGGTGGGGCGCCTTCGGGCAGGAGCTGAAATTGCGTGACGGCGCGGCCGTCGCCCCAGCTCAGTTGCCGGTCGAGTAGCTGCTTGGCGCTGGCAACGCGCTCTTCGCGGCTCAGAGCGACCAGTGACAGTGCGACGGCGACGGAAAGGAGACCCACGGCAACGATCGATCCGATGTGGCGGGACTGTTCCGGGGAATGTGTCGGCGTGGTGGAGGGCTGCTTGGGCGATCTGAAAGCGGCCATTCTCAGCGGTCCGTGATGGAAGCGGGAGAGGAAGAGGGAAGGCGTAACGACAGGGGCACCCGCAAACTCCATTCGCCTTCAAAGCGTGCGGGCCTGCGGTCAGGCATCGCCGCTGGTTGCACCGGTCTTCCCCCCTTTTGCGGCTCACCGGATGATGTCCTCCGGTATGAACGCGCCTCAAATCGAAAACCGCCGCCCATGTTGTGGATGGGCGGCGGGACTTCTCACTGGTTCTGATAGTAGCTCGAATATTTCTTCGAATAATAAAGACCGCCGATCGCCTCGGCCTGGGTGTCGGCCATGGTGAAGACGGCGCCGACCGGGTTGGCCCCGTCGGAGCGCAGCCAGTTCATGGCGGAGACGACGGCATTGGTCGGCGTTTCGTCCCACTTGACGACCATGACCGTCACGTCGGCGAGCACCGCCAGGAAACGACCGTCGGCCAGGCCGATCAGCGGCGGAAGATCGAGGACGATCTTGTCGTAGCGGGTGGACAGGCCCTTGAGCAGTTCGCGCATCTTGTCGCCGCCGAAGAGATCTTCGGAGCTGAAGAAGGGCGAGGTGACGAACAGCTGGTCAAGATTGGCGACGGCGCTGCTTGGGCGGATCGCCTGCTGCAGCGTGGCGTCACCATGCAGCACCTCGACAATGCCGGGCGCGCCTTCATTGTCGTTGCCGGTCATGCCACGCATGACGGCACGGCGGACGTCGCATTCCAGCAGCAGGGTCTTGGCATTGCCGATGGCCAGCGTCCGCGCGAAGGCGAGGGCGGTGGTCGTCTTGCCTTCGCTGGGCAACGCCGAGGTGATGGCGATGACCTGGGACGGCCGGTCGCTTCGCACGCCGAGGATGGACGCCCTGGCGATACGCAGCGATTCCGAGAAGAGCGATGTCGGCTTTTCCACGACCAGATCGGCCGGGGAGACATCCTTGCCCACCTTGGGAACGGCGGCCAGCAGGGGCACGCCCAGCTGCGTTTCCACGTCGTTGGCCGAGCGCAGGCCCGTCACCATCATTTCCTGTGCGGCAATCGTGCCACCGCCAGCGGCGAGGCCGACGATCAGCGAGAGGGCGAACAGCAGCGGCTTGTTGGGCGAGGCAGGGGCGGTGGGCACTTCGGCGCGACCGACGATTTCAGCCTGCGCGATCGAGTTCTGCGCGGCCTGCGTGCTTTCCAGCAGCATTTGCGAGAGGCGATCATATTCCGCACGCTTGGCGGTCGATTCGCGCTCCAGGCTATCGGCCAGCACGGCAGCGCGGGTGTTCTGCGCACGCTCCACTTCCAGGCCGCTCATCGAACCGCGAAGGCTGGAAACCTGCGCTTCCTTGGCTGCGGCATCGGCTTGCAGCGAACCCAGAACGCGGTTGCCCTCGTCCTTGATCTGCGCGTCGACCGTTTCGAGCTGGCCGCGGATGCGGAGGCTCTCGGGGTGCTTCTCGCCATAACGTGCCTGCACTTCGCCGATGTCACGCAGCAGCTGCGCGCGCTGGCGACGCAGTTCCGCGACGACGGGCGAACTGCGAACTTCGGACACCGAGTCCAGACCACCGCGGGCAGCCTGCGTCTTGGCGGCGGCAAGCTGCGCCTGGGCGGCAGCCGCCTGAGACTCTGCCGTGGCGATCTGACCGGAGAGGGGGCCGACACGTTCATCGGCAATCGTGCCGGTGGTCATGCCGGGGCCACCGGAAATGATGCCCGCGCTCGCGCGATACTGCGCGACCTTGGCGTCGGCTTCGCGGACTTCACGGCCCAGCTTGTCGAGGCGGCTGCGGAACCAGTCGACCTGGCTGCGCGCGGTGCCGGCCTTTGAATCGATCTTGGTTTCGAGATAACCCTCTGCGAAGGCATTGGCGACGCGCGATGCCTTGATCGGATCACGCGAGCGGAACTTGACCTGGATGATGTAGGTCAGCTTGTCGCGGCTGACCGAGAGCTTGTTCAGCAACGCGCTCGCAATAGCGGCAGTGCGCTCGGATTCGCTCATCGCAACGCCCGACTGCTCGTTCACCGCCTTGGAGAACTCCGGATCATTGGTGAGCTTGAGTTTCCTCACAACCTTCTGGGCGACATCGAGCGAACTGATGACGCTGACCTCGGTCTCGATGGCCTCAGGTGTCAGCGTTGCGGTAGCATCCCCTGATTTCGCAAGCGGGTTACGCGAAGGGTCGATCTGGACGCGCGCAGTTGCTTCGAACTGCGGCGTCATCATCATCACCAGCGCCACGCCGGCGACGAAAATCGCCAGCGTGATCGCTGCCATGGTCTTCCAGCGGCGCCGTACCGTGTCGCGAACCATGATAACCAGGTCGGCCAGCCGGCCTTCATATCCTTCAGCCTCGCGAGATACTTCCATAGGGGACCATGTTCCGTTGATGAGAGGGAAGTGAGAAAAACAACAATGATGGAGGAGCGGAGCTTAGCGCTTAAACGTTACCCCAATCTGACCGCGAAATTCCTTGAAGTCCTGTCCAAGAAGCAGCGCATTGGATGAGCGTTCGGTGAAGCTGAACGTGGTGGAAAAGGAAAGCCAGTTGGACGCCAGGTACATGCCCGATCCGGTGACCCGGTATACATCCACGTTGAAATTGGACCGGATATAATCCTGTTTCGAATAATCCGCCATGGCCGAGAGGATCATGTTCCTCAGCACTTCATGATCGATTCGTAGCGACGCGCGGTTGTCGAAATAGCCGCTCGTCGTGCTGACGAAGGAATCCTCGATCGTGCGGCGGCCTGCGAGCGTGACGGTGGTCAGGTCGGTCGGGAAATATTCGACCTTGGCTTCCGCCGCCAGGCCTTCGGCATCGCGATACAGGCCGCTCTTAAAGTCGCGACGGGTATAACCGATGCCGATGGACCCGCGCATCAGCGCGGACATGTCGAAATTGAAACCGCCGGTGATCAGCCAGCTATCCGAATCGCGGTTGGGATTGCCGGTCAGCAGGGCCCGGTCATATTCGGTCTTCCGGTAGCCGATCTGGGTGAAGGCGGCGACGCTGGGCGTGAAGGCATATTGCGCCTGGCCGGTCACGCGGAAAATATTGCGATCGCGATCGGACTGGTCACGGATCAGGCCCGAGCGCAGCTTCACATTCTTGAACACATAATCGGTGTCGTCGACGGCGAAGGTCAGCTTGGTCTGGCCAGAGCTGTATTCAGTGCGAAGCGATCCGAAAGCACGGGTGTAGCTGGACAGCGCCGACTGGTCCGCGCTGGTTTCGCCCGAGAACGGATTTTCAAACTCGCGCGCATATTGAGCCTCGGGGACGAACCGGATCGTGTTGCCCAGTTCGACCTTGCCGACCGCGCCGATATCCCAGGGGTCCTGGTTACGCCGGGTCTGTTCGAAATAGCGGGTGAGGCGTGCGCCACCGCGGATCTTCAGTTCGTTGCGCGACCAGTCCGACTGGATCTGGAGGCGCGGCGCGACGGTGACGGCGAAGTCACGCGACTTGTCGAAATCCGAATAATAGACGTTGTCCGTGAAGGCGAGCGAGGTTTCGACCTGTGGGAACAGGAGGAAGCCGCCGGTCCTGATACCGATGGGATCATAATCGGGCCGGGCGCGCTGCTGCACGCTGATGTTGCGGCCACGATCGAAATCTTCCGGCAGCGAAGGCTGAACGAGCAGGGTTTCCGACTGGGCATGGGCTCCCGAGGCGTAGCAGCACGCCAGGGAACCCAGCAGGAATGTGAGGTTCCGGGTTTTCATGCGATGTGAACTCCGAAAAGGGGCTGTGACATGGCCCATCTTTTTTCAATCAGGGCGAACGTGGCAGGGCTCATCGGGCTCACTGGGTATAGTTGGAGCCGCCGCCGCCGCCGCCGATCACAGGCCCCGAAAAGCCGATCCCGGAGAAGGAACCATCACCGCCACCCAGGGCGCCCGTACCACGGGTACGGCGCTTCCGGCGGACATTCTCGATCGCCTGCTTCACATTGGCGAACACGTTGGGCGAGGCCACGATCTGGTCGAAGGCAGCGTCCACAATGGGATCGTCATAGGCGTTCTGGCTGAGGATGAAGACGATCGACGCTTCGATGTCCTCGACCGGAGCATCTGCCGTGAAGCGGGAGAGCTCGGAGCGAAGAGTGCTCGTCAGAGCGGCAATCTGGGCCGCGTTGTCCGCCGCCGCGGGCGTGCCGGAGCTATCCTGCGCGGTCAGGAACGCGCCAGGCACCATGACGGTGACGGCAAGTGCGATCGCTGCGTTGCGAAGGGAGCCCTTCTTCGGGCTCCAGCGGAAGGATTTGGCGGTGCTTGCGTAGCTCATCAGAAATATCGCTCCCCTAAACGGATGGTGTCCCCAGGCCACACGCGCAATGCCGGCGTAAGCTCAAGAGCTTCTTCCCGCGTTGCGCCTGCACGCCGAATGAATGCGACATTCTTATTTGCTCTTGGGGTAAAACCCTGTGCCGTGGCGATGGCATTCATCACCGTAAGACCATTGGAATAAGGATACTGGCCCGGCGCGCTGACCTCGCCAAGGATGAAGAAGGGGCGGTAGGTCGCCACTTCTACGCTGACCTTGGGTTCGCGCAGATAGCCGTCTGCCAGCTTGGATTGGACTTCGCCTGCCAGCTTCTGGGGCGTCTTGTCCTTTGCGATCACTTCGCCGACCAGCGGCAGTGACACGGTGCCTTCCGACCCTACCGAAAATTCCCCGGACAGGGTGGGTTCGTTGAATACTGTAACGCGAATCTTGTCACCGGTGTCGAGCCGATATTCCTCATTGGCGACCGGCGGTGCGTAACGTTCGCCGGAGCTGATGACCGCGCCGCCACCACCGCCTGATGCGCATGCGGATGCCAGAAGGACCATGAAAAAGGAGAGAACAACCCTGGAAATCACATCATACCCCTTAACTAAGTCCTGGCGCTTTCCGCATATCTTAGGTGATATGGCTTATCGCACAGATGCGCCGCCAGGTGTATCGCTTTAACCTTTTTTTCGCTTCCGCATCAAAAATGTCACTGCAGCAGGTCGTGCAGGAAGCACGGCGCATCGCAGATGAAGCGAAAAAATGCTAAGGATCACATCCGACTGCCCCCGCTATGCTGCGTTGCAACATATGGTTGCAATGCATCTAGGCAATACTCTTGAGCGCGCCAAGAGTTGCGTGATCAGAATCACATTAAATATAATCTTGGTCCCAGTCGCCGCGAAGGGGCGCGGACCCGCAGGGTTACCCCGATCAGCATGGCGAGGAAAAATGTCTGACTTTCCAGGAAGATGGCTGGGCTGATGATGCCGTAGGCGCCACACAGCATGCAGTTGAGACGCAGTGCCCTCAGGCCCGGGGTCGAAAGGCGCTTGAGCCGCGGCACGATGCAGAAATAGGTTGCCAGAATATAGAGCAGCAGTCCCGGCAGGCCGAGCACGATATACGGACCCAGAATTCCCAGATCGGAGGGAAAAAGCGGATTGTATTTGGGCGTGCGGAGATATTCCTGAAACGTGCCGAAATCGTTCCACAGGCCGACGCCGGTAAACCAGTGCCGCTGCAGCGCCTGGATCGCATGGCCATATTCCATGGCGCGGGCGAGGCCGGAATTGTCGCCGGAGAACAGCTCCATGGGATTCCAGGCAATGAACATGCCCGACAGCATGATGGTGCCGACGATGCAGAAGAGGGCGAAGAAAAAGATGCGTGCGCCGACCCCGAGCAGCTTGAGGACCGTGAGCAGGTAGATGATGACGAACAGCGTCTGGAACGTCCGCGATCCGCTCAGCCAGAGGGCCGCCACGCCCAGGCCCAGGGCCAGCAGCCTGTAGATCGGGTTCATGCGGCGGGTCAGCGTGGCGTAGAACACCGTGAACGAGGCAAGTTCCAGCACGAGGCGCAGCCGCGCCCCCCGGATGTCGTCGCCCACCAGCAGCGCGGGATTTTCCTCCGGCGTCAGGTTCAGCAGATAATCGTACAGGAAGACATAGGTCGCCAGGTACAGTACAGAGAAGAAGACCAGCGAACGCATGAGGAAATGGATCGACACGACCCGCTGGCGGATCAGCACGAAGCTGACCAGCGGCAGATAGCCGATCAACGCATTGAGGTTCATCGGCGAGCCGCTGTGCTGCGAGAATATGAAATTCTGCATCGCGAAGAAGCCGACGATCAGCAGCGCCCATAGCGCGGTGATCGGCGTCCGGTTGACCACGCAGAGAAACACGCCCGCCGCAATCGAGATGGCCATGCCGAGCAGCCCGTAATAAGCGGCATCGGGCCAGAATGCGTCAAAGATCCCCGCGGAATGCAGGATGATGGAAATATAAAGCAACAGGATCATCGGCTTTGCGAGGAACCTGAGATAATAGGCACGAACGGCCCGGGACAGCGCCATGAATGATGTGCCTCAGATCATCGGCGTTCGGAATGACCTTTCCGCCCCCCGATTCGGCGGTAAAGTGCATATGCTTTGCTGCGAGCGGTGCCTAGCTTGGGCAGTCATCATCGGGCAATGGCAAAATGGAAAGCAAATGGATAGGCCCATGGTCCCAAGTGGGGACGGGTCGGGTAGCGACCTATTCAAACTGGCGCCTCTATGGACTTGCGCTCTTGTGGTGCGTAAGCCAGAAAGCGGGATTGCAAGAGGGCTTGCGCTCCACCGACAGGGCATCTGTGCAGAACAAGAAAGCAGCCGTCCCGATAGTGACTTTTCCCCGATCATCGCGCGTTCGCGAGGAGCTTCCTTTGGTGCTCTGTCCAGAAAAGGGCTGTATTCCGGTGCCGACTGGCCTTGATGCGCCTTGCGACATGCACCTGCATTTCGACATGACTGGATCGCCATGCTGAAACAGGGGCCGCAGGCCCTTGCGGATAGCGCATATCCTGTATGCGTGGTCGGCAGCGGTCCCGTCGGCCTTGCGCTGGCGGCCGATCTGGCGCGCCAGGGCGTGGACACGGTGCTGCTGGAATCGGGGGGCACCGGCTTTCTTGATCCTGTGCAGGGGCTGTCCGCCGCCGAGCTTGTCGACCCAGCGCGGCATGACGAGATGGTCGTGGCGGTCGCGCGGCAACTGGGGGGATCGTCCAACCTCTGGGGTGGGCGTTGCCTGCCTTACGACCCGGTCGATTTCATGCAGCGCGACTATGTCGATGCCGGCTGGCCGATCGGGTATGATGCGATCGAGCCCTATATGGCGCGCGCGGTCGCGGCGACCTGCTCGGGCGCGCCGGTCTACAAGGCGGATACGGCGCTGTTCGATGAGAGCGACGGACAGTTTTCGACCGACGCGCTGGAACGCTGGGTCAATGTCCAGGCGTCGCAGACGATCTTCAAGGATGTTATCGCCAATCACCCCAGGCTGCATGTCCATACCCTGTCGACCGTGGTGGGCATGGACTTCGCCGAATCGGGCGCGGTGACGGCGATCGACGTCGCCCATTCGCTGAGCGGCGAACGGATCAAGATGCCGGTGCAGCGCCTGGTGATCGCCGCTGGCGGCATCGAGACGGCGCGCCTGCTGCTTGCGACCCAGCGGCAGACCCCGCAGCGTTTCGGCGGCGAGGACGGCCCGCTTGGGCGTTATTATATGGGGCATCTGGTCGGCGAGATTTCCGATGTCGTGTTCAAGGATGCGGCGGTGCCCCGCGCCTTCGACTTCTTCGTCGACCGCCACGGCTCCTATGCGCGGCGGCGAATCGTGCCGAGCGCCCAGATGCAGTTGCAGAACGGGCTGCTCAACAGTGCTTTCTGGCCGGTCGTGCCGCCTGTGGCCGATCCGCGCCATGGCAGCGCCATCCTGTCGGCCGCCTATCTGGCGCTCAGCATTCCGCCGTTGGGCCGCATGATCGTGGCGGAGGCGATTCGCCGCCGCCATGTCGGCAACCACCCCGGCGATCTGGGTTCGCATATCCTGAATCTCGCCAAGGGCCTGCCTTCCGCGATGGCCTTCGCGATTTCCTTCCTGCGGCGGCGCCATGACAAGCGCTACCGTCTTCCCGGCTTCTTCATCCTCAACGATGCCAACCGCTATGGCCTGTCCTATCATGGCGAACAGGTGCCGCGGCGCGACAGCCGCGTCTGGCTGTCGGGCGAGACCGACAGGCTGGGCCTGCCGTCGCTGACCATCGACCTGCGCTTTTCCAGCCAGGACGCCGAATCGGTGGTGCGCACGCATGACCTGCTGGAGGCGTGGCTTGCAAAGCATGATGTCGGACATCTGGAGCATCGCTGCGGACCGGACGAGCGCGCGGCGATGGTCCTGTCGCAGGCGTCGCATGGCACGCACCAGATCGGCCTCACCCGCATGGGGACGAGCCGGCATGAAGGGATCGTTGATGGCGACCTGCGCTGCTTCGACAGCCCGAACCTTTTCCTCGCGAGCTGCGGCGTATTGCCCACGTCCGGTCAGGCGAACCCCACCTTCACGGTCGTCGCGCTCGCGCTGCGGCTCGCGGATGCGCTTGCCAGCTGATCGAAAACGGCGCGAAACCTTGGCCTGTGGCGTGATAAGCACAGTTGCGACAGAGAAGGTTTCGGGCAGGAACAATGAATGTAATTAACACCTTGTGCGTTATACAAATTTGCCACGCCAACCGAATCGAACGGGTTAATGCACGCCGTCTTGTCCAATTCCGATGAAAAACAGGATGAAATTCGGCTGCTGGGGTTTCGGCTGCATCCGATGACCGTCGACCGAGTGCTCGATCATATCGATAGTGCAATAACTTCGCGTCGCCGATTGATCATGGCGAACCTGAATGTTCATGGCATGGCAGTAATGTTCGACAGCCCGGTCATGGCCCGCCTGTTCAACCAAGCCGACACGATGGTGATGATCGACAGCATGCCGCTTGTCTTCCTGGCCAATGTGATGCGGCACAAGGTTTCGCGTGCCATGCGCACGACCTCGCTCGATTTCTATGACGACATGTTTGCCATGGCCGTCCGCAAGGGCTGGAAGATCGGCTATGTCGGCGCCGATCCTGCCACGCTGGCTGCAGGGATGGACTTGCTGCGCAGTCGTTTTCCCGGATTGCAGATCGAGGGTCGCAACGGCTTCTTCGACCGCAAGGATTTTTCGCCGGGATCGACGCAGGGGGAAATCCTGCAATGGCTGACTGATTGGTCGCCAGACCTCGTCATCGTAGGCATGGGGATGCCGCGGCAGGAGGAATGGATCGCGAGCATCCAGACCATGGTCGATGCCCGCGTGTTCCTGCCGACCGGGGCCTATCTGGATTTCCAGGTCGGCACGCAGAAGATGGCGCCGCGCTGGATGGGCCAATATGGTCTGGAATGGATCTATCGCCTGCTCGTCTCGCCCCGCCGGCTCGGGTATCGCTATCTGATCGAGCCGCTGGTGCTGGCGAAATATCTGATGTCGCGCGGCCATCCTCAAAATCTCTCGCAAAAGCCGCCAAAGCGCTGAGCTTTCCCGGAGGGCAGGGCGCGCTCGACCTTGCTGTCCTTGTGCTGCGTTTTCAGCCGGCTTCGCGGGGCACCTTGCGCGATCCCAGTCGCGTCGCGATGACGCCGCCGACTTCCTGCCACAGCGGATGGCGCAGCGCGTAAAGTCCCGCGATCCAGAGGATGATGCCGAGCATGACGCCCGGCGCGAGCAGGGTGAGGGGCGTGTGCGCCGACCAGCGATAGGCCGCCATGATCGCCGCCGCCGGTCCACAGGCCAAAGCCGCCAGCCCGAGCGAGCGCAGGTAGATGCCGGTGAAGTCGCGTGTGCGCGTGTCCGTCATGTCGTTGATATGCTTGCGATACAGGACGATCGCGAAGACCGCGTCCAGAATGCGGGCGGAAGCGGCGGCGTTCAGGCTGATGAGGCACCCCGCCGCGAACGCTGCAAGGGCCACGATGCTGCGTATCATTTCGATCCGGGTCTGCGTTCGCATCCGGTCGGTCGCGGCGAACAGTTCCCAGGTCATGGTGATCGCGGCCAGGAGCGCCGAGGAGAGGGCGAGCAGGGCAAGCGGCGTCGCTGCCTCGATCCAGCGATCGCCCAGCAGCGTGACCACGATAGGGCCGGCGAGGACGGCGATGCCGAAGAACAGCGGCCATAGCAGCGCGGTGATCATCGCGACCGTGCGGATATAGCGATCGCGCAGCGACTGGCCCTCGCGTACCAGTACGGCATAGTCCACCAGCATCACCCGGCCGATGAACAGGTGGATGTTGTTCCACAGCAGGATGTTGATCGCGCTCGCCCGGTTGAACAGGCCAAGCGCGCTGAGACCAGCGAAATAGCCCAGCAGCACGTCGGACAGGCGCGTGGACAGGTTGTTGATGCCGGTGACGGCGAGCATCTGCAGCGCGAAATCCGCCACCCGCCGCCAGCCGCGCAGGCTGGTCTGCAGCGCGACATGGTGGCGGCCCATGATGTTCATGCCGATGGCGAGCGCCGCCGCATTGGCCCATTGGCCGAACACGACGCTCATATAGCTCATGCCCGCAATGGCTGCGGTAATGACGACCGCAGCCGAGGCGATCGACCCCATTGTGCCCACCAGCGCGATCGTCTTGAAATTGCCTTCCCGCTCCAGCATCGCCGCCGGCAGGAAAGAGAAGATCGCGAACAGCGGGGTCGGCGCTAGGCCGAGCAAGGCATGGCGGACACCAGCGTCCCCAAGTAGCGCCTCGCCGCCGAAGCTGAGGCCGGCGATGGCCACGCACAACAGCAGCGACACCAGCGCGTTGACGGTGAAGGCCGAAATCTTGACCTCGTCCGTCAATGTCGCCTCGCGCACGATCAGCGCGGGCAGCCCCATGGTCTGGATGAGGGAGAGGATGCCGACAAGCGCGAGGGCGGCTGCGTAAATGCCCGATTCATGCGCGGTCAGATAGCGGGCGACGACGATCGTTGAGGCAAATTGCAGCGCAAAGGAGAGCAGCTGCGCCAGGCCCATCCATGCCAATGATCTTTTCAACGACATGAGAAATGCCAGGTGCCTGAAAATGAGAGGAAAAAGATCAGATTCAACAGTTTTCCATGGTCAAAAGTCCGACGGTGAAAAGGCGTGGTAGCAATAAAATCAGCAGAAAATATAAAAAATTCACCATGAGATTTCACCGAGGAAACAAACATTCCCTGTAATCATTGATTGGTTCGGTAACGGTCGGATTAACGCGCTTTTCTTCTTCGCTGATAATGGGCATTTATCGCGGTGGGGCCGGGCAGTCGAGGCGGGGTGGATTTGCATGCGGCGTATAGATGGTGATGGCCCCCTTGGCGCGCTGAAGTTGACCGCGCCGCAAAGTTTCTCAAAAGTGATGGCGAACGCCGAACGCGGTGGTCCATCTTCTGAACAAGGTCGCAAATCCATTTCTTCCACCAAGACCAAGGCGATCTTCATTGTCGCGCCCGACGGACAGGCTGGCGGCGGCATGGGACAGGTCAAGGATTACATCCTGCGCGCCGGCGGCGATGCGGCCGGGCGCTATGCGTTCGTGCCGCTCATCACGCGCGACGGGAAGGGGGCGGTCTATTCGCTCTGGCTGTTGGCCTTGTGCATCCTGAGCATCTGGAAGAGCGCGCTGACCGGCCATGCCGCGCTGGTGCATGTGCATATGGGCGATTTCGGCAGCGCCGGGCGCAAGGGGCTCATCGTTCTCGCCTCGCGGCTGGTCGGCGTGCCGACCGTGCTGCACTTCCACGCCGTCAGCATGGAGCCCTGGTATGCACGGGCCAACGGCATCGTCCGTTGGGCGCTGCGCCAGCCCTTCCGCGCGGCGACGGTGGTGGTGGTTCTGGGCGAGCGGTTCCGCCGCTGGATGGTCGAGGAACTCGATGTCGATCCGGCGAAGATCGACATTCTGCACAATGGCGTGGCGAACCGCAAAGCCATGTCGTTCACGCGCGGGGGTGGAAACCGGCCGGTGGAGATCCTGTTCCTGGGCAACCTGATCGAGCGCAAGGGCGTGTCGGACCTGATCGCCGCGCTCGCGATGTTGCCGCCGGACCTTGGTGACTGGCATGTGAGTTTTGCCGGCGGCGGCGATCTCGATCATTATCGGCAGCTCGCCGGCAGCAATGGCATTGCCGACAAGGTCTCCTTTCTCGGCTGGGTCGATCGCGAAGGCGCGCTCGACCTGCTGGAGCGCGCCGACATCCTTGCGCTGCCCTCCTATGAGGAAGGTCTGCCGCTGGTGATCCTGGAGGCGCTGGGCGCGGGCGTGCCGGTGCTGTGCACGCCGGTAGGATCCATCCCCGAAGTGCTGACCGATGGCGACGACGCCTTGTTCTGCAATCCGGGCGATAGGCCTGCCATGGCGGCCTGCCTGGCCCGGTTGATCGCCGACCCGGCGCTCCGTGACGAACTCGCTTCGGCGGGCAGTGCGCTGTTCGAGCGGCAGTTCTCCCTCGAAGCCTTCCAGAATGCGCTGTTCGATATTTACGACCATCGCTGCGGCGTGCGTTTCGTGCCGGCGCGCGATCCGGCGCCGGAGGGCATCGGCGCAGGATGAAGGTTCTGGTTCTTGGCGCCAGCGGATTTGTCGGGCGCCGTATCGTGGCCGGCATGGTCGACCGGCATGGCGCTGAGGCGGTTGTCGCGGGCGTGCGTCGATCAGGGGCGGCACCGGCAGGCGTCGAGTCGCGGATCGTCGATGCCTGCGACATGGCGGCGGTGGAAGCGGCTGCGCAGGGCACGACCCATATCATCAACTGCGTCATGGGCAGCGACCGGGCCATCGTCGAATCGGCCCGGACCGCGATCGCGGCGGCCGAACGCCTGAAACTGGATGGTCTCGTCCATTTCAGCAGCGTGGCCGTCTATGGCGACCTGGAGGGCGACATCCGCGAGGATGCGCCGCAGGGCAGCGGTGTCGATTCCTATGGCGCGGCCAAGATGGAGGCCGAGGCGATCCTGCGGGCCTCCCCCTATCATCATGTCACGATGCTTCGCCCCGGATTGGTCCATGGGCCCGGCTCCGCGCTGTGGACGGATCGGATCGCGCGCCTGCTCAAAGTCGGGCGGCTGGGCGATCTGGGCGCGCGGGGGGAGGGGGTGTGCAACCTCGTTCATGTCGACGACGTGGCGGCCTTTGCGATCCATTGCCTGGGCGGGACAGAGGCACGCGCCTATAATCTCGTCACGCCCGATCCGCCGAGCTGGAATATCTATCTCACCGATTTCGCGCGGGCCCTGGGCCTGCCGCCGCGCCAGATCGGGCCGGGGCGGCTGGGCGTGGAACGCTATGCCGCCTATCCGCTGAAGATCATGGAGATGCTGGGCGGCCGGGCCGGCATCGCCACGCCGCCGCCGATGACGCCGGGGCTCACCCGGCTGTTCGACCGTCGCGCCTATTATGTGTCCGACGCCGCATATGCCGCTTTGCCGAAATCGACCGGTCATGCCACTGCTATTGCCGACAGCGCGGCATGGGTGCGTGCGACATGGGCAGGGACGGCTTCGGGATGATCGATTCGGCAGGGGGGAAGCTGAACGTCTATTCCTCCGTCTCCCGCAGTGGCGCGATGCTGTATGTGAGCGCGCTGACCGATGCGCTCGCCGGTGCGGGCGCGCAGGTGCGGCTGATCGCGCCGCATTTCGATCCGGCGGAGAAGGAACCGCGCCACCCCGGCGTCACGCGCGATATCCTGCCGGAGGGTGGGGGCGGTTCGGGCAATCTGCTGGTGCGCGGCATCCGCACCGCCAGCCGCATCCTGCTGACCTTCCCCAAGCTGCTCGTCGCCCGGCGCCATGCGCGCGACTATATCGTCACCTTCTACGACTGGATCCCGATCCAGGTCGCGCAATTCCTGTGGATCAGGGCGATCGGCGGGCGCATCACCCACATCGTGCATGACGTGACGCCCCACGCCTGGCGCTTCCCGCGGCGCTTCCAGACGATCGAGCGATGGCTTCAGCGCCTGTCCTACATCCTGCCGGACAGGGTGCTGGTGCTCACCCATGCCGCGCGGGAAGAACTGGCGGCGGACTGGGGCCGCAGCGAGCGCGTGTGGGTGTTGCCGCATGGCGCCTATCTGTCCGGCACGCCCGCGCCTGCATCGGGCGCGCGGCGATTGCTGCTGTTCGGCAGCCTGCGCCGCAACAAGCGGATCAGGGAAGCGATCGAGGCGATGCGGCTGCTGCGCGGCACGCTGCCCGACCTGCACCTGACGATCGCGGGCGCGCCGCATGTCGAGGATGTGGCCTATTGGGAAGAGTGCGCGGTGGCGGCGCGCGGCCTTGAGGATATCGTCACCACCGAAATCGGCTTCGTGCCCGAGGATCGCCTGCACGCGCTGCTGGCCCAGAGCGACGCGGTGCTGCTGCCCTATGAAGAGTTCCGGTCGGCGTCCGGCGTGGCGATCCTCTCCGCCTTTGCCGAGCGCCTGCTGATTACAACCAGCGCGGGCGGCATCGCCGAACTGGAGGCGGAGGGGCTGGAACCGGTGACGATCGCGCAGCCGGTGACGGCGGAAGGGGTTGCCGATGCGGTCCGGCGCTTCCATGCCCTATCTGTGCAGGACTATCGGGACATGGCCGCCCGGTCCCGCACGCGGCTGGGTGAGATGCTGTCCTGGGACAGGATCGGCAGGCTCTGTCTGGACATCGTGAAGGCATAGATGGCGACGACGCAGATCATCCTGGTGAACTGGAACGGTCGCGATCACACGATCGAATGCCTGGAGTCGCTGATGCGGCTGGACAGTGGCGATTTCGATGTTGTGATCGTCGACAACGGATCGGCGGACGGGTCGATTGCAGCGATCGAGGACTGGGCACTGGCACCCGAATCGGCGCACTGGAAAAGCGGTCCGCCATGGCCGCTGCTGCCGGCTGAACGTGCCCATCTGCCGGGCGTACGCGTTATCGATCGCGCGGCGCTGGGTGATGCGTCGCCGGACGGCACGCGCATCACCATCATCGCCGCGAACGCCAATCTCGGCTTTGCCGGGGCGACCAATCTGGGTCTGGCCTTTGGCGCGCGCGATCGCGATGCCCGCTATTTCTGGCTGCTCAATAACGACACGGTCGTCGCGCCCGACAGCCTGACATTGTTGGTGGAGAAGGCGGCGGCGCGGCCCGATGCGGGGATCATCGGCGCGACCCTGCTCTATTATCATCAGCCCGACATGGTGCAGGGGCTGGGTGGGCTGATGGACGTCAAGCGGGCGCTGGCCAGCCATATCGGCCTTGGCCTGTCCGCCGACGCGCTGCCTGACGAGGCCGCTGTCGAGGCGCAGATGACCTATGTCATGGGCGCGTCGATGTTCGTGCGGCGGTCGGTCTATGACGCGACGGGCGGCATGTCGGAGGACTATTTCCTCTATTTCGAGGAGCCGGACTGGGCGCAGCGCCTGCCCAGGGGGGTGCATCAGGCCGTGTGCCTGGCCGCGAAGGTCTATCACAAGGAAGGCGGCACCATCGGGAGCAACAGCCTGACGCGGGCGAGCGACACCAGCCTCTATTATCTGATCGTCAACAGCCTGCGTTTCTATGCGCGCTATCACCGTGCATCCTTGCCGTTGATGGCGGCGCGCATGGCCAAATATGGCTTCGACTATGGCCGCAAGGGTGACCGGCAGGCCCGCGCCGTCATCGCCCGCGCCTTTGTCGATGCATTGACAGGGCGGCGCAGAAAGGGCCCCTATGGCAGCGCATTGTTCCGGGCGGGCAAGGGGAAGGCGGCATGAAGGAAACGGTGGGCCATGCCCGCAGCCATGACCTGACCTCCATCCAGTGCCTGCGTGGGATCGCGGCGCTGATGATCGTGCTGTACCACTGCTTCCCGCAACTGACGCGCATGGGCTATGTTGGCAGCGATTTCATGCCGCTGTCGGCCGGTGTCGACATCTTCTTCGTCATCAGCGGTTTCATCATGCTCTATTCGAGCGCGCGGTCGCCCGCGCGTGGGCCGGGCGCCTTCCTGATGAACCGCGCGGTGCGCATCCTGCCGCTCTACTGGCTGCTGACGGCGCTGGTCGCGGGGCTGGCGCTGTTCCTGCCGCAGGTGCTGCAGTCGAGCCGGTTCGAGACCGCCCATGTCATCGCATCCTTTCTGATGGTCGCCGCGCAGCATCCCGTCAGCCATGAATGGCGCCCGCTCGTCATCCCCGGCTGGAGCCTCAATTACGAGATGTTCTTCTACCTCGTCTTCGCCGCCGGGCTCTGGCTGGCGCGGGGGCGGATGGATCGGCTGTTGCTGATCGTGAGCGGCGTGATCCTGCTGGTGGCGGCGCTGCCGCTGGTGATGACCGTGCAGGGGCCGGCGATCTTCTATACCGACGGCATCATCCTGGAATTCGTCTATGGCATGGTCGCCTGTCGGCTGTTCCTGCATGGCTGGCGCATGGGGACGGGGCTGTGCTGGGCGCTGATCCTGATCGGCGCGGTGGCGATTGCACTCGTGACCTATGTGCCGTTCATCACCCGCCCGTTCAGCCTTGGGCTGCCCAGCCTCGCGATCTTCGCGGGCGTGCTGAATCTGCCCATTCGGGAGAAGCAATGGGGCGTGGGCGGGCTCAAGCTGCTCGGCGACGCATCCTATTCGCTATATCTTTCGCACTGGATGACGCTGTCGGCGTTTGGACAAGTGTGGCGCCGGCTGGGACTGGCCGATGTGCCGGGGCGCGACATCCTGTTCGTGATCGCGGGCACCGGGGTTTCGGTCGGCGTGGCGCTGGTCATCTATCGCTGGGTCGAAATGCCCGTCACCGAATGGCTCAAGCGCCGGATGGCGCCGCGCGCGACGACGGCTGCGACCCCGGTGGCCGTCACGCGATAGGGCGCGTCGTTTCGGGGACAGGCGCGGGTTACGGCGCCTTCTTCATCTTCCTGCCACCGCTCGCGGCGATATAGTCGGTCAGCAGCTTCATCTGCGGCCTGTCCTTCCATTTGCCGTCGGGCTTGGGCTGGACCGTGATGTTCCAGCTGTCTGTCCAGTCGCCGCCCGCCCAATAGGCATAGCCGACCAGCACGTCGCCGCTGGCCGAGACTTCCTTCAGGAACAGGTCCAGCGTCTTGATCCAGCCGGGATGATCACTGGGCACGCCCGATTCGCCGATATGGCCCTTGAACCCGCGCAGCCGCAGCCAGTTGACGAACGGGCGCAGCCGTTCCGGCGCGATCTCGGGATAGGTGCCGTCCTTCTCATAGGGAAATTTGTAGAGTCCGCTCGTATCCTTGTCGAAATAGACATGGGCGGAATAGACGAGGCGCCTGGCAGGATCCTTGATGTCGAGCGTCGCGTTGGACTGCATCCAGCGCCCGGCGCTCGCCCAGTCGTCGCCCTCGACATAGATGGTCGTCGTCCGGTCGATCTTGCGGATGGCGTCGACCGTCTTCTGCGCCGCTTCCGGCCAGGCCTGTGGGCTCGGCATGTCATGCGGCTCGTTCATGATGTCGTAGCCAGCGAACCGGCCGGGATAGACCTTGATGAGCTTGGTCCAGAAATCGGCGAGCGCACTGGTCGGCAGTTCCTTCGATCCCAGCTTGTGGCCATTATGCTCGCCAAAGGCGTGGACGTCGGGGATGACCCGGAAGCCGACCTTGCGTGCGCGGTTGAGGAAATCGGTCAGTTCGGCGAGCTTCGCTTTGTTCAGCGGACCGAAGGGCCGGGGCTGCAGCCGTTCCCAGTTGACCGGCAAACGAATGGTACGAAAGCCCTTGCCCCAGAAATAGCGCAGCGTGTCGTTGCCCGACAGGGTGTAGACGATGCCCTGCTTGTCGGGCTTTCCGGGCGGTGTGGGGTTGCTGTAGCTGCCGAGGTTTATCTGAAGCTCTGGTCGAGGCCCCTTGCGGGTTGCCGGTTCGCTGGCGCAGGCACCCAGTGCGATGGCGGCGATCAGGAGACAGGCAAGCGGACGCACCATCATCAGCTTCATGCAGCGACCTCATCTTCAGGGAGAGTGAGGATGCGATACACTGGCTCGTTTGAAACTGATAGCGGATGATGATGGATGCGCGCAGGGATGCGACGGCGCGTTGACGCGCCGTCGCTGTGCTCATGTCGCTAGTTACCTGTAATTCATTCGTAATCCGGGTCTGGTCGTTGTGCCCGAATCAGGATTCCGCCCGTGCCGGCGCGGTGTTCGCCATGCGGCGGCTTGGGGTGTTGTCCACCCGCATCCACAGCAGCGGATCTTCCGTCGATTGCTGCCGCAGCCAGACATAGCCGGTCTCGTTCCAGCGCAGCACATGCGGCGACATGCTATCGAGCACATAATCGCCATCGTCGAGCCGCGCGACCAGGATGGTGTGCAGGCCGATGGAGGCGCGGAAGGTGACGGCGTAGAACAGGCGTGAGGCCGGGAAGCCGCGCTCGACAAGGCGCATGCGCTTCTCGATCGCCAGATCCTCGCAGTCACCTACCGGATGCTGATAGTTGATCGGCCGCCGCCAGAACTCATCGATGCCCATCTGGTCGATGTCGGTCCGCTGGATGGCGTTGTGATTGACTTCCTTGTTGATGTCTTTCAGCGTCTGGAAGGTCAGCGGAAGGCCCGCGCCAGCGGCGATGTAGGCTGCAGGCTGGGGTGCGGCATCATCCTGGCGGAATATCTGCGCGTTCTGCGCCTTGATGCCGCCCGTCGCCATGACGTTCATGCCGCGCGGATCGGCCTGCGCCGTGATGGCGGCCGGATCTATGGGCAGGCCCGCGGCGCACAGCGCGACGCTGCGCGCGCACATCTCCGTGAAGCCCGATGGCGCGTCGGCCACCTCGCCTCCCGGCATGAATGGATCTTTACTTGTCCTGCCTTCGGCTGGAATGGAAACGGCGAGCATGCCGAAAATCGCAATTCGGGCCAAATACGAGACGCCAGGCATTGTCATGATGCACTCCCTGTCCCCGGAGTGCACTTTCGCAATTAAGCGCTCTTATTCGGCTAACACCCTTGATTAACATGATATTCAGGATGTTTTGGCAGGGCTTGAAGGGGTCTGTAAGTGGGCAGGGTCAAACGGCTTCCAGCACGAAGAACAGAGCAAATTTTTGTCTGTTTGGTTACTGCCGTTGCGATTTGGCGCGGCGCAGGGTAGCCGTGATTTTATGAAGCGAGGATGAAATCATTTCTGTTCGCTTGTCCAAGCCTTGGAACCTGTCAGCATCGCTGATCGTTACCGTCGCGAAATATCGCCAGGGGTTAAAATGAGTTCTATCGATCCCCGCCACCGTAACGACTATGGCGGTGCCCAGTCGCTTGCCGATTTTGCATTTTCCTATGCCGATCGCCTGCAGGCGGCGCTTCGCGCCGTCGATCAGGCCGCATTGGAGCAGGCGCTGGCCCTCATCGAAGGCACGGCGCGCGATGGCGGGCATGTGATGTCGATCGGCAACGGGGGATCGGCGGCGATTGCCGAGCATCTGTGCTGCGACTGGACCAAGGGCACGCATCACCACGATCACCCGGTCATCGACACCCGGTCGCTGGCAAGCAACATGGCGCTCTATTCCGCGGTCGCCAATGATTTCGGCTTCGAAAAGGTGTTCGCCACCCAGATCGAGATGCTGGGCAAGCCGGGCGACCTGCTGATCGCGGTGTCCTCTTCCGGCAACAGCCCGAATATCATCGCGGGTGTCGAGGCGGCGCGGGCCAAGGGCATGAAGACCATCGGCATGAGCGGCTTTGGCGGCGGCACGCTGCGGGAAACGGCGGACGTCAGCCTGCATATCGACATCAACAATTACGGGATCGTCGAGGACGCGCATCAGGCGCTCACGCATATCCTGGCGCAATATATCGCCCGCAAGCGGGACGGGGTGCAGGCATGAAGGCTTTCGTTGCCGGGGGCGCGGGCTTCATCGGCTGTCACCTGTGCGAACGGCTGGTGGAGCGGGGATATCACGTCACCGTGGCCGACAATCTGTCGCTCGGGCATCGCGAGTTCATCGCGCCGCTGGAGGCGCAGGGCGCGCTCGATTTCATCGAGATGGACGTGACGGATGTGGACGCGCTGTCCGCCCTGTTCGCGGAGCGTGGGTTCGACGTGGTGTTCCACATGGCCGCCAATTCGGACATCGCGCGCAGCTTCGCCGATCCCATGACCGATTTCGGCAGCACGCTGCAGACCACCTATGCGGTGCTGGACGCGATGCGCCGCAACGGCTTGAAGCAGATCATCTTCGCCTCCACCTCCGCCATCTATGGCGAGGCGCAGGGCAAGCTCAGCGAGGATCACGGCCCGCTGCTGCCGATCTCCCATTATGGCGCGGCCAAGCTGGCGTCGGAGGCGTTCATCTCCTCCTATGCCGAGAATTACGGCATGCAGGCGTGGATCACGCGCTTCCCCAATGTGGTGGGCGACCGGCTGACCCATGGCGCCATCTATGATTTCGTGCGCAAGCTGCGGCGCGATCCCACCCGCCTTGAGGTGCTGGGTAATGGCACGCAGACCAAGCCCTATCTCCATGCCGATGATCTGGTCGAGGCGATCCTGCTCGGCTGGGAGAAGCTGGACGGCAAGGTCAACGTCTTCAACATCGGCGGCGAGACGCGCTGCAGTGTGGCGAAGATCGCGCAGATCGTGGTCGAGGAGTTCGGCGGCAACGCGCGGATCGACTATACCGGCGGCGATCGCGGCTGGGTGGGTGATGTGCCCAGCGTCGATTATGACGTGTCGCGGGTCAGCGCGCTGGGGTGGAGCCCGAAGCTCGACTCCGAAGCAGCGATCCGTGCGGCCGCCAGGTGGATGGTCGACAGCACGGCAGAGAGTGGTGCCGCGACGGATAGCGCTGCATGAAGATCGTGGTGCTGGCCGGCGGCAAAGGGACGCGCCTTGGCCTGCCGGACCTGCCCAAGCCGATGGCGCCGGTGGCCGGGCGGCCGCTGCTGGAGCGCATCGTCGAGGTGGGCAAGGCGAGTGGCTTTGACGATTTCCTGTTCCTCAACGGTCATCTGGGCGAGAAGATCGAGGCGCATTTCGGCGATGGATCTGCCTTTGGGGTGAAGATCGCGCATTTTCGCGAGCCGGCGCCGCTGGGCACGGCCGGGGCGCTGCGCGCGGCGCGGGAAGCGATCACCGAGACCTTCATCCTGATCTATGGCGATATCCTGCTGGATGTCGATCTCGCCCATTTCGTGGATTTTCACCGCGAACATGGCGGCGTCGCCAGCCTGTTCGTCCATCCCAACGACCATCCCCATGACAGCGACCTGGTTGAAGCCAGCGCGGGCGAGCGGATCACGCGCTTCCTCTCCAAGCCGCATGAAGCTGGCGCGCTGCTCCCCAATCTGGTGAGCGCGGCGCTCTATGTGATGGAGCCGGAGGCCATCGACCAAGTGCCCGAGGGCGCATCCGACTGGGGGCGGGACATCTTCCCCGCCATGGTCGAGGCGGGTCTGCCGCTGCACGCCTATCGCAGCGTCGAATATGCCAAGGACATGGGCACGCCGGAGCGGCTGGCGAAGGGCACGCGCGACATCCAGTCGGGCAAGGTGGAGCGCCTCAGTCGCCGCAATGCCAAGCCCGCCGTGTTCCTCGATCGCGACGGCGTGCTGAATGTCGAGCGCAACGGCGTGCATCGGCCCGAAGACCTGCAACTGCTCTCCGGCGTGGCGGAGGCGGTGGCGAGCCTGAACAAGGCGGGCGTACCGGCGATCTGCGTCACCAACCAGCCGGACATCGCCAAGGGCTTCTTCACCGAAGATGACCTGCGGCGGATATTCTGCGCACTTGACACCGCGCTCGCCGATGAAGCGGGCGCCTATCTGGACGATGTCTTCTATTGCCCGCACCATCCCGAAGCGGGATGGGAGGGCGAAGTGGCGGCGCTCAAGATCGCGTGCGAGTGCCGCAAGCCAAGGCCAGGCATGCTCAAGGCGGCTGCCGCGCTGCACAATATCGATCTGTCACGCAGCTGGATGATCGGGGACCGGGCCACCGATATTGCCGCCGCAAAGGCCGTTGGCGCGGGTGCTGTTCTTGTGTCACACCCGGACAGTCCGATTGATGCAGGTGCGAAAGCCGATTGCAATCCCAATCTGACCACTGATAGTCTGACATCGGCCATCGCTCATGTTCTGGGAGCCCTGCGGCAGTGATTATTTCCCGCACGCCTTTGCGTGTCAGTTTCTGCGGTGGCGGTAGCGACCTGCCTCAATTCTACCGGCAGCATGGCGGCGCCGTGCTCAGCATGTCGATCAAGCGCTATGTCTATCTCTCGATGCACGACTATTTCGAGAGCGACGGCTATATCCTGAAATATTCCCGGTTGGAGACGGCGGGGTCGGCCGAGGCGATCCAGCACCGCATCCTGAAGCAGGTGTTCCAGGATTATGGCATCAAGGGCATCGACTTCAATTCCAGCGCAGACGTGCCCGCCGGCACCGGGCTCGGATCGTCCAGCGCCTTTACCGTTGGCCTGCTCAACCTCTGCAACGCCTATCTGGGCCGATATGAAGGGCGCACGGCGCTGGCGGAAAAGGCCTGCGAGATCGAGATCGAGAAGCTGGGCGAGCCGATCGGCAAGCAGGATCAATATGGCTGTGCGCTGGGCGGCATGAACTTCCTGACCTTCAACCCGGACGAAAGCGTTGAGGTGGAGGCGGTGCCGATCACCACGGCCATGCGCCAGCGGCTCGAACAATGCCTGGTGATGTTCTATCTGGGCGGTACCCGGTCGGCGAGCGAACTGCTCAAGGAGCAGGGCAGCCGGCTGCGGGACAATGCCAGCGTCGTCGACGACATGAAGGCCATGGTCCGCAGCGCCTACAGCCTGCGCGCGGAAATCCAGGAAAATGTCGATGTGATCGGCCCCTATCTGCACGAGGCTTGGGAACGCAAGCGCCGGCAGGCGCCGGGGATCAGCAACGCACTGGTCGACGACGCCTATGCGCGGGCGCGTGCCGCCGGGGCGACGGGCGGCAAGCTGCTGGGCGCCGGCGGATCGGGTTTCCTGCTCGCCTACGTGCCGGACGGACTGGGGCCGGACGTGCGTGCGGCATTGAAGGAATATCCGGCCTACGACGTCAGGCTGGATAGCATTGGAACGACAATCATCTATTCGGATTGAGCCCATGCACCATGGCGGCGGCTCGGAAAGGTTTTGGTTTTCTTTGTCCTATACCTTACGAATGCCGTCGCTGCGTTGTGCGTCGACCTCTATTGCCTTGACACGGGCGGGCATAAGGGGCCGGTGCAGAAGTGGTGACATCTCGTTAGGGGGGCTATGCATCTTCTTATAATTGGCGGCTCTCCCGATCATCAGGGCGGGGTTGAGGCGTTCTGCGAACGCTCATCCATCGCTCTCAATCGTCGGGGCAATCACCAGATCGAATATTTTGCGACCGGCAACGCCTTCATGAAGCTGCGCGGCATTCCCAAGCTGTTGCGGGGGCTGCGCCACATGCTGAGCTATCGCGGCAAGCAGCTGGATTGCGTGTGGGTGCAATATGCGGCCCTGCCGGACCTCATCTACGCATTTGTCGCCAAGCGCGCGGGGTTCAAGGTGATGGTGACGCCGCATCTGGGCTCCAACTGGCGCTCGCAGAAGACGCCGGCGTTGCGCGCACTCAGCAAATGGCTGCTGCGCTCGGCCGATCGGCTGGCACTGATTTCGCCCACGCAGGAGCTGGAAATCGCGCTGCCGACCAGCGTGCCGCGTTCGCCGATCCGCAATTTCCTGCCCGCCGACATTCTGGAAGGCCGCATGGCCGACATCAGCCAGCGCCCGCCCCAGATGCAGATCATCCATTCCGGCCGCCTGTCCGAAGGCAAGGGCACCTTCATGGTGGTGGAACTGTGCGCCCGCCTGAAGCAGGCCGGGAAGCCCTTCGCCACCACGATCACCGGCACGGCCGACGAGGCGACGATGACGCGGCTGCATGCGATGATCGCGCAGCATGGACTGCAGGACGACATCACCGTCACCGGCCGGGTCAGCGAGGACGCGCTGTTCGGCTATCTGCGCGGATCGGACGTGCTGGTGCATCTTTCCAGCATCGACTCCTATCCGCTGATCGTGCTGGAGGCGACCGCCTGCAGCGTGTTCCCGGTCTGCATGGAGCTGGCCGGCGCGCGCAACATGGTGGAGACCTATGACGGGCTGATCGTGTCGGTCGAACATGCGGTGGACGAGACCGCCGCCGCGCTGATCGCCGCAGACGTCACGGAGCTTCGGGCGCGGGCGCAGAAGGTCGCGACGCAGGTGCGGGCCGACTATGCATGGGACAATTGCGCCCTTGCGCTGGAGCAGGCGCTCCAAGCCTGCGTGAACTGATCCGCGATGCATAGGCTGACGCGATATGCGCTGGCCTTCATTGGTCCGGCGGGCGGGGCGGTGGCGCAGTTCGCGCTCTCGCTGCTGCTGCTGCGCACGCTTTCGCCAGAGGATTTCGGCGGTTTTTCTGTCTTGCTGGTCGCGTCGCAGTTCAGCTGGGGCATCTGGAGCGCCTTGTTCGGCGCGCTGCTGCCCGTGCTGATGGCGCAGGCGGACGCGCGCTTGCGGGCAGTGCAGGTGGACTGTGTGTTCGCCACCAACCTGCTGGCGGCGATCCCGGTGTCGCTGCTGTTCTTCGCGCTGTCGCTGCGGCTGCATTTCACCGCGCTCGAAGCGGGGCTGTTTGCGCTCTATGTAGGCCTCGCGCTGCTGCGCTGGTTCGCGCGCGCCTATGTCTATGCCTGCGGACGGCAGATCGCGGTGCTGATGTCGGACCTTGCCTACAGCCTCGCCATGCTGGGGGCGTGCGGCATCCTGCTGGTCGCGCCGGTGGAGCCGCTGCTGCTCGCTTGCGGGGCGCTGGCGCTGGGCTCCGGCATCGGGCTGCTCGCATTCGGCGGGGCACATCTGCTGCGGCAGTTCGTGCAGCTGCGCCCGTCTTCCATCGGCCATTATGCGGCGCTGTGGCGGGAGCATACGGGCTGGTCGCTGCTGGGCGTGCTCACCACCGAGGCGACGACCAACGCGCACAGCTATATCGTCACGCTGGTCGCCGGGCCGGGGCAGTTCGCGCTGATCGCCGCCAGCGCGCTCGTCACCCGGCCGGCGACGGTCGTGCTGAACGCGCTCAACGAATATGAGCGGGCGCAGATGGCGCGGGAGATCGCGGCGGGCGACGGTAGTGCGCTGCGCCGTTCGATGCGCTTCTTCCGGGCGATGCTGGGCGTCGCATGGCTGGGGACGGGGATCGCCATTGCCGGCCTGCTGGGCCTTGCGCCGCGTCTCGTCTATCCCGCCCATTATGATCTTGTCCCGCTGGCCTGGGGTGCGGCGATGTGGATGGCGGTGATCGCCGTGCGCGTGCTGCGGGCGCCCGAGAGCGCGATGATGCAGGGCGGCGGCGCGTTCCGCACGCTCGCCCATGCCAGCGTGTGGTCGGCCATCGTGTCCATCATCGCTGTGCTTGCGATGCTGTGGCTCGCCGCGCCGATCTGGTCGATCCTGGGCATATTGGCGGGGGAACTGGTGTTCGGTTGGCGCCTGTGGCCGGCGGCGCGGCGCTGGCGGCTGGCGAACATGCCCGAGCGGCGCGGGGCGGACGCGATGATGGCGGGGGCGACGTCATGACCGTTACCATCGGCATCAAGGCGTTGAACGAAGAGGCGCATATCGCCGCATCGCTGGCGAGTGCGGTGACCGCAGCCGCGCCCTTTGGCGGCGATGTCGTGCTGGCCGACAGCGGATCGCGCGACCGCACGGTGGAGATCGCCAAGGCCTTTCCCGTCCGCATCGTGCAGCTCGCGAACGTTGACGAGCGCTGCTGCGGGGCCGGCGCGCAACTGGCCTTCCAGCATGCGCAGGGCGACTATTTCTACCTGCTCGACGGCGACATGATTTTGGACGGCGACTTCCTGCGCGCCGGCATCGCCTATCTCGAGGCCAACCCAAGGGTGGGCGGCGTCGGCGGCCATGTGATCGAGCGGAATGCGCAAGGCGAGGATTTCCAGGTGCGGGCGCAGAAGTTCCGCGCCTTTTCCGGCCCGGTCGACCGGCTCGACTGCGGCGGCCTTTACCGCATGGCGGCGCTGCGGGAACTGGGCTATTTCGCCGATCGCAATCTCCATGCCTTCGAGGAGTTTGATCTGGGCGCGCGCCTTGCCGCCGCGGGATGGACGCTGGCGCGGATCGATCATCCGGCGGTGGAGCATTATGGCCATGTGACCGGCGGCTATCGGCTGCTCTGGCGGCGGCTGGCCACGGGCTATGCCGGCGGGCCGGGCGAGGTGCTGCGGGCGGCGCTTGGGCGGCGGCACCTGCCGGTCGTGCTGCGCAGGCTGCGGCATGTGCATATGACGATCCTGCTCATGGCATGGTGGGCGGCGCTGGTCGGGGCTGGCCTTGCCGGGCAGTGGTGGGCGCTGGCCGGGCTGATTGTCGTGCCCGTGCTGTTCTTTGCCTGGCGGCGGCGTTCGCTGCGGCTGGGGCTTTACATTCTGGCGGCCTGGAACGTGGCGGCGCTGGGGTCGATCGCGGCGCTGTTCCGGCCGCGCGTGTCGCCCGCCCGGCCGCTGGATGCTGTCACGCTGGCAGAGCCGGACAGGACGACCGATCAGGGAGAAGTTCATGCTGGTGGATGATCGCGCGCTTGGGGGCATGATGCAGTGCCCGGCCTGTGCTGGCCCGTTGGCGTTGGACGGCGAAGGCAACTGGACCTGCGCCAAGCCGGGCTGCATCACCGGCGGCGCGGCCTTCCCCAAGGCGAATGGGCGCAGCATCCTGGTGGATTTCAATGCCAGCGTGCTGGATCGCGACGCCATGATCGCCTCCGGCGCGGACAGCGTAGTCCATCGGCGGCGCGGCTTCATGCGCCATGTCTTCCAGATGATCGACGGTCCCAACCCGATCACGCCGCGCTTTGCTGGCGAAATGCTGGATCGCTGCCGGGCGCTGGCGGCGGGGGAGGGACGTAGGCCGCGCCTGCTGATCGTGGGCGGCGGCACCATCGGCAGCGGCGCGGATGCGCTGTACCAAGCCGAGGACATCGATCTCATCACCTTCGACATCTACTGGTCGGAGCATGTCAGCTTCCTGGCGGATGCCCATGCCATGCCGCTTGCCCCGGAAAGCATAGACGGCGTGTGGATACAGGCGGTGCTGGAGCATGTGATCGATCCGGTACAGGTGGTGTCGGAGATCGGCCGGGTGCTGCGCCCCGGCGGGCTGGTGTTCGCCGACACGCCCTTCCTGTGGCCGGTGCATGAAAAGGCCTATGACTTCACCCGCTGGACCCCGAGCGGCCATCGCTGGCTGTTCCGCAATTTCGATGTGATCGCGGCGGGCACCTCGTCCGGCCCCGGCACGCTCAGCCTGCTCGCGCTCCGGCATCTGGCGGCGTCGCTTTTCCGCAGCCCGAAGATGGGGCAGATTCTCACCTTCCCCTTCGCATGGCTGCGGCTGCTCGATCGTTTTTGCGACGAACGGAAGGGGCTGGACGCCGCCGCTGGTATCTTCTTTTTCGGCGCCAAAACCCAAAAGCCGATAGAAATGCCTGAATTGATCCGTTTTTACGACGAACAGATTGGCCTTCAACAGGCCATTTATCGTTTCGGAAGAGTAAAGAGCGGCAGATGAACAGGGTCCGCAGTGGATCGTTTCACCACTGTTTCAAAACCGGTTAATAGCTTATCGTTTCTGCAATGTTAATCATTCCTGCTTAATCAACGTCCCTGGGTCGGTGCGGGTCGCTACGCCACCTATTCAAAAAACAGAAACTCGGGGCCTTTCTGCAAGGAAGTATCATGGTGGCTATGAAACACGGCTTACCTCAGCCGGAGGAACTTCGCGGCTTCATTCGGCGCTATCGCAGCGCTTTCGTGACGGTCGTCGTGCTCAGCGCGATCCTGAACGTGCTGGTGCTTGGCGGTTCGCTCTACATGATGATGGTCTATGACTCGGTGCTGCCAAGTCACAGCATTCCGACGCTTGCCGGCCTCTTCCTCATGCTGGTCATGGTGTACGGTTTCCAAGGCGTGTTCGACAACATGCGCACCCGCATCCTGGGCGATGTCGCCAATGCCTTCGATCGCGCCCTGTCGCGCCGGGTACAGCGGGCGATCGCCGACGGATCCCTGCATGGCGCCCGCGGCGCCGGCGACGGCCTCGCGCCGATGCGTGACCTCGAAAGCGTCCGCAGCTTCCTCTCGGGCTCAGGCCCCTCGACCCTGATCGACCTGCCCTGGATGATCTTCTTCATCGGCGTGCTGTCGCTGCTGCACATCTGGCTGGGCGTGACCGCGCTGGCCGGGGCGGTGGTGCTGGTCGGCTTGACGATCGCGACGGACCGCGCCAGCAAGGAACCGATGGGCCGCGTGGCCGCGCTGTCCGCCTATCGCAATGCGCAGGCCGAATCGAACCTGCGCCATGTCGAGATGCTGACGGCGCTCGGCATGCGCGGCCGCATGGACGATCGGCTGCAGGAAATGAACAGCTACCATCTCGCCTCGCATTCGCGGATGGCGCAGGTGACGGGCATGTTCGGCGGCTTCTCCAAGATCGGTCGCATGTTGCTGCAATCGGCGATCCTCACCGTGGGCGCGCTGCTCGTGATCGACGGCAAGGCATCGGGCGGCGTCATCTTCGCCTCCTCCATCCTGTCGGCACGGGCGCTGGCGCCGGTGGACCAGGCAATCGCCAACTGGCGCGCCTTTGCCGCCGCGCGCATCGGCTGGACCCGGCTTTCGACGCTGCTGGCCACCGTGCCGGCCCATGTGCCGCCCAAGGTTCGCCTGCCCAAGCCGGAGGCCGAGCTTGCCGTGCAGCAGATCCTGCTTGCCGCACCCGGTTCGCAGTCGCTCATCCTGCAGAGCATCGACTTCAAGCTGGAAGCGGGTGATGGCGTTGCCATCATCGGCCCCAGTGGCTGCGGCAAATCATCGCTGGCGCGGGCGATGGTCGGCGTTTGGCGGCCGCTGCGTGGCAGCGTGCGGCTGGACGGCGCCTCGCTGACCCAGTGGGACGGCGATGCGCTTGGGCAGGCGATCGGCTATCAGCCGCAGCTGCCCAGCCTGCTGGACGGCACCATCGCCCAGAATATCGCGCGTTTCGAACCCGATGCACCGTCCGAGGTCGTCATCGCGGCGGCCAAGGCGGCCGGCGTGCATGACTTGGTCGTCGCCATGCCGCAGGGCTATGAAACCCCGGTCGGCCTGGATGGCGCCAACCTGTCGGTGGGCCAGCAGCAGCGCATCGCGCTCGCCCGTGCGCTGTTCCGCGATCCCTTCCTGGTGGTACTGGACGAACCCAATGCCAATCTGGACGCGGAAGGCGATACGGCGCTGGAGGCCGCGATTGCAGCCGTGCGCGCCCGTGGCGGCATCGTCGCGGTCATCTCGCACCGTCCCTCGGCACTGGCGCATGTCAACAAGGTGCTGTTCCTGCGCAACGGCATCATGGAGACCTTTGGCCTGCGTGACGAAGTGCTGCAGCAGATCACCGGTCGTACCCGGCCCAACAGCTTCCCGCAGCCGCGATCGACATGGCAGCAGCCTGCCGGTCCTTCCGCCAATGCGCCGGAGAATAATTCATGAGCTCTGCCCTGCCCATGGCGCTGCAACCGCATATCGAAGCGGGCGCCTTCCTTGATCCCGATGGCGGCATCGCGGCCAAGCGCCGGTTGACGTTGATCCTGTCGCTTGCCCTGTTCGCCGGTGTATCGCTGGCGGCGACGGTGGTGCCGATCGGCAGCGCGGTGGTCGGCTCCGGCCAGTTGGGCGTCGAATCGCGGGTGAAGCGCGTTGCGCATCCGCTGGGCGGCACGATCGCGCAAATCCTGGTCTCCAATGGCCAGCATGTCCGCAAGGGCCAGTTGCTGATCCGGCTGGACGACAAGGTCAGCGGTACCGATGCGACGCTTTCCTCGCTTTCCGTCGACCAGTTGCTGGCGCGCAGGGCCCGGCTTGAGGCCGAACAGATGGGGCTGGGCAGCATCAGCTTCCCGGCATCGCTGACGAGCCGCAAGGATCCCGCCGCGACCAAGGTGATGGCCGACGAACAGCGCATGTTCGCCATGCGGCGGCAGGAGCAGGCCGGCATGATCGCGCAGCTCAATGCGCGGATCAGCCAATATGGCCAGCAGATCACCGGCTATGGCGCGCAGATCGAGTCGCTGCGCCAGCAGAGCACGCTGATCGCGCCGGAGCGGGAGGGCGTACGTCAGCTCTATGAAAAGAAGCTGGTGACGATCAATCGCCTGAACCAGCTGGAGCGGACGGCGGCGGACCTGACCGGCAATATCGGCGCCCTGCGCGCGCAGCAGGCGCAGGCACAGGCGCATATCTCCGAAACGCGCGAGCAGATCATCCAGATGGGCCAGACCCGTCGGACCGAGGCCGGCACCGAGCTGGCCTCGGTCAACGAGCAGCTCAACCAGCAACAGGTGCGCAGCGTGTCCGCCATGGATGCGCAGCATCGCACGATGATCCGCGCGCCCTATGACGGGGTGGTCGAGAAGATGGCGTTCGTGTCGGTCGGCGACGTGATCCGTCCGGCGGAGGCGATCATGGAGATCGTGCCGGACAAGGACCGGCTGATCGTGGAAGGCGCGATCGGGCCGGGCGATGTCGATCAGGTCCATGCCGATCAGTCCGCACGCATCCGCTTGTCGGCGCTGGGCGCAACGGTGACGCCGGAAATCACCGGCAAGGTCGTCTATATCGCCGCCGAGCGCGTGACCGAACCGGAGACCCAGCGCAGCTATTTCCCGGTGCGGATCGCCATCGACCCGTCGCAGCTTTCGAAGAAGGATGCCGCAACGCTGAAATCGGGTATGCCGGCGGAGATTTTCATCGAAACCGGATCGCGGACGATGATCTCCTACATCACCAAGCCGTTGCAGGATCAGTTCGCGCGGGCCTTCCGCGACAACTGAGCATATTCGCCCTCCGCCTTCATGATGAAGGGGAGGGCGGGAGTGCCCTCAGCCCCAGAAGCCCAGCGAAGGCGGCGTCAGCACGCCGTCCACGCCCTGCACGCCGTCCGCACGGTCCGCCGACAGCCAGAGCGGGCCATCCAGATCGACGAAGGCGCAACGCTGCGTGACGATGAGCGCCGGCGCGATCGAAAGCGATGAACAGATCATGCAGCCGGTCATGAGCGTCAGGCCATGGGCCTGCGCCGCATCGGCCAGCGCCAGCGCGGCGGTGAGACCGCCGGTCTTGTCCAGCTTGATGTTGATGACCTGATAGCGGTCGGCCAGCGCCGCGACGTCGCCCGCGACATGGGCGGATTCGTCGGCGGCGATCGGCACCAGTGGCGTGTAGCCGCGCAACCCATCGTCCTCGTCCGCCGGCAGCGGCTGTTCCAGCAGGTCGATTCGCAGATCCGCGAGCAGAGGCTGCAGGTCATCGACCTCGGCCATGGTCCAGCTCTCATTGGGGTCCACGATCATCCGGGGCGCGGGTGCGGCCGAGCGCACGGCCTGGAGCTGCGCTGCGGGGTCGGTGCGATCGACCTTCACCTTGATGAGCGGCGCATGGGCGAGGGCGGCGGCGGCGTGGGCCATGGCTTCGGGCGTGTCGAGCCCGACCGTCATCGCCGTCGGGGTCGGGGCGAGCGGCGGCAGGCCGAGCAAGTCGGTGACGGACCGCCTGGCGATCTTGGCTTCCAGATCCCACAGCGCGCAGTCGACCGCATTGCGCGCCGCGCCCGGCGCCATCAGGGTCAGCAGGTCAGCACGCGAGGCTCCGGCCTCCAGCGCCGCCCGCACTGCCTCCACCTCTGCGATCGCGCCGGGCACCGTTTCGCCATAGCGGGGGTAGGGCACGCCCTCGCCGCGCCCGACATGGCCGTCCTGCGCGATGGCGACGGTCACGACCTCCGCCAGCGTCTTCACCCCGCGCGAGATGCGGAACGGCGTGGCGAGAGGGAAATCCTCGCCGAAAACCGAGAGGCTGCGGGTCATGCGGGCAGGCGGCCGTAGAATGGATGGGCGAGCCGATGGGCGCCTAAACCAAGCAGGGGATCACTGGAGATCATCACAGCGCCTCGGGCACCAGTACCGGAACCTGCTCGCGCCGGCACAGCGCGATCAGGCTGATGCCCGCCGCGATCGACATGTAGAGCCCGACCAGCCCGATGCCGCGCCATGCCACCAGCTGCTGCGCGACGATGGGTGCCATGGCGCCGCCGATGATGCCGCCGAGATTGAAGGCGAAGGACGATCCGGTATAGCGCAGCTGCGTCGGGAACAGCGCCGGCAGGAACGCGCCCAGCGGGCCATAGACGAAGCCCATGATGACGAGCGCGACACTGAGGATCGCGAAGATCGCGAGCAGCGACCCGCTGCCCATCGCCATGCCGAAGACGGCGCCCATCGGGATGGTCAACAGGCAGCCGGCAATCAGCACCAGCCGCGGGCTCGTCTTGTCCGCCCACCAGCCGGCCAGGATGATGCCCAGCGCCATGAACAGGATCGCGCCGAGCTGTACGCTGAGGAATGTCTCGCGCGGGATCTTCAGCGTCTGCGTGCCATAGCCGAGCGCGAAGGCCGTGGTGATGTAGAAGATCGCGAAGCAGGCGACGACCGCGAAGGTGCCGGCGATGGCGGCGGGCAGGTGATTGCGCAGCAGGTCGGCCATCGGCAGTTTCGGCGGCGGCGCGTCTTCCATCGCGGCGGAAAATTCGGGCGTTTCTGTCAGCTTCAGGCGGATCCACAGGCCCAGGATGACGAGGATAGAACTGGCGATGAAGGGCAGGCGCCAGCCCCAGCCCATGAACTGCTCCTCGGTCAGGAAGCCGCCCAGCAACAGGAACATGCCGTTGGCGGCGATGAACCCGACCGGCGCGCCGAGCTGCGGGAACATGCCGAAGCGGGCGCGCCAGCCCGGCGGGGCGTTTTCCACCGCGAGCAGCGCCGCGCCGCTCCATTCGCCGCCCAGTCCGAAGCCTTGGCCGAAGCGCAGCAGGCACAGGATCGCCGGCGCCCACCAGCCGATGGTGCCATAGGCGGGCAGGAAACCGATGGCGACGGTCGATCCGCCCATCATCATCAGCGACACCACCAGCGTCGACTTGCGGCCGATGCGGTCGCCATAATGGCCAAAGACCATCGCGCCCAGCGGCCGCCCCAGAAAGGCCAGCGCCAGGCTGGCATAGGACGCGAGCAGCTGGCCCGAGGGCGGGATGGGGGAGAAGAACAGCGGGCCGAAGATCAGGCTGGCGGCGGTCGCATAGATGTAGAAATCATAGAACTCGACCGCCGTGCCGATCAGGCTGGCAGCGAGCACCCGCTTGTGCCGCTGCATTTCGCCCAGCCCGTGGCCGCTGCCCTGTATCCCGTGCCCGCTCATGCCTTTTGCCCCCCGGCGCGTTTCTGGTTCAGCAGCTCATAGGCCATGACGGCGGTGGCGACGGCGGCGTTCAGGCTGTCCGCCCGGCCCATCATCGGCATCTTCACCAGCAGGTCGCACTGCGTTTCATAATCGCGTGGCAGGCCCTGCGCCTCGTTGCCGACCAGCAGGAAGGCGGGGCTTTCATAGCGCGGCGCCTGATAATCGGTGTCGGTATGCAGGCTGGTGCCGATCAGTTGGCCGGGGCCGCTGCGCAGCCATGGGATGAATTCGTCCCAGCGCGTCGTTGTGATGCTCTGGGTGAAGAGCGCGCCCATGCTGGCGCGCACCGATTCGACCGAGAAGGGATCGACGCAGTCGTCGACCAGGATCAGCCCGCCGGCGCCCACCGCGTCGCCAGTGCGCAGGATCGTGCCGAGGTTGCCCGGATCGCGCAGCGACTGCGCGACGATCCAGATGTCGGCGCTGCCCCGATCCAGCGCGGCAAGCGGGGTCAGGCGGTCGCGATAGACGCCGACGACGGCCTGCGGATTTTCCTTGCCCGAAATCTTCGACAGGATGTCCGGCGTGGTGATGATGACCTCGCCGCCCGCATCCTCCATCGCTGCGATCAGGTCCAGTGCGAGCGGGTGACCGGTGCCGGCATGGAACAGCATTTCGGGCAGCACGCCCTCGTCGCGGGCCTCGGTGAGGATGCGCAGGCCTTCGGCCAGGAACAGCCCTTCCTGCTTGCGATGCTTCTTTTCGCGGAGCGAGCGGACGCGCTTGACCAGCGGATTGGAAAAACCGGTGATTTCGCGTTGCAAGACTGTGCATCCCTCGGGGTGATATTGAGAGGAATCGCTTACGCGGCACAGGCAGGCGGGGCAAGCCGCGTGGTGGGGAAATCCCGTCGCCTCAAAGGGAGGCGGGATCGAGGATGGCTTGGACAGCGGCCACGCATCAGTGGAAGCTATGCGAGACAGGTCGCAGTAAAGATCGTGGGCAGACGGAGCGAACAGGATCGCAGCCGATCCTTATTCCTCGCCGAACTTGTCCTCGACCAGCGTCACCAGCTTGCCGAGCGATTCCTCGGCTTCCGGGCCGACGGCGGCGATGATGATGCTGTCGCCCATCGCGGCGCCCAGCATCATCAGGCCCATGATCGACGTGCCGGTGACTTCCGATCCGTCCTTGGCGACGGTGATCTGGGCGGGCAGGCCGCTGGCGAGCGTCACGAACTTGGCGCTGGCGCGGGCGTGCAGGCCCCGGCGATTGGTAATGAGAACGGCCTTGCGGATTTCCGTCATGAAGCACTGCCCAGGAGTTCGGATGCGACGCTGATATATTTCTGCCCCGCCTCGCGCGCGGCGGCAACCGCCTTGCGCACGTCCATGGACTTGCGCGCGCTTTCCAGACGGATCAGCATGGGCAGGTTGATGCCGGCGATTACCTCGATCTCACCCGCCTTCAGCAGCGAGATGGCGAGGTTGGAGGGCGTGCCGCCGAACAGGTCGGTCAGCAGGATCACGCCCTGGCCGCTATTCACACGGTCCACGGCCGCGGCAATATCTGCCCGGCGCAGTTCCATGTCGTCCTCCGGCCCGATGCAGATCGTCTCTATGGCCTGTTGAGGGCCGACGACGTGCTCCATGGCCGTCACGAATTCTATAGCGAGACGCCCGTGCGTCACCAGTACAAGCCCGATCATCGCGATATGCCGCCCATTTCCATCATTGCGTCGCTTTCGGGCCCCCTGGGTTGCGCTTCTCCGGCGCTTCTAGCGACGCCGATTCCATGTTGCGGTGCGAGACCGTGGGGGAAAATCCCTCCCGACGCAAGGTGGCCGCGACGCGCTCGGCGACATGAACCGATCGATGCCGCCCGCCCGTGCACCCAAAAGCCACGGTAACATAGGCTTTCCCTTCGCCATGATAACGCGGAAGCAATGTGAGCAACAGCTGTTCGATCTGGCCGACGGCGGTCTCATAGGCCGGATCCTGCGCGACATAGGCGGCCACGTCCGGGTCGAGCCCGGTATGGGGCCGGAGCGCAGGCTCCCAGTGCGGATTGCGCAGGAAGCGCATGTCGAACACCAGGTCGGCATTGCGGGGCACCCCGCGCGAAAAGCCGAAGGAGAGGATCGTGAGCACCGGATCCGAGACGCCTTCAAGGCTGAAGCGGGTACGGATTTCCTGCTGCAGGCTGTTGCTGTTGAAGCTGGTGGTGTCGATCACATGGGTCGACCAGCGCCGCAGCGGCTCGGTCAGTTCACGCTCGCGGGCGATGCCGTCGCGCGCCGGGCGATCGGCGGCAAGGGGATGCCGCCGCCGGGTCTCCGAATAGCGGCGCTCAAGCTCGGACCCGGTGCATTCCAGGAACAGCGTCTCGACGTCATGGCCGTGTCTCTCGCGCAGCAGCTTCATCCGCTGCACGATCGCGGCGGCGTCAAAGCCGCGCGTGCGGGTGTCGATGCCGAGCGCGAGCGGGCGGTCCTCGGCGTCCTGCCCGGCGGGCAGGGGCGTGTCGAGCAGGCGGTCGAGCAGCAGCAGGGGCAGGTTGTCCACCACTTCCCAGCCCATGTCCTCCAGCGTCTTGAGCGCCGTCGTCTTGCCCGCGCCGGAAAGGCCGGAGACGAGGAGGATTCGCTTGGGTGGACGCTGCGACATCATGGTCATGGTTTGCGCGCGATCACGTCTTTGAGGGCGATCTCGACCTTGATCGGGGAGGAGGGCTCCAGCGCGGGCAGGCGGACGACCGGCACCTTCACCCCGGCGATGTCGCGAGTCGCATTGTCCATCGGCATGCGATCCACCCTTTCGACGAGGTCGACGAGCAACGCGACGGGAATATCCGTCACATGATCCATCTCGACCACGCCGATGCCGCGCACCTCCATCTTGCCTGCGATGGTGGCGGGCGGGGCAGCGCTCAGCTGGCCGTCGACTCGGCGGACAACGGTATAATCGTCGCTGACCAGACGGGCGCCGCGATCGATCAGGCGCAACGCAAGATCCGATTTGCCAGCGCCACTGGAGCCGGAGAGCATGACGGCCCTTCCATCGATCGACACGGTGGAAGCGTGCAGGGTTTCAGACGAAATGGCTGCCATGACCCTTTTGGTGTAGAGGAAGGAGTGGGGGCATTGGAAGGGAAATTGGTGAAATCGCTGTCGCCGCCATCTTTATCGCACCTGTGGATTGCCCGTGCGTCTGCGCTGGCCTCCGGACGGCCTCCGGTTACCGATATGGAGTTTGTTGACGCGCCGCAGCACATTCATCACTAAGTCGGAGGGATCGGGGCCGAATTGAATGAGAATCGTCATCATCGATGACAGCGGGTTGCGCGCGACAGTCCTGGAAGAGGGGCTGCGCGAAGCGGGGTATGAGGACATCCACGTGATGGCGCCTCATGGGGCGTTCGTGGCCCGGCTGGAGCGCATGGCGCCCGACGTCGTGCTGATGGACCTTGGCAGCCCGAGCCGCGACACGCTGGAGGAAATGCTGACGGTCAGCCGCGCGCTCGCCCGGCCGATCGCCATGTTCGTCGACCAGTCGGACGAAACCATGATCGGCGCGGCCATCGACGCAGGCGTGTCCGCCTATGTGGTCGATGGCCTGAGGAAGGACCGGGTGAAGCCGATCCTGGAACTGGCCGTCCGCCGCTTCAATGCCTTTTCCCGGATACAGGCGGAACTGGACGAAGCCCGCACGGCTTTGTCCGATCGTAAGCTGATCGACCGGGCCAAGGCTATTCTCATGGCGTCGCGTGGGCTCACCGAACCTGACGCCTATGCGCTGCTTCGCTCCAGCGCGATGAACCAGGGGAAGAAGATCGTGGATGTAGCCCAGGCCCTGATTACCGCGAGCGATTTGCTGGGAGGGGGAGCATGACGGCACTGCGCATCGCATTCCTGCCGCTGACCGACGCTGCGGTGCTGGTATCCGCGCGGGAAAAGGGCTTTGCCGAGGAAGAGGGGATTTCGCTCGACCTGGTCCGCACGACCTCATGGGCGACATTGCGGGATCGGCTGGTCTTCGGGCAGGTGCATGCGGCGCAGATGCTGGCGCCGCTGGCGGTCGCGGTGACATTGGGGCTCAGCCAGCAGCCATGCGCGCTCGCCACCCCCTATAAGTTGAACGTCAACGGCAACATGCTGGTGATGACGCCGGATTTCGCCAAGGCGCTGGAGCCGGACCTGGCGACTCGCCTTGCCGATCCGCTGGGCACCGCCCATGATTTCGCTGCGGCGGTGGGCCTGTGGCGGCGCAAGCCCGTGATCGGCATCGTCCACCGTTTTTCCAGCCATGCGCTCAGCCTGCGCTACTGGCTGGCGAGCGGCGGCTGCGATCCTGACCGGGACGTGGTGCTGCGCGTGCTGCCGCCGTCGCTGACCGTCGAGGCGATGCGCGCGGGCGAAATCGACGGGTTCATCGCGGGCGAGCCCTGGGGCGGGGCTGCGATCAGCGCGGGGCTGGCCGAAGCGGTCGCCATCGGTGAGCGGATCTGGCAGCGCGGCGTCGAGAAGGTGCTGACCTTCCGCGCGCACTGGCTGGAGGACAATCCCGAAACGGTCGATCGCCTGCTGCGCGTGTTGGCGCGCGCCGCGCGCTGGTGCGACGATGCGGCGAACCATGTGGAACTGGCGGGCCTGCTGTCCGATCCGCACTATGTCGATCAGCCGGCGGAACTCATCCTGCGCGCGCTGTCTGGCGGGATCGTCGCGCGCGCGGGCGAGCCGCCGATCGCGATGCCCGATTTCATGCTGTTTTCACGCGAAGCCACCAGCTTTCCATGGCGCAGCCAGGCGCTGTGGATCTATTCGCAGCTTGTACGCTGGGGCATGGTCGAGCCGTCCGCCGACCATGCGGCGACGGCGGCCGCGGTGTTCCGCCCGGATGTGTTCCGCCGCGCGCTGGCGACGAGCGACGTGCCGATGCCCGGCGCCAGCATGAAGGTGGAGGGGGCAGTGGCATCGCCCATGGCGGTCGGTTCCCGCAGCGGGAAGCTGACCCTCGGCCCGGATCGGTTCTTCGATGGACGAATCTTCGATCCAGAGCGAATCGAAGAGTATCTGGCGGGGTTTGCGCTTCCGCGTTGATGCAGCGCACAAATTCGCGCTTGCAACAAAGGCCGAATCGCGAGATACATAGCAATGTCGCGCGACGAAGCGCGCTATCAGGATAAGCGTTCCCGGCGTTGGGATTGCGCGGTCCTCTCCAATATTTGCAGCAAAGCCGCTGACCGGACTGACCATAGGGTTGCGTCCGGCACGCGGCTTTTTTCACGTCCATTTCAGGTCTTTGGGGGAAGTCATCATGGCAACCGCAGTTTGGGATAGACCGGCAGACACTATAGCGCCCGCCGGTCCGACGAGTTTCTGGAAAGCCGGCCACACGCCGACGCTGATCGCCGCATTTCTGTATTTCGACCTGGCCTTCATGGTCTGGGTTCTGCTGGGCCCGCTCGCCCCAGCCATTTCAAAGACGCTGGCGCTGACCCCGGCCGAAAAGGGCCTGATGGTCGCCACGCCGACACTGGCGGGCGCGCTGCTGCGCGTCGTCAACGGCCTGCTGGTGGATCGCATCGGCCCGAAGCTGTCGGGCGCGATCAGCCAGATCATCGTCATCGTGGGCCTTATGACGGCCTATCTGATGGGTGTGAACAGCTTCGGCGGCACGCTGGCGCTGGGTGTCATCCTGGGCTTTGCCGGGGCCAGCTTCGCCATCGCGCTGCCGCTCGCCAGCCGCTGGTATCCCGCCGAGCATCAGGGCAAGGCGATGGGTCTGGCCGGCATGGGCAATTCGGGCACCGTGCTCGCGTCGCTCTTCGCGCCGGGCCTCGCCAAGCTGTTCGGATGGAACGCGGTGCTCGGCCTTGCCTGCATCCCGCTCAGCATCGTGTTCGTGCTCTACATGCTGATGGCGAAAGATGCGCCGAACGCGCCGGCGCCCAAGAAGCTGGTCGACTATTTCCACCCGCTCAAGAGCGCCGACGCCTGGTGGCTCATGGCCTTCTACGCCGTCACGTTCGGCGGGTTCGTCGGCCTGGCCGCTTCGCTGCCGATCTACTTCACCGACCAGTTCGGCCTGACGCCGGTGATCGCCGGTTACTGCACCGCCGGGTGCGTGTTCGCCGGATCGCTTGTCCGTCCGATGGGCGGGGCGCTTGCTGACAAGATCGGCGGCGTGAAGGCGCTGATGATCGTCTATGTGATCGCCGCGATTGCCCTTGCCGGGGTCGCCTACGCCACAACGCTTGCCGCCGCACTTGGACTGTTCGTGCTGGCGATGCTGGCACTGGGCACGGGCAACGGCTCGGTCTTCCAACTCGTGCCGCAGCGCTTCCAGCAGGAAATCGGCGTGATGACCGGCCTGGTCGGCATGGCGGGCGGTATTGGCGGCTTCTACCTTGCCTCTTCGCTGGGCATCGCCAAGCAGCTGACTGGCAGCTTCTCGGCCGGCTTCCTGATCTTCGCCGGCCTTGCGGTCATCGCCTTCCTGGGTGTGGCGCTGGTCAAGGCCCGCTGGCGCGCAAGCTGGAGCACCGGCGCGCGCATCTGAACAGGAGAGAGAGGGCGGCGGTACTCCCAACAGAGGCCGCCGCCCCGGTTTCTTGAGTTTCACGCAGTTTCCAAGCTCGCAGGTGACACCACCTGCATCGAAATCGCTCTAGGGGGGCGGCATCCATGAAATATCTGCTTGCAACGGCGGCCGCATTGGCCGTCGCAGGGCCCGCTTGTGCCCAGCAAATCACCCTCAAGCCCATCGCCGAGGCCCGCCTGCGTTATGAACATGCAAGCCAGGACGGCTTGCCGCTGGATGCCGATGCGCTGACGATCCGCGCGCGTGCCGGTGTGCAGGCGAACAGCGGCGCACTCAGCGCCACGGTGGTCGGGCAGGGCACGCTGGCCGTGATCGATCATTATTATGACGGGCTGAGCGGGCTGGCCAATCGCCCGATCGTTGCCGACCCGGAAAATGTCGCGCTCTACATTGCGCAGCTGCAATATAAGACAAAGGCGGTGGCGCTGACCGCCGGCCGCCAGAAGATCGCGCTGGATGACGAGCGGTTCGTCGGTAATGTCGCCTTTCGCGACAATGCCCAGACCTTCGACGCCGTCCGGCTGGAATGGACGGGCGTGCCCAAGCTGAAGGCGGATATTTCCTACAGCTGGAGCGTGCGTACGATCTGGGGTTTCAATGGCGCGGGCGCGCGGCAACAGGCCGTGAGCGGTGACAACATCCTTGGCAATCTCTCCTATGCCACGCCGATCGGGACGCTGACGGGCTTTGCCTATCTGGTCGATCAGGATGAAGCGGCGGTACAGGCTTTCCGGCTTTCGAGCCAGACTTACGGCGGACGCCTTTCGGGTACGCAGGCGCTGTCGAAGGCGGCGAAGCTCAGTTACCAGCTGAGCTTCGCCCGCCAGTCCGACTATCATCGCAACCCCAACGGCTATAGCGCCGACTATTGGCTGGCCGATGCCACGCTGGATATCCACGGGTGGAAGCTGAACGGCGGCTATGAGGTGTTGGGCGCGGACGATGGCCGGGCCTTCACCAGCTTCCAGACGCCGCTCGGCACCAATTTCAAGTTCCAGGGCTGGGCCGACAAGTTCCTGACCACGCCGGCCAATGGCGTGCGCGACCTGTATGTCGGTGGCGGCTATGGCCTGAAAAAGCTGGGGCCGGTGACGGCCGTCAGCTTTCAGGCGGCCTGGCACCGGTTTGAGAGCGATCGCCTGTCCCTGCATTATGGCGATGAAATCAATTTGCTCGCTTCGGCCAAATACAAGAAGACGACAATGTCCGTCCGCTACGCGCATTATGAGGCGGACCGGATGGCGACGGACACTGACAAGCTCTGGCTGCAGCTCGACTGGGTCTATTGAATTAGCATGCGGAGAATCGCTTGAGTTCTTGAGCGATTCTCCATATGCTGCAGTGCGAAGGGCAAGGTTGCCCGGAAATTCATAGCAGAAGCGTTCCACTGACGGATCGCCAATGCGTAGATGATGGCAAGGCCGCCATCCAGGCCTCGGTTGCAAGACCGGGGTCTGGGTGGCGGCCTTTTTCTTTTCTGGAGTAACGGGGATGGATTTTCAGACCTGCGCCGAAACAAGCGCCGCAAGCGAGGACGCAACCTTCGCCCAAGTGCCGGACGACCGGCAGCATCTGGTCGTCATCGGCAACGGCATGGCCGGCTGCCGCGCGATCGAGGAACTGATCGCGCGTGATGCCGGTCGCTATCGCGTCACCATCTTTGGTGCCGAACCGCATGTGAACTACAACCGCATCATGCTTTCGCCGGTGCTCGCGGGCGAAAAGACGTTCGACGACATCATCATCAACAGCCGCGAATGGTATGCCGAAAACGGCATCGAGCTGATCGCCGGCGACCCGGTGGTGGGCATCGACCGCGTCAACAACATCGTCACCTCGCGCGGCGGCCGGGTGATGAGCTATGACCGGCTGCTGATCGCGACGGGTTCCGACCCGTTCATCATCCCGGTGCCGGGCAAGGATCTGCCGGGCGTCATCAGCTTCCGCGACATGCACGATGTCGACCGGATGCTGGAGGCGGCGGCACAGGGCGGCGACGCCGTTGTGATCGGCGGCGGCCTGCTGGGGCTGGAGGCCGCGCATGGCCTGACCCTGCGCGGCATGAAGGTGACGGTCATCCACCTGATGCCGACCTTGATGGAACGCCAGCTGGACGAGGCGGCGGGATGGCTGCTCAAGACCGCGCTGGAAGGGCGCGGGCAGACGATCCTGACTGGCGCCGACACCGCCGAAATCTATGGCGACGGCAAGGTCGAGGGCGTGCGGCTGAAGGACGGGCGGGAAATCCCCGCCAGCCTCGTCGTCATGGCCGTGGGCATCCGCCCGTCGGTAGGACTGGCGCGGGACGCCGGGCTGGACATCGGCCGGGGCATCAAGGTCGACGATCACATGGTGACGAGCGATCCGCGCATCTTGGCCGTGGGCGAGTGCGTGGAGCATGACGGCAATGTCTATGGCCTCGTCGCGCCGCTGTGGGACATGTGCCGCAGCCTGGCCGACGGGCTTGTCGAGCAGCCGAGCGGCTATCGCGGCTCCGTTACCTCCACCAAGCTCAAGGTCGCTGGCCTCGACGTCTTCTCCGCTGGTGATTTTTCCGGTGGCGAGGGCTGCGAGGACATCGTGCTGCGCGACGCCTCGCGTGGGGTCTACAAGCGCGTGGTAGTGAAGGACGATCGCGTGATCGGCGCCGTGCTCTATGGCGACACCGCCGATGGCGGCTGGTATTTCGACCTGCTCAAGAAGGGCGAGGATGTCGCCGACATCCGCGACCTGCTGATCTTCGGTCAAGCCTACGCCTCTGGAGGTGGGCTGGCGGACCCTAAGGCGGCCGTTGCGGCGCTTTCCGACGATGCGGAAATCTGCGGCTGCAACGGCGTCAGCAAGGGCAAGGTCATGGCCTGCATCGGCGCGGGCAACACGACGCTGGATGCGGTGCGCGCGACCTGCAAGGCATCGGCAAGCTGCGGCTCCTGCACCGGACTTGTCGAGAACCTGCTCGCCTTCGCGCTGGGCGACGACTATGCCGGCGACCGTGCGGTGAAGACGATGTGCAAATGCACCAGCTTCGGCCATGACGATGTGCGCCGCGAGATCGTGGCGCAGGGGATGAAGAGCATTCCCGAAGTCATGCAGAAGCTGCACTGGTCGACGCCCGACGGCTGTTCCTCCTGCCGCCCGGCGCTCAACTATTATCTGCTCTGCGCCTTGCCGGGCGAATATGTGGACGACCAGCAGAGCCGGTTCGTCAACGAGCGGATGCACGCCAACATCCAGAAGGATGGCACCTATTCGGTCGTGCCGCGCATGTGGGGTGGCCTCACCAACCCGCGTGAACTGCGCGCCATTGCCGATGTGGTCGAGAAATATGACGCGCCGATGGTGAAGGTGACGGGCGGCCAGCGCCTCGACATCTTCGGCATCAAGAAGGAAGACCTGCCCGCCGTCTGGGCCGACCTGAATGCCGCCGGCATGGTTTCGGGCCACGCCTATGGCAAGTCGCTGCGTACGGTGAAGACCTGCGTGGGCTCCGAATGGTGCCGCTTCGGGACGCAGGATTCGACCGGCCTTGGCGTACAGACCGAACGCATGACCTGGGGATCGTGGATGCCCCACAAGTTCAAGATCGCCGTGTCCGGCTGCCCGCGCAATTGTGCCGAGGCGACGATCAAGGATTTCGGCGTGGTTTGCGTCGACAGCGGCTATGAACTGCATGTCGGCGGCAATGGCGGCATCCATGTGCGCGTGACCGACCTGCTCTGCAAGGTTGCCACCGAGCAGGAGGCGCTCGATTATTGCGCGGCCTTCGTTCAGCTCTACCGCGAGGAGGCCCGCTATCTGGAGCGCACCGCGCCGTGGATCGAGCGGGTCGGGGTCGACTATGTGAAGCAGCGGATCGTCGAGGATGAAGCCGGGCGCGAAGCCCTGCGCGGACGCTTCCTCTATTCGCAGAGCTTCAGCCAGGATGATCCGTGGGCAGAGCGCGCCGCCGGCGCGCAGGCCGAACTGCACCAGCCCCTTCAGCCCATCGCCATCGCCGCGGAGTGACCGACATGACCGACTGGATCGACATTGGAACCTTGTCCGACATCCCCGTGCGCGGCGCGCGCACGGTGCAGATCGAAGGCTATGATGAAATCGCGGTGTTCCGTACCGGCGACGATCATGTGTTTGCGCTCGTCAACAAATGCCCGCACAAGCAGGGGCCGCTGAGCCAGGGCATCGTCCACGGCCACAGCGTCGCCTGTCCGCTGCACAACTGGAACATCGCGCTGGCGACCGGCGAGGCGCAGGGGGCGGACAAGGGATGCACGCCGACGATCGCGGTCAAGCAGGAGGACGGACGGATCATGATCGCCGTGCCGGCAACGCTGAAGGCTGCTGCCTGAGATGGAGAGCGCGGCGATCTGCACGACCTGCGCCTATTGCGGTGTTGGCTGCGGCATCGCCGCGACCCGCACCGGCGAGCGCGCCCTGCGCATCCAGGGGGACGAGGCGCATCCGGCCAATGCCGGGCGGCTCTGTTCCAAGGGGACGCATCTGGGCGAGACCATGGGGCTGGAGGGGCGGCTGCTCCATCCGATGATCGGCAAGCGCCAGGCGAGTTGGGACAAGGCGCTCGATCTGGTTGCCCGCCGCTTTGCCGAGACGATCGCACGGCATGGGCCGGATAGTGTTGCCTTCTATGTCTCCGGCCAGCTGCTGACCGAAGATTATTATGTGGCCAACAAGCTGATGAAGGGCTTCATCGGATCGGCCAATATCGACACCAATTCCCGCCTGTGCATGTCGAGCGCGGTGGCCGGGCACATCCGGGCCTTTGGCGAGGATATCGTCCCCGCCAGCTATGACGATCTGGAGGCGGCGGACCTTGTCGTGCTGGTCGGTTCGAACACCGCATGGTGCCACCCGATCGTCTATCAGCGCATTCAGGCGGCCCGCGCCGCGCGGGGCAGCAAGCTGGTCGTCATCGATCCGCGCCGTACCGAGACATGCGAGGGCGCCGACCTGCACCTGCCCCTGCGGCCGGGCAGCGACGTCGCGCTGATGAACGGGCTGCTCGCGTGGTGCCGCGACAACGGCCTGCTCGACCAGGACTATATCGACGCGCATCTGGACGTGCCCGAAGGCTTCTGGGATCGGCTGGACGAAGGCTGCGACCTGTGGTCCACGGCGGCGACCTGCGATCTCGATCCGGCGGACGTGCTGCGCTTCTTCGAGTTGTTCCGCGCCAATCCGCGCACCGTGATGATGTTCAGCCAGGGCATCAACCAGTCGCTGCGCGGCACGGATCAGGTGAACGCGATCCTCAACGTCCATCTCGCCACCGGGCGGATCGGCAAGCCCGGCGCCGCGCCCTTTTCCATTACCGGACAGCCCAATGCCATGGGCGGCCGCGAGGTCGGCGGCCTTGCCTCCACCCTTGCCGCGCACATGGATTTCGCGCCGGAGAATGTCGCGCGCGTCGGTCGCTTCTGGGCGGCCCCCTCCATGGCGGCGAAACCCGGCCTGAAAGCCGTCGACCTGTTTCGCGCCGTGGGCGAGGGGCGCATCAAGGCGCTGTGGGTGATGGCGACCAACCCGGCGGTGTCGCTGCCGGACGCCGGGCGCGTGCGCGAGGCGCTGGCCGCCTGTCCGTTCGTCGTCGTCTCGGATGTGATCGCGGAGACCGACACCAGCGTCCACGCGCATGTCCGCCTGCCCGCCGCCGGCTGGGGCGAGAAGGACGGGACCGTCACCAATTCCGAACGGCGCGTCAGCCGCCAGCGCGCGCTGCTGCCGCTGCCCGGCGAGGCGAAGCCGGACTGGTGGATCGTCAAGGAAGTCGCGCGGCGCATGGGCTGGCGCTCCGCCTTCACCTATGATTGTCCGGCCGACATCTGGCGCGAACATGCGCGCCTCACGGCTTATGAAAATCATGGCGAGCGGCTGCTGAACCTGCGGGCGCAAGCGACCATCGGCAACGCAGCCTATGAGGCGATGGAACCGTTCACATGGGGCGGCCAGCCCTTTGCGGACGGACGCTTCCCGACGGCTGACGGACGCGGCCGGCTGGTGCCGGTGGGCCAATCCGCACTTGCGGCGCCGCTGCGCGACTGGCCGATGACGCTCAACACCGGCCGCTATCGCGACCAGTGGCATACGATGACCCGCACCGGCCTGTCGCCCAAGCTGTCGCGGCATCGCGAGGAACCGCTGGTGGAAATTCATCCCGCCGATGCGGCGTCTCTCGGCATTGCCGAGGGCGATCTCGCGCGGGTCTCGACGCCGCAAGGGGAAAGCCTGTTCCGCGCCCGCATTAGCGATGGGCAGCGGCCGGGCGAACTGTTCACGCCGATCCACTGGACCGACCAGCAGTCGAGCGGTGGGCGCACCGGGTTGCTGCCGCGTCCGCTGGTCGATCCGCATTCCGGGCAGCCGGGTTTCAAGGCGACGCCGGTGCGGGCGGAAAAGGTCTCGACCGAATGGAAGGGCTTCCTGCTGGTGCGGGGCGAAGCGCCGGTCTGGCCGCGCTGCCTGTGGGCGACCCGCATCACCGTGCCGGGCGGCACGCTGTACGAACTGGCGGGCAATGGCGATGCCGCACGGCTGGAAGCCTGCCTGCCGAAGGGGGAGCGGATCGAGGCGAGCGACATCGCGCGCGGATCGCGCCGGATGGCGGTGATCGCCGACGGCAAGCTGGCCGCGGCGCTGTTCGTCACCCATAGCGGCATATTGCCCTCGCGCGACTGGCTGATCACCCAGCTTCAGGCGGACGGGGTGGGCGCGGCTGTGCTTGCCGCGCGCGGTGCCGGGCAGCAGGTCGATCGCGGGCCGATCGTCTGCGTGTGCTTCGACATCGGGATGAAGACCATCATCGGCGCCGTGAAGGACCAGCAACTGGTCGACGTCGCCGCCATCGGCAAGGCGCTGGGCGCCGGCACCAATTGCGGCTCCTGCCGCCCGGCGCTCGCCGCCATCCTGACCCAGACCAAGGAGGAACTCGTCGATGCAGCCGAATGAACTCATCGCACCGGGCGAAGTATGGCTCGTGGGGGCAGGGCCGGGCGATCCCGATCTGCTGACGCGCAAGGCCGAGCGGCTGATGGATGCGGCGGACATCATCTTCTACGATGCGCTGGTCGGCCCGGAGATCCTGGCGCTGGCATCGGACGGGGCGGAAATGGTGAGCGTCGGCAAGCGTTCGGGCCGCCATTCCAAGGATCAGGGCAGCATCAACGACCTGCTGCTTGCCGCCGCGAAGGCCGGCCGGCGGGTCGTGCGTCTGAAAGGCGGCGATCCCTCGATTTTCGGCCGGTCATCGGAGGAATTGATGCACCTGGCCGCCGCCGGCGTGCCGGTGCGGATCTGCCCCGGCATCACCACGGCCAGCGCGGCGGCGGCCAATGGCGGCGTGTCGCTGACCCTGCGGGGGGTCGCACGCGGCCTCACCTTGCTGACAGCCCATGCCCGCGCGGGTGAAACCCTCTCGCTCGACTGGGCAGCGCTGGCGGCGCAGGGCGGCACGCTGGGCATCTATATGGGGCGTGCGGCGGCGGGCACGATCGCGCGGTCGCTGATCGCGGCGGGGCGCGACCCCGAAACGCCGGTGATGGTCGCAGTGAACGTTTCGCTTCCCAATGAGCGTCTGATCCGGGGCAAGCTCTCCGCTCTGGCCTTCCTGGTCGCAGCGATCAGCGATGACGATCCGACCTTGCTGCTCATCGGCGAAGCGGTGGGCGAGGCTGCGGATACCCGCGCGGCGGCGCGGACTGTTGCTTTGGCAAAATAGGCGCCGTTTTCCATAAGCATAGGAAGCGCGCCCTATCGAGTGCATCGCGCACTATGCTGTGCGCCGGGATGACTGACTGTCCGCAAATGGCTTCTGGCCAAATGCATCGCCCCACTCAATAGCTGTAATCACGATAGCGCCCACAAGAAAAAGACCCCGCCGGCAATGCTGCCTGCGGGGTCTTTCTTGATCCAGTTCAGGATCATGGGCTGGGAGCCTTTACCTTAAATGGTTTCGGCGCCTTTTGGTTTCAATCGCCGGCGTCGAAAAGAACGCCGGCGATGATTTTCTCTCAGTCCAGATCCTGCGTGGTGAAGTCTTCACCCTGCACCTTGCCGAGCGCATCGTCGCCGATCGCCGCTTCCGGCCCCTGGGCCAACTCGGCCGCATGCTCTTCGGCCGCGGTCTGCGGCGCGATGAGGTGGGCCTGCAGGTTGCGCAGCTGTGCGCGCATCGCTGCGTCACGGCTGGAGGCCGCCACGCGCAGGCGGTTCATGCCCGCGCCGGTGCCCGCCGGGATGAGCCGGCCGACGATGACGTTTTCCTTCAGGCCGATCAGCGTATCCTTCTTGCCCTGGACCGCCGCCTCGGTGAGGACGCGGGTGGTTTCCTGGAAGGACGCCGCCGAGATGAAGGAACGCGTCTGCAGCGATGCCTTGGTGATGCCGAGCAGCACGGGCTTGCCCTCGGCGAACTTCTCGCCGGGTGCCAGCTTCGCGTTGATCTCGTTCATCTCCTCGCGGTCGACCTGCTCGCCCACCAGCAGAGTGGTCTCGCCGGACTCGGTGATCTCGACCTTCTGCAGCATCTGGCGAACGATCGTCTCGATGTGCTTGTCGTTGATCTTCACGCCCTGCAGACGATAGACCTCCTGGATTTCCGCGACCAGATATTCGGCGAGCGGCTCGATGCCGAGCACCTCGAGAATATCATGCGGATCGGGCGAACCGCCGATCAGGTTGTCGCCGCGCTTCACGAAGTCGCCTTCCTGAACGTCGATCACCTTGCTCTTGGGGATCAGATACTCGACCGGCTCGCCGCCATCCTCGGGGACGATGGCGATCTTGCGCTTCGCCTTATAGTCCTTGAGGAACTGCACGCGGCCGGAGACCTTGGCGATGATCGCGTTGTCCTTCGGCTTGCGGGCCTCGAACAGCTCGGCCACGCGCGGCAGACCGCCCGTGATGTCGCGGGTCTTGGCCGCTTCGCGGCTGACACGCGCCAGCACGTCACCGGCGGCAACCTGCTGACCATCCTCGACCGAGAGGGTCGCGCCGATCGCCAGCATGTAGCGGCCGGCTTCACCCGAACCGTCGTCCAGCAGGGTCAGGCGAGGACGCAGATCCTCCTTGGTACGGGCGGAACCACGATGCTCCACGACAACGCGCTGGGCGATGCCGGTGGCTTCGTCGGTCTGCTCGGCCAGGGTTTTGCCGTCGATCAGGTCGACATACTTCACGATACCGGGCTTTTCGGTGATCACCGGCATGGTGAACGGATCCCACTCGGCGATACGATCGCCCAGCTTCACCTTCGCGTTGTTCTCGAACAGGATCGTCGCACCATAGGGCAGGCGATGGACGGCGCGCTCGCGACCTTCATTGTCGATGATCGCCAGTTCGCCGTTGCGGGCGAGCGACAGGCGACGGCCACGGCTGTCCGTGATCGTCGGCATGTCACGCAGCTCCAGCGTGCCGTCCGCAACCGCTTCCAGGTTCGACTGCTCGTTGAAGTTCGCCGCGCCGCCGATGTGGAAGGTACGCATGGTCAGCTGCGTGCCAGGCTCACCGATCGACTGTGCCGCGATGACGCCGACGGCCTCACCGATGTTCACAGGCGTACCGCGCGCAAGGTCACGGCCGTAGCACTTGCCGCACACGCCCATCTTGCTTTCGCAGATCAGCGGCGAGCGGATCTTGACGGCCTGCGTGCCGAGCGCCTCGATCTGAGCGATCAGGGCTTCGTCAAGCAGCGTGCCTTCCGGGATGGCGACGGAGCCATCCTTGCTTTCCATGATGTCCTCGGCCGTGGTGCGGCCAAGGATGCGCTCGCCAAGCGACGCGATCACGGTGCCGCCCTGAACGATGGCCTTCATCTCCAGCGCCTTGGTGGTGCCGCAATCCTCCTCGACGATCACGCAATCCTGCGACACGTCGACCAGACGGCGGGTCAGGTAGCCCGAGTTCGCCGTCTTGAGCGCGGTGTCGGCCAGACCCTTGCGGGCGCCGTGGGTCGAGTTGAAATATTCAAGAACGGTCAGACCTTCCTTGAAGTTCGAGATGATCGGCGTTTCGATGATTTCGCCCGACGGCTTGGCCATGAGGCCGCGCATACCGGCAAGCTGCTTCATCTGGGCCTGCGAACCACGGGCACCAGAGTGCGCCATCATGTAGATGGAGTTGATCTGGGCCATGCGGCCGGTGGCGGGATCCTTCGGCTGCGCCTTGATCTCGTCCATCATCGCGTTCGCGACCTTGTCGCCGCAACCCGACCAGGCGTCGATCACCTTGTTGTACTTTTCCTGCCAGGTGATGAGACCGTCCTGATATTGCTGCTCATATTCGGCGACCATGGCCTTGGTCTCGTCGACCATCGCGGTCTTCGAGTCCGGGATCACCATGTCGTCCTTGCCGAACGAGATGCCGGCCTGGAACGCGTGGCGGAAGCCCAGCGCCATGATGGCGTCGGCGAACAGCACCGTGTCCTTCTGGCCGGTGTGGCGATAGACCTCGTCGATCACGTCGCCCACGTCCTTCTTGGTCAGAAGGCGGTTGACGGCGTCGAAGGGCACCTTGTGGCTCTGCGGCAGGCACTCGCCCAGCAGCATGCGGCCCGGCGTCGTCTCGAACCGCTTCATATACTGGTTGCCATCGGCATCCGTCTGCGGAACGCGGCTGATGATCTTCGTGTGCAGCGTCACGGCCTTGGCGAAGAGGGCCTGGTGGACCTCCTGCATGTCGGCCAGCAGCATGCCTTCGCCCGGCTCGCCTTCGCGTTCCATGGACAGGTAATAGATACCCAGGACCATATCCTGCGACGGCACGATGATCGGCTTGCCGTTCGCGGGCGAGAGGATGTTGTTGGTGGACATCATCAGCACGCGGGCTTCCAGCTGCGCCTCAAGGCTCAGCGGAACGTGGACGGCCATCTGGTCACCGTCGAAGTCGGCGTTGAAGGCCGAGCAGACCAGCGGGTGAAGCTGGATCGCCTTGCCCTCGATCAGTACGGGCTCGAACGCCTGGATGCCGAGGCGGTGAAGCGTCGGCGCGCGGTTCAGCAGAACCGGGTGCTCGCGGATCACCTCGTCCAGGATGTCCCAGACTTCCTTGCGCTCCTTCTCGACCCACTTCTTCGCCTGCTTCAGGGTCATGGAGAGACCCTTGGCATCGAGGCGGGCATAGATGAACGGCTTGAACAGCTCGAGCGCCATCTTCTTGGGCAGGCCGCACTGGTGCAGCTTGAGTTCCGGGCCGGTCACGATGACCGAACGGCCGGAATAGTCGACGCGCTTGCCGAGCAGGTTCTGACGGAAACGGCCCTGCTTGCCCTTGAGCATGTCGGACAGCGACTTGAGCGGACGCTTGTTGGCACCGGTGATGACACGGCCGCGGCGGCCGTTGTCGAACAGGGCGTCAACGGCTTCCTGCAGCATGCGCTTTTCGTTGCGGACGATGATGTCCGGCGCACGCAGCTCCATCAGGCGCTTCAGGCGGTTGTTGCGGTTGATGACGCGGCGATACAGGTCGTTGAGATCCGACGTCGCGAAACGGCCGCCGTCCAGCGGCACCAGCGGGCGCAGTTCCGGCGGGATAACCGGCACGACGTCCAGGATCATCCACTCGGGGCGGTTGCCCGATTCCAGGAAGCTCTCGACGACCTTCAGCCGCTTGATGATCTTCTTGGGCTTCAGTTCGGACTTGGTGACGGCCAGCTCTTCGAGCAGCAGCTGCTTCTCGCCCTCAAGGTCGAGGTCGATCAGCATCTGCTTCACGGCTTCGGCGCCGATGCCGGCCGAGAAGGCGTCTTCGCCATATTCGTCCTGCGCGTCGAGCAGCTCGTCTTCGGTCAGCAGCTGGTACTTGTCAAGCGGGGTCAGGCCCGGCTCGATGACGATGTAGCTCTCGAAATAGAGGACGCGCTCAAGCTGCTTGAGCTGCATGTCGAGCAGCAGGCCGATGCGCGAAGGCAGCGACTTGAGGAACCAGATGTGCGCAACCGGGGCGGCCAGTTCGATATGGCCCATGCGCTCGCGGCGGACCTTCGAAACGGTCACTTCCACGCCGCACTTTTCGCAGACGATGCCCTTGTACTTCATGCGCTTGTACTTGCCGCACAGGCACTCATAGTCCTTGATCGGGCCGAAGATGCGCGCGCAGAACAGGCCGTCACGCTCGGGCTTGAACGTGCGGTAGTTGATCGTCTCGGGCTTCTTGATCTCGCCGAACGACCAGGAACGGATGCGCTCTGGCGAGGCAAGGCCGATCTGGATCTGGTCGAAGGTTTCCGGCTTGGCCACCGGGTTGGCGAAGTTGGTCAGTTCGTTCATCTTTTCATTCCCTCATGAGGGCAAAATTCTGGGCGGAAGCGGGGGAGGGGCGCGGCACTGGCCGCGCCCCCGAACCCTTATTCCGCTGCCTGCGCGAAGCCGCTGTCGTCTTCCGACATGTCGTCCAGCGAAGCCAGTTCGATGTTGAGACCCAGCGAGCGCATTTCCTTGACGAGCACGTTGAAGCTCTCGGGAATGCCGGCCTCGAAGGTGTCGTCGCCCTTGACGATCGCCTCGTAGACCTTGGTACGGCCCACGACGTCGTCCGACTTCACCGTCAGCATTTCCTGCAGCGTGTAGGCGGCACCATAGGCCTGGAGCGCCCACACCTCCATCTCACCGAAGCGCTGGCCGCCGAACTGCGCCTTACCGCCCAGCGGCTGCTGGGTGACGAGGCTGTAGGGGCCGATGGAACGTGCGTGGATCTTGTCGTCGACAAGGTGATGCAGCTTCAGCATGTAGATGATGCCGACAGTCACCTTGCGGTCGAACCGGTCGCCGGTCCGGCCGTCATACAGATCCGACTGGCCCGATGTGTTCAGGCCCGCCAGGGTCAGCATGTCCGACACGTCGGCTTCACGTGCGCCGTCGAACACCGGTGTCGCCATCGGCACGCCGGTCAGCAGATTGCCTGCCAGCTCGACGATCTGCTCGTCGGAGCGTGCTTCGATCTCGGCTGCATAATTCTCGCCATAGACGGTCTTCAGCCGTTCCTTCACCGCTTCGGGCGGCGCTGCGCTCTCGGGGTTCGGGTTGGCATAGCGCCACTCTTCCAGCGCACCCTTGATCTGCTGGCCAAGACCGCGCGCGGCCCAGCCCAGGTGCGTTTCGAAGATCTGGCCGACGTTCATGCGCGAAGGCACGCCCAGCGGATTCAGCACGATGTCGACATGCGTACCGTCTTCGAGGAACGGCATGTCCTCGATCGGCAGGATGCGCGAGATGACGCCCTTGTTGCCGTGACGGCCAGCCATCTTGTCGCCCGGCTGCAGCTTGCGCTTCACCGCGACGAACACCTTGACCATCTTGAGCACGCCCGGGGGCAGCTCGTCGCCACGCTGCAGCTTCTCGACGCGATCCTCGAACTTGTCGACGATGGTCTTCACAGCTTCGTCATACTGCGCCTTGACCGCCTCGATCGAGGTCTGGCGGGTGTCGTCCGCAACGGAGAACTTCCACCATTCGCGCTGTTCGACGCTGTCGAGCAGCTCGTCGTCGATCTCGACGCCCTTCTTGAGGCCCTTGGGCGCGGAGGTCGCGACCTGGCCCAGCAGCATCTCGCGCAGGCGGTTGAACGTCGCACGGTTCAGAATGCCGCGCTCGTCCTCGCGGTCCTTCGCCAGACGGTCGATTTCCTCGCGCTCGATGGCCATCGCGCGCTCGTCCTTGTCGATGCCGTGGCGGTTGAACACGCGCACTTCGACGACAGTGCCGGCAACGCCCGGGGGCAGGCGAAGCGAGGTGTCGCGCACGTCGCTGGCCTTTTCACCGAAGATGGCGCGGAGCAGCTTTTCTTCCGGCGTCATCGGGCTTTCGCCCTTCGGCGTGATCTTGCCGACCAGGATGTCGCCCGGCTCGACCTCTGCACCGATGTAGACGATGCCCGCCTCGTCGAGGTTGCGCAGGGCTTCCTCGCCGACGTTGGGAATGTCGCGGGTGATGTCTTCCGGCCCGAGCTTGGTATCGCGCGCCATGACCTCGAACTCCTCGATGTGGATCGAGGTGAAGACGTCATCCTTCACGATGCGCTCGGAGATGAGGATGGAATCCTCATAGTTGTAGCCGTTCCAGGGCATGAACGCGACGAGCGTGTTGCGGCCCAGAGCCAGCTCGCCGAACTCGGTCGACGGGCCGTCCGCGATGACGTCTCCGGCGTTGACCAGATCGCCCACCTTCACCAGCGGGCGCTGGTTGATGCAGGTGTCCTGGTTGGAACGCTGGAACTTCATGAGCGTGTAGATGTCCACGCCCGACTGGCCGGGCTCCACGTCGCCGGTCGCACGGATCACGATGCGGGTCGCGTCGACCTGATCGATGATGCCCGAACGCTTGGCGGCGATGGCGGCACCGGAATCGCGCGCAACCGTCTCTTCCATGCCGGTGCCCACGAAGGGCGCCTCGGCACGGACGAGCGGCACGGCCTGACGCTGCATGTTCGATCCCATGAGCGCGCGGTTGGCGTCATCGTTTTCCAGGAACGGAATGAGCGAAGCCGCGACCGACACCAGCTGCTTGGGGCTGACGTCCATCAGGGTGATGTTGTCCTTGGGCGACATCAGGAATTCGCCGGCCTGCCGCGCGGAGATCAGGTCTTCCACGAAGCTGCCGTCGGTGGCCAGTTCGGCGTTCGCCTGCGCGATCGTGTGCTTGGCCTCTTCCATGGCGGAGAGGTAGACGACCTCGTTCGTGACCTTGTTGTCGATGACCTTGCGATACGGCGTCTCGATGAAGCCATATTTGTTTACGCGGCTGAAGGTCGCGAGGCTGTTGATCAGACCGATGTTCGGGCCTTCGGGCGTCTCGATCGGGCAGATACGGCCATAATGGGTCGGGTGAACGTCGCGGACTTCGAAGCCAGCGCGCTCACGGGTCAGACCGCCCGGCCCGAGTGCGGACACGCGGCGCTTGTGCGTCACTTCCGACAGCGGGTTGGTCTGGTCCATGAACTGCGAAAGCTGCGAGGAGCCGAAGAATTCACGGACCGCGGCCACGGCGGGCTTCGCGTTGATCAGGTCGTTCGGCATGACGGTCGACACGTCGACCGACGACATGCGCTCCTTGACCGCACGCTCCATGCGCAGCAGGCCGACGCGATACTGGTTCTCCAGCAGCTCGCCCACCGAACGCACGCGGCGGTTGCCGAGGTTGTCGATGTCGTCGATTTCGCCCTTGCCGTCCTTCAGGTTCACCAGTTCCTTGACGACGGCAAGGATGTCCTCGCGGCGCAGGGTGGTGACGGTGTCTTCTGCATCCAGCTCAAGACGCATGTTGAGCTTCACGCGGCCCACGGCCGACAGGTCGTAGCGCTCGGGATCGAAGAACAGGCCGGCGAACAGCGCTTCGGCGGTCTCGCGCGTCGGCGGCTCGCCAGGGCGCATGACGCGATAGATGTCGGACAGGGCCTGGTCGCGGTCCTCGGCCTTGTCGGCCTTCAGCGTGTTGCGAATCCAGGGACCGGTGGTGACATGGTCGATGTCGAGCAGCTCGATGCGGTCGATGCCGGCCTTGTCCAGCTTCTCCAGGCTTTCGGACGAAACCTCGTCGCCAGCCTCGATATAAATCTCGCCGGTCGTCTCGTTGATGAGGTCATAGGCGCTGTAGCGGCCGAAGATTTCCTCGGTAGGGATCAGCAGGGTCTCCAGACCGTCCTTCTGCGCCTTGTTGGCGGCGCGGGGCGAGATCTTCTGGCCGGCGGGGAACACGACTTCGCCGGTCTTGGCGTCGACGATGTCGAACGCGGGCTTCTGGCCGCGCCATGCCTCGACGGCGAACGGGATCTGCCAGCCGCCCTGGCCGCGGATGAACGTGACCTTGTTGTAGAAGTGGCCCAGGATCTCCTCGGCATCGAGGCCGAGGGCGAAGAGCAGGGCGGTGACGGGCAGCTTGCGCTTGCGGTCGATGCGGACGTTGACGATGTCCTTGGCGTCGAACTCGAAGTCCAGCCACGAGCCGCGATAGGGAATGACGCGCGCGGCGAAGAGATACTTGCCCGAAGCGTGGGTCTTGCCACGGTCATGGTCGAACAGAACGCCCGGCGAACGGTGCATCTGGGAAACGATGACGCGCTCGGTGCCGTTGACGATGAAGGTGCCGTTGCCGGTCATGAGCGGCATGTCGCCCATGTAGACGTCCTGCTCCTTGATATCGAGCACGGAGCGGGCGCCGCTGTCCTGGTCCACCTCGAACACGATGAGGCGCAGGGTGACGCGCATCGGCGCTGCATAGGTGATGCCGCGCTGACGGCATTCCTCGGTGTCGTATTTCGGGTCTTCCAGTTCGTAATGGACGAAATCCATTTCGGCGGTGCCGGCGAAATCACGGATCGGGAAGACCGAGCGCAGCGTCTTTTCCAGGCCGGAGACATAGCCGGTCGCGGGGTTCGAGCGGAGGAACTGCTCGTAGGATTCGCGCTGAACCTCGATCAGGTTCGGCATCTGCACCACTTCGTGGATGTTGCCGAAGACCTTGCGGATGCGCTTTTTCGCGGTCTGGAGGGGAGCTGCCTTGGTCGCCATGCGTTTTCCTGCCTTCTTGGACATATATTTTTCCGCGTTGCCGCAGAAATTCAGCCGATTCGTGGGCGCATTTGACGCGAAAAAGTGCGGGCCGGGGCTGTCCGATCCGCACTGTCAGCGTCTGATAGAACCCTCCAGAAACGCCCCATTCGTCGCGGTTTGGCGCAAATCAAACCGTGGCCCGGGCGAGGGGAGGGTGGCCGGACAGCGCCCGAAAGCACTGGCAGGCCGGAATTCTTGTAGGGGCTATATAGTCCCGCTGTTGGATTTTGTGAAGGGGGTGGGTGACGTCGCTGACTTTAGGTCGTGGAAGCGCCGTCAATCGGATGCCGCGACGAGCTCGGGCGCGACCGCCGCGATCATCTTGTCCCCCATGCGGGACACGCCAGGGCCAAGGATCATCAGCAGTCCGAGCATCCCGCCGGCGATCAGCCAGTGGCGCAGCGCGGGCCGATTGCGCGACCGGGGCGAGGATGAAGGCGGGCTGGCGGGCGCGCGTCGCATGTCAGGCGCTCTTGAGCGCGTCGGTGACCTTGCGGACCTTCTGGGATTCTCCGCGGCGCAGGATCATGACGTCGCCATGCGACACCACGACGATGAGGTCGTCGACATCCACCAGGGTCACGCGCGGGCCATCGGTGTGGACGAGGCAGTTGTTGGCGCCCAGCGCGAGCACCTGGCCGCGCACGGCATTGCCGGCGGCGTCCTTGGGGCTGATCGTGTGGAGCGAATCCCAGCTACCGACATCGGACCAGCCCATGCTGACCGGCACGCAGGCGACGCGATCCTCTCGCTCCATGATGGCATAGTCGACGGAATCCGAAGGGCAGGCGGCAAAAGCCTGCGGATCGGGGGAGACCCGATTACCGATGCGGACGGCGCTCGACATTGCGGTGTTCACCGCCGTCAGCATGTCGGGCTGGTGCCGTTCCAGCGCGGCGAGATAGGCGTCGGCGCGGAACAGGAAGATGCCCGCATTCCAGGCATGGTCGCCCTCCGCGATCATTTCGGCGGCGCGCTGGGCATCGGGCTTTTCGACGAAACGGGCGACGGCGTGGACGCGCTCGGCGCAGGTATCGCCCATCTTGATATAGCCATAGCCGGTTTCCGGCGCATCCGGCGTGATGCCGAAGGTGACGAGCCAGCCTTCGGCCACCAGCGGCAGCGCGCGGGCGATCGCTTCATGGAAGGCGGGCAGGTCCGCGATCACATGGTCGCTCGGCATCACCAGCAGCGCGTCGTCGCCCTTCGCTTCGAGCGCGGCCAGCGCGATGGCCGGCGCGGTGTTGCGGCCGAAGGGCTCCAGCAGGATCAGGCTGTCCTCCACGCCGATGGCAGCCAGCTGCTCCTCGATGATGTCGGCATGGGCGGCGTTGGCCACCAGAATCGGACGGCCGAATTGCGCGGAGCCGCCGCTGGTCCGCTGCACCGTCAGCTGCAGCATCGTCTCGTCCGCCGTCAGCGGCAGCAGCTGCTTGGGGCGCTCAGGGCGGGATACCGGCCACAGGCGGGTGCCCGACCCGCCCGAAAGAATGACGGGAACGATCACATTGGTTCTGCTCATTATGTCTCGCTTCATGGGCCGGAGGGCGTGATCTGCATTCAACCTAGCATGCACGTTCGCATGTGCAAAAACTCCCTTCAATGAATCTATACCAATCTGCTCCAGGATGGTTCCTTGTTACGGTCCCTTGGGGAGCAGTAATCAGCATGCGAATAAAGGGAAGACATGAAGGTTCTCTGTGTATTCGGAACGCGGCCTGAAGCGATCAAGCTGTTTCCGGTGATTCATGCGTTGAAGGCGCTGGACGGGATCGAAACGCGGGTCTGCGTGACGGCCCAGCATCGCGGTCTGCTGGACCAGGTGCTGGAAATCAGCGGCATCGTGCCGGATATCGACCTCGACATCATGAAGGATAACCAGACGCTGGACGGGCTGACCGCCGCGCTCATCCTGGCGCTGGGCGAGGCCTTCGACCGCGAGCGCCCCGATCGCATCCTCGTGCATGGCGATACGCTGACGACGATGGTGGCGAGCCTTGCCGCCTATTATCGCAAGATTCCCGTGGGGCATGTCGAGGCCGGTCTGCGCAGCGGTGACATCCATCATCCCTGGCCGGAAGAGGTGAACCGCCGGGTCGTCGCCTGCATCGCCGACATGAATTTCGCGCCGACACAAGCAGCGGCGGATGCGCTGCTGGCCGAGAACCGCGACGCCGCGACCATCCATGTCACCGGGAACACGGTGATCGACGCGCTGCTCGCCACCAAGGCGCGCATCGATGCCGATCCGTCGCTGGCCGCAGGGCTCGATGCGCTGGCGGATCGCTTTGCCGGCAAACGCATCATTGCCGTCACCAGCCACAGGCGGGAAAATTTCGGCGGCGGGATGGAAAGCATCGCGCAGGCCGTGAAGGCGATCGCCGCGCGCGATGATGTGGCGGTGATCTTCCCCGTCCACCCGAACCCCAATGTGCGCTCCGTCATGGACGATGCTTTGGCCGGCCTCGCCAATGTCGCGATGATCGACCCGCTGGATTATCCCCATTTCGTCCGGCTGCTCGACCTGTGCCATGTCGTGCTGACTGACAGCGGCGGGGTGCAGGAAGAGGCGCCCTCGCTGGGCAAGCCGGTCCTCGTCATGCGCGAGACGACGGAGCGGCCGGAGGGCGTGCTGGCGGGTACGGCAAAGCTCGTCGGCACCGATAGCGCGCGGATCGTTACCGAAATCTTCAGTCTTTTGGACGATGACACGGCCTATGCCGCCATGTCGCGCGCCCATAATCCCTTTGGCGACGGCAGGAGCGGCGAACGGATCGCCCGGATCATCGCTCAAGGACTCTAATTCATGCCCGTCGATATCGCGCAGCAGGTTTCCGTCATCGGTCTTGGCTATATCGGCCTGCCCACCGCCGCACTGATCGCGCGATCGGGCATGCGGGTGCTGGGCATCGATGTGAGCCCGCATGTGGTCGAGACGGTCAACAGCGGCCGCGTGCATATCGAGGAAGTCGATCTCGACGGGCTGGTGCAGGGCGTGGTCGCGCGCGGGACACTGCGCGCCGCGACTCAGGTGGAGCCGAGCGACGTGTTCGTCATCGCGGTGCCGACGCCGGTGTCGGAGGATCATGCCCCCGACATCTCCTATGTGCTGGCCGCCGCCCGGACGATCGCGCCGGTGCTGAAGGGGGGCGACACGGTGATCCTCGAATCCACCTCGCCCGTCGGCACGACCGAGGCGATGCGCGATCTGCTTGCCCAGTTGCGCCCCGACATCCGCATGCCGGGCAAGGGCGGTGCGGCCTCAGCCGACATCTCCATCGCCTATTGCCCGGAGCGTGTGCTGCCCGGTCGCATCCTCGTCGAGCTGATCGACAATGATCGCTGCATCGGCGGCATCACGCCACGTTGTGCGCGCAAGGCGCTGTCCTTCTATCGCCAGTTCGTTCGGGGCCAGTGCATCACCACGACCGCGCGCGCCGCCGAGATGGTGAAGCTGGTCGAGAACAGCTTCCGCGACGTCAACATCGCCTTCGCCAACGAACTGTCGGTGATCGCCGAGGGCATGGGCATCGACGTGTGGGAGGTGATCCGCCTCGCTAACCGCCACCCCCGCGTGAACATCCTGCAGCCCGGCCCCGGCGTGGGCGGTCACTGCATCGCGGTCGACCCGTGGTTCATCGTTCATGGCGACCCGAAGAACGCCCGCATCATTCGCACGGCGCGGGAAGTGAACGACGCGAAGACCGACTATGTCGTCGCCCGTGCCTCCGACCTGATCGACGAAGCGCCGGCCGGCGACATCGCCTGCCTCGGTCTTGCCTTCAAGGCGAATATCGACGATTTCCGCGAGAGCCCGGCGGTGAAGATCGCCGCGCGCCTTGCCCGGCGCTATGGCCGCCGCATCAAGCTGGTCGAACCCTATGCGACTGACCTGCCGATGGATTTCGCCGGCACGGGCGCGGAACTGATCGACATCGACAGTGCGCTGGAACGCTGCGGCACCTTCATCGTGCTGGTCGACCACGACCTGTTCCGTTCCGTGCCGCTGGAGGAGCGGGCGGACAAGCTGGTCTATGACACCCGCGGCATCTGGCCCGATCAGCCGCCCTTCCGCGATGTGCGCCCGCTGATCGCCGGCGCTGCCTGACCCCATCCCGCAGGGAGTTGGACCGGCCGCCGCGCTCTGCTAAGGGGCGGGAATGGTGAAAATTCTCGTTCTGTCGCTGCTTGCGCTCTCGCTTGCCGCCAATCTCGCCTTCGTCTTGGCGGACGCAAGCTGGTGGATCGTGCCTGCGCTGCTGGCCGGCTGGTATCTGGCCGACATGGCTTCCGGCCTTGTCCACATGTACATGGATTATCGCCCCTGCGTGGACGGCGTCGGGCTGGACGAGCTGTATTTCTATCAGGGCTCGCGCGAGTCCGAGGACTATCAGGCGAAGTTCAAGGCTGCGATGAAGCGGATCAACCCGCTCGAACGACTGGTCTATGATTTCAAGAACCACCATCCCCGCCCCAATGCGCTGGGACGGCGGGGGCTGTGGCGGCTGATCGGTTCCACGGTGATCGCGGGCACGCTGCCGCTGTCGTTGGTGATGAACATCGCCTGCCTGCTGTTGCCGGTGCCGGGCTGGCTGGTGGCGGGCATCTTCTCGCTGGCGCTGGGAGCGACCTTCGCGCAATATTTCCACGGATCGCTGCACCGCGACGACAATCCGTGGATCGTCGACGCCATGCGCAAGGTCGGCCTGCTGATGACACCCGCCGCGCACCAATTGCATCACGACACGCTGAAGCGCGATTTCAGCACCAATTGCGGATGGAGCAATCCGCTGGTCAACCGCGTCTTCAACTGGGCCTATGGCCGCGGCACGCTGCGCGACGAAGGGCTGGAGCCGACGGGGTAACGCCGGTCAGCGGATCGTCGGCAGCCAGGCGTCCACGCGGGCGAAATGCTCGTCCCATTGCGGTGGATGGAAGCCGGCGAGGCGCTCCAGCTGCTGCTGGCGGGGGATGCTGTCGGTGGGCGCATAGGCTTCGATCGCATTGCGCCAACCGAGGCCGTCGATCGGGCTGAAATAGTCCGGTATGTCCCCGGCAAGTTCCCGGAAGACGCCGATGTCGCTGGCGATGACGGGGAGCCGCGCAGCAAGCGCCTCCACCAGCGGCATGCCATAGCCCTCGACAAAGGAGGGGAAGAGCAGCGCGCGGGCGTGGCGGAAATAGCGCGCGACCTCGTCGTCCGGGCAGTGAGAGAGTTCCAGCACATGCCCCTTCAGCGCGTCGCAGCGCTCCAGCAGGTCGACGGCCTGTTCCGATTCCCATCCACGCTTGCCGATGATGACGAGCATGGGCGCGCGATCGCCCAGCCGCTGCACCATGTCGCGCCAGATGTTGAGGATGAGGATATGGTTTTTGCGGCCCTCGATCGTGCCCAGCATGACGAAATAGGGCCGTTCGAGCGGCGGGCCGGGATTGTGCGGTTCCACCATCAGGCGCGTGCCGAGATAGGCGGTGATCGCCGGCGGGGCTTCCATCCCCTCCTGCGCGGCAAAGGCCCGGAGCGCGGCCACGGTATCGTCCGAATTGGCGATTACCCCCCGGCCACGACGCAGGATGGTGCGCACCCGATCAGCATGGCGGGCATCCTCGCCCGCGCGGCAATATTCCGGATGTGTGATGGGGATAAGGTCGTGCAGCAGATAGATCGGTCGCACGTCGAGATTGGCGATGCCCGAGGTCTGTTCCAGCCCGGTATGGCCGACATTCAGATAGAGGCGCCCCATGCCCCGCTGCCCCTCGCCGAAATGGGAGAGTGCCGCGCGGATGCCGAGCAGCGACACGCTGCGCTTGAAGCCCCCGATGCCGAACTCCAGCAGGGAAAACAGACGGTCCGAATGCGCGGGCGACAACACCCGCCGCATCCGCCCCTTTTCGACCACGGCCTGCGCATGGGGGGCGTAGTGGCGCAGATAGGCCAGGCAGACATGATCCACCCCGGTCGGCATGCCGCCAACCCAGATGCGCCAGATGAGGCGACGGACGTCGAGAAGAAGGGGGCGTTGGGCGAGCATGTATCAGTCGGGCTTTGCTGTGCAATTGTCTGGAATGATGGCCCAGGCGGCTGAGAACCTTGGCTGGGCGTTGATGTGACGGAGACTGAGGATCGCATCTTTACCCGTGTGGAGCCCGTTCGTCGGGAGGGAGGAAAAGGCGTGGATCGCCTCCATCCCCTGCCGCCCCTCTTTCAAGTCGGGATTTGAGGGCTCGCCTGATCCCAGGGGTGATCCGATGTCCAACGGCAATGCGACTTAGTTGGACGTCGTTGCGAGAACACGCGCTTCGACGGAAGCTATGAGGGCGGCCACGGCGCTTTCGCTCGCAAAGCCGCCGCGGACGAGACATCGGGAATGAAGCACGCGATGGAAGGCGTTCCAGGCGGCCCTGTTGGGAATGGTGGGTTCCTTCCAATAGCTGTCCAGCCCGCCATGGTGGGTCATGCCGGGAACGTCGTAGATCGCTTCGCCCAGCACGGCGACCGGAACGCCGGCCGCCAGCGCGAAGGTGCCCGACGTGCTGTTGACCGTGACCATGCCGATGGACTGCCTGGCCAATTGGGAAAGGTCGCCGCCGGCAACATGCACGAGGCGGCCTTCAAGGCCCCGCATACGTGCTTCTCGCGCCACGAATCGCGACCAGTTGAGGCTGCCGGCATCCAGCGGATGTTCCTTGACCATCAGGATCGCATCCGCCGGAGCGTGTCGCTGAAAGCTGTCGAAGACATAGCGGGCAGCGCTTGCCATGTCGTTGAACGGACTATGTTCGCGGATCTGATAATCGGAACTGAGCTGTAGCGGGAACAGGAAATAAGGACGATTTTCTACATGGCGCAGCGCCTTTTCGGTCCTGGCCGCCACGCGTCTGCTGCTCACCACCAGCTTCCAGCCCCACCGCAGTCCTTCGATCAGCACGGAGCCGGGGCGGTGCGAGCGGTAGTGCGGATAGCGCCAGAACTTGGTGACGACATGGTGGAAATAGAGATAGCTGTCGCGAACGCGGCGATCGAAGCTCGCGGTGATCGGGGGAAGGTGCGGGACGGGTGGCAAGCGGCTCGCCTGATCCAGGAACCATTGAAGATCCTTGGGCAGCGTCGAATTGCCGTTCACGCCGTCCAGCTCCATCGTCACCCAGTCGGGACGGATATAGCCTTCCTCGAAGACGTGGATGTTGATGTTGCGCAGCTTCGCCATGCCATGCGCCGCGCGATGCGTCGGCCGGCAATCGCCGAAGAGCATGACATCGGTAATGCTGTTATCGCGCAGGAAATGGTCGAAATAGCGCGGCCATTTCGTCAAGCTGCCGCGATAGTCCACCGCCCCTTCGCCGGGCCAGTCATGCCGGTCGCCGCCATTGAAGTTGATGCGATGAACGGTCGCGCCGAGTTTGCGCAATCTTTTGCCGAGCAGGCAGAAGAACGGACCCGGCGGTCCTTGGAGCATCACGAAAACGCGATTGGTGAGATCGGCGGCGCGGGGCTTCTGGCCCTTCGCAAAGGCATTTTCAACGGCAGCGAGCCGCCGCAAGGGCGTCACCTGCGTCATATCCTTGCGCACGCGCTCATGCGCCTGGGGGCCAAGATCAAATTTCTTCAACGGAACCTGCCCGCTTGCGCCATTTGTTTACCTTGCCCTGCAATCTTCGCAATGGAACGATCAGCCGGCTTTGTTTTTTAACGCCGGACAGGATTCTATGCACCAATATCTCTGGTGTGCAAGGCAACTGCGTCAAAGGATCAAGATAACGCGGGTAAACGAGAAGTACGCCCGCCACCAGTTGATCCAGATCAAGTATCGCTTCTCGCCGCACAGGCACGTCCCCCAGATCGCGGGTCAGACCCCAGCCCGCATAGAAAGGGACGCCGTGGGTCGTCACTTCCCGTCCCCGCAAAAGCGCTTCGAAGCCAGCGAGTGAAGACAGCACATGCACCCCGTCGACCAAATCCAGCAACGCCGAAATGGGGGTTGCGCGATCAATTGCATCGGCAAGCTCGAGCGCGACGGCATCAGGGATATGCCCGACTCGGTGCCCCGCGTCGACATCCGGGTGGGGGCGATAGATGATGAACGCATCGGGCTCGATAGCGCGGGCACGGCGTAAAAGGTCGAGATTGCCCGTCACGGGCCCGCGCGCAGCAAGCACAGAACGGTCGTCCTCCACCTGTCCGGTGACGAGGATCAGATGCTTGCCTTCGCCTGGCCGCGCAAGCTGTGTCGTGCCGACGCCATATTTGGAAAGGCCGGTGGAAACGATCAGTTCGCGCAGTTGGGCCGCGCGAGCGACCAGTTCCAGCGAAAAATCCGCGCGGTTCAATATGTCTTCCAGCTGGCTGGGCCGGGCGGGGTCAAAATGCACGCCGACGGGATCGACCGTGATGGACAGCGGTGGCACGCAGTCCGCGCCCAGGCCGACCGAGCGGATAAAGCCGTCCTCCACCTCGTGCAGCGGCGGCCCGCCTGCCTGGGTGCGATGTTCGATTTCGGCAAGCAGCTCTGCCGACGTCTTGGCCTTCCATACGGCAAAGGCTGCGTCGGCCGGCATCGCCTCTAGGTCGCGGACCGTGGAAATGAACCGCACCGGATCGCCGCCGCCCCAAAGCAATGGTGCGACGGTCTCGCGCTTCCAGAAGGCCATGCCCGCCGCGCTGGCTATGCTGCGATTGGCGTCGATCAGGGCGCGCCAGTGGGCCAGGGTGCCAATGGTCGCTGCGGCGCTGGCTGGCGTGCCGGTGAACGGATCGGCATAGGAGAGGCCCGAGAGCAGTGCGTCCCCGGCGGCGGCCTCCAGAGTGCAGTCCTCGCCGACGGGGAAAGACATGGTCGTGGTGTGGGCAAGGCGTGCGATCAGCAGGCGCTCGTCGGCGGCGTTGGCCCAAAGCGCGCTCGCGGAGGCGGCCATATGCCATGGGTCGAAGGCACCCACGAGCGACGGAGCGGGCAGGGCAGGCAGGCGGCGGGCGATCGACGGGTCGCTGATCCAGAAGACCAGCGGCACCGTGAGCGTGCGGGCGTGGGCGATCATCGCTGCGGCGCTGACGGCGTCCCACGGGCAGGCGATGATCGCGCCCGCAGGAATGTTCGGTTGACCGGCCCAGAATGTCCCGCCGACCCGCGCCACGCGCAGTTGCGCGATGAGATCGCCGACCTGCTCGTCATTTCCGCTGTCCGCGGCGCGGTGGGCCAGCGTGATGGCCTTGGCTCCGGGAAAGGGGGGGGCGCGCAGAAAGGCCGTCGGGAGGGGCGTGCGGCTCATTGCCTGTGCGTTCCCATGACCGTCCAGTCCGCCGGCAAGGCAGGCAGCGGCACCGTACTCCCTTTCGTCATGGTTTCGATGGCTTGGGCCGTCCACGGCCCAAGCGTCTGCATCACCGGCTTGTGTGTCCAGCCGACCATGGTGATGGCTTCCGCCGGGCCGCCCGTCTGCGTGAGTAGTTCGCCGGCGCTCTTGGGGGGCACGATATCGTCCGCGCTGCCCTGCAGGATCAGCATCGGCGCCTTTATGCAGCGAACAGCGGCGCGATTGTCCCAGCTGTCGGGCAGGACGCTGCTGATGAGCGCGGGGGTCGCTTCCCTGATGTCCGCAAAGGCGCTGATGGTGATCACCCCGGCGGGATGTCCGTCGGCGCAGGCGGCCTCCAGCGCGACGGCTGCGCCCAGCGAATGGCCGACGAACCACAATCGCGCGTCGGGGCCGGCAAGTTCGCGCGCCTTGGCGACGAAGGCGGCGGCGTCGCGCAGCAGGCCTTCTTTCGAGGGGCGACCGGGATTGCCGCCGAAGCCGCGATAGGAAGCGACCAGCACGGCGTCGCCACGGCCACGCAGATATTGTGCATATTTGGCGCCCACGCCCTGATGCGCGCGCCGGCCATGGAAGAACAGGAAGACATCGCGATCGCCCGGCGCGCCTGGCCAATAGAAGCCCTGAAGGTCGAAGCCGTCGGATGTCCTGACGTCAAGGGTCTGGGGCGGGCTGTTGGTCCAGTCGGCGATCGTCACCGCTTCGGCGCGGGGCGCATACAGGGCCTGCCGCGCGATGCCGCATCCGCCCGCCGCAAGCGTCGCCACCAAGAGCGGCAGGGCAAGCAGGGAGAGGGAGCGGCCGCGCATGTCAGCCAGCGGTGCGCGGCACGCGAGAGAGAGCGATCAGATCGGTGAGCAGCGCCTCCGCGCGGTCGAGCGGCCAGGCGTTGGGGCCATCGGACAGCGCCTTGTCCGGGTCGGGATGGGTTTCCATGAACAGGCCGGATACGCCAGCCGCCACGGCAGCACGCGCGAGCAGGGGCACGAACTGCCGGTCTCCGCCCGAACGGTCGCCAAGGCCGCCGGGGCGCTGTACTGAATGGGTGGCGTCGAACACTACCGGGCATCCTGTTTCGGCCATGATGGCAAGGCCGCGCATGTCGACCACCAGATTATTATAGCCAAAGCTGGTGCCGCGTTCGCACAGCATCACGCAATCCTGCGATTTCCCGGCCCGCTCCGCCGCCGCGCGCGCCTTGGCGACGAGCTGCGTCATGTCGGCCGGGGCCATGAACTGGGCTTTCTTGAAGTTCACCGGAATGCCGGTGGCGGCGGCGGCTTCGATCAGGTCGGTCTGGCGGGCGAGGAAGGCTGGCGTCTGGAGGACATCGACGGCATCGGCTGCCGCGCGTGCCTGTTCGGGCGTGTGGATGTCGGTCAGCACCGGCAGGCCGGTCTCCGCGCGCACCTTCTCGAGGATGCGCAGGCCTTCTTCCATGCCGGGGCCGCGAAAGGTCGTGCCGGAGGATCGGTTCGCCTTGTCGAAGCTGCTCTTGAAGATCAGGTGGAGGCCCAGCCTTTCGGCGATGCCCTTGAGCGTTTCGGCCACCGAGAGGACGAGTGCCTCCGATTCGATGACACATGGTCCGGCGATAACGAACATCGGCGCTTCTGCGCCGACCGGCTTTCCTGCAAGTTCCATCGGTTCTGCTATACTATCGACCGCGCGGACAGGATAGCCTCGATGGCCGCCACGTCGGTCGGGTTGTTGAGTTCGATCGCGTCCCACTCCGGCGGATCGGCGGTGACGACGGCGACTGGGAGGCCGTGATAGAGAAACCGCAGCTGTTCCAGCCCCTCGATTTCCTCGATCGCGCTGGCGGGCAGCGCGGCATAGCGTGCCAGCGCGTCGCGGCGATAGGCATAGAGGCCAAGGTGCAGCAGCACGGGCGGGGCCTGCTCCAGCAGGCTGCCCGGCGGGATGTGCGGGAGCACGCGCTTGGAGAAATACAGTGCTTCGCCGCGCGTGTTGAGCACGGCGGTCGTGCCGCCGACGCGGCCCTGCGCCTGATCGTCCACCAGATGGCGATAGGCGCTGGCCGAACAGCGCACGGCGACCGTCGCGACCTGGCAATCGGGATCGGCGCGCATATGCGCGATCAGCGCTTCGACAAGATAGGCGGGGGTCAGCAGGGCATCGCCCTGAAAATTGACGATGATTTCGATGTCGTCGGGCAGGGCGGGCAGCACGGCGGCGACCCGTTCCGTGCCATTGGCGCATTCCGGGGGCGTCATCGCCACAGCTGCGCCGAAACCGGCGGCACATTGCGCGATGCGATCGTCATCGGTGGCGACGAACAGCGCATCCACGCCAGGGACGAGGCTTGCCGCCTCGAAACTCCGCTGAATGAGCGACTTCTCCACGCCACTCGCCCCGCGCAGGGTGGCGAGTGGCTTGCCGGGATAGCGGGATGACGCATAGCGTGCGGGAATGACGATGGCCGCGAGCATGGGGCGCCTTGTCTGTTTGATGGGATTGTGCCGATTTAAGCCCGAGGAGCCTAGAGACCGATCGCCATGCTGTGGATGTGGACAAGGCCGATGGGCTTGCGGGCATTGTCCGGGCACATCACGAAGACGACCGTGATGGACGCCTCGGTCATCAGCGCCAGCGTATCCTCCACGCGGGTGCCGCTGCGCACGGTGATCGGGTTGCGGGTCATCACATCGGCGGCGGTCGCGATCAGCATCTGGTCGAAATGGCGGCGAAGGTCGCCATCGGTGATGATGCCCACCAGATGACCATCATCGTCGACGACGCCAGCGGCGCCCTTGCCGGTCGATGTCATTTCCAGCACGACGTCGCGCATGCCGGTATGCGGGCGTACCAGCGGCAGCGGCACATCCGGCTGGATCAGTTGGTCGACGGGCAGCAGACGCCAGCCGATTTCGCCGCCGGGATGCAGTTCCATCAGGTCCTTGCGCGAAATGCCTTGCAATTCCATCGCGGCGATGGCGAGGGCATCGCCCAGCGCCAGCATCATCGTGGTCGATGTCGTGGGGGCGATCTTGACCGGGCACGCCTCGGCCACCTTGGGCAGGCACAGGGCAATGGTCGATTGCCGCGCGATGGGCGAATCCGCCTTCGACGCGATCGAGATGATCGGCATGCCCATCTGGCGGGCATGGGCGACGATCGCGCGCAGCTCTATGGTCGCGCCGGAATTGGAAAGGACGAGCAGCGTATCGCGGCGCATCAGCATGCCCAGATCGCCATGGGCCGCCTCGGCGGGGTGGACGAAAAAGGCGGACGACCCGGTCGCGGCAAGAGTCGCGGCGATCTTGCGGGCAATATGGCCGGACTTGCCGATGCCGGTGACGATGACACGACCCTTCGTCGCGGCGATCGTGCGCACCGCCGCGTCGAATTTGTCGTCGATGATCTGGCTGAGAGCAGCGAGACCCTGAGCTTCCTGATCGATGACGCGTCGGCCACTCTCGCGCGGAGAGACCATGGTTGAGGACTGCATATGGGGCTTCCCTTGCCTGCAATATTGTATCTTGAAGTCCCGACCCGGAGCGCAGGCTTAGCCGCGTAAACCATGATTGCAACCCCGTAGTTGCAACATGCGTGCTACAAACTGTGGCAGTGCAACAATTTTGTCACGTTATTTTTCAAGGTTTTGCGCGGATTATCCACGTTCTGCGGGATGTTTGTCGCCGGTCAGCTTCCAGGGCTGGCCCACCCATTTTTCCAGGCGATCCCGCGCCGCCCACAGCAGCCCGACACGTCTTTCCGCGATCCCCGGCAGCGAAAGCAGGTCCAGCCCGGTCCACGGCAAGAAGGGATTGCGGCGGGAATAGGCCCAGAGTTCCACGCGCGTTGCTGGCCGCACCGAGGGGCCGCGCGCATGGAAGCCGCAAGTGTCGGCGACCACCAGCGTATTGGCCTTGACCGCCAGCCGCCGGGGTGAGGGCAGGCCCAGTCCGGCCAGTTCCTCTTCGAGCACCCGCATGGAACCGCGCGCCGACAGATGGTCCACTCCTTCGGGCGCGATCATGCTGCGTGCCTGTTCCCATGCCAGTCGCTGCGCCGTCAGCCGGTGCGATCCGGGGACATAGGTGAAGGGGCCTTCATCCTCGGCCACGTCGGTCAGGAAAAGCCAGGCCTTCATGGTCGGGTGGAATGTGTCGGCGTGCAAGGCTTCCTGCGGGTCGGGCGGGGCGTCCACGACATGCGACAGGATCGACTGCACATAATAGAGCGGCTCGCTCGCATGGCTGGCGACATAGCGGACCAGCGCGCGCAAGCGCGGCGTCGCCAGCGCCTGAGCCAGGCCGGGGACGGCGTGTCGCATCGCCGGGTCGATCGCTATGCGGCGAGTGATCGTGTCCCCCTGCAGCATCTCGCGCGCGGGAAATTTCTGCCCCATGATCGACGAGCGGATCGCCTCGAATGCGTCCGCAGGCAGGAAATCCGGGATGGCGACATAGCCCTGGGCATCGAACTGGGCGCGGTCGGCCGGGTCGACATGCCGGGCGAGGCGGCGCCGGCGGCTGGCGGCCATCGCATGCGCGGCGCGGATGCGTGCGGCGTGTAAACCCATCCGGTTCAGCCTTTTCGAGCCGATGATCGGATTATCCTTGAAGGATTTTGCGCCTGTCGCCAGTTGCGCGAGCCAGAGCGGCGACTTGAGAACCGATTTCAGCATGAGGAAGGCCATGCGCGGTTGTCGGTCGGGGTATTCATGCTGCGCTTGTGCCGCCGGGGGGGCTTCAAGTAAAGCAGCTTCCTTCCCCGCGCCGGCGCGGGCGCCAAAGATCAAGAACGGACGAGTACGGGTGAACGCGATCAGCGATGCGATAACGGGTGTCAGGGCCGGCGCGGGCCTGTCGGCGGTGCGCGCGCGCGTCTACCTGCTCGGCATGGCGGCGGACGTGGCGATGCTGTTCCTGGCCTTCGCCGCAGCGAATCTGCTGGTGATCGGCCGGCTCGTCGGGGAACCGTCCAAGCCGCACGGGCTCGTCATGTTCGCGATGATCGCGCCGCTTTATGTGATGCTGGCGATCCAGGGCGGCGCTTACGGCATCCGCGCGGTGCAGGACGCGCGCGGCGCGGCGCTCCGAGCCTTCTGGGCCTTTGCTCAGGCGCTGATGCTGGTGCTGGTGATCGTCTATTTCGGCAAGATCGCCGAGCGCCTGTCGCGGCTGACCTTCGTCGTGGGTGTCGGATTGTCGCTGGCGGGTCTGCTCGGCGCGCGCGCCCTGATCCATGCGATGTCGCGGCAGCTGTTCGGCGAATTGCCCGCCGTGGCTGCCCTCATCGTCGATGGCGTATCGTTCAGCGCCCTGTCCCCGGCGATGGGGGCGCAGTCGGTGATGGTGGATGCCCGCGCCTTCGGGCTCGACCCATCCCGCCATGACGCTGCTATGGCCGCGCGCCTTGCCGCTGCGGTCGGCAATGCCGAGCGGGTCATCGTCGCCTGCCCCAGCGAGCGGATCGACGACTGGTCGATCGCGCTCAAGTCCCTGGAAGCGCGGGGGGAAATCTTGGTGCCAGAAATGATGCGCTTCGCCCCGGCGAAGGTCGCGGAGTTCGATCATCATCCCACGCTGGTCGTGGCGGGCGGGCCGCTGCAGTTCCGCGACCGGATCGTCAAGCGGCTGTTCGACGTGGCGGTGGCCGGCACCGCGACGCTGCTGCTGCTGCCGCTGCTGCTGATCGTCGCGATCGCGGTCAAGCTTTCCAGCCCCGGCCCGGTGCTGTTCCGCCAGCAGCGGATCGGCCGTGATGCGCGCCCTTTCGGCATCTACAAGTTCCGCACCATGCGGCAGGACATGGCCGACGCCCGCGCAGAGACGCTCACCAGGCGGGGCGATCCGCGCGTGACGCCGTTGGGCGCCTTCCTGCGCCGCACCAGCATCGACGAGCTGCCCCAGCTGTTCAACGTGCTGAAGGGCGACATGAGCGTGGTCGGCCCGCGGCCCCATGCGGCGGCGGCGCGGGCGGCGGACAAGCTCTATTGGGAAGTCGACGACCGCTATTGGGAACGGCACTGCATCAAGCCCGGCATGACGGGGCTGGCGCAGGTGCGCGGCCATCGCGGCGCGACCGACGCGCATGAGGACCTGGTCAATCGCCTGCAATCCGACCTTGAATATGTGACCCGCTGGTCGATATGGCGCGACCTCCGCATCCTGGCCGCGACCTTGCGCGTGCTCATGCACCACAACGCTTACTGAGCCGCCCCGGACATGCCCCTTGCCGACCTGATTCTGATCGCGCTGCTGCTCATCTGCGTTGCGGCGGTCATCTATCCCTTTCTGATCTATCCGGCGGTCCTGAAACTGCTCCCCGCGCGCCCGCTGGCGCTGGCGCCCGATGCGCCGCCGCCCAGGATCAGCATGCTCTTCTGTGCCTTCAACGAAGGCGCGGCGATGCCCGGCAAGATCGCCAATCTGGCGATGCTGAAGGCCCGCCATCCCGATCTCCAGATCCTCGCCTTCGATGACGGATCGGAGGACGACACCGCGACCCAGCTGGCCGCGCGGCCGGATCTGATCGAACTGGTGCAGGGGGGCGGCCGGTCGGGCAAGGCGCATGGCATGAAGCTGCTCGCGGCGCGCGCGCGCGGCGACGTGCTGGTGTTCACCGACGCCAATGTCACGCTGGCGCCGGAGGCGATCGCCAATATCGCCACCTATTATGCCGATCCGGCGGTCGGCGGCGTCCTGGGGTCGCTGCATTATCTGGGCGAGGGGGACAGCGCCACCGCGTCCGTCGGCTCGCTCTACTGGCGGCTGGAGGAGGCACTGAAGGACGGGGAATCGCGCAGCGGCAATGTGCTGGGCGCCGATGGCTCGATCTTCTCGGTGCGGCGCGCGCTCTATCCCGATTTCCCCGATACGGTGCTGGACGACCTGACCGTCTCCATGTCCGTCATCTTCGCGGGGCGGCGGCTCATCAAGGCGAAGAATGTCATCGCCTATGAGCGGCTGGTGGCGGCGCGGGGTGACGAATATCGGCGCAAGGTGCGGATCGCGGCGCGTGCCTGGCACACCCATGGCCATCTGCGCCCGCAATTGCGGCGCATGGGCCTGCTGGACCGTTTCAAATATGCCTCGCGCAAGATCGTGCGCTGGTTCGGGGGGGTGTTCATTCTCGTCGGCGCGCTGGCGGCGCTGGCGCTGGCGTGGCGGATCTCGCCGCTGGTCGCGCTCGTCCTGCTGGCGGGGATGGGGCTTTTCGGGCTGGTCGCGGCGCGGCTGCGCAAGGGGCCGGTCGCAGCGGTGGCGGACATCCTGATCGCCTATGCCGCGACGCTGCAGGGCGTGGGCCGGGCGATGCAGGGGCGGACGATGGCGGTGTGGAAACCGGCCAAGTCGCGCTGAGCCGCGCGCACGCCGCGCTGAAACGCCTCGCAAAGGCGGCAGACTGTTGTATAGCGCCGCAAGGGTCATGGAGATTTTCGGTTGATTACCACGAAGCGGGTGGCAAAGGCCGCCGGCAAGCATCTGACAAGAGGCTGGCTCACGATAAGGCGGGCGGCGGGCGCGTCTCGCTCGCGCCATTGCCCGGCCTGTGGCGGCGATGTCGTCGGCTTCTTCCGCTATGGCGCGGAAGGGGAATGGGGGTGCCCGTCATGTGGCGCTTCGCCCCGGCAGCGGCTGGTCACGCAGTTGATGGACAGCGGCGTGATCGCCGTGCCGCGCAAAGCCGCCGTGCTGCATCTCGCGCCCAATGAATCCAGTCTGGTCAGCCGCTTTCGCGCGGCGAGCGCCGACTATGTGCCCGCCGATCTCGACCCGTCACGTTACCCGCTGCCCGATGTGCACAAGGTTGACCTGATGGCACTGGCCGACGAGGGCCGGTTCGACATCGTCTATGCCAGCCATGTGATGGAGCATGTGCCCGACGACATGCTAGTGCTGCGCAACATCCATCGCGCGCTGAAGCCCGGCGGCGAGGCGTGGCTGATCGTGCCCTTGTGGGAGAAGCTCACGGAAGACGGCAGCTACGACATCCCCCCGCGCGAGCGCGAGCGGCGCTTTGGCCAGTGGGATCATGTCCGCCAATATGGCCCGGATTTCGCCGATCGCATCCGGGCGGCGGGCTTCGACCTTGACCTGCTGACGGCGGCCGATGTCGATTCCGCACTGGCGCGCCGCTGCGCGCTGGGCGACACGCTGTTCCGGGCGCGCAAGCCGGCCGCATGACCCGCGCTGGCACCGCCATGGCGGGACTGGAAGGCTCCGCCCGCGTGCTGGCGGCGGTGAAGCTCGCCAATGTCGGGCTGGTCATGGCCTGGGGCTTTGCCGTCACCTATGTCTTCGTGCGGCTGCTGCCGATGCACGAATTTCGCGCCTTCCTGCTGCTCGTCGCCTTCGGCAACTTCACCGTGTCGGCGGAGCTGGGGCTGACGACGATCGTCTATAACCGCGTGCGGCGCTATTGGCTCGGCCGGCATGGCGGAGCGACGGGCGGCGAGGCGAGCGGCGCCCATGATTTCCGCCATGAGGAGCCCGGCGTCATGGCGGCGCTGTTCCTCGGCCTGATGCTGGCGGGCACGCTGGTCGTCGTCATCGCCATTGCCGGCGGCGTGATCGGGACGGAGCGGCCGCTGCTCTTCATCCTGTTCTTCCTGACCGCCTGCCTCAACCTGCTGGCGTCGCTGGCGAAGCGGATGCTGGCGGCGGTGGACCGCAACCTCGTCTGGGATCTGATGGATACCGCGCGCCGCTTCCTGCTGATCGTGCTGCTCGGCGCGGCGCTGCTCGGCATGAACCTGGAGCTTTCGATCTTCCTGCAACTGGCGATCAGCATCGCGGCGATCCTCACCGCATTCGCCATGCTCCATCGCCGGCTGGGCATGGGGCGGGGCCACTGGCTGGCCGTGGGCGCGGGCTGGGGCCATGTGCGGCAGCATTATCTGGCGGATTTCGGGGCGTCGGCGCTGCTCACCCTGTCAGAGGTCGCGGCCTATAACGCGCCCTATTTCCTCGTCTCGCTGGCCACCCATGATCCCCGGCCGCTGCTGCTGTTCGACTTTCTGTTCAAGATTTCCCGTGCGCTCAGCGCCGTCGTCCGCGCGATGGTGGAGGCGGTGCTGCCGCGGATCACCGCCGCCTGGTATCGCGCCGATGCCGCGCGCTTCGGGCAGCTGCTGGCGCGAACGCTGGTCGTCGCGGTGGCGCTTTCGGCGGTGATCGGCGCTGGGCTGCTCATCGGTGGCCGGCTGCTCGTCTTCCACCTGTTCGACGGCAAGCTGATCGCCGACCTGACGACCATGGGAATGATCGCGCTGCTGCTGGTCGCGCTCGCGATCACCTGTGTCTCGGTCTATCTGCAGGGCGCGCTGGGGCGCTTCACGGCGCTGCTCTGGCAGTCGCTGCCGTTCCTTGCGGGATCGCTGCTATGCGTGCCGCTGGCCGCGATCGGCGCGCGGCTGGGCATCGCGTCCTTCGCCTTGCTGTTCGTGGCGATGGTGACGGCGGCCTATGGGCTGACCGGCGGCCTCCATGCGCTGTCGCTCGCGCGGCTGATGCGCGCGGTGCGGGCGAAGGAGGGCGCGCGATGAAGATCGCCATGGTCGATCCCTCGCTGTTCACAGGCCGCTATGATGACGGGCTGTGCGGCGCGCTTGGCGGGCTCGGCCATCAAGTGACGCTGGTAGGACGGCCAATGCGCGATACCGACGCCATCGTGCCGCGTGGCTATCGCTATGCCGCGCGCTTCTTCCGCTTCAGCGAGCGGATGCGCGTGCTGACGGGCGAGGGGAAGCTGTTTCGCGCGGCCAAGGCCGTGGGCTATATGACCGACGCGCTCACCGGCCCGATGGGCAAGCTGCGCCGCAGTGACGTTGTGCATGTCCAGTGGTTGCCCTTTGCCCCCGCAGACGCGCAGATGCTGCGCCGGCTGCGCGCGCATGTGCCGCTGGTCCACACCGTCCACAATAGCAGCGCCTATCATGGCGATGGCGGCGCGAAGGCACTGCAGGGGCGGGGCTATGGCGCCTTTCTGGGCCAGTTCGATGCGCTGATCGTCCATGGCGAGCCCACCCGCGCCGCGCTGGTGGCGGGCGGCGTGCCGGCCGATCGCATTGCTATCATCCCCCATCCGCCGATGCGCCTTGCGGTCGCGACGGCCGACGTGCTGGCGAGCCTGCCTGACCCGGCGTTGCCGCGCATCCTCTTCTTCGGCACGATCCGGCCCTATAAGGGGCTGGACGTGCTGGTCGACGCCTGCCTGACGCTCTGGCGCGCGGGCCATCGCTTCGAACTGGCGATCGCCGGCAAGCCTTTCATGGATGTCGCGCCGATGTTGTCGGCGATCCATGATGCCGGCTTCGGCGGGATGCTGCACACGGAACTGGGCTTCCTGAAGGAAGAGCGGCTCGACGCGCATCTGCGCAAGGCGGACATCATCGCCTTCCCCTATCGCCATATCGATTCGAGCGGCGCGTTCCTGTCCGCCCTGCATTACGGCAAGGCGGTCGTCTGCTCGCAGACCGGCATGTTCGCGGATCTCCCCGCTGACGCCGTGTCGCTCGCGCCGGTGGGCGATTGCGCCGCGCTTGCCACCGCCCTCTTGCCGCTGGTCGACAGTGCTGCCATCAGGCGGGCCGCCGGCGACCGGGTACGGAGGCTGGGCGAAGGGTTCGGAAACTGGAAGGATGCCGCCCTGCTGACCATAGACGCCTATGAACAGGCACGCCTGCGGGCGGCTGCACGCGGCGTTACCGTGTCGGCGCAGGCATTCCGGGCGGAGTCGGACGGATGAGCCGCGTTGCCCGCGAACTGCGCGACCGCCGCCTTGCCCTGCGCCTTGCCTGGCAGGGGCGCGTGCATCAATATCCTGAGATCCAGGCGCTGCGCCGCATGGTCGCGGCCTTCGGCATCGACTGCATTTTCGATGTCGGCGCCAATGCCGGCCAATATGCGACGATGCTACGCAAGGATGTGGGCTTTGCCGGCACGATCCTGTCGTTCGAGCCCAACCCGGATGTCTATGCCAAGCTCGCGCGGCGGGCGTCCGGCGATCGCACATGGCATTGTTTCAACCTGGCCCTGTCGGACAGCGACGGGACGGCGACCTTCAACATCATGGCCGCCGATCAGTTCAGCTCGCTCGAAAAGCCCGCCGAGGGCCTCGACCCGATCTTCCAGCCGCGCAACAAGGTGGCGCAGTCGGTGGAGGTGCAGACCCGGCGCCTCGAAACGCTCTATCCGCAGCTTCAGGCCGAGCATGGGTTCACGATGCCGCTGCTGAAGATGGACACGCAGGGCCATGACCGCAGCGTCTGCGACGGCGCGGGCGCCGTGCTGGGGCAGATGGCCGGGCTGCAGACGGAACTTGCCGTGCGGCCGCTCTACGCCGGCGGCACCGGCTATCGCGAGATGATCGACTGGCTGGCCGGGCAGGGGTTCCGGCCCAATGCGATGTTCGCCAACAACAAGGGGCATTTCCCGCTGCTGGTCGAGATGGACGGCCTGTTCGTGGCGCAGCGGCTGGTGGAGGACGAGGGCCAGTGACCAGCCCGGCGACGGTGCCGTCCGCTCCTGTCGGTCGCGGCATCGATCCCTGCCGCCTCTATCTTGCCGCCGCCGGTGGCGTGACGCTCTGGCTGATCGCGACGGTGTTATGGCACTTCACCTTCGCCTCCGGGCGGGTGCTTGGCCATGTGCTGTTCCTCCAGCAGGATTTTCCCGCGCTCCTGATCGGTATCATCGGCCTGATGCTGGCCGCGCCGTTCATTCGCGGCGGCAAGGGCGTGCCGGTGCCGCCGCCTTCGGCAGCCTTCATGTTGCCGCTGATCGCGCTGGCGGCGTTGTGGGCGTGGGCCGGGCATGACATCGTTTTTCACGGCTACGCGCTGTCGCGGGACGAGGAAGTGGCGGAGTTTGCCGCCGCCTATCTGCGCGATGGCATGGCCGCGCGCCCGATCCCGCCCGAGTGGATCGATTATCGCCGCGCCATCATGCCGGAATTCTTCTCGCCCTATGGCGCCGGTCAGTATTGGACGGCCGCCTATCTGCCGGTGAACAGCCTCGTCCGCGCGCTGTTCTGGCGGCTGGGCGATCCGGCGCTGGCGGGCGCCGCCTTTCTGGCGATCGGGCTGGTCTCGCTGTGGCGCATCGCGTTGCGGCTGTTTCCGCAGCGGCCCGATGCCGTGTGGGTGACGATGCTGCTGGCGCTTACCTCCGCCCAGCTCAGCGTCACCGCGATGACCCCCTATGCGATGACCGGCCATTTCGCGCTCAACCTGCTGTGGCTGGCGCTGCTGCTACGGGGCGGCGTGACCGGGCATGTCTGCGCTGGCATGGTCGCGCTGGTCGCGGGGGGGCTGCACCAGTGGCACTTCCCGCCGATCATGCTGCTGCCCTTCATCGGCTGGCTGCTGCTCCAGCGGCGCTGGAGCGCGGCGGCCTTTCACCTTGCCGTGGTCGCCCTGCTGGTCGTCATCTGGGCGAAGCTGTGGCCGGCCTTCCTGCTGCATGAACTGGGGCCGCCATCGGACGTGCGCCCCACGGCGGGCGTGGGCGACAAGGTGGGCAGCCTGATCGATCGGCTGGGCGACAAGTGGCAGCCGCTGTTCAACCTCAGCCGGATGCTCGCCTGGAACCCGGTGCTGATGGTGCCGCTCGCGTTCGTGGCGATGGCCTGCATGAAATGGCGCGCGGCTCTGCGCGGGGAAGAGATCGTCCTGCCGCTCGCCATCACCTGCATCATCGGATGCGCGCTGGCGCTCGCGCAGGGCTATGGCTGGGGCTATCGCTATGGCCACGGCTATATCGGCCTGTTCTGCCTGCTGGCCGGCTTCGGCTGGCAGAAGGTATCGGGCAGTAGCGCCGGCCGACTGACCCGGCCGGTCCTGACCGCTACCGTACTGGCACTTGGGGCCGCCGGATTCCTCACCATGCGCGCGCATGACTATGTGCTGCCCTATGCCCGCGCGCATCAGGCGATCCATGCGGCAAAGGCGGACGTCGTGCTGGTCGATCCGCGCGGCGGCCTGTTCGCGACCGATCTTGTCCGCGCGCAGCAGGGGACGCCCGGCAAGCCCATGGTCATGAACCTGATGATGCTGGATCAGGCGGAGATCGACCGGCTCTGCGGCGCCTATCGGGTCGTGCTGTTCGATCGCAATGATTTCGCGCCGCTGGGCGTGCCCCCCAGCCGCATGAACCGCGACCGCGCCGGGCTACGCGAGCATATGGACGATATCGGCTGCGGCCTGCCGCCACGGCAGCAGCCATAAGGGCAGATCGCCCCCGTTCAGGAGCAGTCGCGTGCCATGATGCGGCATGTCAAAGCGCTGCGCCCGCATGATCGGCGGGCGCCGCTTTCCTGTACCGATTTGCGCCTCGGTAAAATCCCTATGGCATCCGTCATATTTCCGCTTGCAATATGTTCTGCGGCTTGCAGTAATGTTGCGACGCACAAGACGCCAATGTCCCATGGCGCAGCAAGGAGACCCGATTGGCCTTCTACGAAATGCTTGAACCCGCAGGTGATGTTCGTGCCTGCTATGCCGAAGTGCAAAGCTGGGTGGACCGTACCGGCATCGCTGGCCTCAATCGCCGGCTGGAGGAGGCTGAGGCCATATTCCGCCGCATCGGCATCACCTTCGCGGTCTATGGCGAGGGGGGAGACCCCGAACGGCTGATCCCCTTCGATCTTCTGCCCCGTATCTTCACCGCGCAGGAATGGCGCCGGCTGGACAAGGGCATCCGCCAGCGCGCCCGCGCCCTCAACGCCTTCCTCCACGACATCTACCACCGTGGCGAAATCATCCGCGCCGGCATCGTCCCGGCCGAAATCATCTACCAGAACAGCGCCTATCGTCCCGAAATGGTGGATTTCTCGCCGCCGGGCCGCGTCTACAGCCACATCGTCGGCATCGACATCGTCCGCACAGCGCCTGACAGGTTCGAGGTGCTGGAGGATAATTGCCGCACCCCCTCGGGTGTCTCCTACATGCTGGAAAACCGGGAGATCATGACCCGGATGTTCCCCGAGTTGTTCGGCCAGGGGATCGTGCAGCCGGTCGACGATTATCCCGCCGAACTGCTCAAGAGCCTGAAGGAAGTGGCGCCGCCCGCCTGCACCGGCGATCCGGTGGTGGTCGTGCTGACTCCCGGCTCGCTCAACAGCGCTTATTATGAGCACAGCTTCCTTGCCGACCTGATGGGCGTCGAACTGGTGGAACCGGCCGACCTCTTCGTCGACGAGGGGCGGGTCTGGATGAAGACCACGCTCGGCAACAAGGCGGTCGATGTCATCTATCGCCGGATCGATGACGAATATATCGATCCGCTGACGTTCAAGCCCGACAGCCTGCTGGGCATACCCGGCATCTTCAACGTCTATCGTTCGGGCGGGGTGACGCTCTGCTCCGCGCCCGGCGCCGGCATTGCCGACGACAAGGCGGTCTATGTCTATGTGCCGGAGATGATCCGCTTCTACCTGGGCGAAGAGCCGCTGCTGGACAATATCAAGACCTGGCAGTGCGCCAAGCCGGACGAATGCGCCTATGTGCTGGAGAACCTTGCGGATCTCGTTGCCAAGGAAGTGCATGGATCGGGCGGCTACGGCATGCTCATCGGCCCCAAGTCGACGGCGGAGGAGGTCGCCGCCTATGCCGCGCGCATCCGGGCGAACCCGGCCGAGTTCATTGCCCAGCCGACGCTGGACCTTTCGACCGTGCCGACGCTCGGCCCGGCCAGTATCGTCCAGCGCCATGCCGATTTCCGGCCCTTCTGCCTCGTCGGCAAGCAGCTACGGCTCGTGCCGGGCGGTCTGACCCGCGTGGCGCTGACCGAAGGGTCGCTGGTGGTGAACTCAAGTCAGGGCGGCGGTGTGAAAGACACCTGGGTCCTGCAGGATTGATGCAATGCTGAGCCGGACCGCCGAAAATCTCTACTGGATGGCGCGCTACATGGAGCGCGCCGAATCCACTGCCCGCCTGCTGACCATGGGGCAGCGCATGGCCATTTTGCCGGGCGCGCATCACCGTGACGAGTGGCGATCCGTCGTGCGCGCGGCGGGATGCGAGGGGGCGTTTCCCGCGGAAAGCACGGTCAAGGAAACCGACGTCGTGTCCTTCCTGCTGCTCGACCTCGACAATCCCTCCTCGATCCGATCCTGCCTCAGCCGCGCCCGCGCCAATGCGAAATCGGCGCGCACGATGCTGACGCAGGATATGTGGGAGGCGCTGAACGAGGGCTGGCGCAAGCTGGAAAGCTATGATGTCGCGGAAGCGCGGCAGCAGCTTCCCACGCTGATCGACTGGGTGAAGACCCGTGCGATGACCTTTCGGGGGGCGGCGGACAGCGGCCAGTTGCGCAACGAAGGGCATGATTTCCTGCGGCTGGGTGGCGCGCTGGAACGGGCGCAGATGACGCTGCGCCTGCTCGACGTGAAATATTATGTGCTGCTGCCCGAGACCGAAGTGATCGGCGGCAATCGCGATCATTATCAGTGGACGTCGGTGCTGCACGCGCTGTCGGGCAACCGTGCCTATCATCATGTCTATGGCGGGGTGTACACGCCCTGGCAGATCACCGATTTCGTGATGCTCAACCGCCTGTTTCCCCGCAGCGTCGCTTTCTGCTGCGCGCAGATCGCCTATCGGCTGAACCGGCTGGCGGGTTTCCACAACGCGCATGGGCCGTGTCACGATACGGCGCAGGAGATGGTGGACTTCCTCGATTCGCTCGACAGCGGAGAGATATTCCGGCGCGGATTGCACGAAACGGTGCAGAATGGCCTCGCGATCTCGAACCGGCTCGGGTCGGAGATCGCGGCGACATATCATTTCGGATAGAGCCGGGTCGCGACATGGTGTGATCCGCGCTATAATTGAGCTTTGAGGCGAGGGCGTGCCGATGAAATTGCTGATCCGCCATCAAACGGCCTATTATTATGGCGCCGGTTCCAGCCGCGCGACGATGCTGCTGCGCCTGCGTCCGCGCAGCCATGCCGGCCAGAATGTGCAGAGCTGGCAGCTCAGCGTGAATGGCGATCCGGTCACGAATGTAACGCCCAATGGCTATGGCGACCTGGAATCGCTCTGGGTGAGCCATGACCGGCTCGATGCGATCACCATCGTCGCGGAAGGCACGGTGGAAACGGTGGATACCCATGGCGTGTTGTCGGGCCTTGCCGAGCGGGCGGACAGCCGCATGTTCCTGCGCGAAACGCCGCTGACTACGCCGACCGAGGCCTTGCGCAGCTTTGCCGCGGACATCGGCGGCGGCGAAACGGATACGCTGTCGCGCCTCCACGCGCTCAGCGCCGGAATCGTCGCGGAAGTGCCCTATCGCGCCGGCATCACCAATGCCGATACCAGCGCGGGGGAAGCGTTCGCGCTGGGCGGCGGCGTGTGCCAGGACCATGCGCAGATCTTCATCGCCGCTGCCCGCTCGATGGGCGTGCCCGCGCGCTACGTGACCGGCTATCTGCTCGCGCAGGAAGGGGATAATCCCCTGCACGAGACCCATGGCTGGGCCGAAGCGCTGGTGCCGGGGCTCGGCTGGATCGGTTTCGACGCCTCCAACCAGATGTGCGTCACCAATCATTATGTCCGCATCGCCTGCGGCCTGGATGCCATCGATGCGGCCCCCGTGCGCGGTCTCGTCACCGCCGCGGGCGACATCGCCATTGACGCGGACGTCCGCATCGCGCAGGCGAGCGACGATGAAGGCGAGCGGCAGTTGCAGCGTCAACAGCAGCAGAGCCAGTCGCAGGACGGCACAGGCGCCGGGATTGAGTCGAGGACCGGGGAGTAATGACTTATTGCGTGGCAGTGCGGGTGGACCGCGGGCTGGTGTTGTTGTCGGATACGCGCACCAATGCGGGCGTCGACAATATCGCCCGGTTCCGCAAGACCTTCACCTATGGCAATCCGGGTGAGCGCGCGATCGCGCTGATGTGCTCGGGCAACCTCTCGATCACGCAGGCGGTGAAGACGCATCTGTCCTCCGCAATCAAGGAATCGCGCGACAACCCCGATACGCGCACCATCCTCAACTCTCCCTCCATGTATAATGTGGCGCAGATGGTGGGCGATGCGATGCGGTTGACGCAGAACCGCTACCGCGAGACCATCGAGATGCAGGGCGCCGCCGCCGATGCCTCCATCCTGGTCGCGGGCCAGCGCAAGGGCGGGAAGCCGCGCCTGTACCTGGTCTACAGCGCCGGCAACTTCATCGAGGCGACGGCGGACACGCCTTTCTTCCAGATCGGCGAGCATAAATATGGCAAGCCGATCCTGGACCGGGTGATAAAGCCGGCCACCTCGCTGGAAGAAGCGACGAAGGCCGTGTTGGTTTCGATGGATTCGACGCTGCGCTCCAACCTGTCCGTGGGCATGCCGCTCGATCTCACGATCATCGAGCGCGACATCTTCGATTTCCGTCTGCGCACCCGGATCGAGGCCGATGACGAGCAGTTCGCCGAAATCTCCCAGAGCTGGGCAGCCGCGCTGCGCCGGGGCTTTGAATCGCTGCCTGACGTGCTGGCCTGATCGTACGGGGGATATGGCGGGGCGACCGCCGCTATCCGCCCGCGATAAAAATCTATCCGGCGTCCTCGGCTTGCGTGGCTATCGCAACCGCTTATCTCGGGACGCACGAGAATCATCCGACCATTGCAACAAAGGCCCGTCATGACTGCAACGCACTCCACCCGCATGCTGATCCTTGGGTCCGGCCCCGCCGGGCTCTCCGCCGCCATCTATGGCGCGCGCGCGGGGCTGGCGCCGATCGTGGTGCAGGGCATGCAGCCGGGCGGCCAGCTCACCATCACCACCGATGTCGAAAATTACCCCGGCTTCCGTGATGTCATCCAGGGGCCTTGGCTGATGGAGCAGATGCAGGCGCAGGCCGAACATGTCGGCGCGCAGATGATGTATGACCAGATCGTCAGCGTCGACCTGTCGCAGCGGCCCTTCCGCCTGATCGGCGATGGCGGCACCATCTATTCGGCCGATACGCTGGTGATCTCCACTGGCGCGCAGGCGAAATGGCTGGATGTCGAGGGCGAGCAGCTGTTGCAGGGCAAGGGCGTTTCGGCTTGCGCCACCTGTGACGGCTTCTTCTATCGCGGCAAGAAGGTCGTCGTCATCGGCGGCGGCAACACCGCTGTCGAGGAAGCGCTGTACCTCACCAACCACAGCCATGACGTGACGCTGATCCACCGGCGCGACTCCCTGCGGGCGGAGAAGATCCTTCAGGACCGCCTGTTTGCCCATCCCAGCATCAAGGTCGTCTGGAACCAGAAGGTCGAGCGCTTCGTGGGCGGCGGCAATCCCGAGGGGCTGGTCGGCGTCGATCTAGTCGACATGGTGACGGGCAAGACCTCGCACATCCCGGCCGACGGTGCCTTCGTGGCGATCGGTCATCAGCCCGCGACCTCGCTGTTCGAAGGCGTACTGCCCACCGATGACGGCTATCTGGTCGTGGAAAAGGGCACCACCAACACGTCCATTCCCGGCGTGTTCGCGGCCGGCGACGTCACCGACAAGCACTACCGGCAGGCGGTGACGGCGGCGGGCATGGGCTGCATGGCCGCGCTCGACGCGGAACGCTTCCTCGCGGCCGCGGATTTCGAGGCGATCGCGGCGGAGTGATCCGCCGGATGGAATAGGGGCGGCGCGTGCCGTCCCCCACCATCCTGTCAACATCCATAAGGGACCATGACCTGATCCAACGGGATCAGGGCGGCGCTTAGCGCGTCTTCTCGTCCAGCTTGGACTGGGCGAATGCCGTCAGGCTGCCCAGCGTCTCAAAGGTATCGCCGTCGATGTCATCGTCCTCGATGATGATATCGAGCCGGTCCTCGAGCTCCGTCAACAAGCCCGCGACGGCCATGGAATCAAGCTCCGGCAGGGCACCAAAGAGCGGGGTGTCACTGGTGAAGCCATCGGCCTGTCCGGGCGCAAGGCCCAGCACATCGGTCAGCACGGCGCGAACGATCCGGTCAGTCTCCACGACGGTATCGCTCTCCTGAATGCGTTCACCCTTCATGATGGGCGCCGTCTAACGTTTCGCCCCGCTTCCGACAAGCGGATTAACGCCTTCCCGGAGCGGCGCGCGAGAGATCGCTGCTTTGCCGCGATTCTATATGCGCGCGGCATGGAAAGCCGGGCATGGCGGCGGGGAGCGGCCGAACTATTGCGCAGCTGTATGGCAAGGCAGGGGCACAGCAGGGCGGGCGCCAGCGGAATGCCATAGAGATTGGCGGCGAAGATCAGCGTGGGCAGCATGACGCCCATCGACAGGAAAAACCGTTCCCATGTCGCCAATGCCGTCCATCGGTCCGCCATCAGGACGATCAGCCCGAGGCACAGCACCGTCATGTCGTAGTTGAAGGCATAGGGCAGGATGAGGAAGGTCGCCGTCGCGCTGATGAACGCCAGTTCGCGCGGCTTGGCACCCCGCGCACGCCACAGGAGCGAGAGGGCGAAAAGGGCGGTGATGATCTGCGCCCCGGCCGCGATGCCGGCCGGATATCCGCGAAACGCGACCAGCGTCGTGGGCATCATGCGGAAGTAGATATTCTCGTCGGATGTCATGAGGATTTGCGCCTGGGCGACGGGCGCCTTCACCAGATAGTCCCGCCAGAGACCGAAACCGACGACCATGCCGCTGAGCGCCAGCAGGGCGAGGGTGGTCAGCGCCGCGAAGAGGATCGCGCGATAGCGTTTCTGTTCCAGCAGGATGAAGGGCAGGAGCAGGCCCAGATGCGGCTTGATCGTGAGCAGCCCCGCCAGCAGGCCAGCCTGGCGCGGTTTTCGCTCAAGCCTTGAGAACATCAGCAGCCACAGCCCGCCGATCAGGAAGCCATATTGGCCGTCCCAGATATTGGTGAGGGCGCCGGGGGTCAGGATCGCAAGGACAAGCGGAAAGCTTCGGACATAGGGCCGGGCTGCATAGAGAAAGAACGCGGCGTTGCTCGCCACCCAAAGGCCATAGGCGGGCAGATAGGGCAGGGCGCCGAATATCGCGCCGAAGAACAGGCTGTGGGGCGGGTAGGAATAATTATGCTGGGTCTGGTGCGGGAAGTAGCCCCGCATGAAGGCCAGATAGTCGTCGAGGTCGTAGAGCGAGCCGAGATGCTGATCCCAGACATCCCGGCCGCCGATCCACAGATTGGCGAAGTCCCGCCCGATCGTGACGCCGAAGCGCGGAATGGCGGCGCCCTGCGCGTTGAGAAAATCGAGTATCCAGAAGGAGAGGAGCGCGAGCGACCCGAACAGGCAAAGAATGCCGATGGTAACGACGCCGATGGCCGATGACCTGCTTTCCCCCATGTCGTCACAAATCCATGTTTGCGCTTCGTCGTTACGGCATAATGGATCGATGAACGGTTCGCCAGATTGAATTATGCGCCAGGCTCTTACCCGGCAAGCCATGACAGCGCCGTCCGTGCGGCGGGGAGCCAGGCGGAGGCACAGCGCGGATTGAAGCAGTCCACCCGGAGCAGGGGGCGGCGGCCCTCCATCCATTGCGCCTTGTAGGCATTGTCTCCGGTGCCATAGTCGATGCTTTGCACGCGGTCCCCGTCGATGGCGGCGCGGAACATCGCGTGGCTGAGGAGAGAGCCGGGCGATTTCGCATCCGCTTCGCGCAGATGGGCGAGCTTGTGGATCAGGGCGATGCCATTCTCGACCGTCCAGAGCTGAGTCGCGACCGCGCGTCCCTCATGCCGGGCAAAGCCCAGCCGTAGCGTGCCCGCGTCGCTCTCGCGCTCGGCCAGCGCCCGCAGGAAGGAGTAGTCGGGCTCTCCCGCCTTCCAGCTCTGGTCGTAGATGGCGACATAGTCCTGCCACAGCGCGTCGCTCAGCCGGTCGTGGATCTCGAACTCCAGTCCCGATCCCTTGCCTTTGCGCCGCACGATATTCTGCAGCGCGCGGGGGCGGGCGGACCACCAGGTCGCAAAATCGCGTCCGTTCAGGTCCAGATGGTGATTATGGCCCATCGGCCGCGCGACGGCGAACCAACCGGCGCTGCGGAATGCGCCCAGCAAGGCGGCGGCGCAGCCATCATCGGCCCTGACGGGATAAAGATCGACCTGCGCATGATCCTTCAAGAGCGCGCGCGCGATCATGGCGAGCAGGCGTGCCTTGGTGGCCTCATCCGGCGATCCGCCGAAGATCGGACGGAAGGCGAAGCTGTACCAGTTGGCGATGGCGGTCACGTTGCGGCCGTGGCCGGTCGCAAGGAACAGCCATGCCGCGTTGTCCCCCTCCCATGCATGGAGGATGCGCGGCATCTGCCCCGCCATGCAGCATCGGTGCAGCGATTCCAGCCAGTCGATCCGGTCGAAAAGGCATGGCTGGCGGCCGCGATCCAGCTGCCCGGCCGCAGCCGACCGGGCATCGGCAAGGCTGCGATATTCCCTTATGCCGCGCAAAAGACTATCTCCCGCCATGCCAACGCCATAGGGCTCAATTCTGGACATGTGGTTAAACGATCATCTTGAGGCACCGCCCGCGCGGCCCATCGACCATATTCTGTCGGGCGGCGAACCGAGCGCGACCGCGCTGGACGGCCGTGCCGGCACGATGGATTTTGCCGAGCTGGAACTGGCGCTCGGGCGCCTCGCGGCGTGGCTTGCGGGCTTCGGCCTGTCGCCCGGAGACCGGGTGGCGAGCTGGGTGGCGAAGGGGCCGATCGCCGCATTGATGCCGCTTGCCGCGCCCCGCGCAGGGCTGGTGCATGTGCCCGTCAATCCGCTGCTCAAGCGCGCGCAGGTCGCCCATATCCTGGCGGACAGCGGCGCGCGGCTGATGATCGCCACGCCCTCGCGTCTCGCCACGCTGGAGCCGGGGGACGTGCCTGCGGACTGCCGCTGCCATGGCGAAGACGACAGCGCGAACGCAATGACGGGCGGACCGGCCCTGCCGCCATCGGATGCCGATCCGCAGGGGCTGGCGGCGATCCTCTATACCAGCGGCTCCACCGGCAAACCCAAGGGCGTGATGCTGAGCCATGCCAATCTGTGGCTGGGCGCGATGTCGGTCGCCCGCTATCTGGGCCTTGCGCCCGATGACCGGACGCTCTGCGTGCTGCCGTTCAGCTTCGACTATGGCCAAAACCAGCTGTTTTCCACCTGGCTGGCGGGCGGCTGCGTCGTTCCGCTCGACTATCTGACCCCGCGCGATGTCATCAAGTCGATCGAGCGGCGGCGGATCACCACGCTGGCGGGCGTCCCGCCGCTCTGGGTGCAGCTGACCGAACTGGAATGGCCGGCGGAAGTCGCCGGATCGCTGAGGCGGCTGACCAACAGCGGCGGCGCGCTCACCCGGCCGCTGGTCGCGCGGATGCGGGCGCTGTTCCCCAATGCCGATCTCTATCCCATGTACGGCCTGACCGAGGCGTTCCGGTCGACCTATCTGCCGCCGGCGCTGGTCGACACCCATCCCGAGAGCATGGGCTCCGCCATCCCCTTTGCCGAGATTCTCGTCGTACGTCCCGATGGCAGCCTGACAGCCGATGGCGAGCCGGGCGAGTTGGTGCATTGCGGGCCGCTCGTGGCGATGGGCTATTGGCAGGACGCCGCGCGCACGGCAGAGCGCTTTCGCCCGGCGCCGCCGGCCTCGCGCTATGGCGGCACGGCGGTCTGGTCTGGCGACACGGTGCGGCGGGAGGCCGATGGCCTGCTGTATTTCGTCGGGCGGGAGGATGCGATGATCAAGTCCGCGGGCAACCGCATCAGCCCGACGGAGGTCGAGGAAGCGGCGGTCGCCGTAGCGGGCGTGGCGGAGGCCGTAGCGCTCGGCGTGCCCGATGCGCGCCTTGGCCAGGCGGTGCGCTTGCTGCTGCGCGCGGCGGGTGACAGCACCGGCCTGGAGGCGGCAGTCCGCACCCATCTGAAGCGTGAGCTGCCCAATTTCATGCAGCCGCATGATGTCCGCATCCTGCCCGCCTTCCCGCGCAACCCCAATGGCAAGCTCGACCGGGTCGCGTTGGCGCAGGCCCATGGCGGGGCGATGATGTCTTCTGGAGAACATGTCTGATGAAGCCGATGGGCCCTGTTCCGCCATGGTTCGCGCAAGAAGAGGGGATGTTGCTGATCGGCGGGTGCGGCGCGGCTTCGCTGGTGGATGAGGCGGGGGAAACGCCGCTTTTCGTCTATGACATGGCGATCGTGGAGGCGACGGTGCGCCGGCTGCGTGCAGCGATGCCGGCGGCGCTTTCGCTGCACTATGCGATCAAGGCCAATCCCTTTGCGCCGCTGCTCGCGCGGATGGCGTCTCTGGTGGACGGGTTCGACATCGCCTCTGGCGGTGAGCTGGCGATGGCGCTGGCGGCGGGCATGGCGGCCGATCACATTAGCTTTGCCGGGCCGGGCAAGCGCGACGCGGAACTGGAAGCAGCCATCGCGGCGGGCGTGACGCTGAACCTCGAGTCCGAAGGCGAGGCGGCGCGCGCGCTGGCGATCGCCGATCGCCTCGGTCGCACGCCGCGCCTCGCGATCCGGGTCAATCCCGATTTCGACCTGCGTGGATCGGGCATGCGGATGGGCGGGGGCGCCAAGCCCTTCGGCGTGGATGCGGATCGCGCGGCGGCGCTCGCCCGTCATGTCATCGCGGCCGGCGCGGACTGGCGCGGCTGGCATATCTTCGCCGGATCGCAGGCGCTCGATCCCATGGCGCTCATCGAGACGCAGGCGGCAACCGTGGCGCTGGCCGCGCGGCTGTCTGATGAGGTCGGTGCCACGCCGCCTCTGGTCAATCTGGGTGGTGGCTTCGGCGTGCCCTATTTCCCCGGCGACGAGCGGCTGGACATCCGCCCCATCGGTGTCGCGCTGGGGGAGGCGTTGGAGCAGCGGCCGGCGGTGCTGGCCGGCTCGGAGTTCGCGCTGGAACTCGGGCGATGGCTGGTCGCGGAGGCGGGCGTCTACCTGACCCGCATCGTCGATATCAAGCAGAGCCAGGGCGAGACCTTCGTGGTCGTCGATGGTGGACTGCATCATCAACTGGCGGCCAGCGGCAATTTCGGCACGGTCGTCCGTCGCAACTATCCGGTCGCGGTCGCCAACCATTTCGGGCGGCCGGCCGCGGAGCATGAGGTCACGGTCGTCGGGTGCCTCTGCACGCCGCTCGATCGCCTCGCCGATAAGGTCGCTCTGCCGCCGGTGGAGGTCGGGGATCTGATCGCGATCTTCCTTGCGGGCGCCTATGGCGCGAGCGCGAGCCCCTCGGCGTTCCTCGGCCATGCGGCGCCTGCCGAAATGCTGGTGGGTTAGGGCGGGGCCTCCTTGGCCGCCGCTCCGCTCCATCTCGCCATCCAGACCTAACGCTATCTTATCCATAATCCGCAGAAAACTGCGGTTTTTTCCAAAAAAGAAGCAAAACACCCCCGATAAATATCAATATGATGGCCTGACGGTTTCAAACTTTCGGGCGGATGATTTTCGGATCCTGACGCCGGAAGCGGGTACGTCACCCGAGATCGAGAAAGCAGTTCACGAGCTGCGGGCGGCATGAGGGCGACAATCTACCACGGTACGCCCATGACGCCTCGGCGGGCACTCGAAGCGATCATGCCCGGTCGCGCGGGTTGCGTAAGCTTCTACCGGCCCGATGATCTGGAGGCTCTGCTGGCGATCTGCCCGCAGGTAATGTTTCGACCATGGCGCATTTTCGTTCTGGATGGCGGCCAGGCGCGTGGGCAAGGAGTGGGACGAAGCCGAGCGCGGGGAATGGTGGCAGGCATACTATCGCTGGCTGGAGCCAATCATCCATCATCCAGGCAGGTGGGCTATCATGCCCGACAGCCCAGCCGCACCTTCCCAGCTCAACGATGGACTACTCAACGACTGGCCGTTCGGGCACCGCGGAGCGCCTGTGTGGCACATGGATGGGTCGATAGAGCGGCTGGCCAGATTGTGCGAACGATACCCCCGCGTCTGCGTTGGCTGGATTGGCGATCCCAAAAAGGAGCCGGTTGGCTGCCCAGCGTACCGGCGAAAGATGGACGAGGTTGCCGCCTTGATGGGCAATACCTGGCATCCTTTGCACATGCTCCGGGGAGTGGCGGTGGCCTTCGATTATCCCTTCATCGGCGCAGATGCGACGACGCTCGCGCAAAATGGTTGGCGGTACGACAGCCCCATGGACGCCATATGGGGCGATCAGTGGCGCGGGCGACGCGCCTATGCAGACCGGCTCGAAGGTATACCGGGCAGGGCATTCCAACGGAACAACGCAACAACCTGCGCGGCATTGCGGCTGCGCTGAAAGGACAGTGGCAATGAGCAGATATGCAGCAACAACCAGCGTGAGCAGCGCCAAGAGCAAGGCGGAGATCGAAGCGCTGGTTGAGCGCTACAGCGCGGCACAGTTCGTCTCGGGATGGTCAGCAGATAGGGCGGTGGTGGGGTTCACCATGCGGGGGCGCCAGGTCAAGTTCGTCCTTACCATGCCTGACAAGACCAGGCGCGAGTTCACGCACCACAGCAAGGGCGCGCGGACCGTTGAGGCCGCCCTGGCGCAGTGGGAGCAGGCTTGCCGCGCACGGTGGCGGGCACTGCTGCTGGTCATCAAGGCAAAGCTGGAAGCGGTTGAGAGCGGCATCAGCGTCTTCGAGGACGAGTTTATGGCCAATATCGTCCTGCCGGATGGGAAGATGGTTGGCGAGTTCATGCGGCCACAGATCGCCCATGCATACGAGACGCGGAAGATGCCGGCGTTGCTTCCCTATTTCGGAGAGGAATGAACATGACCAACGAAACACACCCCGCGCCGTCGCTGAGGGAGGCACTGCTTGCCGCACGCAAGATTATCGCCCTGAACATTGGCGACTTTGGGGGTATTCTCGGAAAGATCGAGGCCGCCCTATCCTCATCCCCCAACCAGCAGGAGCAGGGGTTGCAGGAGGATGGGGCGGAAATGGTCAAGATGCTCAACCAGCTTGCCGACAAGCAGGATGGTTACGGCATGTCCTATCGATATCGCGGCGATAGCAACGATCAGTTCAACGTCTGGGGCGATCGAGCGCGGGCGGCGATATGGCTGTTCCAAAACGCCCGGAAGATCGCTGCAGCCCTTTCCGCCCTCCTCCAGCAAGCGGCGTGGGAGGCAAAGGTGGATGACTATCGCGGTATACCTGGGGGCTATAAGGCCGTCAGCATTTCGGATTTGATCGCCGAAGGATCCAAGCTGCCCGGCAATTTCCCGAACTATGCCGATTGGGCGATTACCCTTCCTGCGGGACACTGGCGGGCGATCTTCCAGCCTCTCTCTACTCCCACAGCCCAGCAAGCACCCGTAGATATGTTGCTGTTCTGCCCGCGCTGCCACACGCAGCATATTGATGAGCCTGATGAGCGGACGCCAGAATGGGACAACCCGCCGCATCGCTCGCATTTGTGCCATAAGTGCGGCTGCATCTGGCGACCGGCAGACATTGCAACGAACGGCGTGATATCGATCACCACTGTTGGGAAGTCTGACAATTGGACAGCCCAGCAAGCGACCCGGATGCCATGCCCCGACCTGCTGGACCGCTCGCACGATGAGGCGACGGACTGGATCACGGCCAATTGCACAGCGATCCGGCGCGACAATGGCGACATGGATTACAGCCTTGGCGCGATGATCGCGGCCTACGAGGCTGGCAAGTCATCCCAGCAAGCGGCGACAGAAGCAAAGCCGGTGGCTTTCCTATATACAGGGCCGTTCGGAACGTACGGTTTTAGCCATCATCAAAGTCCTCGCCACATTGATGCCGGCTGGACCGAAACACCCCTATATCGCCACCCAACGACGAGGGATGAGGGGGAGGTTGACTGGCTGACCAAGCGCGTTGGCGAGGTGGTCGAGGAGGACGGTGGATGCTGGACAGCCTGCTCGGGTTGTCAAGAAAGCGTGGATGGATATGTCTCCAGCAAGGATTATCCTCGCAGCCGTATCTTCAAGTGCCAGCCCGGCAGCGGGTGCCGTGAGTGCGGCGGGTTAGGCGTAATATGGCAGGACGGAGCGTTTCTTGCTGGCTACGGTGAAGCTCTCTGCGTCACCCCCAAGGCAGATCCATCGGAGCGTGAGCGGATCGTTGCGTGGCTACGGAATGATGCCGCTGCGACAAGGGGTGATTTAAGGCAGCTCCACGCCGACAAGCGACTGACCACCCCGCAAACGATGGAATGGGAGAATCTAATCGCCCTAAAAAGTGGGATCGCCGACGCCATCGAGCGCGGCGATCATCTGCAAGCGGGAGAGGGGGAATGATGTGCGATCCGATGCACGAAGAGGCGAACGTCTTTGCGGCATATCTCCTCATGCCGGAAGCCCTGTTTGCGCCCGCCGTGGCTGGGATTGACCTGTTCGACGAAGAGCGCGTGGTTAAGATTGCGCGCAAGTTCAGGGTTCCTGTCGCCGCCATTCATTATCGTTTCTGGCTCGCAAAGGAGTTTGGAGCATGACCGCCGACCACCGCTGCGGCTCCTGCGGCAAGCCCCTGACGGTCGATAGCCCGCCCTGTGATTGCAGGGGGACGCCGCCGGGATTTGAGCAGGGAGAGGTGACGCAGGCTGACCGAGATGTAGCGGCTGACGTATGGCGCGATTATGTGGCCAAGATCGGCGAGGTCATTGTTGAACGGCAAATGCGCGCAGGCAAGTTAGATGAAGGCTTGCCAAGCATCTTCATGCGCCACCGCCTTGCATTCTCCACGCCAGCGCCAACCGACGCGGAGGCGATGCGGGAGGCGTGTGCGAAGGTGGTCGAGGCATGGCTTGATCCTGCCAAACGCATCATTGCCGAAGTGAACGGCCTTAGCGACCATGATATCGAAATTGCGCAGAATGTCGCGCGCGGATGCTCCGCCGCAATCCGCGCCCTTCCTCTGCCCAAGGCCGGGGAGGGGGAAGCGTGATGTCAGTTAAAATGGTTCTCCGGAATAATGGGTTGATCGGCACATAGCGTCGTGACCTCCGGGAGTCGGATTATCGGGTTGATGGCGGTCATGCGGCAAGCAGCGCCTGGCCGATCATTTCGGGAATTCGCGGCACTACGGCGTTGCCGCAGGCGCCAACTCGGTCCATCCGCTGGGGAACCCCATCAGCCACTCTTGCAGGCATGGGTTCGTCCGAGAAGGAATGTACGTCCCCCGCCGGAGCGCGGCTTTTCGAGAATTGCTCCCCCCAGCGTTGGAGACGCCGCTCTTCCTCGGTGTGGGGAACATAAGCCGCGATCCAAACTCGGTCTCTGATATGGGCAGCGCCAAGGTCGGCAGCTTGTATGCAGTGCCAGACCGCATCGTACCCGAGCGCGGCCAAGTCCCCGAGTACGCGACCGAACCACTGACCTCCTCCGCCAGAAAGGAGTTCTGGAACGTTCTCCACGATCGCGACGCGGGGTCGAAGCTCGCCAATGAGACGGGCGTAATCTGCCCATAGTCCGGAACGATCGCCATCAATGCCCGCTCGGCGACCAGCTTCGGACAGGTCTTGGCACGGGAATCCCCCGCAGATGATATCGACGGCAATGCCATCAGCGGCAAGTCGATCTGCTGTAAGTTCGCGGATGTCGGCATAACAAGGAACCTCTGGCCAATGCTTCGCCAGCACACGCTGGCAAAAGGGATCAATCTCGCAGAACGCAACGGTCTTGAAGCCGCCAGTCCTTTCCAAACCGAGGTCGAAACCGCCGATACCAGCGAAGAGAGAGAGAACGCGCAGCATCTGGATTGCCTCGATAAGTGATATGAGATACTTGCGATAACTCATATGAGAAACGGAGGCAATAACTCGTATGCGAAATATCTCTGCTTGCGAATCAAAAGTCGTATCAGTTACTCCCGCCCGCGTGGGCAGAAAGAAACGATGGGCTGAAGACATGCAGGCGCGATTCGCGGAGGGAACCTTCGACCGCATCGCGGCGGTTCTGGTTGGGGAAGAGGACCGGACGGACTTCGTTCGTGAAGCCGTCGAGCGTGAACTGAAACGGCGGGAGCGCGCCGCGAAGTGAGCCTCGAAGGACTGGCGACTGACACGCTGAACCTGCCGAACGTGAAGACGCTCCGCCATGTCGTGAGCGTCGGGCAGCACACCTACGAATCGGCCAGCATCAACCCCACCGGCCAGTGCTGCATGTTCGCCCGACCGAATGGGACGAAGCGCCAGGTCTTCGCCGACACGCCGCGAGAAGGCATGCCGGCGGTCATTCATCACAAGCGACGCCGCTGGTCCTGCACCGTCTGCGGGGGTTCCCCATATGAGGATCTGCCTTGGGCGGCGGAGGGACGGAAGATGACCGAGCGGTTGGGCGGGTGGATTCTCGACCAAGCCACACAACGACCTTTCGTTGCCGTCGCCAACGACTGCGGCCTCGATCCCGGCACCGTCACCAACGTGTTCGAAGAACGGGCGAAGCCCGCGGTCCTTGCCATCAAGACAAAGACGCCTCGCGTCCTCGGCCTGGATGAAAAGCATATCTTCGGCGGCTTCCGCGCGGTCATGGGCGACATCGAGAAGCGCACCATGTTCTGGATGTTGCCCGCCAGAAATGCCGACACGCTGGGCGCATTCTTCGCGAAGATCCCGGATCGCGAGCGCGTTGAAGTTGTGACGGTCGATATGTTCAAAGGCTATCGCAAGATCCTGGAGGACTGGTTTCCGACAGCCACGGTGGTGATCGACAAGTACCACATCACGCAATACGCCTCGTTTGCGATGGACCGCGCACGGGCAGGTCTGCGCAGTGGGATGAACAGGGGTGAGCGGGTCCGCATGCTTCGCCGCCGATGGACGCTGCTCAAGCGTCGGCAAAACTGGGAGGCCAACAACTATCGGACCTTCGCGAAGATAAAGGTTCAGTATCCCCAGCTCGCCGAGATTTACGAGTGGAAGGAGCGCGCCTGCGAGATCTGGGATTTGACCGACAGACGGGAGGCCGAACAGGCCTATCTCAAGTGGCTGGACGAACTCCCCGGCCCCTACAGGACGTATTTCAAGCGCTTCACCACCGCCATGAAGAACTGGGGTCCAGAGATATTCAACTACTTCGACCACCGCTTCACGAACGCCTATGTCGAGCGGCTGAATGGCATGATCGCGGACGCCAACCGTCTGGGTCGCGGCTACAGCTATCGCGTCCTGTTCTTCAAGACGATGCTGCGACATGGCGTTCCCAAGACGCGCCCGAAGCGGTTGGACAAGTCCCCGGAGCGCCTTGATGGCGTGGTGCCCCGCGGGCTTGGCGGCAGCATCTTCGGCCTGGACTATCTCGGTAGAGCAGTGGCCGCGCTTGGCCGCGCAACATGGCGCAGGTTCCGCGATCGGGGCTATCATGGCGTACCGCTTTCAACCCTGAGCGAGGATTTCCGCGACACGTCGGTTTGGTGATTTCCAACCCGATAATCCGCAGAACCGTTAAAATCAACGCTACTGCTCGCCAGTTTGAAATGGTGACAAGCATCGCAATCCAGATTGGTGACGAGCATGTGAGGCACGACTTTGGACGGCGCGTCTCAATGTCTCATGCTCGGGCATTGGCACAGCACTATCTGGACATTTTCACCGGGGAGCCAAGCGAGTTCGCCGCAAATGTCCCCACCCCTTCAACCGAAGGGCACAAGGAACCCGGATCATGACAAGCGGTAAATATTTCACAACATGTGTCGAGTGCGGGAAGCCTATCGACACATGCCATGGGGTTTGCGCTGAATGCAATGATGCTCATGGATATGAGGTAAAGGCAATCAGCACCGACAGAGATAATACTGCGGTGCGGAAACAGTATCAGGATGGAGTGAGATAAATGTGCATTGTTTGCAATTGCCCCAATAGTTCCATTGAGGCCGACCGCTTTCTGATCGCCTTTCGCCAGTCTCAGGTCATGATGAAAAATGCGGCTCAGTTAATGCGCCAGTGTTCAAAGGTTGCTTTCGAGGATGACGTTCGCAAGCGATATGACATGACACACAAACGCATGGTCAGGTTGATCCGTGAGTGGAACAAGTTGGAAGAATTTCGCGAAAATACAGTGAATGGAGGTTAGAATGTTTAGTATTGCTGATATAGTAAGTACTGTTTTAATATGCGCGGGATTTATTCTCACTGAATTAATTACTGAGCGCAGACGTGCCAAAAAGATTCAGATCATCATAGATCGCTTAAAGGTAATGGAGGCGCGGTTGGAAGAGGCCCGTAAAACTCTGTGAGCGTCGAACAAATTCGACTTTTTGGCCTTGTCGCTCTTGCAATATTCTCCGCATATTGGCTTGTGTGGTTTTTGTTGTGGGTACTGTCGCGACTGAAGCCAAAACCTACTGAGCCTCATTCTGTAACGCACGGGGCTGGCTCATATATACTGTCAGGCACATTCAACGCTCCTGTGCATCTTGCGACGCCCACTGATGATGTTAATGGAGAGGCGTGATGTCCTACAATATCCTGATGCGTCGAAACGCTACCGGCGAAGAACGTCTGATCCCATGCGATTTTGATTGGGAGAAGGATGCTGGCCGTACCGACCTGTTTTGGTGGACAGATGGGAACGGGGGATGCGATAGCAACCGCAGAAATTTCTGGACCAAAGGCAAGCGCGAGCCGAACAGCAGCATCACCGAAATGCCTGAGTTCGACGTGGACGGCGAGTTTATCCATTATTGCGACACGGGCCACTTCACCGTGGTCAAAGCCATTCTGCCAGACGGGCGCGAAATCTTGATAGACTGAGCCATCAGTCTACCAGCATGAAAAGGGACGCCGAAGCGCCCCAATTCCTTTAAATGCCGAACCCGGAAGGCCGAACGTTCCCGCTGTCCTGAATGAGCTTGTTTCCTGCATAGCCCGCATGCGTCCCATCAGGCGTCAATGCAGAACCGGATGCGCCGACAATGCCGGATGCCGTCAAACAGCCCCAATAACCCCCGCCGCGAGTAAGAACGCCGGCCGCGTTGGCCTCGACCACATCAGCAACTTCCCAGCAAACCGCTACCCCAGCGATACCCGCACGACGACGCGTGTTCTCCGTGATCCGGTCAGCGTTACGGGTTGCGTCCGAAATGGTCTGGTTGGCAGTCGTCACCCATGAGTCCGTAGAAGTCGTCTGCGGCTCCATGGTCGTGGTAATGACGGTCTTTCCAGCCGGCAGTGACGCGAGCGCGGTGCCAAAGATCGTGGCAACGTTCGCTGCGCCGGTGCTCAGGTCGTTGAACCCAAGCTCAAGAACGATATGCGAGCAGAGACCAGCAAGATATCGCCGCTGCGCACTGGACGTATTGAAATCCAGAAGGCGGGACGAACTCACCGAAAGGTTGAGGACGCCATAATGATCGCCGATGGACCTAACGATACTACCAGTGGTACGGTCTTTGCTGGACATCCGATCGGCTGCGCCGAAACTGCGGCTATCCCCGATCACGGCATAGGTCGCGCGTTGCGTGGGGCCAAGGATGGCGCAGGGGCCATACCAGATGTTCGTTGCGCCGGCCGAGTTATACACGGGTGCGGCAGTCTGCGTAAGGTCGGTGGCGGTTGCGGTAGTGTAGAAATGGCTCTTGCCGGGCGACATCTGCGCGCCATCCAGCGTCAGCGACTGAGTATAGATCGTGCCTGCGCTGCACTCCCGATAGATACGCACGAAGATTTGTGCGCCCCTTGGGGCGTCGACGTCAAGCCGGTCGGATCGCAGCGTGCCGCCGTCTGGCACGGTCCCCTGCACGTTCCCACCGAAAGTCGCAATAGCCGCGATCGTTCCTTCCGGGTACTCGATCGATGCGGTGACGGTAGCCGCCGCGCCAGGGCCGGTGTCGCCAAGCGGCGCGCCAACATTGACCACCCAATTAGGGATTTCAATGTACATTTCACCATTGACGCTCTCGCGCAGAAAATGGCCCGTGCGAGACATCTGCTTGGTCTGACCGGCATTCTTTGTGCTGGGAATGAAGGTGCCATTGGCCACTGGCCCGATGTACGACGGCAGAGACCCAGCCAGCCCGCGCTCAGCCAAATTGACCTCAAGCCCTGCCTCCCCCAAGGCGATCCCATCGGCAAGGACCGTGATCCGGCTATCGCGAGTGCCGGTGCCTGGCAGCGTCTCGCGCAACACAACGGTATTTACCGCATATGGAAGACCCGGATGCGAAACCCGGCCATTGATGACCGAAAAGCCGGGCGTGCCGTCATTGCCGACAATCTCAAGCGTTGACCCGACATTCTGTCCCGACACGGAGGCGGAATACTCCCGCCCGACAATGCCAGTGGTGATGTTGAGCGAAAGCGGATTGAGCGGCATGGATAAGGCTCCCTGAATTTGCGGTCAGGGTAGGCCGGGCGTTTGGGCGGATTACCGCTGTCAGGCGTCAGTCGGTGACGGGCGCGACGTCGAGAACCCACCCGCGCGCGATCTGAAGGCGGGCGGTGTTCTCCGCGCAGATCAGCGCATCATCGGTCGCGATCAGGATTGATCCTTGAGGAATGCCGGCACCTTGACCGGATCCGTCAGAGACTTCGGGGGCTTGGGTGGCGCCGGGCAGATCGGTTCGGCCGGCCGCACGCTGAGCGGCGGCGTAGCGCAGGACGGCAGCGCGATACTGGCCAGACAGATCGGAATAAGCCGCATCAGCGACTTCGGCCTTGCGTTCATATTCTTTCTCCAGGGCTTGCTTTTGGGCGAAGGCTTTGGCGGTCGCTTCCATCTGGGCACGATTGTAGGCAGCGCGGTCTTCCTTGCGACCGGCCCGTTCGGCCTTCAGGCTATCGAGGTGCCGCCCGCGCAGGTGATCGACGCGGAAGCTCCACGCGATAAACAGCGCAATGGGGATGGCCCACCAGTAGCGGCGCAGGATTGCGAGAGCGAAGGGGATGGGGATCATTTCCGCAACTTCCCGCCAGAGGATGCGCCAAGCCAGAACCCGCCGGCCGAAGTCGCCAGCGCGGTCCATGTGCCGATAATAGCGCCGCGGATGGTCGCGTCGTCGGTCGTGGCAAGGACATAGATGGTCACGCCGGCGAAGCAGAACAGGACGAAGAAGGTGACACCAACCACGACCTTGACGTGCGGGATGCCATCACGGGGGGAATCGATGTTGACCGTTTCCGCGTGCGTTACGACGGGCTTGTCTTCTGGGCTCATGCGTAAACCCCCGCCTCATAAGCCCGACGCTTGGTCAGTCCGTTCAGGACAACGCCTGCCTGCTTGTTCCAGCGGGCGAACTGCGCCTTGGCCTCACCATATTTGCCCTCCTTGTGGAGCCGCAGCAGTGTGCTTTCGCGAAAGCCTGTCTCGCCTATATTGTAGGCGAGGCTGACCATCGCATCGAACTGGCCCTGCGTTGTCGGGGCGGCACCGATCGCGGCCCGGACCTGTTCAGCAAATGCCGAAAAGTCGCTTGTGAATCTGGCTTCCGCCTGCTGGACCGTCCATACCGTGCCCATCTTCACATCCGGGCCGGTCGTGCCATATCCGATGGTCGGCCGGTCATTGGGCGTCGGCATATAGGCTTCGACTTTGCCGTCTGGCCGCAATTTCGCCAGTTTCTCGATGCCCTTCACGTAATCCGTGATAGCCTTGGACGGTCGCATGACGTTTTCGCCGGACAAAGCCGCGTTGATCGCATCAACCTCTGGCTGAGTCAGGCCGCTACCCTTGATCGCGCGGATGACGTCAAACAGTTCCTTGCCCATCATCACCCCCCAACCAGCTTCACGATTGCGGCGCCAATGCCGCTGGCAGCCAGCAAGGGAAGGGCACGCATGGCGACGGCGCCAAGGCCCATGGCGCCCTTGCGCTGGTTCTCGGAGGCCTCCAGCGCCGAAACGCGCAGCTTTAGATCAGCTACATCCACAGGGATGTGACTGCTGCTATCGACAGTCTTCGCGAGCCCTTCGAACTTGACGATCAGGTTATTCAGCGAGTGGATCAGTTCGCGCATCTGCCCACGCATCTCCCCGAGCATCATAAGGGTGGAATCGCTGCCCTCAGTCATGATGTCAGCCAGCTTGCCTTGTTAAACATGCGGTCAGATAAGCAGCGGCTTTTTATAGAGTTACCGCTGATGATATCAGGCCGCGCCCTTCAGGTTGACGAGCACCGTGATCGCCGCATTGACGTGCGCGAAGATCCGGTCATCGCTGGGCACCTGCAGCGCCTTCAGCCCGTCCAGCACTTCGGCATAGGCGTCGCTATTCACGAGTGCCTGCACGGGCGCCCGCTTGGCTTCTTCCTCGGCCTGTTTCTGCGCTATCTGCGCGCTGCGATAGGCCGCCAGCTGGCGCTCCATCGCGGCAGCCCGATCCTCGGTGAGGGGTTGCTCTGCAACGATCAGGGTGCCGTCGACCTTATGGCTGCCGGAGATGGTTGTGGTGGTTTCATCGGTCATCTTACTGTCATTTCCTGCGTTCTTCGCGCGCCGCCGTGGCGCGACAATGCCCTTGTCCGGCACCGATCAGGCGAAACAGCCTATCGATCACCCATTCACAGATCAGCGCCCAGCGCTTCCCCCGGATCGCCATGCGACCGACCTTGCCGCTGATCGTCTCATCGGGATCCGGGCGAGGCCCGCCCGCAAGGACATATTTCGGTGCGGCAAGGATGACGTGCGCCAGCTGGTCGATCGCGATCAGGACGACCAGCACCCACATCCTGAAACGGATGATCATGCCGGCCACCCCGTTTCCAGATCCATGGTCAGCAGCGCGACGAGGTCCGTGGCGCTTTCGATCTCAGTCCGCAGAGCCCGCGCGCGATCATGGGCGGAATTGACATGGCTCATGGTCGCCAGCCCAACGCCAATCATCTGCTCCGCGTCCAACGTCACCACGTCGTTGGTTGCCAGCGTCCACTCGATCGAGAAGGATTGCCCGGCCTGCTGCGCAAGCATCGCCGCCATCGTGGCGCCAGCGATATTCGAACGGCTGATCTCGTCGCTATCGACCAGGCCGCTGGGCGTCATCGCGCCACTGTTGATTATGGCGTCGCGCTTGGCCTTTGCGGCCAACCACACGGCATGCTTCTGGGGCGTGAGGTTGACATCCGGCCAGCCCAGCACACCAGGCTCCACGGGATAGGCCACCTCGCCGCTCATCGCCTGAGCAGCGACCGATTCCCCTGCGCATGTGCCACCACGCACGACGGCCTGCGTCGTGACATTCACGACGACGAAGCTCACATTACTCATGCCTGTTCTGCCTGACTGTTGAAATTTCGGTCTTCATCGCTTGAACTCCACAGCCTTGACGCCCTGGCCGGAGACAAGGTGATTGCCGCTTGTCCCTTCGACCTCGAAGCGGAGCAGGTAGCGCCAGCTGCCGGCAGGCGGTGAGTCGACGGTGAAGAAGCTCGCGGGCGGCGCCGAGACAGTGTTCGCGCCGTTGCGCTGCTCAATCACCGTCTCGGCCAGGGTGGATGTGTTGATCCTGACAACCTGCGCGCGGATGGTGTTGCTTGACGGCCCCGACGAGCGATAGGAATCGAACTGCGCCACCACGTCGACATCCTCGCCGATCGTCGAAATCACGACAGAGGACGCGTCCACCCATCCATCCCCGGCGGTGATACTTATCGCCCCAGGGTAAACCGCACTCGCCATGTTGATCACGGCGTTTGGGGCGATCGTCTCGGTCGTGATGCTGCCGGCAACCATCAGATTGCCATGGATCGAAACATCACCCCCGATATCGACACCCCCGCCGCCATTGGCATCGGCGAACACCGTCAATTGCGCCCGGCCGCCAGATACTGCCGTCACCTGCCAGAAGACCGCCGTCCGTCCCTCCACATTGTCGAGGGCCGCCTGAATGACGGTGACATTGGAGTTCGTGGTGGCCACCGTGCTGCTCAGGGCGGCAAAGTTGCTGTCGAGGGTGGAAAGCGCCTGCGCCTGCTGGAGGAACGACGCACCGGCGCCGCCCACTGAATAGGCGAGCGGCGATGCAGTATCGGCCAGCGTCCTTTTCAGCTGCGAGCGGAGGAACCACGCATAACTGCTCGGGTCAGCGCCCGCCTCGGCGGGGATCGTCCCGAGCTTCCGCAGGATGATGAATGCCCGAACAGCGCCGGCCGGCGCCTGATCCTTCACCCATATGCGGGTAAAGTCTCCAAGCGTCGTTCCGCCTGATCTGCGGGTAAAACCTCCCGATCCGGTCGTTGCCGGGCCAGAATATCCGATGATGCCACCGGCAGTATTGACCCATCCGATATACAGCTGCGTCTCGCACCGGTGCGACGCAACCCAGAAGCTGCCTTCCCACCATTCCCCGGCCTGCACCGAAGCCTGGGCGGTGACCCAATCTCCATAAGCGCCGGCGTCGGTATCATTCTGATAGATGCCCAGCACATGCTCGCCGGGCGGATGCCATGCGGATCCTGCCAGATCGCGGGCGAAGCTGATGGCGCCCGTGGAGCCGGCGCTTGTCCACCCCTCGGTGCCGATCGCCAGATCGGTGTTAGTCAGCGCATTGCCGCCGCCTGCGGTCAGCTGCAGCTTCATCGTGGCCGTGTCGCCCAGCAGCGTGCTGGTGACAGTGAGCAGTGACGCGATGTTCGCCCCCTGCGTTGACAGGGTTGCGGCCATCGACGCCTGCGATCCGCTCAGGTCAGTGATCGCCAGCGCGTTCGTTGCGATATTGGCATTCGCGGTCGACAGGTCGCTACTCAGCTGCGCGATCTGGGTATCGGCGGTCTGGACCGCCCGGAAGGTCTGCGCGACCGCCGCCTCTTCCGACCAGCGCGCCGGCACCGAACCGCGGTTGACCTTGCACAGCCGGAAATACTTGTTGCTGGAAACGCCCTCGGCCACCAGCTGCACGTAGAACCCGTTTGCGTCCGCGGGGCAGATGCCGGTGGCCCAGGGGCGAGCGCTCTCGTCGTCGCTGAAGCCCCCGGTGCCCACGGCAGCCGGACCAACTGAATGCAACGCGCCGCCGACCGTCCACACGATGCGCGCCGCCACATAACCGGCTGTTGAGCCGCCAAAGTCGATGTCGCACCGGATCGAATATGATGCGTTCGGCTGCGCTGACTGCACTGGCGATCCGGCGTAATAATTCCCGCCGGCTCCCGCGACATAGACGTAGGCACCCCAATTCGGGTCGTTCGGCGGAGGCGCGCCCCATTGCGGGCCGGACACAGACCAGCCGGTGAGACCGTTCGCAAACCCTCCGAGGGGCAACAGGTTAGGTGCCCCCGCATTCACGCGCGTCGTCAACGTCGCCAGATTACCCACGACATTGCTGATCGCCGTCGCATTGGTCGAGATCGATGATCCCTGCGATGCGGTGACCGTTTCCAGATAGACGACATCGCCTTCGGCCGCCGTGATCCGCGCGACCAGATCGGCGATATCGACCGTCACCGACCCTTCGATCTCGTCGATCTGATCCTGCGCTGCGAGCACCGCCGTCTGCAGTGCAGCGATCAGCGTGGCATTGTCCTCGATCTGCTCGGCTTGCTCGGGTGTCGCGCCATTGGTCGCGCCAGGCTCGGCGGGCCTCAGATTGTTGATCGATTCTCCATCGGCATATTTCGGGTCGGATACATCCTGATAGATCGGCCCAAGATAGGGATCATATCGCGTTGGCTCCGCTGGCTGAACAGCTGGAGCCTCTTCGGCATCCCACAGGTAGATGCTCGCGTTTTCCTCGCGCAGCACCATGTTGCAGGTGCCGTCCACCCGAACATCGGTGTCGATCACCCGAAACAGTTTGTTCGTGAATCCGAGCGGGGCGAAGGACTGGCGGATGACGCTGCCCTTTTGGGCCTTCCATGCGCGGTGGCTGTACGATGCAGTGAATGTGCCGGAATACAGCATCCGCGCAAGGCGCTGCTTTGCGAGGCGCTGAGCCTGCGATGGCGACTGCACGAACTGGAGATCTACCGTTTCTGTTCGGTCGATATCGTCAGGGCTGTCTATCCTGACTTCTGGGTAGTCCACCGCCTGATAGAGGCTGTTGGTCGATGGATCGATATAGGTGCCGCGAACGATGTTGAATGTTTCGTCAAGCGCTGCTGTCTGGTCCCAATCGACATCGCCCAGGATGTCATCCTCGGTCAGATCGACAACAGGCGTCGCCAGGTCATTATGCAGGACGGTGACACGCAGCTTTCCGTCCATATCGTCCAGCGTCGCATTCATTGATGCCTTGAGCTGGTCTATGACGGTTTGCGTCGGGTCTCCCTCGGACCACACGCCATCGGTGCGGTAGCGCGGCTCGGTGCCGCCCGCAGCCTTGGTGACAGGCTCATCGCAGAGGTTCGCGGCGGTGATGAAGCTGGGCAGATCAATGCGCGCAGGGGGGATGCCCTTGCCGACCGCCAACTTGCCGTTGATCTTCCATCCGAGCAGATACCAGAGCAGATGCAGGGCTGTGTTGCTGCGGACGCTGGAATTATAAACCCAGGTCGATTGATCATCGGCACGGCAAGACCCGCTGCCGCCCGGAACGGTGCTGTCGAGGCGTGGGTCGTAGAGATAGGCCCCGCCTCCAATGATCGTGATCCGGGTCGGGACCGACTGCGCGAAGGGGCTTTCGCTCTTCTTGGTGTTGCCGGTCAGCTTGAAACGCAGATAGACCCATGCGAGGCCCGTGTAGCGCCGGGTTGAACCCATGCGGGGACTGATGTTCTTGGCGTTCGCCGCGCTGCCCTCGGTGTAGCATTCTACTCCGAGGTAGCCGAGAAAGTCGGCACTGATGCCGCCAGTGGCGGACCATGCCAGTTTGTCGTCGAGCCATATCTGATCGATCGAACCAACTTTGTGGCTCGCGACCACGAGGAAGCGATGAAGCTGGCTGTCATCGTCCGTCAGTTCCTGATCGCGAATATCGGTGTTTAGCGCCGTATATCCGAGCGCTGATTTTCTGGGCGTGTTGGTGACGATGTTGGCGTTCAGGCGATCCGATGCGGTAGCAGAGGTATCCGGCGCCTTGGGTTTCTTGGCGAGCAGGGACGAACCGATAGCCGTTACGGCAGCAACTGTGCCTGCGATGGCCGCGATGGGCTGCAGGCCGGGAATAAACGCCGTGACCGTCGCGATGACCCCGGCGATCTTGCTGACGCCTTTGAGTATCTTGCTCATGGGCCGACGCCCCAGGCACGCGTCCAGTCCGCGCGCGGGATCATCACCAGGCCTTCACGCTCGCCCTCACGGCCAACAAATGCGGCGTGCGACCCTACACACACGCCGACCCCGCCATCATGCATGACGACATCACCGCGGCGAGCATAACCGACAGGGCGGGTTGGGAGCAGCGCATCGAATGTCGCCTCAAGCGTGCCGGCGCCGTAGCGCTTGAGCGCCCGCGCGGAGCCGGCCGCAGTGCTGTATCGCCCACGGAAGGGGGCTGCGATGTCATGGCCGGTCATCGCCAGGATGGCGTTAGCCGCGTGCAGCGCGCAATCATGCTCGCCCCAAAGGAACTCTCGATCGGCAACGGATGCGAGATATTCGGAGAGTGCCTGCTCCCATGTTGAAATGCGCTCGATCATCGCAGCGCGTTCACGATTTTGCGGCCATTGGAGATCGCCGTGTAGATCCCGCCACTGCTCGTTTGCGTGTTGTTCGTGAGCGGGTTTCCGGACGTGCCATTCGCGATGGCGATGGATGCGCGGGCAGACAGGTCGCCCGGATCATATTTTTCCTGATCGAGATAGGTCCGGTTCGATGCAGCCGAGAAGGCGGCCAGATAGCTTTCGATCGCCATGCTGATCGTCTGCTCTTGCGGGGTGCTTCGGATGCCCAGCGCCGTCATGTAGCCGGTGTAATAGTGCTGGATTCCGCCCTGCTGCGCGCCGTTCTGGTCGCGGATCATGCGCCACAGCATTGCGACGCGGCCCTGCCATTTGGTGCGGTCGCCGATCACGTTCAGCGTGTCGTTGTCGATGTCCCGCAAACCGGACAGGCGGGCCGTTACCTGATCGGAACCGCCTTCCTTCATGCGAACCGGATCGATGTCGATAAAGCTCGCATCGATGCCGCTGAAGGTGTGGCCATCCAGTTCAGGGAAGCCAGTGCCGGTCAATGCGACATCGAATCCAAGCGTCGTGAAGCGTATTGGATCATCAAGGATGTCGAGGAAGACGAAGAAGCCTGGGCGAATGATGCGCTCATCCAGCGCCGCGCCCGCCGTTGCGTCGGGAAGGCTCATAGCGCCTCCACCGCGTCGATGGCGAAGATCGTGACGCCATTGTCTGTGGTCCAGCCATGCCGCGCTTCAGCCATGGTCGCAGGCAGATATGGGTTGATGGTCTCGACCGTGGCCCCTGTTGCCGGCGTCTCGCCCAATAGCGGTTCGAAGATGGCAGTGGCATTGCCCGAAGCATCAGCCGCCAGATTGGCCGTGAGCAGCACCAAGCGGACATGGCCTGATGGGAGCGGCACGGCCATATACTGGCCAGCGAGCAGGGCCGTCGCGGACGCCGGGAGCCCGGCAAGGGGCAGGGTGTTCGCCGGGCCAGCACCCGCCCTTACGGTTGGGTTGGAACCTGTCCTCTGACTGCACGCGACCTGAATATTGAAGCTGCGAATTGGCCCTCGAGCCTGCGCGAAGAAGGCGCGATATGGGCGTTCCTCTTCCTCGGTTGCGATCGGCTCATATTCGGCGCGGACGTACCATTTCTGCGCGCCCGGCACCTGCGTCTTGCGCGTGCGGCCGGTCCATACGGACGTGTTGACCTGGAAATTCTGCTCCAGCTCAATCGTGAATTTCGCGAAGTCCTGGCTGGGTAGCGCAATGTCGGCCATGACCGAGACGGTAAGTCTCGGGGCATGGCGGATTTACCGCTGTCAGATGCGTGGCCGGCTCATGGTGTTGATCGCCTGATTGGCCGCCCCTTGCATGATCGATGGCGCGGACTGGCGCACTACCTCTACTGCGACCGGAGCAGATGCCTCCTGCACACGCGCGGTAAACACATCGTTGTCCATCATGATCTGCACGCGGATCGTGCCGGATTGCGGTGCGCCGACAGGTGCCACAGCGCGCGTATTGGCCATAGCGGAAGCCGCAAGCGCACTGTTGGGCACAATGCTCCCCGACGAGGGCGCCGTGAAAAGCTCTGGGCCTTTCTCGCCTACGAGATAGGTCTTGCCTGCGGAGACGGGGCCGCCGGAGGCGCGGGCGCCATCAAGGCCACCACCGATACCGCCACCGACCGATCTAAAGGGATCGAAAAATCCGCCGCCGCTGCCGCCGGAGATTGAGCCAGTGATGGATTTCAAGGCGCTGCCCAGGGATCCGCCATTTCCGCTGAGTTGGCCGATCGTGAACCGGGCGAGGGTTTCCGCGATAACGCGCAAGCCAATGCTCTTGAAGTCAGACCAGATGGCCTTTGTCCCACCCCGGAACATGTCCTCATACAAATTGGCCACGGTCCGGATTTGGCTTTCCTGCTTGTCGCGCAGATCGGCGGCAATCCGGTCGTTTGCATCCATTTCGGCATCTCGGCGACGATCAGCGTTGGCGATGACGGTATCCATGTCAAACCCGCCTTTTTTGACAGGATCGTCATTGCCTCCGATGGTGTAACCAAGCTGCTGATCGAGCGTGCGGCTCGCGATATCGGCAATAGTCTTGGCCTGCTGCGCGGCGGCGGCGAGCTTATAGGTGAGCGCGTCTGTGGCGCTGATGAGGCCAGCCAGCCGCAGGTCATCGATCTGCTTCAGCGTCTCGTTGAAATCGGCTGCCGCCTTCTTGGCCGGATCATAGCGACCAGTGATCTGCTCCAATGTCTGCTGGAGTTCCTTTTGTGCGGCAGCCAGTTCGCGAGCGGCCTTTGCCTCTTCACGACGAGCGGCAGCGGCGCCTTGGCGGGCAGTCTTTTCCTTGTCCTTGATAGCCGTCTGCTCTTCGGAAAGCTGCTTATCGATCCTTTCGCGACCGGCCAAATAGGCGGCTTCATTGCCGGTTTTGGTGAACTGATCGCGCAGTTTTCCAAGGGCCTCTTCATGGCGCAATGCCGCTGCGGCGTTGGCGTCAGATGCCGCCGCTGCCTTGATATCGAGTAGGGGAACGCGAGCCTGAACTACGGCCTTCTCAGCATCAGACAGGCCCTTTTGCGCTACCGCTTGACGCGCCTTCGCGGCGGCGAGCCGTTCGGCATAAACAGCTGCGGCCGCTTGATCTGCGGCTTCGCTTTCAGGCGTCGAGAACGCATTACCCCTGCGCTGGCCTGCACGGATATTCTCCAGTTTGGTCAGTTGTGTGGCTGCCTCAGAAGCTTCTTTTCTGAGGTTCTGGAGGTTGCTTTGGCGGGTTGCTTCGGCAGCGGCCAATGCACTTTGAGCAACCTGCAACTGTGTCTTGTTCTGGATAGCAAGGCGCTGGTTCAGTTCCGCACTCGCCTTCGCCGCGCCATAAAGGCTGCTCTCAAATTGCTTCTGGGCAGTTTCCGCCATGCGCGCTTTTTCAGCATTTGCTTCGAGCTTTTCACGCAGGCTATCGACGGAAACGCCCGCTTCCAGCGCCTTGCCGGCGAGCACGCCAACAATCGACCCGGCAGCCAGGAGGGCCGCCCCCCATGGTCCTGTAAAGAACGCAGCAACCTTCGACGCGCGCCCGCCCATGTCGGTCAAGGCATCTGCAACCTGCGGCGCCTGCTGAGCCAGAACCATGAACGGGCTTGAGCCAGAGGACAGCGAGGCGCCAACGTCCGCGATCTGCCGCCCAAGGTTGCGCTGGGCATTGGCAATGCGCCCGGTGTTGTCGACCACCAGTGTTGCGCTCCGGCGGATCGACTGTTCAGCGCGCGTGGCAGATGTCTCGACCTTGGACATGGTGCCTTCGACGACATCGCCATGCTGCACGATTTTTCGGTTTGCCTCGTCGACGCGGGCTTCAATGGTCAGGCGAACGGTTTCAGCATCCATTGAGGTGCGCCTTCATGTAGTTGCGAAGCCTTTCCACGTCAGCGGGCGGCTTTTCGTCCGGAGCGCCGTGGATCTCGTTCCAATTCCAAAGCAGCGCCTGATATTCCCACCAGTCCAACGTGCGCCAGTCCGCGCCCATAACGGCGCAGTTGGCGATCACTCTGCCGAAGTCGATATCGTCCCTTGGCTGGCCGGATCCTCGTCCGGCTCCGCTTTTTTTGGCGGGTTGTAGCCTTCGATACGGGCCATCAGGATCGCTGCTGCAAGTGCCCAGGAATCACGCAATGGCGCGTTGTGGCAGTAGCGCTCGACGAGCTTCATGGCGATGCCAGGGCTTACCTTGATCGCTGCGCCATCAACAATCCCCTCCGCCCCGCCAATCAGGCCAAGACGGATCGTTTCAAACAGGTCGGATGCAAACGCCTCGCCATGTTCCGGCAGTCCGATAGGCAAGCCTTCGATCGTGCCGCGGCCCAGCATCACCCGTCCATAGATGCGGAAAATCCCGGCGTCACACTTCTCCTGCAACTCAGCGATCTGCGGCAGTTTCAGGTCAAACAGGTAGACGCCATCGGCAAAGTCGAGTTCGACGGCGGTGCGCATCAGGTGGCGGCGGTCCAGACCAGCAGACCTTCGCCCTGAAGCGTAATTTCTACGCTACTGTCGCCCTCGGTCGTGAGTGACTGGTTCCGCGTCGTCATCATAGCGGTGCCGGCATATGTGCCCATCAGATCGCCCGTTGAGGTGCCATCGTCCTTGTAAAACTCGACATGATAGCTTTCGATGACGCCGAGCTTGGTCGAAAGGTTGACTTCGAGATCCACATTGATGACGCCAGATCCGCTGATTTCCCAAGTGCGTCCGGTCGCCTTGAGTTTGCGCTGGCCTGGCAGATTGGGCGTGGCGCAATCCCTGCGAAAGCGCTCGCTGGTGTTGACGTTCTCGTTGACCGTGACAGATTCAATGCCGCAGAGCAGCGTATAGACATCCGGGCCGGTCGCCGTGCGCATCTTGATAAACGCGAAATCCGGTTCGTTGGGAAGGCTCATTGTGGTCTCCAGCGGGTTTGGCTGGAGGTTAGGCCTCGTCAGTCTGCGTCTTTACCGCTGTCGGTTATGATCCGGAACACCTTGCGCGCGGCCTTAGCTTGATATTCGCCAGCGCTTTCGGTGTTGGCGAACATGATTATGCAGCGCATATTGTGGGCGGCGGCAGAATGTCCCTCCCGATCGAGTTCGTCGGCGCCTTGCCTTATATCGTCTTCTGAGATGAGGCCCTTACGTAGCAGGATAATAGCCAACTCCCGGTTGACCAATGTTGCGTTGAAGCCATCTGACATGGACGCACCTTACCGCCTCTCACCCTGAAAGCATATCCCCGGTGCTCAGGATTCGCCAGCATGGCGATGCGGGCAAACGCCATGCGACGCGGTGAAGCGCTTGAGCGGAATCCTCACTTCGTCACGCGATTTTGGTTGAGGGCATGCTGGCCTTCAAGTTCGGACAGCAGACAGCTAGTATCGGCCTTGCCTTTCCATAGCCGGTAGTTGCTTTCGTCGCCCTCTTGCAGCCATGCGTCAGCAACCTTCTTTGCCGCGTCGCATACATCCTGTTGCTCAACCGCTGTGTTCTCAACCATGTTGAATTGCGCCTCCGCATCACGCGCCGCACTTCCGCATGACGTGGTGGCCAACAATGCAACAGCGATGAACCAACGCATACCCCACCCCGACAGAATCATTCGACTTGACTCATAACCCGAGCGCGGAAGCTTACGATAGCCCTCCATGCGTCGGTTTCGGCCCCAGCGATCCTGCTTGATGTGCTCACCCATCGGATTCTCGCCTTGGCCGGATAAGGCGATGCGAGCGTCAGGGTTTGGCGATCTATGGCGGCGGAAATGGCGGCACCGATGATTATCACCCTGTCCTCGGCCGTCTCTATCATCCGGGAGCCGTCGTAGGCCGGCTTGGCGTATGCCTGGAATGAGAACGGCATTTCCATGCCGTCAACGCACGCCATCCTGATCGGAGTCGCCGTGTCCGAGCCGTACATTACAAACGGCCATTGAACGCCTGACAGCGTGGTCGCAGGATATATCCGAGCAGCCGGGACAAGCGAGGTTAGCGCTGCATTTCCTTTGAGCGCTGCCATCACCGCCTTGCGGACATAGATCGAGCTATCAAGAGCCATTGCCAGCAGCCTTCTCCGCGCGATTGACGGCAGCAGTGATCATCTTCGCGATTTCCACTCGGTTCTTCTCTAGCGCCGGGCGCATATAAGGCCGCTCTGGCATGACGATCGTGTGCGGTTTGGTGCGGGGCAGATAGGTGGACAGGATGTTGCTGTCTGGCACGAATACAGCCATGCCATCGTCGCCAATGAAGTATGCGGTGCCGCCCGGATGGTTGATCGTGCCGCCGTATTCATGGATCGCCGCGTAGGGTGCATTGGCGCTAACCTCGACAACGAGCGGAGACTTCTGCACCGTCTCGATGCTGTTTGCGAGAAACCCGGTATCGTTGTTCGGCGCGGTCCCGGCCTTGCTTGGCTTGTGACTTTTCCCCGACACAGAACCATCGGTGATACTGATCTGAGCATCAACCTGAACCATTTCCCCTGCCGCAAATAGTGCTGCGCCAACCTGCTTGACGATCTCAGGCCCCATTTTCTTGATTTTTGCGGTGTAGTTTGACCCGCCGGTATACTTGGCCATCAAGCGGCCCGCCCACGCAATTCCCACCCGATAGAAGCGGGATCGCGAGCAACCGACTCCACCATCCAGAGCCCGGCAAACGGGCCTGAAAGCACCTCTATGCGTGCGTCGGTCGTGATCACTCCAGACAACGAACCAGCCAGGACGAGCATCCTGCGGTCGCCTTCAACAAAGCCGTCCTGTCCGCGCATGGCGTCCGTCGCCGCATCCACCTGCACCTGGCAAGTTCGCATCACGGGCTCACCGGAAGAGACAATGCTTCCTCCGGCATCAAACACCACGTCAGCCTGATCGATGATGCGGGCTGGCCAATATGGAGCCCCGAGCAGGGCGCTGAAGCCCATGGCGATCTCGCTGAATGCCGCGGCAAGGTCAGGCACAGTATCCGCCCCCGATCAGGCGCGGGCCGCTGAATATCCGCCGCTGGATGGCCTCGAATTGCTGGCCATAGGGCGATGCGCCATAGCCCCCGGCCACGCGCGCCTTCACGGCATCGGCGGAAATGGAAGCGCTGAACCCTCCCGACTTGAAGTCGGTCACGCCCGCTGCCGCGATGCCCGCGAGTTGGCTGCTCTGACCGATGCCGTTGATGGAGAGCAGATGCGCCAGAAGTAGCTCTGTTGCGTCCTGCTGGGCATCGCCATAGCCGGTCCCGACGCGAGCTTCGGCCTTCGGCGCCCATGCATCATATTGCCCCTGTGTCAGCGCCAGGAAGGCCGGAAACAGGTCCGTGAACTGCGACAGGGTAATGCGGGTATAGGCCATGTGATCCTCTTGCAAAAAGGGCCGCCGCTGGTGTCAGCAGGCGGCCCAATCCCCGTCTTCCCCCGGAGTGTGGTGGCTCAGCCCTCGCGGGCCAGCTCGATCGCAGAAACGATGTCAGCCTTCTTGGTGGCGTCGCCGAGATCGATGCCTTCGGCTTCCGCGATAGCCTTCAGTTCGGCGACCGTGTGCGAGGCAAGGCCATCATCGGTGGCGTCGCCTTCAACGATCCCCTCATAGACAGACGCAACCTCGGCATCGATCGTCAGCGTTGCGCCGGCATCGATGTAGATGGTCGTGCCATCAGCGAGCAGCACGCCGCGCGCGCCCTGTGCGGTGTTCGTGAGCGTAGGCATGGATCAAACTCCATCCACAAAGGTGATCGCCTTGGGAATGCGGTTCTCGTATCCGCCAATGGCCATGATGCCCGGAACCTCCCAGGAGAACGGACCCTTCTGCCATGCCGGGAACAGCTGATGGCCGCCGCCGGGCAGATGGAAGCGGTGAACCTCCATCGTGTTGGCATAGGCGATCAGGCGCTTGGTGCTCGAGGCGCCGGCGGTTTCGAGGTGACGGCTCTTCTTGATCGTGAGGTTCGGCACGACCGAGTTCTCACGGACATAGTTGAGCAGCGACATGCCGGTTTCGGTCATGCGACGCGAGGCCATGGAATTATAGACCGAGGTCGGCACCGCGAGCGTGTTCGCCTGATAGGTCTCGCCGGTATTCTCTTCGACCGAAGAGAGCGCGCTATTGACAACCGCCACAGCCTGGTCCGGCGTGCCGGCAATGATCGTCTGCGCAGCCGTGCTGGCGGTCGCGAGCGGGTTGTTGATGAAGCCGGTCGTGAACTTCAGGCCGTCGCCGCGCATGGCGGTCTTGTGGATGAAGCGCTCGGCCGTCTTGATCGAAGCATCCGCCTTGTCGGCAATGACGTTCACCCCGAGCTGCTGCCCGCGCTCCAGATCCATGCGGTTCCACTTGTAGCCGATCGCGGCCATGTGGTTTTCCTGCAGGAACTGCGTGCGGCTGACATCCGCATAGGGCATGTCGTCGGCTGCGACGTCGAACCATTCCGGCTTGCCCGCGATGTCGCCCGAATAGTAGAGCGAACCGGCCGACCAGATGGTGCCGGAGGTGTCGACGGGCATGAACTCGGCATAATCCGCGAGCGGATACTTGACCATGTAGATGCCCTGCTCGACCCGCAGAAGCTGCGGCGCAAGGAAGGCCATGGTCTGCTGCGCGTCGTTCAGGTCGATGCCACGCAGGCCGTCGATGAAGCTGACGCCGGGCACATCGGGATTCGCATCCAGATAGGCCACGGCCTCCATGACGGAATCGAAAAACATAGGCTTGGTCATCTCAACTCCCCTCAGCGACGCACGATACGGACAGGCGCGCCGCTCAGCGCCGTGTCGTCAAATGACCAGCCATCAGCGATGACATTGCTGGTCGAAACGTTGGTGATGACACCGGCCGAGGTGACATAGACCTGCTCGCCGTCAGCGACGTTGACGCCGGGCAGAACCCAGATCTTGCCGCGGTTCTTGATGCGAACACTGTCGCCTTGGGCAAAAGTGTCGGCGGCGCGCGCAGACGTGACAGGCAGGCCCTTGTTCGCGATGGCAAAACCATAAAGCGCGCCGGCCGCCGGGGTAGTCACGCAGCCGCGATCGGCGGTCCCGCGATACACGGGCTTGCCGAATGCCAGGGTGCCGGATTCCAGCGTGCGCGTGATGATGTTGGACAGCTCGCCATCCGCTTCCATGCCGGGGAAGCCGTATGCCGGATCTTCTACGAAATTGCCCTGAAGAATGGCCATGTCGATTTCTCCTTATGCAGCCTGACCGCGATAGGCGGACTGCTTGTTTGCGAGCCAAGCCTTGCGGGCCGAGGCAACGCCCGTGGCGGCGTCCCCGATCACCTTGGGCTGACCGAGCGGATGGACACCGGATGCCGGCGCCCCGTCCTTGGTGAAGGCCGCGAATGCGCCCGAAATGGCGTCATCGGACATGTCCTTGGCGGCATCCCCCAGCTTCGCGGTGACGGCTTCCTTGCGGATATCGGCGTCGCTCTTCCCATCGGTGACGATCTGCGGAGCCAGCTGCTTCGCTTTGCCGATCACATCGGCGCGGGCGTCGGCCAGCTGCTGCAGCTTCTCCGGCGTGATTGCGGCATCCGAAACCTGCTGCTTGAGCGCGGCGATCTCGCCATCCTTGGTTTCGACCGCCGCCTTCAGGGTGGCATTGTCAGCGGTCAGGCCGCCGATTGCCTTCTGGGCATCGGATAGGGTCGTATTGAGGGCGCCGACCGCAAGAGCAACAGCGGCGCCGTCGCTCAGGTCAACGTCCTTGGCGTCGCCGATATTGATTTTCATCGTGGAATCTCCCATTTTCATAGACTTGCCGGCGCCCGGCTGAAGTTCGGAAAGAGCTTTCTCCATCTGCTCCATCATGAGCTTTTGGCTTTCGTCGCCCGCCTTCCCGGTCGTGGGCGCGGTGCCGTTCATGTGTTTCTTGTGGAGCGAGATTGCCTTCTTCAGCCAGGAAATCGCCCCTTCTGCGTCGTCACGAAGGTTTGCGTGGCGCTCGTCTACGATGCGCAGCTCAGAGCCGCCGCGAGCAACCGGAACGGCGGCGAGATGGTTGTAGCGAAAGCTGCGGGCCGACCCGTCGTAGGCGGCGCCGTCATGGATTCCGGGCGTCATGTCGATGTCGGCAGTGTACCCAAGGCTGAACTGGCCGTGCGTCGTGCGAACGGCATCTACAGCGGCATGGTCCATGATCTTGAACGGCACGCGGATGAACTCGCCATCACGCATGATGTCGCCGCCGACGTCGCCGCGCGCATGGTCTTTCCAGTTGCTGGACGTGACGGCATCGGCAGGGTGGTTGATCGTGACAGGCCGGTGCGCGAGGCTGGCGAGGGCGTCCTTGTGAAACACCTCCGAGGCGGGACGAAAGATGCGCACCACGTCATTTGGGGCGCGATCGGTCAGGCCAAGCTCAGATGCCCGGTAATCCTGAATGTTGTCCGCGCGACCGACAAGTGCATCCCCGACGAGATAGCCGTCTCGTGTGATGCGGGCAGGGCCGTCAATGGTGGCGCGGTCGAAGAGCATGCGCCGCACGATATTTCGCGCGGGGGAGGGGCTTTACCGCTGTTGGCTAAGCGAAGACAATCAGCGCAGATTGGAGCGGCGCCCCTTGAGTTTGCTCTGGGCGACGGGGGTTGAGATAGCCCGATCTAGTGCCCATCCGCGCCTAAGTCTAGCAGACAGGGTCCATCGATCTATGCGCTCTATCTCTGCGATCTCTTGGAGCGTTCTATCTAGCCCTTTATGCCTAAAGACACGGTTTGCTCTAGTGTTCCTCGCTTGAGTGCTGCTCGTCGCCCATCTGCAATTGTCAGGATGATATCCCGAACCATTATCTATTCGGTCTATAGAATGGTCGGCAGACGGCCTTGGCCCCATGTCCTCGATGAAAGCCGTAAAACTTTCCCGCCAGCGTTCGCACACCGTTATTCCGCGCGCGCCGTACTCAAGATAGATGGGCTGCTTGGGATTGTGACACCTCTGCTTCATCATCGACCAAATTCGATATTCAGATGAGCGGGTCTGCCCGTGGGTGACCTTGCGAACAAGGTTCTGCTCTTGGCGATAACATCCACAACTCGTCGTTTTGCCACCAACGAGACAATTGGCTCGCACATCAACCGAGTTTCCGCAGTCGCATTTACACCGTACCCGCAAACTCTCTCGTCCGCCGGAGATTAGCGGCACACCTAAACCAACAGCGACGAGACGCCCAAATATTTGACCAACCGTAATCTGGTGCTTCCGCGCCAGTGGATTGATGATAATAGGCGTGTCAGCTTCTGTCATGGGTCGCTCCATGCTTGGGGTTAGGGCCGGGCACTGTTAGCGCAGTGTTTCCGGCCCGTTTTGCATAACATTCCAAGCGATTCAGCGCTAGTCATCATCCCAACCGAAGACCAAAATCCCGCGTTCCCGGCAACCGCACGCGGGCCTTACGCCAGCCCTGTCATCCGCAGGCGGCGCCAGCTTCACCACCCTGCCATCCAACTTCTTACCGACCAGATCCGCATTCTCTGTGTAGAGAACACCGTTGCGCTTGACATGCTCTTGGCGGGGGTATCGCTTCTGCGAATGATGCCATGCAAAGACATCTAGTCCAGCCTGCCTCCGTCGCTCACGTGCCAATTCGCTCGACAGGCTGGAAAGCTGATGGCTCGCGATACGGATGGACCTGTCCCGCCCCATAGACACGGCTTCACGAATATCCTTCGCCACTTCGCGTGCGGGCTTGCGCTGGTTTAGGCCGGTGAACACGAAATTGCTGATTCTCTGACGGGCCTGGGCGGAGACATCGCGGATCAAGCTCGTGTTCCATTCCAGATATGCGTCAACGGTCTGACGCGCGTCCTCTGGCCCGATTAGAATGGAAATATCGACACCAGCAGCACTGAGTATCGCACCACTCCATGACCGATCGATGTAAGACGAAACCGACAGAACCCAATCGCGGATCTCTGGCGTCAGGAGCAGCAGCAGACGGCTTATAGCATCGGCCGGGCCATCGATGGCGGCCTGCACATCGGCAGGCGCGTCGGTGACCATGGAGGATAGCGTGCGCTCATATTCCGCGATGATGGCAGGGGCGGCGCGCTCCCATGCGGTGATGATCGGGAGGTAGACGCGATGGAAGAGGTTCGTCGCCATGGTCGCGGGCGGCGCGATATCGCGGATGACGATCGCGCGGCGGCGGATGTTGCGTTGGCGGCTCGCGATGGCGGCGAGATCGAAGCGGGGCATCACGCCCTCCGAAATAACTTGTCGCGCAGCCAAACCAGTTGACGCTCAGTGGCCGCAATGAACTGCCTCAAGTGGGCGCCCTTGGTTTCGCCGGCAACGCCATGGCCGTGGCGAACAGTGCCGACATCATCGCTGTAGGCGACTGAGACATGGACCATGCAACAGCGATCTGGCCCTGACAGCAATTCGGCAAGCGCCTGCGCTTCATCAGCGATCACCTGATCCGTAGCATCTCGGATTTTTCGGCTCATTCCTCAGTCACCTTACGCTTCCAATCCAGACCAAGGCCCTCGAAAATCTCCGGCCCAAACCGCAGTTCCCCGTTGAACGCCTTTAGCGCGTCCAGATCTGCACCCTCAGGCACGTCATAGCTGAGCGTCACATGAGGCGCGTATTCCGGCCAGTCATGCGATCCGCCAGCCTCAACCATGTCGTTGTGCCGATATTCCAGATCGGGCGACGCGAACCGCAGAACGACCGCATTTTCACCCAGGCGCTCAATTACGCGCGGGCCACCGGGCCGAACGGTGATTTCACCGCGGTCATTCTCGCGCCAGTCCCGGCCCATCTTCATCGGGTCCACAGCGGTCTTCGAATACAACACGGTAACATGCATGTCGCTCGCGGGCAGGGTGGAGGTGAAGCCATTGCCCTTGGCCCATGCGATCAGGTCGGTAGCGTTCAGGAGCTTGCGCTGGACATAGAGCGGGCGAGGCGTGGCATCGTTGAACCATGCAGCCGCGTCGCCGATGGCACGACCGGGGCGACCATTCGGGAGGCCGCCCCCGCCGGCAGATGCTACAGGATCACCTCCCCCCGCTTGAACAGCCGATGGATCGTCATCACCACCTCCAGCATCCGGCGTCAGGCCGAATCTCTCATTTTGAGGAACCTCATCGAGCGCGCCTTCAAGGCCCGCCATCCAACCACCTTCGATCAACCCGTTCTGATATGCCTTGTTGAACGCGACTTCGGGAATGGCGCCAGACATCTGCACCCTGTCGGCAGCCTCGACCCAGACCTTGAAGCGGTCCGTCTCCTCCTTTTCAGAGGGCACATCGAGCGGCGCGAACTTCCACCAGATTTCGGACGGCACAGACCCAAGCGCGGACGGAATGAGCACGGCGTCGATCTGCTCAAGGCATGGCCGGGTCTCAAGCTTCTGGCCGGTCCCAACCATCTTGGACCAGTTCTGATCATCGCCTTCACCCGTCGCGTTGAGGCCCTTAGCGGACGTGCCCCAAAAGCGCGTGACCGGGATATCGGAGGCGGCGGAAAACGCTTCGGCATAAACCCGGATAATCTCCGGGATGCCAGTCCACGTCACCTGATGACGATCGATCTTCTCGCCACCCTTGCCTTCGCCGTCGCCAAGATCATAGAGGTTGCCGTTGATGATCGATTGACCGGTGATCATGAGCGCAAGGCGCTTTTTCAGGGTGTCCTCGCCAGCCTGATCGGACAGGATATCAAACAGCCCCGTCACGCCGATATCGATGTTCAGCGCGTTCTTGATGATCGCCGAGAAGGTCGATAGCGCCTCGTCGAGGTTCTGTGCCGATTCCAGTAGTGACGGCACCCGGCCCCTTCCCCAGAACCGGTCATCCGCGCTACCCATGTAGATCGACGGCAGGGGCTCGGCACGGAAGCACACGACACGGCTGGGATGAATGCGCTGGTTGCCCTTGGTGGCGCTGATCTGGAAATAGGCCGGCGCGCCGTAGTTCGGGCTGGCGAGATCGTCGTCCCAATCCATGCCCGTGAGATGCCAGCGCGAGACGACGTTGACCGCGACGAGGCTACCCTTGCGGATAGACGCGGCGTTGATCGGCGTCGCTGGATCGCCGGCTGTGACGAGGATTAGCGCGCCTCCACCGAGGCCACGCAGGATCTCCGCCTGCTTGACCTTGGCCTGTATCTGGAGCCGCTTTTCTTCGGCCTCAAGAGCCTTGATCTGGTCTTTGTCCGCCTGCCAGTCACGCCATGCCCGGATGCGATCTGTTGCCGGGATGGTGATCGCCTTGCGCAGGGATGGGGAGGCATCATAGGCCGCCTCGATCTGCTGCGGTGAGATGGCGAGTTGGGTATATTGACGATACGACCGCGCATCAGCGGATGTGCCAAGGCCAGTCACCAGATTTTGGAGACCGTCCGCGATGTGCCGGATGATACGCATGGCCGCGACATTGCGCGGGCATAGGGCTGTGGATTACCGCTGTCAGAGGGAGCGGGAGAGGCCGGATTTATAGTCGTAGCCGCGATTGATTGCTATCGCGTCGAAGGCGCGCGAGGTGCTGTCCGCATCATCGTCATGCTTGGCGACCGGGAAGGATTCGAGCGCAGCAAACCAGCGATCGTTCCAATCACCGCGCAGGACATCGACATTGCCACCCTCAGCCTGCGCCGAGAACGGGCTGAATCGCGTGATCTTGTCTCCAGTCTCCGTGGACGATCGCACATTATAGCCCGCGAGCGACTGCTTCATGCTGGCGACCTGGCTTTTACCGGCCTGCCCAGGATCTTGGGGGAGAGAAATGATGCATCCCTTCTCGTCCTGACTGGCGGTGTTGACGATCTTCCTTTGAACGCCAGCAGGTGACAGGCAATCGTTGTCATTGTCGACCACGATGTATCGGCCGTCAGGTGTTCTGCCAATCTTTGTGCTGCTGGTGGCGTCAGGATCAGGATTCTCCGCCGTGCGCAGTGTCGCCGCGAGGTCGTACCCGCGCGCGAACACGGTTCCGGCCGGGATCGCATCGACCACGCGGCACCATGACCGTTGGAAATACAGACCGGCGGCGGGCCTGATCTTCCAGTTACCTCCAAGTAGACGTTCACGCTCGACCAGCGGCAGGGCGAGCAGCGAGGCCATATAGCCGGGGTCCGCAGCCATTAGCGCTTTGTTGTCGGTCAGTTTGGCTGGAATGAACGTCAGAGATTTGGGCGGGATCGGCACACGCTCGCCCGCATCGTTGAGCATGGTGTATTGCTCGAGCTCTGACGGATCATCTGCCCATTTCAGGTCTTCGCCGACACGCACGAACCATCTGAGCTTCCCCGCGCGTTCTGGAATCGGCAGGCCGGTATCCTGATCGATCCACCACGCGATGAGGTCGGCCACCCAGCTATCCGCATCAGGGTTGCAGGTTGCGCGGATGTAGGGGCGCACACCGCACATTGAGCGGTTGCGGCTGACCATGTACCAGAACTGGACCGCGCTGAAGTGGGTCAGTTCGTCGAAGCAGATGAGCGGAATCTGGCTACCCTGCCAGTTGAACCGGGTCTTATCATGTTCGAGGTGGGCGAAGCTGACAGACGCGCCGCTCGGGAACGCCCATGACAGGGTGTGCTCTTTCGGGTCGCCGCCAATCTGAGGATAGAGGACGGCGCTTTCGTCCCAGAGCCCGCCCTCGTTGCGGATCTGGACGGTGGAGCGTCGGAAGAACACTGCGCCGAAGCCGGGGTTGCCGACATGGCGCAGTGGCTCCATGAGCAAGCCCCAGGTCTTCCCGCCGCCGGCGCCACCGCCGTATATGGCTACGTCGCCAGCCGAAGACAGGAACGCGGTCTGCGGGCCGAGCTGGGGCTTGATCGTCTCGGGGCCGATGGCCGGGCCGCCGTTGTGGCCTATGCCGGGAGTGATCGAGGCGTGCGCGTTCATTCGGGGTGGCCGAGCGCCTTCAACTTGCGGCGCAGGCGATACACTTCCGGCAGGTTAGGAATGCCGTGGTTGCTTTCTACCCCAAGGCTAGTAGCCTGCTTGATGGCGCACGGTCCGCATCGCGCCGTCTCACAATATTCCCAGCAAAGGTCGGGTGTCGGGCAAATGCCCTCCACGTCGTCTCGCCAGAGAAGGCGTTGAGGATCTGTCATTGTTCGTCGGATGCGCTCCTCATCGGTCATGCCCTGCGCACCTTCACTTTGACGCCGAACTCTTCACCAAGCGCCTGAACGATGGACACCGCCTGGAAGTAAGCGACGACATCGAACTGACCGTCATCGCGACTCTTAACGATCGCGATCTCTCCCGATGGCCCGGTTCGACCGAACAGCCTTATCGTCCTCCCGCGCGGGCAGACCGGCCGCAACAGGGCCAGCATCACCTTCGGTTTATCCGTCACCATCTCGCCGCGATTGAAGCTGTCTATGGCGTCCATGCACAGGTCGAATAGTTCGACAGGCTTCATCCATCCCTCCCATTATCCGGCAGCGCGAAGATCGCCACAGCCGGCGCAGCGACAGGCAAATCCTTCCCGTCCTTCCCGGTGATCTCGCGCTTGTTCGTGTAGGCGTTGCCCATCTCCTCGGCCGCCTGCTTGTGCAGCTGGGCAGCCAGCGGGAAGTTGCCCTTCCGCTCCGCAGCCTGGGCCATGCGCTGAAGTGCGCGCAACCGTGTCGAGCGGTGGGCTATGGGAATGCTGCTGCTGTCCTCTACGAAGGCCTTGCGAGCGTTCTCGAACATCACCCGCCATTTTGGCGCGAGGCCGCGACCGGCATATTTAGTGGGGTCATAGGCCTGCACGGCCTGCGGGGTCATGGTGACGCCGTACTCGTCCTTGACGGCGGTAACGACCTGTGACGGGCTATCGAACGATGCGAGACCTTGGATGACAAAGGCTTTGATCTCGTCCGTCATCTGTTTGTTTCGGGCAGCCATATTCAAGCAGCCTTCAAACTACAGGTGCCGCAGATGCCGGCGATCGATGCCCGACCGATCAGAGGGGCTTGCTGTGCCGCCTCGACCATAGCGGACACACCAGCGGCTTCCGCGCCATAGCGAGCGACGACGCCCACAAACTCTTCAATATCATGCCCTCTGATGCAGAATGAGGGCAGCCCGTCCTGACCAAATGCCGGCATCCCGTATTTGTCCTGCTTTTGAGAGCAATGATACATTTCGTGTTCTACGAGCGCGCAGAACGAAGCATCATCCATCCCGGCTGCCGCGGGCGCGCTGAATGTCAGCAGGAAGTCCGGCATTCCATCAAACCATTCCTCGATCTGCTGGATGGCCCGGGCGCGTTGCCACTTCCCCATCGCCATGGGCGGCATCAACTCGGCCTGGCCAATGACGCTGCGCATGTTCCGGCTGTTGTCGCAGTTCGTCCAGAGGACACCCAAGCGGGCATCGCGAAGATGGGCATGATCTGGATTGAATAGCGGGCTGGCCTCGTCCAGAAACGTCTCCGATATCCAGTCCGCCAATTCCGTCGCGGGCACGAACCTGTCGGCCATTTCCATTTCGGAGAAAGTCGCGAGATTGTCAGGTGGATAAGGCCTCACCGCAACGCCTCCGCATCCACAAAGAATACCCCGAAAAAAATCGCCGTTCCCACGCGGACATTGCCCATGCACAGAACGGCATTGTCAGGCGCCTCAACTCGCTCCATTGCTGCGATATATCCGGGGTGTGGAGGACCAATTCCAGGTCTTCCGAACACCTCAGATCGCTCGAATACGCGCTCACCGCAGTCCCGCATATTCACCGTACCCCCTCCAAATACCCCTTGCGCTTCTCCCGCAGCGCGGCAACCCCGATCACCTGAGCCCAGCGCTTGGCCCGGTTCTTCCCGTACATGTGCTCGACCTCCCGCCAGCCATGCTGCACGAAGTTGTCGATGAACTCGGGGTCCACAGGAACAGGCGTCTTGGTCGGCAAAACGCGATAGCGCTTGAAATTCTTACTCGGCATCGGCGTAAACCTTGTTCTCGTTGATGGTCTTGAAGGCGGCGAGTTGTGCGAGTTGCATGAACTCGCGCCTGGCGGTCTCGCTGGCGCCGTTCCATGCCCGCACGATCGCGGTGAGCGCAGCCGCATCGATGTCATCCTCTTCGAATAACTGCCCCGTCTCGTAGCGGCGCTGGGTCACGGCCTCCCGCATCTTGGCGATGTCCCAATGGCCATCACCGGCACTCTTGAGCATCGCCATCTGATCATCCTTGGGCAGGATCGCGACGGCGCGGTGATGATCGCTCGACAGTGCAGGGTGGCGCACTTGGGGCGGGAAGCGCTGTGACAGGCTGGCGCAGGACGTGGCATAGCGCTTGTCCATGTCGATCTGCTCAAGGAACATGTCGAGCTCGCCCTGGTGGTGGACGCGGACGTGATTGACGAGATCACCGGCCATGAAATCGATGTGCCGCTGATAACGGGCCAGCGTGCGGCCGGTCTCGATCAGTTCAACGATGCTGGCCGTCTCGGGCAGGGCGAGGGCGACGGTAGGCGCGAGGTCGGTCACTTGTATTTCCCCATGGTTTCGGCTTTGCAGAACCAGCATTGGCGAGGCGTTGGCTGGCCGGTGTCATCCTCCCGAGCGCAGCAGCGGATGCAGGAAAGGTAGGGGATCCGGGTCATGACACCCACACTGACCCGTCAGGAAGCCTGATCCCGTCCCAGCGGCGGTACAGCCACGTTTCCGCGTCATCGCTCTTGGTCGCCTCGTAGAAGCGATCGATGAACTGGCGCATAGCCTGCCCGCCGCCTTCTTGCGCTATGGCTTGGCCGATCATGCGGACATGTTGATTCTGCAACTCGATCTTGTCGGCGTGCTTCGGATCGGCCTTAATGGCACGATGGACCTGAAACATGCTGGATAGCAGTTCGATGTGAAAATCAGCGCAATGGGTGGTCATGCGGTGGCCTCGATGTTGGGAAGGTGCGTTTCGATCGAACCGGTGGGAGAATGCTTTGCAGCCGGAGCATTAGCCCCAGCAGTCACTTGTAGTTCGGCAACCGCCGCCTCCGCGTCCGTCAGGGAAAGACCGAGCGCGACGTAATCCGCCACCGTCACCTCCCGAGGGCCGCGCAGGTTGCTCGTGTCGATCCCATAGGACTTGCTCTCGAACGCGCTGCCGATCCCGAACTCCGCCATGATCGCAGCAGCCTCCTCCGGGGTGCAGACGTCCGTGGCACGGTTGGGCGTGGCGTCCTGCTCCCACGGGCTGCGCTGGTCCGCGATGCCGCCGTTGACGATGCTGTCCAGTCGCTTACGCTGCCGATGCCGCTCCGCAAGGATGGGGTTGGCATGGGCCAGGATCTCCGCCGCTGTCGGCGTGAAGCGGGACGCGCACTGCGCCTCGTCGATCGCATGGGCGGCGATGTCTTGCGGCAAATGCTTGGTCAGCCGTCCGGTTTCGTGCAGCCAGGCCTTTGCCTCCATTGCATTGGTCGGCGTGGTAGACTTCCACACGAGCCTGAGGCGATCAGCCAACCAGCTCGTTTGCACCGGCATGACGGATTCATTTGCGGCGCGCAGTTCGGATGGAATGTCCGTCGCATCGTCCAGCATCTTCCGCTTGGCATAGGCCCGGTTGTAATCGTCCCAATCCCTAGCGGCCAAAGCCGAGATCGTGGAAGGCTTGATCCATTTCCTCGGCCCGTGAGTGCCGGCGACCGAACTGGCCGGGGATGACCGTATCGCGATTTCCTGTCCCATTTCGTCCAATCCTTTCGTCGGCTGTCATCAGCCAGTTGACCCATGTTCGCTGCCAGTTGGCCTTGGTCGCGTCTTTGCCGGGCTTGGCGATCCAGTAATTTCGGAACTTAGCCAGTTCCCGCTCGATGGACCCGGGTGGCCAGAGCGCGATCATTTCCGCAGCCGGCCCGATGACCGGATCGGGCTGCCAATCTTCATCCAAACGGGTTCCCTTACGCGCGTGCGGTCCCATCGCGGGGGTGTGGGTGGGGGTGGGTTTTGGTTGGGGGTCTGGGGGAAGGAAAAGGGAGGGGGCGGGAGAGGGGGAGGTAGCGTCACGGACCGTCACATGTGACGCTTTATCGTCACAAACCGTCACGCTATCGTCACATGTGACGCTTTGTGACGCTTTGTGACGCTGGTTGTCCCGCCAACGTTCGGTGCGTAGGGCAGCCTTCGACCGCGCAGGAGCGGCAGGCTGAGTATTTGATGCCAGCGCTGCCGCCAATTCCATCATGAGCGCCATAGCGTCCGGGGCGAGGCCTAGCGCGGCGATATCAGCCATGACGGTGCGGGCGTCTCGGATACTCATGCGCCCACCTCGAACAGATCGCCCATTGCGGCGTCCTGCTTCATTGCTGGGGTCAGGGGTGGCGGGCCTTCGCGCCACAGGCGCTCCATGTACGAGAGCATCCATGCCATTGCCTCATCGTCGGGCTCCGGCTCATCGTCGTCATCGACCGCGCAGGAGGCGGTGCAATCTCCGACCGGGCGCAGCGATTCGAGGTCCGCGATCGGCGGGGTGCGCTGAGCTATGTCGGCCAGGGCGGCATAGGTGTATTCGGTGACGAACCTTGCAGTTTGAGGCCGTCCCTTGAGTTCTGTTATCCCAGCCTCTTCCTCAGCCCACCATGCAAGCGTCCCAGGTTGCTCGCGCTCAGACTGGCAAAGGATCTCATACCCCTTGAGGAAGCAGCCATCGCAATTTCCTTCGTATCGCCGAAGCCCGAGGTCGAAGCCTTGTGGCAGGTAATATTCCAGTTTGCGCGGGTCGTTGTTCCGGCCCAGCCAGAAGCGCCAAACGATGCGTTCGACCACGCCAGCCAGGGCAAGCGGGCAGTAGCTATTCCACCACTGCTTGCCTTGTGCATTGTTGAGCACCTGTTTCATTACGCGCTTGCGCTCATCAGCCCGCAAGCCGACCATATTGGTCCAAGTTTCATGCCCCATCGAAAGCATGAAATGCTTCATGACCCTGATTTTCAGTTCTTGGGTGCAGAATCGAGTGACAGCGTTGGGCAGAAATCCCCGCTTTTTGATCAATGCAGAGAATGGTTCGCCTATACGGCTGGCGCTGTTGAATCCCACGACGTTGAAGCGCTCAGAAGGTGTCGCTCTTGCGCAGTCTCCATCGCTACGTTCCAGCCACCAGATATGAACGCCCCAGCGATTGCCGCACTCATAGACGAAGCGCAGGGTCTCTATCCGCTCCTTGCCGGTATTGCAGAACACGACATAGACGTAGGGCGGCAGCACCCCACCATGGGCGCACAGCACCATGTAGAGCATGTAGGCTGACGTGCGCCCGCCGCTGAATGAGATCAGCGTGGGGCCGTGGCAGAAATATGGGCTGGTTGGATCAGCGGCAGGCCATTTCATCGGCCTATCCCTCCAATCATCACCTGAACAGCGCCATGCTTCACCACGTCACCCCAACCAATCGTGATGACGCGGAACTCGCTGTCATCAACGCCTATGGCCTCTGCCACTGCATCAAGGCCCTGCTTCATGCGGGAGAGCATGCCATCCAGATCGCGCTTGCGGCGATCAGGCGGGCAGAAGATGATCGTCACGCTCGATACGTCCTTGGGGCGTAAGCGTGCGGCATTGGCGAGAAGCAGGCAGTCAGCCCGGTATTTTTGCGCAGCCGTCTGCTTTACCCGCCATGCGCCTGGTGAGGGCGCGTTAGGGCTCAGCTTTGCCGATGGCCATGGGAGAGTGATGCTCGGCACGGTCAGATATCAAACCCAAGCTGCATACCGAGCGCTGAGGCGTAGCTGGCGTAGATAGCCTCCTCGGTTGCGCGGTCATTGGGGTCTTTCTTCCGGGCCGCAATAATCTTTCGGATCGTCTTTGTGCAAAAGCCGCGAGATTTCGCCTCCAGAAGAACGTCTTTTTTGTCCTCGGCCAGACCCTTTGCCTCCTCGTCGAGGCGCTCATACCTCTCAACCAACAAGCGCAATTCATCCGCTGCCACATTCTCACTCACACTGATTTCCTCTCTTGAACGATGCCGTCGACCAGCGCGGCGATGTGCGCCTTACGATCGGGGGAAAGCTGCCTCTGGCGGTTGATGGTGAAGTCGATGTTCGCCGCGATCGTGCGTGCCCGGATGCGCGCGAGGCGGCGGCGCGCCATGCGCTGGCGGAGGGCGCGGATCATGCGGCCTTCCTCCCCACAAAGTTGCGCATCGACCAGCAATGCCGGCAAAGCCCGGTCTTGGTCGGTGACTTACCGGGAAGCGGTTTTTCGCATGTGCCGCACGCGGGCTTGCTGTCAGGGCTCACCATTGCGAAATCACCCTCTCGAAATAGTCCTCAGCCTTCTGGTGAAGATCGATGAGGAATGAGCGGAAGCCGATGTAGAGGCAGGCCGCCCCCATCAGCGCGAAGAAGACGATGGCGGGCGTGTTCATGCTGCCACGACCTTCCCAGCCCGATCGTTCAGGCCGGCCGCGGCCATCTTGATATCTGCCACCTCATTGTGGACGATGCGGATGCCTCCGGGGCTGTCGGGATGCCTGGCCGCGATGTACTTCTGCAGCACGTCCACTGCCGCGCGCGCGAGGTCATCGAGATCGGTTTCCTCCGGCTCGGAATCGGCAAGAACCTTGTCGGCGGGCTCCAGCATCAGGCTCGTCAGCTCGTTCGGGATGATGCGCGCCAGCTTCGCCAGGGCAGACACGGGCATCGACGTGCCCTGCGCGTAGGAGCGCAGCGTGCCGAACGGAATGCCGCTGTCGAGGCTGAGAATCTTGAGGCTCAGGCCGTGGTCGCGCTCGGCAAGGCGGAACATGGCAAGCTGCCCGGCCTCTACCGCCTGTGATATCTCGCATGTGCGAGATGTGATCTTGGTATCATGCGTCATCTATTGGTCCTCTCCATGATGATTGGCTGCGACACCGAAGGCGAGGGAAGGCGATCGGCCACGCGGCGGTGCGCCGTCTGTGACCGGGATGAACTGTGCGAGCATGGGCTTGACCCTGCCGCCCTGGGTGAGTGCGATTGCTATGATCCCGTGAGCATCGGTGTCCTCGCGGCCGAACTTGTCGCCCGCTGGAATATCGGTTGCTGCGTTGCCAACCTTCGCGAGCATAATGTCGTCGGACCCAGCCCGGAGACTCGCGTTGACGCTTTGCAGCGCAGGATGGCCATTGTTACCGGCGCCGCAGCTGTCGCAGGGTGGAACCCTCCGGTCAGGTGTCTGTGTGTTCATGTGCGATTACCCTTCGGGGCCATCGAGCAAGATGAAGGCGAGCAGGTTCGCGACGGCGATGAAGACGAGCGCGATTGCAATGATGGTGAGAAGGTTGGTCATGCTGCCTCCCGTGCTATGCTGGTGCGGAAAGGGGATTCTGGATGGACGAAAAGTGGGCGCGCACGATCGAAACAGAAATCAGCAAGATCAATTTCCTGCTGGAAAATCTCTACGCGGTTTCCTTCAAAGGCCATGGACTTACGGCCTCCGATGTTGACGATGTTGCTGGCGAAATGTGCCGCCAGTGCGAGCAGAACCCCGGCACAAGCTGGGGCGCGCAGTTGTCGCAAGCAGAAATGCAACAACAACAAGAGATGCTATCGCATAGGATCGCCATGTTTTTTTCTGGGGTGCAGCATCGTCTGCGAACCGATCAGCAGTAAGACTGAAGTCCGGCTGGCTATTGCCGACGACAAGGGGGGATGCGCTGCTCATGCCGCACGCTCTTCTGACGGTGAGCGAAGCGCACGCGCGGCAGCGGCCCACGCCAACTCTTCAAGAGACGCCTTTCCGTCAGAAGCAAAGCCAGCCCAATGCTCTGCTGGGATACTGTCGCGCTGGATCCATGACCGCACAGTGTGGATGGAAACATTGCGGGCGCGCGCCACTTCATCGGCGCTTCCCGCATTCTTCACGATGTCGGCATGTGTCTGCATAGGCGGATAATGCAGAATGCGTTAAAACATTGCAAGCGCCTTTTGCGTTATCCAGTCCCTTATGCGTTATGCATGAGCACACCAGCAGAACGATTGAGATTCGCGCGCGAGCGCGCAGGCTTTCAAAGCGCCAAGGATGCGGCTGTGTCGCTCGGCGTGCCGACCTCAACTTATATCGGTCATGAGAATGGATCACGCGGCATCCCCCGCGATCGAGCGCCTCAATATGCCCGCAAGTTCAAGGTGACCGAGGAATGGCTTCTATATGGAAAGGGGGGCACCGAGGCCGAATCAAATGTCCCAGAGGGGGCCGAGCGCGTCGTTAAGGTTCCGCTACTTGGCGATGTTCCTGCCGGACCAGTACGCGAAGCGATACGTCATTCACGCGGCTTCGTCCTGATCCCGGAGAGCGAGGCGCCAAAGGACAGCTATGCGTTGAGGGTTTCAGGTGAATCGATGAATGTGCATGCACCTAATGGGTGCACGATCGTTGTAAACCCCAATGATACCGACCTTTTCCCCGGTCGGCGCTATGTCGTTAGAACTGGGGGAGGGGAGGCAACTTTTAAGGAGTATCACGAAGGCCCGGCGCGCCTGGTCGCCGTCTCGACCTATGACGAATATGAGGACATCCGCCTTGGCAGCGAGCCAACCGAAGTGCTTGGGCGCGTGATTTCTGTAACTACGCGGCTTTGATGGATTCCAGACCGGAATCATAAGCTATCTGCATTTCGCCAGGTACGGTGATGTAGAAGGTTCCCCATTCCGTGTACTCCCCCAGCTCGTGCTCGATTAGGTCTTCTTGCGCGAGATTTCGGCAGGTGCGCCACGGCCCCACCGGCTGATTAAAGCAGAGCGCCCGATACATTATCCGCATTCCCGACCTCCCGAATCGCGAATTCAGGAAAAGAACATAAAGAGAACATGCGTGCAATATTGAGCCCGCATTTTCTTGTGGATAACTCGCGCGCTCAAAATAATGCAAAATGCGTTTGACAGGTAGTAACGCAATATGCATGATACACCCCAAGCAGCCGATGAGCCACCAGCGCAGAACCGGCCAAGGGTAGCCCGGAGCAATCCGGGCCGAGGATAAATTCAGGAGTTCTCACAATGAACGCCACAGCGCTTACCGCGGCAAAATCGCGGGCAGTCACATCATCGGCCCGAGACCGCCACAACTTCAGCCTTGCTGACGTGACGCTGGCCAACCTTCTGCAACTCCCATTGAAGGATGCGCTGAAGGTGATCGACCGCTTCAACGATGCGGAATTGAGCCAGTATGGTCACGGCTCCGACAGCATTGCCCAGGGCATTGCGTGGATCGCGTCTGAAATCCGCTCCGAAGAAGATCGTGAGGCCGCGTGATGGCGCGCCGGTATCTCTTCGCCTCCCTGATTGAGGCCGCATTCATCCTGCCATGCATCGTCGTTCTCGGCGTGCTGTGGCTCAACATTTTACCGTGAGGCAGACCATGGCAACCGTCATTGAATTTGTCACTCCTTTGCCGCTCGCGCTTCAGGCGATGAACAATCACCGCGCGCTGGAATACTGGCACGATTGCAAGGGTGAAGCCGATGCTGCCGAGCATCATTGCCGCCAGGCACGCCGCTACGAACAGCAGGTTCGCGCCGACGTCCACAAGCTTCTCCCCGAGGGGGTGACGCTGGATGCTCTCGTGGCGGCGTTCTCATGAGCCGGGAGCGTGTCGATTATTCCGAACTGCGCGATGTGCAGGCGACAGGTCTCAATCCCGATGAGCCGGTTTCTGGATATTATCGGATGCGCCTCAAAATGGGCGGCGCGTTCGTCGGTGTCCGCATCTGGTACGGCGCACCGCTCGATCCCGAGACTGGCGATGAAATGGATCGCTCCTGGCGCTGGCAGGCGCTCGTGAATGACGGCCCGGTCCTGCTGGAACGGGTCTGGCCCAAGTGCGGATCCGACCCGGTTGACCAGTCCGAATACGAATATCTCTGCGAGGTCCACAAGTGGGCGAAGCGGCACGCTCCAAACAGTCCCCAGGCTAACCCGATGCAGCGGATCAACCCGCTCACCGCACCCACACCGTTTTGAAAGGAACCGACATGGCAGTTGTCCAGCGCGCCCGCGCACCTGAAGCTGACGAAAACCCGCGTGCCGTAATCGGCGGAAATCGTGCGCCAATTGATGAACAGGTCGTGATCGACCTCGTTGAAGCATTGGCAGCCGAAGGCCTGACGGCCCGCATCGAGGAACTGATCGCATCTGCCGGCCGCGCGCCGAATATCACCAGCCCCGAAATCGCGGGCCGCTACGCCGATCTGATCAAACAGATGGTTGCGGCGGGCAAGGCTGTGGAAGCAGAGCGCGAGAAGCTGAACCGCCCTCTGCTGAACGCCCAGCGCGCATTGAAGGGCAGGGCTGATGCGATCGTGTCTCCGCTCAAGGATACTGAGGCGGAAGCGCGGGCGAAGGTAAACCGCTACGATGCCGAGCAGGCGGAAATCGAGCGCAAGCGTCGCGAGGCTGCTGAAGCAGAGCGCCGCCGACTTCAGGCTATTGCCGACGAGGAAGCGCGGCAGGAACGTTTGCGGTTGCAGGCTATCGCCGACGAGAACGCCCGGCAGGAGCGCTTGCGCCTTCAGGCGATAGAAGACGAGCGCGCGGCTGCTGAAGCCCGTGATGCGGCACAGATCGTGGTCGAAGCGGAAGAGGTTGAAGTCGCCGCGCCGCTGGTTGAGATCGCAGTCGCCGAGCCGGAACGTACATCGATCCAGGGTGACATGGGCGCGAAGGTCGCTCGCGTCACGACCTACAAGGCCCGCATTTTGAGCGTCCGCCAGCTGCCCGACAGCATCCTCAAGCACGCCAAGGTGGTGGAGGTTCTTCAGAAGGTCATCGACGCCCAGGTTCGCGGCGGCGTCCGTGAGATGAAGGGCTGCGAGATCTACGCAGAAACCTCGACGGCGATCCGGTGATGTTCAAGCCGCGCCCCTATGATCCGCTTCGGAAATACAATCAGACGCCAGCCCAGCAGGCTGCCACTATCCGCAATTTCAATGTCTTCAAGCTGCACGGCCTGCACGCGCAGATGGGGATGTTGACGGGCCCACGACGGGAATTGGCCAGAATGCTGGTTGATCAGGAGTTGCAGACCATGGGCGCAGATTCCGTCGCGGAAAGTCGGGATAAGGCCAAATCGCGCCGCTTGGCGAAGCAGCGTCGCGCGCTTGACAATCAGAAATGCTCGGGTTGCGGCGAAAAGCTCATCGAGTGCGACTGCATCCCATTTTGAAAGGACCGAAAATGAAACGCCAATATGTTGCCTGAAAATTCCGTCCCGACGATCGCCGCAGCTACACCTATCATTTCGATGGTGAGCCGCTTGCTGCGGGCGATGAGGTCAAGGTCGCCGGTCGCTCAGAGGAAGGGTGGCAGCGCATCTTTGTTGTCGCCGTGAGTGACGAAGCGCCACCCTTCGATACGAAACCCATCCTTGAAAAGTGTGAGCCGAAGCAGGCTGATCTGCTGGAGAATGATCAATGAACATGCAAACCGCTCGTGGCCGCGCGATTGCCGCGCAGGACCATTCCATTGCCGCAAACGTCGCAAAAATCGAAGAGGCCAAGGCTCGTCCTTCGGCGCTCGATGCGCTAGCCAGCAAGCTCAACGTCAGCCCCGGCGCGCTCACCACCACCCTGAAGAACACTGTGTTCAAGGGCGCCAGCAATGATGAATTTGTTGCGCTGGTGATCGTCTCTAACGCCTATGGCCTCAACCCGCTGCTTAAAGAAATCTTCGCATTCCCGGCGAAGGGCGGCGGCATTATCCCCGTCGTGAGCGTCGATGGCTGGATCAGGATCATCAACGAGCACCCGCAGTTCGATGGCATCGAGTTCAACGACATCGTTGATGAGAATGGAAATCTCTACGCCATCGAAAGTGTGATCTACCGTCGCGATCGCACGCGGCCGATCAAGGTCACGGAATATATGGACGAGTGCAAAGGCGCTGGTCCGGCATGGCAGAAGACGCCCAAGCGCATGTTGCGACATCGCGCACTGATCCAGGGTGGGCGTGTCGCGTTCGGCTTCTCCGGCATCTACGTCGAGGACGAGGCGAGCACCTTTGCGGCCACCGTGCAGCAGGACGGCGGAAACGATGCCCGCAACATCACCTATCCGTCACGCCAACAGACGATGGTAGCTCACGACGTCGAGACAGGCGAAATTATCGAGGACGAGGAAACCGCCAGGGCCCTCGACGCCCAAACCGATGGTTGGCAGGAAGGCCCCACGGATGAGCAGCGCGGCGAGCGTACCGACCTTGCTACCGCGAAATCCGAAATCGACAGCGCGGAAACCGTCATCGACGTCAACAGCCGCGTGGCCGCGTTGGTTGATCTCCTCGGCGATGAGGATGCCGACACCCTACGCGAATATGCGATGGACCGGATCGACCTCCTGAAGGAGCGTCGCTGATGCCCTGCAATCACCCGCATGACCGCCGCACCGCACGATGCCGGCGCTGCACGCAACTCAATCGTTCGCCTGCGGCACTGCAGAGCCGGGCGATCGCCCTCGACATGCTGCGCTCAGGCAAATGGGTGCATGGCGAAAAGCTCTGGATCGCGGCTTATGCCGATATGCCGCGCCACAACGTGAAGGCGCTGATCTTTCGCCTGCGCCGGGAGGGGTACGAGATCGATAGCGAGGGCGGCGGGCAATCTTCTCGTGGATACCGGCTGATTTCAGAGAGGGAGCACGCATAATGCTTCCCAACCAGAAAGAACCCCGCGAGCGCTGCGCCCAATGGCTGCGCGCCAACCGCTGGACGCCCGAAGAAATGAACCGGGCGATGCGCTCTGTCGGACACGCCATGCCGCCCACGGGTGCGGCCCTGCATCGCTGGCTGGATCAGCGCGAGTTGCTGAGCCGAGCCCAACTGCGCGACCTTACCGGGTTCATGGATCGCTATCCCCGCATCAAGGGTAGCGCCGACGCCTTTGCCGAAGCTGCGATTATCGCCAGGCGCGAGAAACTCACCCGTCAGCGCGAGGAATTGGCGGCGCGGAAGATCGCCACGGTTGCCCAGCGCGAGGCGTACCGAACCGCATGGCTGGCCAGAGAGCACAGCCCCAAGCGCCGCGATCTCGGACCGATGTTCGGCCTCGACAAGGCCACAGTCACCGCCCTGCGCGGATATTAAGGGAGAACGACCATGTTCATCACGAAGAAGCGTTACGACAACGACCTTGCCGCCCAGGCCGCAACCTACATGGCGCGGATCACCAATATCCAGATGCACGCCGGCGAAATGCAGGCCGAGAATGAGCGGCTTTTCGGCGAACTGTGCGAGGCGAACAGGCGCGCCGACGATGCGCAGGCAAAGGTCTCGCGCATGACCGGTGGGCTTCGCCAGAACCGGGCCAAGGCGGCCTGAGCAGTTTCTCAAGGGAGCGCCGGGCACCTAACAAGGCCCGGCGTACAGACGATGCCAAGCAATGCCGAACACTGGCGCAAGATCCATATCGCTGGCGACCGCAATCCTCCGATATTCCTTCCTGACCGTCGCGTTCGCCGATCTGTCGGGACGGCCACGAGGTTCTTCGAGCGCGGCCGGAAGGATCAGGTGACATATGAGTAAAATGTTTCCCCGCACCTGTGTCGAATGCGGTGCGCCGGCCGATAGCAACTTTGTCTGTGAGGCCCACAAGGCGCTTTACGCGAGCGAGCCTGCGCTGATGGGCGACGAGTGCTCCTGCGTCCCGTGCAGGTCGGGCATGACGCATATTATGCCGTGCATCAAGGAGTATGGATCTCGTGACAATGCCTGAGAAACGCCACCACTGCTTCAACTGTGGAGCTGACATCGGCCTTAAGGATCGGTGGTCAAGCAACCTTGATGACTGCGGCGAAGCAGAGTGCCAGCGCGCCGCTCGCGATGCCCAGGCGCAGGAACGTGATGAGGCACACGAGCAGCTTGATCGTGAGAGGGGGTGGTACTGATGGCTGAAGCATCCCACTCAGACACAATTCACAATTTATTGGGCACCGATCCTATCTGCAGCGGCCGGGTAACGTCATCAACCGTCGCGCATATCGCCGCTCTGGTCGAGGCAATGGAACAGCGCGCCTTTGATGCGGAAAATTTGCTCTCATCGATGATGAAGGGCGGGCAACTCATGGCGGAGGCGCTTGGTGAGGCTGGCGACACCTTTGGCTACTTGCATGCCTGCATGTTCAGCGCAGAGCGGCACCTTCGGGAAAATGGGTGGCTGAAGCCTGACGCCTGTGATTGCCAAGCGCCTCCTACGCACATGTCGAATGACTGCCCGATTCATGGGCTTGATGATGGAAGGCCTTTCTGATGGCTGAAACCGCAATCGAATGGACCGAAAGGACGTGGAATCCCGTCGTGGGGTGCTCGTTGGAATCGCCGGCTTTCATGTGGGCCAAGAGGAAAAGCTGATGGGCGTTCACGTTCCGCACTGGCCGCGAATGATGAAGCGAGCGACGGCCTGCGCCTATCTCGACCTGTCCGCAGCCGAGATGGAGCGAGAAATAGCATCGGGTCGCCTGCCGCATCCTGTCATGCTGGGCAACGGTCTCCATTGGAGCCGAGCCGAGATCGATACCTATCTCGAACGTCTGACCGGAGAAGGCGAGGATGATTGGCGCAAGGGAACGAAGCTATATGCGAGCGGCTAAATCCATCCTTCATGTCAAGAGGACGAGGGCCAAGGGGCGCCTCTATTACTATTTCGACACCGGGCAGTCGGATGAGAAAGGCGCGCGGATCTGGAAGCGTTTGCCTGATCCATCAGATCGTACCTTTGGTGCCGTCTATGCCGCGATGCTGGGACACCGCACCCGCCGCGCAAATGTCGTGACGGCCATGACTGTGGCTCGGCTGTTCGATCTCTACATGGATAGTGCGCAGTTCCAGAAGCTCCGACCCTCGAGTCAGCGCCAGTACCAGATGTATCTTGGCCAATTCGCCGACAACCTCGGGCCGGCACCAGCTAGCCAGTTGGAGCGCAAGGACGTGCTGCTGCTGCTCGACAAGCGCGCCAGGACGGCGGGCGCGGCGAACATGTTGCTGGCGATCGGCCGCGCGGTCTGGTCCTGGGGCAGGAAGCGCGGCCACGTCTCCAATAATCCGTTCGATGGCATCGATGCGATGGACATGGGCGAACACCAGCCTTGGCCCGATGCGCTGGTGAAGCAGGCGCTCGAATCCGACGATGGCCGGATCAGGTTGGTTGTTCATCTGCTCTACTATACCGCCCAAAGGATCGGCGATGTCGCGGCGCTGGCATGGCGGGATATCGACGGCGACAAGATCGTCATGACGCAGCAGAAGACCGGCAAGACGCTCGTCATCCCGATGCACGCGGATCTCGCGGCGGAGCTCGCGCGACACCCCCGGTCGCTGGCAACGATCCTGAATGTGCCGCTCACCAAATCAGGCCTGCACACGATCCGTAAACCGCTGCAGGATTATGCAGCGGCTCGTGGCCACAAAGTGGTCCCTCACGGCCTGCGCAAGAATGCGGTCAATGCGTTGCTGGAAGCTGGATGCTCGGCGGCCGAGACCGCCGCGATCAGTGGGCAGAGTCTGCAAATGGTCGAACACTACTCTAAAGGCCGCTCCCAAGCAAAGCTGGGTCGTTCCGCGATCCTAAAGTGGCAGAGGAACAAGGCGTGACTCTTCAAACTCTGTCAAACCACCCCGGAAAGGCACGGAAAACGGTGATGAAACCTAACGCTATCTTTACCCTTTAGCGCCATGAAGGGCGCGTGACGTCATGCGCGCCGCCTGTCCGCTTGCCCTCTTTGGCGGACGCGCGTGCATGGCAGCAAAAGGGGTGATGACATGGCGTTCGCGCGGATTTCTCGCTATTTTCTGGGTCTTGGGCTGGCTGCAACGACGCTGGGCGGATGCGCGTCGGGCGGAAGCGGTCCGCAGCTGCCCCCGGCATCCTTCGTATCCACGCAGGAAGGTCCGGGCGAGGAATATGTCATCGGCCCGCTCGATGAACTCACCATCTTCGTCTGGCGCAACCCGGAACTGGGCGCGAAGGTACAGGTGCGGCCCGATGGACGCATCACCACGCCATTGATCACCGACATGCCGGCCGTGGGCAAGACGCCCAAGATCCTGTCCGACGACATCAAGGTCGCGCTGTCCAAATATATCGAGAACCCGCTGGTTTCGGTGATCGTCAACAATTTCTCCGGCACCTTCAGCCAGCAGATCCGCATCGTCGGTGCGACCGAGAAGCCGGCCTCCATCCCCTATCGCGCGAACATGACGCTGCTCGACGCGATGATCGCCGTCGGTGGCCTGTCGGAATATGCGGCGGGCAACAAGGCGCGGCTGGTCCGCTTCAACCGCGAGACCGGCAAGCAGCAGGAATATGCGGTGCGCATCAACGACCTCATCAAGCGCGGCGAGACCAAGGCGAATGTGCAGCTGGCGCCGGGCGACGTCATCATCATCCCAGAAAGCATGTTCTGAAAAACAACGGGATAACAACACCCTATGTCCGGCCTTTTCGATGAACTGCTGATCGCCCTGCATGGGGTCTGGAACCGGCGCTGGCTGGCGCTGGCCGTCGCCTGGGCGATTTGCATGGCCGGCTGGCTGGTGGTGGCGCTGATCCCCAACACCTATGAATCGCGGGCGCGCGTCTATGTGCAGACCCAGTCGATCCTGCCCGGCAAGATCGGCATCACGCCGGTCGAGCAGCAGCAGCAGATGGACCGGGTGCGCCAGACGCTGGCAAGCGCGGAGAATCTCGAAAAGGTCGTGCGCGGCACCGATCTGGCGCAGACGGTCGCCAGCGACCGCGATATCGCAGGCCGCGCGGCGTCCCTGCGCGAGCATATCAAGGTCGTCTCGCAGCAGGATAATCTGTTCGAGATCAGCACCACCTTTTCGGACAGCAGCCTGTCGGAAGGTGCGAACGCCAAGATCGCCAACCAGATCGTCCAGAAGCTGATCGACATCTTCCAGGAGGACAATATCGCGGGCGACCGCGACGAGACCCGCCAGACGCTGGCGTTCCTCGATGCGCAGATCAATTCGCGGGGCCAGCAGCTGCAGGCCGCCCAGCAGAAGAGCGTCGAGTTCCAGCAGAAATATATGGGCATGCTGCCCGGCGCCGGATCGATCAGCGACCGGATGAATGCGGCGCGCAGCGAGATCAACAGCATCGATTCGCAGCTTGTGTCGGCCCAGAGCGCCCTGTCCGCGATGAATGGCCAGCTTGCCGGCACGCCTGCGATGATCGCTGGCGGGGCTGTGGGCGGCGGGACCAGCGCGCTGGCCTCTGCGCAGGGCGAACTGGCGGCGGCACTGGCGCGTGGCTGGACCCAGAACCACCCGGACGTGATCGCGCTCCAGCGCCAGATCGCGGCGCTGCGTGCGCAGGGCGGCGGGAAGGGCGCGGCTGCGGGCGGCACGCCCAACCCCGCCTATCTCTCGGTCAAGTCGATGCAGGCGGAGCGCGCGGCGACCGTTTCCGCGCTTCAGGCCCGCAAGGGACAGATCCAGGCGGACTTGAATGCGATGACGGCGCGTCAGGTCGACGAACCGGGCGTCGCCGCCGAGCAGGAGCGGCTCGACCGCGACTATGACGTGCTCAAGACCCAATATGACAAGCTGCTCGCCGACCGCGAGGACATCCGCCTGCGCGGCGACGTGCAGAATGAGACGGACCAGGTGAAGTTCCGCGTCATCGACCCGCCCAGCATGCCCTCCGGCCCTGCCGCGCCCAACCGGCCGCTGCTGCTGGTCGCGGTGCTGATCGTCGGCATCGGCGGCGGTATCGGCGCGGCCTTCGGCATGGGGCAGCTGCGTACCACCTATGCGACCGCCGCCCGCCTCGAAAAGGCGACGGGCCTGTCGGTCATCGGCGCGATCAGCGAAACGGTCACGCAGGCGCAGAAGGCGGCGCGCAGGCAGCAATTGCGCTGGTTCTACGGTGCCAGCGGCGGGCTCGCGGGTGTCTGCCTGCTGCTGATCGCGGTCGAATTCGTCCAGCGAAACCTGGCCTGAGGGAGATGGAGAGATGACGAAGCACAGCTCCATCACGAGCGGTACTCCCGCCGAAACGCTGCTCGAACGGGCGATGGACATCTATGATTTCGGTGCAGCGCTGCGCGGCGACGCGGCGCCGAAGATCGACGTGCCTGCAGGTGCGCCCATGGTCATGGCACCGCCGCCCGCCGCGCCCTTCGCGGCGGACATGGCGGGGGTGGATGTTCCCGCACAGGCCGCGCCGGCTCTGCGCGCCTGGAGCGGTCCCGTGCGCGCCATCGATCGCGCGACACTGATCGACGCCGGCTTCGTCCTGCCCGATGGACCGGTGTCCGGGATCAGCGAGGAATTTCGCATCCTCAAGCGCGAACTGCTCGATCAACTTCGCGAACGGGCTGCAACGGACGCTGCCTGCAATGGCGGCGCGCTGCTCGTCTGTTCGGCGCATTCGGGAGAGGGCAAGACCTTCTGCGCCGTCAACCTTGCCCTGTCGCTGGCGGCGGAGAAGGATGTCGACGTGTTGCTGGTCGATGCCGACGTCGCCAATCCCAGCGTGCTTGCGGCGCTCGGCCTGTCTGCCGAGGGGGCCGACGACAGCGGCACAACGCCCGGCCTCATGGACGTGCTCGCCGATCCGGCGCTGGTGGTCGAGAATGTCGTGATCCGCACGGATATTCCCTCGCTGGCCATCCTGCCGGCGGGAACGCAGACCAACAACGACACCGAATATCTCGCCTCCGCGCGGACGCAGCGCCTGCTCGCCTCGCTTGTGCAGGGCAACCCGAACCGCATCGTCATCTTCGATTCCCCGCCACTGCTCGCGGCATCGCCCGCTGCGGTGCTTGCCGGCCATGTCGCGATGGCGCTGCTCGTCGTTCGCGCCGACCGCACCAGCGAGGCCGCGCTGCGGGATGCGGCGAGCATGCTCAAGGGCTGCGGCGATGTCCGGCTGATCCTCAACAGCATCAGCTTTTCGACCGGCGGCCGCCGCTTCGGCAATTATTACGGGCGCGGCAAATGATGGGGACGCGGACATCAACCTTTCGCGCCATCATGGCGTCGGCGACCGCCGCTTTGCTCTGCGGTCTGCCCGTCAGCGTGTTTGCACGGGGGCGCACTGAAGTTACGCCCTATCTGGAGGTCGACCAGACGGTGATCGCCAATCTGAAGGGCGGTTCGGACGACATCCTGTCCTATACCAATGTCGCGGCCGGCATCGACGCGAGCGTGAGCGGAGACCGCGCCGCCGCGCAGGCCAGCCTGCGCTACGAGCATCAGTTCAGCTGGCAGGACGACACGCCCGATCAGGATGTCATCAGCGGGCTCGCGCGTGGCCGCCTCAGCCTGATCCGCAATGCGCTCAGCCTTGAGGGCGGGGTGATCGCCACCCGTGTCCGCACCGATGGCCCCCGCGGTGCGGTCAACGGCATCGGCAGCAATATCGGCGCGACCAACCAGATCTACTCCGCCTATGTCGGCCCGACGCTGGCGACGCGCATCGGCGCGCTTTCGGTGAACGCGGCCTATCGGCTCGGTTATACGCGGGTGGACGACAAGGTCTCGGTCGCCGGATCGACGATCCAGCCGCTCGACAGCTTCGACGACAGCCTCAGCCATTATCTGACCGCCTCGGTCGGCATGCAGCCGGGCGTGCTGCCCTTCGGCTGGTCGGTGGGCGGCGGCTGGCAGCGCGAGGATGCACGCCAGCTCGATCAGCGCTTCGACGACAAATGGGTGCGCGGCGACGTGACCCTGCCGGTCGGCCCAACGCTCGCGCTGGTCGGCGGCGTCGGCTATGAGAAGATCGAGATCAGCGCCCGCGACGCTGTGCGCGATGCCAGCGGCAATCCGGTGATCGGCAGCGATGGCCGCTATGTGACGGACAAGAGCGCGCCGCGCCTGCTGAACTACGACCAGGATGGCCTGATCTGGGATGCGGGCGTGCTCTGGCGCCCCAGCCGCCGCACCTCGCTGGAGGCGCGGGTTGGCCATCGCTATGGCAGCTGGACCTATATCGGCAGTTTCTCCTGGGCGCCCAGCCGGGACAGTTCGCTCAATGTCGGCGTGTTCGATGCGGTCGACAGCTTCGGCCGGATGATGACCGGGGGGCTGGCGAACCTCTCCACCAGCTTCGCCGCCACGCGCAATCCCTTCAGCGGTGATCTCAACAGCTGCGCCTTCTCGGCCAGCGGCGGCGGCCAGTGCTTCAACGATGCACTCAGCTCCGTTGGCACCGGCAATTTCCGCCGGCGGGGAATCGGCGCGCAGTTCGCGGTGGCGCGGGGCGCGACGAGCTATGGCATCGGCGCGGGCTATTCCCGGCGCAAGTTCGTCGGGCGGGACACCGGCAATGTCGCCATCACCGGCACGACGGACGAGAATTACTACGCCAATGCCTCGATCAGCCGCCAGTTCGACAATCGTTCGGGCATCGATGCGACGATCTACGGCAATTACTATGTCGCTGGCCTCGATGGGCTGGACGATGTGCTGAATGCCGGCGGCTACATCACCTATCATCGCACCTATGGCCGCAGCCTGACGGCAACGGCATCCGTAGGTGTCGATGCGGTTGATCCCAAAAGTGCGGAAAGCGTTATTGCCGCGTTGGCCCAGCTCGGCCTGCGCTACAGTTTCTAACCTTCAGGCCGCGGAGCGGAGACGGAAGCATGTACGATCAGTTCTACGGATTGCAGGGGCGCCCCTTTCAGCTGACGCCCGATCCGCGCTTTTATTTCGAGAGCGCGACGCACCGCAAGGCGCTGTCCTACCTCGGCTATGGGCTGGCGCAGGGGGAAGGCTTCATCGTCATTACCGGCGATATCGGCGCGGGCAAGACGACGCTGGTCGGGCATCTGATGGAAACCATCGATCCCGCGCGGCTGACGGCGGTGAAGATCGTTTCGACGCAGGTCGGCGGCGACGACATGCTACGCCTTGCCGCGCAGAATTTCGGCGTACAGGTGGACGGGCTGTCAAAGGCGCAGATCCTGCAGCGGATGGAAGCCTTTCTCCATGCCCAGGCGCGGGCCGGCCGCCGCTCGCTGCTGATCGTCGATGAAGGGCAGAACCTGTCCGTCTCGGCGCTGGAAGAACTGCGGATGCTGAGCAATTTCCAGCTCGGCGGGCAGGCGCTGCTGCAGATCTTCCTGCTCGGCCAGCCCGAGTTTCGCGACCTGCTGCGTTCGGCGGAGCTGGAGCAGCTGCGCCAGCGCGTGATCGCGACCCATCATCTGGACCCGATGATGGCGAAGGAGGTCGAGTCCTATATCGTCCACCGCATGAAGCTGGTCGGCTGGCACGGTAATCCCACCTTCACCGCCGATGCCTTCGCCGCGATCCATTCGGCGACGGGCGGCGTGCCCCGCCGGGTGAATGCGCTTACCAGCCGGGTGCTGCTGCTCGGCGCGATCGACCGGCTCTCCACCATCGATGCGAGCGTCGTGGACGCCGTGGTGATGGACATGGATGGGGATGATGCGGCGGAAACGAAGTCCGCTGCGCCCGTCGCCCTGGATGTCGCGCCGGAACTCCCGGAGGATCTGTTTCCCGAGATTGTGGCGCCGGAAAGCCCTGTGCACCTGTCGCTGGTCGTCACGCCCGAGCCCGAACTGGCGCCTGAGGTGGCGCCAGAACTGGTCGTGACGCCGGAGCCGGAAGCCGTCGCCAGCGCCGAGCCCGAAGCTGTGGCTGAGCCCTCTGTCGAGCCCGTGCCGGAGCCCGAACAGCGCCCTGCGATCGAAGCGCTCGTCTCGGCCGATGTGCAGGCGGAACTCCGCGCGGAGATCGCCGGGCTGGGGGCGATCCTTGCTGATGTTGGGAAGGTTCCCGTCGTCGATCCCCGGATCGACGAAATGCTGTTCCGCCTTGCCGCCGTGGAAGCCCGCGCTGACGAGCAGGACGTGGCACTGCGCCGCGTCCTCTCGCTGTTGGTGGATTGGGTCGAGCGGGAGGATCAGGACCGCCTGCCCGGTCATGGCGAAGCCGCCTGATCTTTGATGGAAAAGCCCGACGGGGCCGGGGAAATATTCAAGATGCGCAATGCCTTATCCGTCGACGTGGAGGACTGGTTCCAGGTCGGCGCCTTTGAAGGCACGATTTCCCGTGGCGACTGGGACAGGCTGCAATATCGGGTCGAGCAGAATACCGACGCGGTGCTGGCGCTGTTCGCGGAAGCAGACGTCAAGGCGACCTTCTTCACGCTCGGTTGGGTGGCGGAGCGCTATCCGGCCCTGATGCGGCGCATTGCCGATGCGGGGCATGAACTCGCCAGCCACGGCTATGACCATCGCCGCGTCTTCACTTTCACGCCGGAGGACTGGCGCGCGGATCTGCGCAAGGCGCGCGCGCTGATCGAGGATGCCGGGGGACGGCGCGTCCATGGCTATCGCGCGCCCAGCTTCTCCATCGATACCCGCACGCCCTGGGCGCATGTGATCCTCGCCGAGGAAGGCTATGCCTATTCCAGCAGCGTCGCGCCGATCACGCATGACCATTATGGCTGGCCGGGATCGCCGCGCTTCGCATGGCGGCCGGTGGCGGAGAGCCCGCTGATCGAGCTGCCGGTGACGACCGCACTGCTCGCCGGGCGCACCATGGCGGCTGGCGGCGGCGGCTTCTTCCGTATGCTGCCCTATGGCTTTTCGCGCTGGGCGATCAAACAGGTGAACCGGCAGGACGATCGCCCGGCGATCATCTATTTCCATCCCTGGGAGATCGACCCCGGCCAACCCCGCGTCGTCGGCGCGCCGCTCCGCTCGCGTGTGCGGCACTACAGCAATCTCTCGAAGATGGCAGGCAAGCTGCGCCGCCTGGTCCGGGATTTCGAATGGGGCAGGGTGGATGCCGTCGCCGCTATCGAGGCGGGGCGGACATGATGATGATTGGCCCGATCACCGGCGATTTGGCGGTCCTGCCGCTGGACCTGCGCGACATGGCGCAGGTGGCGCAAGTCGATGCCTATGTGTGTGCCCATCCGGCCTCCACGCCCTTTCATCGGACGGGCTGGATCTTGGCCGTGGAAGAGGCGACGGGCAATGCCGCCCATATGCTGGTAGCGCGGCGGCTCGACGGGCGCATCGCGGGGCTGCTGCCGCTGGTACATATGCGCAGCCGCCTGTTCGGCAGCGCGCTCGTCTCGTCCGCCTTTGCCGTGGATGGCGGGATATTGGCGGATGATGACTCGGTGGCGCGGCTGCTGGCCGATGCGGCGCAGGCATGGGCGGCGCTGCTCGGCGGACTGCCGATGGAATTGCGCGGCGGCGTGGCGCCCGGCGACGGCTGGCGCCTGTCGGAAGGCGCGCATCTGGGCTTCTCCCGTCCGCTCGCCGCCGATGACGATGCGGAACTGCTCGCCATCCCCCGCAAGCATCGCGCCGAACTGCGCAAGGCGCTCGCCAACGACGCGCTCCGCTTCGAGACGGGGGCGAGCGACCGGCTGCTGCGCGACCATTACCGTGTCTATGCCGAGTCCGTCCGCAATCTTGGCACGCCGGTCTTCCCGCGCGCGCTGTTCCGCCGGATGCTCGCGCAGTTCGGGCAGGATGCGGATATCCTCGTGATCTATGAGGGCGAACGGCCGGTGTCGGCGGTGCTCAGCTTCTACCATCATGGCGCGGTAATGCCTTATTGGGGCGGCGGCATCGCAGATGCGCGGCGGCTGCGCTCCAACGAACTGCTCTATTTCCGGCTGATGGGCCATGCCCGCGCGCGCGGTTGTACGACCTTCGACTTCGGCCGGTCGAAGACGAACAGTGGGCAGGCGGCATGGAAGCGGAGCTGGGGGTTCGAACCCCGCCCGCTCGCCTATCATGTCCGCGAGGACGGCCCGGTGCGGGACATCAGCCCGACCAGCGACCGCTATGGCCGCAAGGTCGAGCTGTGGAAGAAGCTGCCGCTGCCGATCGCTAACGCCATAGGTCCATGGCTGGCGCGGGGCCTGGGCTGATGCCCGGCATGGGCGCGCTTGGAATGGGTGGACCGGGAGCGGGGGGCGAGATCCTCTACCTCTGCCACCGCATTCCTTTCCCGCCCGATCGCGGTGACAAGATCCGCTCGCACCACCTGCTGCATGCGCTGGCGAAGATCGCGCCGGTCCATGTCGGCTGCTTCGCCGACGACGACCGGGACGAGCGCTTTGCGCCGCTGCTGGCACAGCTCGCGGCAAGCCAGGCAGTCATCCGCCGCGATCGTTCGCGCGCCGTCGCCGGCATCACCGGGCTGCTGCGGCGCCAATCGCTGCTTGTCGCGCTGTTCGACCATCCCCGGCTGCATGGCTGGGTGCGCGAGACGCTGGCGACCCGGCCCATCGCAGCCGTCGTCTGCTTTTCCGCGCAGATGGCGCATTTCGTGCCGCCGCTGCCTTCGTCCACGCGCTTCATGATGGATTTCGTCGATTTCGATTCCGCCAAATATGCCGCCTATGGCGCGGAGCAGGGCGGGCCGATGGGATGGATCAACCGGCGCGAGGCGCGGCTGCTGTTCGATTTCGAGCGTCGCGTGGCGTCTCGCGCCGATATCTCCACCTTCGTCAGCGAAGCCGAAGCGGCGATGTTTCGCACGGCCACCGGCCTTGGCGCGGATGCCGTGCAGGCGCTCGAAAATGGCGTTGCGCTCGATTATTTCGCGCCGACCGCCGGTTTCGCGCCGCTCGGGCCGGCCGAGCGCGGGCAGGGGCCGCTGATCGTGTTCACCGGGCAGATGGACTATCGCCCCAATGTCGAGGCGGTCGTCAGCTTCGCGCGGGAGAGCATGCCCGCCATCCGCGCCATGCACCCCGATGCCCGCTTCGCCATCGTTGGGCGTGATCCGACGCCGGCCGTGCAGGCGCTCGCCGCGCAACCGGGCGTCGTCGTGACCGGCGGCGTTCCCGATGTGCGTGGCTGGCTCGCCGCCGCCGATGTCGTGGTCGCGCCGCTCCGCATCGCGCGGGGCATCCAGAACAAGGTGCTGGAGGCCATGGCGATGGGCCGTCCGGTCGTGGCCTCCGCGCAGGCCGCCGAAGGGATCGACGCGCAGGATGGCAAGCACCTGCTGATCGCGTCCGATCCGGCGGCGGAGGCGGATATGGTCTGCGCGCTGCTCGATGATCCGGCCCGGGCCGCAAGTCTGGGCCGGGCCGCCCGCGCGCGGATGGAGCAGCGCTATCATTGGGACGCGACGCTGGCGCCGCTCAGCGCCATGCTGGGCGGCAAGACGTCGCCCGTCGCGGTGCGGGCCGCGTGAACCGGATTGCAGCCACGCGGTCGTGGGGGAGTTTCGACCTCACCGGCTGGCGCCTGCATCTCGCCGCGCTGGGTGCGCTCTGGGCGCTGATCCTCACCGTCTTCGCGCGGGACGCGATCGGCATGGTCACGATCTGGTGGACCGCCTCCACCTTCGGCCACTGCCTCTTCATCCCGTTCCTCATCGCTTGGCTGGTGCAGCAGCGCCTGCCGGGGTTGCGCCAGCTTGATCCTGCCGCATGGGCGCCGGGCCTGCTGTGGCTGGCGGCGGGCGGGTTCGGCTGGCTGCTCGGCGATGCGGGCGGGGTGGCGCTGTTCCGCCATGCGGGGCTCGTCATCATGGCTCAGGGCGCGGTGATCGCCACCCTTGGCCCCGCCGCGTCGCGCGCGCTGATGTTCCCGATCTTCTACGCGCTGTTCATGATCCCCTTCGGCGAGGAGATCGTGCCGCCGCTCCAGCTTCTCACCGCCCGGCTGGCGATGATCCTGCTCGATCTGTTCGCCGTGCCAGCCCATGTCGATGGCATCTTCATCACAACGCCCACCGGCTATTTCGAGGTGGCGGAAGCCTGTTCGGGCGCGAAGTTCGTGATCGCCATGAGCGCCTATGGCGCGCTTGTGTGCAATGTCTGCTTCCGCACATGGCCGCGCCGCATCGTCTTCATGGGCGCGGCGCTGTCGCTCTCCGTACTTGCCAATGGCGTGCGCGCCTTCGCCACCATCTATGTCGCGCATCTGACATCGGTGGATGCGGCGGTGGGGTTCGACCATGTCGTCTATGGCTGGGTCTTCTTCGCGATCGTCCTGACGATCATCATGGCGGTCGGCTGGCGCTTCTTCGATCGCAGGCCAGGCGACCCATGGTTCGACCCCGCCGTGCTTCAGGGCCGCAGCGGGGGCGGATCGCTCGCTCGGACGCTTCCCTTTGCCGTGCTGCTGATCCTCGCCGCGCCGCTCTGGTCACTCACCATGTCGAGCCGCACCATGGCACTGCCCGCAGCGCCGCAGCTTCCGGCCGTCCCCGGCTGGAGCACCAGTGCCGCGCCCACGGCCTATCCATGGAAACCGCGCTTCGACGGGGCGGACCATCTGCTCCAGCGCCGCTATGTCGATGCACGGGGGCAGGTCGTCGACCTCGCCATCGCCCTGTACGACAGGCAGGAGGAGGCGCGTGAACTGGTCGGCTTCGGGCAGGGCGCCGCCGATCCCGACAGCGGCTGGACCTGGTCTTCGCCCGCACCGGCCCCGGCGGGCGGACTCGGCGCGCAGATCACCGCGCCCGGCCCCGTCATCCGCCATGTCGTCACCTTCTATGCGCTGGGCGGGATCGTGACCGGGAGCGCCGGGGCGGTGAAGCTGGAGACGCTGAAGGCCCGGTTGCTGGGCGGCGACCAGCGCGCGGTCGCCATCCTGATCTCCGCCGAGGCGCGGGAGGGGTATCCCGCCGACGCCGCGATCGCCGCCTTCCTGCGCGATCTCGGCAGCATCAAGGAACTGGCTGACGCAAGCGCGGGCATCCGCTAGAGCGGCCCCATGTGCGGCATAGCAGGCATCTTCCACATCGAGACGGCAAAGCCGGTCGATCCCGCGCGCGTGGCGCTGATGACCGACGCGCTGGTGCATCGCGGGCCGGACGGATCGGGCGTGTGGACCGCGCCGGGCGTGGGACTGGGGCATCGCCGCCTCTCCATCATCGATCTGGGCGGTGGCGCGCAGCCGATGCTTTCGACCGACGAGAGCCTCGCTGTCGCCTTCAACGGGGAAATCTATAATTTCCGTGAGATACGCGCCGAACTTGAGGCCAAGGGGCACAAGTTCCGCACGAACAGCGACACGGAAGTCATCCTGCACGGCTATCGCCAATGGGGGGAGGCCTGTGTCGACCGTTTCGTCGGCATGTTCGCCTTTGCCTTGCTGGATCGGCACGCCAATGCGCTCTGGCTGGTGCGGGACCGGCTGGGGGTGAAGCCGCTGCACTATGCCCAGCTGTCGGACGGCAGTGTCATTTTTGCTTCCGAACTCAAGGGCTTGCTGGCACATCCTCTGCTCCGCCGTGAGCCGGATCTGACGGCGGTCGAGGACTATATGGCGCTCGGCTACGTGCCCGATGACGCCTGTTTCATCGCCGGCGTGAAGAAGCTGGGCGCCGGCGAGGCGCTGCGCCTCGTGCGCGGTCAGCCGATGCCGCGCCCGACCCGCTATTGGGACATGAATTTTTCCGACCGCAGCCGCGCGAAGCCGGCCGCGCTGGAGGAGGAACTGGTCGCCCTGATGCGGCAGGCGGTGCAGTCCCGCATGGTCGCGGACGTGCCGCTGGGCGCGTTCCTCTCCGGCGGTGTCGACAGCAGCAGCGTCGTCGCGCTGATGGCGGAGGCAAGCCGGCAGGCGGTCAAGACCTGCACCATCGGCTTTGACGTCGCCGCGCTGGACGAAACCGGCTATGCCGACCGGATCGCCCGCCGCTTCGCCACCGACCACCGCACCCGTATGGTCTCGCCGGATGATTTCGGGCTGATCGACACGCTCGTCCATCATTTCGACGAGCCGTTCGCCGATGCCTCCGCGCTGCCGACCTATCGCGTGTGCGAACTGGCGCGGGAGGAAGTGACGGTTGCGCTATCAGGCGATGGCGCCGACGAGGCCTTTGCCGGCTATCGCCGCCACCTGTTCCAGCATCGCGGCGAGGGCCTTCGCGCGTTGCTGCCCGCCGGCATCCGCAAGCCGTTGTTCGGTACATTGGGCAAATATTATCCCAAGGCGGACTGGGCGCCGCGACCGCTGCGCGCGAAATCCACCTTGCTCGAATTGGCGGCAGACGGCGCGGAAGCCTATGCCGCCTCGGTCGGGGTCACGCCCCACGCCGTGCGTCACCGCCTCTACAGCCCGGACTTCAGGGCCGCCATTGCCGGCCACCGGGGCGAGGATCGCTACATTGCCGCGATGCGCGACGCGCCCGCGTGCGATCCGCTGGACCGTGCCCAATATGCCGACATGAAGATCTGGCTGCCCGGCGATATCCTGACCAAGACCGACCGCATGAGCATGGCCGTCGGCCTGGAAGCGCGTGAGCCGCTCCTGGACCATCGCCTCATGGAGTTTGCCGGCCGTCTGCCCATCGGCCAGCGCATCCATGGCAACAGCGGCAAATATATCATGAAGAAGGCGATGGAAGCCTATCTGCCGGAAGACATTCTCTATCGCCCGAAAATGGGCTTCGTGACGCCGATCAGCGCGTGGTTCCGTGGTCCGCTGGCAGGCGAGGGGACGGCGATCGCGGGCGGCTCGGCCCTGGCGCGGACGGGCTGGTTCGACCTGAAGGCGCTGGCGAAGGTCGCGGCGGACCATAAGGCGGGCCTGTCCGATAATGGCCGGCTGTTGTGGCAACTTCTGATGCTGGACCGGGCGCTGGGCCGCACTTTCGGCTTGTCATGAAGGCAGGGTGCAAAAACATGATAGCGCTAACGGTTGCGTGAAACGCAATCGTAATATTCCACAACGCATTTGCAGCATCACACCGTTTTGAACATAAGGAACAGGCCTTTCAGGCATCCTCTCCTAAAACTTTCAAGGCCGGTCCTGATGGATCGGCCCTTTTTTTGTTCGTGACGAATCGGCTTTCGCGTGTCCTGTCGATGTGTCGTCACCGGCCAGCGCGTGGCGTTGCGCTCAGGCTTCAGGATAGTCCGCACCGACGAAATACAGCCCATCCGGGGGCGCATTCAGGCCCAGTGCCGCGCGATCCCGTGCGTCCAATGCGGCTTTCAGGTCGCTGCCCGTCCATTGCCCGGTGCCGACCATGGCGAGGCAGCCCACCATCGACCGCACCTGATGATGCAGGAAGGAGCGCGCCTCCGCATGGATCGCGATTCGCTCGCCGTCGCGAATCACGTCCAGCCGGTCCAGCGTCTTGTCGGGGCTTGCCGCCTGGCAATGGGCCGATCGGAAGGTCGTGAAGTCATGCCGCCCGACCAGATGCTGTGCCGCTGCGTGCATCGCGTCGGCGTCCAGCGCCCGTGTCACGCGCCACGCCAGCCCAAGCTGGGTCGTCAGCGGTGCCCGGCGATTGACGATCCGGTAGACATAGCGCCGCCCCAGGCAGGAAAAGCGCGCATGCCAGTCATCCGGCACGATGGCGCAATCGAGAATCGCGATGGGGGCAGGGCGCATCAGTGCGTTCATCGCCTCCATAAGCCGAAAAGGCGTGATCGCCTTGTCGATGTCGGCATGGGCGCGCATCGCGAGGCCATGGACGCCGGCATCGGTTCGGCCGGCGGCGTGGACGACCGCCTGCTCGCGCGTGACGGCGGCGATGGCCTCTTCCATAGCCTGCTGGACGCTCGGGCCATGGGCCTGTCGTTGCCAGCCCATGAAAGGGCGGCCGTCAAATTCCACGGTGAAGGCGTAGCGGCTCATGACCGGCGCGTCATTCGCTGGCTAGGGGCTCGACCATGCTGCCGGCCGGCATGGTAAAGCCGCGCAGCAGTTCGCCCGGGCTCATCGCGCCCTTGCCGGCGCGCTGGATCAGCGTGGGGCGGATGCTGTGCCGGCCGCAGGCGATCAGCAGGCTGTCGTCCAGCAATGTGCCGGGCGCGCCGCTCGGCTCCTCGACATGGCCGGCAAGGATACGGAAGCGCTCGCCGCCATAGATGAAATAGGCACCTGGCGCGGGGTTGAACGCACGCACCTGCCGCTCGACGGCATGGGCTTCGTGGCGCCAGTCGATGCGGCTTTCCGCCTTGTCGATCTTCGCCGCATAGGTGACGCCCTCCTCCGGCTGGGGCACGGGCGGATGCAAAGAGAGGTCGTCGAGCACCTCCACCATCAGCGCGGCGCCGGCGTGAGCCAGTTCATCGGTCAATTCGCCGGCGGTCTTGCCTTCGATCGGTGTCACGGCCTTGGCGCGCATCGGCCCGGTATCGAGCCCGGCTTCCATGTCCATGATGGTCACGCCGGTCACATTGTCCCCGGCCAGGATGGCGCGCTGGATGGGCGCGGCCCCCCGCCAGCGCGGGAGCAGCGAGGCATGGATGTTGAGGCAGCCGGAACGCGGCGCATCCAGAACCGCGCGGGGCAGGATGAGGCCATAGGCCGCGACCACCGCGACGTCGGCGTCGAGCGCCGCGAATGCAGCCCGCACCTCGGCGTCCTTCAAGGAAAGCGGCGTTCGAACCTCGATCCCCATCGCTTCGGCGCGGGCGTGGACGGGGGTAGGCCGCAGCGCCTTGCCCCGGCCCGCCGGACGCGGCGGCTGGCTGTAGACGGCGACGATCTGGTGCCCGGCCTCCGCCAGCGCCTCAAGGGCGGGGACGGCGAAATCGGGCGTGCCCATGTAGATGATACGCATGCCGCCCTCCAAAGCCCCAGATGCGCTCAAGCGCAAGGGCTATTGTACGGAGGTGGCGGAGATAAGCGCGGTCGGGAGGGCTTTCAGGCCGCGCGGGCGAGCGCGATTTCCTCGACGGGAAGGTTCGTGAGGACGGGTGCGGGCGCTGCTACCGTCTTTTGCGATGCATCATTGGAAAGGCCGGAGACATAGCGCTCGGCAAGAACGACATCGCGGCGATAGGCGAAGTAGAGAGAGATCAGCGAAAACATGGTACAGCCTCAATATTAAATCATGCTTGGACTTGCTGCACTGCAGCATCATCGCCCATGTGGTCCCACGGCGCGGTTTCCGCAAATGCAATGATGCCGCTTTCGATTGCAGAAAACGACATCGGGATTCTCTAGGTGGCCATCGCAGTCCTGGCCTTGGTCCGGCGGCTATTGTGCAAGGCGGACCCGACGCCTTATGTGTCGCGGCATGGCATCGCCCGAAATCGACGCGCTCACTCAGGCGCTTTCCCGCCTGCCGGGGCTTGGTCCCCGCTCGGCCCGCCGTGCCGTGCTGCATCTGCTGAAGAAGCGCGAAGCGGCGATGGAACCGCTGCTTCGCGCGCTGGAGGCGGTGAATGAGCGGCTGGAGACCTGCAACCTGTGCGGCAATGTCGACACCACCAACCCCTGCGCCATCTGCGTGGATACCCGGCGCGATGCCCGCGCGCTGTGCGTGGTGGAGGATGTGTCGGACCTCTGGGCGCTGGACAAGTCCCGCCTGTTCCCCGGCCGCTTCCATGTGCTGGGCGGGCGGCTTTCCGCGCTCGATGGCGTGCGCCCCGAAGACCTCTCCATCGATTCGCTGATCGGCCGGGTGGCGGCGGGTGGGATCGATGAGGTCGTGCTGGCCATGAATGCGACACTGGAAGGGCAGACGACCGCCCATTATATCGCTGAGCGGCTGGAAAACTTCCCGATCCGGCTGACCCAGCTGGCCCATGGCCTGCCGGTCGGCGGCGAACTGGACTATCTGGACGAGGGTACGCTGGCACAGGCGTTAAGGGCCCGGCGACCCGTGGGGTAGGGTGGCGGCGAGGAATGCGGACGGCGCGCGTGTCGCAGGCCGATTACAGCGGTTATGCGGCGGCATGTTCCCGTCGTTCGAGACGGGCCTCGGCGACCTTGCTGCGAAGCATGCGATCGCTCGCGATGATCGTCCGGTCACGCCCCTGTCGTTTTGCCCTATATAGCGCTGCATCGGCCGCGGTGACGAGGCTTTCCAGATCCTGCCCGGGTGAGCAGCGCGTCAATCCTGCGCTGAAGCTGATATGCAGGTCGTTGCCCGCCGATGTCCTTGCCTGCGCCATCACTTCGCGCAGCTTCGCCAGCGTCGCGATCGCGGATGCGAGGGATGTGCTCGGGAAGATGATGAGAAATTCTTCCCCACCCCATCGCGCAATGATGTCCGTTTTCCGCAAGACGTCGCGCGCAGTGTCCGCGAAGCAGCGCAGCACCTCGTCGCCGACGCCATGCCCATAGGTATCGTTGATCCGCTTGAAATGATCGAGATCCAGCAGCGCGAGGATGAGGGGCACGCCATCCATGGCCGGGGCGGAGATCAGGGGTGTAGCCAGGGTGATCGCCGATCGCCGGTTGATGAGGCCGGTGAGCGTATCGGTGTTCGCGATCCGGGTCAGCTTCCTGCGATGCACAATGCCCATGATGACGATGATGAAAAGCAGGTTGAATGCGATGGCGCCGGACAGCCACAGGACGGTGTACCGGCGGTTTTGTTCCTGCTCCCGTTCACCGGCAAAATGCAGTTCGCGGGCCAGCGCCCGGTTTTTCGATATGGCCTTGTCCGCCTCGAAGCGTGCTCGGAGCACGGCGCTGCGCTTCGTCTGTTCGGTCTTCTCGCGATTGCCGGTCAGCCGCACATAGTCGGCAAGGTCGGTGTAGGCGGCGGCGGTGTTGCCCAGTTGTCTGTTGGCCTCCGCGCGCAGCTTGTAGGCCTGCACGGTGGAAACCGACGCTGGACTGGCATAGCCGCTGGAAAGGATGTGATTGAGGCGCGACAGGGATATTGCCGGTTGCCGGCGGGTGAGGGCGATCCGCGCGAGCAGCAGGCTCGCATCCCCCGCGGCTTCCTCGTCATGATGGCGCTGAAACATCGCCTCTGCGCGCCGGCAGAGGCCTTCTGCCTTGCTTGTCTTCCGCAGTTCGACAAGGGCTTCGCAGATGAGCATGTCCACGAAGGCTGAACCGACCGGATCGTCGGTTGCCGCGCCAAGTGTCCGTACTTTCTCGAAGTCTGCGATCGCTGCGCGATATTCGCCCTTGTCGACCAGGAAGCGGCCTCGAAAGAACAAATCTGTTGCCAGGCTGTAATCCTGCTCCATGCGCCTGTGCTGGTCGGCGACCTCGTTGATGAGGGATATCGCCTGCGAATAGTCGCCCGCCCAGCCCATCAGGCGCGCCAGTTGGTCGGCAACAAGAATATGCTGGCGATGAAAGCGGGGTGTCGCGCTGGCGCGATAGGCTTCGGTCAGGTTGATGATCGCCATGTCTGGTACATCCTGCATCCGCTGCATTTCGCCCAGCACCATCTGCAAGCATATGTCGGCGGCGGTTCCCTTTTTCTGCAGCTGCCTTGCCGCCAGGATGAGCGGCATGGTTTCCCTGATTTCATTCTCGCGAGAGCCATTGCCGGCATATCGCACCAGCAATTCGACGTAGAGGGGGGATGCCTTGTCCCTCGTCTGCCTTAACCCGTCCAGCGCCACGCGCCGCGAATCCGCCGCTTGGGATAGAATGTCATAGGCTTCGGCACGCACCGCCTGGCGCCAGCCGGCCTTGCTCCAGTTCGTTACGCGACCGACGCGATCATGCGCTGTTTCGGCGAGTGCAGCAGTCGGATTTTTATTGGCGAGATCCGTCAGGCGCTCGATCTCTGCATCCGGCGCGGGCATGCACCCCGCCCGCGCGACCTCTGGGCCCAGACAGGCGATGAAAGCCGACAGGGCCAGGGCGGTCAGCAGGAAATGCCTCCCCCAACCCGCAACTTTCAAAGAGGAACGCCGTGTTTGCATGGTCTGCCCAGAAGTTTACGCGGATTCGGTCTAGCCGCGCGGGAGATAAATTAGCGTAAACTTCGAACCTGGATGTCTGGGGCCGAGTTCCTGCTGTAATATGTCCCGCCACTTCAGGGGGGATGGAGCGCTGTCCTTTTGTTTTCCTTTGCAAAAATCGGTCAGGCCAATGGCGCACGCATGCGTTTTCCTTATCGTCTCCGAAAAGCGGGAAAATTCGGTGGTCAAATTACTGATGCGCCATCGTAATCGCTATGCTGTTGTCTTGCCTTCCTGTTGGTGCCAATATCGGGAGAGAAAAAGGAACAAAGCGCGCCCGCTCATCGCGTGCCGCTTGATATTCTGCGCGTCTCCTCATATTTTGCCTGGATGGCCATTCTTCCGATCCTTGAAACGCCGGACCCCCGGCTGCGCACCATCTCGACGCCTGTCGAGGCGATTGACGATGAGCTGCAGAAGCTGATCGATGACATGTTCGACACCATGTATGACGCGCCGGGCATCGGTCTTGCCGCGATCCAGGTGGGCGTGCCCAAGCGCGTACTGGTCATCGACCTGCAGGAGCCGGAGGAAGAAGAGGGACCGGCGGTGAAGAAGCCGATGGTCTTCATCAACCCGCAGATCCTGGAAGGATCGCAGGACATGTCGGTCTATAATGAAGGCTGCCTGTCCGTCCCCGAGCAATATGCCGAGGTGGAGCGCCCCGCCAGCATCCGCGCAAGCTGGATGGACCGCGATGGCCGCATCCGCGAGGAACGGCTGGAGGGCCTGCTCGCGACCTGCCTGCAGCATGAGATGGATCATCTGGAGGGCATCCTCTTCATTGATCACCTCTCGCGCCTGAAGCGCGAAATGCTGATCAAGAAGCTGAACAAGGCGCGCAAGGCCGCCTGATCCGGCGCTCATCCGGGCCCGATCCGCTATTACGCCGATATCGACCGGCGGGGCGGGTTCCCGTTCCGGCTGATCTGCCTTTCCCGTTACATGGCTGTCCGGCGTCTCTTGCCAGCCTATGGCGAGCCCGGTAAGTTCTCATTTCGTTCCTGTATTTGAGAGCTTGCCCCATGGATGCCGTTGCCCTGATTCTCGTCATTGTCGCGCTGATAGCGGGGCTGGTCGCCGGCTGGGGGCTGGGTGGCAGGCCGCTCGCCGGGATGCGCCGTGAACGTGACGATGTCAGCGCCCGGCTCTTGACGGTGGAGGAACAGCGCAACGCCGCCCTGCGCGATCTGGTGGTGGAGCAGGAGCGGGCACGACAGGCCGTATCGCTTGCCCAGACATTGCCGGGCATACAGGCGGAGCGGGAAGCGGCGCTGCGCGATCTGGCGGCGCTGCGGTCAGACCAGCAGGCGCGCACCGAATCCTTCGAGGCGCAGATCCGCACGCTGATGGAGGCCAAGGAACAGCTGTCCGCGCAATTTGCCGAGCTGGCCCAAAAGGTGCTCGCCGAAGCGCAGGGGCAGTTCCTCAAGCGCGCCGACGAGCGTTTCCACCAGGCCAATGAAAAGAGCGAGGCGCAGCTCAAGATCCTGCTCCAGCCGGTCGAAACCACGCTCAAGCGCTATGAGGAGGGACTCGGCCGGGTCGAGAAGGAGCGGGTGGACAGCTATGCGTCGCTGCGCGAGGCGGTGGAGCAGGTCCGCACCGGGCAGGGGCAGGTGCGCGACGAGACCGCGCGGCTGGTCAACGCCCTGCGCTCCAGCCCCAAGGCCCGCGGGCGCTGGGGCGAACAGTCATTGCGCAACGTACTGGAACAGGCCGGGCTCAGCCCCCATGCCGATTTTCGCAGCGAAGTGTCGGTCGATACCGAGGATGGCCGCCTGCGCCCCGACGTGATCGTCAACCTGCCGGGCGGGCGCGAACTCATCATCGACGCCAAATGCTCGCTCAACGCCTATCTGGACGCGACGGACGAGGTCGACGAGGCGCTGCGGGCGGGGCATCTGAAGGCGCACGCCGCCTCCATCCGCCTGCACGCGCAGCAACTGGGCGCCAAGGATTACTGGGCGCGCTTCGGCAAGGCGGCGGACTATGTCATCATGTACATCCCCGGCGAGCATTTTCTTTCCGCCGCGCTGGAGCAGGACGAGGGGCTGTGGGACTGGGCGTTCGAGCGCCGCGTGCTGCTGGCCACCCCCACCAACCTCGTCGCCATCGCCCGCACCGTCGCGGCAGTCTGGCGGCAGGAAAAAATGGCCGAGGAAGCCAAGCGCATCGGCCATTTGGGCAAGGAGCTGTACGAGCGGCTGGCGGTGGCCTCCGGTGCGCTCAAGAAGCTCGGCAACCGTCTGAACGGCGCGGTGGGCGATTACAACGCCTTCGCCGCCAGCTTCGAATCGCGCGTGCTGGTGACGGGCCGCAAGTTCCGCGATCTCAACATCGAAACCGCCGACCGCGAGTTGGAAATGCTCGAACCGATCGAAGCACTGGCGCGCGATCCGGGATCGCCCGAGGCGCTGCGCGGAGTGGACGAGGCGCGGATGCTGTCGGATGCGGCGGAGTAGGGGCGGGAAGAGATTCCCGTGAGGCGTTGCCCATACGAGGCGTGACGTTGCGATCCTCGCCCGCCCATTGATGGTAGCAGCCTGGGGGCTGACACGATTTGGCCCGCTCTACACATATCGCAGTACGACGCGCCATCAGTGTTGAGTGCTACCTCATTCGGTGCCTTGATCATATCAAGGCATACCACTCGCCATTCGGCACGGTCTGGGTGCGGTGCAAGTGCATGAAAAAGGCTTTGGGCAGGCTGGTCGGGCATCGTCCGCATATTCAAAGTCATGCCTTTGAACGCTGCCTCGGAACAACATGCGCGCGCCTCGGTAAGCTTGGCCCCGTGCGAGGGATCGGGGCTGGCGGCAATCACCTGGCGCGCTTTTTTCGCCCGCCGGCGAGACCGGTGTCGGATAAGGCGCCCAGGGACAGCGTGCGCAACTGCATTTGCGCGCACGGCGGGGCGGACAACGCCCTCATCCCCGCTGGCATGCTTCCGCGCCAAGGATCGCGCTGATGACGCTTAACCTGGCAATTTGGGTAGAGCCCGCATTGGCAGGTTAAGGCTGGATCTCGTGCCCATCCACGAACATGGCATGCCGATCAACGTCGATGAGCCTTGATTCATGACCCGATCGTGCGCCTCGTCTGGCGCCCGTACGATGCGAAGCGGCCCACCGATGACATTGTTGGACTGTCACTATCTTGTCCGGGCGGTTTAACGAGGCAAGTCATCGCGGGATCGTCCCTCGCCTCGAAATTCTGCCCCGTGGACGCCCGGACCTTTTCCCCTGGTCTTTGCCCGCGCTAGCTTCTCAGCGAGGTCCATAGCTCGCGTTCGGCCCTGTTGGGGTCGTTCACTACCCGGCTGTCGAGCCCCAGGATCATGGTAGACCGATTGACCGTATCATAGGCCGGCCAGTCTGGAAGTCCCTTCGCCGCAGGCGTGCCGGTATGTGCAAAGCTAGTCCAGGCCTGGTTGCAGGTCTTGGCCAGGGCCAAGGCTTGCGGGCTGCGGTCGGTCATCTTGTCCATGGCGGCCACGGTGTCGAAAACGAAGGGCAGTTCCATGGTGTGCGGCGTGCCCAGCTTGCCGCCGGCCACAGGCGTTTCATAGGTGAACAGATAGGAGTAGACCGGTGCATGGCGCTTGGCATATTTGCGCTCGGCCATGGTGATTCCGCTGATCCAGTGGCCCCGTGCCGTCTCGATGATGTTGAGAAGCTCCGCCGGGCTGCGGTTCGGATAGATCGCCTTATAGGCCGTGATGACCTTGTCGGCCTGCGCACCGACGGCGCCGGTGACCCGCTCTTTCAACTGTGCATCGGTCAGCGTGCGGTTCCAGACGTCCGGGATGATCGCCGTGAAGAGCGCGGCCTCGTCCTTATTCGACCCGACCATCACCGGTACGTCGTCCGACACGTCGGGGGCTGTGGGATCATAGGGATGACTGGGCAGAACATGCCTATCCACCACCGGCCATAACGCGGGATGAGCGTTGCTGGCGCCATAGGTGGCCGCCGCTGGCGCCATGGCCGCCGCCAGCCGGGCGTAGGGCATGGTATGAAGCTCGCTGAGCCGTTCCCTGGGCAGGCCCAATATCTTGAGATAGGTCTCGGTGTAAGCGTTGGCGTCCTCGCGCGACACCATCCTTACAAGCGCCCGCCCGCTTTCGATGATGGCCTTGTGGAACAGTCCCTTGGCGCCGGGCATCGCAAGCAGGGTTCCCACCTTTCCCGCCCCGCCGGACTCGCCAAAGATCGTTACGTTGGACGGATCGCCGCCGAACCTTTCGATATTGTCGCGCACCCATTGCAGGGATGCCACGAGGTCAAGCTGCCCGGGATTGCCCGAATTCGCATATTTCTCACCGCCAACGTCGCCCAGCCATAGGTACCCTAGAACATTCAGGCGGTGGTTGACGGTAACCATCACGACGTCGCCATTCAGCGCGGAATTCGTACCGTCATAGAGCGGCGAGTTGGGTGACATGGCCTCGAAACCACCGCCATGGAACCATACCATCACCGGGCGCTTTCGACCGTCGGCCAAGCCGCGGGTCCACACGTTCAGCGTCAGGCAATTCTCGTTCATCTCCACCGGCGCGCAGTAGGACATCTGGTTCATGAAGTCCCGTGTCGGCCACGCCTCGAAATTCGGAAGCACCTGCGGGCTCATGCCTTTAAACAGGGTGGCGTCGCGTTCTCCTGCCCATGGGGTCGGCTTGGGAGGCGGCATCCAACGATTTACGCCGCCCGTGTCGCCTCCGTAGGGCACGCCCAGAAAGTGCATCACGCCGTTGGCCAAGCCTCCGCGGACCTTGCCGGCCGTTGTCTCTACGACCGGCCCAGTTGACGCGTTGGCCCATGCGGGAAGCCACGCCGTAAAAGCCGCGGAGCCGCCGGCTCCTGCCGCACGAAGGATGGCGCGGCGGCTTAGTCGGGTGGAATTGAACATGTGTGGGCTCCTTGCTCCGTGATGTCATGTATGACATCGCTTGGCCCATATCTACAGGAGATCGGATCTGGCGCGACCGGGTCGGCTGTCAACGGCTGGCTCGATAGGGTGACGTGTGGACGGCTCTGTTGAGGCCTTGATTCGTGACGCTTTGCCAATCAACCCAGTTGCTGCCTCCAAGCCTATCGACATTCAGCCCTGACGGGCTGAAAATGGCGATTTCCCTTGCTTCCGGTTTTCACCTGCTTTGAGTACGCTGCGTTGAAATGAGCCGCCATTGGCGGCCGGATAGGGCCCTTTCTTCCCGGTTTGCGCAATCCTCCGCTTTGCTTGGGCGATTTTTTCCGCACATGACAAGGCAGACGGCATAGCGCGTCGCGCTTTACCGCGTTGACCCGAAGGGCCTATGGCTTGGCGCGATCGAGGTGAGCGAGACACGCCCGAAGCAGGAGAGGAGATGATATGCGCGACGACTGGAAACGAACCATCCATCGGGGGCTGATCGCCGGGGCAATGATCCTGGCGACCGCCGGGGTAGCGGCGAGCGCGCAAGCGCCGGTGGTCAGGTACGTTCCGGGCAAGACCGTCCTGCCGCTCGGCGAATTCGATCTGGCATCGATCGGCTATCGCAGCGACGAATATTTCTTCTCAGGCAACGCCCAATCCTATGAACCCGCCGGCCCGTTGAGCAGTGACGGTCGCTGGACCGTCAAACCGGGGGCGAAGGCGCCGTTCACCACGCGCATCGTCGTGGTCCGGCCGACCGATCCAGCCAAATTCAACGGGACTGTGCTGGTCGAATGGCTCAATGTCACTGCCGGCCGGGACATGCCCGCCGACTGGATCCTCGCACATCGCGAGATGACCCGGAAGGGCTATGCCTATGTCGGCGTGTCGGTACAGAAAATGGGCGTCGACGGCAGCGCCCAGAACCAGATGTCCGGCGCCACGGCCATGCCGCTCACCAAGGTCGATCCGCAACGCTACGGCACGCTGGTCCATCCCGGCGATGCCTTTTCCTTCGACATCTTCACCCAGGCCGGTGCCGCGCTGAAATCGCCGGGCGCCGGCGGTCTGCTGGGGCCGCTGTCACCGCGTCGCGTGATGGCGCTGGGCGAATCGCAATCGGCGACCTTCCTGACCACCTATATCAATGCGATCGATCCCGTCGCCCGCCTCTATGACGGCTTCTTCATCCATTCCCGATTTGGCAGCGGCGTCGCGCTCGACAGCACGCGCAGCTTCACCGGCCCCAATGCGATCCCGCGGCAGATGATTTTCCGCTCAGACCTGCGAGTGCCGGTGCTGGCGCTGATCACCGAGACCGATCTGATCGGCGGCCTCCTGCCGGGCTATTATGGTTCGCGGCGCCCGGACGACGCCAGGCTGCGGGTATGGGAGGTTCCCGGCGCGGCGCATGTCGACAATTATTTCCTGGGCGGCACCGCGATCGATGCGGGTCCGGGGGGAAGCGCCAATCTCGCGCCGTTTTTCCTGCCGAAGGCCGAGCCGGCGGGCTCCCCTACCGAAAAGTCGATCAATCCCGGCATGGCGCACCATTATGTCTATCAGGCCGCGCTTGCCGCTTTCGATCGCTGGGTGCGGACAGGCAAGCCGCCCGCGAGCGCGCCGCTGATGGAGATGGCGCCCGGCAGCACTGCCGAGCAGCCGGTTCTGGCGGTGGACCCGCTGGGCCTGACGCGTGGCGGCGTACGCAGTCCGTGGGTCGACGTGCCGACGATGCGTATCACTGGCGTCGGCAACAAGGGCAGCTTCCTGGCCACGCTGGGTGGCATCGGCGAACGGTTTGACAAGGCGACGCTGGCAAAGCTCTATCCCGGCGGCAAGGCCGACTATCTGCGCCGCTTCACCCGCGCGCTCGACAAGGCGATCGCCTCCGGCCATATCCTGACCGCCGACCGCCAGGAAATCATCGAGATTGCCGCCATCAATTTCGACAAGAGCTGACGACATGACCGGTGTGGGGCGGCGTGATCAGCCGCGCCGCCTCGCCCGGCCGCAGGCAAGAAGCCGGCCGTCATGCGCCTGTCAGCCGGCCATGAAGAGCGGCCCCTTCCACGCCCCGAAGGGATCCTGCAGCGGCAGGCTCTCGCTGGTCTTGCGATCGCCGCTGCGGAAATCGTCGACGACACGAGGCCTCTCCTCCATCACCAGCGTGGGGCGCCGCGCGAGATCATAGGGATGCCAGGTCGGTATCCGCGGATTGTTCGGATTTCCCGTGCGGGCAAAGGCGACGAAAGTATCCATGTGATTGGCGGCGACCGCCTTTCCCGCGGCGCTCGGGTCCGGGTAGAACATGTCATAAGTCCTGTCGCCCACTACCGGATCGCCGAAGGCATAGGGAATGTCGGCGGTGTGGATTGCCCCGTTCACGGGATCGGGCAGATAGTTGAAGTCCAGCATATAGACCGGGGCCTGCCGGAGTGCCGCTCTGGCAGCGACAGCCTGATGCAGCCCGGAGCGCCCCCAGTTCTCGCTCGTAGCGACCTTCAGCAAATCCCACGGCGTGCGCTTGGGATCGTCCTGCGTGTAGCCGGCGATCACCTCCCTCGCCCTGGCGTCGTCCAGCTGGTACTGGCGTGCGATACGTGAGCGTAGCTGGTCCGCCGTGACCTGCTGGTTGCGCTTGTCAAAGGCGAGGAAGAAAGCGCCTTCTGTCGCGGTCATGCTGTAGATCATCGGCATCGACGTCTGCATCGCGACGCCTTCGGGCGATTGCATCTGGTGGAGAATGATACGCCCGTCGACCATCGGCCTTGCCCCCAGATCATTGGTCTTGGCGAGCGCGGTCAGATTTGCTGCAAGCAGTTGCGAGACGGGCACGTCCTGCAGCTTGCGGAAGTCGCGCTGGTCGATCTCGAGCGCTTTCAGCAGCTCGTGGGTGACTCGCTCGCCATCGCCCACGGTCCTCAGGCTGGACGGGGTACCGCTCATGTTGATGCCGCGCTGGAAAAGCCCTCGGGACATGGGCGAAAGCTGCATGGTGATGATCTTAGAGCCACCGCCCGATTGGCCGAATACGGTCACATTGCCCGGATCCCCGCCGAAATGGGCAATGTTGACCTTCACCCATTGGAGCGCGGCGATCAGATCGAGCTGACCGACATTCGCGGAGTCCGCGAAGGCCGGGTCAAGGGAACCCAGATGCGTGTAGCCCAAGACATTGAGGCGATGGTTGACTGCCACGACCACCACGTCCCCGAACTTCGCTAGGTTGGCTCCGTCGACCTCTCCGCACCCCGCTTCGAAGCCGCCGCCGTGGATCCAGAACATCACCGGGCGTCGCGCATCAGGATTGAGGTCTGGCGTGAAAATGTTGATAGAACAGCAATCTTCGCTCATCGCCGGCGGCGGCCCGCTCACCCACGGGGCCGCGACCTGGGGGCATCGCGCCCCGTAGCGCACGGCGTCGCGCACGCCTGCCCAGTTGGCCACTGGTCGCGGCGCCAGGAAGCGGTTTGCGCCCCCGGTGTCAGCGGCATAGGGTATGCCCTTGAAGCTGACGGTCCCGTTGTTGCGCGAACCTCGCAACTTGCCGTTGGCAATTTCCACGGTGACCGGCTCGGCAGCCCAGAGGCTCGCAGGGCTTAGGAGGGCAGGGGTCAGAAGTCCCCCGGCAATCGTGGATACAAATGCCCGCCTGCTTGTCATCCACATTATTCAGCACCCTCCGTAATCATCATCTTGTTGTAGAACATGCTTAGGATGCTTCTTCGTCCAGTCAACAGTTGCACTTATGCGTCGATCGGCCTGCTCTTCACTCGATCAATGCATCGGGGCAGGTTTCTTCCGGCGGCCGGGAGCACCCATCATGGCGGGTTCTGGTTCGCAGGGGCCTAGGACTTGATCCCCAGGGCCGATCGATATCCAGATGATGACGTGCCGAAATGGGGGTTTTTCGTGACCCTTGAAATGAGGCACGCGACTCATTTCAACGCAGCCTACTCAAAGCATGTGAGCACCCGAAGCACGGGACATCGCCATTTGCAGGCCGTCAGGGCCGAATGTCGATCGGCCCCAGGGCGTGAAGGTGAAAAGGCCGACATAAGTTGGGCAGGCACCGGTTTGCTCCGGAGCGGAGGTTGGCCGCCGTCACGGCGTCGGGTTGCGCTGTAGCTGTGCGCCGCCCTCTGCCGTGAAATTTATCATGACCGGTGCGCTCGGGATGTGCGGTTCCCAATCGCCGAGGCCCGGGCCGTTGGGATTGCCGGTTTTCACGAAGTTGGCCATGTACCTGCTCATGATCCTGCCGACCCCCCGGTCCTTGGCGGTGGTCGCGGGCGCATAGCGATTGTCGACCGTGTCGAAGAAGAATGCGATGTCGGAACCATGGATCGCGCCCACGGTGTCCGGTTTGCGCTGGGAATCGGCGACGTAAGAGAAGCGATAGTAATAGGTCGGCACGCCCTGGGACGAAAACAGGTCGGCCATGGCGCGAGCGCCGTGGATCATATATCCATCTGGGCCGCCCATGTCGTTGCTTGTGGCACCGACCATGACCGGAACCTTGTTCCATGTGCCGGCGCGGTAGCGCACCGGGGCATCGACGTTGATGATCCCATCGACAATGGGCAGCGTATAGGTTCGCGGTTCGGCCTGTGCAGCGGCTGAGCTCGTCATGCTCAGCCCGTCGACCACCTCGGTGGCGGGAAGCGCGCGGAGCTTTGCGAGGGCCTGAGGGTCGTTTTCTGCTATGCCCTTGGCCTTCGCAAAATTGACGCCGGCCGCCTCAGCCCTCGCGATGGTCGCGCCGTCTGTCGACCAGGCGGGCATGCCGATGCCGCTGGACTGGATGATGGCGCGCTTGAACAGCCCCTTGGCCATAGGGGAGCCCAATAACATGTGCACGGCCGAGGCTCCGGCGCTCTCGCCGACAATGGTGACGTTGTCGGGATCGCCGCCAAAGGCTGCTGCATTGCGCTTGACCCAGCGCAGCATCGCAAGAATATCCATGAGGCCGTAGTTCACCTCGAGCCCCTTGTCGGCGTTAGCGGCCGTGAGCTGCGGATGGCCGAAGGTGCCGAACCGGCCGACCCGGTAGTTGAAGCTGATGAACATGACGCCCTGCCGGGCCATCGCGTCGCCGGTATAGATCGTGGGCGAGGATCCGCCGACGACGAAGCCGCCACCAAAGATCCAGAGCAGGATCGGCGTTTTGCCGGTGGCATCGGCCGCCCTCCAGACGTTGGCAAAGAGGCAGTCTTCCGAAACCTTCGCGGTTGCAGGCATGGGAGCGCCCAGGACCTGCATGCAGTCGGCGCCATAGTCGGTGGCCTGCTTCAATTCCGCCCAAGGACGTACGGGTTGCGGCGCGCGCCAGCGCAGGTCGCCGACCGGAGGCGCCGCGAAGGGAATGCCCTTGAAGGCAACGACGCCATCGGTCTCCACACCCTGAATCCGGCCATCAGCGATCGCGACCTGAAGCTGCGTGCGCGCCTGTAGTGGCGTGTTCGCACCGGCAAGGGTCGCAGAGAGGGCAAGGATGGCAAGCGATGCGATTTTCACGGATGGTATCCTATGCGAAAGGAAGATGCTGTCGCGGGTGAATCAGCATTGCCCTGCTTACACTAGTCAGCCCTGTCGAACCAGTTTGACCCTGTTCCGCAAAATGCCTCCAGCGGGAATCAGCAGAATCTGGCAAAATCGAAGTTGAGCGGAGTTGCAGATTTTGGATGAAGAAGTCGAAGTCCACGGGCGAGCAGATCGCATTTGCGCTCCGCCATGCGAAGGTAGGTACGCCGGTTGCCGAGGTGTGCCGGAAGATGAGAGTGTCGGAAGCGACCTATTGCCACCGGAAGTAGTTGTTCGGTGGCTTGGGTCCATCGGAGCTGGGCAAGATGCGACGCTCGAGGAAGAGAACCACAAGCCAAGAGGCTCGTTGCCGATCTGTCGCTGAACAAAGCGGTGCTCCGGGAGGTTCTGGCAGACGGCCGGGTAGAGAGGAGCATCTGCACATGGCGTGCCCCGATTACACAGCTAATGCGGGCTTCGGGCCTTGCGCTGAAGCGCTTTGAAGGTATCCGCCCGATCCATGCGAGTACCGGACTGGTTGCTTCAATCGCCTCGCGCTCGGCTTCCCCGCCCAGCAATGCCGGCACGGATATAGCTTGGCTTTGCAGAAGGTCCGGAAGCTCGTGTAAGGGCCGATCGTCAGGATTTGAATCAAAATGAATTATCGCCATTCCTTTCATGCTGGTAACAGCGCCGATGTCGTGAAGCACAGCCTGCTGATCGCCTTGGTGCGGGCCTTGCAGCACAAGCAGGGCGCGCTGACCCTGATCGACACCCATGCCGGCTGCGGGCTGTACGACCTTGGCGGGGACGAAGCCCGACGTACCGGCGAGGCCACGCAGGGCGTGCTGCGGGCCTTTGCTGACCCGAACCCCTTGCTGGACGACTACCGCGCCGCCGTGAAAGCGGTGAATGTGGGGGGCGAGCCGCAGCGGCACCTCTACCCCGGTTCGCCGCAGTTTCTGGCGCAGCTTTTGCGCCCGCAGGATTTCCTGATCCTCAACGAAAAGCACCCGCAAGACGCTTACACCCTGCGCGGCGTGATGCGGGGTACCAGCGCGGCCGTGCATGAACGCGACGCTTACGAGCTTTGGCTGGCCATGTTGCCGCCCCGCACCGCGCGCGGTGTGGTGGTGGTCGACCCGCCCTACGAGCAGCCGGACGAACGCGCGCGCATCACCGCCACCCTCGCCGCCGCTCACCGCAAATGGGCGCATGGCGTGACGGTGATCTGGTATCCGCTGAAAGACCGCGCCACGCATCGGCAGTGGAAGGCGCAGTTACGCAAGCTCGGCATCCCGAAATTGCTGCTGGTGGAGCATTGGCTATACGATAGCGAGCAACCCGGTATCTATAACGGCGCCGGCCTCTATATCGTCAATCCGCCCTACGCTTTCACGCAGGCACTGCCGCCGCTGTTGGAAGCTTTGCGCGCGGCGCTGGCGCCCGAAGGGCACAAGGGCGAGATTATATCCTGCTGGTTGGGCGATTAAGATAAACCCTCATCCGACCCTTCACCCAGAGGGGAAATTGCCGCGCTTCGGGTTGCAAACAAAATTGGGTCACGCTGATTTTTGGAGCACGGTTTTCGCGCTGGGCGGCCGCGCTCGAGACGATAGTGCCTATACGCCCGTTGGCAACGGACGCGATCATATGATCCTGTTCGCTTGGAATGGCGACAGAGGGCGTCGAGAAAACTCTGCGATACCGCTGCTGACATGCTAAGGGTATGACATGTTTCAAGCACCCGGCCGCAGCGGCACTGTAGAGATTGACGGCTTCAAATATGATTGGGAACTCCTGAGCGAGCCTCAATTGTCCTCTTCCGATGGCTGGAAGGGAATGACCGTCTCCCTGCGTCAGAAAGACATGCCGCGCGAAGCCGTGCTGGAATTTCCGGCACCCAAGCGCCTGATGAAAGGATTGGCGAAAGGGCGTTTGCACATCAACGATGCGATTGCTTCGCGAGGAGTGCGGGCCGCATTATCGGCAGGATGGGATCCTGCCTCGCGAGGCAAACCCACGGTTTTCATGGTTGATGCCAACGGTGACTGAAGCGGCGTAAATTCTGTACCCCCGCCGTCGCAGATATAAATGGAGTCGGGCGGCATCGTGCCATTCGTCCGCTCATGCAGCTGGAAATCTGTCGGTCCGCACCTGAAAGACGGAATTTCGGTGTCGAACATCTGCCAAGGGGCCAGGCTGTGTGGAAACCTCGTCGCCGTCGCAGTTGATAGATATGTCCGGTGCCAAGGCTGCGCGGCGTTGGCTTTAGCCGGCGATTACGCTCGGCAGGTTGCGGGTTCCCATGATGTTGAGGGCGCAGGAGCTCGGGTGCAGTCTCGTGTCCGGCCTTTGATGCGGTCGTTCGGTGGAGCGCTGGCCCTTATGGTATCCGCGAACCAGGTCCCACTCTGCTTTGTGGGTTCTAATGGCCACGACGTTCGACAGGGCGTGCCGGCTCCCGCTCTGACTGGTTCGCGGCTTTCGAACTTCTTCTGCAGTGGGGACGAGTTACCGTAAATTTCAGTTGAAATATACACGCCACAATAGTGCAACAACAACGGCCTAACCGCCCCCTATCGGCCTTAGAGCCTTGGGGAGAAACCACCACATGTTACGTTCTTCGCGCATGCTTTGCGCGCCGCTTCCGCTCGCCATTTTTGCGCTGGTCCTGTCTTCGCCGGTCCATGCGCAGGCTTCTGCGCCAGCTGCCGATCAGGCCGCGCCTGCCGATGCGCAGGACGATGATGCAATCGTCGTCACCGGCACCTATGCCCGCAGCCTCGCGGCCGCGACCGAGACGAAGCGAAAGGCCGCCTATGGCGTCGATTCCATCGCTTCGACCGACATCGGCAAGTTCCCGACCCAGAACGTCGCCGAAGCACTCCAGCTTGTCACCGGCGTCGCGATCACCCGTCCGCGCGGTGAAGGCCTCTATGTCAGCGTCCGCGGCCTGGGCCCGCAATTTCAGAGTACGCTGGTCAATGGTCGCACCGTCGCGATCAACGACCTTATTGAAAATGGCGGTGCGCAGGGGCGCCAGTTCCGCTTCGAAATGCTGCCGGCCGAATTCGTGTCGCAGATCGACGTGGTAAAGACGCCGACCGCCGACATGACCGAAGGCGCACTGGGCGGTAATATCGACGTCAAGACCTTCCACCCGCTCGACGTCGGCAACAAGACCACGGTCAATCTGCGCGGCACCTATACGAGCATGACCGACAAGGTGCGGCCGAACGCCACCGTGCTCACCAGCTTCAAGACCAGGGACGATCAGTTCGGTTTCCTGGTCGGCGCCCAATATTGGGCCAAGTCGGTCCGCAACGACCGTTTCTACAACACCGGCTGGAACCTCGACAGATTCGTGCGGCCGGCCAGACCTGTTGCGGGCGCAGAATATCTGCCGGCTGGCTATTACACGCCGACCCGCACCCGCCCCACGATCGAGACCGAAGACCGCAAGCGCCTCTCGGGCCTGATCTCGGCTCAATGGCGTCCTTCGGACGAACTGGAAACTACCCTGGACGTGTCGCTCACGCGCCTGGACGTCGAATATGACGAGTTCGGCCTCGATATCTATCCCGACGATCCGGGCACCTATCTGGTTCCGGGGTCGGTGACGCTGGATGGGAACACCGTGACCAAGGCGACGATTAACAATGTTCGCTTCATGGCCTCTCGCGAATATAGCCTCAACCGCCATGACCTGATCAATGTCGGCCTGAAGCAGGTCTGGAACCCCGGCGACTGGCATATTTCGGCCAATGCCAACTGGTCCTATGCCCATAGCTTTCATCCGAGCTATGCCGAAGGCACGGTGCGCAGCCGCATGCAGATCATCGCGCCGCTGACCTATGATGCGTCGGGCGGATATAAGATCGCGCCGACGCTCAGCACGCCGGTCGACGTCACCAATCCGGCCAATTACATCTATTATCCCTTCAATATCGCGCCCAAGAACAGCAAGGACTGGGATAGCTATGCCCGCCTTGACGTGGGCCGCGATCTCGATGGCTTCATCACGAAGGTCCAGGCCGGCGGCGAATATCATTGGCGCAAGCGCGACTATTGGCGCCGCGACTTTACCGTGAACATCGCTGGCAACCCGCCGATCTCGCAGGTGGTGCCGGGCGGCTACGAAGCGCTGCCCTTCGATGATGCCTTCTCGAACATCCCCGGCAATTTCCCGCGCAACTGGGCTGTGCCGATCACCAGCGCCTTCTATGACGCGCTGTTCACCGACGCGGTCGCCAATGCGCCGCTGACCGCGGGTGACATGCGCGCCTCCTATGTTGTGACCGAAAAGATCTTCGGTGGCTATGTCCGTGCGGATTATGGCTTCGATCTGGGCAGCGTCGGCATCACCGGCAATATCGGCCTTCGCTATGTCCACACCGACCAGGTGGCGAGTGGCACGCTGACGCTGGGCACCACACCCACTCCGGCCAGCTTCCCCAAGACGTTCAACAACTGGCTGCCCACCTTCAACCTGCGCGCCGAGCTGACGCCCAACCTGATCGGCCGTCTGGCGGCCAGCCGCGTGCTGACCCGCCCGAACATGACCCAGACCGCGCCGCAAATCAGCGTGTCGACCGACGCGCCGACCGCCAGCGGCGGCAACCCTGACCTCAAGCCGTTCCTCGCGACCCAGTTCGACGGTTCGCTGGAATGGTATTTCCGTCCCAATGCCTCGCTGACCGGCGCGCTCTTCTACAAGAAGATGGACGATTATATCACGGCGCAGAACGTCAATACCGAAATTCCGGGGCGTGGCACGGTGCTGCTCAGCACCCAGGTCAATGGCGGCACGGCCAAGGTCTATGGCATCGAGGCGGCCTATAACCAGGTGTTCAACTTCCTGCCGGCGCCGTTCGATGGCCTGGGTTTCCAAGCGTCCTACACCCATACCGAAGTCGAATCGAACTACACGGCCGGTGCGCGTCCGATCGTCGATCAACTGATCGGCCTGTCGAAGGACAGCTTCAATCTCGTCGGATTCTACGACAAGGGGCCGGTTTCGGCGCGCCTGTCCTATGTTTGGCGCGGTGAATATCTGTCGGGCAATGGCAGCACGACCCAGACCGAATCCTATGTGGCGCCGTTTGGTTCGCTTGACGGCAACCTGTCCATCCGGGTGCTGCCCAAAACGCTGGTCAGCCTGGAGGCGATCAACCTCGCCGGGGCCAAGGCCTATTCCTACAATGGGATCAAGGAGCGGTTCAACGAGATCCAATATTATGGCCGCACCTTCCTCTTCGGCATCCGGACCGAATTTTGATGCGCAGGATCGGACCAGCCATCGCCCTTGCCACCGCCGCGCTGACCCTGGTCGGCGCGGCGGCTCCCAAGGCCATGAACGATATCCAGGTGGTGGGATCGCATAACAGCTTCAAGGCGCGCATTCCCGTTGCGGTCATGGCCAGGATCAGGGCGATGGAGCCCAGGCTTGCCGAGGGGCTGGACTATTATCATCTGCCGCTGACCAAGCAGCTGGATGCCGGCGTTCGCCAGCTGGAACTCGACATATTCGCCGATCCGCAGGGCGGTCGTTATGCCGATCCCAAGGGCGAGCAGTGGGCGCGGGAAGCTGGCGAAAAGACGGGGTTCGACCGTCAGGCGATGCTGAAGCCCGGCTTCAAGACGTTTCATATTCCTGATGTCGATTATATCAGCACCTGCCCGGCGCTGGTCCAATGCCTTGCCGAGGTCGACCGCTGGTCGCGCGCGCACCCGGATCACCTGCCGATCATGATCACCATCAATGCGGCAGACACACCGTCGAACCGGCCGGGGATCAGCACGCCGATCGCGCTGGACAACCAGGGGCTGCTCGACGCGCTCGATGCCGAAATTCGCTCGGTCCTGCCGGGCAGGCGGCTCATCACCCCCGATGATGTGCGCGGCAAGGCAAGGACACTGCGCGATGCGGTCCGCACCCATGGCTGGCCCAGCCTGGATGCCGCGCGCGGCCGCATCTACATCATGCTCGACGTGCGCGATGCTGTCTCAAATGTCTATCGCGAGGGCCATCCTTCGCTCGCGGGCCGGGCGATGTTCGGCTGGTATTCCGACGACCAGCCTGAATCCGCGATCCAGATCGTGCAGGATCCACTGGTCGACGGTGCGAAGATTAGCTCATGGGTGAAGCAGGGCATCATCGTACGCACACGGACAGATGCCAATACGGTGGAGGCACGCACCGGCGATTACCGCAAGGCGCAGGCGGCCATGGCCAGCGGCGCCCAGGCGGTCAGCACGGACTATTATCCCGGTGCGCCCGATCCGACGAGCAGCGGCTTTTCAGTGATGCTGCCCGAACGGGCGATGGCGCGGTGCAACCCTGTTCGGACTACCGTGGGATGCTCGGTGACGCCCTGATGCTTCACTAACGACTGTGAACGAACTGCATCCCCGGGCCGCGAAACACAGTGCATCACGCACGGATAGCTACCACATTTGCGCCACTCGCCCGCGCTGCCTGCTGCTCCCCGCCCCGCGAGGTCAGGAGGGTATGCTGGCGCCGCTGCCTTAAGTGCCGTCGCCCATTCTTCTCGGAGGACGTACTGCGCCTGCGGCTGTGCAGCGGCGCGGATGGATGCAGGGGGGATGAGGACAGGTTCAGTTAGCGCGGCGGTTACATTTTGACGCCGCGCCGGGGTTAAGGCCACCGACCCCCGAGCCATAACATCGGAGCCAGCAGCGGGGACGGGTTTCCTCCTGCCTGACGCTGCCAGCACTCTGCGTCTTCGGGCGTGGGGTGCTGCTATGAGCGTCATCCATTACTAGCAAACCTTTAACTCGGCTCGTTTATGCTTTGGGCGATTGGAGTCTGCGTCATGAATCTTCGTAAATCACGATATTCCTGGGGCGCTGTTTGCTTGGCACTGGTAATTCCGGCCCATGCCCAAGACCAAAGCGCTCAACAGCCATCGGCATTTGCGGTGACTGCAAATGCCTTTTCCAACTGCCTAAAGCGGACGGTTCAGATGGGCATGATTTCAAAAATGGATCCAGCCAAATTCCAGGAAGGATTCGCGAAAAGCTGCAAGACCGAAGAAGCGCAGTTCCGTGTGGAAGGCATCAAAGAGGCCGTGAGGCAGGGGCGGACCGAAACGGCCGCTGCTCAGGAAATCGACGGTAATATCGCAAATGGGCGTCGTATCTTCGCAGCCGATCAGGAAAGCTATATCAGAACGGGGCGAGTTCCCCGCTAAAGCCCCATCCGCCTAGCTTACAGGGATGGCGGAAAGGTGGGATTCGACACCACGGACGGGCAGTCACCCAGCTTGCTCTCAGCGGCGCTGTTAGACATGCGCTAGATGAAGCAAGGCGAGGCCACTGGCGGCGCCAGTGGATGCTCGTTAACCCATTGTTTTTGCTGGTAATTTTGGTCGGGACGAGAGGATTCGAACCTCCGACCCCCACACCCCCAGTGTGATGCGCTACCAGGCTGCGCTACGTCCCGACCGGAGCGCGGCATTTAGGGGGATGTTCCCAAACATGCAAGCTGAAGATGATGCCCTTTTGCCGCTTTTCTTCGCGGGCACCGCCAAGGGCGCCATCGGCCTTGCACTTGCGCGCCGATCCACGCACATCTTGGCGCATGATCTGCAATCGCCCGCCCCTGTGCATCGCCTTATGAAGTGCGCCCTGTGAAGCTCCTGTCCATCGCGTCGGAAATCCATCCGCTGGTCAAGACCGGCGGGCTGGCGGACGTGGCGGGTGCGCTGCCCGCGGCGCTGGCAGCACAGGATATTGCCGTCCGCACGCTGATCCCCGGTTATCCGGCGGTGATGGCGGCGATCGGAGCAGCCGAAGGCGCCAAGCCGAAGCGGGTGCATCGCTATGCCGATCTGTTCGGCGTGCCGGCGGCGATCATCGCGGTGAAGCTGGGCGCGCTCGACCTGCTGGTGCTCGATTCGCCGGCGCTGTTCGATCGTCCGGGCGGCCCCTATGGCGCATCGACCGACCGCGCCTTTGACGACAACTGGCGCCGGTTCGCGGCGCTGGCGCGGGCGGGGGCGGATATCGCGGCGGGCGCGCTGCGCGGCTGGCGGCCCGATGTCGTCCACGCGCATGACTGGCAGGGGGCGCTCTCGCTCGCCTATATGCGCTATGGCCCGGCCGCCGCGCCCGATGTGCCGGGCGTCATCACCATCCACAATCTCGCCTTTCAGGGGGTGTTCGGCCGGGATGTCTTCAGCCAGCTGGGCCTGCCGACGGAGGCATGGAGCGTCGACGGCGTCGAATATTATGGCGGCGTCGGCTTCCTGAAGGCTGGGATTACCTGCGCGCGCGCCGTCACCACCGTCAGCCCGACCTATGCGGAGGAAATCCGCACGCCGGCGCATGGCATGGGGCTCGACGGCCTGCTCGAATCGCGCGCGGACCGGCTGTACGGCATCCTGAACGGCATCGACCGGGAGGAATGGAACCCGGCGAACGATCCCGCCATTGCCAGGCCCTATTCGGCGCGGGGGCTTGGCGGGCGGCAGGCGAGCCGCCGGCTGCTGGCGGAACGCTTCGGTCTTGCGAAGGGCAGTGGGCCGGTCTTCGTCGTCGTCAGCCGCCTGACATGGCAGAAGGGCATGGACCTGCTCGCCGAGGCGGTGGACGATCTTGTCGCGATGGGCGGGCGGCTGGCGCTGCTCGGATCGGGCGACCAGGCGCTTGAGGGCGCCTTCCTGGCCGCTGCCGACAGGCATCGCGGCCGGGTGGGCGTGCGGATCGGCTATGACGAGGCGCTCGCCCATCTGCTGCAGGCGGGCGGAGACGCGATCCTCATCCCCTCGCGGTTCGAACCCTGCGGCCTCACCCAGCTCTACGGCCTGCGCTATGGCTGCGTGCCCGTGGTGGCGCATGTCGGCGGCCTTGCCGATACGGTGATCGACGCCAATGAGGCCGCGCTGCGTGCCGGCGTCGCCACCGGCCTGCATTTCGCACCGGGGGATGGCAGCGCCCTGCGCCGGGCGATCGGGCGCACGGTGGCGCTGTACGGCGATCGCGCCGGCTGGAGCGCCATGCAGCGCGCGGGGATGCAGGCCGATTTCGGCTGGGAGGCCAGCGCCCGGCGCTATGCCGATCTGTTCCGGTCGCTGCTGCCATGAGCCCCGACGACCTGCCGCAGATGGGCGCGCAGGTCGAGCGCGACGGCGTGCGCTTCACCATATGGTCGCGCGCCGAGGCGCTCACGCTCTGCCTGTTCGATGGCGACCGGGAAACCGACAGGATCGCGATGGAGACGGACGGGCAGGGGCTGTTCAGTCTCTTCCTGCCCGGTCTCGCCGCCGGCGCGCGTTACGGCCTGCGCGCGGATGGCCCCTATGATCCCGCCGCCGCGCTCTGGTTCGATCCTGACAAGCTGTTGCTCGATCCCTATGCGCGCGCGATCGACCGGCCCTTCGCCTATGATCCTGCATTGGCCGCGAGGCGGGGCGAGGGGGGCGATACCGCTCCGCTGATGCCGCGCGGCATTGTAGAAGCATCAGAGCCGCAGCCCGCGCTCCAACCGCCCGCCTTCGCACCGGGAGGGCTCATCTACGAACTCTCCGTCCGGGCCTTCACCATGCGGCATCCCGACGTGCCCGAGCATCAGCGCGGCACGATCGCGGCGCTCGGCCATCCTGCCGTGATCGCGCATCTCAAGGCGCTGCATGTTTCCGCCGTTGAGCTGATGCCGGTCAACGCCTGGATCGACGAGCGACACTTGCCGCCGCTGGGGCTGCGCAATGCTTGGGGCTATAATCCAGTCAGTTATTTCGCGCTCGATCCGCGGCTTGCACCCGGCGGCACGGCGGAGCTGCGCGGCGCGGTGGAGGCGCTGCATGATGCCGGCATCGCGGTGCTGCTGGACATGGTCTATAATCATGATGGCGAAAGCGACGTGCTGGGGCCGACGCTGTCGCTGCGCGGGCTCGATGCGCGGGGCTATTTCCGTCATGACGACCAGTGGCGGCTCATCAACGATGCCGGGACGGGTAACTGCATCGATTGCAATGCGCCGGTTGCGCGTCGGATGATCCTCGATTCCCTGCGTCATTTCGTGCGCCACTGCGGCATCGACGGCTTCCGCTTCGATCTAGCCCCCGCGCTGGGGCGGCTGCCAGAGGGCTTTGATCCCGCCGCGCCGTTGCTGCGCGAGATGCTGGCCGATCCGCTGTTGGCGGACCGCATCCTCATCGCAGAGCCATGGGATATCGGGCCGGGCGGCTATCAGTTTGGCCGGTTCGATCCGCGCTTCCTGGAATGGAACGACCGCTATCGCGACGATATGCGGCGTTTCTGGCGGGGTGACGCGCATATGCTAGGTGCCCTCGCCACCCGCCTCGCCGGATCGTCGGACATCTTCGCGCATGACGGCGCTGCTACTACCCGCAGCGTCAACTTCCTCGCCGCGCATGACGGCTTCACCCTGGCGGACATGACCGCGCATGAGCATCGCCACAACCTGGCCAATGGCGAGGATAATCGCGACGGGCATGGTGAGAATCTCAGCTGGAACAACGGCGTTGAGGGGGCGAGCGACAACCCCGCGATTCTCTCCGCCCGCGTGCAGGATGTGAAGGCCTTGCTCTCTACCCTGTTCCTCTCGCGCGGCACGATCATGCTGACGGCGGGGGATGAATTCGGCCGCAGCCAGCAGGGCAACAACAATGCCTATGCGCAGGATAACGAGATGACCTGGCTCGACTGGGCGGGCCGCGACAGCGAGATCGAGGGACATGCTTTCGCGTTGGCACAGTTGCGCGCCGAATTGCCAACGCTGCACGATCCGGCGTGGCTGGTGGAGAGTGACGTCGCATGGCTGCGCCCTGACGGGCAGGCGATGACCCCGGCGGATTGGGAAGCCGCCGATGGCGCGCTGCTTGTGCTCCACCATCTGCGCGATGAGGTGGCGCTCTGCTTCAATCGCGGGCGGAGCGATGCCGTCTGCCAGACGCCGCTCGGTCCGGTGAGCGTGCCCGCGCGGAGCGTCGCCGTCCGTCGAGGGTAGGATGTCGTGCGAGCAAAAAAATGCCAGTTGCCTTTGGGGGGCAACTGGCAATGGTGTCGTCTTGCTTCGGAGGGGATGTCAGGGGGCGTAATCGGCAGCGAATTGCCACGGCGCCTGAGCCATGATGTGCCGCTTCATTGTCGGTACTGGTCGATCTCTATACCGTGGCGATTGAGCTTGTCGTAGAAGGTCTTGCGCGGCAGTTGCAGCTGCGCCATCGCCGAACGGGCGTCTCCATGCACCCGCTCCAGCACGGTGCGGATGATACTCGCCTCGAACCGCTCGACCTGCTGGCTCAGCGGCAGCGGGGCGGTGTCGGCGCGGGGATCGTCCTGCATGCCCAGCACCGCGCGCTTGGCGAAATTGGCGAGCTCCCGGACATTGCCGGGCCAGTCGTGATCGGCGAGATAGGCGCGCACATCGGGGCCGATGCGGGGCGCCTCCCGGTTCATCTGCGCCGCCGTCTGGTGCAGCAGATAGCCGAACAGCAGGGGGATGTCTGCCCGCCGCTCGCGCAGGGGCGGGATGCGCAGGCGCACCATGTCCAGCCGATAGAGCAGGTCCGCGCGAAAGCGACCCTCCGCGACGCTGTTCTCGATCCCCGGCTTGGTTGCTGCGATCACGCGCAGGTCGACCGTCTGGGGGTGCTGCGCGCCGATCGGCAGGATCTCGCGTTCTTCCAGCACGCGCAGCAAGGCGCCCTGCAGCCATGTCGGGCTGCTTTCGATCTCGTCCAGGAACAGCGTGCCCTTGTCGGCCTGCGCGATCCGGCCCGACTGGGTCGACCGGCTGTGGGAGGCGCTGCCGCCGCCATCCTGCCCGAACAGCGCCGCCTCTGCGATGGCATCGGGCAGGGCGGCACAGTTGATGGCGACGAAGGGGCGGCCGCGCCTGCGGCTCCAGCGATGCAGCAGGGTGGCGACCAGCTCCTTGCCGGTGCCGGTCTCGCCCTCGATCAGGATGTCGACATCGGCATCGGCAACCTGCCGCATATTCTCCCGCAGGCGCACCATCGCCGGGGTCTCGCCGATCAGCGGCTCGCCGGCGGCGCTTTCGTCTGCGGCGATGCGCAGGCGGCGGTTGTCGAGGACGAGGCGTCGCATCTCCAGCGCGCGGCGGGCGGAGGCGATCAGATGGTCGGTCGCGAAGGGCTTGGCGATGAAGTCGAACGCGCCGGTCCGCAGCGCCGCGACCGCCATCGGCACGTCGCCATGCCCGGTCATCAGGATCACCGGAATTTCATGGTCGATCGCGGCGATGCGCTTGAACAGGTCCATGCCGTCCATGCGGGGCATGCGGATGTCGGACACGATCGCTCCGGCAAAGCCCGCGTCGAGTCGCGCCAGTGCCGTTTCTCCGTCGGCAAAGGCTTCGACCGACAGGTCCGCAAGCTGGAAGGATTGTACCAGCGCATTGCGCAGGGCGTCGTCATCATCGATCAGGAAGATCGGCATTTCACTCATGCGGGGTCCAAATCATGCGGCGTTGAGGGTCATGCGGAAGAGGGTGTGCGGATCGTCGGCGACATGCTCGATCGTGCCGCCAAACTCGACCATGATGTCGCGGGCAATGTGCAGCCCCAGCCCGAGGCCACCGGATTTGGTGGTGGCAAAGGGCATGAACAGCTGGTCGGCCATGTCGGGCGCGATTCCCGTGCCGCTGTCACGAACATCCAGGACGACGTGCCCGCCCTGTGGCGTCAGCGTCACCGCGACCCAAGCGTCGGGCTGGTCGCGGACCGCCTCCAGCGCATTGGTGAGCAGGTTGACCAGTACCTGCTCCAGCCGGACCCGGCCGGCGCGCACCTTCAGCGCCGGGTCCGGCACCGGCAGGTCGAGCCGCACGGCGGCGCTGCGGAAACGGTCGCCCACGAGCAGGCGGACGCCGTCGATTGCCTCGGCCAGAGCGATGGGGCCGATGGTGCCGACGCCCCGCCGGGCGTAGCGGCGCAGCTGCGCGGTGATGCTGCCGATCCGGTCAGTCATCGCCACGATCTCCCGCAGGTTGTCGGCGACCTGCTGCGGTTGCTGGCGATCGAGGAAGGCGGCGGCATTTTCCGCGAAGGTGCGGATGGTGGCGACCGGCTGGTTGATTTCATGCGCGACCCCGGCGGAGATCGTGCCCAGCGTGCCCAGCCGGTTGGCATGCGCCAGTTCCTCGCGGGCCTTGCGATAGCGCTGGTCGGCGGCGGCGCGGGCATCCATTTCCCGCGCGAGATCGTCCGTGCGCAACGCCACTTCGCGCTCCAGTCGTGCGCGGGCATCGTTGGCGCGGCGGCGGCGTACCAAGGCCCAGCCAGCGCCGACGACCAGCAACGACAATAATATGGCGAACAAGATGGCCGCGACCTCGGCCCGCTGCCTTGCTGCCTTGAGCCCGGCATCCAGCGGCTCGACATGAAACAGGCGCCAGCCAGCGACGGGGACGGGCAGGCTGGCGGCCATCGCCTGCGATCCGTCGGTCATGGTCGTCAGGCCATTCGCGCCGATGACGATGCCCAGCGGATTGAGCGGCGCGCCGCCAAATTGCAGCGCCTGCTTGATCTGCGCCTTGCGTGCCGGATCGATCGGCCGGAGCGCGCGAAACCGCAGGGCGCGGTCGCTGCTGAGCAGCAGCACGCCATTGGCGTCGGCGACGAAGCTGAGCGCCCGCCGGTCATTCCATGCGCGCTCGATCGCGTCGAACTCCACCTTGACCACGATCACGCCGATCGGCCCGTCCGCGCTCTCCACCCGGCGCGACAGATAGAGGCCGGGGCGATGGCTGACCGTGCCGAGGGCGAAATATTCGCCGCCGCCCTTGCTCCAGCCAAGGCGGTAATAGGGGCGGAAATTATAGTCCTGGCCGACGAAGCTGTCGCCCTCACGCGCATTGGACGAGGCGATCGCCATGCCGTGGCGGTCCAGCGCGAAGATCACGCCGGCGCCGGTCTTCTGCTTCAATAGCTCCAGCTTGTCGTTGAGGGCATCGTCCACGCGGCCCGACCGCAAGGCTTCGCGCAGATCGGGATATTCGCTCAGCACCACGGGAAGCAGGCGGAATTTCTGCAGCTCCGATTCAAGCAGGCGCAGCACCGCGCGCGTCTGCTGCGTCGTCTCATTGCGCTCAGCGGCGATCAGCTGGCCACGCAGCGCGACCTGGTAGCGGTCCGCGAACAAAGCCGTCGCCCCGATGATCGCGGCGATCACCAGCAGCAGCGGCGCAGCGCGGTGGAAGCGGGTTGGAAGGGAGTCGAACGGGGGCATGCTTGTGTGGATTATCACACAATGGTCGCTTATGCGATGTGGAAAACCGCACCAGCGGACATGGCCTGATCGGTGTCATATCTAACATAATTCAAAGATATCATATGTTTGCATGGATTTATGCGTCGCTATTGGCAGCCGGTCCTTCATCCTTCAGGATCCATGGTGCCGCAAAGAGTGAGCCAGCGGCGGCTATGGAGATGGAACGACCACCATGATCAATCAGAATTTCCCGGCAGCGACGCAGCCCGCCCCGCGCAAGGGCTTCGCCTCGCAGCTCTACGTGCAGGTTCTGATCGCGATCGCGCTCGGCGTAGTGGTCGGCCATTTCTGGCCAGTCTATGGCGAAGCGCTCAAGCCGCTGGGTGACGCATTCATCAAGCTGGTGAAGATGATCATCGCGCCGGTCATCTTCCTCACCATCGTCACCGGCATTGCGGGGATGAAGGAACTGGGGTCTGTCGGCCGGGTCGCGGCCAAGGCCTTCGCCTATTTCCTGACCTTCTCCACCCTGGCGCTGGTCGTCGGCCTCATCGTCGCCAATGTCGTCCAGCCGGGCGCGGGCATGAACATCGACCCTGCCACGCTGGATGGCGGCGCGGTCGCGGATTATGCGGCGAAGGCGCATGAGGCGACCTTGACCGCATTCCTGCTGAACGTCATCCCGACGACGCTGGTGAGCGCCTTTACGGACGGCAATATCCTGCAGATTCTGCTGATCGCGATCCTCTTTGGCATCGCCATCAGCCTGGTGGGCGAGCCCGCCGCGCCCGTCGTGCGCTTCCTCGAGCGGCTGAGCCTGATCGTCTTCAAGCTGGTGTCGATCCTGATGCGCGCCGCGCCCATCGGCGCTTTCGGCGCGATCGCGTTCACCATCGGCAAATATGGCGTCGGCAGCCTTGCCAATCTGGGCGCGCTGGTCGCGACATTTTATCTCACCTCGGTCCTGTTCGTGGTCGTCGTGCTCGGCACGGTGGCGCGCCTGACCGGCTTTTCAATCTTCAAGCTGCTCCGCTATCTGAAGGCCGAACTGCTGCTGGTGCTGGGCACGTCATCCTCAGAGGCGGCGCTGCCCAACCTCATCGACAAGATGGAGCGGGCAGGGTGCGACAAGTCGGTTGTCGGGCTGGTCGTGCCCACGGGCTACAGCTTCAACCTCGATGGCACCAACATCTACATGACGCTGGCAGCGCTGTTCATCGCGCAGGCGACGGGTGTCGAACTGACGCTGGGGCAGGAATTGCTGCTGCTCGGCGTCGCCATGCTTTCCTCGAAGGGCGCCGCCGGCGTCACTGGCGCGGGCTTTATCACCCTGGCCGCCACGCTCTCCATCGTGCCCACCGTGCCGCTTGCCGGCATGGCGCTGATCCTGGGCGTCGACCGCTTCATGAGCGAATGCCGCAGCCTGACCAATTTCATCGGCAATGCGGTGGCGACCATCGTCGTTGCCCGCTGGGAAGGCGCGCTCGACCGGGGCCAGCTGAACGCTGCGCTCGACGGCCGTCTGCCCGCGCCTGACGCCGGCGAAACCGCTGCGCCGGCGCTCAACGCTGCGGCCTGAACCGCCGCTGCCTGATCGCCAACACCGCCAGCTGCCGTTTGATCGCAGCAGCCTGAAAATATTCTCTTCGGGGGTGCGCGCCGGCAGATAGGCGCCCCCTGATCACAGATCGGTCCCAAATCCATGCACCTGACCCGCTTCCATGGCGGTGTGCTGTGCGGCGTGCTTTCGCTCGCCTGCGCCACGCCGGCCCTTGCCCAATTGACCCTTCAATCGACCACCCAATCCAACGCCCAATCCACTGGACCCGCCGAGGCGGCTCCGGCGACCTATCCCGCCGCCGCTCAAGGTGATGGCGCTACGGTCAAGGGCTATAATCTTTCGCGCTGGGCGGAGGACTGGCGCGTCTATCGCGACCCGGCGAAGCGCGACGACGTGCTCGACCGGCTCAAATATCTGCCGCTTGACGATGATGGCGACATCTATCTGACGCTCAGCGGCGAAGCGCGGCTGCGCATGAACCTGACGAGCAATCCGCAACTGGTGGAAAGCGGTGCGCAGCGGCAGGATATCCTGCGCCTCGTGGGCGGGGCGGACCTGCATATCGGCGAGCATCTGCGCCTGTTCGGGGAGATCGCGCATGGCCGGCTCTCGGGCAGCAACCTGGGCACGCCATCGGGATCGCTGCGCAACAGCTTCATCTACCAGCAATATTTTGCCGAGGCGAAGGGGCAGGTCGGCGGGGTCGAACTCGGCATCCGCCATGGCCGGCAGGAATTTACCGACGGACCGAACCTGCTGATTTCCCAGCGCGACAACAATACGATCCGCTTCGTGCTGAACGGCACACGCGTCTGGGCGCGCACCCCGACAATGCGCGCGACGCTGTTCGATTTCGAGACCACCGATCTCGGCAATGGCGGGCTGGGCGACGACGTGCCGGACAAGAACCGCAGGTTCAGCGGCATATCGGCCGGGTTCGTGTTGCCGCCGCGCCTGTTGGGCGGCTCCAGCCTCTATTTCGATCCCTTTTTCTGGCGCCGTCGCAATCGCGTGGGTACATGGGGCGGCGTCGTCTCGCCGGCGGTGCGCTATTATGCCGGTGCGCGGCTGTGGGGGGATGTCGGGCCGGTCGCGCTCGACTGGACGCTTGTCCACCAATATGGCCATTTCAATGAGCGGCCGATCCGCGCGTGGCAGGCTTTCGCGGCGCAGACCTACAGGCTGGGTGAGGGTAAGACTGCCCCCCGGATCGGCCTCCACGCCGACTATGGCAGCGGCGGCGGCGGATATGACAAGGGCACGTTGCGCAATGCCTATGCGCCCTATGGCAACAACGTCTATTTCAGCTACGGCCTGTTCCTGACAGCCACCAATCTTGTTGCGGTCGCCCCCAATATCTCCTTCCAGCCTGTGGAGGGTGTCCGCGCCAGCCTGGAATATCAGTTCAGTTGGCGCGACGATGAGCGTGATGCGGTCTATCGCGCCAACTATACCCCCTATGTCGGGACGGAGAAGGTCGCGGGGAAAGCCGTTGCCCAGCTTGCCCGCGCCCAGATCATCTATGCCATCTCGCCCCGGCTGACCTTGACGGGGCGAGCGGAATATCTTCGCGCGCGGGCGGTCCTCAAGCGCGCGGGCTATAGCAATTCCGCATTCCTTGCGGCCTGGCTCAGTTTCCGGTTCTGAGCCGGTTCAGTAGCGCAAGCGGACGCTGGCGAACAAGGTCCGGCCCGGTTCCGGGAAGCCGTCCGTCAACATGTAATAGTCGTCCAGCAGATTGCGTCCGCCGACGCCGATCTCAAGCGCTGGCGTGATCGCATAGTCGACCCGGATCGCAGCATTCACATAGGCACCGGTGCGATAATAGCGGGTGGGCTGGGTGGCCGGCGTGGCGGTGAACAGGGTCCAGCGGTCCGACGCGACATCGACGCTGGGCACGATGTGCAGCGCTTCGACCGGCGCCCAGTCGACATAGGCAAAGCCCTTGTGCGTGGGAACGCCGGTGGGGCGGAAAGCCGGGTTGGACGGGTCGCCAAGATCCCGCTTGATCCCGGTATAGTTCATCCCGATGTCGAGGCCCGGCAGGACGGTGGCCGCGATCGACAGCTCCAACCCATAATATTCGCCCTTGCCGACATTGCGGCTCTGGTTGAGGTTGCGCAGCGTGCAGCCGGCGGTGGGCACGAAGGGCGGCGTGGTGGAGGCGGTGCAGGGATAGGCCGGGGTTGGAATCGTGAAGATCGCGTCGCGCACCCAGCTGTAGAACAGCGCGCCCTCGACCCTTACCGGCCCCTTGCGCCACGCGCCGCCGATTTCCGCATTGGTCGCGCGTTCCGGCTTCAGGTCGGGATTGGGGATGGCGGTGCCGAAGCGCTGGCTGAACCGCTCGAAAATCGTGGGGAAGCGGGCGCGGGACGAGAGGCTGGCATGAAGCTCGATCTCGTCGCTCGCCTGCCAGTCGAGCCGCCCCTGCGCATTCCATGCGTCGCTGTCGCGGCGCGGATAATTGTAGATGATCGAGGGCGTGCCCGATGTGCCGAGCGGCGATCCATATTCCTCCGCCAGCTTGAGGTCGCGCCAGTCGAAGCTGCCGCCGGCCGTGAAGGACAGGCTGGGGGAGAGCTTCAGCTCATTCTCCAGCGCGAGCGACCATGTGTTTTCGGTCTGCTCCTGCTTCGGCTCGGTGGTCGCTACGCCAGCGCTCGAGAAGCTGGTCTGGAACTCGACATGCTTGTCATGCCGGTAATGGAAGGCGAGGCGCAGCGTGTCGGCATCGGTGGCGCGGAAATCCAGCTGAGTGGATCCGCCCCAGGCCTTGTCCTCATAGGGGCTGTCGAACGCATAGGGGCGGCTCTGGCTGGATTGGGTGCGGTCGTTGAAGGAACGCAGCATGGAGTCGAACACATTGTAATAGGCGCGGGTCTTCAATGTCGCCCGCTCGCCAAGCGCAGTCGTCGAGAGGAAATAGACGCTGTCGATGTTCCAATAGGGCCAGTCCCAGAAGCGCGGCGTCGTCACCGTATCGCTGATGTGGAGCGGTGCGCCCTTGGAGCCTTCCTGCCGCGTGTAGCTGATCGCATATTCGTCGGTCGCGTTGGGCGTGAAGCCGACCTTGGCGTTCAGGCGCCAGTCTTCGGTCCGGGAGAAGTCACGGGCGCCGCCATCCTCCAGCGCGGGGACGCGGGCGGTGAAGTCATTGGGCAGGTCCCAGTGATCGGTGAAGCTGCGGGCATAGCTTGCCTGCGCATACCATTGGTCGTGCTTGGTGCCGACCATGGCCGATGTGGTGTAGCCGGCATAATCGGCGTCATTGTCGAAATTCACCGTGCCGCGCACGTCGATGTCGAGCGCCTTGGAAGGCTTGCGGGTGACGAGGTTGATCGCCCCGCCCATGCCGCCAGGCCCGTCGAGCACGGAGGCATAGCCCTTTGCCACCTGCACCTCGGCGATGTCGGTCGTGAGGAAGCGGCCATAGTCGAGCCGGTTGTCGGCGGGCAGGTAGACACGGATGCCGTCGATCGAGAGCGGCACCTGGAACCGGTCGAAACCCCGCACGAAAACCAGTCGTTCGTTGCGCGTGCCGCCGCTGTTGCCGGCCGAAACGCCGGGCATCAGGTTGACCGCGTCGTCCAGCGCGTTGCGGCCGAATGTGTAGATCGCCTCCGACGACAGGGTGTTGCTGTCGATCTCCATCCCCTTGGCACGGGGTGCGGTGACGATGATCTGGCCGAGCCAGAAGCGATCGTCGGCCGCGACCGGCGGAGCGCTGGATGCGGCGTCGGTCTGGGCATGGGCCGTGGTGGCGATGGCGGTGGTCGCCGCAAGCACGGCAAGGATCGGCAAACGCATCAGTGAAATTCCCCCTATCAACGGTCGTTCGACTCGCTATATCCGGCCATATATAGATATCCGTTCAAGAGGGAAGCCCATGATCCGCCTGCCATTACGTCGCCTGTCTTTGAGGCATCTGCCATTGCCTCGTCTGCGCATGTCCCTCGGCCTTTGCGCGCTGCTGACCGTTTCGCCGGGCCTTGCATGGGCGCAGGACATGCCGGCGATGGCCGGGGACGCACCGGCCTGCACCGCGCCGGCCGCGTTGCCGGAGGCTCTGGCATCCTGGGCACGCCCGGTTCCGATCATGAGCGCGAAGGACAAGGCGGGCGCGAAGGCGGTGGTGCTGAAGCCGGGGCAGGCGGTGACGATGGCGCTGCACCAGACCCCTTCCGTCACCTATCCCTTGCGTCCGGCCAAGCCGGGTGGATCGGTCAGCTTTGGCGGGCTGGCGATGTTCAGGGTGGAGCAGGGCGGCACCTGGCGCGTAGCACTCGGCGCGGGGGCATGGGTCGATGTCGTCAGCGGCAAGGTCGCGGCGACCTCGATCGCGCATGGCCACGGCCCTGATTGCTCGGGTATCCGCAAGATGGTCGACTATACGCTGGCGCCGGGCGACTATGTGCTGCAGATCGCGGCCAATGGCGCCGACAGCCTGCCCGTGCTGGTGACGCGCCTGCCGTGATTTCTGGCGGGGGCAATGGCATTGGCGGAAGGGCCTGCAGACGGATCGCGACGCTGCTGCTTGCCGCGCTGATGCTGACGGCCGCCGCTTCGGCGCAATGGCGCTGGCAACTGCCCGAAGGCGCCGCGCCGCCGCCAGTGCCGGCCGGCAATCCCATGAGCGCCGCCAAGGTCGCACTCGGCCGTCGGCTGTTCTACGACGCTGACCTGTCGGTGAACGGCACGCTCGCCTGCGCAGGGTGCCATGAGCAGAAGCGCGGATTTGCGGATGGCAATGCGACCCGACCCGGTGTCCATGGCGATCCGGGGCGACGCAATGTGCCGGGGCTCGCTAATGTCGGCTGGCAGCGGCGGCTGACCTGGGCCGATCCTTCTCTCCCCGATCTGGAGACGCAGGTACTCGTGCCGCTGCTGGGCGAGCAGCCGGTGGAAATGGGCATGAAGGGCAAGGAGGCGGAGCTGTCACGGCGCCTGCGGGCGGACGCCTGCTACGTGCGGATGTTCGCGCGTGCCTTTCCCCAGGCCGGGGGGCAGGTCGATACGGGGACTGTCGCCGCAGCGCTCGCCGCCTTTCAGCGGACGATGATCTCGCGCAAGAGTGCGTGGGACGAGGCGCAGCGGAAGCATCGGCGGGGCACGCTGCTTCCCGCGGTGCGCGCCGGCGCTGCTCAGTTCCTTTCGTCGGGCTGCGCCGCCTGCCATGGCGGGCCGGACTTTACCGATGGCGAATATCACCGGCTTGGCGGCGGCAATGAACCGGGCGTCGGGCGCGAGCTGGACAGGGGCCTCGCCGAGAAGAGCGGCGACCCGGCGGACGCCGGGCGGTTCCGCACGCCGTCGCTGCGCAATGTGGCGGTGACGGGGCCGTGGCTGCATGACGGATCGGCACGGACGATGGCGGAAGCGATCGCGCGTCATCCTGCTCCGCCGCCCGCCAGTGCGATGCCGTCGCTGCTGGCGTTTCTAGAAGCGTTGACTGACCCGTCTTTCCTGAGCGACCCGCGCCTGTCGATGCCGGACCATGCCTGCGGGAAGCGCTTGTAGGTATATGAAGCTGATGCGCCGCCACGTTGCCGTGCATCGACACCCGCTGCAAAGATCGCGCTCCTTCGCTTGAGGCCGCTAATCGCATTTGCATGGGCTTGCCGCTGCAAAATGTGGGGAATCTCTGCGTTAGATAACGATACCATCGGCGTATATTGCTGTGGCACGGGACAAGGGATGCAGGGGGAGATGTCTCGCCCCTTGCTTCTGCTTCTTGCCGCATTCGGTTAACCTTCGGGGCACAAAATCCCTTGCCGAAGGGCCAGCCTTCGCGCTGCAGATCGCTGACACGTGGCGTAAAGAACACACCGTCCCGTCACCGCAATAAATGTGGCTTGGCAGCATTGTCTTTAGTAGTTATGGTAGCGCTAACGCCAGACACAGTCTCAAGAATGTGGGCAAGAAGGAGGGGGTATGAGTAAGCAGGCTCGTGCGCAGAATCTGCGTTTTTTCGTTAAAAATCTGAGTGTATCGACCTTGGCTATAGCAGCCGTGGGCGGAGCCGTGCCCGCGTGGGCCGGCGAGCAGGCAGCGAATCAGGGGCCGGAAACCTCTGCTCCCGTGTCGGATCAGGACATCATCATTACAGGCCGTCGTGCGGCCCTGCAGCAGGCGGAAGAGCGCAAGCGCCGCAGCGAGACGATCGTCGATTCCATCGTGGCCGATGACGCGGGCAAATTGCCCGACAATTCCATCACCGAAGTGTTGCAGCGCGTTTCCGGTGTCACCATCGTCCGTTTTGCCGCGCTTAACGATCCTGACCATTATTCTGTCGAGGGCTCGGGTATCCAGATCCGCGGTCTGACAGGCGTGGCCTCACGCCTCAACGGCCGCGAGATTTTCAGCGCGAACAACGGTCGTTCGATCCAGTTCGCGGATGTCACGCCCGAACTCATGTCCGCCGTTGACGTTTACAAGGCATCGACCGCTGACCTGATAGAGGGCGGCACCGGCGGGCAGATCGATCTGCGGACCAAGGTTCCGTTCGACTTCGACGGCAAGTTCCATGTCGCCGCCACGGGTGAGGCAAGCATGGGCGACCTCGCCCGCAAGCTTGATCCGTCCGGGTCGATCCTGGTTACGAAGCGTTGGTCGACGCCGATCGGCGAAATCGGTTTCCTGGGCGACTTCGCCTATAGCCGGCTCAGTTCCAACTCGCAGTTTTTCCGCGTGGAGCCTTATTTCCGCACGCGTATCAATAATGGGGACTATTACATCCCCGGTGGCTTCACCTATGGCGAAGAACAATTCCAGCGCAAGCGCACCGGCATTTATGGCGCGGTCCAGTGGGCGCCATCGACCTCGCTGACATTCACGGGCACCTTCTTCCAGTCGCGCTACCGCAACCGGTCGGGTGACTGGGGCGCCTTCGTGTCGTCGCAGACGCTCAGCGTCGATCCCGCCGCCAGCCAGTTCGATGAAAACAACATGCTGGTTTCCACGCCAGGCCTGTTCAATCGCGATCCGGCTACGTTCCAGCCCAGCGGCCCGATTACGAGTGGCGGGAACAAGGGCGCCTATGCCAGCAACACCAGGACGCGCGATTATTCCTTGAGCTTCAACTGGTCGCCCGACGACGGCCCCTTGTCCATCAAGGGCGCGGTGCAGCGGGTCGACTCTTCGCAGGTCTACACCCGCCTCGACGTGTTCCGCGATGTGGCGTTCCCGTCCGGTTTCGGCTTCGATCTCAGCGGGGGCCTGCCGGTCGTAACCCTTCCCGCCGGTTCGCAGGCTGCGCTGGCCGACCCGACGAACTACTTCTGGACGGCGTCGATGCCGCACGATGAAGACAATAAGGGCCGCCTGGATTCCGGCAATCTGGACCTGGAATATAAGTTCGACGACAGCTTCTTCCGTTCGGTCAAGGTTGGCGGTCGTTACGCCGAACGAAGCGAACGCGATTTCAACAACGGCTATAACTGGGCGGCGCTTGGGCGCGGCTGGAATGGCGATCCGCAGTTGACCTATGCCAATGCGGCGCCCGGCGACGTGGAACTCCACGCCTTCAAGAACTTCTTCCATGGTTCGGCGACGCTCCCGGCCAACCTGATGTTCCCGACCGACGAACTGGTGCGCCGGTTCGACCGACTCCAACTGACGGCAGCTCCGCCTGCCGGCTTCTGTACGGGCCGGGAATTTGATTGCTCCGCATCCGGGCCCCTGTCGCAGACCGGCTATGGCGGCGGCGGCGGCATCCGTGTGCCCGGCTTCATTTTGCCGATCGACCGGGTCGATAACGTGACGAAGACGATTGCCGGCTATGCGCTCGTGCGCTTCGGCGAGGACCGTGCTCGTAACATTTCCGGCAATGTGGGTGCCCGCGTCGTGCGGATCCGCAACGAAGGCAGCGGGTTCATCCAGCAGAATGCAGCGGAATTCATCCGCAATGGCGAGCGGCTCGCCCTGGGGCAGCAGGCGATACCACGTGGCGGCAAGGCGTCTTTCACCCGGGTGTTGCCGTCTATCAATATCGATTATACGCCCACGTCGGACACCAAGCTGCGCTTTGGCTACAACATCACGCTTGACCTGCCCACATTCCAGGCCCTGCGCGCGTCCGGTTCCGTGGGGGCGGCGACAACTGCCAATCCGGCCAGTACGCCGGAAAACAACCTGCCGGGCCTTCTGACAAACTTTACGGCGGAAACCGGCAATCCGTTGCTGAAACCGACAATGTCGAACAATTTCGACCTGTCGTTCGAATATTATCCACGGTCCGGCACATCCTTCCATCTGGCGCCATTCTACAAGCGCCTGACGAACTTGCCGATCTTCTCCCTGACCGAGCGGCAGGTGACAGTCGTGTTCACCAATGGACGCAGCGAGACGGTAAGCGCTGCGGCGTCCGACTATGTGAACTCGACCAAGGCGGCCACGGTACGCGGTTTCGAAGTGGGCGGGCGCATCTTCCTCGACATGTTGCCGGGGTGGCTCAGCGGGTTCGGCTTTGAAGGCAACTACACCTATATCAAGAGCAAGAACCCGGGCGACCTCTATCGCGACATCAATGGCGTGGTCCGTAACGACGCGCCGCTAGTGGGTTTGTCGAAGCATAACTTCAATGCCACGCTCCTTTATGAGCGACAGGCGATTTCCGCCCGCGTCGCTTACTCTTGGCGGTCGAAATATCTGCAATCGACCAACAGCAACGGCACCAACCCCACCTACAACTATAATTCGGCGCCGGGCGTAAGCACCGCAACGCAGATCGCCTTGCCGATCTATGGGGATAATTATGGCCAGCTGGAGGCCGGGGTCCGTTTCAAGGTGACCGAGAATTTCTCGTTCGGGATCCAGGGAACGAACTTGACCAATTCCACCCAGCATACCCTGATGGGCGGCTACCCCGGCGGCAAGCTGAAGGGACGGAGCTGGTTCCAGACCGACCGGCGCATCAGCACGGGGATCAATTTGGCCTTTTGATGATGAGAATGCGATTGTCGGGAGCAATTCCGGCAATCGCATTTACGGAGCAGCGCGTGATGGCCAAGACTATCCTTATCGTGGGCGGCGGAACCGCCGGTTGGCTGACTGCAGGATATCTCGCCCGACGGCTTGGTGCCGATCTTCCTGGCGGTGTCACCATTCGACTGGTGGAATCGCCGGAGATCGGGATTCTGGGGGTAGGGGAAGGGACGTTCCCCACGATCCGCCGAACGCTGGCCACGATCGGCATAGACGAGGCGGAAATGATCCGCCGCTGTGGCGCCAGTTTCAAGCAGGGCGCAAAATTCGTCCATTGGCGTCATACGCCAGGTCAGGCCGGGCATGACCATTATTCCCATCCCTTCCAAACCGCAGAGTCCCCCGCAGGACTGGAACTGCTGCCCTACTGGTTGCTGGGCCTAGCACTACTTTGGCAGATTGCTGATTTTTGGGATTCCCAAGCGAGAGATGTGGTGATTCATAGGAAGCCAGCTTCTGGA
>JARFNK010000080.1 GCA_029167225.1 Sphingobium arseniciresistens
TTGAGAGAATAGCGGGCATGGCATGAGCGTGGGGGTATTGGTTCCTGGGGCGGTGACGGTGCGCACGGTTTCTGGATTTTGGTCTGAGCTTTGCGGAGTGTGCGCGGCGGGTCGGGACGTGGTTCTGGACCTTTCGGGGCTGGAGGAAGCGGACCTGAGTTTTGTGCAGCTGGTGCAGGCGGCGCGGGCGCATGTGGCCGGTGCTGGCGTTGGCGATGCTGGCGGGAGCGGCGCGCTGCGGCTTGCGGCGCCGGCGCAGGGGGCCGTGGCCGCGCTGCTGGCGCGGGCGGGCTTTGCCGCCGACCCTGCCGACATTGATTTCTGGTTTCACGGAGCCCTGCCGCAATGACCGCCTCTATCCTTACCGTCGATGATTCCCCCAGCCTGCGGATGGCGATCCGCATCGTGCTGTCTGGCGCGGGCTATGCCGTGACCGAGGCGGGCGATGGCAAGGAAGGGCTGGACAAGGCGCTTTCGGCGCCCTTCGACCTGATCGTCACCGACCTCAACATGCCGGTGATGGACGGGCTGACGATGATCCGCGAGATCCGCAAGTCGCCCGCCCATTGCGGCATCCCGATCATCTTCCTCACCACCGAGTCCGACGATGCGATGAAGCAGCAGGCCAAGACGGCGGGCGCCACCGGATGGCTGGTCAAGCCGTTCGTGCCCGACCAGCTGATCCGCATCGCCCGCAAGGTGCTGGGCCGGTGAGCGCTCTTGGTCCCGGCGGGCTGGACCCGATCGCCGCCTTCCGGGTCGAGGCCGGCGACCTGCTCGACCAGATCGAGCAGGGGCTGCTCGACCTTGGCCATGCGCTGGAGGACCGCGACCTGGTGGACGAGGTGTTCCGCGGGCTGCACACGCTCAAGGGCTCGGGCGCGATGTTCGGCTTCGATGCGCTGGCGACCTTCACCCATCATTGCGAGACCGCCTTCGACCGCGTGCGCAAGGGGCTGGCCCCCGCGACGCAGGAACTGGTCGCGGTGATCCTGTCCGCCCGCGACCATATGCGCGCGCTGATCGACGGCGACGGCGCGGGCCTGGAGGCGGCCGGCGCGGCGATCCTCGCGCGCCTGCAGGCCGCGATCGATGCGGCCGGCGGTGCGCAGGGGCAAGAGAGCGCCGGGGCCTCGGCTGCCGTATCTCCTGCAACGGTCCCACAGAGCAAGGCTGCCGGCACCGTCGCGGGTTGGCGGCTGTCCTTCCGCCTGCCGCCTGAATCCATGGCCAATGGCAGCAACCCGCTGATGCTGCTCGACGAGCTGCGCGAGCTTGGCGACTGCCATATTATCGCGCGCAGCGACGCCATTCCGCCGCTACCCGAGCTGATCCCCACCCACTGCCATATCGGCTGGGACGTGGAGCTGCGCGGCGACGTGCCGATGAGCGCCATCGAAGACGTGTTCATCTTCGTCATGGACGACATGGAGCTGAGCGTCGAACCGCTGGATGCACCGGCTCATGCTGGCGCGTCCCCCGAAGCGGAAGCCCCGGTCCAGTCCCCCGCGCTCACGCTGGTCACGCCGCCCGTGGCCGAGGCCGGCGCCGCGCCGGCGCCGGGCCGCGGCGTCGCCGCTTCCGCTCCCGCCCCGGCCCCGGCCAGGTCCGCCGCCGCTGCGGGCGAGAGCGTGCGCGTGCCGGCCGAGCGGCTCGATGCGCTGATGGACCGGGTGGGCGAACTGGTGATCGCCCAGAGCCGGCTGTCGCAGATCGCCCATGGCGGCGGCAACGACATGGTGCTGCGCTCGGTGTCGGAAGAGATCGAGCGGCTGGCGGGCGAACTGCGCGACACCATGATGGTGCTGCGCATGGTGCCGGTGGCAAGCCTGTTCGGCCGCTTCCGCCGCCTCGTCCACGACCTCTCGCGCGAGACCGGCAAGGCGATCGAGCTGGTGACCGAGGGCGAGGCGACCGAGATCGACAAGACCGTGATCGAGCGGCTGGCCGACCCGATGGTCCACCTGATCCGCAATGCCTGCGACCATGGGCTCGAGCCGCCCGAGGACCGCATCGCGGCGGGCAAGCCGCAGGCCGGCACCGTCCGCCTCTCGGCGCACCAGGCTGGTGGCGAGGTGGTGATCACCATCCGCGACGATGGCCGCGGCATCGACCGCGAGCGGGTACGCGCCAAGGCCGAGGCGCAGGGGCTGATCCAGCCGGGCCAGGTGCTGCCCGAGCAGGAACTGCTGCAGATGATCTTCCATCCCGGCTTCTCCACCGCCGCGCAGGTGACGAACCTGTCGGGGCGGGGCGTGGGCATGGACGTGGTCAAGCGCACGATCGAGAGCCTGCGCGGCGCGATCGATGTCGCCAGCGTGCCGGGCGAGGGCTCGACCGTGGTGCTGCGCATCCCGCTGACGCTGGCGATCATCGACGGGCTGCTCGTGCGGGTGGGCACCGCCCGCTATGTCATCCCGCTCGCCGCGGTCGAGGAGTGCCTGGAGCTTTCGCTGGAGGAAGACCTGCGCTCGCGCGGGCGCAGCTTCATCACCCTGCGCGACCGGCTGGTGCCCTATCTGCGCCTGCGCGAGATGTTCGCGACCGGCACCAGGCCCGACACCTATCAGAAGATCGTCGTCATCGCGACCGGCGCCGAGCGGGTCGGCCTGGTGGTCGACCAGATCATCGGCAACCACCAGACGGTCATCAAGTCGATGTCGGCGCTGCACCGCGATGTCGCGACCTTTGCCGGGGCCACCATCCTGGGCGATGGCGGGGTCGCGCTGATCCTCGACGTCGCCCAGCTCGTCGCCACCGGCCAGAACCAGGAGGAGCGGCTGCGCGCCGCGGGATAAGCCATGACCACCACGCCCGTCAGCCCTGCTGGCCAGGCCGCTCCTGCCAGTTACGCCGGCACCATCCCCTGGGACGAGAATGCCCGGATCGAGGTGCTCAGCTTCGATCTTGGCCAGGAGGTGTTCGCGCTCGAGGCCGTGCTGGTGCGCGAGATCCTCGACCTGCTACCCGAGACCCCGGTGCCCGGCGCGATGCCGCTGGTCGGATCGGTGGTGAACTTCCGCGGCAAGATCATCCCCATCGCCGACCTGCGCCTCGCCTTCGGCATGCCGGCAAGCGAACCCACGCCCGACAGCCGCATCGTCGTCATCGAGATGGCGCTGGACGGCGAGGCCATCCAGCTCGGCATCCGCACCGACAAGGTCCACGAGGTCGCCACCCTCCACCAAGGCGACAGCGAAGATCCCCCCGCCGTCGGCATGCAATGGAAACGCGACTTCGTCCGAACTCTCGTCAGAACAACACACAGCATCATCGTCATCCCAAATATCCAACACATTTTCCG
>JARFNK010000081.1 GCA_029167225.1 Sphingobium arseniciresistens
TCGCCGCCGCCCTTTCCGCTGCTGCATGTCGACACGACGTGGAAGTTTCGCGAGATGTATGCGCTGCGCGACCGGATGGCGCGGGAGAGCGGCATGGAGCTGCTGGTCTACCAGAACCCGGAAGCGGCCGAGCGGGGGATCAACCCGTTCGACCATGGCGCGCTGCACACCGACATGTGGAAGACGGAAGGGCTGAAGCAGGCGCTCGACAAGTTCGGCTTCGACGCGGCCTTTGGCGGCGCGCGGCGGGACGAGGAGAAGAGCCGGGCGAAGGAGCGGATCTTCTCCTTCCGCACCGCCAGCCACGGCTGGGATCCCAAGAACCAGCGGCCCGAGCTGTGGAACCTCTACAATGCCCGCAAGGCGAAGGGGGAGAGCATCCGGGTGTTCCCGATCTCCAACTGGACGGAGCTGGACATCTGGCAATATATTCACCTGAACGACGTGCCGATCGTGCCGCTCTATTTCGCCGACGAGCGCCCGACGGTGGAGCGCGACGGCATGCTGCTGATGGTCGACGATGATCGCTTTCCCTTAAGGCCCGGCGAGGAGCCAGTGATGCGCTCGATCCGCTTCCGGACGCTGGGCTGCTATCCGCTGACCGGCGCGGTGGAGAGCCGGGCGAAGACGCTGCCCGAGGTGATCCAGGAGACCCTGCTGACCACCACGTCGGAGCGGCAGGGCCGCGCGATCGACAAGGATGCCGGTGGCGCGGGCATGGAGAAGAAGAAGCAGGAGGGGTATTTCTGAGCCGGGCCTTGCCCGGCTCAGCCCCAGCGAAGGCTGAGGTCTCAGGCCTCCAGACGGAAGCTCCAGCAGGCCCCGCCTTCGACCCAGAACAACGAGATCCCAGCCTGCGCTGGGATGACGAGGCAAGCGACATGACCGACACCCTCACCCCGGACCCCATCTACAAGACCGACGCGCTCATCGCGGAGGATATCGACGCCTATCTGGACGTGCACCAGCACAAGACGATGCTGCGCTTCATCACCTGCGGGTCGGTGGACGATGGCAAGTCGACGCTGATCGGGCGGCTGCTCTACGACAGCAAGATGATCTTCGAGGACCAGCTCGAAGCCCTGCAGGCCGACAGCAAGCGCGTGGGCACGCAGGGGCAGGAGATCGACTTCGCCCTCCTCGTCGACGGCCTCGCCGCCGAGCGCGAACAGGGCATCACCATCGACGTCGCCTATCGCTTCTTCGCGACGGAAAAGCGCAAGTTCATCGTCGCCGACACGCCGGGGCATGAACAATATACCCGCAACATGGTGACGGGCGCGTCGACCGCGGACCTGGCCGTCATCCTGATCGACGCGCGCAAGGGGATGCTGACCCAGACCCGGCGGCACAGCTATCTCGCCCACCTCATCGGCATCCGGAACATCGTGCTGGCGGTGAACAAGATGGACCTGGTCGGCTATGACCAGCAGGTGTTCGACACCATCGTCGCCGACTATACCGCCTTCGCCGCCTCGATCGGCATCAGCGCCTTCACCGCGATCCCGATCTCGGGCTTCAAGGGCGACAATATCACCGCCCCCTCGGAGAACACGCCCTGGTATGGCGGGCCGACGCTGATGGCGCATCTCGAGACGGTGGAGGTCGACGCGACCACCGCCGCGGACAAGCCCTTCCGCATGCCGGTGCAGTGGGTCAATCGCCCGAACCTCGACTTCCGGGGTTTTTCCGGGCTGATCGCCAGCGGCACGGTGAAGCCGGGCGACGCGGTGCGGGTGCTGCCCTCGGGCAAGACGTCGACGATCACGCGCATCGTGACGCTTGAAGGCGATCTCGATCAGGCGGTGGCCGGCCAATCGGTGACGCTGTGCTTTGCCGACGAGGTCGACTGCTCGCGCGGCGACGTGATCGCCATTGCCGACAACCCGCCCGAGGCATCGAGCCAGTTCGAGGCGACGCTGGTGTGGATGGACGACGAGCCACTGCTGGTGGGGCGCTCCTATTGGCTGAAACTGGGCACGCAGAGCGTGTCGGCGACGATCCACGCGCCCAAATATACCATCAACGTCAACACGATGGAGCATCTGGCGGCCAAGACGCTGGAACTCAACGCCATCGGCGTCGCCGAACTGGCGACCGACAAGGCGATCGTGTTCGAGCCCTATGGCGACAATCACACGCTGGGCGGGTTCATCCTGATCGACAAGATCACCAACCGCACGGTCGGCGCCGGCATGCTCAACTTCTCGCTGCGCCGCGCCCAGAACGTCCACTGGCAGGCCACCGACATCAGCCGCGAAGCCCATGCCTCGCTCAAGAACCAGACGCCCAGGGTGCTCTGGTTCACCGGGCTCTCGGGCTCGGGCAAGTCGACCATCGCGAACCTCGTCGAAAAGGGGCTGGCGCGGATGAACCGGCACACCTTCCTGCTGGACGGCGACAATGTGCGGCACGGCCTCAACAAGGACCTGGGCTTCACCGAGGCCGACCGGATCGAGAATATCCGCCGCGTGGGCGAGGTCGCCAAGCTGATGGCCGACGCCGGCCTCATCGTCATCACTGCGTTCATCTCCCCCTTCCGGGCGGAGCGCGACATGGTCCGCGCGATGCTGCCAGAAGGCGAGTTCATCGAGATCTTCGTCGACACCCCGCTGGAGGTCGCCGAGGCGCGCGACGTCAAGGGCCTCTACAAGAAAGCCCGCTCGGGTACGCTCAAGAACTTCACTGGCATCGACAGCCCCTATGAGGCACCGGAGAAGCCCGAGATCCGCGTCAACACGGTCGAGATGACGCCCGAACAGGCGGC
>JARFNK010000082.1 GCA_029167225.1 Sphingobium arseniciresistens
GACTACAATCCTGCTTCATAACACCCATCTGTCTATGTGGTTGAAGAAAATAGGCTTCGTTGACTGGGATGTGATCCCGTGGGGTATTTTGGATTTTGCCGCGCGCGTTTTGCAAGGTGATGGGCGGCTGATCCGTCGAGTTCAGTGCGACTGAAAATCCATGGTCCTTCTGGCAGAGGGTGGATGCCTTCGATCTCGCAGGCTTCGGCGGCGATCCGGAGGGTTTTAGGAGCCACGCCGACGTGGCGGGCAGCCTGGCTCAGGTTAAGCCACGGCGCGGGGCCGTCGGTGACCGTGCGGAAGACGGGGATCCGGTGATGTGATCGCAGCGCGGTGACCCGCTCGCGAGTCCAGCGGTTGCCGTGTCCCGTCACCAGCCCGTTCCGGTTGAGGATGCCGGCGATCAGATCGTCATTGGCGATGAGAACCAGTTCGCGCACGGCGGCAATGATGTCGGCCGAAGTGCTGTTGCGCTGTCCCTTGCGACGCTTGGGCAGCCGCAAATCGGTGTGGATGCCGCCGACCCAGTGAATCAGTAAAACGATCTCGGATACGTCGTCGTCAATATCGGCGATCACCTCCTGGATGAGGGTGCGCACGATGCGCTTCTTCACACGCGTATCGGAGTGTGGGGCGTTCCACACGGCTTCGAGTTCGCCAGCAAGGTCATCGATATCCTTGAGCGGCGGCAATGGCGGATGCGTTGCCGAGGCGTCGTGCGCGACAATCCGGGCTTCCACATCGCCCACACGCGTGAGGGCGCGGTTCCATCGCGCTTCCAGTTCGGATGCCACCAGTCGGTTCTGCGGATCGGCGGCATCGTATTGCCGAAAAGCTCGGTCGGCTGCGTAGCGTGCCGCCTCGAGATCGCGCATCAACACGTCACGAACCTGATCCCGGCGGCCGGCGGCCTGTGCTTCGGCCTCAACCGAGGCGGCGATCGCTCCGGGTTCAAGGACTTGCAATAGCAATTGCTCGATCGCATCGTCGACCCGTAATCCGCCGAACGCGATGCAGCGCGGCTCGCCGTTGTCGAGCAGTCCCCTCCAACACGAATAGCGTGGGATATCATGCCCGGCGCCGGTGTATCTCACCGTCAGCTTGCGTCCGCACCGTCGGCAACGGATGAGCCCGGCGAGCAGAGCGTCGCCATGCTTGGCGGCTCCATGATGCCGACTAGTGGGAACATTATCGCTCACCATCTTGCGGATATCCTCCGAGCGCTCCCAGCTGACATAGCCTTCATGAGAGCCAGGGATGAGCGCCAGCCACTCATCTCGTGCTTTGCGACGGCTCCTCGATCGCATGGTAGTGCCATCATATCCGGTTGCAGCACGGCTTTTACCATAGGCATAGGCTCCGCCGTAGATCGGGTTCTCGATCATCCGGTGAATGGTAGCATAGCTCGGCCTACGCCACACGACATCGCCGTTGTTGCGCTTTGCGGGCAGATCCAGCCCATGCTCGATGAACCAGAGCAGTGCCTGCCGTGCGCTGCCAAGTTCGCCCACCTTGTCGAAGACAAGGGTAATGGCTTCCTGGATGCGGCGGTCGGGATCCTTCTCGATCCGGTCGCCAGCCTTCACGAAGCCAACCGGGGCGGCAACGATCAGTTCGCCGCGCCGGGCCTTCTCGTAGCGGGCCGAGAGCGAACGCTGGCGCAGGAGATCCAGCTCATACTCGTTGAGGCTGCCCTTCAGGCCGAGCAGCAGCCGGTCATTGCCCTGGCGCGGGGCGTACACGGTCTCCTGGTCGATCAGAACCGTATCGACGACCCGGCACATCTCGATAAGCTGCTGCCAGTCGCGGCTGTTGCGCGCGAAGCGTGAGACTTCTCGCGCCGCGACCGCGCCGACCTTGCCGAGACAGACCTCGGCAACCATCCGATCGAAACCGGCGCGCGTCACGCCGCCTGCCGCGGACCGACCAAGATCGTCATCGACCGTCTCGATTTGCGACCAGCCCAGCGCTGTGAGACGGTCACGCATGGCGTATTGCAGGGCACTGCTCTCTCGGTTGTGGAGGACCTGATGCGCCGAGGACTGCCGCACATACAGGATCGCCTTGCGGTCGAGATGCTGTGGCCCAATCTTCTCACAGATCATCACGCACCTCCCGCTGTTCCATGACGGGATCGTTGACGTGGTCGAGCAGCAGGCGCACGATCAGCGACGTCAATGTCTGGCGCGTCTGCGCTGGCAGCGTGTCCCATCTTGGTGTCGGGGTTATCGCGGAATTGCGGGGACAGGAAAACAGATCGAGCTGCAACACCTTGGACTTGTAAGCCATTGAGACCTCCCGAATGTGAGTCGTGAGGGCTCGATGCTGCGCTCAAAACCGATAATGCCGAAACCGGCTTTGCCGTTCGCAAAAGCTTGGCCAGTGCGCTCAGCGCGCCGACGTCAACCTGGGGCGACGCGCCTATGCGCGTCAGGGCGCAAGCGGCGTGGTCGAACATCCATGCAGGAATCTCGAGCCACCGGTCCGACGTCGCTCCCGTCTTGCTGCAGCGAAGTCTATCCTGACCCGCCCGCACGACCTTCTCATGAACGTGAACACGACACCCTGACCAGGGATGCCAGCGATAAAGAACTTCTCGAACTTCGGTCCCGTGGGCGTTGCGACGCCGCGTTGTACAAC
>JARFNK010000083.1 GCA_029167225.1 Sphingobium arseniciresistens
AGTGCGCCGTTGCGGCGCTGAAATGGAGTATCAGTGATGATGAGGTAAGTTGAGAATGCCTCTGCTCGCCGGACTAACCTCGGGCCTCACAAGGTCTGAAATCCCGAAAGGGACGGGGAACAATAGCATGTTCGGAAAAGGCCAGATGCGTCTTAGTCGCAAATGGAGGCGATGACGGTCAGGGCAAGGTGCGTATGGTGAAGGCTACACTGCTTAAATCCCAGTCTGCAGCAATCTATATAGCGATACTGGCGAAAGCGACTGTCACGCCAGGTCCGGATGATGACAGCGGTCTCATGTCTTGGCCGCCTGTTTCTCAGCCCATCCGGTGCGCCTCTCGTCGAGGGGTTTAGTGGACGAACGGGACACCTAACCGCGCCGCATCTCCATTCAGCGTAACTACGGGATGCCCTAAACAGGCGGCTTCTGCCGGCCTGCATGGGTACGGAGCCGCCATATTACTCAAATGCCCGGGGTAATGCCCGGGACATCGACCTCTTCGGAGGCGGCGGTGCAACTGTATAAGGTCTCGAGCGATCGGGCCGAAAGCGGGGAAGACCGGGGGAAGGGCGGCAGCTGTGATTCTTCAACCACCGATCATGGGGTGTGCTGATGCTGCCAGAAACTGTGAAAGGCCGGTTGGAGGCCATTCCGGCGCTCGTTGCGTCGGGCAAAAGGGTGAATGGACTCTATCGTCTGATGGGGTCTCGCCTCCTTTGGGAGGAGGGGCTCCAGAAGATCGGATCCAACAAGGGTGCGATGACGCCGGGTATTGACGGCGAGACCTTCGCGGACTTCGGACCGGAAGACCTCGACCCGATTATCGCCAGCGTGACGGCAGGGACCTATGATCCCAAACCAGTGCGTCGGGTGTTTATCCCGAAAGGCAAGGGCAAACGGCGTCCGCTGGGCATTCCCACGCGCGACGACCGCCTCGTTCAGGAAGTGGCGCGGCAACTGCTCGAACGGATCTATGAACCGGTGTTCTCGAACGCCTCCCATGGATTCCGGCCGGGCCGGTCGTGTCATACGGCGCTTGAACACGTCAAAGCCGTATGGACGGGGGTGAAATGGCTCGTAGATGTGGATGTCGCGGGGTTCTTCGAGAACATCGACCACGACATCCTCCTGCGGCTGTTGCGGAAAAGGATCGATGACGAGAAATTCATCGGCTTGATCGGCAGCATGCTTAAGGCGGGTGTTATGGAAGACCGGGTTCACACCCGGACCTACAGCGGCACTCCGCAGGGCGGTATCGTCTCTCCAATCTTGGCCAACATCTACCTCCATGAACTCGATATGTTCATGGCGGAACGGATCGCGGCTTTCGAGAGGGGGAAGGTCCGTGCCACGAACCCGGAATATGGGCGACTGGCTGGGCGCATCCAGAAACAACGGAAGCGCGTCACCATGCTGCGGGCCAAAGACAATGTCGACGAGGTGAAGGTTGCGGCCTCCTTGGCCAAAATCCAAACCTTACTGCCGCAAAAGCGGTCCATCCCGTCGAGAGACGCGATGGACCCCGGTTATCGCCGACTTCGTTACTGTCGCTACGCGGACGACTTCATGATTGGGGTTATCGGTAGCAAGGAGGATGCACGAAGCGTGTTCGCCGAAGTCAGGGCATTCCTGACCGAGGCGCTGGCGCTCACGGTGTCCGAGGAGAAAAGCGGTATCCGCAAGGCGAGCGATGGAGCCGCCTTCCTTGGATATGAGGTCCGCACATATACGACACGCCAACGGGTTGTCCGGAGCCGACAAGGTTCCGTCAGCTTCCTTCGTAGGCCGCCGTCGGAAGTGATGCAGCTGCATGTCCCTTGGGAGAAGGTCCACGCGTTCGCTTCTGCAAAAGGTTATGGTGATCTGTCGGTGTTGAAGCCGCGTCATCGTAGCCTGCTGCTCAGCTGCAGCGACGTTGAGATCGTCCTAGCTTACAACGCCGAATTGCGGGGTTTTGCGAACTACTATGCTCTCGCCAAGGATGTGAGCTTCAAGCTGAACAGGCTTGAGTTTCTCCAGCGGTGGAGCTTGTTCAAGACCTTGGCCAGCAAGCACAAAACCAATGTGCGAGCGGTCGTGGCCCGCATGAGGACGGGGCAGGAATTCACCATCGGCTACGACGTCGATGGCCAGCCCCGATCGGTCAAAGTCTGGAAACTGGCTCATCTGAAACGTGATCCAGCCACCTCGTCCAGGATTGATATCCAGCCTTGGACGCAGGTGTTCACCCACTCACGTACGGACTGGGTTGATCGTCAGAATGCCAAGCAATGCGAGGCTTGCGGTCGATCCGATGTTCCGTGTCAGGTGCACCATATCCGGGGGATGGCCGATGTTTCGCACCGCGGTTTTGTCGTGAGAATGAAGGTGGCACGCGCCCGCAGGACGGTGGTCCTGTGCGAGCAATGCCACTGGGATACTCACAGAGGCCGCCTGCCCGATCTACGGCAAAGTGATGGTTCGTCACAGTGGAGAGCCGCATGCGGTGAAAGCTGCACGTGCGGTTCGGCGGGGGGATCAGGGCTGACTCCATGAGCAGCACCAATCCTACCCGACTG
>JARFNK010000084.1 GCA_029167225.1 Sphingobium arseniciresistens
TGTCAACGGCGGAGCAAAAGTCGGCCATTCGGCGGCGTAAAACCAGGCCATCGTGTTACATGCCGGGGGGAGTGGCGTGAGGGCGTAGCCCGAGGGCCACTCCCCCCGGCATTGGTGTAATTTTCAGGGTCTGGTTTTGGCCTTGCGGGCCCGGCTGTGCGCGAGGCGATAGCTTTCGCCGTTCATCTCGAGGATGCTGACGTGATGGGTCAGGCGATCGAGGAGCGCGCCTGTGAGACGCTCAGATCCGAAGGTTTCGGTCCATTCGTCGAAGGGCAGGTTGCTGGTGATGAAGGTGGAGCCGCGTTCGTAACGCTGGGAGATCAGCTCGAACAACAGTTCGGCGCCGGTCTTGGAGAGCGGCACAAAGCCCAGTTCGTCGATGATGAGCAGCTTGTATCCGGCCATCTGCTTCTGGAAGCGCAGAAGACGGCGCTCGTCGCGGGCCTCCATCATTTCGCTGACCAGCGCTGCCGCGGTGGTGAAGCCCACCGACAGTCCTTTCTGGCATGCTGCCAGTCCGAGCCCCAACGCTACGTGCGTCTTTCCGGTGCCTGATGGCCCCAGAGCGATGGCGTTCTCACGCCGCTCGATCCACTCGCAGCGCGCCATCTCGAGCACCTGCATCTTGTTGAGCCTGGGGATGGCGGCGAAGTCGAAGCTGTCGAGGCTTTTGACGGCGGGGAAGCGCGCGGCCTTGATGCGCCGCTCGACCATGCGACGCTCCCTGTCGATCATTTCCATCTCGACGAGGCGGGCGAGGAAGCGGATATGATCGACGCCTTCAGCGGCACATTGCCGCGCGAGCTTGTGATGCTCACGCAGGCACGTAGGCAGCTTGAGCGCCTTGAGATGGTGAGCGAGAAGGATCTCCGGGGCCTGATCGCTCATGCGGCCTCCTGCCGGTCGGAGAGCAGGCTCAGATAGGCTCTGGCAAAGGTCTTCTCGACCGTGGTGCGTGGCAGGAAGGGATAGACGTCCAGGTCCAGCCTGGGCGGTACGCGTTCGATCCGGCACAGGACGAGGTGCTTGACGGCATCGAAGCCGATGGCGCCAAGATCGATGGCCTGTTCGACCGCCGCCTGGAGATCGGCGAGGGTGAACGTTTCCAGCAGGCGCAGTACCTGCACATATTCGCGCTTGCCATGTTTGTGCATGCGCCCTTCCATCAACCGCTGCAGTGTCGTGAACGCTTCGGGCAGGTCCCAGCCCTGCAAAGGCGCAGCCTGGTCGAATGCGTTGATCTTCTGCTCGATCAGCGGGAGATAATGGAGCGGGTCGAAGACAACCTCCTCGCGGGCATAGCAACGAGGATGACGGGCGATGACTTCGCTGCGGCAGCCGATCACCACCTCATCGACATAGGCCCTGATCCAGACCTCCTGATGGCCCCAGGCCACCGGAACCGAATAATCGTTGGTCCTGTAGCGCACCAGGGATTGCGAGGAGACCCGCCCGCCTTTCTGATCGCAGGCCTCGAAGGGTGTAGCGGGCAGAGGCTGCATGGCCGCGAGATCGCGTTCCAAGCGCTCACCGATCGTCTCGCTCTGCCCGCGCACCTTGTCCTGCTGGCGCTTGCGGCATTGCTCCTCCAGCCACAGGTTGAACGCCTCCCAGGTCGGGAACTTCGGGATCGGCACCATGAAGTTGCGCCGGCAATAGCCTACCAGCCCCTCCACATTGCCTTTCTCGTTCCCCTTGCCCGGGCGAGCATAGCGGTCGCGGATCACGTAATGTGACAGGAAAGCGCTGAACAGCGTGGCACGCTGCCGCGTGCCGTCGGGCAGGATCTTCGCCACAAGGCAGCGATCGTTGTCATAGACGATCGAGCGCGGTACCGCGCCGAAAAACGCGAAGGCATGCACGTGTCCGTCCACCCAGGCCTCCGCCACCGCCGCCGGATAGGCCCGCACATAGCAGGCATCACTGTGCGGCAGATCGAGCGCGAAGAAGTAGGCCTTCTGCTCCACCCCGCCGATCTCCACCAGCGCTTCCCCGAAATCGGCCTGCGCATCTCCCGCAGGGTGCGCCAGCGGCACGAACATCTCCCGGCTGCGCTGTTCGCGCTCCCGGATGTAATCCTTGATGATCGTATAGCCGCCGGTGAAACCATGCTCGGTGCGCAAACGGTCGAATACCCGCTTCGCCGTATGGCGTTGCTTGCGCGGGACACTGCGGTCACCCTCAAGCCATCCATCAATGATCGCCACAAACCCGTCCAGCTTCGGGCGCTGCGGTACGGACTGGCGCCGGTAACCCGGCGGCGATGAAAACGACAGCATCTTGCGTACCGTATCGCGCGACACATTGAAACGCTTCGCCGCCGCCCGTTGGCTCATGCCATCCGCGCAAGCCAGACGGACCTGAAGATAAAGTTCCACGCTGTAGATCCCCACACCTCCCTGACTCGGCAGAAAGGCTTCAAGGTGGACGACTTTTACGCCGCCCGCAGCAGGACTATCCCGCCGCTACCGTGGTCGAATATTGCTCCGCCGTTCTCA
>JARFNK010000085.1 GCA_029167225.1 Sphingobium arseniciresistens
TTTTCCTACATCAAAGCAATCGCTTACACCACTCCCGCCAACCCTGCTGACTGAGCCCGATGAATAAGCCGGGCTAGTCCATCGGCTTGTTCCTGCTGTGGCGAAGCCGTGGCTGATGGCAGTTGAAGCGCGGCCAGTTGCACGTGCGGCGCGACTGCGGCCGATGGACTTGGAACGATCGCAATCGCCCCCGAACTATCCTGTCGCCGCACAAGCGAGGTCCCCGATAGCAGTGCATCCAATGCCGCATCAGAACTAAAAGAACCGGAAATTCCCGGGCTCTTGAGCGTTTCGACGTCTCTGCTGCGATAGATCAGTTGAACGCCAGCCTGGCGCGAGTATAGGTCCAAAGCATTTTTGAGCGAACCGGCGCCAATGCTGAATGATCTGGCCTGCGCGTACGCCACCGTTGGGAGCGCCGTCGTTGCGATGCATGTCGTAGCCGCCAACACAGCCCAGGCTGAGCTTTTCATTCATTCTCTCCCTGTTGAAACTTATGCTTTTCTTGTATGACACTCGTCGGCGGCAAAGCCGTAGTTCACTTGCGCGAAAAAACTTCGATCTGTTGGTCTTTGACGCGAACCTCCAAGCCATAGGCGCGTTCGAGCAGACGGAGAAACCCGTCGACGTTTCCGACTTTGAACGAGCCGCCGATGCGCGTGCTTGCGGTCGCCTCGTCGCCGATCACGAGTTGCCGTTTGTTGTAGCGGTTGAACAGAGCCGCTGCTTCGGAAAGCGGCGTGTCGTCGAAGTTCAGCACGCCTTGGCGCCAGCCCAATTGGTTGTTGATCTGATCTAGCTGATTGAAGCGGATAGTATTGTAGTGACCGTCGGAAACCGCGACGTCTCCCCGATTGAGCACCACCGCCGCGACCGACGGCCGGTCGGCGGCGGCCAGTCGCACATGACCTTCCACCACCGCGATGCTAATCGTCTTTTCCGTCCGAGATACGCTAAATTTGGTTCCCAGCACCGTAACGTCGCCCTTGTCCGAATGAACGATGAAGGGTCGACCGGAGTCGTGGGCCACGGACAGGAAGATTTCGCCTCGGCTGAGCCATAATTGCCGACTGTGACCGTCCTGCGCAACGCGGATGCGGGTGTCCGCATTCAGATCCAGGTTGCTTCCATCCGCCAGGGTCAGCGAGCCAATTTGCCCTCTGGCCGTCGAATATTGCGCGGCTTCCGGCGCATGGTGGACCCTGGAGAGGAAAGCGTAGCTGCAGGCGAGCGCGACGATGACACTGGCTGCCAGAACCTTCGACCACAACGGTACGGCCCAGGACGCCCCGCGATATTCGCTTCGCGGCGCAAGCGCAGCAAGCCGGTCAGCCTGAGCGTAGCCATGTTCGATCCGCCAGAAGGCAGCTTTATGTGCTACGGATTGTTCAAGCCATTGATCAAGACTTAAAGCGTCCGCTGCAGACCAGTCCAGCTCGCCACGACGCATCAGCCAGATCGCTGCTGTCTGTTCAATCGCGCACCGGTCAATCATGAATGATCTCCTCGCTTTGGTGTCCAGCCTGTCGCTCTTTTCGCTTGATCCGCCCTTCTCCTCCCAGCATGAAATCTGCTAGCGCCCGCATGCCGAGCGTCGTCTGTTGTTCAACTGCGTCTCGACCTATTCTCAGGCGATCTGCCACTTCCTGCGTCGTAAGCCCTTCGACCTTCCTCAGTCTGATGACTTCGCGACAGCGCGGCGGCAGCCGGTCGAGACCGGTCTGCGCGCGCCGCAATTCGTCCCGGGCTTCGGCATGGCGGTAGGGGGTCAGCCAGTCAGCATCGGCAGCCACATCCTGAATGTCAGTAACCAGTTCCATTCGGATTACCTTCGCCCGTCGCGCACGGTTGATCATCACGTTCCGCGCGACCGTGAATAAATAAGGTCCCGCTCTCAAGGGCAGGGCTCTCGACGCGCCGATCAGTGCCCGCTCATACACATCCTGGCGAATGTCGATCGCATCTTCCGTGGAGCGGCTGAAGCGCCGGATGAAGCGCGTAAGGCTAGGCTCCAGCGGGAGCACTTCCCGGCAAAACCACGCATGCAGTTCCTTGTCGTCCACAACGCTCCCAGCCTGCCGTTCACTCATCCACATTCTTAGTGACAATTGAGCGAGCAAAAGCCGTAGTGCATCATCACGTCGGTGTGCGCGAGTACCATCGCATGGCCGATGGGAGACGGATTAATGCTGAGCCTGGCCGTGGCCTTTATTGGCGTGCTGGCGATGCTTTGCCTCTTCATAGGCATCGAGGACGCGGCGCATCTGCGCCAGCGCGTCCCG
>JARFNK010000086.1 GCA_029167225.1 Sphingobium arseniciresistens
CGACCGTTTGGGAGACGCACAGGATGGGAGGGATATTAGGCTATGCCCGCGTCAGCACCGGTGACCAGGACGTGGCCGGCCAGACCATGCGACTGGAGAAGGTCGGCGCCATCAAGGTGTTCACCGACGTCATGTCGGGCAAGAGCATGGAGCGTCCGGGTCTGGCCGAGCTGATCGCCTATGCCCGAAGGGGCGACACGCTGGCAGTGGTCCGCCTTGATCGGCTCGGGCGTTCGCTGGCCGAACTGCTCGCCACGGTCGAGGCGCTGCGCGGCCAAGGTATCGCGCTCCTGAGTCTTGAGGAAAAGATCGACACATCGTCGGCCGCCGGCGAACTCATCTTCCATGTGTTCGGGGCCATTGCCCACTTCGAGCGGCGGCTGATTTCCGAACGCACCAAGGATGGCATCGCCGCCGCCCGTGCCAGGGGCAAGTTACCTGGCCGTCAGCCGCTCGACATGAGCAAGGTCCATGCTGCCATCAAACTGGTCGAAGCGAGTATCTCGCCGACAGAAGCGGCACGGCAACTCGGCATCGGCCGATCAACCATATATCGAGAAATGCGCCGCCTTGGCGTGGAAAGGCCCGCCTGAATGTCCAGATCAAAATCGGTTCACGATCTTTCGGGCCTGATGAAATATGCGGAACGGGCGCCATGGGATGAAGCGATGGCTGAAATGCTGTCCGCGCATCTTGGCCCAGCGTGCGAAGCAACCGGACTCGAGCCAGACGCCATATTCGAAATCATCGGTGATCACTGGCAAGGGCCGCTATGGGGCTGTTTCTTTGAAGATCTGCTGACGCAGGAACTGGAACCTGACGGTGGCAATCTGGTCGATGACTATCTCAAGCGCCGGGGCTGGAACGAAAAGGCGCCGAACAAAGCCTATATGCGCGCACTACGCGATACGGTCATGTCGCTCTATGAAGTCAGCGAAGTGGTTCCCGGCCAATCGATGACCTTGCGCGATCTGCTGCGCGACGTCGCCCCGGTGACGGTGCGGGAACACGGTGCGACCCAGACCCTCGTCAACTGGGACAAAATCGCCGCAAGAATTGTTGACGTGAACGGTCGGCACGGCATTTCCGGGGCACTCCTGCCGTTCAGCGCAGATGGCGCCGTGCGCGTAATCGACGCGCTTTCCCGACTTGTGGACGATGCACAGGGCACTGTCGGATTGGATCCCCTAGACAAGGACGCGCTCTTGCGGGCATCGGGGCCGATGTTCACGAACATGTGGCTGCTCGACTGTCTGGGTAAGGCCATTCCCGGCAGCTCGCCGGATATGGTCAACGCGGACGGTGATGACCTTGTGTTCCACCGTATCGTTTTTCCGCTGGCAAAGGGCGTGATCGGCAAAAGCGTGGTTCGCAGGCTGAACGCGGCTCAATGGCTGGAACCTGCGAGCGACACGTTCTGGAACTGGCTGGCACCGGTGACGAAGAAGAGGACACCAGAAACGACCAAAGGCGGGCAGGCTTTTGTGACAACCATGGAGGACGGCACACCCGTTTTTGCCAATGTCGAGTTGGCTGGACGCAAACTGATCGTTGAGGTCAACAGCGCCGCCCGCGCTGAACAGGCGATTGCGCAGATGAGCGAGTGGCTTGGTGATTGCGTGAGCACACCTATGACCGAAATCCGGACTCTGGCCCAGTTCATGGCCGATGACGCCGCCCGCGCTCCGCAGGAAGTGCCGCTCGATATCCCGCCGGACGAAATCGAACGCATCGTTCATCAGATGCTGACACGCGAATATACCAAAACGCTTGATGAAGCGGTGCCGGCCCTCGGGCACAAGACGCCACGCGCTCTGGCCCGCACGAAGGCAGGCCGACCAAAAGTGGCCGACTGGCTCAAATATATAGAGAATGGCGCGGCAAAATCCGGTGCTGGTGATCCGATGGCCACCTATGATTTTACGTGGATGTGGCGAGAGCTGGGCATCATCGACCTGCGCCGTTGATCGCCATCACAGCGCCGTTCTTGCACTGTTCTCGCTTAGCGTTGTCTGGCGTACCTTCCACGCTATGCCCTC
>JARFNK010000087.1 GCA_029167225.1 Sphingobium arseniciresistens
CCTTTATTGGCGTGCTGGCGATGCTTTGCCTCTTCATAGGCATCGAGGACGCGGCGCATCTGCGCCAGCGCGTCCCGGCGGGCACGTTCGCTGCGGATGTGGCCGAGATGCTGTTTCAAATGTGTGATGAAATCGGCATAGTCATTCTGCCAATCTGGGCCGCTCAATGGCTCCATATCGATCCGGGCGGCCTGGATACGGCGGGCGGGCCTGCTGGGTTCCAGCGCATAGATTTCGCCTATCTGTGGCGCGATAATGCTGGCGGCGGGATCGTCCGCCTGCGTCAGGGTGCGCAGGGCTTCGACGGCTTCGGGTTCGCCATGATCGAGGAAGAGGCTGCCGCTGATCGGTCTGCGCGCGCTGATCCAGCTATGCAGTTCATCCCGGTCCGCATGAGCGGAATAGCTGTCGATCCGGCGGATGCGGGCGCGGACGTTGACGTCTTCGCCGGAGATGCGCACGCGCAGGGCTCCGTCGAGGAGGACGCGGCCGAGCGTTCCCTTCGCCTGGAAGCCGACGAAAAGGATGGTGGATTCGCGGCGGAACAAATTATGCTTGAGGTGATGGCGGATGCGGCCAGCCTCGCACATGCCCGACGCAGCCATGATGATCGCGCCAGACATGCTGTTGAGCCGGATCGATTCCGCAACATCCTCGACATAATGAATGGACGGGTGGCGGAAGACATCTTTTCCGCCGGTGTCCTCCAGTTCTGACGCATGGGCCGCGAACACCTTGGTTGCCCGGCTGGCAAGGGGGGAGTCGACGAAGATCGGGACGTCGGGAATGCGATTGGCGTCAGCCAGCTTGGCAAGGTCGAGCAGCAGTTCCTGCGTCCGTTCGAGCGCGAAGCTGGGGATGATGAGGTTGCCGCCGCGCGACAAGGCGTCCCTGATCTCTGCTTCCAGCTGGATGCGGCGCTGTTCTATGGTGAACTTGTCGCGGGTTCGGTCGCCATAGGTGGCTTCGCAGACCACATGGTCGAGGCCGGATGGAGATTGCGGGTCGGGATGGAACGCCTTGTTGATTGGGCCAAGATCCCCCGAGAGGAGAAGACGCATGTCTGCCGCCTCGATCTCGACCGAGGCGGCGCCCAATATATGTCCCGCGTTCCAGAAGCGGGCGCGAAAGCCAGCGGCAGGATTGAACCAATCGCCCATGGGCGTCGGGCGCGCGAGACGCGAGGCTTTGAGCGCGTCTTCTTCAGTGTATAGCGGCTCAAACAGGCTTTCGCCCGCGCGGTCGCGGCGGCGGTTGCGGCGATCCGCTTCGCCTTCCTGAATGCGCCCGGCGTCGGCGAGCATATATTCGAGCAGGTCTGATGTCGCGGGCGTGCACCAGACTGGCTTGTCAAAGCCCTGCGCTGCAAGTTTCGGGAGCAGACCGCAATGATCGATGTGCGCATGGGTGAGGACCACCGCATCGATTTTTTCGGGATCGAAGCTGAATGCGCCGTGGTTGAGCGTTTCGAGTGTCCGCGATCCCTGGAAGAGACCACAGTCCACAAGGATGGCACTGTTTCCCAGTCGCAATTCCATGCACGAGCCCGTAACAGTGCCTGCCGCTCCGTGGAATGCGAGGGTCATGGCTGGGCTCACGCCGTTTCTCCCGATTGTTCTCTTATGGCCCATCATGAGATGAACGGGTGAGGGAGACAGTCCGTAGTTATACTGATGAACCTCGCCGCATCCGTATCTTTCCCAATGTCGCGAGGCTTGTTGTCCCAGCACATTATCGGGATGAGCCGTAAAGCGCCAACAATGCCGCCCGGGCGGGGTAGGGACGAGATGATCCTCTGGTTCGATGCGCTCGGCCGCGGGATATGCGGGCAAGCGCCAGGCAACTATCGGAAGTTCGCCGAATTTCTGGTGGGCGAAGGCATTGACATTGTTAGCTTGAGCCCCGCCGGTTTCGTGGCGACCCTGGAAAGGGTGGCCGTGGCGGAAGCCAGGCGCGCTGCCGTGACGGGGTGAGATGGC
>JARFNK010000088.1 GCA_029167225.1 Sphingobium arseniciresistens
CCCTGGACGCATCGGTCGGGTGGAACACCCTCCTGAGGGCCAGGCCGGAAGTGGCGACGATCGCGGCAACCGCTAGCCTTGATCCGCTGACGGTCGCGGCCGATCGCTACGCGACGTTACGCAAGTTCGCCCCCGATCTGCTGGAGGCGCTCCAGTTCAGGGCCGGAAAGGGAAGTGCGAAAACGATCGCCGCCATCGAGATGCTGCGCGACCTCAACAGGTCGGGCAAACGCGATCTGCCTGCCGACGCTCCGATGCCCTTCCGCAAGGAATGGCGGAAAATCGTCGTGGGCGATGACGGCAAGATCAACCGGCGGCTCTGGGAAATCGCGACGATCGCGCATCTGCGCAACAAGCTGCGTTCCGGGGATGTCTGGGTGGAGCGATCGGCGGGATACCGCCGGTTCGACAGCTACCTGCTCAGCGAACCGAAGGCGACGCCGATCGTGTCGGCTCTTGGCCTGCCGCCCACAGCCAGCGATTGGCTCGAACAACGGGGCCGCGAACTGGACTGGCGGCTGAAGAAATTTGCCCAGCGCCTGAAGCGCGACGCTCTGGAAGGTGTGCGATACCGCGATGACCGCCTCCAGATATCACCCGTTCGCACCATCGCGATGCCTGACGCCGAGATGCTGGCCGACCGGCTTGATGCCATGATGCCACGCATTCGCATCACCGAGCTGCTGCATGAGGTGGCGCAGGAAACCGGCTTTCTCTCGGCATTCACCAACCTGCGCACCGGCGAGCCGTGTCCCAATGAAAACGCCCTGCTCGCCACCATTCTCGCCGATGCGACCAATCTCGGCCTGTCGCGCATGGCGGCCGCGAGCCAAGGCGTCACGCGCGATCAGCTGCTGTGGACCCATGACGCTTATATCCGCGACGACAGCTACCGCGCGGCGCTGGCCGTCCTCATCAACGCGCACCACCGCCTGCCATTCTCGCGGATATGGGGCGACGGCACCACATCGAGTTCCGATGGCCAGTTCTTCAGGGGCGCGAAGCGCGGCGCGTCGGGCGGCGACATCAACGCCCGCTATGGCGTCGATCATGGCTTCAGCTTCTACACGCATGTTTCCGATCAGCGCGCGCCCTACCACGTCAACGTGATCTCAGCGGCGACGCATGAGGCGCCCTATGTCCTCGACGGCCTCACCAGCCACGGCACCGATCTGAAAATCGCCGAGCATTACACTGACACCGGCGGGGCGACCGATCATGTTTTCGCCCTGTGCGCCATGCTGGGATTTCGCTTCTGCCCGCGCTTGCGCGACTTTCCCGACAGGCGGCTCGCGCCGATCGCGCCGGTCACGGCCTATCCGTCCCTCACCCCGCTGTTGGGCAAGCGCATCCGCACCGACATTATCGGTGAGCAATGGGACGACGTGCTGCGCCTCGTAGGGTCGATTAAGGCCGGCCATGTCGCGCCATCGGTCATGCTGCGAAAGCTCGCCGCCTATGAGCGGCAGAACCAGCTCGACGTCGCGCTCCAGGAAATCGGCAAGATTGAGCGGACCCTGTTCATGCTGGACTGGCTCGAAAATCCTGATCTGCGCCGACGATGTCATGCCGGTCTCAACAACAGCGAACAACGCCATGCCCTGACGCAGGCGATCTACACCTTCCGCCAGGGCCGCATCATCGACCGTAGCCACGAGGCGCAGCAATATCGGGCATCCGGCCTCAACCTGGTCATCGCCGCAATCGTCTATTGGAACACGATCTACATGGATGCCGCAGTCCAGCATCTACGAT
>JARFNK010000089.1 GCA_029167225.1 Sphingobium arseniciresistens
CGAGACCGCCATCTGCCCCAGCGCATTGGCGGGCACGCGGCTGACCATCGCGGTGTCGTGGCCAAGGCTGGCCAGCCCGATCGCGACATTCGCCTCCGCCCCGCCGACATGCAGGTCGAGGCTGCGGGCCGAGCGCAGCAGCAGCTTGTCCGGCGCGGCCAGGCGAATGAGCAGCTCGCCAAAGGCGACGAGCCGGGGGCGGGGCGCGGTGGCGGCGGATGCGGCGCTGAGCGTCATGGCGCGTTCCCCTGATCCCGGCTCAGCGCGCGAGCCAGCCGCCGTCGACGGCGAGCACATGGCCATGGATATAGCTGGCCGCGTCGGAGGCGAGGAACACCGCAGCGCCGCCAATGTCGCTGGGGTCGCCCCAGCGGCCGGCCGGGATGCGCTCCTGGATCTGGCGGTTGCGGGTCTCGTCGGCTTGCAGCGCGGCGGTATTGTTGGTGGCGATATAGCCCGGCGCGATCGCGTTGACGTTCACGCCCCTGGCCGACCATTCGTTCGCCAGCAGCTTGGTCAGCCCGCCCACGCCGCTCTTCGACGCGGTATAGCTGGGCACGCGGATGCCGCCCTGGAAGGTCAGCAGCGAGGCGATGTTGACGATCTTGCCGGCGCCCTGGCCCAGCATGTGGCGGCCGGCCGCCTGGCACAGGAAGAACACCGACTTGAGGTTGGTGTCGATCACCGCGTCCCAGTCTTCCTCGGTGAAGTCGACGCTGTCGGCGCGGCGGATGATGCCGGCATTGTTGACCAGGATGTCGAGCCCGCCGAGCTTTTCCAGCGTCTCGTCGACGACCCGCTGCACCGGCGCGATAGTGGAGAGGTCGGCCGAGACGATCTCCGCCCGGCGCCCGAGCGCCCGCACCTTCTCGACGGTGTCCTGCGCCGGCGTGCGGCCCACCGCGGCGATGTCGGCGCCGGCCTGCGCCAGTGCCACCGCGATGGCCTGGCCGATGCCGGTGTTGGCGCCGGTGACGATCGCGACTTTGCCAGTAAGATCGAAGGGATGTGTCATCATTCTCTCCCCCGCCATTCCCGCCTGGGCGGAAACCCATCTCTCAGGCGTCGCGTCGGGCGCAAGCCATGGGAGATGGGTGCCCGCTTTCGCGGGCATGACGGCAAAAAATCGGTCAGCGCAGCTGGCAGATGTCCAGCACGTTCATGTCGGTATAGTCGAGATTTTCCCCGCCCATCGCCCAGATGAAGGCATAGCTCTTCGTGCCCGATCCCATGTGCACCGACCAGGGCGGCGAGATCACCGCTTCCTCATTCTCGATGACGATGTGGCGCATCGCGTCGGGCTCGCCCATGTAATGGAACACCCGGTCGCCACCCTCCAGGTCGAAATAGAGATAGATCTCGCTGCGGCGGTCATGCAGGTGCGGGGGCATGGTGTTCCACACGCTGCCGGTCTCCAGCACGGTGAGGCCCAGCAGCAGCTGCGCGCTCTCGCACACGCCCGGGATCACCAGCTGGTAGATGGTGCGGTGGTTGGAGTTGGAGAGGTCGCCGCGCTCCAGCGGGTTCGCCTGATCCAGCGTGATCTTCTTGATCGGGAACGCCTTGTGCGCCGGCAGCGAGGCGATGTAGAAACGCGCCTCGGCGCCCTCGAACGTCACATCGACCGATCCCATCGGCACGTACAGGCATTCCTTGTTGCCCATCTCGTAGCGGGTGCCGTCGACCGTGATCGCGCCCGGCCCGCCGAT
>JARFNK010000009.1 GCA_029167225.1 Sphingobium arseniciresistens
AGGCTCGCTCCGTTCGCCTACCCACCCCCGGCCCCTCCCTTTCAGGGAGGGGAGCAGAGAGTCTCCTTCTGGTCGCCCACAGCCACCAACCTTCCGTTCGCCCCGAGCGTGTCGAAGGGCTGCACTTCGTTCGGCAAGGCACATGAAAGGAAAAAACGAGGCCTCGACAAGCTCAGCCCGAACGGCTTGTGGATGGCACCATCCGGTCGCTCCCAGCTCTTCTTCAGTTCCTAAATCAAAGCCTCGATCTGATCCATGATCGCGCTCATCTTGCCGACGAGCGTGCGATAGGGGTCGGGCCTGGTCATATCCAGCCCGGCGCGCTTGAGCAGTTCGTGCGGATAGTCCGATCCGCCGGCGCTCAGCAGGGTCAGGTAATTGTCGCGCTCCTTCGCCCCGCCCTTCATGATCGTTTCGGCAAAGAAGGTCGCCGCCGTGATCGAGGTGGCATATTGCCACACATAGAAGTTGCGGAAGAAGTGAGAGACGAAGGTCCATTCCGCCGCATAGCTCGGCTCCAGTTTCACCCCGTCGCCATGATAGCGCTTGAGCAAGTCCATATAGAGCGTGTTGAACGCCTCGCCGGAGAGGCCCTCGCCCGCTTCCGCCTTGTCATGCGCGGCCAGCTCGAACTCGGCGAACATGGTCTGGCGGAAGAATGTGCCCCGGAGGCTTTCGAGCTGCTGGCCAAGGATGAAAAGCTTTTCCTGCTTGCTCTTCGCCTTCTCCAGCAGGGTCGCGGCCAGCAGCTGTTCGTTGCAGGTGGAGGCGATCTCCGCGATGAAGGTGGCGTAGGACACCGTCTCGAACGGCTGCGCCTTGGCTGAGAGCAGCGTGTGCATCGCATGGCCCCATTCATGCGCGAACGTGCTCAGCCCTTCATAATTCTCGCCCAGGTTGAGCAGCAGATAGGGATGCACTTCATAGGCGGCGGGCATCATATAGGCACCCGACTGCTTGCCGGGGCGCGGCAGCGGGTCCATCCACTTCGCGGCCGTCGCGCTGGCGAGCGTGTCGACATAGGCCTTGCCGAGCGGCGCCACCGCCTCCAGCGTCAGGGTCCGCATCTGCGGGATGGTGTAGCTGAGATTGGCCGAGACCAGCGGCGGATAGATATCCCAATAGCCCATGTCGGGCAGCTTCAGCATCTTCTGCCGCAGGGCGAAATAGCGGTGCAGCACCGGCAGGCCCGCGTTGCATTCGGCCACCAGCGTCCGGTAGATTCCCTCGGGCAGATTGTCGCCCGAGAGCGCCGCCTCCAGCGAATTCTTGTACTTGCGCGCCTTGGTGGTGAAGATATCGCCCTTCAGCTTCGCCACATAGGCGGCGCCGATCGTCTTGCTGAACCCCATGCGCGTGCCGAAAAAGGTGTCCATCACCGCCTTGCGGTCGGCACGCACGGGCGCGTCGCGATTGAGCGAATAGCCCTGATCGTCCAGCGTCACCTGCTTGCCGGTCGACAGGGTGACGACGGGCCAGGGGATATCGGAACTGTTGAGCTGGTCGCGGATCTGGCTCGGGCCGGAGAGCGTCGCGGAAGCGGCCGCGAGCAGCGCCTCGCCGTCCGGGCTCAGCACATGGTCCGCCTGCCGCAGCGTGTCGTCCAGCTGGAAGCGGAAGGGCGCGAGGCCGGCGTCGCTGGCGATGAACCCGTCGATCTTCGCCTTGCCCACCGACAGGATTTCCGGCGACTGCCATGAGGTCGCCTCGCCAAAGGCGGTCAGCAGATCACTCGCCTGCGCGAACCTCTCGCCATTGGCGGAGACGCGCAGATCCTCATCCTTCTTGAGGAAGGCATAAGTGTAGATTCGGTAGCTTTGCCGGGCGAGTTCCGACGAGGCGGTCAGGAATTTCTTGAGCTGCGCCGCGCTCTGGCCGAGCGTGCCCTTGAACCCGGCAAGGCCGGGAAGCGCCGCCAGTGCGCGCTTGCGGGCCGCGTCCCACGCCGCGTCGTCGGGATAGATTTCGGTGAGATCCCACTGCGCCACCGCACTCTCCTGCGCCAGCGCCCCGCTGGGCAGGCTTGCGGCGATCCCGGCAGCAAGCGAGGCGGCGATGGTTTCACGGCGAGACATGTCGTTCATCTACGGGCTTTCATCAATTTCTATCTGTCTTAATCCTGCAATACGGTGGCCTGCAATGCAAGCAGCGGAAAGACAGCAAGTGGACGAAAACCGAGGATGAGCGCCAAATGGCGGAAGGTCAGCGGCCGTCCGCAAAGGCCACGGCGCGCGGGCGCTCGCGTGGCGGCGCGCTGCCAAGGCGGCCGCCGCTCAGCAGCGTCGCGGCGCTGGGCCACAGGCGGGCGAGCGCCGTGCCCACCGCCATGCTCGCGCCCAGCACCAACAGCGGTTGCAGCAGCAGGAACATGGGATAGGCGGGGGCGCCAAGCGGTCCTGTCATCCCGCCGATCACCGGCCCCAGCAGCCAGATGAAGATGAGGTGGCTACAAAAGAGGAAGAAGGCATAGCGCTCGACCCCGAGCAAGGCCGATGCCGCTCCGCTCCCGGCCAGCGCCCAGGCGGTGCGCCAGAAGGCCAGCGCCGCGGCAAGGCGCATGGCGAGGTCAAAGGCCGCCATCGCCGACGGATCGAGCACCATCGACGTGAGAGCGGGGAAGGAAAAGCCGACCTTCACCGGCAGCAGCAGCAGGAAGGGCGCCACGGCCATGGCATAGGGCATCGCCGCGACGCGCTGCGCCCAGCCTCCGCGCTGCGCCAGCATGCCGAGCGTGAAGAAGAACAGGATGATCGGGCGCAGCAGCAGCGGCTGGCCCCAGCCGACGACCGAACAGAGCGCCGCGCCCAACCCGATCGCCGCCAGCGCCTTGCCTGGCAGGCGCAGCAGCAGCGGGGCGGCGAGCATGCAGAGGAAGAGATCGCGCAGGAACGGCATCTGCACGTTGATGTCGGGATTGCGGGTGAGCAGCAGCACTTCCTGCGCCACCCATTCCAGCGAGACCGGAACCGGTGCCTTGAGATGGAAGAGCAGCGCCGCGCCGGAGACCAGCAGGATCGCGATGATGTTCCATGCCACCATCGGCAGCAGGATCGTGCGCGCTTTCACGGCCACATGCCCCCGCCAGTCCCGCGCGCGGGACGAGCGGGCGACCAGCCAGCCCGAGACGATACCGAGCAGCGGCACCGCGCTTTTGCCCAGCCCCTCCATCAGCGCCCAGCGCAGCCCCTCCTGCCAGCTTGCCATCGCCGTCAGTTCCTCGCCCGTACGCCCCGTCCACGCGTGGACATAGACGACGCCGAGAATGCAGATGACACGCGCGATCGCGATGCTGTTGGAAAGGCGCGTATCGACCGTGCGCGCGGCTGTGGAAGCATTTGAAATCAAGCGAAGAACATCCCGATAGCCTGCAAAATAAAAGCGCAGGCACCGCCCGGCGTTCCGCAGCCTACCGACAAAAAGGGCCGGGGGATCGCTCCCCCGGCCCGCTTGTCCGGTAATCCGGTCGGTTGGTCTTGGATGTCCTCCGCGACGTCCGGGACAGCGAGTGATCCCACTCGCTGCCACGAAATCGCTTTAGAAGTCCATGCCGCCCATGCCGCCCATGCCGCCGGGCATGCCGGCCGGAGCCGCCTTGTCCTCGGGCAGTTCGGAAATCGCGGCCTCGGTCGTGATCAGCAGGCCGGCCACCGAAGCGGCGTCCTGCAGGGCAGCGCGAACGACCTTGGTCGGATCGATAACGCCGGCCTCGACCAGGTTCTCATAGGTGTCGGTCGAAGCGTTGAAACCCTTGGTCTCGTCATTCTCGCGCAGCAGGTTGCCGGCGACAACGGCGCCATCGACGCCCGCGTTGGTGGCGATCTGGCGCAGTGGCGCTTCGATAGCCTTGCGGATGATGTCGATACCGCGGGTCTGGTCGTCGTTTGCGCCCTTCAGGCCTTCCAGGGCCTTGGTGGCGTACAGCAGAGCCGTACCGCCGCCGGGGACAATGCCTTCTTCAACGGCCGCACGGGTTGCGTGCAGCGCGTCGTCGACGCGGTCCTTGCGCTCCTTGACTTCGACTTCCGAAGCACCGCCGACCTTGATGACGGCAACGCCGCCAGCCAGCTTGGCCAGACGCTCCTGCAGCTTCTCGCGGTCGTAGTCCGAGGTGGTGTTCTCGATCTGCGAGCGGATCTGCTCGGTGCGGCCCTTGATCGCGTCGGCATCACCGGCGCCATCGACGATGGTGGTGTTGTCCTTGTCGATGGTGACGCGCTTGGCGGTGCCGAGCATGCCGAGCGTGACGTTCTCGAGCTTGATGCCCAGGTCTTCCGAGATCACTTCGCCCTTGGTGAGGACGGCGATGTCTTCCAGCATCGCCTTGCGACGATCGCCGAAGCCCGGAGCCTTAACGGCTGCAACCTTCAGGCCGCCACGCAGCTTGTTGACGACCAGCGTGGCCAGAGCCTCGCCCTCGATGTCCTCAGCGATGATGAGGAGCGGACGGCCGCTCTGCACCACGGCTTCGAGGATCGGCAGGATCGCCTGCAGGTTCGACAGCTTCTTCTCGTGGATCAGGATATAGGGGTCGTTGAGTTCAACGGCCATCTTTTCCGGATTGGTGATGAAGTAGGGCGACAGGTAGCCGCGGTCGAACTGCATGCCTTCGACGACATCGAGTTCGAACTCGAGACCCTTGGCTTCCTCGACGGTGATCACGCCTTCCTTGCCGACGCGCTCCATGGCTTCAGCGATCTTCTCGCCGACGACGGCGTCGCCATTGGCGGAGATGATGCCGACCTGGGCAATTTCCTTGGTGCCGGCAACCGGCTTGGAACGGCCCTTGAGGTCTTCGACAACCTTGAGGACGGCGAGGTCGATGCCGCGCTTCAGGTCCATCGGGTTCATGCCGGCGGCAACCGACTTCATGCCTTCGCGGACGATCGCCTGCGCCAGAACGGTCGCGGTGGTCGTGCCGTCACCGGCGATGTCGTTGGTCTTCGAGGCCACTTCGCGCACCATCTGTGCGCCCATGTTCTCGAACTTGTCCTTCAGCTCGATTTCCTTCGCGACCGACACACCGTCCTTGGTGATGCGGGGCGCGCCGAAGCTCTTGTCGATGACGACGTTGCGGCCCTTGGGGCCAAGCGTCACCTTGACCGCGTCGGCCAGGATGTCGACGCCGCGCAGAATGCGCTCACGAGCGTCGCGCGAGAATTTGACGTCCTTCGCTGCCATGATCTTTTACCTCTATTCTTGAGTAACTGGAGAAACTGGAAGAAACCGTTTTGGCTGTGGCCAGCAAAAAGCAGGCCGGAAAATCAGCCGACGATGCCCAGAATGTCGCTTTCCTTCATGATGATCAGGTCTTCACCGTCGACCTTCACTTCAGTGCCCGACCACTTGCCGAACAGGATGCGATCGCCGGCCTTGACGTCCAGCGGGGTCACCTTGCCATCATCGGCCTTGGCGCCGGTGCCGACGGAGACGACTTCGCCTTCCTGCGGCTTTTCCTTGGCGGTGTCGGGGATGATGATGCCGCCGGCGGTCTTCGCCTCGGCTTCTACGCGGCGGACCAGAACGCGGTCATGCAACGGACGGAATGCCATAAATTTGCCTTTCCCTACGATTGGTGGGAGGGCGGCGCCCCGGCGACGTCCTTCGGGCAAAGAGCCATGCTCCCCCCAAGACGCTACCAATCGACTCCCCGCTCCCACGGAACCTGTGTTTGTTAGCACTCCCGGCAAGAGAGTGCTAGCGGCGTTGATATGGGCGAAGCAAATGTCTGGTCAAGGGCGTTTGCCAAGAAAAATGTTACGCTGCGGGCCTCGCCTGCGACGAAGCATGGGCGCGCGGCGTTACACGGCCGTGACATGGGCATGACGACACACGGGCGCAAGGCCCGTCAGGGAATCGATCGCCCGCCGCGCCGCACGCGATCTCCGGCCGAAAACGGCCCGTCAGCCATGTTTGCGGCGCGCATCTGATCGCGCCTCTCCATTGCGGGTGGCGGTGCGATGCACTAGCTCATGGGGCAGCGAGCGGGCACCCTGCCCTGCCCGCCTTTCTGGAGGTTTGAGCCTTGGCATTTGTGAAGAGCGTGTGGCGCATCCTGGTCGCGGTGAAGGATGGGTTGGTGCTGCTGTTCCTGCTGCTGTTCTTCGGCGGGCTCTATGCCGCGCTGTCCTTCACCCCGCGTCCGGCCAGCAGCGTATCGACCGGCGCACTGCTGTTGCGATTGGACGGCACCATCGTCGAGCAGCCGCAGGAGGTCGACCCCCTCGCCACGCTCAGCGGCGGCCGGACCATGCGCGAATACCGCCTGCGCGACGTCGTGACCGCGATCGAGGCGGGCGCGAAGGACAGCAAGGTAAAGGCGATCGTGCTGGACCTGGATGGATTCATGGGTGGCGGCCAGGTCGCCCTCTCCCGCGTTGGCAAGGCGCTGGATACCGCCCGCGCCGCGAAGAAGCCGGTGTTCGCCTATGCTACCTATTATGGCGACGACGCCTATCTGCTCGCCGCGCACGCCAGCGAGGTGTGGCTCAACCCGCTGGGCGGCGTCGCGCCGGTGGGGCCGGGCGGATCGCGCCTCTATTACAAGGGGCTGATGGACAGGCTGGGCATCGCCGCCCATGTCTATCGCGTCGGCACCTACAAGAGTTTCGTCGAACCCTATATCCGCACCGAAAGCTCGCCGGAGGCGAAGCAGGCCGATCAGGCGCTGGCCGACGCGCTGTGGGACGACTGGAAGCAGGATGTCGCCAAGGCCCGTCCCAGGGCGAAGCTCGCCGCTTTCGTGGCCGATCCTGCCGCAGCGGCCCGCGCCGCGCAGGGCGACCTCGGCAAGGCCGCGCTCAATGCCGGCATGGTCGACAAGCTGGGCGACGAGCAGACCTTCGGCGCGCGCGTCGCGCAGATCGCCGGCGAGGGCAAGGAAGGCAAGGCGGACAGCTTCGCCGCGATCAATTTCGATCGCTATGTGAAAGCCCGCACCCCCGGCAATAATGGCCAGATCGGCGTCGTCACCATTGCCGGCGAGATCGTGGACGGCGAAGGCGGCCCCGGTTCGGCAGCCGGCGACACCATCGCCAACCTCATCACCAAGGCGCTGACCGAGCGCGACCTGAAGGCGCTGGTGGTGCGGGTGGATTCGCCCGGCGGGTCCGTCACCGCATCCGAACGCATCCGGCAGGCGATCCTTGCGGCCAAGGCTCAGGGGCTGCCGGTGGTCGTCTCCATGGGCAATGTCGCGGCGAGCGGCGGATACTGGGTGTCGACGCCGGCGGACCGCATCTTTGCGGAGCCCGACACGATCACCGGTTCCATCGGCGTGTTCGGCATCCTTCCCAGTTTCGAGGGCACGATGACGAAGATCGGCATCTCCAGCGACGGCGTGAAGACGACGCCGCTGTCGGGCGAACCCAATGTGTTCGGCGGCATTTCGCCGGCCTTCGACACCATGGCGCAAGGCAGCGTGGAGAATATGTATCGCCGCTTCGTGACCTTGGTCGCCCAGAGCCGCCGCAAGACGCCCGAGCAGGTCGACGGCATCGCGCAGGGCCGGGTCTGGGATGGCGGCACGGCGCGGCAGAACGGCCTAGTCGACCGCTTCGGCGGGCTGGAAGACGCGATCGCCGAGGCCGCCCGCCTTGCGAAGGTCGATCCCGAAGACGCCCGCCCCTATTATATCGAAAAGGCACCGGACAAGATCGTCGCCTTCCTCGAGCAGTTCATGCAGGAGGAAGAGGATGCGGCCGGTGACGACGCGCGCAGTGCGCAGGCGCGGGACTGGCTGGGCCGGCAGGCGCTGCTCCAGCAGCAATGGGCGCAGCAGATGGTCGCCGACGTGCGCGGCATGATCGGCGGCAGCGCGATCCGCGCCACCTGCCTTGAATGCCGCGGCTATGCCCCGCCCCGCCCGCTGACGCAGGCGGATCGCGGCGTGCTGGCGATGATGCTGGCGAAGGTCTGGTAGGATGATCGCCATCCGCGATGCCGAGGCCCGCGATCTGGACGCGATCGCGGGCATCTACGCCCATCATGTGCTGCACGGGACAGCGACCTTCGACACCGAGCCGCCCACGGTGGTGGAATGGCAGGCCAAGCGCGGGGCGATCACCGGGAGGGGTTGGCCCTTCCTCGTCGCCGTGGAGGACGCGCGGGTCGTCGGCTATGCCTATGCGACCCAGTTCCGCGATCGCGCTGCCTATGCCCATAGCTGCGAGGACAGCATCTATATCGAAGCGGGTCATCTGGGCCGGGGGATCGGTGCAGCGCTGCTCGACGCGCTGATGATCGCGGCGCGTGCAGCGGGCTTCGCGCAGATGATCGGAGTGATCGGCGGGGCGGAGCCGGCCTCGATCGCGCTGCACGCCCGCTGCGGCTTCGAGCAGGTCGGGCAACTACGCAATGTAGGGCGCAAGTTCGGGCGGCTGCTCGATACGGTCTATATGCAGAGGGCGCTGTAGCGCCGCGCCCGTTACAGCGTCGGCAACAGATGCCCGAGCAGGACCGCGACGCCCGACAGCGCGATCATGCTGCCCAGCGAGAGTCGCAGGGGATTGGTGAAGCGCCTGACCGGCACGGCGATGCTGTTTTCGATTCTGCTCATGCGACCGATATGGGGCGGCACAACCCGCCTGTCTCACGCACATTTCCGTTCAGACTGATGCGCCGGGCCATTCAATCCCCGGCCAAGCCCTATCCAACCGGGCCTTTTCCCGTGCCGTCACGATAGGGCGGCAGCGCGATGCCGCGCAGGATCGCCGCCGCACGCAGGGCGAAGCCCGCGAACGCCGCGATCACCGCAGCGGGCGCCAGCGCCACCCCGGCCCATGCCAACAGCACGAACAGGCCGGACGAAAGCGCCGCCACGGTCACGTAAAGCTCCGGCCGCAGCAGGATGGAGGGCTCGCCCGCCAGCAGGTCGCGCATGATGCCGCCGACACAGCCCGTCACCACGCCCATCATCGCCGCCACGAAGGGATGCACGCCAAAGGACAGCGCCTTGGCCGCGCCGAAGACCGCGAACGCCGCGAGGCCGATGGCGTCGAGCCAGTCGAGCGCCCGCGCGCTCCACAGCCGCTGCGGCGTCATCCACACGATCAGCGAGGCCGCGAGGCATGTCATCGCCGGCAGCGGATCCTGCACCCAGAACACCGGCGCGCCGATCAGCAGGTCGCGCACCGTCCCCCCGCCGACGCCGGTAATGAGCGCGAAGAAGGCGAAGGTGATGATCGTCAGCCCCAGCCGCGCCGCCGCCAGCGCGCCGGACGCGGCAAAGACGAACGTGCCCACAAGGCTGAGATACTCCAGCACCGTGCCGAGATGCGGCACGATCGCGGCCGTGGCGGCGATGGCGGGGGATGCGGCAGTCATGATCCTGGGCTGGCCTTGTCGTCTTTTCCCGATGCTTGGGCGTGCGGCGCGAAGATCGCAAGAGCATGTTACGCCCGGCCTCCCCAAACGCAGGAAGGCGGCCGCAAAGAGCGACCGCCTCCCCAATATCCTGCCTTGCGCCAAGCGGCCCTGCCGCGCGACGCGATGACATGAAGCGATTACATGTGGATGGGCTTGCCCGTCACCGCCATCGCCGCTTCCTTCACCGCTTCATTGTGCGTCGGATGCGCGTGGCAGGTATAGGCGATGTCCTCGCTCGACGCGCCGAATTCCATCGCCTGCGCCGCCTGCGCGATCATCGTGCCGGCGGGACCGGCGACGATCCACACGCCCAGCACCTTGTCGGTGGCGGCGTCGGCGATGATCTTCACGAAACCGTCGGTGTCCTTGATCGCCTTGGCGCGGCTGTTCGCCATCATCGGGAACTTGCCGACCTTGACCTCGCCCTTTTCCTTCGCCGCTTCCTCGGTCAGGCCGACGCCGGCGATCTCGGGATGGGTGTAGACGACGGACGGGATCACATCATGGTTCACGATGCCGGTAAGGCCGGCGATATTCTCGGCCACGGCAACGCCCTCGTCCTCGGCCTTGTGCGCGAGCATCGGGCCGGGGATCACGTCGCCGATCGCCCAGACGCCTGCGACCTTCGTGCCGAACTCATGATCGGTCTCGATCTGGCCGCGATTGTTCAGCTCCAGGCCGATCTTGTCGAGGCCAAGGCCATCGGTGTTCGGCTTGCGGCCGATGGCGACCAGCACCACGTCCGCCTCGATGCTTTCGGCAGCGCCGCCGGCGGCGGGCTCGACCGAGACGGTGGCCTTCTTGCCCTTTACCGCGACGCCCGTGACCTTGGTGGAGGTCTTGATGTCGAAGCCCTGCTTCTTGAACAGCTTGGCGGCTTCCTTGCGGACTTCGCCGTCCATGCCGGGCAGGATCTGGTCGAGATATTCGACGACCGTCACCTTCGCGCCAAGGCGGCGCCAGACCGAACCCAGCTCCAGGCCGATCACGCCGCCGCCGATGACGACCATGTGATCGGGCACCTTGGGCAGCGCGAGCGCACCGGTGGAATCGACCACGATGCCCTTGTCATTGTCGACCTCGACACCCGGCAGCGGGGTGACGGAGGAACCGGTGGCGATGACGATATTCTTCGCCGTGGTCTTCGTGCCGGCCACCTCGACGGTGTGCGCGTCGACGAAGCTGGCGAGGCCCTTCAGCCATGTCACCTTGTTCTTCTTGAACAGGAACTCGATGCCGCCGGTCAGTCCCTTCACCGCATCGTCCTTGTCGGCGAGCATCGTGGGCAGGTCCAGCTCGACCTTGCCCAGCTTCACGCCATGCTTGGCGAGCACGCCGGTCGATGCTTCCTCGAACAGGTGCGAGGCATTGAGCAGCGCCTTGGACGGGATGCAGCCCACATTGAGGCAGGTGCCGCCCAGCGTCTCGCGGCTTTCGGCGCAAGCGGTCTTCAGGCCGAGCTGCGCGGCCCGGATCGCCGCGACATAGCCGCCCGGCCCGGAACCGATCACAAGGACGTCGTAATCATAGTCAGCCATATATCACCTCTTGCGATGTGCTCCTGCGCACGCAGGAGCCCAGAGCGGCTCAGAAAAGGTCTTCGAACAGATCAGTCCACCGGGGATTGTCACGCTCGATCAGATCGATCTTCCAGGCCCGTTTCCATTTCTTCATCTGCAACTCGCGATGCCGTGCCTGTTGCAGATCGTCATGATGTTCAAACCAAACCAGTCGCGTGCAGCCATGATCCCTTGTGAACCCCGCCACCAGACCATTGCGATGCTGATAGACCCGGGCCGGGAGATCGCTGGTTGCCCCAAGGTAGAGCGTGCCGTTGCGCCTGCTTGCCATCAGATAGACATGGCCGGCTTTCGTGACACGTCTCCATCCTGGGCTCCTGCTTTCGCAGGAGCACGACGTCTCCCGTGATTACAGGTCGATCAGCAGGCGCGTGGGGTCCTCGATCGCGTTCTTCACCGCGACAAGGAACGTCACTGCCTCGCGGCCGTCAATAAGGCGATGGTCGTAGCTGAGCGCAAGATACATCATCGGGCGGACGACGACCTGGCCGTTGCGGACGACCGGACGGTCCTCGATGCGGTGCAGGCCGAGCACGCCGGACTGGGGCGGGTTGATGATCGGGGTCGACATCAGCGAGCCGAAGACGCCGCCGTTGGAAATCGTGAAGGTGCCGCCCTTCATGTCTTCCATGGTCAGCTGGCCTTCCTTGGCCTTCTTGCCGAAGTTGCCGATGGTCTTCTCGATCTCGGCGACGCTCAGGCTTTCCGCGTTGCGGATGACCGGGACGACGAGGCCGTTGGGCGCGGACACCGCGACCGAGATGTCGGCGAAATTGTTATAAACAATCTCGTCGCCCTCGATCTGGCCGTTGACGGCAGGCACGTCCTTGAGCGCCATGCAGACGGCCTTGGTGAAGAAGCCCATGAAGCCCAGGCGGACGCCATGCTTCTTCTCGAACAGATCCTTGTACTTCGCACGCGCGGCGATGACTTCGGTCATGTCCACATCGTTGAAGGTGGTCAGCAGCGCGGCGGTTTCCTGCGCGCTCTTCAGGCGCTTGGCGACGGTCTGGCGCAGGCGGGTCATCTTCACCCGTTCCTGCGTGCGGCCGGGGCCGGCAGGCGCGGCGGCGACAGCGGCAGGCGCAGCAGCGGCGGGCGCCGATGCGGTCGCGGTGCCGGCAGCGACGGCCGCCGTCACATCGTCCTTGGTCAGGCGGCCGTCCTTGCCGGTGCCCTTGATCTTGCTCGGGTCAAGGCCATGTTCCAGCACCAGGCGGCGCACGGCGGGCGACAGGGTCAGGTTGCCCTCGTCCTCCGACGCGGCAGGCGCAGAGGCAGCCGGAGCGGGCGCGGCCGCTTCCGCCTTTGCGGCAGGTGCGGCAGCCGGAGCGGCCGAGGGCGCTGCGGCAGCGCCGCCAGCCTCGATCACCGCGATGACGGCGCCGACATTGACGGTGTCGCCTTCCTTGACGAGTTGCTGGCCCATCACGCCGGCGACGGGCGAAGGCACGTCGACGGCGACCTTGTCGGTCTCCAGGCTGCAAATGGGCTCATCGAGCGCGACCGCCTCGCCGGGCTTCTTCAGCCACTGGCCTACGGTTGCTTCGGTAACGGATTCGCCCAGTACGGGTACTTTGACTTCGGTTGCCATGATGCTTTCTCAGCCCTTCTTCTGGCGTCGGATTTCTTCACGAACGCTGTGTCCCAGCGCGTCGGCGACGAGTGCGCCCTGCTCGGCGAGGTGACGCTTGGCGAGGCCGGTGGCCGGCGACGCCGATGCCTTGCGGCCGGCATAGCGGGCACGCATCGGCGCCCGTCCGGCGTCGGCCAGCGCTTCCTCGATATAGGGCTCCACGAAGAACCACGCGCCATTGTTGCGCGGTTCTTCCTGACACCACACCACTTCCTCAAGGTTCGTCATCCGCTTCAGGCGGACGGCCAGTGCCTCGGTGGGGAAGGGATAGAGCTGCTCGATGCGGACGATCTGGGTGTTCTTGTCACCCGCGGCGTCGCGCGCCTCGATCAGGTCATAGGCGACCTTGCCCGAGCAGAGCACCAGGCGCTTCGTCTCCGTGTCGGGTGCCGGATTGGTATCCGACAGGATCCGCATGAAGTGCGTATCGCCCAGGAAGTCCTCCGCCTTGCTGACGGCCAACTTGTGGCGCAGCAGCGACTTGGGGGTCATCATGATCAGCGGCTTGCGGAAGCTGCGGAGCATCTGACGGCGCAGGATGTGGAAGTAGTTGGCCGGCGTCGTGCAGTTGGCGACCTGGATATTCCCCTCGGCGCAGAGCTGAAGATAGCGTTCCAGACGGGCCGAGCTATGCTCCGGCCCCTGCCCTTCATAGCCATGCGGCAGCAGGCAGACGAGGCCGTTGGCACGCAGCCACTTGCTCTCCGACGATGCGACATACTGGTCGAAGATGATCTGCGCGCCGTTGGAGAAGTCGCCGAACTGTGCTTCCCACAGCACCAGGCTCTTCGGATCGGCCAGTGCATAGCCATATTCGAAGCCGAGCACGCCATATTCGGACAGCGGGCTGTCCAGCACCTCGAAGCGGCCGTGCGGCACGGTCGAGAGCGGGATATATTTGCTCTCGGTGTCCTGGTCGGTCCAGACCGAGTGACGCTGGCTGAACGTGCCGCGACCCGAATCCTGGCCCGACAGGCGCACGCCATAGCCTTCCGACAGCAGGCCGCCAAAGGCCAGGGCCTCGCCGGTCGCCCAGTCGAAATTGGTGCCGGAGTTGAACATCTCCGCCTTCGCGTCGAGCACGCGCTTCAGCGTCTTGTGGATGTTCACGCCTTCGGGAACCGTGGTCAGCGTCTTGCCCAGGCTGTCGAACAGCTTCTGACTGATCGCCGTCTCGACATTCTGGCGCGAGGTCTCGGCATCGGCCGGCTTGTGCAGGCCGGACCAGCGACCGGCGAACCAGTCGGCCTTGTTGGCCTTGTAGCTCTTGGCCGCGTCGAACTCGGCTTCCAGATGGTTGACGAAGTCGCCGGTCACGCCGTTCACGAAATCATCGTCGACCACGCCCTCTGCCTTCAGGCGGGCGGAGTAGACGTCGCTCACCGGCGGATGCTGGCGGATCTTCGCGTACATCAGCGGCTGCGTGAAGCTGGGCTCGTCGCCCTCGTTATGGCCGAAGCGGCGATAGCACCACATGTCGATCACGATGTCGCGATGGAAGGTCTGGCGATATTCGATCGCCAGCTTGCAGGCGAAGGTCACGGCTTCGGGATCGTCGCCATTGACGTGCAGGATCGGCGCCTGAACGCCCTTCGCGACGTCGCTCGGATAGGGCGAGGAACGCGCGAACTGCGGCGAGGTGGTGAAGCCCACCTGGTTGTTGACGACGAAGTGGATGCAGCCGCCGGTATTGTAGCCGCGGATGCCCGAGAAGCCGAAGCATTCCCACACGATGCCCTGGCCGGCGAAGGCCGCGTCGCCATGGATCAGCACCGGCAGGACCGATTCATGCTTCTCCAGGTCGTCGCGGAACACCTGCTGCGCGCGCACCTTGCCAAGGACGATCGGATCGACCGTCTCGAGATGCGAGGGGTTGGGCACGAGCGACATGTGGACCTTCACGCCGTCGAACTCGCGGTCGGTGCTGGTGCCCAGGTGATATTTCACGTCACCCGAACCGCCGACATCCTCGGGATTGGCGGTGCCGCCCGAAAATTCGTGGAAGATCACGCGATAGCCCTTGGCCATCACGTTCGCGAGCACGTTCAGGCGGCCGCGATGCGCCATGCCGTACACGATCTCGCGCACGCCCAGCTGGCCGCCATATTTGATCACCGCTTCGAGCGCGGGGATCATGGATTCGCCGCCGTCGAGGCCGAAGCGCTTGGTGCCGACATATTTGCGGCCCAGGAACTTCTCATACTGCTCGGCCTGGATGACCTTGGACAGGATCGCTTTCTTGCCTTCCGGCGTGAAGATGATTTCCTTGTCCTTGCCTTCCATCCGGTCCTGCAGGAAGCGGCGCTCCTCCACGTCGGCGATGTGCATATATTCCAGGCCGACATTGCCGCAGTAATTGGCGCGCAGGATGCCCACCAGCTCGCGCACGGTCGCATATTGCAGGCCGAGCGCGCCGCCCAGATAGACCTTGCGGTCGAGCGCCGCGCCCGAGAAGCCATGATATTCCGGCGTCAGGTCGGCGGGCAGTTCGCGGTGCGAAAGGCCCAGCGGGTCAAGATTGGCGGCGAGATGACCGCGCACGCGATAGGTGCGGATCAGCATCATCGCGCGGATGGAATCGTCTGCGGCCTGTGCTACTTCCGTTTCGGATACAGCCTTGCCCGTCGCCTTTGCGGCAGCCTTCACGGCCACCTGCATCTGCGTGGGGTCCAGCGCACCCGTCAGGTCGTCGGTCTCGGTCGGCGGCCAGTTGCTGCGCGCCCAGCTCGGGCCTTGTTCGACTTCAAAATCCTGATTTTCGTAACCCATGTCACCATCCATCCGTGCCGCTTGCAGCCGCGGGCCGGGAAAGCGCGGCCGGGGTGCAGCCCGGCCGCGTTCAGGCTCAATTAGCCCTTGAGTACTTCTAGCAGCGTCGTGCCCAGTTCGGACGGGCTCGCCGCAACTTTGATCCCGGCCGCTTCCATGGCCGCGATCTTGCTTTCAGCATCGCCCTTGCCGCCCGAAACGATCGCACCGGCATGGCCCATGCGACGACCCGGAGGCGCCGTGCGGCCCGCGATGAAGCCGGCCATCGGCTTCTTGCGGCCCTTCTTGGCTTCGTCGATCAGGAACTGCGCGGCCTGCTCTTCAGCATCGCCGCCGATCTCGCCGATCATGATGATCGACTCGGTCTCGGGATCGCCCAGGAACAGTTCGAGCACGTCGATGAAGTTGGTGCCGTTCACCGGATCGCCGCCGATGCCGACGGCCGTGGTCTGGCCAAGGCCCGCGTTCGAGGTCTGGAACACCGCCTCATAGGTCAGCGTGCCGGAGCGCGAGACGACGCCGACGCTGCCCTTCTTGAAGATGCTGCCGGGCATGATGCCGATCTTGCACTCATTGGGGGTCAGCAGGCCGGGGCAGTTCGGGCCGATCAGGCGCGACTTGGAACCGGTGAGCGAGCGCTTCACGCGCACCATGTCCAGCACCGGAATACCTTCGGTGATGCAGACGATCAGCGGGATTTCCGCGTCGATCGCTTCCAGGATCGAGTCGGCCGCGAATGGCGGCGGAACATAGATGACGGACGCATCGGCGCCGGTCTTCGTCTTGGCTTCCAGCACCGTGTCATACATGGGCAGGCCGATATGGCTCGTGCCGCCCTTGCCCGGCGTGACGCCAGCGACCATCTGCGTTCCATAAGCGAGCGCCTGCTCGGTATGGAAGGTGCCGGTGGCCCCGGTCATGCCCTGGGTAATGACCTTGGTATTCTTGTTGATAAGAATGGACATGCGCGCCCCTTCATGCAGTTGCGTGGCATTTCAGTCTATCGACCCGTCCCAGGGCTGCTCACATTCCCTGGGACGACCCGGTGCAGCTCGTATCAGGCGAGCGAGGGATCGATGCCCTTGCAGGCCACCAGCAGTTCCTTCACGGCGTCGACCGACACCTGGAGGTTCGCCTTCGCCTCGTCGCCGAGATTGATTTCGATGACTTCCTCGACACCGCCGGCGCCGATGACGACGGGAACGCCGACATACAGGCCGTCAACGCCGTACTTGCCCTCGACATAGGCGGCGCAGGGCAGCACGCGCTTCTTGTCGCCCAGATAGGCCTCTGCCATCGCGATGCCGCTGGTGGCGGGCGCGTAGAAGGCCGAGCCGGTCTTGAGCAGGCCGACGATCTCGCCGCCGCCCGAACGGGTGCGGGCGACGATCGCGTCGATGCGCTCCTTGGTGGAACGGCCCATGGCGATCAGGTCGGGGATGGGGATGCCGGCGACGGTCGAATATTCGACGACAGGCACCATGGTGTCGCCATGGCCGCCCAGAACGAAGCTGGTCACTTCCTTCACCGACACCTTGAACTCGTCGGCCAGGAAGTGGCTGAAGCGCGCGGAGTCGAGCACGCCCGCCATGCCCACGACCTTGTTGTGCGGCAGGCCGGAAAATTCGCGCAGCGCCCACACCATCGCGTCCAGCGGATTGGTGATGCAGATGACGAAGGCGTCGGGGGCATTGTTCTTGATGCCTTCACCCACGGCCTTCATGACCTTGAGGTTGATGCCGAGCAGGTCGTCGCGGCTCATGCCCGGCTTGCGGGCGACGCCGGCGGTGACGATGATGACGTCCGCGCCCGCGATGTCGGCATAGTCGTTGGAACCGATGATGTTCGCATCGAAGCCTTCGACCGGACCGCACTGCGACAGGTCAAGCGCCTTGCCCTGGGGAACGCCCTCAACAACGTCGAACAGGACGATGTCGCCGAGTCCCTTGAGGGCCGCGAGATGAGCGAGCGTGCCGCCGATATTGCCAGCGCCAATGAGCGCGATCTTCTTCCGGGCCATTTTTCGTCGATCCTCCAACTTCTGATGTGGAATTGGGCAACCGCTTAGGCCGAATATCCGGGGGATTCAACAGCACATGCCCTTGGGGCACAAATTATCTTTGCAATTCATTCGCAATTGCATTAGAGCAGCTTTCATCGCTGTTTCAACGCTTGCAGTCCCTCGCAAGCGCCTTACCCCGACAGCGCCTCCCTGCGCCGGGTGCCCAACGTCTCCTCGGGCGGCACCCGGCCGCCTTTTCCAAGGGCAGCTAATGCCCTTCCCAAAGCCCACCCCCTCATCAGCCAGATTCCGGCCGTTTCCCGCGACTTTCCGCCCCGCTCGTCGCTGCGTACGCGCAGACCCGGCAGGGCGTTCCCATGGGGTATCTTGCGTGCAAATGGTGGCATGGCAATGACAGCGGCGGCACTGCTGCTGCGCCAGCGCGTGCCTTATTTCGGCCCGTGGCCCTGCGCCAGATAATCGTCCGACTGCATTTCCATCAGCCGCGAAACCGTCCGCTCGAATTCGAAGGCGCCATCGCCGGAGGGATAGAGTTTCGCAGGCTCGGCGTCCGCCGAGCCGAGCAGCTTCACCTTATATTCGTAGAGCGAGTCGATCAGCGTCACGAAGCGCGCGGCCTCGTTACGGTTCTCCGGCCCCAGGATCGGGATGCCGACGATGATGACGCTATGGTAGCGCCGGGCGATCGCCAGGTAATCCGGCGCGCCCCGCGCCTCCGCGCACAGGCGCTTGAACGAGAAGACCGCGACGCCCTTCAGGCTCTTGGGCACGTGCATGATCCGCCCGCCCTGCACCGGAAGCTCTTCCGAGGGCACGTGGGCGCGGTCTTCGGGCGGATAGTCGGTCAGGCGGAAGAAGGACTCCGACAGCGCCACCGTCGCCTCCGGCCCGTTGGGCACATGCCACAGCTTCGCGCCGCCCAGCCGGTCCAGCCGGTAGTCGGTCGGGCCGTTCAGCGTCATCACGTCCAGACGATCCGAAATCAGGTCGATGAACGGCAGGAACAGTTGGCGGTTGAGGCCGTTCTTGTACAGCTCCGACGGCGCCCGGTTGGACGTGGTGACGATGGTGACGCGTGCGCCGAGCAGGCCGGTGAACAGCCGCGACATGATCGCCGCATCCGCCATGTTGTTGACCACCATCTCATCGAAGCACAGCAGCCGCGCCTCGTCGACGAGGCTCGCGACGACCTGCGGGATCGGATCGCCGCTCTCGGACTTGCGCGCTTCCGCCAGCCGCGCATGGACATCCAGCATGAATTCGTGGAAATGGGCGCGCTTCTTGCGCTGGACCTTCACCGTGTCGAAGAACAGGTCCATCAGCATCGACTTCCCGCGCCCGACGCCGCCCCACATGTAGAGGCCACGCGGCGGCTCTGGTGCCTTGCGCAGCATCTTCCACAGCGTGCTGCCACGCGGCGGCGCGGCCTCAAGTTCCCGTTGCAGCACGTCGAGTCGCGCGGCGCCGGCTTCCTGGTCGGGATCGGCGCGCAGCTCGCCCGCGGCGACCAGCGCGCGATAGCGATCGAGGACGTGGGTCATCGGCCTTCCGGTGCCTTGCGCAGGGTCGCCGTCGATGCCGCGACCACCCGATCGCCCTGCTTCAATGTCATGCGCAGGAACAACAGTCGCCCGGTTTCGCCCAGCAGTTCCACCTCGGCGCGCAGCACTTCGTCGATCGTGCCGGCGCTCAGATATTGCATGGACAGGTCCACCGTGACCGCGCTGGCCTGTGCGGGGCGACCGATCGCGGCCATCGCGGAGAAATAGGCATGGTCGGCGAAAGACGCCAGGAAGCCGCCGTGAAGCGCACCTTGCCGGTTGAGATGGCTGGAGCGAGGCTCCAGCTCGACGACTGCCCGGCTCTCCCCTTCGGGATGGGAATAGATGTCACCCAGCAGCGTCAGGAACGTGCCCTCGACAGGCTCCATCCATTGGAGCCAGCCGGCGCGTGCCCCTTCGGTCACGCGCCTGACGATCGTGTTATCGGCGCTCACCCGATCAGAGCTGACGCTCGACCAGCATCTTCTTGGTTTCGCCGATCGCCTTGGCCGGCGAAAGCCCCTTGGGGCACACATTCGCGCAGTTCATGATCGTGTGGCAGCGATACAGGCGGAAGGGATCCTCCAGCTCGTCCAGGCGCTCGCCGGTATATTCGTCGCGGCTGTCCGCCAGCCAGCGATAGGCCTGCAGCAGGATGGCCGGGCCAAGGAACTTGTCGCTGTTCCACCAGTAGCTGGGGCAGCTGGTCGAGCAGCAGGCGCACAGGATGCACTCGTACAGGCCGTCCAGCTTCTCGCGGTCTTCCGGGCTCTGCAGGCGCTCCTTGCCCGAGGGCGGCGGCGACACGGTTTGCAGCCAGGGCTTGATGGAATTGTACTGCGCATAGAAATGCGTGAAGTCGGGGACCAGATCCTTGATCACGTCCATGTGCGGCAGCGGCGTGATGCGGATGTCCTTGCTGCCGCATTCCTCGATCGCGGTGGTGCAGGCGAGACCGTTCTTGCCGTTCATGTTCATCGCGCACGAACCGCAGATGCCCTCGCGGCAGGAACGGCGGAAGGTGAGGCTGGGATCGGCCTCGTTCTTCATCTTTATGAGCGCGTCGAGCACCATCGGGCCGCAATCGTCGAGGTCGATCTCGAACGTGTCGTAGCGCGGGTTCTGGCCCGAGTCGGGATCGTAGCGATAGACCTTGAAGCTCTTGACGTTGCTCGCGCCTTCGGGCGCCTTGTGGGTCACGCCCTTGCCGTTGATCTTGCTGTTCTTTGGCAACGCAAATTCGGCCATCGCTCTTCAAGTCCTTCGGAGGATTTCAACTAATGGCAGCCCGCATAACAAAAATTGCGCAAAGGTCCAGCGCATACGCAGCATGAGGAAGCATAAGCTCAGCCCTTGCACTTTGCGGGCCCGGCGCGCACATGCGAGCGAAAGTAACGCAGTTGCGAAAGCCTCGCAAATCCAACGCCGGCCGGAGTTCACTTGCCTTTGGTCAGTATCGCCTTTCTCGCCATTGCCGAGGCACAGCAACTCTATCACTGGCTGCCCGCCGCGCTCGCCCTGTCGCGCCGGCCGGGGGTGAGGGTTTCGGTGCTTTCGCCTTCTCCCATGATCCGCGACCTCGTCGCCAGCTACGACCCCGAGGGACTGCTGCATCATGTGCGGCTGAAGCGCCCCGGCTTTACCCGCGACTCCCTGCTTCGCCAGCCTTCCCGCCTCGCGACGTTGCTGCTCAACGCGCGCACCATCGCGCGGTTCGACACCATCGTCACCACGGAGATTTCGAGCGCCCTCTTGCGCCGCCTGCCGGGTTTCGACAGCCGGCTGATCCTGATCAAGCATGGCGCGGGCGATCGCGCGGGCGGGTACAAGGCGCGGCATTCCGCCTTCGACCTTACCCTCGTGGCGGGCGAGAAGGATCGCGAACGGATGATCGCCAAGGGACTTTGTACGCCTGACAACTGCCTTGTCGGCGGCTATGCCAAGTTCGAGCTGATGGCGTCGCCCCGGCGATTTTTTTCCAATGACGATCCGGTGCTGCTCTACAATCCGCACTTCGACAGGACATTGTCCTCCTGGGTAAGGCATGGCCCGGAGATGCTGGCGGCGATCGAGCGCCTTTCCGGTTGGAACGTCATCATCGCGCCCCATACCAAGCTCGCCAGCCGCGTGCCGGCCATCCACAGCGATGCGCCGCATGTCCGCATCGACATGGGCAGCCGCCATTCCATCGACATGAGCTACACGGTGAGCGCCGACGCCTATCTGGGCGACGCCAGCAGCCAGGTCTACGAGTTCCTGCTCACCCCGCGCCCGTGCATCTTCCTCAACCTCGACCATCTCGACTGGACCGATGACGACGCCTTCGCGCATTGGCGGCTGGGGCAGGTCATCGAGTCGGCCGGCAATCTCCAGGCCGCGCTCGACCGCGCACAAGCCTTGCAATCGACCTTCCAGAATGCTCAGGAGGCCGCCATGCGCCATTCCATCGACACCGCACCCATCCCCGCCTCCCGCCGGCAGGCCGACGCCATCCTCGCCTTTGCCGAAGGCTCGCTCGCAGGAGGCCGCGCCTGATGCAGGAGGTCGCGACCACACTTGGCCCAATCTGCCTGATCGGCAGCAACGACACGCCGATCTGGGGCATGCCCAATGCCGAGCGCGCACGCCGCATGGCGGAGGGCGCTGCCAAGGGCGGCGACCGGCTGGCCGATGGCCATGCGCTGGTCTTCAACCTCGCCTATGTGTTCGACCCGCTGCTGCTGCGCCTCGCCATTGCGGAGCCGGGCACGCTGTTCACGCTGGGCGCGACGCCGATCGTGGGGCAGCTGCCCGTCGGCGCCGATCCGCTCGCCCCGCCCGCCGGCGCGAACGTCATCGACCTGTCCGACGGGCGCAAGCTCTACAACAAGCAGCTGCGCAAGCTGACCCAGCCCTTCGTCAGCGAACTGACGCCCGCCACCCGCAAGGCGATCGAGCGGCAGAGCTATTTCGGCGCCTATAAGGGCGTGACCGACCTGCTCACCAAATATCTGTGGCCCGAATTCGCGCTGGTGCTGACGCGCGGCGCGGCGCAGCTGCGGATGACGCCGAACATGGTCTCGGTCATCGGCGTCACGCTGTGCCTGCTCGCGACCTATCTGTTCGCGCAGGGGCTCTACTGGACGGGCATGCTCTCCGGCTTCATCTTCATGGTGCTGGATACGGTGGACGGCAAGCTCGCCCGCTGCACCATCACCTCGTCCAAATGGGGCAATGTGATCGATCATGGCGTCGATCTCGTCCACCCGCCCTTCTGGTGGTATTTCTGGGGCACGGGGCTGGCGGTGCATGGCCTCGCGCTTTCGCCGCAGGCTTTCATCCTCGTGATGGCCGCCGTGATCGTCGGCTATGTGCTGCAGCGGCTGATCGAGGGGATGTTCATCAAGGATTTCGGCATGGACATCCATGTCTGGCGTCCGTTCGACACCTGGTTCCGCCTCATCACCGCGCGGCGCAACCCGAACATGGTGATCCTGTTCGTCGCCATGCTCTTCGCCCGGCCCGACATCGGCCTGCTGGCACTCGCATGGTGGACGGTGATCTCGCTGGTGGTCCACGCCGTGCGGCTGGCACAGGCCTATGCCGTGCGCCGGCGCGGCGAGAAGATCGTCAGCTGGATGGAGCAGCCGGCATGAGCGACGCGGCCGCGGCCTCCCCCGTCAACGCGACGATGGAGAAGTTCGGCTACCCCGCGACACTCCTGCGCGCATATGAGCATTGGGTCGTGCTGCTGCGCCCGGCCCAGCCGGTGCTCGGCGCCCTCGTGCTGGCGGCGAAGTCGAATGCGACCGCCTTTGGCGAACTCCCCGCCGGCGCCCATGCCGAACTGGCGAGCGTCACCCGCGACATCGAGCGGGCGCTGAAGGCCGCAGTCGGCTATGACCGGATCAACTATCTGATGCTGATGATGGTGGACCCGCATGTCCATTTCCACGTCCTCCCCCGCTATGAGGGCGAACAGGAGGCCGCCGGCATCGCGATCACCGATGCCGGCTGGCCGGGGCAGCCCAATCTGGGGCAGGCCGTGAAGCTGGACGAGGAGCAAGGCGCTGCCTTGAAGGCGTGGCTCAGCCCCTATTTCGCTTAGTTTCCGGCGACGGGCAGATCAGAAGCCCCGCGCTGTCGCGCATCGCGCCCGAGTGACGCGGAGCCCTGCACGGCAGGCGCCCCGCCCCTGTGCGTTCAGTCCTTCTCGACCTGGCTCACGTCGCGCACCGCGCCGCGCGCGGCGTTGGTGGTGAGCGCCGCATAGGCGCGCAGCGCCGGCGAGACATTGCGCTTGCGGCCGAAGGGCTTCCACGCCTTCTTGCCGCGCTCCACCATCTCCTCGTGCCGCGCGGCGATCACCGCGTCATCGATGTCCAGCTTGATGACGCGATTGGGGATGTCGATCACGATCGGATCGCCGGTATTGACCAACGCGATCAGCCCGCCCTCTGCCGCCTCGGGCGAGACATGGCCGATCGACAGGCCCGAAGTGCCGCCCGAGAAGCGCCCGTCAGTGATGAGCGCGCAGGCCTTGCCCAGGCCCTTCGACTTCAAATAGCTGGTCGGATAGAGCATTTCCTGCATGCCCGGGCCGCCCTTCGGCCCTTCATAGCGGATGACGACCACGTCCCCCGCCTTCACTTCATTGCCGAGGATGCCCGCGACGGCCGCGTCCTGGCTTTCATAGACCCGCGCGGTGCCGTGGAAGGTGAGGATGCTGTCGTCCACGCCCGCCGTCTTCACGATGCAGCCTTCGGGCGCGAGGTTGCCAAACAGTACGGCGAGGCCGCCATCCTTGGAGAAGGGATGCTCGGCGCTGCGGATCACGCCGTTCTGGCGATCGGTGTCCAGCTCCTTCCAGCGGTTGTTCTGGCTGAAGGCGACGGTCGTGCGCACGCCGCCGGGCGCGGCCTTGTAGAAATCCTGCACGCTCGCGCTGTTGGTGCGGCTGATGTCCCAGCGGTTCAGCGCCTCGCCCATGCTCTTGGCGTGGACGGTCGGCAGGCTGGTGTCGATCAAACCGGCCCGGTCGAGCTGGCCCAGGATCGCCATGATGCCGCCCGCGCGATGGACGTCCTCCATGTGGACGTCCTGCTTGGCGGGCGCGACCTTGCACAGGCACGGCACGCGGCGCGACAGCCGGTCGATGTCGGCCATGGTGAAATGCACCTCGCCCTCATGCGCGGCGGCGAGCAGGTGCAGCACGGTGTTGGTCGAACCACCCATGGCGATGTCGAGGCTCATCGCATTCTCGAACGCTGCGAAGCTGGCGATGTTGCGGGGCAGCGCGCTCGCGTCATCCTGCTCGTACCAGCGCTTGGCGAGATCGACGATCGTATGGCCCGCCTCGCGGAACAGCTTCTCGCGATCGGCATGGGTGGCGAGCACCGATCCATTGCCCGGCAGCGACAGGCCCAGCGCTTCCGTCAGGCAGTTCATGCTGTTGGCGGTGAACATGCCCGAGCAGCTGCCGCAGGTCGGGCAGGCCGAACGCTCGATGACGGCGACTTCCTCGTCGGTATATTTCTCGTCCGCCGCGACGACCATCGCATCGACCAGGTCGAGCGCGACCGTCTGCCCGCGAATATCGGCCTTGCCCGCTTCCATCGGCCCGCCGGAGACGAAGATGACCGGGATGTTGATCCGCATCGCGGCCATCAGCATGCCGGGCGTGATCTTGTCGCAATTGGAGATGCATACGATCGCGTCGGCGCAATGCGCGTTGACCATATATTCCACGCTGTCGGCGATCAGGTCGCGGCTGGGCAGCGAATAGAGCATGCCGTCATGGCCCATGGCGATACCGTCATCGACTGCGATGGTGTTGAACTCCTTGGCGACGCCGCCCGCCGCCTCGATCTCCCGCGCGACGAGCTGGCCCAGATCCTTCAGGTGGACATGGCCCGGCACGAACTGGGTGAACGAATTGGCGATGGCGATGATCGGCTTGCCGAAATCCTCGTCCGTCATGCCGGTGGCGCGCCAGAGGCCGCGCGCGCCCGCCATGTTGCGGCCATGGGTGCTGGTGCGTGAACGATAATGCGGCATGTCCGGTGTCCCTCGAAATCTTCATTATGACTTGGGTCCAGCTTTACGCCCTTCGCAGAAAGTTGAAAAATATATTTTTGTGGCACGATAAGGTCGTAGAGCATATTATTCGACCATGGACCTGCGCCAGCTCCGCCATTTTCTTGCCGTCGCCGACACGCTGCATTTCGGCCGCGCAGCCGAGCATCTGGGCATGACCCAGCCGCCGCTCAGCCAGTCGATCATGGCGCTGGAGACGTCATTGGGGGCGAAGCTGTTCGTGCGGTCGAAGCGCAGCGTCGCCCTCACCGCCTTTGGCCGGCAGTGGATCGAGCATGTTCGCCCCGCGGTTCAGGGCATCGCCGCCTTGCCCGAGATCGCGCACCGCCTGCGCACCGGCCTTGCGGGGCGGCTGTCGCTCGCCTTCGTCAGCACCGCCGACTACAGCGTGCTGCCACGGCTGGTGCAGCGCTATTCGGCCGCCTTCCCCGACGTCGAGCTGGAACTGGTGGAGGCAACGAGCGACATTCAGATCGATGCGCTGCTCGACGGGCGGATCAATGCCGGCATCCTCATCTCGACGCGATCCACCCTCCCCTCCGCGCTGGACTATCGCCCGCTGCTGAAGGAGCCGCTGGTCGCAGCCGTGCCCCAGGCCTGGATCGAAGAGGGGCGCCTGACTGCGGTCGACGGGGTGCTGCACGGCGACGCATGGATGGCGCAGCCGCTCATCATCTTCCCCGCCCGCGTCTCGCCCGATTTCCACGACCTCGTGCTCGGCTTCTATCGGTCGCGGGGCCATCAGCCCTTCATCCGGCAGGAGGCGATCCAGATGCAGACCATCATCAGCCTCGTCTCCGCCGGCCTAGGCATGGCGCTGGTCCCCGCATCGCTGCAGCATCTGGCGCGGACGGGCGTGCGCTACATCCCCTTCGCCAGCGAGACGCCCGAGCTGGAAACCGGGCTGGCATGGCGGAACGCGGACGATTCCCCCACCCTGTCGGCGATGATGGACATCGCCTCCGGCCTTGAGGGTGAAGGGTGAGGGTGGGACTGAGTGGCAAGCCGACACAAAATCACCCGTCATGCCAGCGAAGGCTGGCATCTCAGGCGGCAGTACGCATCGTCCAGCATCGAAACGGTACAGGCTCTGCCTTTGCCGGAAATATGGTCTGCCCCGTCTCGTTCTGGCGGAACCGCATGACGATATCGCATTGGCCATCAGCCGGGAAAAAGCGCTCAAGGCATGGAAGCGCGAATGGAAAATCCGGTTCGTGGAGGAGAACAATCCCGACTGGCGCGATATTTCAGACGTCGTTCCCTAGCTGCCCGAGACCCCAGCCTGCGCTGGGGCGACGATAAGGGGAGCGCCCGCTCCTCGATCGGGCCGACGATGTCATGCCCGGTCACAACTCTCCTCAGCCCTATTTCCCGTAGCGTCCTTCGGCCACCCAGCGCGCCGTCAGCGCGTTGGCGGCTTCGACGTCCTGCGGGAAGTCGACTTCCTGCCAGTCCAGCCCCTCGATGGAGACGGTGCCGACCCGGTTGCCCTTGGCGATGATGTCGATGGCGCGCAGATACCAGCGCTCGACGCCTTCGGGCGTCCGCATCATCTGGTCGATCTGGTTGCGGAAGATCGCCGGGCCTTCGCCGGTGAAGGCCAGCATCCCGATCGATTCGGCGTTGGTGTCGTGCGGCAACAGGCGCTTGCCGATGGCGAGCAGGCGGCCGGTCTCGTCGCGGTTCACCTTCATGTCGTCGTCGTCATAGTCGCCGCTCTTCACGTCGACGGTGACGGTGATCGCGTCTTGCGCCCCGGCCACCAGCTTCGCGACGATCTCTTGCGAGATGATGGTGTCGCCGTTCAGGATGATGAAATCCCGGTCCATCTCCTCCCGCGCGATCCAGCAGGTGCCAAGGTTGTCGGCGACCTGGAAGAAGGGGTTGAACAGCGTCCTGATCCGCGCACCGGTGTCGCGATAGAGTTGCAGCGCATGGTCCTCCACCCGCTCGGTGCGGAAGCCGGTGACGACGACGATGTCGGTGATGCCGTTGGCCACTAGGGCAGCGACCTGCCAGCTGATGAGGGTGCGCCCGTTGAAATCGATCATGCACTTGGGCACGTCGCGGGTCAGCGGCAGCAGGCGGGAACCCTGCCCGGCGGAGAGGATGATGGCTTTGTTCAACATGGGGCAGCGCCTTAGCCGACAACGCGCCCAGGCGCAAAATCCCTTGGCGGCCACATCGACAAAATTCCTGCGCGCGCCTAGATACGCGGCCAGAAGCGAGCGCCCGAACCCGTGCTTGTAGTGAGTGATCGAAAAGCATGGCCGGCGACAGACAGCCCCCTTCCCGCACCGGCGACGGCCCGCAGGCCGAACCCGCAAGCGTGGAGGCGGCGGACGCGCAGGGCGGCGGCGGCGGCGAGGCGAACGCGGCCTTCTCCCGCATCCTGCGCAACACAGGCTGGCTGCTGGGCGGCAAGGGCATTGGCGGCATCCTCAGCCTCTTCTACCTCGCCATCGTCACCCGCACATTGGGCGTGGCCGATTTCGGCCGCTTCGCGCTGATCCTGTCGACCGCGCAGGCGATCAACACCTTCGTCAGCTTCGAAAGCTGGCAGATCGTGGTGCGCTATGGCCAGACCCACCTGATGGGGACGGACCGGAATGCGCTCAACCGGCTGATCCGCTTCTGCATCCTGATCGACCTGGGCGGCGCGGCGCTGGGCTGCCTGATCGCGGGCGCAGTCGCGCTGTTCCTCGGGCCCCATTTCGGCTGGTCGCCGGGGATCTCCCGCAGCGCCTTCATCTTCTGCGCCATCATGCTCATCACCATCCGATCGACGCCGACGGGCATCCTGCGCCTGTTCGACCGGTTCGATGCGGGGGCGCTCGCCGAAACGATGATCCCGATCGGGCGGATGATCGGCGCGATCGTGGTGTTGCTCACGTCCCCGTCGATTATCGCCTTCCTCATCGCATGGGGGGCGGCGGAACTGGCCTGCGCCGCGACCTACTGGACGCTCGCCCTGCGCGCGGGGCGCGGGCAAATCGGATCGTGGCGTGGCGGCAGCCTGCGCAGCGCGCGGACGGAAAATCCGGGACTGATGGGCTTCCTGACAGCCACCAACCTCACCACCACCATGTCGGCCGGGGCGCGGCAGGCGGCGGTGCTGGTCGTCGGCCTGTTCGCCGGGCCGATGGGCGCGGGCTATTACCGCCTTGCCAACCAGCTCAGCCAGTCGATGACGAAGATTTCCGGGCAGCTTTCGCGCAGCATCTTCGTGGAGTTGGCACGGGTGAACGCCAGCGAGGATCGCAGCCAGCTGCGCGCCGTCTTCCGCCGCACCAATCGGCTGGCGTTGATCGGCGGCGCGACCACGGTGGCGCTGATCCTGCTGGCGGGCAAGCCGATCATCACGCTGATGTCCGGCCCGGCATTCCTCGGCGCCTATCCGCTGCTGGTGCTGCTGGGCATCGGTGCGTCGATCGACCTGATCGGGGTCAGCTATACCCCGCTGCTGATGGCGACCGGCCGCGCATCGACGGCGCTGCGGATCACCATCGCCACCTCGCTACTGCTGCTGGGCCTGCTGGTACTGCTGATGCCGCGCTACGGCACGATCGGGGCCGCATCGGCGAGTTGCATCGCCGCCAGCGTCGGCTTCGGCTTGATGCTGTGGACCAGCCGCCGCGCGCTGAGCAGCGAACGATAAACGTTCGCTGCTCATAGCCTTTGCCGCATTTTCCGAGCCGTCGGGTGACATCACCCGACTAGAAAATGCTTTGTGGCCGTGACGCGAGAATCGTCTCGATCAGGGTGATGTCGTCGGGCTTGTCCGCATCGATACAAGCTTCGGCCTGCGCCATCGGCACCAGCCGGGCGGCCAGCCCCAGCCGGCGCCCCGCTCGCCGGACGCCGCCTGCCAGCGTGTAGAGCCGCAACACCGCGCCGATCAGCAGCATCGGCCCGAAGGCGGCAATCACCCGCCAGCCCTTTTTCCGATCCTGCTCCACGCTGCGCCAGAGCGCGAGCGCAGTCCGCACCCGGTCGCTGCCCAGCCAGAACAGGTTCGCGCCGGACCACCATCCATCACGGAATTTGAGCCATGTGCGTCGCGACTGCGGATAGTGCGCGAGCAGTACCAGGCGCTCGACCAGCCCGACGGCAAGGTCCGCGCCCTGCGCCGCGCCGATGAACTGGTCCAGCATCGCCATGTCCAGCAGCACATGGTCGGCCGTCGTCACCAGCAGCGGCAGGGGCACGGCCTCCGCGTCGATCACGTCGAGCAGCGACTGGGAGATGCCCGATCCGCTCTGCAGGAAGCTGACGGCGGGATGCTCGGCGAGCCAGCGCGTGCCCTCATCCGCCGCGAACAGCTCCGCCTGCTGCGTCAGGATGATGAGCCGGCCGATCGCCGGATGCGACAGCAGCGCCCGCGCCGGGCGGTCGATCATCGGCAGGCCGCCGACCCGCGCCAGCGGCTTGACCGGTACGCCAGCGGCGTCGGCGATCGGGTCGCGGCCGGGCCGGCTGCCCGCCAGCAGGATGGCCGTCAGCCCGGTCGGGGCGGTTGTGGGAAGTGGCGCTGCGCTGTCTGTCGAACCCATGGCGCCGCGATAGCCAACAGCGGCGCGGGGAGGAACCGATTTCTGCCTGTCATCTGCAGCTGAGCCTCGCAGCCTCCGGCATGATTGTATCCCGGCGCGGAAAGGACCAAGAATGAGCGATGCCCGCCCCCGCCCGCTCCAGCCTGATCGCGGCATTGCTGCTTGCCGTCCCTGCATTGGCGGCAAGCCCGGCGGCGCAGGCGCGTCCCGTGGACGCCCCGGTATCCGTCACCACGATCGCGGGCCATTATTATCTTGAAGGGGTGATGGAGACGGGCTCCGAAATGCTGCTGAAGCCCGACGGGCGGTTCCAATGGTATCTCGTCTATGGCGCGCTCGACCTGTTTGCCGAAGGCAGCTGGACGCTGGAGGACGGCAAGGTCGTCCTGACATCCCGCAAGAGCGAGAATGCCCCCGAACCGCCTTTCCAGACCGCCGCCTTCGCCGTGCGCGACGGCAGGTTGATCCCGCCCGACGAGCGCGGCGCCTATGTGCGGGCGGCGCGGCGGGAGAGCCCGGACCCTGCGGATGCCGACGCGGATTGATCCGGTCGATTGACAGGGGCCGATTGACAGGCAGGGGCGCACCGTTACGCTGGCAATCCATGAAAACAGCCCTGCTCGCAGCCGCCCTCGCCTCCTCCGCCATCCTGACCTCCGCCACTCCAGCCACTGCCCAGACCGATCCCTATGCGGCGCGCATAGCGAAAGTGCTGGCGAAGACGCCGCTGATCGACGGGCATAATGACTGGCCCGAAGCGCTGGTGGACCATGCCGGCGACGCGCGCTGGAGCACCGACCTCACCCGCCTCGACCCTAAGGATTACCATACCGACATCGCCCGCCTGCGCGCCGGCCATGTCGGCGGGCAATTCTGGTCGGTCTATGTCTCCGCCAACATGCCCGAGCTGGATCAGGTGAAGGCGACGCTGGAACAGATCGCGCTGGTGAAGCAGATCGTCGCGCGCTACCCCGCCGACTTCCAGCTGGCGACCACCGCGGCGCAGGTGCGCGCGGCGCACAAGGCAGGGCGCATCGGCTCCATGATGGGCGTCGAGGGCGGCGGGCAGATCGACGGCAGCTTCGCCGTGCTGCGCGCCTACAAGGATCTGGGCGCGGGTTATCTGACGCTCACCCACAGCAAGACCATCGCCTGGGCCGACAGCGCGACCGACAATCCGCAGCATGACGGGCTGACGAAATTCGGCGAGGCGGTTGTCCATGAACTGAACCGCATCGGCATGCTCGTCGACCTCAGCCATGTGAGCGAGGCGACAATGCTGGATGCGATCGCCGTCAGCAAGGCGCCGGTGATCTTCTCCCACTCCAGCGCGCGGGCGCTGTGCGACACCTCGCGCAACGTTTCCGACGCGGTGCTGCAGAAGCTGACGGCCAATGGCGGCATCGTGATGGTGAACTTCGCCCCGCAATATATTTCGGAGGCCCGCCGCGTCTGGGGCGCGAACCGCAGCGCGGAGCAGGCCCGCTATAATGCACCGCCCTTTGGCGGGCTCTATATCGGCGATCCGGCAAGGGCGAAGGCCGCACTGGAGGCATGGGAAAAGGCGAACCCCAAGCCGGTCGTGACGCTGGCGATGGTCGCCGACCAGGTCGAGCATATCGCGAAGGTGGCCGGCGTCGACCATGTCGGCCTGGGCGGAGATTATGACGGCATCGGCGAACTGCCCGAGGGGCTGAACGGCGTGAACACCTATCCAGCGCTGCTCGCCGAACTGATGAAGCGCGGCTGGAGCGACGCCGACATCGCCAAGCTCGCGGGCGGCAACATCCTGCGCGTCATGGAACAGGCGGAGAAGGTCGCTGCATCGATGAAGGGCGAGCCCGCCGCCACGGCGACCGTCGCAGCGCTGGACGGCACGAAATAGCGCGACTGCACGAAATAGCGAGGGCTGGGCGTCGGCCACCGCCGCCCAGCCCTTGCCGGCAAAAATTAGCTATACCCGGCACAACGGCAGGAGGAGATCCTCTTCCCCGCTCACGCGCAGGCGAGATTTTCCTCCGCGCGCCGGCCGCGCTGGTCGATCATCGCCAGCCCCCAGATCGCGAGCCCGCCCAGCGCCAGCGCGCTGCCGACATAGCCGGTCGAGGGCAGCCCATAACCACCCGCAACGGCCAGCCCGGCCAGCCATGGGCCCAGCGCATTGGCGGTATTGAACGCGCTGTGGTTGAGCGCGGCGGCCAGCGCCTGCGCGTCGCCGGCCACGTCCATCAGACGGGTCTGCAGCGGCGATCCGAGCCCGCCGCCCAGGCCGATGGCGAGGACGATCAGCAGCATCGACCAGAGATGCCCGGTCGCGAACGGATAGAGGGCCAGCATCAGCGCGCTCCAGATCAGCATGACCGCCACGGACTTCATCTGCCAGCGGTCCGCCGCCCAGGCCGCGCCCAGATTGCCCACCGTCATGCCGATACCGAAGATCACCAGCACCGCGGGCACCATCGCCGGTGCCGCGCCCGTCACCTGCATCAGGGTCGAGGCGAGATAGGTGTAGACCGCGAACATGCCGCCAAAGCCGATGGCGCCGATACCGAGCGTCAGCCACACCTGCCTGCGTCCGAGCGCGCCCAGTTCGCGGAGCGGGCTGGCGTTCGGATCGGGCCGGTCGCGCGGTGCATAGAGCCACACCAGCGCCACCGCCGTCAGCGCCAGCAGCGCGACGATGCCGAAGCCCCAGCGCCAGCCGATCCACTGGCCCAGCGCATTGGCGGCGGGCACGCCGATGACGGTGGCGACCGTCAGCCCGGTCATGACATAGGAAACCGACTGCGCCCGCTTGCCCGGCGGCACGAGCGAGGCCGCGACCAGCGCCGCGATGCCGAAATAGGCACCGTGCGGCAGTCCGCTCAGGAAGCGGAAGAAGACCATCCAGTGATAGCTCGGCGCCAACGCCGTCAGCCCGTTGGCGACGCCGAACAGCGCCATCAACCCCAGCAGCAGCGACCGGCGCGACAGCCGCGCGGAAAGCACCGCGATCACCGGCGCGCCGACCACCACCCCCAGCGCATAGGCGCTGATGACATGACCGGCCGTCGGCTCGTCGATCGCCAGTCCCCTCGCGAAGAAGGGCAGCAGGCTCATCGCCGCAAATTCGGTGGTGCCGATGGCAAAGGCCCCGGTCGCGAGCGCGAACAGGACAAGGCCGACCGGAACATGCCGGCCAGGCGACGAAGCGTCCTCCGGCGCGGAGGCACCGGCGGGCGAATGGGGAATGGAATGCTGCATTGCACCAAGCATGTGTCGATATTGACCGCCAGATGCAAGGCCGCTGGGCTGCAAAGGATGCATCCGCCATAACGCGCAACGCATCCGAACGGGGAAGAGCGATGCTTTCCCTATATGTCCGCTCGCTCCTGTCGGGGCAGGAGAGCCGGACCCATCGGGCCTTGCCCTATCGCAGCTTGGCGATCTTGATGCCGTCCAGCTTGGCGCGGTCCTTGACCGATTCCTCGCTGCGGGTCAGCGCCTTGGCGATCGCCTTCAGCGCCATGCCCTTTTTCACCAGCGCATGCAGCTTCTGCAGCTCGTCGCTGGTCCATGGTTGCTTGTGCCGTTCAAACCGTTCCGCCATCGCGCACGCCTTAAAGGAAATGGGCCGGAAGGGCCAGGGACATAAGAAAAGGGGCGGCCCGAGGACCGCCCCTTTCGAGGTTTGAATGTTCTTCGAAATCAGCGCTTCGAGAACTGGAAGCTGCGGCGAGCCTTCGCCCGGCCATATTTCTTACGCTCGACCGTGCGGCTGTCGCGGGTGAGGAAGCCTTCGGCCTTCACCGCGCCGCGCAGGGCGGGCTCATACTTGGTCAGCGCCTGGGCAATGCCATGCTTCACGGCACCGGCCTGACCCGACAGACCGCCGCCCTTGACGGTGGCGATCACGTCATACTGACCTTCGCGGTCGGTGACGCCGAAGGGCTGGTTGATGACGAGACGCAGCGTGGGACGTGCGAAATAGATTTCCTGATCGCGGCCGTTGACCGTGATCTTGCCGGTGCCGGGCTTCACCCAGACGCGGGCGACGGCATCCTTGCGGCGGCCGGTCGCATAGGCGCGGCCCAGACCGTCGATTTCCTGCTCGCGCAGGGGCATCGTGGGCGCAGCCGGCGCGATGGGCGCATCGACGGCGACGGGGGCGTCAACCGTGGCGCCGGCGGCGATGCCGGCGAGGTCGGACAGGGACTGGCGGTTATCGGACATTATGCACCCACCTTGTTCTTGCGGTTGCGCGACCCGAGGTCGAGCACTTCGGGGTTCTGGGCTTCATGGCTGTGCTCAGCACCGGCGAAGATGCGCAGGTTGCGCATCTGCTGGCGGCCAAGCGGACCGCGCGGGATCATGCGCTCGATCGCCTTTTCCAGAACGCGCTCCGGGAAGCGGCCGTCCAGCACCTTGGCAGGCGTGGTTTCCTTGATGCCGCCGGCATAGCCGGTGTGCTTGTAATAGATCTTGTCGGTCAGCTTCTTGCCGGTGAACTTCACCTTCGCCGCATTGATGATGATGACATTGTCACCACAATCGATGTGGGGGGTGAAGCTCGGCTTGTGCTTGCCGCGCAGGATGTTGGCGATGATGGACGCAGCACGGCCGACAACCAGCCCTTCCGCATCGATCAGCAGCCACTTCTTGTCGACCGTCGCCGGGGTCGCCGGCTTCGTGGTCTTCATCAGCGCCTTCATGGGGCGATACTCCACTTCAAAATGATATCGGGACCGACAGCCAGAAGGTCGCCGGAAGATGCGCGCTAATGACGACGAATCGCTCGCAAGTCAAGAGAACACGGGGGTTTGCTCGCGGGTATCTGGATACCGTAGCACAATCAGCCCGGTTTGACCTGCCCCGTCACCCACTCGCCATAGGGCTCCGATACCGCGTCCACATGCCAGGAAAGGACAGCCGGAACGTCATAACCATGGGTCGCGGCGAGATGCGCCATCAGCGTGTCGCGGGCTTCGGCCGTCGTCTTGAACAGCACCGGCAACTCGCTCGCCTGCTCCATCCGCCCCTGCCATTCATAGAAGGAGGTGCAGGGTGCAAGCTGGTTGGCACAGGCCGCAAGCCCGCGCGCGACCGCATCGCGGGCGGCGGCCCCGGCGGCGGCTTCGCTCCCGTAGAGCGCATAGACGATGACGAGCGCGCCGGTGGCCGGACCGGAGCCAGCCGCCTTCATCAGCGGCGGCCGATGGCGTGCATGCCCCACGCGGTGGAGGCCACCACCAGCGCGCCGACCGCCTGGTGCAGCACCGCCAGCGGCAGGGCGATACCGCTCATCACGGTCGCGATGCCGAGCAGAACCTGCGTGCCGACCGCCGCATTGATCGCGATGGAGGCGCCGCGCACCCCTGCCCTGCGCGCGCGGACGGCGAGTAGGATCAGCACCGCCGCCGCCACCCACGCCCACCAGCGATGGATGAAGTGTACCAGATAGGGGTCGCTGCTGAGCGTCGCCCAGGCCGATCCCAGCCACTGCACGCCTTGCGGAAACAGATGATCGTTCATCAGCGGCCAGTCGCTCGCGACATAACCAGCGTCCATGCCGGCCGTGAACGCGCCGAACAGCAGCTGCACCACCAGCACGGCACCGGCCAGCACCGCAAAGCCGGTCAGCCGCGCCGGCCGGGCACCCCGGTTGCGCGCGAGCAGCATCAGGTCCAGCGCCGTCCAGACCAGCCCGCCGATGATGAAGAGCGCGGCGAGCAGGTGTACCGCCAGCCGATAATGGCTGACATCGGTGCGGACGGACAGGCCGGAGACCACCATCCACCAGCCGATCGCCCCCTGGAGCCCGCCCAGTGCGAGCAGCGCGACCAGCCGCGGGCCATAGCCGGCCGGAATGGCGCGCCGCCATGCGAACCAGAGCAGCGGCACCGCAAAGGCGAGGCCGATCAGGCGCCCGAGCAAACGATGCGCCCATTCCCAGAAGAAGATGAACTGGAAGGCGGACAGGCTCATGCCGCGATTGATCTCCCGATATTCCGGGATCTGCTGATATTTGCGGAAGGCATCCATCCACTGGTCATGGGTCAGCGGCGGCAGCGCGCCCGTAACCGGCTTCCACTCGGTGATCGACAGGCCGGATTCGGTAAGCCGGGTAATCCCGCCCACCACCAGCATGACGAAGACGAGCGCGGCCACGGCAAGCAGCCAGCGCGCGAGCGCCAGCGGTCGGACCTGATGACTGCCGGCAAAGGCCGACGATGTGGAGGAAACAGCCATGGCCGCGCTCATGCGCCTGTCTCCGGCGGGTTTCAAGCGGGCGCCGCATTTTCATGTGCTGGTCGCGCGCCGCGGATTTGCGGCCGACAACGTCCCTTCGCAGGGCCATAAAAAAGTGCGGATGATATATTGTATCTTCGCCCCGAGGGGCCTACATGTCGCTCGGCATGGAGACGACCACCCCCTCTTTTATGAAAGACGCACTGTCGCGTGGCTTGCTTGACCGGTTGGCCATGGCGCTTTCCGGCCTGTGCGTCGCCCATTGCATCGGCACGGCTGCGCTGCTCGGCCTGATGGCATCGGCGGGCGGCCTGCTGGGCAATCCGCTGTTCCACGAAGTGGGTCTGCTGCTGGCCATCATCCTGGGCGCGGTGGCGCTGGGCCATGGCGCGCTGACCCACGCCTTCATGATGCCCGCGGCGATCGGATCGCTCGGGCTCGGCGTGATGGCCGGCGCCCTCTCCCTGCCCCATGGCTCCGAAGAAGGCCTCTATACGGTGTTCGGCGTCGCGCTGCTGGCGCTGGGGCATGAACTGAACCGCCGCGCCGGGCATTAACGAACCCTCTGCTTCCGCTGCGAAGACACCCCGATTCCGCACCAAAGAAAAAGCCTGCCGTCCGGCGAAACCGGGCGGCAGGCTTTTTGCTATCTGGCCCCGATCCGTCCCGGACGTTGCCGGGATCGGAATGCGGCGTCAGTTGCCCGGCGTGGCCGGAGCAGCAGCACCCGGTGCGGCAGGCGTAGCGGCGCCCGGCGTCGGCGGCGCTGCCGCTGCCGAGATCTTTTGCTGCAGGCTCGGGTCGGACTGGGCCGCCGTCGCGATCTCATTGAAGCGGTTGGGGTCAAGCCCGCTCGCCTGCACGGCCGCCAGCATCTTGGGCTGCTTGTCGGCATCGGACACCGCGGCGTCGGACTGGATCTTGTTGATCTCGATCGCTGCGGCCGCGAACTTCTTCAGCTCATCGTCCGTGTAGCTTCCAGCCGCCGGAGCGGGTGCCGCGGCTGCCGGAGCGGCAGGAGCCGGCGCGGCTGTCTGGGCAAGCGCCGGCGAGACCGTAGCAATAGCCAGCGCCGACAAACCGATCTTGAACGAATTAACCAAAATGCTTCTCCTGTTATGACCCGAAACTGTTCTGCCTCCAAAAGCTGGTGGCTGGACGGCAACGATCAAGCCGATTTCGGTGGCGCGTGGCATTCTGTCGTTCACTCGCCGCGCGGAAACATTTCGTCGCGACTGAGTCACGCTCCGCCGCCACGCATATTCCTGCACCGAGGATGTGGAACAGCGCCCGACGCTGCAACGCAACATATCGTCCGGGCGAATCACCTCGCCCATGCAGATGGAAAGTGCCCGCGCTGGCGCAAACGGGCGTCAATCATGCGTGCAGGGAAGATTGTGCATGCGCGAGCCGCCCTGTGAACAAGGCAGGGGGCTGTCCTCAGCCATGACGCAGTGCTGGAGAAAAGAGGAAAGGATGGTGGAGCCTAGCGGGATCGAACCGCTGACCTCCTGCATGCCATGCAGGCGCTCTCCCAGCTGAGCTAAGGCCCCTTGACCATCTTTCTACACCGCCTGGGAAGCGGTGAGGCCCGGTTGCGAACCGGGTGGCTCGCTTCGGAGGCGCTGCCTTTAGTCGGGCAGCGCCTCCGAATGCAAGTGCTTTTTTCAATTAATTATCGTCGTCGCCATCATCGGCGCCCGCGTCGACGCCAAGGTCGTCGTCACCGCCCAGATCGACGTCATTGTCCGGCGAATCATCGTCCTCATCGACGTCCAGGTCGATGTCGAGATCGTCGTCCACAGCCTCCACGGACCCATCGGCGGCTTCCACCACCTTCTTGGGCGCAACTTCCTCATAAGGCAGCGGCTGCTTGGACTTCAGAACCGGCTCGGGTTCCCACGGATTGCTGCAATTGATGCAGACAACCGGGTCATCCTTGCCCAGGTCGTAGAAGCGCGTGCCGCATTTCGGGCAGGTCCGCTTAGTACCCCATTCAGGCTTCACCATGTGCCGCCTCTGTCCTTCTAATCATTATAAAGAAATCGCGGTCCAGCCATGCCAACCACGCAAAACGAGCCGCGCCTTGCCATAGCGGAACCGCGCTGTCAAAAGCCGCCTGCATTTTTACCCCCAAGCGCCCCCGGATCATTCCCCCATGTCCCATCCTTCGTCGAGTCATGCCTCCCCCCTGCCCCAGCGCTTCACCGCCGCCCCGCCGCTTGCCGGCACGGTGCAGGTGCCGGGCGACAAGAGCATCTCCCACCGCTCCCTGATGCTCTCCGCGCTGGCCGTGGGGGAAAGCCGGATCGAAGGCCTGCTGGAGGGCGAGGACGTGCTGGCCACGGCCGCGGCGATGCGCGCCATGGGCGCCGACATCCAGCGCGGCGAGGATGGCGTATGGCATGTCCATGGCGTCGGCGTCGGCGGGCTGATGCAGCCCGAAACCGCGCTCGACATGGGCAATAGCGGCACATCCACGCGCCTTCTCATGGGCCTGCTCGCCAGCCATGACCTGACGGCGACCTTCACCGGCGACGCCTCACTCAGCAAGCGGCCGATGGGCCGGGTGATCGTCCCGCTCTCCACCATGGGCGCGGAATTCACCGCCAGCCCCGGCGGCCGCCTGCCGCTCACCATGCGCGGCATCAGCCCGGCCGTGCCGATCGAATATCGCCTGCCTGTCGCCTCCGCCCAGGTGAAGTCGGCGATCCTGCTCGCCGGCCTCAATGCGCCGGGCATCACCCGCGTGATCGAGCCGGTGCCGACCCGCGACCATAGCGAGCGGATGCTGCGCGGCTTCGGCGCGGACCTGACCGTCACCATCGAACCCGACGGCACCCGAATCATCGCGCTGAAGGGCGAGGCCGAACTGCGGCCACAGCATATCGTCGTGCCGGGCGACCCATCATCGGCCGCCTTCCCGATGGTCGCGGCGCTGCTCGTCCCCGGATCGCATGTGGTCATCGAGAATGTCGGCCTCAACCCGACTCGCGCGGGCCTTGTCGAACTGCTGCAGGCGATGGGCGGCCAGATCGAGATCCTGAACCCGCGCGAGGTCGGCGGCGAGCCGGTGGGCGACCTGTCTATCAAGGCGTCCTCCCTGCACGGCGTCGAGCCCGATCCGGCCAATGTTCCCTCCATGGTCGACGAGTTTCCCGTGGCATTCGTCGCTGCCGCACTGGCAGAAGGGCGCAGCGTGTTCCGCGGCCTGGAAGAACTGCGCGTCAAGGAATCGGACCGGATCACCACCATGGCCGATGGCCTTCGCGCAATCGGCGCGCAGGTGGAAGAAGTGGAGGACGGATTGATCATCACCGGCACCGGCGGCAAGCCGCTCAAGGGCGGCGGGCCGATCGCGACCAAGCTCGATCACCGGATCGCGATGAGCTTCGCCGTCGCGGGGCTCGTGTCCTCCGATGGCGTGGAGGTGGACGATATGCGTCCGGTCGCCACCAGCTTCCCCGGCTTCACCGACCTGCTGGGCGGGCTCGGCGCCTTCGGCACCCGCGCGGAGCCGGCCGCATGATCATTGCCGTCGATGGCCCGGCCGGCGCCGGCAAGGGCACGATCGCGAGGGCATTGTCCGCCCATTATGGCATTCCCTATCTCGACACGGGCCTGCTCTATCGCGCGGTCGGGGTTGCGGTTGACCGTGCCGGCGGCGATCCCGACAATGCCGACGACGCCCTTGCCGCCTGCGGCTTTGACGACTCGCTCCTCGCCGATCCGGCATTGCGCGACGAGGCATCGGGCGCGCTGGCATCGCGCGTGTCGATCCACCCGCCGGTGCGCGCGATATTGCTCAAGCGCCAGCGGGATTTCGCGGCCCAGCCCGGCGGCGCCGTGCTCGACGGGCGCGACATCGGCACCATCATCGCGCCGGATGCGGACGCCAAGCTGTTCGTCACCGCCAGCGTCAATGCCCGCGCCTGGCGCCGCATGGCGGAGATGCAGGCACGCGGCATAGAGGCGGACGCCCATGCCATCGCCGTCGATATCGAGGCCCGCGACGAGCGCGACATGAACCGCCCCAATGCGCCCCTGCGGCAGGCCGAGGGTGCGGACTTGCTAGATACCAGCAATTTGACTATAGACGCGGCCGTTCAACGGGCGATTGCGCTTGTGGACGCACAGGTGGCTGGTCGCGGCTGACGCGACCCAGGGCGGCGCTTCGGATTCCGAGGCGCCCTTTTCGCTTTTAACCCATGCGTCCATTTCGGTGCAGGATTTCGGTGAATGCCCGTCTGGCATACGGCCATGCGGGCGCTTTGGCCACGGCCCTGATCGTCCCTCGGGACATCCATCGGGACCGCGTTTGAAAAGACCGCCGGAGACAACCGGCTGGCCAGCAACGATGTGAAGGAACTCTAACCATGGCCTCTACGGCATTTCCCTCGCGCGACGATTTCGCCGCGCTTCTCAATGATTCCCTCGGTGGCGAGGACGGCGGCTTTGAAGGCCGCGTCGTCAAGGGCACCGTAACCGCAATCGAAAACGACCTGGCCGTCATCGACGTAGGCCTCAAGAGCGAAGGCCGCGTGCCGCTGCGCGAATTCGCGATGCCCGGCCAGAAGGCTGACATCAAGGTCGGCGACGAAGTCGAAGTCTATGTCGACCGCGTCGAGAACGCCCATGGCGACGCCATGCTCAGCCGCGACCGCGCCCGCCGCGAAGCTGCCTGGGACAAGCTGGAAAGCGAGTTCTCCGAGAACGCCCGCGTCGAAGGCGTCATCTTCGGCCGCGTCAAGGGTGGCTTCACCGTCGACCTCGACGGCGCCGTGGCCTTCCTGCCCGGCAGCCAGGTCGACATCCGCCCCGTGCGCGACGTCACCCCGCTGATGGACATCCCCCAGCCATTCCAGATCCTCAAGATGGATCGTCGCCGCGGCAACATCGTCGTGTCGCGTCGCGCCATCCTGGAAGAGACGCGCGCCGAACAGCGCAGCGGCCTCATCCAGACGCTGGCCGAAGGCCAGGTCATCGAGGGCGTGGTCAAGAACATCACCGATTATGGTGCGTTCGTTGATCTGGGCGGCATCGACGGCCTGCTGCACGTCACCGATCTCAGCTACAAGCGCATCAACCACCCCAATGAGATGATCAACATCGGCGACACCGTTCGCGTGCAGATCATCCGCATCAACCGCGACACGCAGCGTATCTCGCTGGGCATGAAGCAGCTTGAGAGCGATCCGTGGGAAGGCGCATCCGCCAAGTATCCGGTCGGCGCGAAGCTTTCGGGCCGCGTCACGAACATCACCGAATATGGTGCGTTCGTCGAGCTGGAGCCGGGCATCGAAGGCCTCGTCCATGTGTCCGAAATGTCCTGGACCAAGAAGAACGTCCACCCCGGCAAGATCGTTTCGACCAGCCAGGAAGTCGAAGTTCTGGTTCTGGAAGTCGACGAAGAGAAGCGTCGCATCTCGCTCGGCCTCAAGCAGGCCCAGTCGAACCCGTGGGATGCCTTTGCTGATCGTCACCCGGTTGGTTCCGTGGTCGAAGGCGAAGTCAAGAACGCGACCGAATTCGGTCTGTTCATCGGTCTCGACGGCGACGTCGACGGCATGGTCCACATGTCCGACATCGCATGGGGCATCTCCGGCGAGGACGCGCTGGCGCTGCACCGCAAGGGCGAGATGGTCCAGGCCATCGTGCTCGACATCGACACCGACAAGGAACGCATCAGCCTTGGCATGAAGCAGCTTGAAAAGGGTGCGCCGGGCGCCGGCTCCACCTCTGCCGCTTCGGGCCTCAACAAGAACGCCACCGTCACCGTCACCGTGCTCGAAGTGCGCGACGGCGGCCTGGAAGTTCAGGCTGGCGACGATGGCGCCACGGGCTTCATCAAGCGCAGCGACCTTGGCCGCGACCGCGACGAACAGCGCCCCGACCGTTTCCAGGTCGGCCAGAAGTTCGACGCGCTGGTCATCGGTTTCGACCGTGCGAAGAAGCCCAACTTCTCCGTCAAGGCGCTGCAGATCGCCGAAGAGAAGCAGGCAGTTGCGCAGTACGGCTCGTCCGACAGCGGCGCATCGCTGGGCGATATCCTTGGCGAAGCGCTGAAGGCCAAGAGCGACAGCTAATGCTTCGCAACAACCCATGAATGGGTTGGTATACACTAAAGTACAGGCCCGCCGGATCACAATGATCCGGCGGGCCTTTTCTTTTGCCCGACCTTGCTGACCGCTGCGGCAACGCATTGTCCCATTGATACACAAGTCGGATTTCTACCCAATTGTCCTTATGCTTACATTTCACTAAGCATCAAAAACAGGGTTCTATAAACAGATAGTAAGAATCGGGGGCGTAATGATTCGTTCGGAACTGGTCCAGAAGCTGGCCGAAGAAAATCAGGAACTGACACTCCAGGAAATCGAACGGATCGTCGATCTGTTCTTCCGGGAGATCGTTGAGCGACTGGCCAACGGGGGTAGAGTGGAACTCCGCGGTTTTGGCGCTTTTTCGACCCGCGCACGCGATGCGCGGACCGGCCGCAACCCGCGTACGGGAGAAACCGTGCCCGTCGATGCGAAGCGCGTGCCCTATTTCAAGCCGGGCAAGGAAATGCGTGACCGGCTGAACGCCAAATAACGCGCCGCGCCGGGAGCGGGCCACCGGCTCCGCACCCCATGCCGGCGTCCGCCGGATCGGTATCGCCGCTCTTATCCTCACCATGATGCTTGACGCACGCAATCGCGCGCGGCACGGACGCAACGACTGTGCCGCATGCGGCGCCGTCGTGCGGACGTGGTGAAATGGTAGACGCGGCGGACTTAAAATCCGCTTCCAGTAATGGAGTGCGGGTTCAAGTCCCGCCGTCCGCACCAGAAAATTTCGGTCGTGGCGAGAGCGATTTCCAGTCAGATGGCATCATCTGGTGACCCGGAAATCGCGTAAAACCAAAAAGCCGGAGCGGTTGATCCGATGCAATCGGATCGCAAGCCGCTCTGGGGCGCGCTAGGGTCCAGCCGCCGACGCCGCTTTCCCCTATGGTCGCGTGCTCCCGCTCCCATTCTCCGCCAGACCGCGATCCTGATCGCCGCGCCGTTTGGAAATGGCGACGGTTGCGCAAGGGGCGGCAAAATCCGGCGGCCCGAGCGCGACCGAGATATGATAATGTCCTTCCGCACACGGATTCTTCCGCTCCATCGCCACAGGATCAATTGGGGCCGGCGACCGTTAGCTTCTCAAGTCGAAACAGAAGGACGATGTGGACGATGCCCACCCCCAGCCGCCTGACTGCAGCCCTTCCCCTCGCCATGACGATGCTTGCCATGACGGCATGCTCCAGCCAGCCGACAGCCGAAAACAGCGCGAACATCACCAACATGTCGGTCAGCAACAGCGCCAATGTGACGGCCATCGCCGAAGACAGCGACGCGCTGGGTGCGCCCGACGGTCCGGGCAGCGAGCCCCTGCCGACGGACAGCTGGATCGGCCGATGGGCCGGACCGGAAGGCCTGTTCCTCGATATACGGACGGCTGGCGACGGCACGCCGGGCCATTATGCGTTGACCATCCAGGATACGCTGGATCGCAAGGCGGACTATGTCGGCACGGCGAACGAGAACAGCATCACCTTCCGGCGTGACGGCAAGAGCTTCACCATCCAGCCCGGCAGCGGCGCCGATACGGGCTTCAAATATCTCGCGGAGAAGGAGGATTGCCTGATCGTGCAGAAGGGCAAGGAAGGCTATTGCCGGTAACGCCTTTCCCAGCCGCGAGCGAGGAATGCCGGAAGCCTGACGATGGAGAGAGGGCGGCGATCGAGAGATTGGCTGCCGCTCCATAACAAAATGGGGGCCGGCATTGCTGCCAGTCCCCACTTCCGCCGTCGCCGCCGGCATGTCCGCGGACGGACAGCAAGGCGAGGCCTCGGCGTGTTGCGACCCGCAAGCGCGAATCCGTGCAGGGCGCACTGATTCGTTTCCGGTGTCGCAGCAGCGTGGATCGCGAACGACCCCGCGCCGCCAGGTTCCAATCCACGGCCGCCCTTCGCATACGCCTTCACGCCGCTGGACGACCATTTCCATCGAACCCCTGCCTGTAACGCCGGTGCCAGGGCCCTTGGGCCATGCCACACGCCATTTCCTGGCAGTTCGTCTGGCGCGGCAGGCGGGTTCCCCCTCCTGCCCGGTCGGAATTTCTCCCGGCACCTGCCTTTCGATGTCTCCATGCTCTCACCCTCGGCGAGTCGTTCAAAATGGAATTCGCTAAACACGGCACCGCTCCCGTCGGAAAGCTGTGGATAAATGTGGATAAGTCCCAGCACAGCCCGCCAGGCTCAGGCGCCTGGCGCCCAATCTGGCGCGGCGAGCGTGAACCCAGAGAAATCGAAGCCCGGTGTCACGGTGCAGCTTACCAGCGCCCACCCCGCATCGGCATGGGCCGCCTGCCAATGGTTCGCCGCCACCAGGCCCTGCGGCGATTGCCCAGCCCCGATATCGGCGCCCAGCCAAAGGTCGGACACCGGGCCATCATCCGCCGGCGCGGTCAGCAGGTGCAGAGCGTGCCCGGCATGCCAGAACCAGATTTCGGTCGCGTCCACCCGGTGCCAGTGCGATCGCTGACCCTGTTCCAGCAGGAACAGGATGGCCGTACCAGGCGAACGCGCCCCGGCCATCGCTTCGGCACGCCATGTTTCCCGATACCAGCCGCCCTCGGGATGCGGGGCGAGACCCAGCCTGTCGATCAGCATGCGCGCCTCGTCCATCGCCATTTGCCCCTATCCTTCCAGCCTGCCCGTTTTGCATGCGCCCTGCCACGCCGCCGCCAGTCTACATACGCGCAGAGACACAGCCAGACACATAATATTATTCAGCTATTCCAATACTTTATATTGTTGTGACAGGTTCATGCAACTTACGCCATTGTCGAACGGTTCATTGCCCGAGGTTAAGAACAGGCCGGTCATTCGGCCCGCACAGTAAGGAGCAAAACAATGCGTACTCTCATGCTTTCGCTGGCGGCAGCCGCCGTCGCCATTCCCGCCACGTTCGCGCTGCCCACGGACCAGGCCGAAGCCCGCCGTGATCACCGCTACAAGGAATGGCGTGGCCGCGACGGCCGGACCTATTGCCGCAAGTCTGACGGCACGACCGGCCTGATCGTCGGCGGTGTCGGCGGCGCGCTGGTCGGCCGCGCGGTCGATACCAATGGCAGCCGCGCCACCGGCACCATCCTTGGCGCCGCCGCAGGCGCGCTGATCGGCAAGGAAGTCGATAGCAAGCGCCGCTGCCGTTGAGGCAGGGCTATGCCCCTCGCCGGCAAGGGCTGGCGAGGGGCAAGGCAAAAGAGCCTTTGAGCGAGGATGGCCCGAAGAAGGATAGGGCCGTCATGGTCGCCCAAGGACCGAACGCTCGATTGCAAGCGACACGAAAAAGGGGCGGCCTGGAATACCAGGCCGCCCCAAAATTCGTGGTCCGACAGATAGTCAGACTTAGTTGGCAACCGCCTTCGCACCAGCAGCAGCGCCGCGGGCCGCTTCAACGTTGAAGGCAACGCTCTGGCCGCCGGAAACGCCGTTCACCTTGCCGTCGCGAACGACGAGCGAGAAGGCTGCGCCACCGGGATAGCGGTTGCCGGAAATCCGGCTCGCGCCCTTGTTGTCTTCCTTCACCTGGTACACATAGGTGTAGCCTTCGTGAACGAAACGGGCCTTGGGCGCATCGCCGGCGACAGCGGCGGAAGCGAAAAGTGCAGCTGCAGGAGCGGCGGCAAAAACAATCTTGGACAGCATTCGCATTGAGTTATCTCCGTGTGAATGCCGATCAAACACCTCGGTATGTTCTGTTCTGTTGAGACCCTTATATGTTGCGACGCAGCAAAGCAGCAATCGCAAAGCACGTTATGACGATTGCATGATGCGCAACCACATTCCAACCGTTGCGCCAGAAAATCCTCTATAAGCCTGCAAGCCCCAGAATATGGCGGTATTGCGCTTCCGTGACGGGCGATACCGACAAGCGCGACTGACGGATCATCGCCATGTCGGCCAGCGCCGGGTCGGCCTTTATCGCCTTTAACGTTACGGAATGTGGCAGTTTTTTATGCGGCGCAACATGGACCGCGATCCACTTTCCGCTCTCGTCGGTGCTGTCGGGCACGGCCTCCTTCACGATCGTCATGATGCCCACGGCCTCCAGCCCGATATTGCTGTGATAGAACAGCGCCAGATCGCCTTTTTTCATCGCCTTCATGTGCAGTTGCGCGGCATGGTTGCGCACCCCGTCCCATTCCGCCTCGCCCTTCCTGACCAGATCGTCCCACGAAAAGGCGTCGGGTTCCGATTTCATCAGCCAATATTGCATGCGGGCACGCTCCTGCTTCGCGGATGGTAACGATGCTTCCCCATGCAACGGCGGCGGATCGCGGATCAAGCCCGCTCTGCATCGCGCCGGCTCCCGTGCCCCCTACCCCTTGCCTCCGCCCCGTGTCTCCGTCCCGTGCCCCCCACCTTGTGGCCACACCCCGTGACAGCGCGCGCGCGCGCCGCTAGACTCGCCCTTCTTCCGTCCCAGCCCATCTGTGGAGTTGAAATCCGTGTCCCAGACCGTTCTCGATGCCGTTCCCGTCCTCTCGATGGCCGGTGAGAGCAAACAGGCCTTTGCCGAGAAGTTCGGCGGCTCCTTCCACCGTTTCGGCTTCGCGATGGTGAAGGATCACGGCATGGACATGGCGCTGATCGACGATGCCTGGGCAAAGGCGAAGGCGTTCTTCGCGCTGCCGGAGGACGTGAAGCGCCGCTACATCGTGCCGGGCGGCGGCGGCCAGCGCGGCTACACCGCCTATGGCACCGAAATCGCCAAGGGCGCGAGCGAGAACGACCTGAAGGAATTCTGGCATGTCGGCCGCGACCTGGCGCCGGGCGATCCGCTCGCGCAAACGATGCCGCCCAATATCTGGCCGGACGAAGTGGCGGGCTTCCGCGACACCTTCACCCGCCTGTTCGCCGAGTTCGACCGGGTGGGCGCCCGCCTGCTCTCGGCGATCGCCCTCTATCTGGGGCTGGACGAGCATTGGTTCGACGATCCGATCCGCGACGGCAACAGCATCGTGCGCGCGCTGCACTATCCGCCGGTCTCCGCAGAGGCACCCGGCATCCGCGCCGGAGCGCATGAGGACATCAACCTCATCACGCTGCTGCTGGGCGCGGAGGAAGGCGGGCTCGAACTGCTGGACCGCGACGGCAACTGGCTTCCCGTCGTGCCGCCGCCCGGCGCGCTCGCCATCAATGTGGGCGACATGCTGCAGCGCCTGACCAACCATGTGCTGCCCTCGACCAGCCACCGGGTGGTGAACCCGCCGCCCGAGCGCCGCGGCCACTCGCGCTATTCCATGCCCTTCTTTCTGCACCTGCGCCCCGACTTCATGATCGAGGCGCTGCCGCAGTGCGTGACGGCGGAAAACCCGCTGCGCGAACCGCCCATCAGCGCCCACGACTATCTGTACGAGCGGCTGGTGGAGATTGGCCTCATCAAGAAAGGCTGACCGGACGCGCGGCACGCCGGTTCCCACCCCCACCCCATAAGCACGTTTCCTTGCCCTGCATGCAGGCCCGCCGCCGTGGATCTTCAGCAAGGCATCGGGCGTTAGCGGCGTCCAACATCGGAGAAGCAGATGATCGTCGACGCCGTACCCAGCATGCGCCAGATCGCGACGGAAGTGTGGAAGCCGCTGGCGGTGCTGTTCATCTGGGACTGCGTCGTCACGATCACCTACTTCCTGCTGCCCTTCAAGGCGCCCTCGCTCCCGCTCACCCTGTTCGGCACGGCGCTGGCGCTGTTCCTGGGCTTTCGCAGCAATTCCGCCTATCAGCGCTGGTGGGAAGGCCGCATCCTGTGGGGCGCGATGATCAATGCCTCGCGCAGCCTCGCGCGGGCCTCACGCAACTTCCTGCCCGACCCGGAAGCGTCGGAACTCAAGCGCACGATCGTCTATCGGCAGATCGCCTATGTGAATGCCCTGCGCTGCCAGCTTCGCCGGCAGAACCCGGATGAGGAGGTGCTGCGCTTCCTCTCCCGAAGAGACGCGGATTTCGCGCTCGCCCGCAGCAATCGCGCGAACGGCCTGCTGGACGGCACCGGCCGCCGGATCGACACCGCGCGGCGGGCGGGATGGATCGATACGATCCAGCAGACGCAGATGGAAAGCGTGTTGATCGACATCGCCAATGCGCAGGGCGGGATGGAGCGGCTGAAGAACACGCCGCTGCCCAATCAATATCGCTTCTTCCCGACCTTTTTCGCCCACATCTTCTGCGTGCTGCTGCCGATCGGGCTGGTCGAGAGCCTGGGGTTCGCGACGCCCCTGGGATCCACGCTGGCGGGGTTGATGTTCCTTGCGGTGCTGCGCGTGGGCGACGATCTGGTCGATCCCTTCGCCAACACCGTGCATGATCTGCCGCTGTCAGCGATGTGCCGCACGATCGAGATCGACCTGCTGCAATCCACCGGAGAACCGCCGCCCGAACCGCTGACGCCGGTCAAGGGCATCCTGTGGTGAAGCGATAAGCCGACGTTCGTCAGCCGGCACCAGGCCGGCGGAGGACAGCGGCGGCGACTATCGGCGCCAGCGCCCCATGGTGATGCCGATCGATTCGCCGCGCTCGGACAGCGCCAGCTTCACGATCTTCACCTCGACATGGCGCACCTTGTCGTCCTGGAGCAGCACCGTTTCGATGATATGTTCGGCGACCGCCTCGATCAGGGTGAAGTGCCGGTCCTTGGGGATGGCGCTGGTCGCCGCATGCTTCAGGTCCATATAGTTTTTGGACTGCGACAGCGCGGTTTCGGGCGCATAATGGTCCGCCATCGCCAGGCGCGCACGCACGGAAATGCGCAGTGGCTGGGGCAGATGGGTTTCCTCGGAATAGATGCCGGTCAGCACGTCGACGTCCAGGTCGTCGACTTCCAGGATCAGATAGTCCTCATTGGGCAGGATCATGAGAATGCAGTTCCTCGGCACCCCGCGCATCGCCGCCATGGGTTGCCTGCACGTCGCCTGCACCCGGCTGCTGTCGCGAAATTGCCGTTTTTCCTTTTCATTTATCGGCGAGGCGGTATTAGGCCGCCGCTCCGGGCGCTCATGCCCCTTTGCGGATGGAACGGCAAGTGACGAATATCCTCCCCCTCGTGTCGCAGACCGACGAGGCGATCGAGCTGCTGCTCGACGCGGCGTTCGGTGCGGACCGACGCGGGCGGACGGCCTATGTCATCCGCCAGGGCATGCCGTGGCTGCCGGAGCTTTCCTATGCCGCGCTCGACGATGCCGGCATGCTGGTCGGCACGCTGCAGAGCTGGCCGGTGGCGCTGCATGGCGCCGACGGCGCCGTTACGCCGCTGGTCATGGTCGGCCCGGTGGCGGTGATGCCCGATCACCAGGGCGGCGGCCATGGCCGGGCGCTGATGGATGCGGTGGTCCGCGACGCGCGTGCGCAGCGCAGCGCGCCGCTGATGATGATCGGCGACCCGGAATATTATGGCCGCTTCTGGGGCTTCACGGCCGACCAGACCGGCCTGTGGGAAGCGCCCGGCCCGTTCGAGCGCCATCGCCTGCTGGCGCTGGAAACCGGTGGCGGCGCCATCCCCCGGCAGGGCATGCTTGGTCCCCGCGTGAGCGTCGCGGCCTAAACCCCTTTGCTTTGGGCGGCGGGCCGTCCTATCCCGACCCCATGCCGATGGACCCGCCCCCAGACCTTTCCACCCTGTCGCTCGCCGATATCGCGCGGCTGGCGCAGGAGAAGCGCCTGCCGCCGGTCGAGCAATGGAACCCCACCCATTGCGGCGACAGCGAGATGCGGATCGCGCGCGACGGCACCTGGTTCCATCAGGGATCGCCGATCGGGCGCGAGGCGATGGTGCGCCTGTTCTCCACCATCCTGCGCCGGGAAGCCGATGGCAGCTTCGTGCTGGTGACACCGGTGGAAAAGCTCGACATCGCGGTGGAGGATGCGCCCTTCGTGGCGGTTGAGGTGAAGAGCGAGGGCGAAGGCAAGAGCCGGAGCCTCGCCTTCCGCCTGAACATCGGCGAGATCGTCGCCGCAGGGCCGGAGCATGTCCTGAGCGTGCGCGCGACGGAGGATGGCCCACGCCCCTATCTGCGCGTGCGCGGCGGGCTGGAAGCACTGATCGCGCGCAGCGTCTATTATGAGCTGGTCAACATGGCGATCGAGGACGGATCAGACCCCGTCGGCCTGTGGAGCGAGGGCGCCTTCTTCCCGCTCGACCTGCCTGCGGACGGCACCGCATGAGGCTGGCGGAGCGGCTGCGCGCGGACCTTGCCATCGGCCATGCGCGGAGCATCGACGAACTGGGGCTGAACCTGCGCGACCCAAGGATCGACGGCGACCTGCCGCTCGCCCCCGCCGCTGTTCTGGTGGCCATCACCGACCGGCCGGAACCGGGCCTGATCCTGACGCAGCGATCGGCGGCCCTGCGCAAACATGCCGGGCAGATCGCCTTCCCCGGCGGACGCGTGGACGCGGGCGACACCAGCGAAGCGGCCGCCGCCCTGCGCGAGGCGCATGAGGAAATCGGCCTGCCGCCCGACAAGGTCGAAATCATCGGCGTGTCGGATCGCTACCATACCTTCACCGGCTTCGACATCGTGCCAGTGCTGGGGGTGGTGCCGCCCGACCTGACGCTGACGCCGCAGGAGGCCGAGGTCGACAGCTGGTTCGAACTGCCGCTCGCCTTTGCGCTGGACCCTGCCAACCGTCACTGCCAGGAGGCGGAGTTCATGGGACGACCGCATCATTATTACGAAATCCAGTGGCAGGACCACCGCATCTGGGGGATCACCGCTGCCATCCTCGCCAATCTCTCGCGCAGGCTCGGCCATGATCCTGCCTGACGCGCCCTGGCGGCACAAGCCGGGCCTCGACCGGCTGCTGGCGGCGCTTGGCCCCGATGCCGCGCGCTTCGTCGGCGGCGCGGTGCGCGACGGACTGCTGGGCGAGCCGGTCAAGGATGTCGACATCGCGACGATCCATGCGCCCGAAGAGGTGATTGCGCGCCTGCGCGACGTGCCCGGCATCAAGACGGTGCCGACCGGCATAGACCACGGCACGATCACCGCCGTCATCGAGGGGTGGCCGGTGGAAATCACCACCCTGCGACGCGATGTCTCCACCGACGGTCGCCGCGCGACCGTCGCCTTTTCCGCCGACTGGCGCGAGGACGCCGCCCGCCGCGACTTCACCTTCAACGCGCTCTATGCCGATCCAGCGGATGGCGCGATCACCGATTATTTCGGCGGCGTGCGCGATCTGGAGGATCGCCGCGTGCGCTTCATCGGCGTTGCCGCCGAGCGCATTGCCGAGGATCACCTGCGCATCCTGCGCTTCTTCCGCTTCCACGCCCGCTTCGGCCGGGGCGAACCGGATGCAGAGGGCTATGCGGCCTGTGTCACCGCCGCCAACAGCCTGATGGCGCTTTCCCGCGAGCGGGTGGCGGACGAACTGCTGAAGCTGCTGGCTGTCACCGATCCCGCGCCCACCATCGGCCTGATGGTGAAGGGCGGCATCCTCTTGCCCGTGCTCCCCGAGATCGACGAGAGCGGCGTCGCGCGGTTGCGCGCGCTGGTCGCGGCGGAAGCGGATGCAGGCATCGCCGCTTCGGCGCTGCGCCGGCTGTGCGCCCTGCTGCCGCAGGATCCAGCGATCGGCGAAGCGGTCGCCGCGCGCCTGAAACTCTCGAACAAGGCCCGCAAGCGCCTGGCCATCGCCCTCTCCCCTTCGCCCGCGCATCGCGACGCGCATGAACTTGCCTACCGGCTCGGGGCCGAAGGCGCGATCGACCGGCTGCTGCTGGGCGAAGACGGGTCTCCCTCCGACGCGGCCACGCTCAAGGGCTGGCACAAGCCGACCCTGCCGGTCAGCGGCGGACAACTGGTGGCGCGCGGCCTCGCCGCCGGGCCGGAGATTGCCCGCGCCCTGCGCATGATCGAGGAACAGTGGATCGCCGAGGGTTTCCCGCAGAGCGAGCGGGCGAACGCGATCGCGGATCAGATCGTTTCGAAATTCCAGCGGGCGCGCCAATAGGCATAGGCGTCCGCCGCCGTCATCGGCACGGCATAATGATAGCCCTGCCCCTGCCAGCAGCCCATCCGGTCGAGTGCATCGGCCACTTCCGCCGTCTCGATACCCTCGGCCGTCACTTTCAGGCCGAGCGAATCGGCGAGGGACAGGATTGCCTTGACGATCGCCTTCTTGTCGCGATCCACCAGCATGTCCGTCACCAGGCTGCGGTCGATCTTCAATACGTCGATGGGCAGGCTCTGCAGGCTCGACAGGTTGGAATAGCCGGTGCCGAAATCGTCCATGGCGATCGATGCCTCCATCGCCTTGAGCGCAGACAGCACCTGCCGGGCCTTTTCCGGGTCGGCGATGATCGCGCTTTCGGTCAGCTCCACGGTCAGGCGCTTGCCGTCGATGCCGCTGTAGCGCAGCGCCTCCTCGAAGACCGTGGGCACGTCGTCGCGCGCCATCTGTATGGGAGAGAGGTTGCAGCTCATGCGGATCGGCAGCGGCTGCCCATGCATGCGATCCCACTTGGCCAGTGTCTGCGCGGTCTCGTGCAGCGCCCAGCGCCCGAGCGGCACGATCAGGCCGGATTCCTCTGCGGCGGGAATGAACTCGACCGGCGGCACCACGCCCAGTTCGCTGTCGTTCCATCGGGCCAGCGCCTCGAAGCCGGTCAACTCGCCGGTGCGCAGCTGGACGATGGGCTGGAAGGCGAGTTCAAGGCCCCCATTGGCCAGTGCCTCGCGCAGGCGGCTTTCCAGCGTGAAGCGGCGATGCGCTTCCTTGAGTACGCCGGTCCGGTAGATTTCCAGTTTGCCGGATCGCTTGGCGAACTTCACCGCGGCCTGCGCCTGGCGCACGATGTCGTCGGGGTCGTCGTCCTGGCTGCTCGACAGCGCGCAACCGATCGCGCAATCGACGCTGATCTGGAGGTTCGACAGGCGTACCGGCGACGAGAGCGTATCGTTGATGCGCTGCACGATATGGAGCGCGTCGGACAGGCCGTTGTGCAGCCGCGCGAAGATGGCGAACTCATTGCCGCCGATGCGCGCCAGCACGTCACCCTGCCGCAACGAGGATTTCAGCCGCTTGGCAACCGTGATGATGAGTTCGTCGCCAGCCAGCGCGCCGAGCGATTCGTTGACGCGGCTGAACCGCGCCAGATCGATGCACAGGATCGCGAAGCCGCTGCCCTCCGGCCAGGGAGAATGGGCGCGCCGGTCATCGATCTCTTCTCCGAAACCGACGCGATTGGGCAGTGCGGTCAGGCTGTCGGTCAGCAGTTCTCGGCGGAAATTCCGTTCGATCACCCGCTCGCTGGTTCGATCGATGACCGTCAGCAGGAAGGGCGTGACGCCGCGCGAATCGGGGCTGAGGCGACCGATGGTGCAGGAATAATATTCCGCGCCCAGCAGGCCGTCCTTGCGCACTTCGAACTCGAACGAGGCGTTGCCTGAGTTCAGGAATGACGTCATCCGATCCCGCCAGTCGGCCTGAAACCCGCTCCGCCGATCATCCTCGCCGTTGATGTAACCGCTGAATTTACGGGCGAAAGCCTGATTGTACAACCGCACGCGCAGTTCATCGCCCGCCCGCGACATGATCGCGGCGGCGTGAGGCAAGGCTTCAAGCCAGTCGAAAGGCGCCAGGTGATCGTTCACCGGCGCCTGCTCTGACATGCAAGCCAGGTCTTCCCCTGTCCAGACTCTTGCGGGCACGGATTCCATATCTTCCGCCTAACCCCAGAGGTCGTAAAATTTTGTAAATGGATCAAACGCGTAACGCTGTCGCTTTTCAACCGAAGCGATTGTCCCTTGGAAAACCGCTCGGCGGCATCCGCCCAGCAGCGCCGCGTGCGACGCGCCATGGTGTCATGTCCGCTTCGGTGCGAACACGCCCGGTCTCTCCGCCCATGACCCAGCTGAGGCCATCCGCCAGGGTGAATGCGATCAGGTCGGACAGTCCACCATCGCGATAGCGCTGCAGCTGGACCCCCTGCCCGCGCGACATTTCGGGCAGTTCGTTGAGCCTGAAGACCAGCAGCTTGCGATTCTCGCCGATCACGGCGACGCTGTCCGCGCCCTCCGATATGGCATGGACGACCTTCAGCTTCGCGCCGGTACGCACGTTCACGACCTGCTTGCCCTTGCGGGTTTCTGCGATGATGTCGTCGATGGGCGCGACAAAGCCCCGACCGTCCGACGCGCCGACAAGCAGCTTGCCGCCGGCACGCGCGACATGCAGCGCCAGGATCTCGACATCATTTTCCAGGTCGATCAGCAGCCGCACCGGCTCGCCGAAACCGCGCCCGCCCGGCAGCTTGTCCGCGCCCAGCGTATGGAAGCGGCCATTGGCGCTGGCCACCAGCAGCTTGTCCGTCGTGTACATGCGGATGGCGCCGATCGCCGGGTGCGGGCCGTCGCCTTCCTTATATTTGACGCCGGCGACGGTGGCATCGTCGACATGCCCCTTCATCGCCCTGATCCAGCCGCGCTGGGAGATGATGACGGTGACGGGCTCCCGCTCGATCATCGCCTCCAGCGGGATCTCGCGCGCGGGCGCGGCCTCCTCGATCAGGGTACGACGCTTGCCGAGCGGCGTGTCCGGCGCATAGCGCTTGCGCAGGTCGGCCAGGTCGCGCTTCAGCCGGGTGCGCTGGCGTGCCGGGCTCTCCAGCAGCTTCTCCAGCTCCTCCCGTTCCTTCACCAGCTCCGCATGCTCGCGCCGCAGTTCCATCTCCTCCAGCTTGCGCAGGGAGCGCAGGCGCATGTTGAGGATGGCTTCGGCCTGGCGGTCGGTGAGCTGGAACTCGGCCATCATCACCTCCTTGGGCTCATCCTCGGTACGGATGATCTCGATCACCCGGTCGAGGTTGAGATAGGCGATGATATAGCCGTCGAGCAGTTCCAGCCGGGCGGCGATCTTGTCCAGCCGGTGCTGCGAGCGGCGCACCAGCACGTCGATCTGGTGCCTCAGCCATTCGACCAGCACCTGCCGCAGGCCCATGACGCGCGGGGTATGCGTGGCGTCCAGCACGTTGAGGTTCAGGCCGAAACGGGTCTCGAGGTCGGTCAGGCGGAACAGGCTGTCCATCAGCACCTGCTGGTCCACCGTGCGTGCGCGCGGTTCCAGCACGATGCGGATCTCCGCGTCGCTCTCGTCGCGCACATCGGCCAGGATCGGCAGCTTCTTGTCGTTGATGAGCGCCGCGATCTGCTCGATCAGCTTCGACTTCTGCACCTGATAGGGGATCTCGGTGATGACGAGCGTCCAGGTGCCGCGCCCCTCATCCTCCTTGTGCCAGCGCGCACGGGTGCGCAGCGATCCGCGTCCGGTGGCATAGGCTTCGGAAATCACCGCCGCGCTGTCCACCAGCACGCCGCCGGTCGGGAAGTCGGGGCCGGTGACGACCTGCATCAGCGTGGCATGATCCGTCTCGGGCTGGTCGATCAGCATCGTCGCCGCGTCGATCAGTTCGGAGACGTTATGCGGCGGGATGCTGGTGGCCATGCCGACTGCGATGCCGCTCGCGCCATTGGCCAGCAGATTGGGGAACAGGCCGGGGAAGACCTCCGGCTCTTCGTCCTCGCCATTATAGGTCGGGCGGAAATCGACGGTACCCTCGTCCAGACCCGCCATCAGGTCGGACGCGGCCTGCGTCAGCCGCGCCTCGGTATAGCGCATGGCCGCCGCATTATCGCCGTCGATATTGCCGAAATTGCCCTGCCCGTCGACCAGCGGCGTACGCAGCGAAAAGTCCTGTGCCAGCCGCACCATCGCGTCATAGACGGACGAGTCGCCATGCGGGTGATATTTGCCGATCACGTCGCCGACGACGCGCGCGCACTTCTTGTAGGGCGTGGTGTTGCGCGCCGGGTTGGCGATCAGCACTTCGGGGCTGGCGCCCGCCGGCTCCATCCGCAGCAGCCGCATCGCCCACAGAAGGCGGCGATGCACGGGCTTCAGCCCATCGCGCAGATCCGGCAGCGACCGCGCCGTGATCGTGGAAAGGGCATAGACAAGATAGCGTTCGGACAGCGCGGCGTCGAAAGGATGGTCCTTGATGCTGTCGAACGGGTCGCGGAAATCGGTCATCGACGCCGGGATAGCAGGGCGATCGGCACTTGGCGAGGGGCGCTCGTCGATCCGCGCCGTCAATCCGGCCGCTCAATCCCTTGGCAGGAAACGCCCATCTGGATCGGTCGCATGGGCGGCGGCGAACTCCGCCGTGATCCAGTCCCGAAACGCCTTCACCTTGGGCGTGTTGCGGGCATGGGCGGGCCAGGCGATCCAGTAGCTCGCGATTTCCCGCACGAAGGAGGGCACCGCCTCCACCAGCAGCCCCGCCTCGATCTCCTGCCGCCAGAAATACATGTTGAGGATGGCAATACCCTGCCCGGCCAGCGCCGCCCGCCCTTCCAGCACCTGGCTGTCGAGCGCGATCGTGCTGGCCTGCTCCCCGTCATTTTCCAGGCCCATGGCGGCGAACCATTCATGCCACCACATGTCGTTGGGCGTCAGGCGCGGCATCGCCCGCAATGCGCTGGCGTCGGCGATGGGCCCATGCTGTTCCAGATAGGCCGGGCTGCACAGCGGCGCGATGCGGTTATGGACGAGCAGCCTTGCCTCCAGCCCCGGCCAGTCGCCCCGGCCGCCGCGCACCGCGACGTCGATGCCGTCGCGGGCGAAATCGACCAGCGTGTCGGAGGCATGCATCCGCACCGCCAGCCCCGGCTGCTTCACCTGGAAGGCACCGATGCGCGATGCGAGCCACAGATGCGCGAAGCTGTGGGTGCAGCTGATCGTCAGCACGCTGGCGTCGTCGCCCTTCACCGCCGCGAAGCCCGCCCGCATCTCCTCGAAGGCGCGGGTCACGACCGGCCCCAGCGCACGGGCGCGATCGGTGAGCATCACCCGCCGGCCGGAACGATGAAACAGGCTTATGCCAAGTCGTTCCTCCAGCAGCTTTATCTGATAGCTGACGGCCGCCTGCGTCATCCCCAGTTCCTCTGCGGCGGCGGTAAAATTCTCGAGGCGTGCGGCAGCCTCGAACACGCGGACGGCAGAGAGGGGCGGCAGGCTCGACATGCCCGGAAAGATAAGGCCAGCTTATGTGTCCTGTCCATGCTTTTGTTGGCGAAACGTCCGGTTTTTGGGCATTCACATGGCGCGGCAGAGGTGCCGCACCCCACGAAAGGACATCGACATGGAAAGCGACTTTGAAAGCCGCCAGTGGGCGGAAAATCACCAGCATGTGAGCGCCAGCATCGGCCGCCTGCTCGGCAGCATCATGCAGGCCTTCTGCGTGCTGCATAACATCGAATGGTCGGCGCCCTGGATCGCCGCCAAATGCCTGCCGCGCCGCAAATGAACGACGCCCGACGACCGGCACGCCTCCCCGTCAGGCGCCGGGGCTGATCGCCACACCACCCAGCGAGACACCCCGGCGCCTGATATATTGTCCGCCTGATACATTTTCCGACAATTGCGCCACCCGCGCGGCACATTTGCGTGACAGCTGCCCGTTAATCCCTCCCCATCATCAAGGGGACGGACATCCGCACATGACACGCTTCTTCATCGCCCTGGCCTCGATCGCCATGACCGCCGCACCGCTCTGGGCCGTCGATTCGATCCGTCCCGAGGCCCGCGCGCGCCGTGCGGCAACGACGCCCGAAACCATTGGGCTCGACAATCCGGTTTTCCTCGGGCGCATGACCGTCACGGCATCGCCGCTGCCGCCGACGGCGGGCTGAGGGTCGCTACAATGGGCCGGGCAGACCAGAGCCCCGACCTCCTTCGATCCCCGCTCTCCGATCACATTCCGCCCGTCTTCGCACTTGCGTTTCGCACTTGCCGCACCACTTTGGGCGCGTGGCTGACATAGACCTTCCCCCGCTCACCCCCCCGCCCCTCTCCCTGCTCGACGGCGCGGCCCTGTTCCTCGATTTCGACGGTACGCTGGTGCCGCTCGCCGATGTGCCGGACGCCGTGGATGTCGACGACGCGCTGCATGCCCTGCTGGCGCAACTGCGCGATGCGCTGGACGGGCGGCTGGCGATCGTCAGCGGCCGGGCGATCGCCACCCTGCGCGACAGCTTCGGCCTTGGCGACTTCCTGCTCGCCGGATCGCACGGGCTGGAGATCATGGCCGCCGACGGCAGCATCGCCGCGCCCGCACGGCTTCCGGCGGTCGACGATGCCCAGCACAGGCTGGACCGTTTTGCCGCCGACAAGCCCGGCCTGGTGGTCGAGCGCAAGACGCTCAGCGTCGGCCTGCACTATCGCCTCGCCCCGCAATGGGAGGCCGAGGCCGCCGTCATCGTGGAGGCATTGGCCCGCGACAGCGGCCTGATGATCCAGCGCGGCAAGATGATGCTGGAACTGCGGCCAGGCGGCATCGACAAGGGCAGCGCGCTCGCGGTGATGATGCAGTCCGCCCCCATGTCCGGCGCCACCCCCATCTTCGTGGGCGACGACGTGACCGACGAGGAAGGCTTCCGCGCTGCAGCATCGCTTGGCGGGCACGGCATCCTCGTCGGCCCGGCGCGCGACACTCAGGCGAACTGGCGATTGGAACAGGTTGCCGCCGTCAGGCATTATCTCACCAGCTATGCTGCTACTGCGAAGAACGCAGCCGCGCCCTGACCGGGGCAGCAGGAGCCCCAAGGGCAGACTGGAGATAATTTGAGCATAAGAGACCTCGACCTGTGGCCGATCGGCAATTGCCAGGCATCGGCCCTGATCGACAGCGCAGGACGGATGATCTGGGCCTGCGTTCCCCGTGTCGACGGCGACCCCGTCTTTTCCGCATTACTCGATACCGATGAATGGGACAGCCCGCAGGCGCGCGGCTTCTGGGCGATAGAGCTGGAAAATTGCGCGCGGGTCGAACAGGACTATGTCCGCAACACGCCGATCCTGCGCACCCGCCAGACCGACCGGGACGGCAACGCGATCGAAACCTACGATTTCTGTCCCCGCTTCCTGCAGCGCGGCCGCATGTACCGCCCCGTCGCCTTCGCCCGCATCGTGCGGCCCGTGCATGGCAGCCCGCGCATCCGCATCCGCCTGCGCCCGTCGACGAGCTGGAACAGCGATCCGGTGCCGATCAGCTATGGCTCCAACCATGTCCGCATGCAGCTCTCCTACATGGCGATGCGGCTCTCCACCGACGCGCCCATCGGCCTGATCTCACAGGAAAGCTGGTTCCGCCTGGAGCAGGACGCGCATTTCTTTCTCGGCCCGGACGAGAGCTTTTCCGACGCGCTGCGGCCCACGGTCGAGCGGATGCTGGACGATACGCAGGCGCAGTGGCAGCACTGGGTGCGCGGGCTCGCCACGCCGCCCGAATGGCAGGAAGCGGTGATCCGGTCCGCCATCACGCTCAAGCTGTGCCAGCATGAGGAAACCGGCGCGATCGTCGCCGCGCTGACCACCAGCATTCCCGAACATGCCGATTCGGGCCGCAACTGGGACTATCGCTACTGCTGGATCCGCGATGCCTATTATACGGTGGAGGCGCTCAACCGACTGGGCGCGCTCGACGTGCTGGAGGCCTATCTCGCCTATCTGCGCAACATCGTGGATGGCGCCAAGGGCGGCCATATCCAGCCGCTCTACGACGTGCGCGGCAACGCCCGGCTGGAGGAATGGGAAGCGGACAAGCTGCCGGGCTATCGCGGCATGGGGCCTGTGCGCGTCGGCAACGCCGCCTATTCCCAGATCCAGCATGACGCCTATGGCCAGATCGTCCTCTCCTCGGTTCAGGCCTTCATCGACGAACGGCTGCTGCGCAAGGCGGGCAAGGCGGATTTCGAATCGCTGGAGGCGGTCGGCGAGCGCGCCTGGGCGGTTTATGACCGGCCCGACGCCGGCCTGTGGGAACTGCGCACCCGCGCCCATGTCCACAGCTATAGCGCGGTCATGTGCTGGGCGGCGGCCGACAGGCTCTCCCATGCCGCCGGCGCGCTGGGCCTCAAGGAACGCGAAGCCCATTGGGCCGAGCGCGCCACCGTGATGCGCGACGCCATCCTCAAGGCCGCCTGGCGGGAGGACAGCAACGCGATTTCCGCGAATTTCGAGGACGATGCGCGCGATGCCTCGCTGCTGCAACTGCTCGACCTGCGCTTCGTCACCGCCGACGATCCGCGCTTCGCCGGCACGCTCGCCGCGCTGGAAGCAGACCTACGGCGCGGCGACGACATGCTGCGCTACAGCGCGCCCGACGATTTCGGCGCGCCCGTCACCGCCTTCAACGTCTGCACCTTCTGGCTGATCGAAGCGCTGCATCGCACCGGCCGCACGCAGGAAGCCCGCCGCCTGTTCGAGACGATGCTGGCCCGGCGCACCGCCGCCGGCCTGCTCTCGGAAGACATCGACCCGCTGACCGGGGAGCTGTGGGGCAATTATCCGCAGACCTATTCCCTGGTCGGCATCATCAACTGCGCAATGCTGCTCAGCAAGCCATGGAGCGAATGCCGATGAGCCGCCTCATCATCATATCCAACCGCGTCAAGCGCCCCGGCTCCGGCGCCGAACAGGGCGGGCTCGCGGTGGCACTCGCGGCCGCCCTGCGCGAGAGCCGCGGCATCTGGGTCGGCTGGTCGGGGGAGACGACCGACACGTTCACCGGCCAGATCGCCTTCAACGAGGATGCCGGGGTCAAGACCGCGACCATCGACCTCGAAGAACAGGATATCGACGAATATTATAACGGCTATGCCAACAAGACGCTGTGGCCGCTGTTCCATTTCCGCATCGACCTGGCCGAATATGCCCGCGATTTCGAGGGCGGCTACAACCGGGTGAACCAGCGCTTCGCCGAGACGGCGAGCCCGCTGCTGGAGCCCGACGACATCGTGTGGGTGCATGATTATCACATGATCCCGCTCGGCAAGATGCTGCGCGCCCGCGGCCACAAGAACCGCATGGGCTTCTTCCTACACATCCCCTGGCCGCCCACCCGCCTGCTAGTCTCGCTGCCCCATCACAGCGCCTTGGTGGAAACGCTCTTCGCCTATGACGTGATCGGCTTCCATACCGAGGAATGGCTGGAATCCTTCAGGCACTATGTCGAAAAGGAAATGGGCGGCACGGTGAACGGCGACTATGTGACACTGGGCGATCGCACCATCCAGGCGGTGGCCTGCCCGATCGGCATCGACACGTCCGAGTTCGTCGCCGGCGCCAACAGCAAGGCGGCGAGCGACATGCGGAAGCGGGTGACGGACTCGCTTCAGCGTCGCGCGATGATCGTCGGCGTCGATCGGCTGGATTATTCCAAGGGGCTGGAGGAGCGCTTCAGCGGCTATGCCCGCTTCCTCAAGGACAATCCCGACATGCACCGCAAGATCGTGCTGACGCAGATCGCGCCGCCATCGCGCGGGGAGGTGGAAAGCTACCAGCAGATCCGCGCGACGCTCGACTCGCTCGCGGGCCGCATCAACGGCGAATATAGCGATGTCGACTGGACCCCGATCCGCTATGTGAACCAGGGCTATCCGCGCGACGAGCTGGCCGGCATCTATCGCGCCGCGCGCATCGGCCTCGTCACGCCGCTGCGCGACGGCATGAACCTTGTCGCCAAGGAATATGTCGCGGCGCAGGATCCCGAGGATCCCGGCGTGCTCATCCTCTCGCGCTTTGCCGGCGCAGCGCTGCAGCTCAAGGACGCGCTGCTCATCAACCCCTACAGCCCGGAGGAAATGTCCGACGCCATCAAGCGCGCCCTGGCCATGCCGCTGGACGAGCGCAAGCGGCGCTGGCGGGCGATGATGGACAGCGTGGAGCAGCAGGACGTGGTCTGGTGGCGGACATGCTTCACGGGGCGCCTCGCGCAACAGGTCGCACCCGAGGAACCCGCCATCGTCGAGTGAAGGATTTTCTGCGCCGTCGGTCTTCTGGTTAACGTCTCGATAGCCAATTTTCCCTAGAGCGGAGGCATGCGCGCTTCCCTCCCACCGCACGCGCCGACCGGGTCTGGTACGGTTTCAGCGTTTCGCTCTGCTGCCGTCTGGATGCAGGCATGCGGTGTGCTTGCCAGCTTTGCCCTACTGGCATTCATGCCGCCGCTTTCGGGCCGCATGATCCTGCTACCACTCGGCATGCACAGCCATGGCGAGATCATGGCGCTGGCCATCGCCCATGGCGCAAGGCCAGTGGGTTATGGATCGGTCGCCGGATCGCTGGTGGTGGACGGCCGGCGCGACCGGCTGATGACCGCGATGCTGGCGCAAGGCATCGTCCCGCTTGCCGCGCCCGCCGCCGGATGCGAGCCGCAACGGGCTGCGCGACCGGGTGTCCGATCGTGAACGAACTGAACGAGCTTCGTCGCCGAGGCGTTGCGCTGCTCGCCATCGCCGGATGGATCGCGGTGCTGTTGCTGCAACTGATTGGCATGGCCCTGGGTGCGGAAAATCTGGGCATCATCTTCGGGATCGGCGCGCTCGCCAACCTCACGCCCACGGTCATGGCCATACGCCATCGCCATGACCTCGCCGCCCGGATGACGGCAGGCACATTCGCCGCGGTCTATCCGGCGCTCGGGGTCTATCTGCTGTCCGGGCATCAATGGCAGCTCGACGGCCACATGTATTTCTTCGTCGCGCTGGCCGCATTGACCGTGCTGTGCGACTGGCGACCGATCGCGCTCGCCTCCGGGCTGATCGCGCTGCATCACTTGCTGCTCGAATATGTCGCGCCATCCTGGGTCTTTACCGGCGAAGGCAATCTGATGCGCGTGGCGATCCACGCGATCGCCGTGATCCTCCAGTTCGCCGTACTGGGTTATCTGACAGTCCAGCTGCGCGCGCTGATGCTGCGGCAGGCCGAGGCGCGCATCGAAAGTGAAAAACTGGCTGCCGAAGCCATCGAGCGGCAGCAGCAGATAGAAAGTGCGATGCACGCCACGCGCGAAGCGGAACGGCGGGAAGCGGACGAACGCCTGCGTCGCGAGGCGCTGGAGCGCGAGGCCAGCACCTCGCGCCGGGACGACATGCTGGCCGTGGCCCACGCCTTCCATGCCTCCGTCGCCGAGGTCATCCAGTCCGTCAGCACCGCCTCCATCGCACTGGAGCAATCCGCGGTCTCGCTCAACCGGATCGCCCACAAGGCCAGCCATGAAGCCACCGAGACGGCCGCGCACGCGCGCCAGTCCTCCGACGCGGCCGACATCCTGGCCGGGCGGATCAAGGATCTTTCCGGCTCGATCAGCGCGATTGCCGCCAGCGCGGAGCAGCAGGCGCTGCTCTCCGGCGATGCCCATGCGCTTTCGACCTCCGGCCATGATATCGTGCGCGACCTCGCCCGGCGCAGCTGCACCATCATGGACTTTGCCGAATCGATCCACGAGATCGCCTCGCGCACCAATCTGCTCGCGCTCAACGCGACGATCGAGGCTGCTCGCGCCGGCGATGTCGGCCGCGGCTTTGCCGTGGTCGCGGGCGAAGTGAAGCAGCTTGCCGGGCAGACGGCGAACGCCACCGGCGAGATCCGGCTGCTCTCCGATTCCGTCCAGACCAGCGCCGACAGCGCCGATGACACGCTCAACCGGATCGCGCGGATCATGGGCAATCTGGACGATTCGGCGCAGGCCATCCGCTCCACGGTCGAGCTCCAGCGGGAAACCTCTCTGGTGATCGAGCAGACCGCGCGGGAGACCGCGACCGGCGCAACCCAGATCGCACACCAGATCGACGCCGTCGTCTCCATGGCCAGCGTGACAGAGGCGCTTTCGGGCAAGGTCTCCAACGCCGCCAGCGACCTGGCGCTGGGTGCCCGCACGCTGCAGCAGGCCTCGGACGATTTCGTAAGCCGTATTCGTGCCGCCTGACACAGGCATTGCGACATAGGCATTTCTGGCCCGATCTGGGAAGGCGCCTCCCACCGCCGCCCTGCCATTTGCACCCGAACCCGCTTTCGTCTATGGGCGCGAGCTACCAGCCCCGGCATCGCTGATCCCCAAGAGATTCGCGTCGCCGGGGCGCCGTTTTTTGTCCAGACAGGAACACGCCCATGGCCCGTCGCCGCCAGATCTACGAAGGCAAGGCAAAGATCCTCTACGAAGGCCCAGAGCCCGGCACGCTGATCCAGTATTTCAAGGATGACGCGACCGCCTTCAATGCCCAGAAGAAGGGCACGATCAACGGCAAGGGCGTGCTCAACAACCGTATTTCCGAGCATATCTTCACGCTGCTCGGCAATATCGGCGTGCCGACCCACTTCATCCGCCGCCTCAACATGCGCGAGCAGCTGATCCGCCAGGTCGAGATCGTGCCGATCGAGGTGATCGTGCGCAACGTCGCGGCCGGATCGCTCAGCAAGAAGCTGGGCATCGAGGAAGGCACCCCGCTGCCGCGCACCCTGATAGAATATTGCTACAAGGACGATGCGCTGGGCGACCCGCTGGTGTCCGAAGAGCATATCGCCTGCTTCGGCTGGGCCAGCCAGGAAGAGATGCACGACATCGCCGACATGGCGATCCGCGTGAACGACTTCATGAGCGGCCTCTTCGCGGGCATCGGCATCCGCCTGGTCGACTTCAAGCTGGAATTCGGCCGCGTGTGGGAAGGCGACTATAGCCGCATCATCCTGGCCGACGAAATCAGCCCTGACGGCTGCCGCCTGTGGGACATGGCGACCGGCGAGAAACTGGACAAGGACCGCTTCCGCCGCGACCTCGGCGGCGAAGTCGAAGCCTATCAGGAAGTCGCCCGCCGCCTTGGCCTGATGCCCGAGGGCACGGACACGACCGTCCTCGACCTCGACACCCACCGCAAGAAGCGCGGCAGCAGCGACAGCTGACACCGGCGAGACGAACGAAATGACAAAGGGGGCTGAAAGGCCCCCTTTTCTTTTGGGATGCGTGGGTCAGGGCGCCGATGCGGCTACAGCTTCGAATAGCAACCATGCGCTCGTCATTCCCGCGCAGGCGGGAATCCATCTCTCCTCACAAAGCGCTGGATGCCTCGTCAGGAGATGGGCTCCCGCCTGCGCGGGAGTGACGGCAATCGGCAGATTTCGCAAAGGCTGCTCTCGGAAATCCTCTCCTAAGGTTCATCTAGCGCCTATTCCGCAACCTTGCCATCGCGCTGATGATAGACCGATCTGTCTACCTCAATAGCGTATTCAACGCTCTTATGGTTGGGATCAAGATCGCTATGCTTGCGCGACCATCGAGAAACGCACATCCAACTGTCATCGGGCCTGCCGGGCGCTACGAGAGTTACTACCCGATAATCTGTATTTCCAAGCCGTTGAAGCTCGCCAATGCGATACCATGCCGGGTCAGCCTCGCAGTATCGCAGTGCTTCGGCGAGCGAGCGTTTCGCGCAGGCTTGTTGTCGTTGATCGTCCAATCGGTTGAGAACAGCATGGAAGGACCAGAACAATAGAGGGACACCTAAGGCCCAAGCAAGACCCGTGGAGGATGGCCGTGCCATGACCCAGCCTTGAAATAAAATACCGATAAACAGGACTAGTGGGTTAAGCAGCCCAATATAATTTACTAGTTCACTCGATGGTTCGCAGCCCCCGCCCGTGAAGAGATGCATCAAACCCGTCCCAATGGCTCTCGATATGGCATATATCGTGACGACCATAGCAACGACAGCCGCCGCCCTAATCACGTTAGATTGATTGCTGACAAAATCGCGCAAAATGTTATCCTTAAACACACCGCTTCGTTTTTACGCGATACTGCTTACGCCCGCTATAGAATGGTTGAGCATATCGTAGTGTCGGCAAATGGTTGCCTGCGGCCATCCTTCGTTCGTCATACTGAATCCGCTTCAGTCTCAACGTTCGAAATTGGTCCCTCCCCCACCCTCTCCGTCCCCTCACGAAAAATCTGCCTGCCCCGCTTCATCTTGCGGCAGAGTTCGGCTAGGGGGTGCGCGCAGCAACTGCATGATGATTGCGATCGTCCGGTCGCCGGGGCATCTCCCCACGGCCGGCATCGCACCAGGGAGATCCGATCCGATGAAAGCCCGCATCTTCATTACGCTCAAGGGCGGCGTGCTGGACCCTCAGGGCCGCGCCATCCACCATGCGCTGGAGGGGCTGGGCTTTGGCGGCGTCAACGACGTGCGCGCCGGCAAGCTGATCGAGCTGGACCTGGCGGACGGCACCAGCGATGAAGAGATTGACGGCATGTGCCGCAAGCTGCTGGCCAACACCGTCATCGAAAACTACCGGATCGAAAAGGTCGCCTGACATGAAAAGCGCGGTCATCGTCTTCCCCGGCTCCAATTGCGACCGCGACCTTGCCGTCGCCTTCGAGAAGGTTTCGGGCCGTGCCCCGACGATGGTGTGGCACCGCGACACCGAATTGCCCGACGACATCGACCTGATCGGCGTGCCGGGCGGCTTTTCCTATGGCGATTACCTGCGCTCCGGCGCGATGGCGGCGCGGTCTCCGGTGATGCAGGCCGTGGCGAAGGCGGCCGAGCGCGGCGCCTATGTGCTGGGCATCTGCAACGGCTTCCAGGTGCTGACGGAGAGCGGCCTACTGCCCGGCGCGCTGCTGCGCAATGCCGGCGGCCATTTCGTCTGCCGCGACGTGGCGCTGAGCGTGGAGAACAGCCAGACCGCCTTCACCAGCCGCTATGACGCGGGCGAGGCGATCCGCTTCCCCGTCGCCCATCATGACGGCAATTATTTCGCCGATGCGGATACTCTGGACCGGCTGGAAGGCGAAGGCCGCGTGGCGCTGCGCTATGCCGAGAGCGTCAACGGATCGGCCCGCGACATCGCCGGCATCCTGAACGAGGGCGGCAATGTGCTGGGCATGATGCCCCACCCCGAGCGCGTCATCGAGCCCGCCCATGGCAGCACCGATGGCCGCCGCCTGTTCGAGGGTCTGGTGGAAGGGCTGCTGGCGAAGGCCTGAGCCTTTCGCCCTGCTTTTCCGCAGCATCGCGCGCTATGGTATCGCGCCTCAAATAGGAACCATTCGGGCTGTTGGAACGAGGCGTGTGACTCGGTCCAATGCCGAAGCCTTGTCCCTTTTCAAGGAAGACGGCCCTTCGACAAGCTCAGGGCGAACGGGGAAAAGATATCTCGATAAAGGGCTCGATGCTATGAACGCGAGCGCTTCCCTGCCTGCCCCACGTTTATCGAGCCGAAAGGCGATGCGAACTCTTCCCGAAGCAAGCCCCGCCCAAGCGCCCCCCCTAAAGGCCCCCGGCCCTATCCGAACAAATAGATGTGGATCGGGTTCTTCGGGTCGATCAGCATCTTGGCGGTCAGCGCCAGCGACATCACGATCAGCAGCGGCTTGATGAGATGGCGGCCGAAGCGCATCGCCATGTGCGATCCGATCTGCCCGCCGATCACGCTGCCGCAGGCCATGGCCAGCCCCGCGATCCACAGCACATGGCCGCCCTGGATGAGCGTGAGCAGCCCCGCGACATTGCTGGCAAGGTTCGCCGCCTTGGTCTGCGCAGTCGCGCGCAGAAGGCTGAGGCCGCCCAGCGCCAGGAAGATGGTGGCATAGAAGGCGCCGGCACCGGGGCCGAAAAAGCCGTCGTAAAAACCGATGATGCCAATGCCCAGGCTGAGCCCCAGCATCCCCACCCGGCTGTGGCGGTCGACGTCGCTGAGCTTGGGGGAGACGGTGAAATACACGGCAAGCGCGATCAGCAGCGCCGGCATCAGCGCGCCCAGTACCGCGGGGCTGACCCGTTGCAACAGCAAGGCGCCGCCCACCGAACCGATGAAGGCGGCGATCACCGGCCATTTATAGGTGGCAAGGTCCATATGCCCCTTGCGGGCATAGGCGACGCACGCGCCGAAGGTGCCGATCGCGGATTGCAGCTTGTTGGTGCCCACCGCCAGTACCGGCGGAATACCCGCAGCCATCAGCGCCGGAAGCGAGATCAGGCCGCCGCCGCCCGCCATCGCATCAATGAAGCCCGCCAGCATCGCCGCCGCCATCAGGAAGGCGATCGTCTCCGGCGCCAGGATCATGCGAGGGTCGTCTGGAGCTGTGTCGGCAGAAGGGCGAGCGCGTCAGTAGGCGCGCGCAACGGCAAACTCCACGGCCTCGATCAGCGCATCCTTCGCCTGCCCATTGGCGAAGCGACCGAGCGAATCGATCGCACGCTGGCCATAGTGGCGGGCGCGGGCGAGCGTGTCGGCAATCGCATCATGACGGTGCAGCACCTGCGTGGCGTGGGCAAGGTCTTCGTCCGACGTCTTGTGGCCGGTGATCGCGGCGCGCCAGAAGCTGCGCTCTTCCTCGCTGCCACGCGCATAGGCGAGGATGACGGGCAGCGTCACCTTGCCGTCGCGGAAGTCGTCGCCGGTATCCTTGCCCATGGTCGCGCCGTCCGACTCATAGTCGATGGCGTCGTCCACCAGCTGGAAGGCGATGCCGAGGTTCCGGCCATAGCTGTCCAGCGCCTCTTCCTGGGCGATGTCGCGTTCCGCCACGACCGCGGCGATGCGGCAGGCGGCGGCGAACAGCGCGGCCGTCTTGGCGCCGATGATGTCGAGATACTGTTCCTCGCTGGTGTCGATCCGGCGCTGGGCGGTCAGCTGGTTCACCTCGCCCTCGGCGATCACGGCGGAGGCGTTGGAGAGGATCTTCAGAACCTTGAGCGAGCCGTCCTCGACCATCAGCTCGAAGGAGCGCGAGAAGAGGAAGTCGCCCACCAGCACACTGGCGCTGTTGCCCCAGATGATGTTGGCGGTCTTGCGGCCACGGCGCAGGCCGGAGCCGTCGACGACATCGTCGTGCAGCAGCGTGGCGGTGTGGATGAACTCCACGGACGCGGCGAGCTTGTGGTGGCGGGTGCCGGGATAATCGAGCAGCTTGGCGCAGGCCAGCGTCAGCATCGGGCGCATCCGCTTGCCGCCGCCGGCGATCAGATGGCCGGCCAGTTCCGGAATCAAGGGGATACGCGATTGCATCCGGTCAAGGATCACCGCGTTTATGCTGTTCATGTCCTGCGCCACCAGCGCGATCATCGGTTCAAGCGAAGGCGCGGTGTCGCGGCGCAAAGGCACGACATTGGCTGGGGTCGTAACGGTCATGACAGCGCACAAGTGGCGATTGAAAACCAGATTGGCAAGCGGAATAGCTTGCCTAAGTGGCCCGATCCGGCAAAAAGCGCCCCAGTTGAGGGAGACCACAGTGGACGAGACGTTGCAACGCTACCGCCAGAGCATCGACAATATCGACGCAGCGCTGGTTTTCATGCTGGCGGAGCGCTTCAAGATCACCCAGGCCGTGGGCGAATATAAGGCGACGCACGCCCTGCCCCCGGCCGATCCTGGCCGCGAGGACCGCCAGGTCGCGCGCCTGCGACAGCTTGCCGCCGACGCGCAACTCGACCCCGACTTCACCGAAAAATTCCTGCGCTTCATCATCGACGAAGTGATCCGCCATCATGAGCGGCTGCGCGAGGGCTGAGAGCGAGGATTGGGGCCGATTCGGCTTACCTCATCGCGTCATCGCGTCATCGCATAGACGGTCAGCACGGCCACCCACGGCACCACCGCCGCGACCAGGATCGCGGGCAGCGAGACCTTCCGGGGCTCGGACAGGTCCTTGGGCGCGCCATTGGGGTGAAAGCGCTCCAGGTCGATCGTCTCGCCCTGCACGCTCGGGCTCCTGAGCAGCGCCGCGCTGACCGATCCCGTCGTGATGGAATCGGTGAAGCGACAGCCATAATAGTCGCCGCTGTTCCAGACGACCGTGGCTTCGGCCATCGCGTCCTCGACCAGCGTGACGGAGAAGACATCGCCCAGCGCCAGCTCGTTTCCCGCCTCCAGCAACATGCCGGTGGTCGAGATGTCGCGGACGATGACGCCCGCGGTGAAATCCGCCGTGCCGATCGCTGCCGTCAGGTTCAGCCGACGACGTGGGGCACAGCGCTCCATCTCGGCGGGCCTTGGCCTGTGTTCCATCGATCCGTGCGGCATCAACCCTGCTCCCTTCCCTCATACTATAGGGGCGCAGGCATTGAGAAAGCGTTATATCCGTTTTGGAATTGATGGAACCGAACCAGATTTCCGCCGATTTTCGTCCCTTCGCTAAGCGACTGCGGCTTCCAATATCCTGATCGTCCCGGCGCTCGCGTCGATCTCCGCCGGGATGCCGAGAGGCAGGCTCACCTGATTGGCGACATGGCCGAAGAGCGCGCCCTGAAAGGCCGGAACGCCAAGCGGCGCCAGATGCTGGTCGAGCACCTGCGACAGGGTGAAGCCGCCATAATTGGTGCCGACCGCCTTGCAATCGGTACACTGGCCAAAGGCGACGCCCGCGACCTTGCCCAATAGGCCCGCCAGCGACAGCTGCGTCAGCATCCGGTCGATGCGATATTCCGCCTCGTCCGTGTCCTCGATGAACAGGATCGCGCCGTCGAAATCCGGCAGATAGGCCGTGCCGACCAGCGCGGAGAGTACGGTCAGGTTGCCGCCGAGCAGCCGCCCGCTGGCCTTGCCGGGGCGGAAGGTGCGGATGCCGTTGCGCGGCGCCAGCCTGTCCTCGGCCAGCACCGAAGGCGTATAGAGCGGCGTGCCGCCATCGAAGGCGACGCTGCGGAACGCATCCCAGGACAGCTTGCCCCAGCTGCTCGCGGCGTTCGGCCCGTGGATGGTGGTGAACCCGGCCTTCGCCGCGATCGCCAGATGCAGCGCGGTGATGTCGCTGAAGCCGACTAGCAGCTTGGGATTGGCGCGAATCACGTCCCAGTCGAGCAGCGGCAGGATGCGGGCACAGCCCCAGCCGCCACGGATCGCGAAGATCGCGCGCACATCCCTGTCGGCGAACATGGCGCTCACGTCCGCCGCGCGCGCCTTGTCCTCTCCCGCGAGATAGCCGTAGCGCGCGGCGACATGCGGCGCGATCCTGGGCACCAGCCCCATGGCGCGAATGCTCTCCGTCAGCATCGCCAGGTCGAACATGTCGTTGGTGAAGCCCGCCGGCTCGATCAGCCCCACCGTGTCGCCGGGGCGCAGGCGGGGCGATTTGCGCACTGCACGGACGGGCGCGGCGGCAGCGGAGAACGACTCCATCGGCAACGCCATCGCCGCAGCCAGCCCGCCAAGTCCGGCCATGGTCGCCTGCATGGCTGTGCGTCGGTCCATCATTCCCGGCTCTTCCTCCGCCATCATGCCGCCATCGCCCGCCCCGGCAATGCGGCCGCTATTCCCCCGCCGCCGTGCTCAGCCCCAGATCGGGCACGCCGATCGAGCGCCGCCCGCCAAAGTCGATGCGCGCCACGACGACACCCTGTTTTTCCATATATTCGATCAGGCGGCGCACGCGGCCGGGCGAACTGGTGCCATAGGCCCGGCCCAGCGCCTCGTCATCCGGGCAGGCCCGCCCCTCCATCGCCGCGCGGGCGATCAGCAGGAACGGCGCGAGCATGTCCTCGGGCAGGCGGGATGAGACGCGCAGGGCATCTTCCCAGCGCGGATCCTGCTCGTCGAACAGCCCGGCACGCGCCATCGCCATGCGCCGGCGGAAAGCGGTGAGGTCCAGCGGCACCTTGGCCAGGCGCTGCATCCGGCAACGCACGGCGAAATCCTGATACAGCACCGAATCGGATGGCGCGTTCGCGCCCAGATCCTGCACCATCTCCGCCAGCACCGCGCGGATCACGCCCTCGCGCTCCTCCGCATCGGGCGGCGGCGGCCCGTCATCCCTTGTGATCGGCACCGACAGGTCGGGCGCGAGCGAGCGGATCAGTTCATCGGCGGCGGGGGCACGCTGTTCCGGCTCGGCACGCGGCGGCGGCGCGTCCTCGATCTGGGTGAAGAGCATCGCCTGCACATCGTCGCTCGACGCCGTGGGCAGCGGCATCAGCTTGTGCGTGCCGCCCTTGCCCCCGGTCTTCACGTCCCCGATCTTCACGGACACCGGGCGGCGGCAGACGGCGGGGCCGAGCGCCAGGAAGCGCCCGCGCTCAAGATCGCGGATCTGCTCGGCCTGCCGGCGCTCCATGCCCAGGAGATCCGCGGCGCGGGCCATGTCGATATCCAGAAAGGTGCGGCCCATCAGGAAGTTCGACGCCTCGGCCGCGACATTCTTCGCGAGCTTCGCCAGCCGCTGAGTCGCAATGACGCCGGCCAGCCCGCGCTTGCGGCCACGGCACATCAGGTTGGTCATTGCCGACAGGCTGACCCGGCGGGCCTCGTCCGACACGTCGCCGGCCGCTGCGGGCGCGAACATCTGCGCCTCGTCCACCACCACGAGCGCGGGATACCAATGCTCGCGCGGCGCATCGAACAGGGCATTGAGGAAGATCGCGGCGCATTTCATCTGCGCGTCGACCTCAAGCTGCTCCAGATTGAGCACGACGGAGGCCCGATGCTCGCGGATGCGCGTGGCGATTCGGCCGATCTCGCGCTCATTATAGCTGCCCGCGTCGATGGCGATGTGGCCGAAGGCATCGCACAGCGAGACGAAGTCGCCCTCCGGGTCGATCACCACCTGCTGCACCAGGGCGGCGCTTTCCTCCAGCAGGCGGCGCAGCAGATGCGATTTTCCCGACCCCGAATTGCCCTGCACCAGCAGGCGGGTCGCGAGCAATTCTTCCACGTCCACGCGCACTGGAGTACCCGTGGCGTCCGTTCCTATCTCGATTCCGGCTGTCACCGCTTCGCTTTGCCGGGCGATGCGCCGTCAGGCAAGGGGCTGCGATCATCCGATGCGTTATCGCGGGCCATGGGCGACATTCCGGCATCGGCCCGGCGAGCCCCTGCCGCCCGGCCGCGACGCCGTGATAGCCGGTTGGCAAACGGAATGTCCCACGTTGTCATATAATTATGCGCAGGAGGCCTCCCATCGCGGTCGCCAGACGGCCGTTCCGGCGCAAAATGCTTGAAAATCCGCTCCACACAAAAGCGGCGCAAACGCCCTGCACCCTTGACCGCAGCCCTGTTGCGATGCAGCATCCAGGCATGTCCACAGCACCTTCCGTAAGCCAGAACCCAGACATCCGCTACCTCGGCCGCCTGCTGGGGAATGTGATCCGTGCCTATGGCGGCGACCAGCTGTATCGGCAGACGGAATATATCCGTTCCGCCTCGGTCGATCGTGCGCGCGGCGTGGCGGGTGCCGATCTGGTCGACACCGGGCTCGACGCGCTGAGCCTGGACGATACCCTCTCCTTCGTGCGCGGCTTCATGCTGTTCTCGATGCTCGCGAACCTGGCGGAAGACCGGCAGGGCGTGGCGATCGAGCCGGGCGCAGACCTTGCCTCCGCTATCTCCGCGCTGGAGGACCAGGGCATCGGCCGCGACAAGGTGATGTCGCTGCTCGACCGCTCGCTGATCGTCCCCGTGCTCACCGCCCACCCGACGGAGGTGCGGCGCAAGAGCATGATCGACCACAAAAACCGCATCGCCGAACTGATGCTGATGCGCGACGCCGGCACGCTGGAAACCGAAAATGGCGAGCGCGTGGACGAGGCGATCTCCCGCCAGATCGCGCTGCTGTGGCAGACCCGCCCGCTGCGCCGCGAGCGGCTGTATGTGCAGGATGAGATCGACAACGTCCTGGCCTATTTCACCGACACCTTCCTGCCCGTGCTGCCCGCGCTCTATGCCCGGTGGGAGCGGGTGCTGGGCGCGCGGCCGCAGAGCTTCCTGCGCGTGGGCAGTTGGATCGGCGGCGACCGCGACGGCAACCCCTATGTGCAGGCGCCGCAACTCAAGAGCGCCCTCTCCCGCGCCTGCCAGCGGGCGCTGGCCTATTATCTGGACTCCCTGCACGCGCTGGGCGCCGAGCTTTCGCTTTCCACCGAACTCGCCCATGTGCCCGCCGAAGTGCTGGCGCTGGCCGAGGCGAGCGGCGACACCTCGCCCAGTCGTCAGGACGAGCCCTATCGCCGCGCCATTTCCGGCATCTATGCCCGGCTGAGCGCCACCTACGAGAAGCTGACCGGCGTCAAGCCCGCCCGCGCCTCCCGCCTTGCCGGCGTGCCCTATGACGACCCCGCCGCCTTCCGCCGCGACCTCGTGACCGTGGCGCAGGGCCTCGCGAGCGAAGGCGACGGCACGCTGTCGACCGGCGGCGCGCTCGGGCGGCTGATCCGCGCAGTCGAGACCTTCGGCTTCCATCTCGCGACGCTCGACATGCGGCAGAACAGCGACGTGCATGAGCGCGTCGTCGGCGAATTGCTCAAGGTCGCCGGAGTCGAGGCCGATTATGCGGGTCTCGACGAGTTCGCCCGCATCGCCCTGCTCCGCAACGAGCTTGCCACCAACCGGCCGCTGGGTGCGCGCAATTTCGACTATAGCGAGGAAACCGCTTCGGAGCTGGAAATCGTCCGCGCGGCGGCGGCGGCGCTGGAAACCTACGGCCCGCAGTGCATCACCCATTATATCATCAGCAAGGCGACCAGCGTGTCGGACCTGCTGGAGGTGAACATCCTGCTCAAGGAAGCCGGGCTTTGGCGCGCGGCCGATGGCGACACGCCGCCGATCGCGCCGGTCATGTCCGTGCCCTTGTTCGAGACCATCGAGGATCTTGAGAACGCGCCCGCTGTCATGTCCGCTTATTTCGGCCTGCCCGAGATCAGCGGGCTGGTGAAGGCACGCGGTCATCAGGAAGTGATGATCGGCTATTCGGACAGCAACAAGGATGGTGGCTACATCACCTCCACCTGGGGGCTGTTCCAGGCGAGCCGGGCACTGGAGCCCGTGTTCGAAAAGGCATCGACCGCGATGCAGCTGTTCCACGGTCGCGGCGGCGCCGTGGGGCGCGGCGGCGGCTCCTCCTACGCCGCGATCCGCGCGCAGCCGCCCGGCAGCGTGCAGGGCCGCATCCGCATCACCGAACAGGGCGAGGTGATCGCCGCGAAGTTCGGCACGCGCGACGTCGCCATGGTCAATCTGGAAGCGACGGCCAGCGCCACGATCCGCGCCACGCTGGAACCCGAGGCGCTGTCCCAGCGTGACGCGACCCGCTTTGCCGAGGCGATGGACAAGCTGTCGAAATCCGCCTTCACCGCCTATCGCGACCTCGTCTACGGCACGTCGGGGTTCGAGGATTTCTTCCGCGAGATGACACCGATCCAGGAAATTGCCGGCCTGAAGATCGGCTCCCGCCCCGCCAGCCGCACCAAGAGCAAGCGGATAGAGGACCTGCGCGCCATTCCCTGGGTGTTCAGTTGGGCGCAGGCGCGCGTGATGCTGCCGGGCTGGTATGGTGTGGGCCATGCCATCGACCAGTTCGAGGACAAGGCGCTGCTGGCCGACATGGCGCAGAACTGGCCGTTCCTGCAATCGGCGCTCGGCAACATGGAGATGGTGCTGGCAAAGTCGGACCTTGGCATCGCTGGGCAATATCTGCCGCTGGTCAAGGACCAGACGGCGGCGGAAGGCATGTTCGCCCGCATCCGCGAAGGCTGGCGCCTTGCCCATGACGGACTGCTCAAGGCCACCGGGCAGACCCGTCTGCTGGAAAAGAACCCCGCACTCGACACATCCATCCGCCTGCGCCTGCCCTATATCGAGCCGCTCAACCTGCTCCAGGTCGAACTGCTCAAGCGCCACCGCGCGGGTGAGGACGATGCGCGGATCAAGGAAGGCATCGAGCTGTCGATCAACGCGATCGCGACCGCCCTGCGCAACAGCGGCTGACGGATAGCTGGCAGAGCCGGTCGACTCTGTGTTCGGCCGGCTCTGGACCCTGATGCAGAAGTCTGGGCGGTTCATCCAAGCGACCGAGCGGCGCGGAGATGCCTGTTTCCGCGCGTCTAGAACAAGATCACTTTTCTCCGTCTGATTTAAGGCTTGATGCTCTATGCCCGTGCGCGAACGAGGCTGAGTTCGGGGACGATCGGCATCGCAACCTTGCTCTCGGCCACGACTTCGGAGGGCACGGACGTCCAGATACACAGCTGGTTGCGGCCACGACGCTTGGCTTCGTAGAGCGCGGCGTCGGCCCGTTCCATCAATGTGGAAAGATCAAGCTCGCCATCGGTGATCAACGCGGCGCCGATGCTCACCGATGTCCGCACCTGAACATTCCTGAACGGCCCGGCAAGCTCGGCGAACTCGGCGCAGATCGCATTGCCCAGGCGCGCAGCCGCGCTGCTGTCCAGCTCCGGCAGCAGCACGACAAATTCGTCGCCGCCCAGGCGGGCGATCATCGCCCGCTCGGGCAGGACGCTGTTCAGGACGGTTGCCAGCGCGATCAGCAGCCTGTCGCCAAAGCCATGGCCCAGCGTGTCGTTGACCGACTTGAACCGATCGACATCGAGCAGCATCAATGCGCCCGCGCTCTGATGGAGGGCAGTGGCGCGCAGGAACATCTTCGCGCGGCTTTCAAAGGCGCGGCGATTGAGCAGCCCGGTCAGCGGATCGCGGTCCGCCAGCGCGGCAATCTCATATTCCCGGCGCAAGCGGACGGATGCGGCCATCAACAATGCCAGCAGCACCTCCACCATGATCCCCTCGAACAGCGAGACATGGACGAGATAGCCGGTGAAGTGGACGATGTTGACGAAGGCGCCGGGTGCAAAGGCCACCCCCACCTTCACGCAGTAGAACATGCCGTGGATCAGAAACACGATGCCAAGCGGCTTGGCTGCCGGCATCTTCTCCCGCGCTGCAGCGGCCAGCAGCAATTCCGCACTCCTCAACGCATAAATGCCCACCAATATCGAATTGGCCGTCACGAACAGTGGCGTGCGGTCGCCCTGCGCCGGCACCAGCAGCAGCGCCGGCCAGGCGATCAACGGCACCAGCCACCCGCTGGAAATCCGCTGGCCGACGAAGCGCGAGGAACCATGGAGGAAACAGACATGCGCGATAACCAGCAGGCCGTTGGCAACCCACACGCCCAGCAGGAACGCGCCCCCCAGGCGGAGCGGCGTGAGCGAGCATCCGATCGTGATCGACGCAAAGCCGGCGCTCCAGAAGAGCAGCGAATTATCCTGCAGCACGCGCCATTCAAACGCGAGAAACCCGGCAGCGATCATCGCTATGCCAAGGGTCAGCATCAGCATTGTGATTACGGTGAACAGCATGGGAAAATTCGCGTTGGTAAGGATGTTATAAATGCATATCCGACTGATCTAAATAAACTCTTTCAGAAAGCCATTCAGTAACGATACTTTCCATATTGTGCAGACGATAGCGGGCATCACGCCAGCCAGAACCCAGCCGGCAGCGCAGGATCAGCCCCGGTTCATGGCAATCATGCACAAGAAACATGCACAGGAAAAAGCCGGGCCCGGCATGGTCGCCGGCCCGGCTCATCTTGTTCACCAATCAGCCGATGGCGTTATTGCGCCGTCCAGCCGCCATCGACGGAGATGTTCGCGCCGGTGATGTTCGCAGCGGCATCGCTGCACAGGAACATCGCGGTCGCCGCGATCTGCTCGACGGTCACGAACTGCTTGGTCGGCTGGCCGGCGAGCAGCACGTCGTTCATCACCTGCTCGCGGGTCATCCCCCGCGCCTTCATGGTGTCCGGGATCTGGTTTTCCACCAGCGGGGTCCAGACATAGCCGGGCGAGATGCAGTTGGCGGTGATGCCGAAAGTCGCGGTTTCCAGCGCCACGGTCTTGGTGAAGCCGGCAAGGCCATGTTTCGCCGTCACATAGGCGCTCTTGAAGGGCGATGCCGCGAGCGAATGAGCGGAGGCGGTCTGGATGATCCGGCCCCATTTCTGGCCCTTCATATAGGGTACCGCAAGGCGCGTGGTGTGGAAGGCCGCGTTCAGGTTGAGCGCGATGATGAGGTTCCACTTGTCGACCGGAAACTCCTCCACCGGCGCGACATGCTGCATCCCGGCATTGTTGATGAGGATGTCGACGCCGCCGAACGTCTCGGCCGCCTCCTTCATCATCGCCTCGATCTCGTCGACCTTGGTGAGGTCATGGCCGCTGTAGAGCGCCTTCGCCCCGCTCGCGGCCTCCAGCGCCAGCCGTTCCTTCTCGATCGCATCGGCATCGCCAAAACCGTTGATGACGATGTTGACGCCCTCGGCCGCCAGCGCCTTGGCATAAGCCAGCCCGATGCCGGAGGTGGAGCCGGTGATGAGCGCAGTCTTGCCTTTCAGGGTCATGCCTGTTTCTCCTTGAGATGATCGGGCCGGTCGAGGTCGAAGCTGGCGCTCGATCCGTCCAGGATATTGCGGGCGATCAGGTCGCCCTTGTGCATCACGTCGTCCACCGCGTCGCGGCCCTGCCCCCAATGGTCGAGCATCGTCGCGCGCGAAAATTCGAAATCGCGCGCGCCGCTTTCCCAGGCGCGGCTGCGATAGATGAGGTGGACGATATTGACCGCGCCATCGTCCAGCAGCGCCCGCACCCGCTTCACTTCCGGGTCTTCGCACATGTCGGCGGGCAGATGGTTGAGCACGGCGCGGATCGCCTTGTGCTCGCGGCGCAGGCGCAGATAGATGTCCGTCACCTGCCGCGTACGGCTCGAAAACTGAATATCCTTCTGTCGGGAATAGACATCCGTCATCTGCCGGGGCAACGGCCCCTCGGCGGGGAACAGGTCGACCTGGAACACCAGCATGTCGTGTCGCTGGCAATCGAGCACATGGGCGAGCGGCGTGTTCGACACGATGCCGCCATCCCAATAATAGCGCCCGTCGATCTCCACCGCCGGCAGGCCCGGCGGCAGCGCGCCCGACGCCATGATGTGCCGGGCGTCGATGCGCGTGTTCACGCCCCGCCCGCCATCGGCGCCGCGCGTGTCGAAATAGGCGAAATTGCCGCTTTCCACGTCCACCGCGCCCACCGACAGGCGCACCGGGCCATCGTTCAGCAGATCCCAGTCGATCAGTTCGTCCAGCGTCTGACGCAGCGGATCGGCATCGTAGAAACTGGTCGCGCCCTTCGTTCCCTCCGCCATGAACGGCGCGGGGATCAGGTGCGGACGGAAGAACCCCGGCACCCCGAACATCGTGACCGCACTGGCCGCCGCGAGATGGGCAGCCTCGCGGATATGATCGTTCTCCGGCAGCCACAGATTGGGCATCCCGCCCGAAACCTTGTCCCAGAAGCGGCGGAGCTTTGCCATCCGCTGCTCGGGCGGATTGCCCGCGATGATGGCGGCATTGACGGCGCCGATCGAGATGCCGGCCACCCAGTCAATCTCTATCCCGAGTTCGTCCAGCTTCTCATAGACGCCGGCCTGGAACGAGCCCAGTGCGCCGCCGCCCTGCAGCAGCAACGCGACCTGCTCCGGCAGGGGCAGGGACGATTTGGCCTTGCGGCGACTCTGAGCGGGCATATCCATATTGCGGTGCAATATAGCAAAGCATGTTGCACGCGCTATTGTTCCCGGCCGATCATGGACAAGATTTCATTCATTGCACGAACGCAACCACTGCCCCGCTTGACCGTTTCCACTTCCACGCAATTCGCCTAGACCCATTCAAAGCCGCGACGTGAGGAGACGACAATGCGCCTGGACGACGAACAGGAAAGCAGCAATTTCGAGGTTCAGGATGGTCGTGGCGGCGGGATGGGCTTTGGCGGCGGCGGTGGCGGGATGCTGGGCCTGCTGCTCCCGCTGATCGGCAGCCGCTTTGGGTGCGGCGGCATTGTGGTGGTGCTCGTCATCATGGTGGTGATGGGCATCAATCCGCTGTCGCTGATCGGCGGCATGCAGGGCGGGGCGCCCACCAGCCAGACACAACCGCAAATCCAGGGCAGCAGCGATCCTGCGAAGCTGACCGAAATCCAGCACTGGTCGCTCAAGGTCTTGGGATCGACCGAGCGGGTGTGGGGCAAGGTGTTCCAGCAGTCCGGCCAGACCTATCAGCCGACCGTCCTGTCCTTCTACAGCCAGAACGGTTCCTCGGGCTGCGGGGCGGCGCAATCGGCGATGGGGCCGTTCTACTGCCCCAACGACCAGAAAGTGTATCTGGACACCGATTTCTTCATCGAACTGCGTGACCGCTTCGGCGCGCCAGGCGATTTTGCCCAGGCCTATGTGATCGCGCATGAGGTGGGTCATCATATCCAGGATCTGGAAGGCACGCTGGGCGAGGTGAACAAGCGCCAGCGCGCCGTCAGCGAGGAACAGGGCAATGCGCTGCAGGTCCGTGTCGAGCTGCAGGCGGACTGCTATGCCGGCGTCTGGGCCAAGCAGACGGGCCTGATGGAAGCAGGCGACCTGGAGGAAGGGATGAAGGCCGCGCAGTCGATTGGCGACGATACGCTGCAAAAGGCCGCCGGCCGCCGCCCTGTGCCGGAAAGCTTCACCCATGGCAGCAGCGAGCAGCGGATGGAATGGCTGCGCAAGGGGCTCGACAGCGGCAACCCGGCCCAGTGCGACACCTTCAAGGCCGGCATCTGACGCGGACAGCAGGCAGCACACGGCTGGGCAAGTCACATATCCGATTGCGGCTTTTGCGTGTTGCCTCGGCCCGGTACATGCGGGATGCACGCATTCCAATGCATCCGGGGGGACGCTCATCATGGTTAGGTCATCATTGCATCCCGAACGCCATGCCGTGTCGCGCATCGGCTGGTTGCGCGCTGCAGTGCTCGGCGCCAATGACGGCATCGTCTCGACCGCCAGCCTGATCGTCGGCGTGGCGGCGGCGCAGTCCGCGCGGGGCGATGTCCTGATTGCCGGCTTCGCCGCGCTGGTCGCGGGGGCCATGTCGATGGCGGCGGGCGAATATGTCTCCGTCAGTTCGCAGGCCGACGCGGAAAGGGCGGATCTGGCGACGGAACGGCGCGAGCTGGAGGAACAGCCCGATTTCGAACTGGACGAGCTGACCGCCATCTATGTCGCGCGCGGCCTGAACCCGGCGCTGGCGCGGCAGGTGGCGGAGGAACTGACCGATCATGACGCGCTGGCGACCCATGCGCGGGACGAACTGGGCATGTCCGACCATGTCTCCGCCCGTCCGCTACAGGCCGCCTTTACCTCCGCCCTCACCTTTTCGACCGGCGCCGCCGTGCCGCTGCTGTCGGTTGCGCTTGCGCCGAATGTGCCGATCGTTCCGCTGGTCTCGATCGTCGCACTGCTATGCCTTGCGCTGCTCGGCTATCTGGGCGCCCGGGGCGGCGGCGCGGCACCGGGCAAGTCGGTATGGCGCGTGATCTTCTGGGGCGTGCTCGCCATGGCGCTGACCGCCGGTATCGGGCATGTCTTCGGCACGGCGGTCTGATACGGCTTTCCGGTCGGGCATATCGCCCGGGATATCATTGTTCAGGCCGCGGCCCGTGCGTCTTCCTCCTCAGGTGCCGTTACGGCATGGCCGCTGATCTCTGCCCCTGCGTCCGGCGCAAAGCGCAGGTTCCAGATCGTCGCGCTCAGCGAAATCGCCGTCACCACCCAGAAGGCGGCCGAAAAATCCCCGAGCGAAGGCGCCTCATGCCCCCGCGCCATCATCGCCAGATGCAGGGCGATGGCGCCGACGCAGATCCCCAGCGACAGCATCAACTGCTGGAAGGTGGAGTAGAAGGCCGTCGCACTGCTCATCTTCGCTTTGTCCACGCCATCATAGGCGATGGTGTTGTAGGCGGTGAACTGGAACGACATGAAGAAGCCGCACAGGCAAAGCACGGTGAACATCGCCCAGATCGGCCAGTCCGGCTTGAACAGGCCGCAAACGGCATAGCCAAGCGTCGCGACAATCCCATTCCACACCAGCGCCCGGCGGAAGCCGAATCGGCGCAGGAGGCGGGGCGCCACGCTCTTCATCGCCAGTGATCCCACGGAGACGGCCACCGTGATCGCGCCGCTGCGCGCTGCGGAAAAGCCGAAGCCCACCTGCATCATCAGTGGCAGCAGGAACGGCTGCGCGCCCTGGGTGATACGGGTGATCGAGCCAGCGACAACAGAGAGGCGGAAGGTCTGGTCGCGCATCAGCGAGAGGTCGAGGATCGCCCCTTCGCGCCCGCGCGCATGGCGGATGTAGAATGCGCCCGCGACCAGCCCGACTGCCACCAGCAGCGCCGCGGCGCCGCCCTCACCGGGGCGGCTCACCATTTCGAAACCGAACAGCAGGCAGCCCAGCGACACGCCGCTCAGCACGAAGCCGGGCGTATCGAAGCGCGCCGGCTTGTCTTCCCGGAAGTTGGCGATGAAGCGCCCGACAAGCCAGAAGCCGATCAGGCCGATCGGCAGGTTGATGTAGAAGATCCAGCGCCAGTCGAGATAGGTGACAATGAAGCCGCCCAGGGGCGGGCCCACGATCGGCCCGATCAGCGCCGGCACGAGCAGCCAGGACATCGCGTTCACCAGATCCTGTTTGGCGACTGATCGCAGCAGGACGAGCCGCCCCACCGGAATCATCATCGCCCCGCCAATGCCCTGCACGAAGCGCGATATCACCATCAGCTCCAGCGTTGGCGACTGGCCGCAGGCAAGGCTGCCCAGCATGAACAGCAGGATCGCGGCCCGAAACACGGTGCGCGATCCAAACCTGTCGGCCAGCGACCCCGAGGCCGGGATGAAGATCGCCAGCGCCAGCAGATAGGAGGTAAGCGCAACGCTCATTTCCGGCGGGCGAACGCTGAAATCGCTCGCCATGGTCGGCAATGCGGTGGCCAGCACCGTTGCGTCCACAAACTCCATGAACAGGGCGCAGGCGATGATGAGCGCGACCAGGCGGTAGTTGGAACCGGGCGTCGGCTGGCCAAGGTCGCTCGTCTGGGCGAGTGAGCCGGCGGCAGGCACGATGCCGTCGCGTACCTCGGCATTCACCGATGCGATACCACGCCGCCGCGGCCTCAACATGGGGTCTCGTCGGGCGTAGGAAGAGCAAACATGCGAACGGCCTTCTGGTGAGCGATGGAAAAGGGCTCTCCGATTTCAGGCCGTCCATCTCTCCCGCGGGCGTGCCGGTACAAGCGCCATATAGGCACGACATGGCTTAATTGGAACCGCTTGAACCACGGGGCGCACTGAGAGGTCGCCAGGCGGACAATCGGGATGACGTCGCTCCGCAGCATCCCCGACGCGCGCGCGCCGTCAATAATCCTTCGACACCCGGACGTTGGCGCTCTGTCGGCCAAGCGTCGAGACGCTCGCCAGCAGCGCCAGCCAGCGGGTCACCTGATATTCGATGCGCGTGGCGGAATAGCCCTGCCCGTCGGTAATCAGCTCCACATAGGTCTTGCGGGTGATATATTTGCCCGCCGCGATCGACGTGCCCTGGTCGTTCGCCGGATCGGCCGCGATGATGCGCAGCCGGTCCAGCCCCGCCGCCTTGCGCACCGCGTTGATCGGGTCGAGCCCGCCGCCGCCACCCTGCAGCGCCGCCACGGCCGAGGCGAGTTGCAGCGCCTCGGGTGCCGACAGGTTGGTGATGGATGTACCGAAGAGGATGCGGGAGAGCAGCTCGTCCTCGGGCATGGCCGGGATGCTGGTGAAGCCGATGATCGGCTTGAGGCCGGTGCCCGTCACGTTGATCGTTGCCGTCAGGTCGGAGAGGTTCGCCTCCGCCACGATGTCCAGCGTCGGGTTCACCGGCGTCTCACCCTGGAAGCGGATATGCCCTTCGCGCAGGTCGAACCGCCGCCCGGCAAATTCATAGCCGCCGCGCACCAGTTCGGTCGTGCCGGTGATGGTCGGGTTGACCACCGTGCCGCCCAGCGTCAGGTCCGCCCGCCATTCGCTGTCGAGGCCAAGGCCGTCGACCATCAGGCGATTGCGCGCCTTCGCCTTGATCGCGAGCGCCCAGGGCGCGGGCGGCGCCGCCCGCGCGAACTCCTCGCCGCGACGGTTCACCTCGATCACACGCAGTTCGGGGATCTGCGCCACGGCGGCGGCGCGTCCCATGGTGAAGCGGCTGCGGTTGAGCGTCACCTCCCCGCCCACGGTGCCGCCGACGCCGTTCGAGCGGATGGTGATCGGCCCGGTCACGGTCGCGGCGATGTCGTCACGCTCCAGCAGCGATGCGTTTTCGGCCTTGAGGTTGAGATCCATGCCCACCCCGCCATTGCTCGTGGCGAAGTCGAAGCGGCCGGTGCCGGTCACGGTCCCACCGCCCTTCGCCGTGCCGGAGAAACCGGTAATGACGAGCTGCGACCCGGAAAACCGGCCCCGCGCCTTTACGCCGGTCAGCCGCATGCCGGTGATCGGGCTCTCGATCGCGGCATTGTCGGTCGCGAGCGATCCGGCGATGCGGGGATCGGCGAAGGTGCCGCGCACGTCGGCGCCGATGGCGACCGGGCCGGACAGGTCGACGATCTCCACCCCGGTCAGCCGCCAAAGGGTATCCGCCGTCCCGTCATAGCGCAGCTGCGCGAACAGCGGGGCATTGCGCAGGCGTGGCATCAGGTCGCCCGCGCCCAGAGGCGTCAGCAGCGCCTGGCCCCGGCCGATCGTCTTGCCCTGGCTGACGACGACCGCGCGGCCCGCCAGCCGATCCGGCGTCAGCACCGCGTTGACGCCAAGGTCGATCGGCGTGGAGCTGAGCGCCAGCCCCGATCGGGTGAGGTTGCGGATGCGGATATTGGCGGCGCCGGTCGGCACCCCGCCACGGGGCTTGGCATAGCTGACCGATCCGGTGATCGCCCCGCCCAGCCCCAGATCGTCCTTCACCAGATCGAGCAGCGACAGCGGCAGGCGATTGAGCCGTGCCTCGATCCGCGTCGTCTCCCCGCCCAGTTCGCCGGCCAGTTGCGCCGTGCCGCCGGCATAGCTGATCGTCGCTGGCGCAAGCCGCCAGCCATCCTCCGTCCGCGAGAAGACGGCGGCGCGTTCGAGCTTGATCGGCTTGCGGTCCAGCGTCCCGTTGCCGGTCACGCGCACGCGATCCGGTGTCACATTCGCGTCCATCTGCAGCGCGATCAGGCGGTTGCGCTGGCCGTTGACGTTTACCTTCGCCGTGCCGCTGCCGTTCACCAGCTTTGCAGTGGCGGTCAATCGGCCGATCCGCATGGAGCCGACCTGCAGGCCGCGCATCTGCATGGTCGCGTCCACCGACGCGCCATCGGGGTGGAGCAGGATCGTGGCGTTGAGCGCCCCTTGCCGCATGGCGATGACCGCCGGGCCATCGAACTGCGCATCCCTTGCCTTCAGGTCGACGGCGATCTGCTGGATGCCGTTCACCGGCTGCAGGGTGACGGCGCCCGTCACCGGGCCGGTCACGTCCAGCTTCCCGTCCAGCCCCTCCGGCAAGGCGCGGATGTCGCCCCGCGCAATCGTGCCGGACACGGCGAGCCGATCGACCTGGATCACGGTTTCACCGCCCGGCGGCATCAGGATGGCGCCATCGCCATCGAACGGCCCCAGCGTCGATCCGCCCGATACCGTCATGGCATAGCCGCGCGGATCGGGGATCAGCACCACATGCACGTCGCGCAGCCCGGCAGCATCCATCGGTCGCGCCAGGACCAGGTCGACCTTCGGCCGTTCGATCCGCCCGTCCAGCGTCAGCTTCAGCGGGCCATAGCGCTGGTGCGTACCGGTCGCGTCGAAATGGACGCTCTCGTCCGGCAGGCGATATCCGGTCGCGCGCAGCGAGATGAGCGGCGCGTTCAAGGTCAGGCCGATGAAGTTGAGCCGCCCGTCAGGCCCCAGCGCCAGGCCCGACTGCACCACCGGCAGCCCGCCGCCCAAGGTGCGGAAGAAGGGGTTGTCGAGCCGCCGCACGCTCGCGCGGGCATTGCCCTTGAGCGTGAAGGCGCCGCGCGCGCCGGGCACGGCCTGTACCTTCGACCGGACGTCGACGATGCCGAGCCCCGGTATCGCCAGCCCATTGACGTCGCCGGTCAGGCCGAGGTCATAACGGCCGGTCCTGAGGTCCGCGACCGCGACCAGGGTGCCGCGCAGCTTGTCCGCGCGCACCTGCATCGGGTTACTGACGATCTTCTGGTCCTGAAGCTGCAGGATGCCGTTCAGGCTGAAATTGCGCAGGATCGCGCCGACCATGTCACCCTGCCCGTCCAGCTGCTTTGCCGACAGCGCGACCGGGATGATGACCGGCCGGCCCCGGCCAGCCGGACCATCGGCCACATGCCCCTTGCCCGCCGCCCGCACGCCGCTCAGCATCGTCTTACCGAAGGTCAGCGACCGCGCGGTCATCAGATATTCGAACGCCGGGGCGTGGAACAGGCCATCCAGCCGCACCTTCGCACCGACATCACGGCCGCTGACGCCCTTCAGCAAGGCGCCGGGACGCGTCAACTGCAGGTCGAGCAGCAGATTGTCGAAGCTGTTGGCGCGCAGGTCGATACCGCCGTCCGCCTTCAGCGTGACAGCGTTGGACCGCAGGGTGAGCACGCCGTCGAGCACGCGTTTCTCGAAGCTGCCATTGCCCTCGATGCTCAGCTGCGGCGCGGACATGCGCTGGATCAGGCTGTTGCCCGCGATTGCGGCGCCCTCGACCGTGCCGGACAGGCGATATTGCCCAGCCCGCGCCGCCAGCTTGAGCGCGAGCGCCGGCTTGCCGTCCAGGCTGGCCATCGCCTGCCCGTTCCACTGCTGCCAGCTGCCCAGCCCCTCGACCCGCAGATTGGCATCCTGCCGCAGCCCGGCCATCGCCGCGATCACGCCGCCCTTGGGCGCGTTGACGGTCACGTCGACATCGAATTGATTGTCGTCGGGCCGGCTGTCGAGCGCGAGCAGGATCGAATCGTCGCCATCGATCGTGCGGGCGGAAAGGTCGATCACCGCCCGACCGGAACGGATGTCGGCATCGCCCTTCAGCGTCGCCAGCTGCTGGCGGCCGGTGACAGGCTTCTCGACCGTCAGCCGGTCGATACGGAATTCCATCAGGCGGATGTCGAAATCGGGGAGCAGCGGCCCCTGCCGGCTGGTCGGCCTCAGCGCCGGCAGGCGGTGCAGCGTCGCGCGCGGGATCACCAGCCGGTCGATGTCCAGCCGGTTGGAGAGCCAGGCGAAGGGAAACCAGTCGAGCGCGATGTCCGGCGCGCTGAAGAAGCGCCCCTTGGGATCGGCGAGTTCGACGTCATGCAGCCGCGCCTTGCTGTAGATGCTGCCGTCGATCCGGCCGACCTTGATGCGCAGGCCCGATGTCGGCGCGATCCGATCGATCCGCGCGACCAGGAAGCGATGGCCCGGCCCCGTATCGAGCCACAGCAGCGCGCCCGCGACGATCAGGACGAGCCCGACCACGCCCCCCAGCAGCCATGCCTGCCATCCGCCCTGCCACCAGCGACGACGGCGCCGCGCGGGAGGCGCGGCTTCCTCGCGCAGCGGCGCGCCATCCTCTGGCGGGGTCGCGTCTGGCGGCATGTCTTCCGCCATCAGAAGGCCTGCCCCAGCGAGACATAGACGGCGACGCGGGGATCACCCCTTTGCGGGTTGATCGGCGTGCCGACATCGACGCGGATCGGCCCGAAATTGCTGTAATAACGCACGCCCACGCCCGCGCCGATCCGCAGGTCGCGGAAGCGCGGCAGAAAACTGGTCGAGATGTTGCCCGCGTCCACAAAGGGCACAACGCCGAAATTGCCGAAGCGCACCCGCGCCTCCAGCGAAAATTCCGCCAGGCTCTTGCCGCCGATCGGATCATTGTTCGCGTCGCGCGGGCCGATGTCCTGATAGCCATAGCCGCGCACCGATCCGCCGCCACCAGCATAGAAACGGCGGGAGGGCGCGATACGATCGGCGCTGGAACCAAGGATCGAGCCGAGCCGGGTGCGCGCCGCCAGCACGACCCGGTCGCTCATCGGCCGGTAGATGCTGCCGTCCACCTGGGTCACGAAATAGCCGAAGGTGCTGCCCTGGAAGGACAGCTCCGGGCTGACCCGCGCGCCCAGGCGAAAGCCCTTGGTCGGGTTCAGCAGGTCATCGCTGCCGTCATAGGTCAGGCTGCTCGGCAGCGCGCCGATGAAATAGGTCCGCCGTCCGCCGCCGGCGATCTTCGACACGCCGTCGCTTTCATTGGTCGCCAGCAGTTCGGCGCCGACGCTCCACACCCATTTCTTCTGGAAGATGATGTTGGTCTGCCGCTCGATCGTGCCGGACACCTGCACGGTGCGCGCCGAATAGGCATTGCGGTTGAGGTTGGAGATGGCGAACAGCCCGGTCAGCACCTGGTCGCGCTTGCGGAAATTGCCGCGCCGATAGGTGAGCGAGCCCGACTGTTCCTGCGTCGCGGCCACGCCGCGCACGGTGATCGCGCCTTCGGGCGGGAAGAAATTGCGGTGCTGCCAGCTACCCTCGAGGCGGAAGCCTTCGCCGGTGCCGTAGCCGATTTCGCCGGCGACCGTACGATAGGGGGCTGGCGTCACATCCACCAGCGTATCGACATGGGTGCCGTCGCCCGCATCCTTGGGCGTCAGCGTCACCGAGGAGACCAGCCCGGTCTGGACGAGCGCCCGGCGCAGATCCTGCAGGTCCGACGCCATAAAGGGATCGCCCGGATCGAAGCGGGCGATACCCTGCACATGGCGGGCGCTGAAGATGCTTTCGTCGCTGACGATGATCTTCCCGAAGCTGCGATAGCCGCCCGGCGCGATGACGATGTCGAGATCGCCCTTCTGCTCTTCATGGTCGACGCGGATTTCGGGGTCGTTCACCTTCGCGAAGGGGAAGCCATTTTCGCCCAGCGCCGTCGTCAGCGTCGTCTGCGCCGTCACGATGGCGTCGGCGTTGATCGGGTCGCCGACCTTCACCGTGAAGCTGTCGCGCAGCTTGCCGGCCTTGTCGCCCGCACCCTCCAGTCCCTCGACATCGACGGAAGCAAGCGTGTAGAGCGTGCCGGGCACCACATCCATGCGGACGAGCAGCCTGTCGCTGCCAGCGTCCGGCAGGGACACCGATCCGCGGATACGGGCGTCATAATAGCCCTTCGCGCGCATCAGCCGATCCAGCACATCCTGGTCTTCCTTGATGCGCCGGTTGATCTGGGCGAGGTTCGCGGGCTTGCCCTCGCCCTGCCTCAGCACCGAAAGTTCGTGGAAGCGCTGGTTGAACTGCGCGTCGGCGATCTCGTCCAGACCACTCAGCCGCACGCTGTAGCGTCGCTCGGCGTTCATCGTCTCGCTGTCCGTGGCGGTGGCGGCCGGCTGGATCGTATCGGGCGTATCGTCATCGGCCGCATTCTCGACCGGCGCCGCGGGGTTTGGCGCGCCGTTGGAAGCGCCTTCTCCCGCAACACCGCCGGGGCTGGTCGCCGTCTCGGCACCGGCATTCCCCCCGGCATTCCCGGCTGTCGCTTCAGCCGCTGTGCGGGTTGCGGCGTCTGCGTCCGACGCGGCCTGCGCGGCCACGTCATCGGCGGTCGGGACGATCGGCTGGATGCTGTCGGCCTGCCCCATGTCGGGCCAGGCGACGCCAATATCCGGCATGTCCTGCAGCGGCGATTGCGGATCGGGCGCTGGGCCGCTGAGGACCGGCTCAGGCGCGATCGGCGTTATGGTGGGCAGCACCGGAGGCGGCGTGACGGTGTCCTGCTGGGCCTGATCCTGCGGGGCTTGATCCTGTTGGGCCTGGGCAACGCCCGGTACGAAAAGGCCGCAAGGCACCAGTGCCGCGATCCAGGCCGCGCGGCACAGAAGCGAAAGACGGCGCCCGCAAAGACGGGATGAGGACCGCGGGCCAGCCAGCATCAGCAACGTCTAGACCAACTCGACCGCGCGACGCCAGCGCCGAAGCGCATGAAAAGCCATTTCCCGGCTCAGAAATGCGTCAGAAACTCTGTTCCAGCCGGTCGATGAGTTGCCGGGCGGGGCTTTGCGGGATGGCTTGCGTCGATCGGTCGGCGCTGAGCCCCATGGCCGCCTGCAATCGCGCGACCCGATCGTACAGGTCGGTGCTGCCATCGACCAGCGCGCGGGCGGCGAAGGAGAAGCCGGCAATGGCGTCTCTGTCGCTCGCCGACGCATCCCCCAGATGATATTTGGGATCGGCCAGCGCCTCGGTCGAAATCTCGCCGCGCTGCCACGCCCGCTGGGTCAGCAGCCAGGCGATGACATGCATCAGCCGGGTCGTCACCTTGAGCGATTCGCACGAGAAGGAGACGCGATCGACTACCTGCAGCATGTCCCGGTCGGCATTGCCCTGGCCATCGAAATAGGCACGCGCTTCGTCGGCCATCACCATGGCTTCGACATAGAGGCTGTCGGTCAGTCGGCGGTGCAGGCCGCGGTCGAGGATGCGGGCAGAAGGCATGGCCATGTGCTGCCACAGCGAGGCGATCTTGTCAGGCGCGTTAAGGATCATTTCCGCGCATTAAGCATGAAGCACCGACCATTGGGGAATGCGCGGCCATCCCTCCCGCGGCGGCATTTTTTTGCGTGACAACCGCGGGGCGTCGCTGCGCGCCCACCCCCTCAAGGCGATCCCTCAGGCAATGATGTCCGGGATCAGCGCATCCTCCAGCGTCGCCATCTCGTCGCGCAGGCGGAGCTTGCGTTTCTTGAGGCGGGCGAGTTGCAGCTGGTCTGCCGTGCTGCTCTCGACCAGCGCCAGAATCGCCACGTCCAGATCGCGATGTTCGAGTCGCAGGATTTCCAGCCGACGCATGATGTCTTCGGGGTTCATCGCGATAGCAATCCGTTCATCAGGCGTCCGTTCCCCCCGTGACACATCATCTCGCAAATTGCGGAAAAACAACGGAAATCCGTCATCCTCCACAACGGACCGTCGCAAGCATCCATGCAACTATCGCAAGCCGTGATTCGACGGAAGACAGTCCGCCAGATTCATGATCTATTCTTTTTCCCGACACACTCAAGCAAGGAGAATGTCATGGACAATAGCCATATTTCTGCCCTTCAAGCGAAACATGCCGGACTCGACGCCCGCATCAGGTCCGAGAATAGCCGCCCCATGCCGGACACCTCCCTCCTTGCGACGCTGAAGAAGCAGAAGCTGAGGCTGAAGGAAGAATTATCCTCGGCGCATTGAGCGACCGAGAGTGACGGGTACGGAGCGTCGATCCCCCAGACACAGCTCCGTACCCTTCCCCGCTACGGCACCGATCCGCTGGCGCACACGCCTGCCACGCCATGAGAGGTTGGGGAGGCTGGAACGAAGGCCCAGGCGGCATTTCCTGAACTGGAAATCCCCGGCGCCCAAAATCCCCTGAACTTGAAATCAGCCGCGGCGAAACTGCTGTGGCACGCGCAGATAGACGGGAAGCGCGGGTTCCCCGCGATTCTGGCTGACGGGCTTGCGGGCCTGCTGCGGATCGATGCGCTGGTCGAACGCAATGCCGATGCGCTCCCCCTTCGTCCAGGCGATCGCCCCGTCCACCTTGCCGAGCCCGCGCAATTCGACGCGCACGCGCTCCCCAACACGGAAGGGTCGCTCCGAATCGGCCATGAGGCCGCTGGCGGAAAGATTGCGGATTCGGGCCTTGCCCAGGTCCACGCCCTCGGGCGAGGAAATGACGGTCAACAGGAACAGGCTGTCCCGCGCGGCACCGCGCGCCGGTCCACGATCCGCGGCGCCGTCTGATCCATGTTCCATCGTTCAGGGTTGTCCGTCATCAAGAATGTCGCTGACGGAAAATCCCTGAATTTCATGGAAAAAGGATTAATCGTCGCGCGAAACTTTTTCCTGCCGCTCGTGGCGTTCCTGCGCCTCGACGGTCATCGTCGCGATCGGGCGGGCTTCCAGCCGGCCGAGCGAGATCGGCTCGCCGGTCACTTCGCAATAGCCATATTCGCCATCGTCGATTCGGCGGAGCGCCGCGTCGATCTTGGAGATCAGCTTGCGCTGCCGGTCGCGGGTCCGCAGTTCGATCGACCAGTCGGTCTCGCTCGACGCGCGGTCGTTGAGATCGGGCTCGCGCAACGGCTCGTTCTGCAGAACCGCCAGCGTGCCTTCCGATTCCGTCAGGATCTGTTTCTTCCAGTCCAGCAGGCGCTGCCTGAAATATTCGAGCTGGCGGGGGTTCATGAACTCCTCGTCGGCCGAGGGTCGATAATCTTCCGGCAACGCAATCGCTGGCTTGCGAGCGAGGTCGTCGCCATTCTCAGAATTGGGGACCGATGCCATTTGGCTCTCCGGCAGGGGCGTTCCGGGCGGGTGCCCTTTGGCCCTCGACTGTTGGTTGACGGGGCCTATAGCCAGCGGCGCGATCCTGCACAAGCGGACAATCCATTCTGCTCGTCATCTGCACTGACATTTCAGACCTTTCCTATAGGTCAAGATCAGGAAAAACTCCGGTGCCGCCGGATTGTTTCTCGGCAATCACCGAAAAACCGCCACTTAATCGCCCAAGGGCATATTTCCAGTACCGCCATGAAACGATCAATCATTCATGCCATCGCAGCATATCGTTTCATTAAGACACGTTAACCACAACCCTTAAAACGAAGAACGTTAACCTGTCACTTTTGGGCGCGTATTCAGGGTTAACGTCGTTGCGGTTAAGACTTTATTTTGCGTTTGTGCGCATAGGGAAAGCGGCAGAACACCATGTCTGGCTGCTCAACGGACAAAGCGAACAAGAGTAGAAAATATGTCGGTTCGGATGGCGATGGCAAAATTATGCGCCTGCGCATGCGGCGGCGCGATCATCGGCGGGGGCGCCGTCCATGTCGCGGATGCACCGCGCGCTGCCGTGCTGCAGCCGCTGAAGAAGGCACGCCCGGTCGTCGTCCGCAAGCGCTATGCCGTCCGCACCATCAATCGCCGGGTCGTCACCTCCTGCGCGCCATCGACCGTGACCGTCACCAGCCAGGCAGCGCCCATCCCGATGCCCCTGCCCCCCGCCCCTGCGGGCGAGATGCCGGTCGTCTCGGGCGGCGGCTTGCCCGTCGTCCTTGGCGGCAGCGGCGGTTTCGTGGGCGGCAGCGGCGGCTTTTTCGGCGGCTTCTTCGGCGGCAGCGGTGGCGGAGGCGGCAGCAGCGTCGTCATTTCCTCGACCAGCAGCGGCGGCTCCTCCTCGACCAGCTCGGGCGGATCGTCCACCTCGACGGGCGGGGTCTCGACCTCGACGGGCGGCGTCAGCTCCACCAGCAGCACGACTTCGGGCGGCGTGTCCACCTCCACCGGCGGGGTGAGCACCTCCACGGGTGGCGTGAGCACATCGACGGGTGGCGTTTCCACCTCGTCCGGCAATGTGTCTACCTCGTCGGGCAACGTCTCCACGTCGTCCGGCAATGTCTCGACATCCACCGGCGGCAGTTCATCCTCATCGTCCAGCTCGTCCTCATCAAGCTCTTCGTCCAGCTCCTCTTCCTCGTCGAGCAGCAGCGGCGGTTCGAGCGGCCATCATGGCGGATCGAACGGCGGATCGAACGGGGGCAGCTCCAGTTCGTCTTCGAGCGGCAGTAGCTCCTCGTCCAGTTCATCCAGCGGCGGATCGTCAAGCTTCGGCACGACGTCCAGCGGCAGCTCGTCGTCGTCCTCGTCCAGTTCCTCCTCGTCGAGCAGTTCGTCGTCGGGCGGATCGTCCAGCAGCAGCGGCGGAACCGACGTCCCCGCGCCGCCGATGGTCCTGCTGTTCGGCGCCGCCGCAGCCGCGCTCATCGCGCGCAGCCGCTTCGCCAGGAAGGGCAAGCCCCCCGCATGAGGCCAGCCGGACCACATGCATACCAAGGATAGACGAAGGCCGGGCGACCATGTTGCCCGGCCTTCACGCATTCATCCCTGTCGGCGCACCTCACCCTAGCTGGCGATGATGATCTTCTCGATCTCCGGCAGCGGGTGATTTGACAGATCCTTGGCGATCTCTCCCACCAGCCGATCCGTCACCACCTTGTGATAATGGCGGCGCATTTCGCCCAGCGTCGTGGGCGGCGCGACGATGATGAGCTTTTCATAGTCATTGGCGAAGGCCCGGCGCTTCAGCAGTTCGGCGGCCTCCGCGGCGAAGCGTGCTTCCTCCAGGTCGTGGAAGTCGGTCTGCTCCATGCTGCTGCGATGACTGCCGACGGAATTGAAGGCCCGGCCCGGCGCGTCGGACGCCTGATCGCGATCGGCGGGATTATCCTGCTGCCGCACGGACTCGGTCTCCAGATTGGGATAGAGCCCGTCGCCGGCATTGCGGAAAACCATCATCTTCCGGCCGTCGGCGACCATCACCAGCGTATCATGATCGATCTGCATGTCGTGCGTCCTCTCATCTTGGATTGCCTCTTCAACGGATGAGGGGGCGGAGGGTTGCGCGGCTGCCCGCGCGGCGGCATAGGGCGAGCATGCACGACATCCGTTTCATCCGCGAAAATCCTGCCGCCTTCGACACCGCGCTCGCGCGCCGCGGAGCGGAGCCGCTGAGCGCCACCATCCTTGAGCTGGACGAGCGCCGCCGCGCCATCGCCACCGAGCTGCAGCAGGGCCTCGCCCGCCGCAACGAGGCGAGCAAGGAGATCGGCAAGGCCATGGCCGCCAAGGACATGGCCTTTGCCGAGCAGATCAAGCTGGAAGTGGCGAGCCTGAAGGAGCGCATCGCCGACCTGGAGAATGAGGACCGCAGCGCCGGCGAGGCGCTGGACGGCGTCCTCGCGGCCATCCCCAACCTGCCCGCCGACGATGTGCCGCAGGGCGCGGACGAGGCGGACAATGTCGAGGTCTCGCGCTGGGGCAATATCCGCACTTTCGACTTCACGCCGCAGGACCATGCCGATTTCGGCCCGGCGCTCGGCCTCGATTTCGAAGGCGGCGCCGACCTTTCGGGCGCGCGCTTCACTGCGCTGCGCGGCCAGATGGCCCGCCTGCACCGCGCCCTCGCCCAGTTCATGCTGAACACGCAGACGGGCGAGAATGGCTATGAGGAGGTCAACCCGCCGCTGCTGGTGCGCGACGAGGCGCTGTACGGCACCGGCCAGCTGCCCAAATTCGCCGAAGATCTGTTCCGCACCACCGACGGTCGCTGGCTGATCCCCACGGCCGAGGTCAGCCTGACCAACCTTGTGCGCGAGCAGATCGTCGCGGCCGACACGCTGCCGACGCGCCTCACCGCGCTGACGCCCTGTTTCCGCTCGGAAGCGGGATCGGCCGGGCGCGACACGCGCGGCTTCATCCGCCAGCATCAGTTCGAGAAGGTCGAGCTGGTCACGATCTGCCGTCCCGAGGAGTCTGAGGCCGAGCATGAACGCATGTGCGCGGCGGCCGAAGGCATATTGCAGGCGCTTGAACTGCCCTATCGCAAGGTGCTGCTGTGTACCGGCGACATGGGTTTCGGCGCGCGCAAGACCTGGGATCTGGAAGTCTGGCTGCCCAGCCAGAACACCTATCGCGAGATCAGCTCCGTCTCCAACTGCGGCGATTTCCAGGCGCGGCGGATGAACGCGCGCTATCGCCCCGAAGGCGAGAAGAGTACGCGTTTCCTGCATACGCTCAACGGATCGGGCCTCGCGGTCGGCCGCACGCTGGTCGCCGTGCTGGAGAATTACCAGCAGGCCGATGGCAGCGTCACCGTGCCAGCGGTCCTCGCGCCCTATATGGGCGGCATCGAGACATTGACGCCCAAGGGATAACCGTCCGTTCGGGCTGAGCCTGTCGAAACCCTGTGCTGCTCTCCAAGAGGGAAGGACAGCCCTTCGACAAGCTCAGGGCGAACGGACAACCAACAAGGTCTGCCTGCCCATGCGCATCCTCCTCACCAATGACGATGGCTATCATGCGCCGGGCATGGCGGTGCTGGAGGAGATTGCCCGCACCCTCTCCGACGACATCTGGATCGTCGCGCCGGCGGAGGAACAGTCGGGCGCGGGGCACAGCCTTACCCTCACCCGCCCGCTGCGCCTGCGCCAGCATGGCGAGCGGCGCTTCAGCGTCTCCGGCACGCCCACCGACGCGGTGATGATGGCGATGCGGCAGGTGATGCAGGATGGCCCGCCCGACCTCATCCTCTCCGGCGTCAATCGCGGCGCGAACCTGGCCGAGGACATCACCTATTCCGGCACCGTCGCCGCCGCCATGGAAGGCGCGATCTCCGGTGTCCGCTCGATCGCGCTCAGCCAGGTCTATGCCAAGGAAGGCATGGGCGACGAAGTGCCCTTCGCCGTCGCCCGCGCCTGGGGCGAGCGCGTGCTGCGCCCGCTGATCGCGCAGCCGGCCGGACGGCGGATGCTGGTGAACATCAACTTCCCCGCCATCGCACCGGACGAGGTGAAGGGCATCAAGGTCGTGCGGCAGGGCTTCCACGACGTCGACCGCACCCGCATCGTCAAGGGGCGCGATCCGCGCGGCTATGACTATTATTGGCTGACCCTGGGCAATAGCGACGCCCTGCCCGAACATAGCGATCTGGCCGCCATCGCGCAGGGCTATGTCACGGTCACGCCGCTGCATTACGACCTGACGCTGGACGGATCGATGGCCGCGCTCTCGGCGATCTTCCCCGGCTGACCCCACGCGCATTGGCGTTGCCGCCGACAGCGGCTATCACCTCTTCGGACGCTGCATGGCCGCGCAGGAAGGAACAGGCGAACCCGATGCCGCTGGGCACTTCTGAACGATGAGGCTGGACAAGAGCCGCACACCCATGGCGACCGGCTTCCTGCGGCGACGCTCGTCCCTGCCCGTCTGGGCCGACCTGTTGTGGCGGGTCGCGCTCGTCTTCGGGCTGTTCGGCGCGGTCCTCATCCTTCACTGGGTCGGGCGCGACGGGCTGAAGGACAATCTGGACAACCAGATCAGCTTCATCGACGTGCTCTACTTCACCACCGTCACCGTGACGACCGTCGGCTATGGCGACATCGTGCCAGTGAGCCCGGAAGCCCGGCTGCTGGAAGCGCTGCTGGTCACGCCGATACGGCTGGTCGTGTGGCTGATCTTCCTGGGCACGGCCTATAACCTCTTTTTCCGCAACATCGTCTACAGGTGGCGCATGGCACGCATTCAGGCCGATCTGCACAATCACATCGTCGTCACCGGCTTTGGCACCAGCGGCGCGGAAGCGGTGCGCGAGATGCTGGCGCGCGGCACCAACCCGCATGAGATCGTGGTGATCGACACGGGCGAACATGCGCTCGCAGATGCGGAGGAGATGGGCTGCAACATCCTGTGCGGCGATGCCACACGCGACAGGACGCTGAAGGACGTCGCCATCCACCGCGCCCGCGCCATGATCGTCTCTGCCGGGCGCGACGATACCTCCATCCTCATCACGCTCACCGCCCGCCACCTCGCCCCGCGACTGCCGATCAGCATCGTCGTGCGCAACGAGGACAATGAACTGCCCGCGCGGCAGGCGGGCGCCACCACCGTCATCAACCCGGTCAGCTTCGCCGGGCTGCTGCTGGCCGGCAGCACCACCGGGCCGCACATTGCCGACTATATGGCGGACCTCGCGGCATCCGGCGGCCGGGTGAAGCTCAACGAACGCGCGGTATTGCCGCAGGAGATCGGAGGCCCCCTCGCCGCCATCGCCACCGGCCTGGGCGTCCGCATCTACCGCCAGGACCGCCCGATCGGCTTCTGGGAAGACGGCGCCAAGACGCTGGAGACGGGCGACAAGATCGTGGAGATCGTCGAGGAGCGGGAGAAGCGAGAATGACGGCTTTCTGACATCGAGATGCCATCACCCTGAACCTGTTTCAGGGTTCATCCTGCCGAAATGAACGAAGGCCTGTGTAGCACGATGGATGCTGAACCGAGTTCAGCATGACGAGGGAGGGATGGCGGCAAGCGCCCTTCCTTCTCCCCTCCCTTCCAGGGAGGGGCCGGGGGTGGGTGCGCCGCGTGAGCGGCGTTCCATTCCCACGATGCCGGAAACTCGCTGCGCTCGCCACCCACCCCTAACCCCTCCCTAAAAGGGAGGGGAATGACTTGCTTACCCCCTATGTGCCGCACCCCGCCGGGTCGGCCGGGCGATCCAAGGATGCATGTCGCCGGCCTTTCGCACCGTTCGCACATCGCCGCGCCGCAGGAACAGCGCGACGCCGCCGGTTCTGGACAGCGCCTTGCGGTCCAGCTTCAGCCAGCCGGGGCGGCAGGCGCGCGGCAGCCAGCGATCGCTGACGACGATATCGGCGCTGGCGCAGGCCCTGATCAGCGCGCCGGCATCCAGATGGGTGGCGCTGCGCGTCGCCAGCAGCCGCCAGCGCCGCCCCGCTTCGTCCGTGATCGTGACGGCGCACAGGTCCGGGTTGCAGCGGGCCTGATCGAGCGCGGACAATGCCTGCATCTCGCCCTCTTCCCCCGCAGCCTCGCTCAGCGTGTCGCGGACATAGTCGCCCGCGCGTTCCCTCAGTGTCGCCATGCCGCTGGCCGTGCGGATCGCGACATGGCGGCCATCGCCCGTCACGAGGATGTCGGGCGCCGGCGCAAGCGCCATCAGCGCCACGCCCGCCGCCACCGGCGCCATGCCGAGCCAGCGCAGCCTGCTACGCCACAGCAGGCACCAGAGCAGCCCCGCCATCGTCATGCCGAAGATCCACGCCGAAAAGGGCGGCGCCAGCGCCACGGACCAGGGCAAGGCGGCCACAGCGTGGGCAATGGCAAGAAGGAGCGACAGGGCCTTGCCCACCATCCACCAAGCCGGTGCGCCCAGGCCCGCCGCGTCGAGGAGCAACGCGACCGCCTCGAACGGCATGACGACGAAGGTGGTCAGCGGTATCGCGACGAGATTGGCGAGCGACCCCAGCATCCCGGCCTTGTGGAAATGGAACAGCGCGATCGGCGCCAGCGCCAGTTCCACCGCCAGACCGGTGAGCAGCAGGCCCAGGATGTTCCGCCCGATCTTGCGTGGCCAGCCCTCGTCGCGCGACATGGTGAGCGCCCGGAACCAGCGCATCTCCGACAATGCGATGATCGCCGTGACCGCCGCAAAGCTCATCTGGAAGCTCGGCCCCACCAGCGCGTCCGGCCAGAAGAGCAGCACGAACAGCGCGCCGGCCGCCACCAGGCGCAGGGTCAGCGCCTCCCGCCCAAGCGCCAGCGCGCCGAGCACCAGCAGCGCGGCGACGCATGACCGGATGGTCGGCACCTCGGCCCCGGTCAGCAGCGTGTAGCCGATACCCGCCAGCGCGCCCGCACCGGCGGAAATCAGCATCAGCGGCGCATGCAGCGCCAGCCGGGGAGACAAGGCCAGCAGGCGGAAGACGATGAAGATCACCGCGCCGACCAGCGCCGTCACATGCAGGCCGCTGATGGAGAGCAGATGCGCCAGCCCGCTGCGCCGCATCGCGTCCGCATCCGCCTCGCTGATCGCGCCCTGGTCTCCGGTCGCGAAGGCGGCGGCGATCGCACCCTCGCCGCCGGGCAGCCGGGCGCGGACATGCTCCGACAAGCGCTGGCGGACGGGCGCTACCGACGATGGCGCGGGGCGCTCGACCGCGACCGGCGGCAATGCCCTGCCCGTCGCGCCGATCCCCATGAAATAGGCGCGGGCGGCGAAGTCATAGGCGCCAGGCACGGCCGGCGGCGCCGGCGGCATCAGCCTTGCCCGCAACCGGACCACCGCGCCCGCCCCCAGCCCGGCCGGCACATCCTTTTCCATGATGTTCACGCGGATATGCCGGGGCAGGTCGGGTCGCTCCTGCGGCGACAGGATCACCCGCACCATGTCCTGCGCCGGCACGGGCGCGACGCTCTCCACCCGCCCGCTCATCTGCGTGAAGACAGGGCGCGCCAGCGGCCGCTCGCCGACCAGCATGGCCTTGCCCCAGATCAGCAGGCAGCCGATGCCGGCGAGAAGCACGCCGCGCACGCAGACCTGCCGCAACCTGCCCCCTTGCGGCAGCCAGAGCGCGGCGCCACCGGAAAACAGCGCGCAGATCAGGGTCCAGCCGCCCCATTGCCAGCGATCGGCCAGGCTGTACCAGGCGAAAATACCGACCCCCAGCATGACCGGCGCCCAGAGCGGGATCTGCGCCCGCTCTCCCTCCAGCCATGTCTCGATCATGTCCGCAGCGCGCGCCGAAATGGCCCGGACGTTGCGCGTCGACAGGCCATGAAGAGCGCCGTCAACAGGGTGATCTACGACCTTCGTCGCCTCAATCTCAGCAGAGGTTTGTCGTGGCCGAAAAGCCATGCTAGGGGGGCGACCGTTTTACAGGGGCGAGCGAGACTCGAACCGCAGGAATGTCGAGGAATCCGATTGTGAGTGCAACCGCAGACAACACCAACGTTGTGACGCGCTTTGCCCCCTCGCCTACCGGATTCCTGCATATCGGCGGCGCCCGCACCGCGCTGTTCAACTGGCTCTTCGCCCGCCACCATGGCGGCAAGTTCCTGCTGCGGATCGAGGATACCGACCGGGCGCGTTCCACCGAGGAAGCCATCGCCGCGATTTTCGACGGGCTGAACTGGCTTGGCCTGTCGGGCGACGAGGAGCCCGTGTTCCAGTTCGCCCGCGCCGCCCGCCATGCCGAGGTCGCGCACCAAATGCTGGCGCAGGGCGATGCCTATCGCTGTTATGCGACGCCCGAGGAGCTTGCCGAATTGCGCGAGCAGCAGCGCGCCGCCAAGCAGCCGATGCGCTATGACGGCCGCTGGCGCGACCGCGACCCCTCCGAGGCGCCCGAGGGTGCGCCCCATGTGATCCGCATGAAGGCCCCGCGCACGGGCGAAACGGTGATCGAGGATGCCGTGCAGGGCCGCGTCGTCGTGCAGAACAGCGAGCTGGACGACATGATCCTGCTGCGTTCGGACGGCACGCCCACCTACATGCTGGCGGTCGTGGTCGACGACAATGACATGGGCGTCACCCATGTCATCCGCGGCGACGATCACCTCAACAACGCCTTCCGCCAGCTGTGCATCATCCGCGCGATGGGATGGCGCGAGCCGGTCTATGCCCATATCCCGCTGATCCATGGCGCGGACGGCGCGAAGCTCTCCAAGCGCCATGGCGCGCTGGGCGTCGATGCCTATCGCGACGAGATGGGGATGCTGCCCGAAGCGGTCGGCAACTATCTGTTGCGCCTGGGCTGGGGCCATGGCGACGAGGAGACCATCTCGCGCGAGCGCGCGGTCGAGCTGTTCGACCTCGCCGGCGTGGGCCGTTCGCCCTCCCGCTTCGACCTCAAGAAGCTGGAAAGCCTGAACGCCCATTACATCCGGGAGGCCGACGACGACCGGCTCTCCGCCCTGGTCGCGCCGCGCATCGCCGCGCTGGTGGATCGGGAATTGACACAGGCCGAAGGCACCCTGCTCGCCGCGGCGATGCCCTCGCTCAAACCCCGCGCCAAGACTCTCAATGAGCTGGCGGACGGTGCCCTCTTCCTCTTCAAGAATCGTCCTCTTGATTTTGACGACAAGGCCATCGCTCTGCTAGACGCGGACGCAAAGATCCTGCTGGGAACAACCATCGATGCGCTCACCGGCGTCCAGCCCTGGACGCTTGAAGGCATCGAAGAACAGATACGCAGGGTAGCAGAGGACGCCGGACTAGGCCTTGGCAAGGTAGCACAGCCCCTTCGCGCAGCGTTGACGGGGCGAACCACCTCGCCGGGAATATTCGACGTGCTCTTCCTTCTTGGAAAAGACGAAACCCTATCAAGACTATCGGATGCCCGGCGTGCAGGTCAGGGCGCTTAAAGGAGAACAATATGGCGGATAACAAAGCCTCGCTGACCATCGCCGATGGCAGCAGCCAGTACGGTATTCTGGATGGTACGGTCGGCCCGCAGGTCATCGATATCCGCAAGCTGTATGCCCAGACGGGCATGTTCACCTATGATCCGGGCTTTACGTCCACCGCGAGCTGCGACTCCGCCATCACCTATATCGATGGCGACCAGGGCATCCTGCTCCACCGCGGCTATCCCATCGACCAGCTGGCCGAACAGTCCAGCTTCATGGAAGTGTCCTACCTGCTGCTGAACGGCGAGCTGCCGTCCAAGAAGGATCTGGACGATTTCAGCTACACCATCTCGCGCCACACCATGGTGCATGAGCAGCTGTCCACCTTCTACCGCGGCTTCCGCCGCGACGCGCACCCGATGGCCATCCTGTGCGGCGTGGTCGGCGCGCTGTCGTCCTTCTACCACGACTCGACCGACATCAACGATCCCGAGCAGCGCAAGATCGCCAGCCACCGGCTGATCGCGAAGATGCCGACGATCGCGGCGATGGCGTATAAATATTCGGTCGGCCAGCCCTTCCTCTATCCGCAGAACAACCTGAGCTACACGGGCAACTTCCTGCGCATGACCTTCGGCGTCCCCGCCGAGGAATATGAGGTCGATCCGGTCATCGAATCGGCGATGGACAAGATCTTCATCCTCCATGCCGACCATGAGCAGAACGCATCGACCTCGACCGTGCGCCTTGCCGGTTCGTCGGGCGCCAATCCGTTCGCCTGCATCGCGGCCGGCATCGCCTGCCTGTGGGGTCCGGCGCATGGCGGCGCCAACGAAGCCGCGCTCAACATGCTGCGCGAGATCGGCACCAAGGACCGCATACCCGAGTTCATCGCCCGCGCGAAGAACAAGGACGATCCGTTCCGCCTGATGGGCTTTGGCCACCGCGTCTACAAGAACTTCGATCCGCGCGCGAAGGTGCTCTCGAAGGCGGCCTCCGAAGTGCTCGACAAGCTGGGCATCGACGATCCGGTGCTGGAAGTCGCCCGCGAACTGGAGCAGATCGCGCTCAGCGACCCCTATTTCGTCGAGAAGAAGCTCTACCCGAACGTAGACTTCTATTCGGGCGTCATCCTCTCGGCCATCGGCTTCCCGACCGAGATGTTCACCGTGCTCTTCGCCCTTGCCCGCACCGTCGGCTGGGTCGCGCAGTGGAACGAGATGATCTCCGATCCAGCACAGAAGATCGGCCGTCCGCGTCAGCTCTACACGGGCGAACCGATGCGCGACTATGTGCCGGTCGACAAGCGCTGATCGCGCCTGGAAACACGGACAAGCAGAATGCGGCGCTCCCTTCGGGGGGCGCCGTTTTCATATGGGGGTGTCAGGGCTCTGCTGCGGGCAGCGAAAGCATGAAGTCGGCGCCCTGCCCCGGCGCGCTTTCCACGGCGATGTCGCCCTTCATCGCGCGGGCCAGTCGCCGGGAGATATAGAGGCCAAGGCCGCTGCCGCCCGCTTCATCCCGGCCAAGCCGCTCGAACTTCTCGAAAATCCGTTCCTGGTCCTCGGAAGCGATCCCGCGCCCCTCGTCGGCCACGATCGCGCGCCCGACATTCTCGCCCAGGTCGACCTGCACCCGGATGGTTGAGCCGTCAGGCGAATAGCGCACGGCATTGCCGATCAGGTTGACGAGAATCTGGAGCACCCGGCGGAATTCGGCGCGCACCAGCACGCTCTGGGACGGGTCCGGCGGCACGATCTCTATCTGCCGGTCGCGCGCGCGCATCCCCAGCAAGCCCACCGCCCGGCGCGCGACATCGGCCAGGTCGACATCCTCCACGATCGTCGTGAAATCGGCGCGCTCGACCGCCTGCAGGTCCGCCAGATCATTGACCAGTTCCAGCAGATGGCGCCCGGCAGCAGCGATATCGGCGGCGTAGGCGGCATAGTCCGGCCGCAGCGGCCCTTCCAGCTGGCCGCTGATCGTGTCGGCATTGGCGATGATCCGCCCCAGCGGCTGCTTGAGCGCCCGGTCCAGCCGCCGGCCGAATAGCGAAGACATGCCGGCAGGCACGCTCGCCTGATCCTCGCGAGAGAGATGCAGGCCCTCTTCGGACATTTCCGGCACGGCAACGCCGCGATAGCCGATCAGCCCACCCGCCATGTCGAACATCGGCACCGCATCCAGCCGGTAGGACGCCTGCGACGGCGCGATCAGCAAGGCCCGCTGCCCGGCAAAGGGCCGCTGCAGCGCCAGCGCGCGCAGGAAGGGAATGTCGCCATTGGCGTCCGGCAGCAGCTGGAACCATGCCGCCAGCGCCGATCCAGCGGCGGGGAGCTGCGCTTCGTCCTGATCGGCTGCCTGTATGTCGACAAAGCGCATCTGCGTATCGACCCGCCATGTCCATCCGCCCTCGGCGAGCGCGGCGGTCTCCGGCGAGACCGTCTCGGCGGACTTGGCGACGGCCGCGCGCTCGCGCCAGTCGGTGATGGACAGGTCGACCCCATCCTCGTGGGGGCGGGCGTGGACCCACATGTCGATGTCGCGATGATCGCCGCCGGCGACGACCGGGCGCGACACCAGCACCCGCAGCTTTCCGGCAAGGCGAACGAGCGCCGCGATCTGCGGCACCAGCAACGGCATGTCGAGGCCGCCGCCCGCCAGCATCTGCAGCGCCAGCAGCGGCGGATCGGCGGATCGCAGCATGCCTTCGCGATCCACCGTCGCGCGCACGACACGCTGTTCCAGAGCGGTCATGCCGGGCACCCGCCGTCCCCGTCCAATATCCCCAGCGGGCCACGCAATTCCGCTGGGCGACGCAGCGGCGCAAGCGCCGTCCTCGCATCCTCGAGCGTCATCGCTTCGAAACTGGCGGCGGCCGCCAGCAGCGCCATGTCGTCAAGCCCGCGCACGGGCTGCAGCCGGAGCAGCAGATGGCGAAAATCGGAAACGGAGCCGCCCAGCACATGGCAAAGCCCGGCAAGGACAGGCAGCGGTTGCTGGATCAGTGCATCGAGCACCGCCTCCATGCCGATCTCCGCGCGCTCGGCCGCCAGCGCGGCGAACAGCAGCGTCCGCCCTTGCGACAAGGCGCGACCCAGATGTTCGGCATGATCGGGACGAATGCGAAGCAGCCGCGCCAGTGCCATGGCACCGGCCAGCGCGCCCGTCCCCTCGTCATGGCGCGCAAGCAGCCGTAGCGCCGCCGCATCGACCGCCGCGACCGCCTGCCCCTTTGCCAAGGCGCCCGAACGGGACAGGACGGTGCCCAGCACCGCCGCGACCACCCAGATGAGATCGGCGAAATGTTCGGCCGGCAGGTCCGGTCGCATCGGCATATCCTCGCCGCCGACCGCCGACCATCGCCCTTCCGCCAGTGCCAGCGCGACGGCCGCCTGCGCCACCGGGCCATCCGCCGCGTCCATCAGCCAGCCATCCTCGGCGGCAGGCGCGATGGCATCGCCGTTCGCCGCTCCGCTGGTCCGCGCCAGCAACGCCACGCCCGCGCGCAGCCGCATGTGAGCGAGCAGCGCGGGACCGATCAGGTGCGGGCGGGATTGCAAGATAGGCCAGGCGAGACGGTCGGCACCGCTTCCCGGCAGGGCCGCTGCGATGTCATGGTCCAGCTCCACCATCAGCGCGGTTTCCACCGCATTGGTGCATCCCGCCAGTTGCCGGCGGGTCTCGCTGATCATCATGTCGGACCAGTGCAGGCCGGCAACGGGGAAAAAGCGCGACAGGTCGAGCACATGCCAGGTCGCCGCGCTTACCGGCTCCCAAATACGTGCGGCCGGCGACCACAGGCCGCCGGCTGTGCCCGCACCATTGCTGAACGACAGTTCTGCCATGCTCACCCCTATAAGTGAGCGCGGTTAATTTGAGCTAAACCGTGCCTGTGCCGGCGGTATCGGCGGCGCCTTCGCCCTTTTGCGGCCCGGTTCCGCCAAGCCCCCATGCGATGCTGCCGATCGCCCACAGGTTGCCCGCGACCAGCGCGACGATACCCTGACCCAGGACGACACCGACAAACAGCATGATGAGCGCGGTCGTCGGCGAGAAAATCGCCCAGCGCGGCACGCCGCGCAGTCGCCCCTTCCAGCCCGCCGCGGCGATGATGCCCAGCAGTAGTGCCAGATACAGGCCATCGGCGTCCCGGCCGATGCCCCGGCCGATCAGCGCGATACCCACCAGCACCAGCACCGGGGCCGCCAATGTCACCGCCCGGTCATGCCCGTCGCGCCGGGCCAGCCGGACCAGCCGCTGCCCGCTATGGGCCAATAATGTCGCCGCCAACAGCAGCAGGATGGCGATGCCCATCCACGACAGCAGCGCCGCGACGATGCCGATCGCCGCGACCGTGGCCGCGCCGATCTGCACCTGGATCGCGGGCACCTGCCCACGCAGCATCAGCCCGGAAAGCCATGACGCGAGCGGCGCGATGGCCAATGCGTCCACGATCCCCGTCGCATCATGACCATGCGCAGGCGTTGCGAGCAGCGCGGCGCCGACGATATCGGCCTCCTCCTGCGTCTCGATCAGCGCGATGCGGCCATCCAGCACGTCATTATCGCGAACCTCGCGATAATGCGCCCCGGCCTGAACGGCGGCGCGCACCAGCGTCAGTTCCAGATCCCAGTCGCCGATCATGTCGAGCGTGGAAAATAGCAGTTCCGGCGTCAGTCGCGCGAGCCCCGCCCAGCGCCGGGTCGCGTCGATCCGTTCGAACCGCTCGCTTTCGCGGCCGTCCTTCGCGGCGAGCAGCCAGTTGCCCTCTTCCTCGGCCATGGCGTGGAAATGCTGCTGCGGCGCGATCAGGCCGTCGGCCACCAGCAGCAGGTCGCGATCGCGCGGCGCGCCCCGCACGATGCTCACCATGTCGCGAATCAGGGTGACGGCAATGCCGTCCGCCGTCAGATTGTCGACGGCGCGGGAAATCGGCTGGGTCACGGCGGATACCACGATCATCACCGTTTCGGCGCCCGCCGCCGCCGCCTGTCGCGCCTGATATTCGATGATGCTCTGGCCGGCAAAATGCAGCTGTCCTCGCAGGAGGCCACTGGCCCCTCCGGCAGTGCGGCTGGCATTCAATATCGCCGAAAATGGCATTGCTGTTATGGACCCGGCTCTCTTTTACCGATGGCCTTCATCGCAACAGTGCGGGATGCTGGCAAGTGATGCTTTGTCGCAGCGCGGCAATCCTGTCCGATACGGCCGTCATCCTTGTCGAGCGGGCCCGATGTCAGTCGTGCGACAGCCCGGCCAGCGCCGCCTGCAAGCGGCGGATGACACGCGGGTCGCCGGGCGCGGACGCCGACGCCTCGTCGGCCAGCAGCATCAGGCCGGCCATGCCGAAACTGGCCGCCAATCCCTTCAGCCGCCAGGCCGCCAGCTGCCAGTTGGCATCGCAGCGCGCGCGCTGGAGCAGGTCCAGCTGCCGCTCCGCGCTTTCCAGGAAGGCCATGCGCAGGTCCGCGACGAGCGCCGCATCGTCGCCCACCGCAGCGGCCAGCGCCGCGTCCAAAGCTCCCGGATCATAGGACATGCTGCACGCTATGTCGCGATCGGTTAAGGTTTCGTTGCAAAAGGCATTTCAGCCTTCCGAAAACATGATACAGCAGCGCCCATGAGCGGGGGGAACAACATTGTCGGCTTCAGGCGCGACACCGATCCAGTGGCCGACCAGGCTATGACCATCCAAGACGAACTGGTGCTGGGCGATGCCCACAAACAGCCGGAAGCGTTATCGGAGCTGCAACTGCCCGAATGGGACGAGAATGAAGGGCCATCGGAGCGCCGGATCGCGGTAACGCGCGGCATCCTGATCGCGCTGGGCGTGCTGTGGCTCGGCTTCAACCTGTGGCTGCTGTTGTCGCGGAGCGCCGCTCCCTCGATCGATTCCATACCCGGCATCGTGACGGGCGTTGCCGCGCCGCTGATCCTGCTCGGCCTTGCCTATCTGCTGCTCCTGCGCAACAGCGCGAGCGAGGCATCGCGCTTCGCCCGCACCGCGCAACTGCTCCGCACCGAAAGCGAGGCGTTGGAATTCCGCCTCAGCCTCATTACCGCCAGCCTGGCGGCCGCCCGGCAGGACATGCAGGAACAGGCCACCCTGCTCGAAAGCTATGGCGCGGCGACGAGCGCCAATCTGGAGGCGTCCGCCCGGATCATCGCGGGGCATTCCGCCGAAGTGCAGGAAAAATCGGGCGCGACCGAACGTTCGGCAACGGCCCTTGCCCGCGAATTCAACACGATCGCCGAGCTGATGCCGACGCTGGAGGAACGCGCGGCCAGCATGTCCGCCCAGCTGATGGACGGCGGCCACGCGCTGTCCGAACGAATCGACACGCTGGAGGCCCGGCTGCACAGCATCGCCGAACTCTCCGACGATGCACGCTCGCGCACCTTGACGGCGACCAAGAGCCTCGCCGGCCAGCTGATCCAGATGCAGGACGCGACGCGCAGCGCCAGCGAGGAAGTCACCGGACTTGCGGACCTTGCCGCCAACCGGATCGACAACGCACTGGAGCGCGCCCGCACCGCGATGAGCGAGAGCAGCGAGGGGCTGTCCCGTCAGGCAAGCGATCTCGCGGCCCTGATCGCGCAGTCGCAGAGCGCCGTCGGCCAGATCGGCAGCCAGACCGTCGCAGGCTATGTCGAGCATCTGGGCGAGATCGAAAGCCGCCTGAGCGACCTGCGCATCATGATCGAGGAGCAGGACCGCCTGGCCGGACGATTGAACGCCGGGCTCGCGGACAAATTCGCGGCGCTGGAAACACAGTTTGCCGATATCGAACGCGACGGCATCGCCCGCAATGCGCGGCTGGCCGATGCGCTCTCCCGCCTGACGCTCGAGGCAGAGCGGATGGACGGCGCGCTGCACAATGGCAATGACGCGGCCGAGCGGCTGATCGCGAAGTCGGAGACATTGCTGCTCGCCATCGATTCGGGCGTCCGCGAAATGGACGAGACCTTCCCGCTCGCCTTCAACCGGCTGGACAACCGCGTGCACGATACGCGCGCGCTGCTCACCGCCGCCGGGCCGGAAATCGAGAAGCTGGAGGTCATTTCCGAAGCGATTCTCGGCCGCACGCTGGAGGTCGAGGAACTGCTGCGCGGCCAGAGCCGCAAGCTGACCGAATGGCTGGAAAGCACGGAAAGCGGGCTGATCGCCAATCGCGACCAGGTGCAGGCGCTGCAGGATGCGCTCAAGACCGCGGACGAGGGCGCGTCACGCCTGACCGAAAGCGCCGCGCCGCTGCTCATCACCGCGCTGCTGCGGGTGAAGGAAACCGCCGACCAGGCCGCCGAGCGTGCCCGCCAGGCGCTGGCCCGCGCGATCCCCGACGCCGCGCAGGCGCTGGGCGACGCCAGCGAAAAGGCTATGCAGAAGGCCATTGGCGAGCGCGTAACCGCACAGATCGCAGAGGTGGCGGAGGTGGCCGAGCGTGCCGTGAAGGCCGCGCATCTCGCCTCCGATCGCCTGATGCGGCAATTGCTGACCATCGCCGACACCAGCACCACGATCGAGGAACGCATCGCCCAGGCCGAGCGCGCCGCCGAGGACCGGGATCGCGACAATTTCGCCCGCCGTTCCGCATTGCTGATCGAATCGCTCAACAGCACCGCGATCGACGTCACCAAGATCCTGTCGACCGAGGTGACGGACTCCCATTGGGCCGCCTATCTGAAGGGTGATCGCGGCGTCTTCACCCGCCGGGCCGTGAAGCTGCTCGACGCCGGCGAAGCGCGCGAGATCATGCAGCATTATGACGACAATGCAGAGTTCCGCGAACATGTGAACCGCTACATCCACGATTTCGAGGGAATGCTGCGGATCATCCTGTCGGCGCGCGATGGCAGCGCATTGGCGGTCACGATGCTCTCGTCCGACATGGGCAAGCTCTATGTGGCGCTGGCGCAGGCCATCGAGCGGCTTCGGCAGTAACCGATCCTCCGCGCGCCACCTGCGCGATGGCCCGCGGCGATGACATCCCATTGGATTGCGCCAGGACCATCGTTAGCGCCAGTCAGGTAAGCCGCCTGCTGACATGCGACTTCGGCGTCTTTGGAACAGCTCAGCTCAGCTCGATCCGTTCGCCCCGAGCCTGTCGAAGGGCTGCACGTCATTTTCAGAGCGATACGGGCTGACTGAGGCCGTCCTCCATAGATCGAAGACGCAGTCCCATTCGGGGTGGTAGATCAGGATTTAGCGCAAAAACCGCTATAGACGCTTGCGGAAAAACACGACCCGCTCGGTCTCTTCAAAGCCGATGGCGGCATGGAGCGCATGGCTCTCCTGATTGGCGATCTCCGCGTCGGAGCCAAGCTCCGTGCAGCCATGCGCCCTGCCCCATGTCTCGACCGCCGCGCAGAGCGCTCGTCCGACGCCGGTGCGGCGATCCTCCGGCCGGACATACAGCCCCTCCAGAAAGGCCACGGGGCTGCTCTCGCACCCGTTCACATAATCATGGCGCAGCGACGCCTCGACGAAGCCAACAGCCCGTCCGGCCGCGTCCAGGGCGATGAAGGCGACCAGTTGGCCGGAGCCCCCGGAAATGTTCGAAAGCATTTCGGTGACGTCCACCAGATGCTCGCCCTGTGATCCATCCGGCCACAGTGCCGCCCGCATCGCCGCCCATGCACCGGCATGCTCCGGCTCGGGCAGGATGATCCTCATTTGACGCGGAAATAGGCGGCGATCTGTTCGGCGGTGATCCAGCCGCAGACATAATTGGCGTAATAGAGGCCAAAGAGCACCGCCGACAGGATCGTCGCGCGTAGCACGACGATCCATGGCCGGAAATTCACCGGCGCGCTGTCGGCATGGCCGCTCTTCACCGCCTCGCCCGTCTCGTCCGGCGTGCGCAGGCCGAAGGGCAGCACGATGAACGCGCTGATGACCCAGAACAGCACGTAGATGGCGATGATCGCGTAGCTGTTCATGCCCGAGCCCTTATGCGTTCACGATCAGCACGTCGACCACCGGCTTCTTGCCGGTCCAGCGGGTAGCCGTGCGGCGGACCGCAAGGCGGACCCGTTCGCGCAGTGCATCCAGCTCGCGCGATCCCTTGTCGATCACCGCAGCGGCCTCGTCCGACGCTTCGTTCAGGAAGGCCTCGCGGTCTTCCTCCACGGGCACGCCCTGCACGCGGACGGCAGGCTCGCCCAGCAGGCGGCCCCTGCGGTCCAGCGCCACCGCAACGCTGATCTGGCCATGCAGCGCGATCTTGCGGCGCTCGTTCATGGTCGTGCCGTCCGCCGGCAGGATGACATCGCCGTCCAGCACCAGGCGCCCGGCCGTTTCCCGACCGATGATCTTGGGCGCACCCGGTGCCAGCCGCAACACGTCGCCGTTGCCCTGCACCACCGCGTGACGAATGCCCGATGTAATGCCCAGCCGCGCCTGCTCGGCCATGTGGCGCATCTCGCCATGCACCGGCAGCAGGATTTCCGGCCTGATCCAGCGATACATGGCCTCCAGCTCGGGCCGGCCGGGATGACCCGACACATGCACTTCGGCCTGGCGGTCCGTCACCATCACGATGCCGTCCGTGGCGAGGCGGTTCTGGATGCGGCCGATGGCGATTTCATTGCCGGGGATCTGCTTGGAGGAGAAGACGACCATGTCGCCTTCGCTCAGCTTGATCGGGTGGGAATCGAACGCCACGCGGGAGAGCGCGGCGCGTGCCTCGCCCTGGCCGCCGGTGGCGATGATCATCACCTTGTCGCGCGGCATGGCCATCGCCGCGTCCCAATCGACCATCGGCGGGAAATCCTTGAGATATCCCGCGCCCTTCGCATTGCTGATGATCCGGTCGAGCGAACGGCCAGCGACACACAGAGCGCGGCCCGTCGCATTGGCGACCTCCCCCAGCGTCTGCAGGCGGGCAGCATTGGAGGCAAAGGTGGTGACGAGCACCCGCGCCTTCGCGCCGGCGACGACCTCCATCAACCCCTCGCGCACATCGCCCTCGGAGCCGCTGGGCTGCGCGTTGAAGACGTTGGTGCTGTCGCACACCAGCGCCAAAATGCCCCGGTCGCCAATGGCAGTCAGCTGCTCCGGAGTGGAGGGTACGCCGAGCAGCGGCCGCTCGTCGAGCTTCCAGTCGCCGGTGTGGAAGATGCGGCCATAGGGCGTCTCGATCAGCAGGGCGTTGCCCTCGGGGATCGAATGGGCCAGCGGCACATAGCGGAAGCCGAAGGGGCCAAGGGCGAAGCTGCCCTCATTGTCGATGACGTTGAGCTTGACCTCGTCGGCCAGCCCTTCCTCGTCCAGCTTCGCGCGGATCAGGCTTGCGGTGAAGGGCGTCGCGTAGAGCGGCACGCCAAGGTCGGCCGCCAGATAGGGGATGGCGCCGATATGGTCCTCATGCCCATGGGTCAGGACGATGCCGAGCAGGTCGTCCTTGCGCTCCTCGATGAAGGTGAGGTCCGGCAGCACCAGTTCCACGCCGGGATAGGCCGGATCGGCAAAGGTCAGGCCGAGATCGACCATCACCCACTTACCCTGGGTGCCGTAAAGGTTCACGTTCATGCCGATTTCACCCGACCCGCCAAGGGCCAGGAAAATCAGCTCATCTTTAGGTGTCATTATCTATTCAAACTCCGTTCGTGCATCAGCGCCAGCCCCTGGATCGTCAGGTCGGGCGCGATGGCATCGAAAATATCGCTGTGCGTGTCGAACAGGACGGCGAGGCCGCCTGTGGATATTACCCTGGCTGGACGGCCGATCTGGCTGCGGATCCGCGCGACCAGGCCTTCCATCATCGCCACATAGCCCCAAAAGACGCCGATGTGCATCTGTTCTTCCGTCGTCCGGCCGATGACTGACCGTGTTTCCGGCGCCGAAATGGCGATCTTGGGCAGTTTTGCCGCCGCGCTCACCAGCGCGTCGAGCGACAGGTTGATGCCCGGCGCGATGATCCCGCCCTTGTAGGTGCCCTGATAGTCCACGACGTCATAGGTCGTCGCCGTACCGAAATCGATGACGATCAGGTCGCCATCGAACAGATGGTGCGCCGCGATGGCATTTACAACGCGGTCCGCGCCGACGGAGGCCGGTTCCGCAACATCCAGTTCGATGCCCCATTCGACCGGCGCCTGCCCGGCGATCAGCGGATCGACCTTGAAATATTTCGTCGCCAGCACTTCCAGATTGTGAAGCGCGCGCGGGACCACGGTCGCGATGATGACCGCATCGACATCCTTGAGCGCGAAGCCCTCCAGCATCAGAAGCTGGTTCAGCCAGACGGCATATTCATCCGCCGTGCGGCGCGGATCGGTCGCGATCCGCCAGCGCGCGCGGATATCCCGGCCCTCGACGAGCGCGAAAACGACATTGGTGTTGCCGGCATCAATGGCAAGCAGCATGGACCTGTGTCCCTTGTGTCAGATCAGGAAGACGTCGCCGGCATGAATGGCACGGGTGTCTCCATTCGCCAAGCGCAGGATCAGCGCGCCCATCTCGTCCAGCGTGACAAAGGCGCCCTCGACAATGCTTGCATCGGGCAGGGTGACGCGCAGCGGCGTGCCGGCGGGATGGGCGTTGGCGAGCCAGTGGGCACGGACCGGCGCGATCCCCTGCGCGCGCCAGATCCCCAGCCAGTGCGCGAAGATTTCGGACAGGCGCGTGAGCAAGGCTCCAGCGTCGGCATCCACCCCGCCCTGCGCCCAGAGCGATGTCACGGGGCGGTCGAGGCCCGATGGCGCGCCCGTCACGTTGACGCCGATGCCGATGACGACGGCATCGCCCGTGCGCTCAAGCAGCATGCCGCTGAGCTTGGCGTCGCCGACCATGATGTCATTGGGCCATTTGATCCGGGCCTGCCCCGCGCAGAGCGGCGCCACCACGGCATGGACGGCAACTGCGGCCACCAGCGCCAAGGTCGGCGCAATCGGGTCGCCGGGGCGAACCCGGACGAGGGTGGAGCAATGGAGATTGCCGTCCGGGCTTTCCCAAGCCCTGCCCATGCGGCCCCGCCCGCCGGTCTGGCGCAAGGCGCGCAGCCAGCTTCCCTCGGCTACGCCCTCGCCTACCAGTGCGATCAGATCGGCGTTGGTCGATCCTGTTTCGGCAACGGTGCGGATATCGGTCAGTGCGGCCCCGATCAGAACAGCGCCGCTGCGGCCGCCGCGCTGGCCTTGTCCAGCATCGGGTTCAGCAGATAGCCGAGCACGATCACCACGGCACAGGCGGTCATGATGCCGCTCTCCAGCCAGCCGCCACGCGCTTCAAAGGGCGCTGCCGGCTCGTCGAAATAGATCGTCTTGATGATCTTGAGATAATAGAAGGCGCCGATCACCGAGGCGGCGATACCGATGGCGGCCAGCGCCGTCAGATGCGCGGCCACAGCGGCATCGAACACCAGGAACTTCGCCCAGAAGCCGAAGAGCGGCGGGATGCCGGCCAGGCTGAACATGAAGATCGCGAACGCAGCGGCCAGGCCCTTGCGCGACTGCGACAGGCCCGAAAGGCTCGCGATCGTCTCGACCGGCTTGCCGTCTGCATCGCGCATCTGCAGCACGCAGGCGAAGCTGCCGATGGTCATCAGCACGTAGATCGCCATGTAGCTCATCGTCGCGGCGACACCGGCGGGCGTACCGGCGGCAAGGCCGATCAGCGCGAAGCCAACATTGTTGATCGACGAATAGGCGAGCAGGCGCTTGATGTTCGTCTGGCCGATGGCCGCGACCGCGCCGAAGATGATCGAGGCGAGCGCCACGAAGATCACGATCTGCTGCCATGCCATGCCGCCGGGGCCGAGCGCTTCCACTGCGACGCGGATGGTGAGGCCCATGGCCGCGACCTTGGGCGCGCTGGCGAAGAAGGCGGTGACGGGCGTCGGCGCGCCTTCATAGACGTCCGGCGTCCACATGTGGAACGGCACGGCGCTGATCTTGAAGGCAAGGCCGGCGAGCACGAACACCAGGCCGAAGAGCTCACCCTTCGACAGGCCATCGCCGATGGCGATCGCGATGCCGTCATAGGCGGTGGTGCCGGTGAAGCCGTAGAGCAGCGACACGCCATAGAGCAGGATGCCGCTCGCGAGCGAACCCAGCACGAAATATTTCAGGCCCGCTTCCGAGGAACGCTCGTCCTGCCGCATGAAGCTCGCCAGCACATAGCCCGCAAGGCTGTTCATCTCGAGGCCGACATAGAGCGTCATCAGGTCGCCCGAGGAGACCATCATGCCCATGCCGATGCAGGCGAACAGGATGAGCACCGGATATTCGGCGCGCATCTGGCCATCGACCGTGAACCAGCGGGGCGCGAGCAGGATGGAGACACCGGCGGCCAGATAGATCAGCACCTTGGCGAAGGCCGCAAAGGCATCGGCGCGATACAGGCCGTCAAAGGCGTTGCCGCCATGGCCGGGAAGTCCGGTCAAGGTCAGGCCGGCCGACAGCAGCGCCGCGGCGGAAAGCCAGCCGACGACACGCGCGCTGCCATCGCCGCCAAAGGCCGCGACGAGCATCAGGACGAGGCCGGCAACGGTCAGCACCAGTTCGGGCATGACCATCATGAGGGAAGCGGAATCAAACATCAGTGCGCCTCCCCCGACGCGTCATGGGTTTCGGTATGGGTTTCAGTCTGCGTTTCGCTCGCGGCGGCCTCGCCATGGCCTTCGCCATGATGCGCGGCGGGCGCGGGATGACCGGCAGTGACCTTCGCATCACCGGCAGGCTTGGCCTGGGCGAGGCGCGCTTCCAGCGCGGTCACGTCGGCGCGCATCGGCTTGAGGAAGCTCTCGGGATAGACGCCCATCCACAGCACGGCGGCGGCGATCGGCGCGAGCAGCCACATTTCGCGGGCCGACAGGTCGGGCATCGCGGCGGCATCGGCATTCAGCTGATCGCCATAGCAGACCCGGCGATAGAGATAGAGCATATAGGCCGCGCCCAGGATGATGCCGGTCGTGGAGACCAGGGCGACCCAGCTCGACGCCTGATAGACACCCATCAGCGCAAGAAACTCGCCCACGAAGTTGCTGGTGCCCGGCAGGCCGACGGAGGCCATGGTGAATAGCAGGAACAGCACCGCATATTTCGGCATGTTGATCGACAGGCCGCCATAGCGGCTGATCTCACGGGTGTGCAGCCGATCGTAGATGACGCCGACGCACAGGAAGAGCGCGCCCGACACAAGGCCGTGGCCCAGCATCACCATCATCGCGCCTTCGATACCCGCCTGGTTGAAGGCGAACAGGCCGACGGTCACGATCGCCATATGCGCGACCGAGGAATAGGCGATCAGTTTCTTCATGTCCTGCTGCACCAGCGCGACGAGGCTGGTGTAGACCACCGCCACCATCGAGAGGCCGAAGACCAGCGGCGCGAACTGCGCGGAGGCTTCCGGGAACATCGGCAGCGAGAAGCGGATGAAACCATAGCCGCCCATCTTCAGCAGCACGCCCGCCAGAATGACCGAACCGGCGGTCGGCGCCTGAACGTGCGCGTCGGGCAGCCAGGTGTGGACCGGCCACATCGGCATCTTCACCGCAAAGCTCGCGAAGAAGGCCAGCCACAGCCAGGTCTGCACCTTCGGATCGAAGCTGTAGGCCATCAGCGTCGGGATGTCGGTCGTGCCCGCCTCATGCACCATCCACATCATCGCGATCAGCATCAGCACGGAGCCGAGCAGCGTGTAGAGGAAGAATTTGTACGAGGCGTAGATGCGGTCCGCACCGCCCCAGATGCCGATGATGAGATACATCGGGATCAGGCCGGCTTCGAACATGATGTAGAAGAGGAACAGATCCTGCGCGGTGAAGACGCCGATCATCAGCACCTCCATCAGCAGGAAGGCCGCCATATATTCGCCGACGCGCTTCTCGATCGCCTGCCAGCTGGCGCCGATGCAGATCGGCATCAGGAAGACGGTGAGCGCGATCAGCATCAGGGCGATGCCGTCGATCCCCAGCGCCCAGGCAAAGCGGCCGAAGATCGGCGCATATTCCTGGAACTGCCACTGCGCGGCGGAGGCCGACTGATCGAACTGGGTCCACAGGACGATGCCCAGCACCAGGTCCACCAGCGTCGCCAGCAGCGCGATCCAGCGGGCCGTGTTGGCGCCAGAGAACAGGCAGGCGATGGCACCCGCCATCGGCACCGCCATCATCAGCGAAAGTATGGGAAAGCCCGCCATTATCGTGTCATCGCCCAGGTTGCGGCTGCAGCGAGGCCCAGGAGCATCACCAGCGCATAAGTGTAGAGATAGCCAGACTGGAGCCTGCGGGTGATCTTGCCGCCCTGGACAACCAGGCTGGCAAGGCCGTTCGGCCCGAAGCGATCGATGAAGCCGACATCGCCGAACTTCCAGAAGAAGCGGCCGATTGCGAAGGCCGGCTTCACGAAGATCACGTCATACAGCTCGTCGAAATACCATTTGTTCAGCAGGAAGCGGTACAGCACGCCGAACTGCGCAACGAACTGCGACGGCCATTGCGGGTTCTTCAGATAGCTGAGCCATGCGATCAGCAGGCCGGTCAACATCACCGTGAACGGCGCGAACTTGACCCACACGGGCACTTCATGCGCCGCGTGCATCAGGTGGCTGTTGAACGCCACCGCGCTCTTCCAGAACTCGATGCCGCCTTCGGGGCCGATGAACTGGTCGTGGAAGATGAAGCCCGCAAACACCGCGCCCAGGCTGAGCACGATCAGCGGAACCAGCATGACCCAGGGGCTCTCATGCGGATGATAGCCCGCCGTGCCGGTCGCGGCATGATGATCGTCATGGCCATGGTCGTCGTGGCCATGGGGCGCATGACCGTGCCCATCATGGGCATGATCGTCATCACCATGGGCATCATGGCCATGGGCATCATGCACCGCGTGCTGGATATGCTCCGAAGCAGCCCAGCGCGGCTTGCCGAAGAAGGTCAGAAACACCAGGCGCCAGCTGTAGAAGCTGGTGAGCAGCGCCGCGAACACGCCGACATAGAAGGCGCCGACGCCGCCACCACCCGAAGCGTAAGCCGCTTCGAGAATGCCGTCCTTCGAGAAGAAGCCGGCGAAACCGAAGGTGGTGAGCGGAATGCCGACGCCGGTGATCGCCAGCGTCCCCATGGTCATCGCCCAGAAGGTGATCGGGATTTCCTTCCGCAGGCCGCCGTAATAGCGCATGTCCTGCTCATGGTGCATCGCATGGATCACCGAGCCGGCACCCAGGAACAGCAGCGCCTTGAAGAAGGCATGTGTGAACAGGTGGAACATCGCCGCGCCATAGGCGCCGACGCCGGCGGCGAAGAACATGTAGCCCAGCTGCGAACAGGTGGAATAGGCGATCACGCGCTTGATGTCGTTCTGCACCGTGCCGACGGTCGCGGCGAACAGGCAGGTCGCGGCGCCGATGAAGGTCACGAAGCCGAGCGCCGTGGGCGACGCTTCGAACATCGGCGACAGGCGGCACACCATGAACACGCCGGCCGTCACCATGGTCGCGGCGTGGATCAGCGCCGACACCGGGGTCGGGCCTTCCATCGCGTCCGGCAGCCAGGTGTGGAGGCCGAGCTGCGCCGACTTGCCCATGGCGCCCACGAACAGCAACAGGCAGAGCACGGTCATCGTGTCGAAGCGGTGGCCCAGGAACCCGATGGTCGAACCGGCCATGTTCGGCGCGGCGGCCAGGATTTCCGGGATCGAGATGGTGTTGAACACCAGATAGGTGCCGAAGATGCCGAGCATGAAGCCAAGGTCGCCTACGCGGTTGACCACGAAGGCCTTGATCGCGGCGGCATTGGCGCTGGGCTTGCGGAACCAGAAACCGATCAGCAGGTAGGAGGCAAGGCCCACGCCTTCCCAGCCGAAGAACATCTGCAGCAGGTTGTTCGCCGTCACGAGCATCAGCATCGCGAAGGTGAAGAGCGAGAGATAGGCGAAGAAGCGCGGCTGATCCGGCTCCTCATCCATATAGCCCCAGCTGTAGAGGTGGACGAGCGCCGAGACGCTGGTGATGACGACCAGCATCACCGCCGTCATCGTATCGACCCGGAGCGCCCACTGGGCGTCGAAGCTGCCCGACTGGATCCAGGTAAAGGCCGGCTGCACATAGGGTTCGGCATGGCCGGTGACGAAGGCGAGGAAGATCGGCCAGCTCATCGCGCAGGAGGCGAAGAGCGCGCCGGTGGTGATGATCTTGGCGGGCAGCTTGCCCAGCGCCTTGTTGCCAAGGCCGGCGATGATGGCAGCAAGCAGCGGAAGAAGGACGATATACTGGATCATGTCGCTGGTCTCAGCCCTTCATCCGGTTGACATCGTCGACGGCAATCGTGCCGCGACCACGGAAGTAAATGACAAGGATCGCAAGGCCGATGGCGGCTTCACCCGCCGCAACGGTCAGCACGAACATGCTGAACACCTGGCCGACCAGATCGCCCAGGAAGGCGCTGAAGGCGACGAGGTTGATGTTCACGCTGAGCAGGATCAGCTCGATCGCCATCAGGATGATGATGACATTCTTGCGGTTGATGAAGATGCCGAGCACCCCCATCACGAACAGGATGGCGCTGACCACCAGATAATGCTGAAGGCCGATCACAGCTCCACCCCCTGCCCCACGGGCTGATTGACGTTACGCACGGCGTCCTGCGGACGGCGGCGGTTCTGCTTGGCGATGTTCTGGCCACGGACGCCGCCGCGTGCGCGGTGGGTCAGCACGATCGCGCCGATCATGGCGACCAGCAGGACGATGCCCGCCGCTTCGAACAGGAAGATGTAGCGCGTGTAGAGAAGCTGGCCGATCGCCTCGATGTTCGGCACATCGCTCGCCGCGGGCGCGGCGCGCTGGGCGAGTTCGAGCGGCCCGACCTTCCAGATGCCGATGCCGAGCACGATTTCGGCGAGCAGCACCAATGCCATCAGCACGCCGAAGGGCAGGTAGGACACGAAGCCCGCCCGCAATTCGGCGAAGTCGATGTCGAGCATCATGACGACGAACAGGAACAGCACCGCGACCGCGCCGACATAGACGATGACGAGCAGCATCGCGATGAATTCAGCGCCCAGCAGCACCATCAGGCCCGCGGCGTTGAAAAAGGCGAGGATCAGCCACAGCACCGAATGAACCGGATTGCGTGACAGGATCGTCATCGCACCGCTCGCGATCACGACGCAAGCGAAGAGATAGAAGGCGAAGACGTGAATCACAGGTAACTATCCCCCTCGGACGGGTGGCGGCTTAACGGTAGGGCGCGTCGGCGGCAAGGTTCGCGGCAATCGCGCGCTCCCACTTGTCGCCATTTTCAAGAAGCTTGGCCTTGTCGTAGATCAGCTCCTCGCGCGTTTCCGTCGCGAATTCGAAATTGGGGCCTTCCACGACGGCATCCACCGGGCAGGCTTCCTGGCAGAAGCCGCAATAGATGCACTTGGTCATGTCGATGTCGTAGCGCGTGGTGCGGCGGCTGCCATCGTCGCGAGGCTGCGCCTCGATGGTGATCGCCTGCGCCGGGCACACCGCCTCGCACAGCTTGCACGCGATGCAGCGCTCTTCCCCATTGGGATAGCGGCGCAGCGCATGCTCACCCCGGAAGCGCGGCGAGATCGGGTTCTTCTCATAGGGATAGTTGATCGTCGCCTTGGGCTTGAAGAAATACTTCAAGGTCAGCCAGTGCGCCTTCACGAACTCCCAGAGGGTGAAAGACTTGACGTAATAACCGAGGCTCATTGTGCGCCTCCATAGCGCGTCAGCATGAGGAAGCCCGACACCAGGAACACGAACAGCAGCGAGGTCGGCAGGAAGATCTTCCAGCCCAGCCGCATCAGCTGGTCGTAACGGTAGCGGGGCACCGTCGCCTTCACCCAGGAGAAGACGAAGAAGAAGAACAGGATCTTGGCGAACAGCCAGATGATGCCGGGCACCAGATACAGCGGCGCCCAGTCGAAGGGCGGCAGGTATCCGCCCCAGAACAGGATGGCGTTCAGCGCGCACATCAGGATGACGTTGGCATATTCGCCAAGCCAGTAGAGCGCGAAGGCCATGGACGAATATTCGGTCTGGTAGCCCGCGACCAGCTCGCTTTCCGCTTCGGTCAGGTCGAAGGGCGCGCGCGCGGTTTCCGCCATGGCGGAGATCAGGAACATGATCGCCATCGGGAAGAGCAGCGGGTTGAAGCCGTTACCGTTGATGAAGCCGTAATAGCCCTTCTGGCTCTCGACGATGGTCGAGATGTTGAAGCTGCCGGCCCACAGCACGACGGTGATCAGGATGAAGCCGATCGAGACTTCATAGGAGATCATCTGCGCCGATGCGCGGATCGCCGAATAGAAGGGATATTTGGAGTTCGACGCCCAGCCCGCCAGCACCACGCCATACACGCCCAGCGAACTGATCGCGAGAATGTAAAGCAGGCCGACATTGATGTCCGCCAGCACCACGCCCACGTCGAAGGGCACCACCGCCCACGCCATCAGCGCGACGGTGAAGGTGATGATCGGCGCGATCAGGAACAGCGCGCGGTTGGCGGCCGACGGGATGATGGTTTCCTGCAGGAACACCTTGGCGCCGTCCGCGAAGGACTGAAGCAGGCCGAAGGGACCGACGACGTTGGGACCACGGCGCAGCGCCATCGCCGCCCAGATCTTGCGGTCGGCATAGATGATCATCGCGACCGCCAGCATCAGCGGCAGCGCGATCACCAATATGCCGATGATCGTCGAGAGGAACCAGGCAAGGCCGAACGGCGCGCCCCAGGATTGAAAAAGCGCCGTCACTCTGCGGCCTCCGCAAGCGTTTCACCATGGACCAGTTCGGCTGAGCAGCGCTGCATCGTCGGGCTTGCCCGGCAGATCGCGTTGGTGAGGTAGAAATCCTTGATCGGCGAACCGAACTCACCGGTCGCGCCGGTCGGCAGCGAGGGCGGCGCCCAGTCATAGGTTGCAAGCCCAAGCTCGCCAAGCGCGGGAACGGCCTTTGCCATCTCGGCGCGCAGCGCTTCGAAGCTGTCGAACGGCAGGGTCGCGCCCATCACGTCGGACAGGGCACGCAGGATCGACCAGTCCTCGCGGGCGTCGCCCGGCGCGAACACGGCCTTTTCGCCGCGCTGGACCCGGCCCTCCAGATTGACATAGGTGCCGGCCTTTTCGGCATAGCTCGCACCCGGCAGGATGACATCGGCGGCATGTGCGCCCTTGTCACCATGATGACCGATATAGACGGTGAAACTGTCCTCGAAGGCGGCATAGTCGACTTCGTCGGCACCCAGCGCGAAGAGCAGCTTCGGCTTGGCCGCAGCCACCGCCTTGATACCGCCCTGCGTCGCATAGCCCAGCATCAGCCCGCCCATGCGCGCCGCCGCGAAATGCAGCACATTATAGCCGTTCCAGCCATCCTTCACGAGGCCGAGCGTATCGACCAGCGCCAGCGTGTCGCCATGCGCGCCGTCCTTGGCGAGTGCGCCGCCACCGACGATCACCGCCGGGCGGGCCGCGCCCTTGAACGCATCGACCACGGCCGCGGGCAGATTGGCGACGAGCGAAGCGTCGTTGCCCAGCCACTCGACCTTGTAGGTCAGGTCCGTTTCCGGCCCGATCGCGAACACCTTGGCGCCCTTGCGCACGGCCTTGCGGACGCGCGTGTTCACCAGCGGGGCTTCCCAGCGCAGGTTGCTGTTGACCAGCAGGATGACGTCCGCCGTCTCGATGCCCGGCAGGGTCGTGTTGAAATTGACCGCAGCGATGTTCGACACGTCATAGGAAAGGCCCGTCTGACGCCCTTCCAGCATCGTGCCGCCCAGCTTCTGTACCAGCAGCTTGGCCGCGAACATCGTCTCGCAATCGAGCAGGTCGCCGGCCACCGCCGCGACGCTGCCGCCATGCTGGACCGCAGCGATCGCCGCGAATGCTTCGTTCCAGCTCGCTTCCACCAGCTTGCCGTCCTTGCGGACATAGGGCTTGTCGAGCCGCTTGCGCACCAGACCGTCCACCGCATGGCGAGTCTTGTCCGACGCCCATTCCTCGTTCACGTCGTCATTGACGCGCGGCAGCGCGCGCAGCACCTGGCGGCCACGGCTGTCGAGGCGGATGTTGGTGCCGACCGCGTCCATCACGTCGATGGCGAAGGTCTTCTTCAGCTCCCAGGGCCGCGCCTCGAAGGCATAGGGCTTGCTGGTGAGCGCGCCGACCGGGCACAGATCAACCACATTGCCCGAAAGCTCGCTCTTGGCGGCGCGCTCCAGATAGGTGGTGATCTGCATGTTCTCGCCGCGATAGATCGCGCCGATCTCCTCGACGCCGGCGACTTCCTCGGCAAAGCGCACGCAGCGGGTGCACTGGATGCAGCGGGTCATCACCGTCTTGACGATGGGGCCCATATATTTCTCGGTGACGGCGCGCTTGTTCTCGTGGAAGCGGCTGGCACCCTTGCCATAGGCGATCGACTGGTCCTGCAGGTCGCACTCGCCGCCCTGGTCGCAGATCGGGCAATCGAGCGGATGGTTGATGAGGAGGAACTCCATCACCCCTTCGCGCGCCTTCTTGACCATCTGGCTGTCGGTGCGGATTTCCTGGCCCTCGGCGGCCGGCAGCGCGCAGCTTGCCTGCGGCTTGGGCGGCCCGGGCTTCACCTCGACCAGGCACATGCGGCAGTTGCCGGCGATGCTCAGCCGCTCATGATAGCAGAAACGCGGAATTTCCTTCCCCGCAAGCTCGCACGCCTGCAGGACGGTGGCGCCCGCCGGGACTTCCAGTTCTACGCCGTCTACGGTGACTTTTGGCATCTCAGTTTCTCGTTCCAGTCGCCACCGCCGCATAAAGCGTCGATGCGATACGGGTGCGTACATCATCTATGACGATGCGATATCGGGTGCCCAACGCCATGCAATCCTTAAGAGCATCCGTCATCGAAAGCAGCGCTTCGCGCTCTTCCTTGGTTTCGATCGCCGTGTTCAGCAGCTGGAAAGCGCGAACAGGATCAGCGCGGGCGATGCAGGCGCCATAATCGCGCACAAACTGATCGTCAGTCACATAAACCGGACGCACTGCAGGAGCAGCAGAGAGATGGGTGATCCGTTCACGCAATTCCGAATTTTCACGCAATGCCACTTCTGAAAGAGCGCCCCTGAAGGCTCCCTTATTAAGTATCAGCATATCCATTCTCATGGTGCCCATGCATACATCGCGACCGGAAACCAGCTGGCTCCCCAAAACAGCCTCACCTTTGCTACCCGGCTCGCTCGCGAGGAACTGCAAAGACATGGCATTTGCATTTTTCCACGCGCAGCCGGCAAATTCAGCGACCTTCACGCGGTTCTTCACAAGCTGCTGCGCAGACAGCGGACCTGCTGGAAGCAAAAGCCCCGCAGACAGCAAAATCGCTGATATACCGCGACCATACAGCCGAAAGCCAGCATTCCGTCGAACGGCCCTTTCGGCAATTCTGATCCGCCGGCGCACGAAACTCATTCCGCCGCCTCCATGATGGGAGCGCCGCCCTTGTTGTCATTGATCCGCCGTTCGATTTCCGGGCGGAAATGGCGGATGAGGCCCTGGATCGGCCATGCGGCCGCATCGCCCAGGGCGCAGATGGTGTGGCCTTCGACCTGCTTGGTCACTTCCTGCAGCATGTCGATCTCGCGGATGTCCGCCTCGCCCGAGCGCAGGCGTTCCATCACGCGCCACATCCAGCCGGTGCCCTCGCGGCACGGCGTGCATTGGCCGCAGCTCTCATGCTTGTAGAAATAGCTGAGGCGCGAAATGGCGCGGACGATGTCGGTGGACTTGTCCATCACGATGACCGCTGCGGTGCCGAGGCCGGAGCCGAGCGCGCGCAGGCCGTCGAAATCCATCGGCGCGTCCATGATCTGCGCCGCCGGCACCAGCGGCACGGAGGAGCCGCCGGGGATGACCGCGAGCAGATTGTCCCAGCCGCCGCGAATGCCGCCGCAATGCTTGTCGATCAGTTCCTTGAACGGGATCGACATCGACTCCTCGACGACGCAGGGCTTGTTCACATGGCCGCTGATCTGGAACAGCTTCGTGCCGGCGTTGTTCTCCCGCCCGAAGCTCTTGAACCAGGGCGCGCCACGGCGGAGGATCGTCGGCGCAACCGCGATGCTCTCCACATTGTTCACCGTCGTCGGGCAGCCATAGAGGCCGGCGCCGGCCGGGAACGGCGGCTTCAGGCGCGGCTGGCCCTTCTTGCCTTCAAGGCTCTCGATCTGCGCGGTTTCCTCGCCGCAGATGTATGCGCCCGCACCGCGATGCACGAACACGTCGAAATCATAGCCGGAGCCGCAGGCATTCTTGCCCAGGAAGCCCTTTTCATAGGCCTGCTCGACAGCGGCGAAGAGCACCTTCGCCTCATAGATGAACTCGCCGCGGATGTAGATATAGGCGGCGCGCGCGCGCATCGCGAAGCCGGCGACCAGCGCGCCCTCGATCAGCTTGTGCGGATCGTGGCGGATGATCTCGCGGTCCTTGCACGAACCCGGCTCGGATTCGTCCGCGTTGATGACGAGGAAGCTCGGGCGGCCATCCTTGCTTTCCTTGGGCATGAAGCTCCACTTCATGCCGGTCGGGAAGCCGGCGCCACCGCGCCCGCGCAGGCCGGATGCCTTCATCTCCTCGATGATCGCGTCCTGGCCGCGTTCCAGCAGCGCCTTGGTATTGTCCCAGTCACCACGCTTCATCGCGGCGTCTATGCCCCAGTCCTGGAAGCCATAGACGTTGGTGAAGATGCGGTCCTTGTCAGCCAGCATCCTAGCGGCCCTTCCCGATAATCTTTTCAGCGAGGAAATATGCGCCCACGGCCAGCGCCAGCCCGATCACCACGCCAAGAACGGCACCGATGATCTTGATGGCCAGCACGAGCACGATCAGGCCGATGATGATGGCGACGATCGCGCTCATCCCCACTGGCTCCGATAGTCGTGGTTCTCGTCGACCATCTCGACCAGCGAGGTCGGGCCGCCCTCGGGGCAGCTCGTCTGGCGCTCGATCTGCGGGCCGATCTTGGGCTGGCGACCAGCGGCAAGATCCTCCAGCACGGCGCTCATGCTGTCGTAGGTCAGGTCTTCGTAATTATCGTCGTTGATCTGGACCATCGGCGCGTTGGCGCAGGCGCCCAGGCATTCAACCTCGGTCAGCGTGAACAGGCCGTCCGGGGTGGTATGCCCCTTCACCAGGCCACGGTTCTTGCAGGCGGCAAGCACATCGTCCGACCCGCGCAGCATGCACGGCGTCGTGCCGCACACCTGCACATGGTAACGGCCGACCGGCGCGAGGTTGTACATGGTGTAGAAGGTCGCGACCTCGTACACGCGCATATAGGCCATGCCGAGCTGCTTGCCGATATATTCCATCACCGGAACCGGCAGCCAGCCCTGCGTCTGCGTCTCGGCGCCGACCTGCCGCTGGGCAAGGTCGAGCAGCGGCATCACGGCGGACTGCTGGCGACCGGCCGGATAGCGCGCGATGACCTTCTCGGCCTGGATCGCGTTGGCGGGCGTCCATTCGAAATCGCCCCAGCGCGCGCGGGTCTCGGCCTCGTCTGGGATGTGGGGTGCGTCAGCCATTAGCGATCACATTCTCCGAAAACGATGTCCATCGCGCCGAGGACGGCGGTGGTGTCGGCGAGCATGTGGCCCTTCATCATGAAGTCCATCGCCTGAAGGTGGGAAAAGGCGGTCGGGCGGATCTTGCAGCGATAGGGCTTGTTGCTGCCGTCGCTGACCAGATAGACGCCGAACTCGCCCTTGGGGCTTTCCGTGGCGACATAGACTTCGCCGGCCGGAACGTGGAAACCCTCGGTATAGAGCTTGAAGTGGTGGATGAGCGCCTCCATCGAGCGCTTCATCTCGCCGCGCTTGGGCGGGGAGACCTTGCGGTCGAAGCTGGCGATCGGCCCTTCGGGCATTTCGTTGAGGCACTGCTTCATGATCCGCGCGGACTGGCGGACCTCTTCCACGCGCACCATGAACCGGTCGTAGCAGTCGAACTGCGTACCGACGGGCACATCGAAGTCCATGCGGTCATAGACGTCGTAGGGCTGGCTCTTGCGGATATCCCACGGAATGCCGGAGCCACGGATCATCGGGCCGGAGAAGCCCCATTTCAGCGCGTCTTCCTTGCTCACGATGGCGATGTCGACATTGCGCTGCTTGAAGATGCGGTTGTCGGCCACGAGGCTGATCGCATCCTCGAACAGGCGCGGCAGGCGCGTGTCGAGCCAGTCGGCGATGTCGGTGAGCAGCTTCAGCGGCACATCCTGATGCACGCCGCCCGGACGGAAATAGGCGCTGTGCATGCGCGCGCCGGACGCGCGCTCGAAGAAGTTGAGGCAATCCTCGCGGATTTCGAACAGCCACAGGTTGGGCGTCATCGCGCCCACGTCCATCACATGCGAACCCAGGTTCAGCATGTGATTGCAGATGCGCGTCAGCTCCGCGAAGAACACGCGCAGATATTGGGCGCGCAGCGGCACTTCCAGGTTGAGCAGCTTCTCGACCGCCAGCACATAGCTATGCTCCATGCCGAGCGGCGAGCAATAGTCGAGCCGGTCGAAATAGGGCAGCGCCTGCAGATAGGTTTTGTATTCGATCAGCTTCTCGGTGCCGCGATGGAGCAGGCCGACATGCGGGTCGCACCGCTCGACGATTTCACCGTCCAGCTCCATGACCAGACGCAGCACGCCATGCGCGGCGGGATGCTGCGGGCCGAAGTTGATCGTGTAGTTCTTGATCTCGGTATCACCCAGCGTCGGATCTTCCGCGTCGGTCAGGTGATCGAGCTTTTCGAGATAGTCGGCCATCAGGCTTCACCCTTCGGCGTCTTGGGGGCTGCGGGCTTGCGCTTCGGCTTGGGCGCATCGCCCTCTGCCTTGGGCTCGGCTGCCTTTCTGGGTGCGCGCGGCTTCTTCTCGGCCGAAGGCTTCGCCGCTTCCGTATTGGCGGGTTCGCCGGCACCGGTATCGGCGGGCTTCTCCGTCACCTTGGGCGTCGGCGCAGCGGCGGGCGCTGCTGCCGGAGCAGGCGGAGGCGGCGGCGCCGAGGGCTTGGCGGCAGGCGGCGGTGGCGCTGCGGGCGCGGCAGCTGGCGCCTTTTCGTCGCCCGGCAGCACATATTGCGCGCCTTCCCACGGGCTCATGAAATCGAAGCTGCGGAAGTCCTGCGCCAGCTTCACCGGCTCATAGACGACGCGCTTGTCTTCTTCCGAATAGCGCAGCTCGACATAACCGGTCAGCGGGAAGTCCTTGCGCTGCGGATGGCCCTTGAAGCCATAGTCGGTCAGGATGCGGCGCAGGTCGGTATTGCCGGCGAAGATCACGCCGTACATGTCGAACACTTCGCGTTCCAGCCAGCCGGCGACCGGCCAGATGTGCGTGACGGTGGGCACCGGCGTATCCTCGTCGGTCGAGGCCTTCACCCGGATGCGGTGGTTCCGCGTCACGCTGAGCAGGTGGTAGCAGACCTCGAAGCGGTCCGGCCGCTCGGGATAGTCGACGCCGGCGATTTCCATCAGCTGCTGATACTGTGCCTTGTCGCGCAGCAGCGTCATGGCATCCGCCAGCGCTTCGCGCACGACGGTGAAGCTCAGTTCGTCGGCATGATCGACGGTCTCGACCAGCATGGACCCGAGCAGGCCGCCGATTTCCTCGGCGATCCCGTCGATGGTCGCGATCTTTGGAGCAGAATGACCCATCTTAGCGCTCAATCGTCCCGATACGGCGGATCTTCCGCTGCAACTGCATCACGCCATAGAGCAGCGCCTCGGCGGTCGGCGGGCAACCGGGGACATAGATGTCCACCGGCACGATCCGGTCGCAGCCGCGCACGACGCTGTAGCTATAGTGATAATAGCCGCCGCCATTGGCGCAGCTGCCCATGGAGATGACATATTTGGGCTCCGACATCTGGTCGTAGACCTTGCGGAGCGCCGGGGCCATCTTGTTGCAGAGCGTGCCCGCAACGATCATCACGTCCGACTGGCGCGGAGAGGCGCGCGGCGCCGCGCCGAAGCGCTCCATGTCGTAGCGCGGCATGTTCACATGGATCATCTCGACCGCGCAGCAGGCAAGGCCGAAGGTCATCCACCACAGCGAGCCGGTGCGCGCCCAGGTGAACAAATCCTCGGTCGATGTGACCAGGAAACCCTTGTCGTTGACCTCGTCGGTCAGCGCATTGAAGAATGCGGCATCGGGCGCTGTACCCGCCGGCACCGCTCCAAGCGTGCCAGGCCGTTCAAGCTCTACTCCCAATCGAGCGCTCCCTTCTTCCATGCATAAACGAGACCGAGCACCAGTTCCGCTATGAAGATCATCATCGTGGCCCAGCCGGCCCAGCCGATCTGGTTAAGGCTGACCGCCCAGGGGAACAGGAATGCCGCTTCAAGATCGAAGATGATGAAGAGGATAGCCACCAGGTAGAAGCGGACATCGAACTGGCTGCGCGGCTCTTCGAATGCGGGAAAGCCGCATTCATATTCGCTGAGCTTGGCCGGATCGGGCTTGTGCGCTCCGGTGAGCCGGCCGACCAACATCGGCAGGAACACGAAGGCGCTGGACAAGCCGAGCGCGACTGCAAGGAAGAGCAGAATCGGCAAATATTGGGCGAGATCGACCAATGGAGTCCCCTGAAGGAAATGGCGTCTGAGGGCGCTTTAGGACTGCTGCACCCGCGAAGCAAGGCCCGACGCCCCTGAGAATGAATCGCAATTAAATGACCGAAACATGAACGGGCGCATACAGGGCATGGCACAGGCGGTCAGGCCTTCGGAAACATCTCTGTTCCCGGAGACATCATGCCTCTTGGAGCACCGACAGGCTGGATCCGGCGTGCTGCGATGCAGCACGGGGCATTTTCAGCGCAGCGCGCTCGCCACCAGCTTGTGCAGCTTGCTGTGGATCGCGTCGTTGCCGGCCAGGATTTCCTTGCGTTCCACCGGTTGGTCGCCACCACGGAAATCGGTCACGAAGCCGCCCGCTTCCCGCACCAGCAAGATGCCGGCGGACACATCCCAGGGCGCCAGGCCGCTTTCCCAGAAACCATCATAGCGACCCGCAGCAACATGGGCGAGGTCGAGCGCGGCCGACCCGAAGCGCCGAATGCCCGCGACAGAAGGCGCGACCGCCCCGAAGATGCGCGTCCACTGGCCCACATCGCCATGGCCGAAAAAGGGAATGCCGGTTGCGATCAGCGCGTCGGCCAGGTCGCGGCGGGCGGACACCCGCAGGCGCTGGTCATGGCGCCAGGCGCCGCGATTCTTCTCCGCCCAATAGCTTTCGTCGGTGATCGGCTGATAGATCAGGCCCGACGTCACCTCGCGCTTGCCGCTGGGCATGGGCTCTTCCACCGCGATCACGATGGCGAAGTGCGGAATGCCGTGCAGGAAGTTTGTGGTGCCATCCAGCGGATCGATGATCCAGCGGGGCTTGGTGGGATCACCGGGGATCTCGCCGCCTTCTTCCGCCAGGATGCCCCAGTCGGGGCGCGCCTTGCGCAGTTCCTCGATCACCGTCTGCTCGGCGCGCTTGTCCGCCATCGACACGAAGTCCGCCGGTCCCTTGCGGGACACCTGCAGATGCTCGACCTCGCCGAAATCGCGGCGGAGGCGCGGCGCAGCCTTGCGCGCGGCGCGCTCCATGACGGTGAGAAGACCGGAGTGAGAAACCATCGAACGTCTTTCTCCCTTCCGTGCAGGAAGGGTCGGGGTGGAAACAGTCTGGAGGGCCTGATCCACCCTCCCCGCTTCCCGCCACATATGCGGCAGGAAGCAGTTCAGCATTATCAGTCGGCGCGCTTCACATATTCGCGCTCGTACACATCCACGATGATGCGCGTGCCGGTCGTGATGTGCGGGGGCACCATCACGCGCACGCCATTGTCGAGGATCGCGGGCTTGTAGGATGCAGAGGCGGTCTGCCCCTTCACCACGGCGTCGGCCTCGACCACGGTCGCTTCGACCTGATCGGGCAGCTGGACGCTGATGGGGCGGTCCTCATACATTTCCAGAACGACATCCATGCCGTCCTGCAGGAACGCGCTCGCGTCCCCGATCAGGTCCTGCGGCAGGTTGATCTGGTCATAGGTTTCCGTGTCCATGAAGACGAGCATGTCGCCCTCGGCATAAAGATACTGGAAATCCTTGGTATCGAGCCGGATGCGCTCGACCGTCTCGGCCGAACGGAAGCGCACATTGTTCTTGCGGCCGTCGATCAGGTTCTTCAGCTCCACCTGCATGTAGGCGCCGCCCTTGCCGGGCTGGGTATGCTGAATCTTGACGGCGCGCCACAGGCCGCCCTCATATTCGATATTGTTGCCGGGACGAATGTCCACGCCGCTGATCTTCATGGGAAGAGCCTGCCTGTGTCTGTAATGGTGAAAAGAGCCGGTGGCGCCTGTACCCGTCCGGGCGGCGAAGAGCAAGAGGCGCGCGCGATCACGGCCTCCCCCCACGCCCGTTCGCCAGCCTTCCTACCACCGTCACGCCCATGGGGCCCTCCTGCTGCGGCATATCACTTCTGGAACAGCGCCTTCACGCCGGGCTTCACCATCTGGGCAAGGCGCGCGGCATCCCAGTTGGTCAGGCGGATGCAGCCATGGCTTTCGGTGTGCCCGATATTCTGGGGCTCAGGCGTGCCGTGGATGCCGTAATGCGGTTTCGACAGGTCGATCCATACGACGCCGACCGGACTATTCGGGCCCGGCTTCAATACCGCCTTCTCATCCTTCGCCGACGCATCCCAGAACAGGTCGGGATTATAGTGGTAGACGGGATTGCGGCTGACACCCTTGATCGTCCAGCTGCCCAGCGGCAGCGGATCATGCCCCGACCCCATGGTCGCGGGGAATTGCGCGATCAGCCGGTCCTTGTCGTCGAACACCTTGAGCACGCCTTGCGACTTGTCCACCACCAGATGATCCGCCTGGGGTTGATCGGCGGCGATGCCCAGCGAAGCCAGCGTCTCGCCCCAGCCCCGCTCGTCGCCCTCGATCCGGGCGACGGGCTGGTCGGCGATGGCCGGCACGCGAATGACCGTGCCCGCCCCGATCTTCGTACCCGGCGCGTTCAGCGCGACCAGCGCCTGCGGCGTGGTATGGAAGCGCTCCGCCAGTTTCTCGGCAAGGTTGCGATAGGACAGGGAATCGAGGCCAGCCTGCGCGCCCATCTTCTTGGGGATCGCGGCGAACGGGCCGCGCGCGAATCCGTCCGGTATCCGCACCAGCCGGCTCGCGGGCTGCGGATCGTCGCCGAAGAGCGCCGCGGATGTCTTGTCATCCAGTTCCCCGGTGTCGGGCAGGTCGCGCGATGCCTGGAACGCCGCGATCGCCAAAGCCAATCCAGCGCCCTTGCGGCCATCGAGGACACCGGGCGAAAACCCGGCCCGGTCCAGCGCGACCTGCTCCTTCAGGATTGCATCGTCCCGCGCCGGCGCGCCGGCTGGCTCGGCGACATGCTGGAAGGCGTAGGGATCGCTTGGCTTGGGCGCCTGCTCCGTGGCGGCGCCGTTTTGCGGCGTTTGCTCTTGCCCCTGCCGCGACAGGAAATCGCAGGCCGAACATGACAGCAAGACCGCGAGGATAAGGCGTTTGGACAAGGCGATACTCTCCCATGCACGTGTCGGAAGACAACGCATGGGACATGAAAAGGGAGCCGTACCCGATCGGTCGACTCGCCCGATAGCCTTATCCGGGGCGCGGGATGCTACCCGCCCAGCACTTCGCGAAATCCAGCGACGCCGGCGCCGGGACCATCCGGGTGCGCCCATACCGCGCTGCTCACCGCAATGAAGTCAGCGCCCGCCTTGATGAGCGGCGCGGCATTGGCGGGCGTGATGCCGCCGATGGCGACGCAGGGCAGCTCGAACAATGTCGTCCACCAGCTGAGGATCGACGGGTCCGGTCGATGGAGCGTTTCCTTGGTCGGCGTCGGATAGAAGGCACCGAAGGCGACATAGTCCGCACCCGCTTCCCCGGCTTCCATCGCGAGATGCCGGCTGTCATGGCAGGTCACGCCGATCTGCGCGGCGGGGCCAAGGATCTTGCGCGCATCGCGGGCGTCGCCATCGTCCTGGCCCAGATGCACGCCATCGGCCCCCAACTGCTTGGCGAGCGCGATGCTGTCGTTGATGATGAAGGCGACATTGCGGTCCGCGCACAGGCGCTGCAGCGGCTCGGCCGCCTGTGCGATCGCCTGCTCGTCAATGTCCTTCAGGCGCAGCTGGAACGCCGCGAGTTTGTCGCTGGCATCGAGCGCCGCGGCGAGCTGGTCGACGAAGCCGCCGTCGATCCAGGGCGGGGAAATCAGGTACAGCTTGCACGCCGGACGGAAGCCCTGCTCGAAACGCGCGGCGAAATCGGGGTCCAGGGACAGTTCTTCATCGGTAAAGTCGGTCATGGCCGTGCCTTATACCGGCCCGCGGCCCTACGCCAGAGGGCGCTGCGACAGATCCTGACACGCCCCGATCGGGCGGAGGCCGCCAGCGCGAACAGCGCGCCGATGGCGGCCGGCACCAGAGATACGCCGGCCGCCACGCGCAGTCTTGATGGCGCTTATTCGGCGCCCTTGTAGATCGAGACGAGCTTGTCGAGCATCGCCAGCGCATCTTCACGGCTGCGCTGAAAGGTATTGCGGCCGATGATCGAGCCGTTGCCGCCGCCATCGCGAATGTCGCGCGCGTCCTGGAACACGGCGTCGGCGCCCTTGGCGGCGCCGCCGGAGAACACGACGATGCGGCGACCGGCAAAGCAGGACTTCACGACATGCTCCACGCGCTTCGCCTGGGTCGAGGTGTCGATGCCCTCATAGCTCTTCTTGGCATCTTCCTGCTCGACATGGTCGGACGGCAGCTTCACCTTGATGATGTGCGCGCCGAGCAGCGCCGCCATGTGCGCGGCATAGGCGCCGACGTCGACTGCCAGCTCACCCGACTTGGGCAGCTTGCCGCCGCGCGGGTAGGACCAGATGACCGTGGCGATGCCGACCGACTTGGCTTCGGCGGACATTTCCTTGATCTCTTCCATCAGGTCGAAACAGTCATCGCTGCCGGGATAGATGGTGAAGCCGATGGCGGCGCAGCCCAGGCGCAGCGCGTCCTCGACGCTGCCCGTCAGCGCCTGGTTGGCGCCGGTCGCCCAGCTGTTGGAGCTGTTGACCTTCAGGATGGTGGGGATCTGGCCGGCGAAGGTTGCGGCCCCCGCCTCCAGCATGCCCAGCGGCGCGGCATAGGCGTTCAGGCCCGCGTCGATCGCCATCTGGAAGTGATAGTGCGGATCATAGGCCGCCGGATTGGGCGCGAAGCTGCGCGCCGGGCCATGTTCGAACCCCTGGTCGACCGGCAGGATGATCATCTTGCCGGTGCCGCCCAGGCGGCCATGCATCAACATGGAGGCGAGCTTGCCCTTCACCCCCGGATTGTCGCTCTCATAATTGTCGAGAATGGCTTTTACGGTGGGTGTGATGGACATTTAAGCTTCCTTTTCTGCACGATGGATCGCTCTAAGATCGCAACTGCGGCACCCGGCCCTCACCAATTGCCGCTGCGACGACCTTTGCGCAGGCGTGATAGCGATTCGAGCTCTTTGCTGCAACGCAGCAGCCACGATTTCAGCACAAAAAGCATGGGCTTGCCTTCTGGCTTGCGAAATCCTCGGAAACGGCGCAAATCTTGGGCTTCGGGGGGAGAATGACTATTCTCGCATCGCGCAACTATTCGCCTTCGGCTTCGCTCAGGGACATTGTGGCGCGACACTATGTGTTCTCCGCTACGCTCCCCGAAAGCTTCACGCTTGTCGATAGCCTGTTGTCGGAAACGGCCTTCATCCGCATTCTCGCTTCGGGCGAATGGGCCGGGGAAACGGCGCCCGGCCAATGGCAGTTGGGCAGCGGTGCATTGATCTTCGGCGCCAATTGCCGGCCCTTCAGGGTGCGCGTTCGCGGCCCTTTCCGCGTCATCGGCATCGCGCTGCGTCCCTGTGGCTGGCGGAGCCTGTTCGACGAGCCGGCGAGCGATTTCGTGGAGCGCATGCAGCCGGTCGGCGCGCTGTGGGGCGATGATCTGGGCTCTGCGCTCGCCGATGTCATCCATCTTCGGGACGACAGGGACGCCATTGCCGCATGCGAAGCCGTGATCGAAGCGCGGATCGACGCCATGGGCGGGAAGAAGATCGATCACCCCATGCGGGCCTTCGAGCGGATCGTGCGGGGCGACAGCACCATGATGGTGCAGGATGCCGCCCGCGAAGTCGGCCTATCGGAACGCCAGCTGGAGCGCCGGACGCTGGCCAGCTTTGGCCATACGCCCAAGGCCATCATGCGTCGCAGCCGCTTTCTGGACATGGCGGCGGCGATGCGCGGCTTCGGCCAGCCCAGCGACGAGGCGCTGGCCGCCCTGCGCTATTTCGACCAATCGCATCTGTCGCGGGAATTTCACCGCTTTATCGGGCTATCCCCAAAAGTCTTTGCGCACACGCCCACGCCATTGCTCGACGCCGGCCTGAAGCTGCGCGACATGCGCAAGGGCGATATGGCGGGAATGCCCTGTGGCGACGCGCCGGTCGCCCCCGTCCATTTCGCCAGAAAAGCCAGCTGAGAATCGAAAAAGGGCCGACCCGTTCGCCCGGGCCGACCCTTTTTCATGTCTTGCTGCTTCAGCGGAACAGCGCGGTCACGCCGGGAAGATCCTTGCCTTCCATCCACTCCAGGAACGCGCCGCCGGCGGTCGACACGAAGCTGAAGTCGCCTGCGACGCCGGCATGGTTGAGCGCCGCGACCGTATCGCCGCCGCCAGCCACCGACACCAGCGAGCCTTCGCGGGTCAGCGCCGCCGCCGTCTTGGCCAGCGCCACCGTCGCCGCGTCGAACGGCGCCATCTCGAACGCGCCCAGCGGGCCGTTCCACACCAGCGTCTTGCAGTTCTTCAGCACATCGCCCAGCGCCTCGACGGCGGTCGGGCCGACGTCCAGGATCATCTCGTCGGCGGCGACTTCGTTGATGTTGCAGGTACGGACCGACGGCGGATTGGCCGCGAATTCCTTCGCCACCACGACGTCATAGGGCAGATGGATGGTGCAGCCGGCCTCATCCGCCGCATCCATGATCTTGTCGGCGGTCTCGGCAAGGTCATGCTCGCACAGCGACTTGCCCACGTCCACGCCGCGCGCGGCAAGGAAGGTGTTGGCCATGCCGCCGCCGATGATGAGATGATCGACCTTGCGGATGAGGTTGGTGAGCACGTCGAGCTTGCTCGAAACCTTGGCGCCGCCGACGACGGCCGCCACCGGCTTCACCGGCTCGCCCAGCGCAGCGGTGAGAGCGTCCAGTTCCGCTTCCATCGATCGACCGGCAAAGGCCGGCAGCGCATGGGCAAGGCCCTCGGTCGAAGCGTGCGCGCGATGCGCGGCGGAGAAGGCATCGTTCACATAGAGATCGCCCAGCGCCGCCATTGCGGCGACCAGCGCGGGATCGTTCTTTTCCTCGCCGGCATGGAAGCGCGTATTCTCCAGGATCGCGATGTCGCCGTTGCGCATCACCGCGATGCCGTCCACCGCCGCCTGCCCCTGGCAGTCGGGAATGAACTGCACCTCGCGGCCCAGCACGGCGGAGAAGCCGCGCGTCACCTGGCTGAGCGACATGGAGGGGTTCTTCTGGCCCTTGGGCCGGCCGAAATGGGCGAGCACCAGCACCTTGGCGCCGCGATCGGCCAGTTCCAGCACCGTCGGCATCGCCGCGCGCAGGCGGGTGTCGTCGGTGATCGAGCCATCCTGCATCGGCACGTTCAGGTCTTCGCGAACCAGAACGATCTTGCCGGTGATGTCACCCATGTCGTCGAGCGTCTTGAACGGCTTGGCCATGATGATCTCCCTTACCCGGAAAAGTGGTTCGCCCCGAACCTGCCCCGGCGCTGCCCCTCCTTCCAGAGGGACAGATCCGTGGCACGCTCGGGGCGAACGATGTTGATGATGTTTAGAGCAGACCCGCGACGACGCCGGTGGTGTCGATCATGCGGTTCGAGAAGCCCCATTCATTGTCGTACCAGCTGAGCACGCGCACCAGCTTGCCTTCGATGACCGCGGTTTCCAGGCTGTCGACGGTCGAGCTGGCCGGATCGCCGTTGAAGTCGATCGAGACGAGCGGCTCGTCGGTATAGGCGAGCACGCCCTTCATCGGGCCTTCCGACGCTGCCTTCAGCAGGCCGTTGACCTCCTCGACCGTGGTTTCGCGGCTGGGGATGAACTTCAGGTCGACGACCGAGACGTTCGGGGTCGGCACGCGGACCGAAGAGCCGTCCAGCTTGCCCTTGAGCGCGGGCAGAACCTCGCCCACGGCGCGGGCGGCGCCGGTGGTCGTGGGGATCATCGACAGGGCAGCGGCGCGGGCGCGACGCATGTCCTTGTGGATCTGGTCCAGCGTGTTCTGGTCGTTGGTATAGCTGTGGATCGTGGTCATGAAGCCACGCTCGATGCCGATCGCATCGTGCAGCACCTTGGCGAGCGGCGCCAGGCAGTTGGTGGTGCAGCTGGCGTTGGAGATGACAACGTCGTCGGAGGTCAGCGTCTCGTGGTTGACGCCGAACACGATGGTCTTGTCGACATTGGTGCCGGGCGCGGAGATGACGACGCGCTTGGCGCCGGCGGTCAGGTGGGCGCTCGCCTTGTCCTTGGTGGTGAAGATGCCGGTGCATTCCAGCGCGATCTCAACGCCCTGCGCCGCGTGCGGCAGGTTGGCGGGGTCGCGCTCCGCGGTCACGGCGATGCGCTTGCCGTTGACGATCAGGAAGTCGCCGTCGACGCTGACGTCGCCGGGGAACTTGCCATGCACGCTGTCGCGCTTGAAGAGCAGCGCGTTCGACTTGGCGTCGCCCAGATCGTTGATGCTGACCAGCTCCAGATCATGGTCGGTGCGCTCCAGAATGGCGCGAGCGACCAGGCGTCCGATACGTCCGAAACCGTTGATTGCTACCTTTACTGCCACTGCACTAGCCTCCTTGGACTGCGTTACGAGAGGGCCGCGACGATGCGCGGGGTGATCTTGTCGGCGGTCAGGCCGAAATGGTCATACAGGGCCTCGATCGGGGCCGACGCGCCGAACGTGTCGATACCGATGCGCAGGCCCGCGATGCCGGTATAGCGCTCCCAGCCGAAGGTGGTGCCCGCCTCGATCGAGACGCGCAACACATGGTCGGGAATAATGTCGGCACGATAGGCGGCATCCTGCGCATCGAACAGCGACCAGCACGGCATGGAGACGACATCCGCGCCGATGCCCTCCGCTTCGAGCGCATCGGCGGTCTGCAGCGCGATCTCGACCTCGGAGCCCGAGGCGAGCAGGACGACACGGCGCGCCGCCGTCGCGCCGCGCAGGCGATAGGCGCCCTTGGCGGAGAGATTTTCGCTCTTCTGCGTCCGCAGCTGCGGCAGGTTCTGGCGGGTCAGCGCCAGCAGCGAGGGGCCATCGGCATCCTTGAGCGAGAGTTCCCAGCACTCGGCCGTCTCCACCACGTCGGCGGGGCGGTACACATCGAGATTGGGGATCATGCGCAGCGACATGACATGCTCGATCGGCTGGTGGGTCGGCCCATCCTCGCCAAGGCCGATGCTGTCATGCGTCATCACATAGATGGCGCGGGTGCGCTGCAGCGCCGACAGACGAATGGCCGAACGGCAATAGTCGGAGAACACCAGGAAGGTGCCGCCATAGGGAATGACGCCGCCGTGCAGCGCCATGCCGTTCATCGCCGCGGCCATGCCGAATTCGCGGATGCCATAATAGACATAGCGACCGGAATAGTCCTCGGCCGTCAGCGGGCCGGTGCTCTTGGTCTTGGTGTTGTTCGATCCGGTAAGATCGGCCGATCCGCCGATCGTCTCGGGCAGCAGATCGTTGATCGCGCCCAGCGCCAGTTCGCTCGCCTTGCGGGTCGCGACCTTCTGCGGCGCGGCAATCAGCGAGTCGATATAGGCTTCCAGCGAGAAGCCCTCCGGCAGGTCGCCCGCCATGCGGCGCTCGAACTCGGCCTTGTCGGCATGCGCCGCGAGGCGCGCCTTCCATGCGGCGTGAGGCTCGGCGGCCTTGAGGCCGATGGCCTTCCAGCTTGCGGCGATCTCGTCGGGAATGACAAAGGGTTCGGCGGTCCAGCCAAGGAACTCGCGGGCGGCGGCGACTTCGCCCTCGCCTAGCGCGGAGCCATGGACGCCGGACGTGCCGGCCTTGTTCGGAGAACCATAGCCGATCTTGGTGGCGCAGGCGATCAGCGAGGGGCGCGGATCGGCAAGCGCTTCGTCGATGGCGCGGCGCACATCGGCGGGATCATGGCCGTCGCACGACACGACATGCCAGCCGGTCGCGACATAGCGCGCCTTGATGTCCTCGCTGGAGGACAGGCTGACCGCGCCGTCGATGGTGATGCGGTTATCGTCCCACAGCACGTTCAGGCGGCCGAGCTTCATGTGGCCGGCCAGGCCGATGGCTTCGTGGTTGATGCCTTCCATCAGGCAGCCGTCGCCGGCGATCACCCAGGTCTTGTGGTCGACCAGATCGTCGCCGAAGGTCGCGTTCAGGTGCCGCTCGGCAATCGCCATGCCGACCGCCATCGCCAGGCCCTGGCCCAGCGGGCCGGTAGTCGCCTCGACGCCTGCCAGCTCGAAATTCTCCGGGTGGCCGGCGCAGGGGCTGTGGAGCTGACGGAAATTGCGAATGCCGTCCATCGTCGGGCGCGCATAGCCGGTCAGGTTCAGCAGGCTGTAGATCAGCATGGAGCCATGGCCGGCGGACAGGACGAAACGGTCGCGGTCGGCCCATTTGGGATCGGCCGGATCATATTTCAGATAATCGCTGAACAGCACGGTGGCGACGTCGGCCATGCCCATCGGCATGCCGGGATGCCCGCTGTTTGCGGCCTGCACCGCGTCCATGGAAAGCGCCCTGATGGCGTTTGCGAGCTGGGTTTCAGAGGCGGTCATGCGCCGGTTCGACTTCCCTGTTGACTGGCCCTGTCGCACGGACATGGCGACGATTCGGAAGGGTTCGGCACCCCCTTGACGCCTCCGGCCCTAGGCGTCAACCGCATGCGCCGATGCCAGCGCTTGCCGCCGCCGGCATTGGCCCCGGATCAGACCTTCGCGCGATGATTCCGGGCGCTGCCTGCGATACCCCGCCCGTCACTGGCGCCGGAACTGCAACAGCGCTTTTGCAACGGCCGCGCTTCCTGCTATGCACATGGATCATGCCAAGCGAACGGATGATGCAGGCGATTGGCCAGTTGGAGCGTGCGATCACGCGACTGGAACGTGTGGCCGATGCCGGTCCGCAGACGCCATCCTCCACGATCGCCGCGCGCGATGCGCTGGAAAAGCTGGATGCCCTGATCGTCGAACTGAAGGCCGGAGGACGGCGTGGCTGAAGTCACCCTGACCATCGCCGGGCGGCAATATGCCGTGCATTCGCGCGACGGCGGGGAGGCGCATCTGGAGCATCTCGCCAGCCTGGTCGATCAGAAGGCGGCTCTGGCGCGGCAGGCGACACCGGGCCTGACCGAAGTGCGCCAGCTGCTGTTCGCGGCGCTCTTCCTGGCCGACGAGCTCAACGACCTCAAGCGCGAGGCGGCGGGCCGCCAGGGCGCGCTCGACCTGCCCGAAAGCGATGATCCGGCCGCCCGCGCGATCGAGTCGCTGGCCGAGCGGCTGGAATCTCTCGCGCAAAGACTTGCCCCGGCCACCACGACACCCTAGATTAGAGGTGGCGGGCACTGCCTGGTACGAGCTTTTGCGAACATCCCTGAGGCGATATCAAAATCCAAGGGGGCTGTCCCTGACCGGGCCCTGGCCCGACTTACATGGTCCCCACCTGACGTTGAGGCGTCAGAGGATCTTCCAGCAAACGGCCGAGGCGGTCCCGCCACCCCGCTCCTTTCCGGCCCGCCCGACGAAAGGGCGATGAACATCCGCCAGATCATTCGCCAGACCATCCAATGGAGCGACCCGAGGTGAGCGACGACAAGCAGACGCTGCGCACGATTGCCCGGCAAAGGCGACAGAATTTCGTCGCCACCATTGATCCGCTGGCCCACAGGCTCGCCTTCAAGGTCATTCCCTCCCCCCTCGCCCGGATGCTTGAAGGACGCGACAGGGTGGCGCTGTACCTCGCCAAGGACGAGGAAGCGCCGGCGCAGCGCCTTGCCGCAGCATTGATGACCGCAGGCAAGACATTGTGCCTGCCGCGTGTCATCGACCGGCTGGGCAGCATGGACTTCCAGCGCTGGCAGCCCGACGACCAGCTGTTCCCCGGTCCCTTCGGCACCAGCCATCCCGAGCCCGGCGGCGGCGCCGTCGCGCCCGACGCGATCATCGCCCCGCTGCTCGGCTTTGATCGCGAGATGAACCGGCTGGGCCAGGGCGGCGGCTATTATGACCGCGCCTTCGCCCGCCATCCCGACGCGCTGCGCATTGGCCTCGCCTGGTCGATACAGGAGCATGATTCGCTCCCTGCCGATCCCTGGGATCTGCCGCTGGACGCCGTGCTCACGGAGATTGCCTTCATCGCGCCGGGTGATGCAGAGGATGCAGAGTCGTCGGAAGAGAGAGGGCCAGACGTCGCATGAACGATCCGCAGCCAAGCTGGCGCAAACCCGCCGGCATGTTCATGATCCTGGCGCTGATCGCGGTCTGGGCGGTCATCATCGCCAGTTGCGCGCCCTTTGTCGGCCGCCTGCATGTGCTGGTGCAGCTCGGCTTCTACATCGTGACCGGGATCGTCTGGATCCTGCCGCTCAAGCCATTGCTGTCCTGGATGGAAACGGGGCGCTGGCGCCGATATTGAGGGTGCCGGTCGCGCAACTGCGAGGGACGCTAAAGGCTCGCGCCGTGTGGACATCCGGCAAGAGCCGACTCGCCGCGCCTGTTTCGGCAGGTCACCAAAGCCCGCTTCGCAGCGGGACAAGGCGCACCATAAGCTACGCTTTTGCATTTTCCGATTTTGGCTGGACCTGCAATGGCTGCCGCCATTGCCATCCACCGAACGCTTCATATCTGGCCATTTCCCCGTAGGAAATGGCGCGAGTGACGGGGCTCGAACCCGCGACCTCCGGCGTGACAGGCCGGCACTCTAACCAACTGAGCTACACCCGCGTTCGGTGTGGAGCGCCCAACTAGAAGCTGGCACCCACCCTGTCAACGCTCCAATTTCACATTTCTGCATTATCTTCGCGAGGCGCCTGCGGACGCATGGTGAGCGTGCCCGCCTCGAACAGGAATCCGGCGATATCCGGCTTGCCCGCTGCCTCCAGCACGGTCTGGATGATGATGAGCAGCGGCACCGCCAGCAGCGCGCCGATGGTCCCCCACACCCATCCCCAGAAGGAAAGCGACACCAGAATCAGCAGCGGGTTCATCGTCAGGCGACGCCCCAGTACCGTCGGCGTGATCGCGTTCGCCTCGACCAGATGGAACCCCACCTGCACCGCCGCCGGCATCAGCGCGACCCACACATCGTCGAACACCATCAATCCGCCCAGCGCCATCAGCACCGCCGCCAGGATCGGCCCGAAATAGGGCACGAAGTTGAGCAGCGCGACGATGCCGCCCCACATCAGCGGCGAAGGCATGCCGATGATATAGAAGGCCAGCGCCACGGAAAGCCCCAGGCTGATGTTGATCGTAGCGATGGTCAGCACATAGGCGGATGTCGCATCGACCACATTCTGGATCACCCGCGCCACGGCGAGCGCGCCGTCGAAGCTGCCCCGGCTGCTGATCGTCCGCTTGCGCAGCTTGGTCCAGCCGGCGAGGAAGAAGTAGATGGCGAGCAGCGCGAAGAACATCTGGATGATGACGGACGGCGCGGAGGTCGCTGCGAACTGGAGGAGCGAGCGCGGGGCCTCGACCGCCGCCGTCTGCGCCGCCGCGACCGGGCCGCTCACCAGCATCTGCACCGTCTCGTCCACGAAGCGCTGCAGGTTGGAATAGAAATCGATCAGCGGCGCCAGGTTCGCCTGAATATGCGGGATGCGTTCGGGCAGGATGCGGAACCAGTCCGTCGCCGGCACGACGATCAGCACCAGCGCGGTATTGGCGACCAGCAGGAACAGGATGACGGCGATCGCCGCCGCCATGGCCGACGGCACGCCGCGCCGTTCCATCCATTCGAGGAACGGCACCAGCGCGATGGCGACGACAACCGCCGCCGTCAACGGCATGAAGAACTCCGCGCCGGCACGCAGCGCGAAGGGCAAGGCAAGCAGCAGCCCGAGTCCGCCCGTCAGCGCCAGCGACGCCAGCAGGCGATCGCGCCGCCGGTCAATTTCCTGTCTATTGTCGTCTGCCACCCTGCCCGCCGTTCCGGTGCCCCGTTTCAGGACCAACCGCCGTTACCCCATGCCGGAACGCGCGACCTGCATCGTCCCTCCCGCAAATGGCGATTCCGGTTCCACCTGAACCGAATGTCGATTGATCTCGCGCCATCCTTGCCCCTGCCCCCGCGGGAAATCAATTGAGACGGGAAATATGGCGCCCGCCATGTAAACCAAATATTTGGCGACGCCGCTCTAAGCCGGTAGGGCGGAGCGGATTTCACCGGGGACGGCATGTTCGGGCAGGCAAGGGTAGCAGGATCGGCGGCATTGGGCATGCTGGCAGCGGCGGCGACCGTCCCGGCGGGCGCGACCGTGCCGCAGGCCTCCCTGCCCTCCGCCGTGGCGCTCGATTCGCGCACCTATGTCGAGCGGGTGAGCACCGACCTGAACGGCCGGGCACGCCGCGTCCTCGCCGCCGCGGACCGGCTGGCACCGGGGGACCGGGTGGTGTTCGTCGTCCATTACCGCAATCGCGGCGATGCCCCGGTCGGCGGCTTCTATGTCACCAATCCGCTGCCCGCCCGCGTCCGGCTGGACCCGGCGCAGCTTGCCTCCGCTCCGACCGACATGGAGGTTTCCATCGATGGCGGCCAGCATTGGGGCCGGCTGGACGATTTCATGGTCGCGACCCCGCTGGGCGGCACCCGCCGCGCCACCGCCGAAGACATCACCCATGTCCGCTGGAGCGTGAAGGCGCGCGTCGCGCCGGGCGACAGCGGGCGTATCGCCTGGCGCGGCGTCGTGCGCTGAAGCGCCGCCTACCGCCCGCCATCTCCTGCCCCGAAAGCCCCTTCCCGCCCGGACATCCTGCCCCTAACCTTCCTCACAGAAACGGAGAGGACATAGATGGTGGCATCGGCAGCAGGCCCTGGACCTGGCGGAGGATTCGCCGATGACGATCGCCTGATCCTCGTCATCGACGCGGGGACGACATCGACGCGCGTGATGGTGTTCGGTCTCCACGGCCAGTGCGTCGCGCTCGCACAGGCGGAACTCACCCAATATTATCCCCAGTCGGGCCATGTCGAACATGATGCGTCGGAAATCTGGGACAAGACGCTGGCCTGCATCCGGCAGGCCGTCGGGGCGCTGCCCGACACGCGCCGCCTTGCCGCGCTGGGCATCACCAACCAGCGCGAGACTGTCGTCTTCTGGGATCGCAATAGCGGCCAGCCGCTCGCCCGCGCCATCGTGTGGCAGGACCGGCGCACTGCGGACCTGTGCGCTGACCTGCGCGAGGGCGGTCATGAGGCGCTGGTGCAGGCCCGCACCGGCCTGTTGATCGATCCCTATTTTTCCGCGAGCAAGATCCGCTGGGCACTCGATCACTGGCCGCAGCTTGCGCAGGCCGGCGACCGGCTGGCGGTCGGGACGGTCGAGAGCTATCTCGTCCACCGGCTGACCGGCGGCGTGCATGTCAGCGACGCCAGCAATGCCTCGCGCACCAGCCTGATGGATGTCGACGCCGGTCGATGGGACGACGACCTGCTGCAACTCTTCGGCGTCGCGCCCGGCATCCTGCCCGAGATCACCGATAATATGGGCATGTTCGGCCATGCGGACAGCGCGCACTTCGGCCTCTCCCTGCCGATCTGCGGCCTTGCGGGCGACCAGCAGGCGGCGACCATCGGGCAGGCCTGCCTTGCGCCTGGGCAGTCGAAGGGCACCTATGGCACCGGCGCCTTCATCCTCTCCGTCACCGGCACGCAGCGCGCGCAAAGCCGCAACCGTCTGCTCTCGACCGTGCTCTGGCAGCAGGGCGGGACGCGCCATTATGCGTTGGAGGGCGCCATCTTCGTGGCCGGCAGCCTGATCCAGTGGCTGCGCGACACGCTGGGGCTGATCGCCACCGCCGGGGAAAGCGCGGCGCTGGCGGCGAGCGTCGCCGACAATGGCGGCGTGGTGATGGTGCCGGCCATGACGGGCCTTGGCGCACCCTATTGGCGGCCGGACGTGCGCGGGCAGATGACGGGACTGAGCTTCGGCGCCGGACGCGGCCACATCATCCGCGCGGCGCTGGAGGCAATGGCGCACCAGACCCATGACCTGCAGACCGCCTTCGCCGCCGACGGCGCGCCCTGGCGGAGCCTGGCGATCGACGGCGGCATGGCCGCGAACGACTGGATGGCGCAGGATCTGGCGGACATGCTGGGCATCCCGATCATGCGACCGGATTGCATCGAGACGACGGCCAAGGGCGCTGCAATGCTGGCGGCGGTGGGCGCAGGACTGTTCCGCGACCTGCCCAGTGCAGCACATGCGATGACCGGGCGGGTGCAGCGCTTCACCCCGGCGATGGAAGAAAGGGTGCGGGAGCAGCGGCTGACGGCGTGGCGGGGCACGGTGGACGGCGCGTTATGGCAGGCGGGGACAGGATAACCGAGGGAACCACGCCCGCGGCAGGCGCGGACCATATCCTGCAAATGCGGCGCCGGAAGGGATTGAGAACGTCTCTCCTTTCCCATGGCGCACCGTGTTCCTGCGCAGGCACGAACCCAGGATGGCCAAGCGGTTCCTCGCCCTGGGTTCCTGCCTGCGCAGGAACACAAAACGGACCCTTATTCTGAATAAGGCGGACCGCCGCTCGGCCCCGGATCACGCTCACTCAGTCGGCGAACAGCAGCACCGGCGTTTCCAGCAGGCCGCGGACCGCCTGGACGAAGCTCGCCGCATCCCAGCCGTCGACGACGCGATGGTCGCAGCTGATCGACAGGTTCATCAGCTTGGCGGCAACGACCTCCTTGCCCCGGAACACCGGCCGCTCGATCACCCGGTTCGGGCCGATGATCGCGACTTCCGGGCGATTGATGACCGGGGTGGTGGCGATGCCGCCCAGCGGGCCGAGCGACGTGACCGTCAGCGTCGAGCCGGAAAGCTCCTCGCTCTTCGCCTTGCCGCTGCGGGCGGCATCGGCAAGGCGGGTGATTTCCGCCGCGAGCTGCCACACATTGCGGTCCTGCGCGTTTCGGATCACCGGCACCATCAGGCCCGCGTCGGTCTGCGTCGCCATGCCCAGATGGACCGCGCCGTGGCGGGTGACGACGCCCGCCTTGTCATCATAGCGGGCGTTGATCATCGGAAAATCGGGCAAGGCCTTGCACATCGCCACGATCAGCAGCGGCAGCATGGTGAGTTTCGGCCTCTCCCCGCGCACGGCATTGAGGTCCGCGCGCATCGCCTCCAGCGCCGTCACGTCGATTTCCTCGACATAGGTAAAATGCGGGATGTTGCGTTTCGAGGCTGCCATATTCTCGGCGATGCGGCGGCGCATGCCGATGACCTTCACCGCCTCGTCGGCGCGCGTGGCGGAGCACCCCGCGGGTCGATAGCCCTGCCCCTGCCCATAGAGCAGGAAGGCGTCGAGATCGGCATGGCGGACATGGTCGCCGGCGGCCTTCACCTGGGCGAGGTCGATACCCAGATCCTTCGCGCGGGCGCGCACGGCGGGGGATGCGAGGATGATAGCAGCCGGGGTTTGGGTTTCATCCCGCACTTCGCCGTGCTCCTGCGAACGCAGGAGGCCCTCGTTCTCATGCTCCTGCGAACGCAGGAGCCCAGGGCCAGATTGCGCGACATCACCCTGGGCTCCTGCGTCCGCAGGAGCACGAGGCGGTTCGGGAAGGGCAGGCGCGGCGATCGCCGCTTCGCCCGGCGTTTCGGCCGCGATCGCTTCCTGCGACGACGCGGATGCTGGCGCTTCCACGGCGCCCTCCCCCTCCGTCTCGATCACCACCAGCATCGCGCCGATCGGCACCTGATCGCCCGGCTCGCCCGCCAGCTCTACCACCGTCCCGGCGACAGGCGATTCCATCGCCACGGTCGCCTTGTCGGTCATCATGTCGGCGATTTCCTGGTCTTCCTCGACCCGGTCGCCCAGCTTCACGTGCCAGCCGACGATCTCGGCTTCGGAAATGCCCTCGCCAATGTCGGGCAGGCGAAAGGTGAACAGCGCCATCGGGTCAGTCCTTCATGATCTTGGCAAGGGCCTCGCGGATGCGGACCGGCCCCGGAAAATAGGCCCATTCCAAGCTGTGCGGATAAGGCGTATCGAAGCCGGTCACGCGCTCGATCGGCGCCTCGAGATGGTAGAAGCAGCGCTCCTGCACCAAGGCGGAAAGCTCAGCGCCGAAGCCGCTGGTCCGCGTCGCCTCATGCACGATCAGGCAGCGCCCGGTCTTCTTCACCGATGCCTCGATCGCCTCGATGTCCAGCGGAACGAGCGTGCGCAGGTCGATGATCTCCGCGTCGATGCCGCTCTCGGCCACCGTATCGGCGACCACATGCACCATCGTACCATAGCACAGGATGGTCAGCGCATCCCCGGCGCGCACCGTGCGCGCCTTGCCCAGCGGGATGCGGTAATAGCCGTCCGGCACCTGCGCGTCGGCATGGCCGGCCCAGTTTTTCGACGGGCGGTCATAATGGCCATCGAAGGGCCCGTTATAGATGCGCTTGGGCTCGAAGAAGATTGTGGGATCATTATCCTCGATTGCCGCGATGAGCAGGCCCTTGGCGTCATAAGGCGTCGATGGGATCACCGTCTTCACGCCCGAGACATGGGTGAAGATGCCCTCCGGGCTCTGGCTGTGCGTCTGCCCGCCGAAGATGCCGCCGCCAAAGGGCGACCGCACCGTCATCGGTGCGATGAACTCACCCGCGGAGCGGTAGCGCAGCCGTGCGGCTTCCGACACCAGCTGGTCGAGCGCCGGGTAGATATAGTCGGCGAACTGGATTTCGGGCACCGGACGCAGGCCATAGGCGCCCATGCCCACCGCGACGCCGATGATCCCGCATTCGGTGATCGGCGTGTCGAACACCCGGTTCTTGCCATATTTCGCCTGCAACCCCGCCGTCGCGCGAAAGACTCCGCCGAAATAGCCGACATCCTCGCCCATCACGACCACGGCGGGGTCGCGCGCCATCATCACGTCGAGCGCGCTGTTGATCGCCTGGATCATGTTCATCTGCCGCACGTCGCCGGGCTCGGCATTGCCGGCATCGTTGGCGACATCGGCGGGGAGAAGCTGTGTTTCCATGTCGCTCATATTCCCGCCGCCTTGCGCTCGCGCATCATCTGCTCGGACTGCTCGCGCAGGTGCCAGGGCATTTCCTCGAACACGCCCTCGAACATCGTTTCGAACGGCTGGTGCAGGCCATGGCCCAGGATGCCGTTCTTCTCCGCCGTGCGCGCGGCCTCCTTCACATGGGCGGCAAGTTCCAGGTCCATGGCCGCCTGGCGCTCCTCGTCCCAGATGCCGATGCGGATGCAGTGATCCTTCAGCCGCTTGATCGGGTCGCCCAGCGGCCATGCGCTGGCCTCTCCGGCGGAGCGATACTGGCTGGGGTCGTCCGACGTGCTGTGCCCCTCGACCCGATAGGTGAAATGCTCGATCAAGGTCGGCCCGGCATTGCCGCGCGCCCGGTCGGCGGCCCAGCGGGTGGCGGCATAGACGGCGAGCGGATCATTGCCGTCGACCCTGAGGCCCGCAATGCCATAGCCCACCGCACGCGCGGCGAAGGTCGTGTTCTCGCCGCCCGCAAAGCCGGAAAAGCTGCTGATCGCCCACTGGTTGTTGACGATGTTCATGATCACCGGCGCGCGATAGACGCTGGCGAAGGTGCAGGCGGAATGGAAGTCGCCCTCCGCCGTCGATCCCTCGCCGCACCATGTCGCCGCGATGCGCGTGTCCCCGCGGGAGGCGCTGGCCATCGCCCAGCCCACCGCCTGCGGCCATTGCGTGGTGAGATTGCCGGAGATCGAGAAGAAGCCCGCCTCCCGCACCGAATACATGATCGGCAGCTGCCGGCCCATCAGCCGGTCGGCACTGTTGGAATAGATCTGGTTCATCATGTCGACGATGTCCCAGTCGCGCGCGATCAAGATGCCCTGCTGGCGATAGCTGGGGAAACACATGTCGTCGCGATCCAGCGCCAGCGCGGCGGCGACGGCAACGGCCTCCTCGCCGGTGGACTTCATGTAGAAGCTGGTCTTGCCCTGTCGCTGGGCGCGGAACATGCGCTCGTCAAAAGCGCGGGTCAGCGCCATGGCGCGCAGCATCCGCAGCAGCGTCTCGGGCGGCAGCTTGGGGTTCCAGGCGCCGACCGCGTCGCCGGCGTCGTCCAGCACGCGGATCAGGCCGTAGGCGAGCGGCGTGATATCGGCCGGCGCGGCGGCTTCATCCGGGCGCGGCGCGGCATCGGCGGCGGGGATGTCGAAATCGGCGAAGTCGGCCGTGTCACCGGGGCGAAAACGCGGCTCCGGTACGTGCAGACTGAGCGGCGGAAGGTTCCGGCCGTCCTTGGCTTCCATCATTCCTGCTCCCGTGCAGCCCTTGCTGCATCGCAATAATATTGCTTTATAGAGGCATTATATTACAGGAATGACAAAAGGCAAGTCTTGCTGTCCTATTGCGGAATATCCCGTCCTGACGTGCAACAAACGCATGAAATTGCAGGGCGATCCCGCCATGGCCCTGGCGACGCCGACGGCCGTCGCAACGGGCGCGACCCGAACGCGCAGCTGCACGTCTTCATGACGGCGTGTGATTCGACGGTTGGCCTCAGCCCGCCAACGGGCTCACCATCGCGCGCGCCATGTGGCCCATCGCATCGACCAGCCTTGCCTGCAGTTCCGGGGCGATCCCGTCCTGCCCGGCGAGCGCGCGGCTCATCGCCTCGGACCATTGCGCGGCGAGCGCCGTGTCGATCTGAAAGGCGCGGTGGATCGACATCACGCATTGGCCGCGATCGAACCAGTCGCGCGGACCGCCAAGCCATCCCGCCATGAACCGCGTCAGCCCGTTGCGTACCGGAGCAAGATCCGCCGCATGCAACGCCCGCAGCCGGGCATAGGCGGGGTCACGGTCCATGATGTCGTAGAATCGATTGACGATCTCGGCCACGGCAGCCTCCCCGCCGATCGCGTCATAGGGCGTGGTGGCGATGGTGGCGTTCATGGCAATGCGGCTCCGTGGCTGGCAGGCGGAGCGGTCAGCCTGCCCCTCGCCCCGCGCGCCTGCATTGACCGGGATCAAAGATGGCCGGCCCGTCCCCCAAGCCGATCAGGCCGGCGGGCCCTTCACACGGCAGGCTGGAACAGCGCCGCGATCCGCGTCAGCGCATCGGGATTCTCGATTGTCGGCGGCATGTCGATCACCTCGCCGGCCGCCACCCGGCGCAGCGCCGCGCGCAGGATCTTGCCCGATCGCGTCTTGGGCAGGGCCTCGACGATATGCACATGCTTGAGCGCCGCCACCGGCCCCAGTTCGTCACGCACGCTCGCGATGATCTCGTGCCCCAGGCCGGGCGTCTCGCCCTGCCCCGCTTTCGCCACCGCAAAGGCCATGGGGATCATCCCCTTGAGCATGTCGTCCACGCCGATCACCGCGCATTCGGCAATGGCGGGGTGGCGCGCCACGATCTGCTCCATCTGCCCGGTCGACAGGCGATGCCCGGCGACGTTGATGATGTCGTCCGTCCGCCCCATGATGTTCACGAAGCCATCGGCGTCGATATGGCCCGCATCGCCCGTCTCATAATGGCCGGGGAAGGTCGCGAAGGATTTGGCATAGGTCGCCGGGTTGTTCCACAGGCTGGTGTAGCAGCCGGGCGGCAGCGGCAGCTTCATCACGACATTGCCGGTCTCGCCCTGCGCCACCGGCACCCCGCCTTCGTCCACCACCGCAAAGGCATAGCCGGGCACCGGGAAGCCGGCGCTCCCCGCTCGGCGCCGGGTGTCGCCAAGGCCGAAGCAGGTCGCGATCGCCGGCCAGCCCAGTTCCGTCTGCCACCAATGGTCGATCACCGGCAGCTTCAGCCTGTCTTCGGCCCAGTGGATCGTGTCGGGATCGGCCCTCTCCCCGGCGAGGAACAGGGCGCGCAGCCTGCCCGTGCCGATCTGCCCGATGAAGGCGCCTTCGGGATCTTCCTTGCGGATGGCGCGCAACGCCGTGGGCGCGGTGAAGAAGATGTCGACGCCCAGCGCATCGATGCTGCGCCAGAAGGTGCCGGCGTCGGGCGTGCCGACCGGCTTGCCCTCGAACAGCACCGTCGTCGCGCCGGCGATCAGCGGACCGTAGACGATGTAACTGTGGCCCACGACCCAGCCGACATCGGATGCCGCCCAGAACACCTCGCCCTGCTTCACACCATAGATATGCGCCATGCTCCATGCGAGCGCGACGGCATGGCCGCCATTTTCGCGCACCACGCCCTTGGGCGTGCCCGTGGTGCCGGAGGTGTAGAGGATGTAGAGCGGATCGGTCGCGGCGACGGGCACGCAAGGCACCGGCCGGGCGGCGGCGCGCAGCGCGCTCCAGTCTAGATCGCGGCCTTCCTTCATCGACGCCATGACCTGGGGCCGCTGCAACAGCACGACGTGCGACACGGCATGGGCGGCAAGCTCCAGCGCATGATCGACCAATGGCTTGTAGGGCACGACCTTCTGCCCCTCGATCCCACAGGATGCGGTCAGCACGATGCGGGGCTTGGCATCGTCGATGCGCTTGGCGAGTTCGGGCGCGGCAAAGCCGCCGAACACCACCGAATGCACCGCGCCGATCCGCGCGCAGGCCAGCATGGCGAAGACGGTCTGCGGGATCATGGGCATGTAGATGACGACGCGGTCGCCTTTCGCCACGCCAAGCGCGCTCAGCATGCCGGCGGTGTGGGCGACCTCGTCCAGCAATTGCGCATAGGTGAAGGTCTCTCGCGTACCCGTGACCGGGCTTTCATAGATCATCGCCGGCTGGTCGCCGCGCCCGGCCGCGACATGGCGGTCGACCGCATTATGGCAGCTGTTGAGCGCGCCATCGGCAAACCAGCCAGCGGCGATTTCGCGCCCTGCGGCATCCTCTCCTGCGGGAGACCAGCCGCTTTGCGGCGCGCGTTCCCAGTCTATGGCCTGCGCGGCATCCAGCCAGAAGGCGTCCGGGTCGGACAGGCTCTGCGCATAGGCCGCTTCATAACGCTCGGACATCCCTGCCTCCCCGCTGGCCGCGTCGATCGCGCGAATCTCCTCTTGGATACCGCGATGGTGCGCCCGTCACGCCCCCGTTTCAATTCGACCTTCGTCGACGCGGGGCAATCATCGCGAAAAGGGGCGACGGCATCGCTGCCGCCGCCCCTGCGCGCATCGACGGGAAGAGGGCGCTACTCGTCGATGTTGCGACGGAAGGTCTCGGGCAGGAACAGCAGGCCGATGACGACGGTCGCCGCCGCGACCACCACGGGATACCAAAGGCCGTAATAGATGTTGCCCGTCGCCGCGACCATGGCGAAGGCGGTAGTCGGCAGGAAGCCGCCGAACCAGCCATTGCCGATATGATAGGGCAGCGACATGGACGTGTAGCGGATACGGCTGGGGAACAGCTCCACCAGCATCGCCGCGATCGGCCCGTAGACCATCGTCACCAGCATCGCGAGCGCCCACAGGATGGCGATCACCATCGGCTTGTTGACCTGCGCCGGATCGGCCCCGGCGGGATAGCCCGCATCGGCAAGGCCCGCCTTCAGCTCGTCCTGGAAGGTCGCGATCCCAGCCTTGCGTTCGTCACCGCTGATCGTCTTCGGGTCCGGCGCGGTGAAGCTGACATTGCCCACCTTCACCACCGCCGGCGTGCCCGCGGGCGCCTCGACATTGGCGTAGCTGATGCCGGTCTTGGCCATATAGGCCTTGGCGATGTCGCAGCTCGATGCGTCGAACTTGTTCTTGCCGACCGGATCGAACTGGAACGAGCACTCGTCCTGGTTGGCAACGATGGTGACGGGCGAGGCGGCCTGGGCGTGGGCCAGCGCCGGGTTGGCGGCATCGGTCAGCGCCCCGAACAGCGGAAAGTAAGTGAGTGCCGCCAGCGCGCAGCCGGTCAGGATGATCGGCTTGCGGCCGATCTTGTCGGAAAGCCAGCCGAAGAAGACGAAGAAGGGGGTGGCCAGCGCCAGCGCGACGGCGATCAGGATGTTGGTCGTCGCGCCATCCACCTTCAGCGTCTTTTCCAGGAAGAACAGCGCATAGAACTGGCCCGCATACCAGACCACCGCCTGCCCCGCGACCGCGCCCAGCAGCGCGACGATCACCCAGCGCAGGTTCTTCCACTGGCCGAAGGCTTCGGTCAGCGGCGCCTTCGACGTCTTGCCCTCGTCCTTCATCTTCTGGAAGACCGGGCTTTCGTTGAGCTGCAGGCGGATCCACATCGACACGCCCAGCAGCACAATCGAGATCAGGAACGGCAGGCGCCAGCCCCATGCGGCAAAATTCTCCTCGCCCAGCAGGAAGCGGAAGCCGATGACCACCAGCAGCGCGGCGAACAGGCCGAAGGTCGCCGTCGTCTGGATCCAGCTGGTATAGAGCCCGCGCTTCCCCTCAGGCGCATGTTCGGCGACATAGGTGGCCGCGCCGCCATATTCGCCGCCCAGCGCCAGCCCTTGCGCCAGCCGCATGATGAGCAGGATGATCGGCGCCGCGACGCCGATCGCGGCATAGCTTGGCAACAGCCCGACCGCGAAGGTGGAAAGCCCCATGATCCCCATGGTGACGAGGAAGGTGTTCTTGCGCCCGACAAGATCGCCAATCCGCCCGAAGACGATGGCGCCGAAGGGCCGGACGGCAAAGCCCGCCGCGAATGCCGCCAGCGCGAAGATGAAGCCGGTGGTCTCGTTCACACCCGAGAAGAACTGGGCGGAAATATAGGTGGCCAGCAGGCCGTACAGGTAGAAATCATACCATTCGAACACCGTGCCCAGCGACGATGCGGCGATGACCAGCTTTTCGCTCTGGGTCGCCGCATGATGCCTTGGCAGCTCTTCAATCCTCGTCGCCATATGCCCTCTCCTCTCTCATGTCCCTCGCGGCTCCTTCAGAAGCCATATTTCGCCGCGACCTCGAAGCGGTCCAGCTGCCCCTTCGCCCCGCCCACCGTTTCACGCTGCGCGTGGCGATATTCGATGCCCAGGTCGAACCCCTTGACCGGCGACCAGAACAGATTGCCCGCCAGCGAATAGGCCGCGCTGTTGGCCAGCGCTGGCACGACCATGCCAGCGGGATAGCGCGCATCCTGGTAACTTGCCATCAGGGTGGAGCGGATGTTCGACGTCCAGCCGAGCTTCAGCGCCGCGAAGGCCGCGAAACTCTCGACCAGGTCGATCTGGTTGCCCGGCGCCGCATCATAGACGCCGTCCGAGACATAGCCGAGGCTGAGATAGCGGCCGATGCCCTTGCCATAGGTCGCCATGAACCGCAGGTCGTGGCGCTTTTCCGGCCCGAAGGGGATTTTCCCCGCCGCGCTCACGCCCCAGCCAAAGGCGCTGTCGGTCATGTCGCCGCTCTGCACCGAAAGCTGCCGCGCGATGCCCGCCAGCGTGAATTCGCCGATCGCGCCCTTGTAGGCGAGCTTCGCGGTGACATCGGGCAGCCTGTCATCGTCATTGTCGACCAGCGCCGCCGAACTGCCGGTGATGGTTTCGGTCTGCGGATTCTCGACCGCGACGAACAGGTCCAGCCCGTGGCGCAGAGGCATCCGGTACTGCGCGATCATCTGGCGGACAAACACCGTGCCTTCCATCGGCCCGACAAAGTCGGTGGTTTCGGGCAGCACCGTCTGGTTCTGGAAGTTCGACCATTCCTGCCCGACCAGCAAATTGCCATAGCTGATGAACGCCCGGCGGAGCGTGGGCGTATAGGGATTGGTCGCCCGCTGCGCCCCGGCCGGCGCGGTCGCCAGCCCGAAATCGAACTCGATATGGGTCTTCAGGCTCTGCGCGCCAAAGGGCGTGGCGGTATCGACGAACAGCCGCGTCTGCCGTGCTTGGCCCAGCACGTCGCGGCTGCTGGCGCCACCGACCGGGATCTGCTGGGGCAGGTAGAATTCCTTGCCCAGAGATCCCACCGCGACCTCGCCATCATCATAGCGGCTGGCGCTGCCCACGACCTTGACGAAGCCGCCGATCCTGACCGTGGATGATCCCACGCGAAACCCCTCTGACGGCGGCGTCGGCCGGGCTTCCAGCGCGGCGACGCGCGCCTGCGTCTCCTTGACGTCCGCCTCCACCCTACTGGCCGATGGGCTCGTCCCGGCCAGCGCCGCCTGTTCGCGGCGGCTCTGCTCCAGTTCGCCGCGCAGGGCGCTGACCGATGCCTCAAGCTGCCGGAGACGCGCTTCCAGCGCCGCCTCGCGCGCCGATCGCACCTCTGGCGCAGCGGAAGCCGGGCGGCTCGCCCGAGCGGTCTGGGCGCTGGCCGGGGCAATCCCGATCGCCAGCGGCAGGGTAGCGGCGCCAAGCAACAGCAGCGCGCGCCGGTTCGTGGTCGGCATGACCCTCTCCATCTTCGCGACCGCTCATTCCGGCGGCCTTCTTGTACGAAATGATCATTTCCCAAGGCGCGAAATCGGAGTAGCCCGACCATGGTCGGCACCCGGTATCGACTTTAGTCGAGGGTGCAGCGCGAGCCCGACTATATCTATGATGGCCAAAAGACTGGAGAGGCCCTGATGAGCGAAACCCTGTATCCCGTTCCTGCCGAGATACGCGCCGGCGCGCGCATCGATCCGCTGACCGCCGACCGGATGCATGCCGAACTGGCAGAGGATGCCGACGGCTTCTGGCGACGCGAGGCGCAGCGGCTCGACTGGATGACGCCCTTCACGCGGACCAACGAAAGCAGCTTCGACGAAGCCGACTTTGGTATCACATGGTTTGCCGACGGCACGCTCAACGTTTCGGCCAACTGCATCGACCGCCATCTGGCCACGCGCGGCGACCAGGCCGCGATCATCTGGGAAGGCGACGATCCGGCCGAAAGCCGCGTCATCACCTATGCGCAGCTTCACGAGGAGGTCAGCCGCTTCGCCAATGTGCTCAAGGCCAATGGCGTGCAGCGTGGCGACCGGGTGACGCTGTACCTGCCGATGATCCCGGAAGCGGCCTTCGCCATGCTCGCCTGCACCCGCATCGGGGCGATCCACAGCATCGTCTTCGGCGGCTTCTCCCCCGACAGCCTCGCCAGCCGGATCAGGGATTGCGACAGCCGGCTGGTCGTGACCGCCGACGAGGGCCTGCGCGGCGGCAAGAAGGTGCCGCTCAAGGTCAATGTCGACGAGGCGCTCAAGAGCTGCACCTCGGTCGAGACGGTGCTGGTGGTCGAGCGTACCGGCAGCGGCGTCGCCATGACGGCGGGTCGCGACAAATTCTACGCCGCCGAGCACGCGCGCGTGACCGCCGATTGCCCGCCGGAGGAAATGAACGCGGAAGACCCGCTGTTCATCCTCTACACCTCCGGATCGACAGGCACGCCCAAGGGCGTGCTGCACACCACCGGCGGCTATCTGCTCTGGGCGTCGATGACGCATGACTATGTGTTCGATTACCGCCCCGGAGAGGTTTACTGGTGCACCGCCGACATCGGCTGGGTCACGGGCCACAGCTATGTCGTCTATGGTCCGCTCGCCAACGGCGCGACGACGCTGATGTTCGAGGGCGTGCCCAACCATCCCGATTTCAGCCGCTTCTGGCAGGTGTGTGACAAGTGGAACGTCGCGATCTTCTACACCGCGCCCACCGCGCTGCGCGCGCTGATGCGGGAGGGCGACGATTATGTGACGAAGGCATCCCGCTCCTCGCTGCGCATTCTTGGCAGCGTCGGCGAGCCGATCAATCCCGAGGCCTGGGAATGGTATCACCGCGTCGTGGGCGACGGTCGCTGCCCGATCGTCGATACTTGGTGGCAGACGGAGACCGGCGGCATCCTGATCGCGCCGCTGCCCGGCGTCACCGACCTCAAGCCCGGCAGCGCGACCAAGCCCTTTTTCGGCGTGGAGCCGGTGCTGGTGGATGCGGACGGCAAGCTGCTGGAGGGCGCGACCGACGGCAACCTGTGCATCGCCAAGAGCTGGCCGGGGCAGATGCGGACCGTCTATGGCGACCATGCGCGCTTCTTCCAGACCTATTTCTCGACCTATCCGGGCTATTATTTCACCGGCGACGGCTGCCAGCGGGATGAGGACGGCTATTACTGGATCACCGGCCGCGTCGACGATGTCATCAACGTGTCGGGCCACCGCATGGGCACCGCCGAGGTGGAAAGCGCGCTCGTCGCCCATGCCAAGGTGGCCGAGGCCGCGGTCGTGGGCTTCCCGCACGAGATCAAGGGCCAGGGCATCTACGCCTATGTGACGCTGAACGCCGGCGAGGAAGGCTCGGCGGACCTGCGCAAGGAGCTCGTCCAGTGGGTGCGCCACGAAATCGGGCCGATCGCGACGCCGGACGTCATCCAGTTCGCGCCCGGCCTGCCCAAGACCCGTTCCGGCAAGATCATGCGCCGCATCCTGCGCAAGATCGCCGAGGGCGACACCAGCAACCTGGGCGACATCAGCACGCTCGCCGATCCATCGGTGGTCGAGCGCCTCGTCATGGACAGCCGCCCCGTCCCGGCCTAAGGCCCGGAGCAGAATGGCGGGACACAGATGATGGCGGAAGCCCGATGACGAGCGCAGGCACGATCCTGATCGCCGACGATCATCCGCTCTTCCGCCAGGCGCTGGTGCTGGCGGTCGGCGAAGTCGCGCCCGACAGCCGCGTGGCCGAGGCCGCGACGCTCGACGCCGCCATCGACATCGCGGCGCGGACGAGCGACCTGCTGCTCATCCTGCTCGACCTCAAGATGCCGGGCGCGGTCGGCTATTCCGGCGTCGCCCTGCTCCACGCCGAACGCCCTTCCGTGCCGATCCTGGTGGTATCGAGCGCGGAGGCACAGGTCGCCGCGCCCGAGGCATCCCGCTTCGGCGCGGTCGGCTTCATCGGCAAGGATCAGGACCTGGGGATGATCGAAACCGCCATCGCCGCCGCACTCGCCGGCGCGGAGCCGCCCCCGCCGCCCGCCGCCGGCGAAGTCGACGACATGGCGCAGAAGGTCGCCACGCTCACCCCCACCCAGCTACGGGTGCTGCTGGGCGTGCTCGACGGCCGGCTGAACAAGCAGATCGCCTATGACCTTGGCGTCGCGGAATCGACGATCAAGGCCCATATGACGGTCATCCTCGCCAAGCTGGGCGTGCAGAACCGCACCCAGGCCGCGCTGGCCGCGCGCGCATTGGGGCTTGGCCTGGCGCATTGATCGAGCGCATGGGAGTGATGCGGGCTGCGGATGGGAGCGGAAAGCGACCAGCCGCGGCGATCCTGCACGCGCCCCTATAGCCGCGGCAACGTCACCCCCAGCTGCCCCATATATTTCCCCGCGCGGTCGGCGTAGCTGGTCTCGCACGGCTCGTTCCCCTGCAGAAACAGGAACTGGCAGGCGCCTTCATTGGCGTAGATGCGGGCGGGGAGCGGGGTGGTGTTGGAAAATTCCAAGGTCACATGGCCTTCCCAGCCCGGCTCCAGCGGGGTCACGTTCACGATGATGCCGCAGCGCGCATAGGTGGATTTGCCCAGGCAGATCACCAGTACATCGCGCGGCACGCGGAAATATTCCACCGTGCGGGCGAGCGCGAAGCTGTTGGGCGGTATGATGCAGCAGTCGGTCTTGCGATCGACCAGGCTCTTGCCGTCGAAATTCTTGGGGTCCACCACGGCGCTGTCGACATTGGTGAAGATCTTGAACTCGTCCGCCACGCGCGCGTCATAGCCATAGGAGGACAGGCCGTAGCTGATGCAGCCGTCGCGCTTCTGAGCCTCGACGAACGGCTCGATCATGCCATGTTCCTGCGCCTGGCGGCGGATCCACTTGTCCGACAGGATTGCCATTGCTTCCGTTCCCCTGGTTAATCCTTGATCGGCCCGATGCCGAGATTGGCCGGGCCGAAGGCGTGCGGAAGCAGTTCCGCCAGCCGATGTTCAACGATCGTCTCGCCCGCCACGGTCGCGCAGTGGATGGCGAGCGTGCGCCCGGCCATCTGCTCCGCCTCGTTCATCACCTGCCGGCAGCGGCCACAGGGGCTGACGACGACATTGTCGCCGGATCCGTCCATCGGCGCGCCGACCACCGCGATCGCGGCGACATCGGCCAGCCGCCCGGCGGCATTGACGCTCGCCAGCGCCACAGTCTCGGCGCAGAGCGACAGGCCGTAGCTTGCATTCTCGAAATTGCACCCGGTCACGATGCTGCCGTCGGTCAGCCGCACCGCCGCGCCCACGGCAAAGCGGCTATAGGGCGCATGGGCATGGCCGCGCGCGGCGCGGGCGTGCTCGACAAGGGCGAGCGTATCGGGCGTGGAGGCAAAGCTGTCTGTCATGGCGCAACCACATCCCATTCCACCGGCTTCTCCACCCCGTCAAGCCGGCGCATGTCCGAAGCGGTCCACATCACCCAGGGATGGGAGGCATAGTCGGGCGCGAAGAAATTGCCTTCCAGCCAGAGCGTGCGGTTGATGCCGCTGCCGATGTCGTAGGCGGCGTTGAACGGCTTGGACACGCGCAGCAGGGCGGGCTTGCCGGCATGGCCCTCGATCAGGTTGAGGAAGGTGTTGAGTTCGGAGAGGAGCGCATCGCGGCTGGGCCGCGCGGGACAGGCAGGGTCGAAATCCAGCCGGACGACCGGAGGCAGGGCGGCATTGTCGCGCGGCACGGTCGTCATGAACAAGGTCGCCTGCTCGGCGGCCTTGCGGCACAGGCTGAAAACATGCTCGGCGCCATAGCGCAGCCCCGCCGCCCGCGCGCCCGCCCAGTTGGCCGCGAAGGCCGGATCGCGCCGCTCGGCGCCGGTGGAGGCGCGGACATAGGCGAAGTCCGTCGCCCGCACCCGTACCGTCCCCCATTCAATCTGGCCGCTCGCGACGCTGACCGAAATTCCCTGGACCGGATATATCTCCCGCGAGGGCGCCCAGTAACCGGCATAGATCCACGCGGCCAGCAGTGCGACGCCAAGCACCGCCACGGGAAGCGCAAGACGCAAGATCTGTGTCCCGGCACCACGCCGGCCATAATGTTTGTACGGGCTCATGCCTTGATGTGCAGCACGCACAGCAATGTGAAGAGCCGGCGGGCGGTATCGAAATCGACGTCGATCTTGCCCTGCAGCCGTTCCTTCAGGATCTCCGCCGCATCATTGTGGATGCCGCGCCGGGCCATGTCGACGGTCTCGATCTGCTGCGGGGTCGAGGAGCGGATGGCCTGGTAATAGCTGTCGCAGATCGCGAAATATTCGCGGATCGGGCGATGAAAACGGCCAAGCCCCAGGATGATTCCCTCCAGGAAGCTGCCGTCCTGCCGGGAAATCTCGATCATCAGCCGGCCGTCCTCGACGCTCAGCCGCACGCGATAGGGGCCGGCATAACCGTCTTCATGATGGCGTTCGGGCCGGAAATAATTCTCTTCCAGCAGGTCCAGCATGGCGACGCGCCGCTCCTGCTCGATATCGGCATTGCGCCGGATGATCGTTTTCTCATCCAGCTCGATGTCTATGATGCGCGGGTCAGCCATGGTTCGCATCAGTCACTGCGTTGCCTGCGCGCAAAGATCAAGCGCTAGCGGGGGTCGGATGCGTCGTCATGACGGCTTATCCACAGCCGCGTGCGCCTCTCTTCGCCTTGCCGCTTGCGCTGTCCCCTGCCCCGCGCGCATTATGGGGGATGGCCGAACTCATGATGATTGCCCCCGCGCCCGACCAGGCGCCGACCGAACTGCCTCGCAATGTCGAGGCGGAAGCCGCGCTGCTGGGCGCGCTGATGATCGACAATCGAATCGCTGAGGACGTGCAGCTGAAACTGCGCGCCGAGCATTTCTTCGAGCCGCTGCACGGGCGCATCTATGACGCGATCCTGAAGCTGCTGGACCGGAACATGGTCGCCAATCCGGTGACATTGAAGCCGATGATGGAGCAGGACCCGGCCATCAAGGAACTGGGCGGCCCCGCATATCTAGTACAGCTGACCGGCAATAATGCCGCGCTGATCGGCGCGCGCGACTTCGCGACGCAGATCTATGATCTCGCCCTGCTGCGTGAACTGGTTCAGGTCGGCCGGGAACTGGTGGAAAGCGCGCTCGACACCAGCGAGGATGTCAATCCGCGCGAGCAGATCGAGGCGGCGGAAGTCGCGCTCTACAAGGTGTCGGAAGGCGAAGGCGAAACCGGGTCCGTCAAGAGCTTCCTGGCCGCCTCGACCATGGCGGTACAGGTTGCCGAGCGCGCGCTCAACAGCGGCGGCCATGTGTCGGGCATCACCACCGGCATCAACAGCCTGAACGCGAAGATCGGCGGTCTTCACAATTCCGACCTTATGATCCTTGCCGGCCGTCCGGGCATGGGCAAGACCTCGCTGGCGACCAACATCGCCTATAATGCCGCCTCGCGCTGGGTGCGGGACAATATCGCGGGCATTCCGCCGGAGAAGAACCTGGGCGCGAAGACCGCCTTCTTCAGCCTCGAAATGTCGGCGGACCAATTGGCAACCCGCGTCCTCGCCGAACAGTCCGGGATCAGCGGCGAATCGCTGCGCATGGGCAAGATCAGCCGGGAGGACTTCCAGAACCTGTCGCGCGCCGCCCGCGACCTGCAGGAGCTTCCCCTGTTCATCGACGATACGCCGGGCCTGACCATCGCCGCGCTGCGCACCCGCGCGCGGCGCCTCAAGCGCCGGCACGACATCGGCTTCATCGTTGTCGACTATCTCCAGCTGCTGCAGGGCACCGGCAAGGGCAATGACAATCGCGTGAACGAGATTTCGGAGATTTCCCGTGGTCTCAAGACGCTGGCGAAGGAACTGCATGTGCCGGTGCTGGCCCTGTCCCAGCTGAGCCGTGCGGTGGAACAGCGCGAGGACAAGCGGCCGCAGCTTTCCGACCTTCGTGAATCGGGCTCGATCGAGCAGGACGCGGACATGGTCTGGTTCGTGTTCCGCGAGGATTATTACGAGGCGGCGAAGGAGCCGAAGGTCGAGGACGAAGCCGCCTATGCCGCCTGGAAGGACAATATGGACCGGATCTACGGCCTTGCCGAGGTGATCGTCGCGAAGCAGCGCCATGGCTCCACCGGCCGCATCCGCATGAAGTTCGACGCCAAGATCACGCGCTTCTCCGACCTTGCCGAGGGCAGCTATCTGGAAGATCTGGAATAGCGTGATGTAAATGGCGGGTTAACAGGCGGGGCCGGCGCCGGCATCCCGCCGCACCCAGCATGCGACTTGTCCCAAATTAACACCGTTTCGGTGTTATCGCGCCTCCCTGCAGGCTTGTGCGGCCGGTAACGCATCGGCAAGCCCTTTGGCATGACGTCATGCCGCCGCTTCATCCTCCTTGCCCTGCTTCTGGGTGCAAGTGCCCCGTCCGTGTCCCGCGCTGAGGATATGGTGGCATCCGGCGCCGGCGAAGCGCAGCTGCGGCAGGCATCACGAAGCCTGAAGCCGGGCGAATATCTGTGGGACGAGCGGCTGGTTTCCAGCGGCGAGATTTCGCTCCATGTCAGCATCGCCGAGCAGCGGCTCTACGTCTATCGCGGCGGCAGGCTGGTGGCGGTGTCCACCGTCTCGACCGGCATGGCGGGGCACCGCACGCCCACGGGCAATTTTACCGTGCTGCAGAAACGCCAGTGGCATCGCTCCAACCTCTACAGCAACGCGCCCATGCCTTTCATGCAGCGGCTGACCTGGGGCGGGATCGCGCTGCATGCCGGCGAGAATCCGGGCCGCCCGGCCTCGCATGGCTGCATCCGGCTGCCCTATGCCTTTGCACGGCGGCTGTTCGGCGAGACGGCGCTGGGCACGCGTGTCAGCATGACCGACCGGGTCGACGGCACGGTCTATTATCTGGAGGTAGATGACGGCGTCTATCGTGCCATACCGGGCGGTCCAGCCTTTACGCCGGTGCCCGATGCGCCGCTGATGCCGCGCGGCACGCAGATCGTCGAGAGGGACACGGACCGGCGAGAGGTGGCCATGGCCGAACCGGCTCCTCAGGTCGCGCCGCGCCCGCAATCCGTCGCCCGTCCGCAACCCGCCCCACGCCCGCAAACTGCCCCACGCCTGCAAACCGCGCAGCCGCTCAAGACCTTGCGCTATGATGCCGGTGTGGCGCTCAGCGCCCGCGACGCTGCCCCCTCAAGGCCCGTGCAGCAGCCAGTCGCCGACGCGCCGCCGGTCGACCCGTGGAATGGCAATATCCGCCCGCACTGGATCGTGCGGTAGGATCGTTGCGAAAGGGCTGCCATTACCGGCCAGCCAGTCGTCGTATTCTTTCGAGCCATGTCGCGCTCGGGGCTTCTCCATTCCTATAATGCCATCACGACGAGGATCGCGGACGACGATCTGCAAAAGTGATGAATTTCGGCAGTACGGGGATGCATGTGACGGACGGAATTGACGTGGGCGACTGGTTTTCCGCCGCCGGGAATCTGGTGGGCGTGGTCGTCGCGGTGGCTGGCGCCATCTATGTGGACAGCTGGAAGCGCAAGGCTTCCGCGCGCGCGGACCTGCGCTTGATCGAAGGCGCCTTGCGCGAACTCGATACCAGCCTGGAACAGCTCAAGGCGGTCCCCGCGCCCGATCAGCCGGTCAGCGAGCGCAAGCGCCCGGTGATCGACGCGATGGAGCGGTTGCAGACGGCGCGCGAGCTTCTGAAATTCACGCGCTCTGAGGCGAAGGTGAAGGATGTCGGCCTGTGGCGGCAGCTCGGCGCGATCGAGCGCGAGATTGACGGGCATGACGAGATGCTGACGCGCGAGATCGAAATTCTCGACGGCTATGCGGTGTCCCCAGATGTGCTCGAAATCAATCGATCGAAGCTGGTGAACTTCGCACTACCCATCCAGGAACGGGTGAAGGCCACAGTACATGACCTGAGCGCGGTCACGGCACCGCTGGCGGAGAAATACCGCCAGCATGAGGAGGCCCATCTGCTGACGGTACAATATTAAGGCGCCCTGAGCCCATGAACGTCCGCCCATCACCCATGGCAATGGACGACGAGCACGGTTCCGGGCGTATCCCTCAGAAGACCGGTTCGTTCGCCGGATCGTTTGGGTCGGCCAGCGGGGTGACGCCGTGGATGCCGCATTCCACCTTGTCCCATCCGCGCCAGCGGCCCGCGCGCGGGTCTTCGCCCGGCTGCACCTTGGACGTGCAGGGCTCGCAGCCGATCGACAGATAGCCTTCGGCCTCCAGCGGATGGCGGGGCAGGTCGTGCGCCTCGAAATAGGCCTCCAGATCGGCCTTGGTCCAGTCGCCCAGAGGATTGATCTTCAGGCGCCCGTCCTCGATCTCGAAGCGGGGGATGTTCTGACGGGTGACGGACTGGAACGCCTTGCGCCCCGAAATCCATGCATCCAGTCCGTTTTTGGCGCGGGCCAGCGGCTCCACCTTGCGAATGGCGCAGCAACCGTCCGGGTCATAGGACCAGCGCAGGCCGGTTTCGTCCTTCTTCGCCAGCATGGCGGCGTCCGGCGTCACCGCGCGGCTGTCGGTAAAGCCCAGCGTGTCGATCAGCGTCTCCCGATAGGCGAGCGTCTCAGGGAACATCTTGAGCGTATCGACGAAGATCACCGGCACGCTCTTGTCCGCCTGCGCGATCAGGTGCAGCAGCACCGCGCTTTCGGTGCCGAAGGAGGAGACGACCGCCACATGGCCCAGCCGCCCTTCCGAAAAGAGCGCGCGGAGCATCGGCAGCGTCTCGACACCCTCGAACCGGGCATTGAGCGCATCCGCATCCGCCTGAACGAAGGCGGGGCGGCTGTCGATGACATCGATGATACGTGCGGCTTCAGCCATTCATACTCTCCGGGTGGCGCCGTGCCCATATGGGCGAACGGCCATCCACCGTTTTCTGATAGACGTCGTCATAGCGTTCGAAGGCGCGCTTCGTGGCGGCGTCGTCGATCGGCTTGTCGGGGTGGAAGCTGTCGAACCCGCAGCGGCGCATGGCCACGAGTTGGTCGAGCAGCACATCGCCGACGGCGCGCAATTCGCCCTGGTAGCCCGCCTCCCGCAGGATCCGCGCCACCGAATAGCCGCGCCCGTCGCCAAAGACCGGGAAGTTCACCTCCACCAGCGCGATGCGGTCCAGATAGGGCAACAGCTCGCGCACATCCTCGCCCGGTTCGACCCGGACGGCGGTGGCATTGGACTGGCCGGTGAAGGATTCGACCGTGACCGTGGGTTCCTGCGCGGGGGCGTCGGAACGGAAGGAAAAGACATCAGCCATAGATCGCATCCTTGAAGGGCTTCATGCCGAGCCGGCGATAGGTGTCGAGGAAGCGTTCGCCCTCGGTGCGGTTGGCAAGGTAAAGGTCCGTCACCTTCTCGATCGCGTCGACGACACCATCCTCGCTGAAGCCGGGGCCGGTGATCTGGCCCAGGCTGGTATCCTCACCGGCCGATCCGCCCAGCAGCAGCTGGAAATTCTCCGTGCCTTTGCGGTCGACGCCCAGGATGCCGATATGGCCGGCATGATGGTGGCCGCAGGCATTGATGCAGCCGGAGATCTTGAGCTTCAGCTCGCCGAGATCACGCTGGCGCGCGGCGAAGCGGGTCGAGATTTTCTGCGCGACGGGGATCGAGCGCGCATTGGCGAGCGCGCAATAATCGAGGCCGGGACAGGCGATCATGTCGGTGATGAGGTCCAGATTGGCCTCGCCCAGGCCCGCTTCGTGCAGGGTCCGCCACAGCGTGTAGAGGTCAGCCTTCTTGACGTCCGGCAGCACCAGGTTCTGGGTGTGGGTCACGCGGATCTCGCCAAAGCCGTGGCGCTCGGCCAGATCGGCGACGAGGTCGATCTGGTCGGCCGAGGCATCGCCGGCAATGCCGCCGATCGGCTTCAGGCTGATGTTGACGATCGCATAGCCGGGCTGCTTGTGGGTCGCGACATTGCGATCGAGCCACAGCGCAAAATCCGGGTCGGACCGGTCGATCTCGTCGCCCAGCCCGCTTTCATAGGCGGGGTCGGCAAAGAAGCTGCGGATGCGGTCCAGCTCTTCCGTGGGCGGGTTGAGGCCCAGCGTCTTCATCTGGGCGAATTCTTCCTCCACCTGGCGGCGATATTCGTCGACGCCCAGTTCGTGGACCAGGATCTTGATGCGCGCCTTGTACTTGTTGTCGCGGCGGCCATGGCGATTATACACGCGCAGGCAGGCTTCGAGATAGGAGACGATCTCGTCCTCGGTCACGAAATGCCTGATTTCCGGCGCGATCATCGGCGTGCGGCCCATGCCGCCGCCGGCATAGACGCGGGCACCGATGACGCCGTCCTGCCGCACCAGCTGGATGCCGATGTCGTGCAGGCGCATCGCCGCGCGATCCTCGTCCGCCGCGATCACGGCGATCTTGAACTTGCGCGGCAGATAGGTGAATTCCGGGTGGAAGGTCGACCACTGGCGCAGCAGCTCCGCCCAGGGGCGCGGATCGCTCACCTCGTCGGCGGCGACGCCGGCATATTGGTCGGAGCTGATGTTGCGGATGCAGTTGCCGCTGGTCTGGATGGCATGCATCTCCACCGTCGCCAGCTCGGCGAGGATGTCCGGCGCGTCTTCCAGCTTGATCCAGTTATACTGCAGGTTCTGCCGCGTGGTGAAATGGCCGTAGCCCTTGTCATATTTGCGCGCGATATGGCCCAGCATCCGCATCTGCGGCGCGGACAGCGTGCCATAGGGGATGGCGACGCGCAGCATATAGGCGTGCAGCTGCAGATAGAGGCCGTTCATCAGCCGCAGCGGCTTGAACTGGTCCTCGGTCAGCGCGCCGGACAGGCGGCGCTGCGTCTGGTCGCGAAACTCCTCGACACGGGCGTCGACGATGGACTGGTCGTACTGGTCGTAGCGGTACATGTCAGATCACCCATTTGCCGACATCGGCGTCGGCCTTCAAAGTCAGGTCGGGGCGCACCGTGGGGCCAAGCGCCCGGATGCGGTCCTTGATATGCGCGGGGCGGGGGCCTTCCTCGGTCAGGGTCGCCTCGATCACATAGGGGGCGACGACCCGGAGCGCGGCATCCTCGCGGCGGGCGATGTCCTCGCCCTTCTCGCCCACGTCCACGGCTTCGGTCACGAACCGCGACCAGCCATCGCCGGCCCACCAGATCACATCGCCGCTGGCAAGGTCATTGCCCGTCAGTATCTTCACGAAAACATCTCCGTCTGCTTGGCCCAACCGGCCAGCTTGTCTTCCGCGTCGCCGCGCGTCGCCACGTCGCCGACCACGATCAGCGCCGGGCTCTTCACCTGCTCGCGCACGATCATGTCGCCCAGATCGGTGAGCAGCGTGCGCAGCGCCCGGCTGTCGCGCCGGGTGCCCTTTTCCAGCACCGCGACCGGCGTGGCCGGAGACACGCCGTCGGCGATCAGCTTGTCGGCGATGGCGGTGGCCGTCGCGACCCCCATGTAGATAACGAGCGTGCGGCCTACACCCGCCAGCCCGGACCAATCCTGTTCGGACAGCCCCTTGCACTGGCCCGCGACGAAGGTGACGGCGCTGGCGGCATCGCGGTGGGTGAGCGGCAGCATCGCCTCGGCCGCGCAGCCCGTCGCCGCGCTGATGCCCGGCACGACCTGCACCGGCACGCCGGCGGCGCGGCAGGCCTCTGCCTCCTCGCCGCCGCGACCGAAGATGAAAGGATCGCCGCCCTTCAGGCGAATGACCTCCATGCCGGCCAGCGCCTCTCGCACCAGCAGGGCGTTGATCTCTTCCTGCGGCATGGAATGGCGGCTGCGGCTCTTGGCCACGGAAATCAGGCGGGCGTCGGCAGGCGCGAGCGCCAGGATCGCGTCGTCGACCAAGCCATCATGCACGATCAGGCGGGCAGCGCCGATCAGCCGCGCGGCGCGCAGCGTCAACAGGTCCGGGTCTCCCGGGCCGGCGCCCACGAGATAGACGGTTCCGATGGCGGTCTTTTCCATGTTGCGGCAAATGCCCATCGCGGCGTCCCGTCGCAACCCAGAATGAGTTGATCGGGGGGTAGGAAAAGTTTGAGAGCCGCAAGATACGCTCGCACAGGCCGCCCATGGGGCCGAATTTTGCGAAATACCGTGCCTGCCGCTAATGTCCCGGCGGAAGGCCTGTGCGGCGAAGTCCCTCGCCGCCGCCGGGCAACATAACGGATGCCGCAAGACCGATGATCCCCACCCCCTTCGTCATCGCCATCGTCTATGCCGCCGCGATGTTCCTGGGCGCGGGCTGGGCACATCGCCGGCGCGACCGGCTGCAGCGTTCGCGCTGGCGGCTGCCGGCCTATGCGCTTGGCCTTTCGGTCTATTGCACCAGCTGGACCTATTTCGGCGCGGTCGGCACGGCGGTATCGGAAGGGTGGAACTACCTGCCCATCTATCTGGGGCCGATGCTGCTGTTGCTGCTCGGCGCGCCCTTTCTGCGGCGCATGGTCGCCGCCGTCCATGCACAGGGGGCGACCTCGATCTCCGATTTCATCGGCGCGCGCTTCGGTTCCAGCCGGGGGGTGGCGGCGCTGGTGACGCTGCTCGCGCTCTTCGGCACCATCCCCTATATCGCGCTGCAGCTGCGATCGGTGGGGATGAGCTACGCCATCGTCACCGGCACCCAGTCGATCGCCGTGCCCATAATGTGTGCCGCAGCCGCGCTGGCGCTGTTCGCCATATTGTTCGGCACGCGGCGCTATGAAGTGGCGGCCCGCAACGAGGCCGTGCTGTTTGCCGTTGCGGCCGAATCGATCATCAAGCTGCTGGCGCTCGGCGCGGTGGCGGCATTTGCGACATGGCTGTTCCTGCATGTGCCCGCGCCGCAGCGTGCCTATGGCCTCGACCAGCTTGGCGCGCATTTCGCGATGGAGACCTTCCGCATCGACTTTCCGGTGGTGACGGCGCTCGCAACCATGGCCATCCTGTGCCTGCCGCGCCAGTTCTACATCGGCGTCATGGAAGCGCGCGACGCCAGCGACATCGTGCGGGCACGCTGGCCCTTCTTCGTCTACCTGCTGCTGACGGTGCTAGCGGTCGTGCCGATCACGCTGGCGGGCCTGACATTGCTGGATGGCAGCGCCCGGCCGGATTTCTTCATCCTCGCGCTGCCCCGCGCCTTCGGCATGCAGGGGCTTGCGACCATCGTGTTCCTGGGCGGCCTGTCGGCGGCAGTGGCGATGGTGGTGACGGAAGCGATCGCGCTTTCCACCATGGTCTCCAACGACCTGATCGCGCCGCTGCTGCTGCGCCGCCAGTCGGAAGACACCAACCTGGGCGGCATCCTGCTCAATGTCCGCCGGGCCGCGATCCTGCTGCTGCTGGCGGGCGGCGCAACCTATGCGCTGCTCATCCCGGCGCAGGCGCAGCTCGCCTCCATGGGCCTCATCGCCTTTGTCGCCATGGCCCAATATGCCCCGGTTCTGGTGATCGCCGTGCTGCGCGGAGACAATGACGCGATGGCGGCCAAGGCCGGGCTGACCACCGGCCTGCTGCTGTGGCTCTACACGCTGTTCCTGCCCGGCATCGGCGCCGGCATCCTGCCCCAGAGCCTGGCCGGATCGCTGATCGACCCGCGCGCGCTGCTGGGCGTGAAGGGGCTCAGCCTCATCACCCATGGCGCGCTGTGGAGCCTGGGCGGCAACCTGCTGGTCTTCGCCATCGTGTGGTCGCGGCGGGTGAGGCGCGCGGATTTCCACATCCACCTCAGCCGCCCGCGCGGCATCGCGCCGATCGCCGATCTGGGCGCGCTGGCCGACATGGTCGAGCGCTTCGTCGGCCCCCTTGCCCTCGGCGATCCGCTGGGGCCGGGCATGGACCGCGCCGCGCCCGTCGATCGCAGCAGCGCCCGCGCCGCCGAGCGGATGGTGGCGAGCGTCGTCGGCGCCTCCTCCGCCCGCGCGATCATGGCATCGGCCCTCTCCGGCGAGGGGCTGGGCGTCGATGACATCACCCAGCTGCTCGACGCATCGGGGCAGAGCCTGCGCTTCTCGCGCGGGCTGCTCGCCGCGACGCTGGAGAATATCGGCCATGGCGTGAGCGTGATCGACCGGAATCTGCGCCTGATCGCCTGGAACAGCCGCTATCTGGAGCTGTTCGGCTATCCCGCCGGCATGGTGCGCGTGGGCGCGCCGGTGTCCGACCTCATCCGCTTCAATGCCGAGCGCGGCGAATGCGGGCCGGGCGGGGTGGAGCAGCATGTCGCCAAGCGGCTGGGCCATATGCGCGAGGGGCGCCAGCATGGCTTCGAGCGGCGCCGGATGGACGGGCGCGTCATCAAGACCGTGGGCGGGCCGATGCCCGATGGCGGCTATGTCATGTGCTTTACCGACATCACGGCCGAGGCGGAGGCGCTGGCCGGCATCGAGCTGGCCCGCGCCGAGCTGGAACGTCGGGTGGAGGAGCGCACCGCCGAACTTTCCGACGCCAATGCGAAACTGGCGCGGGCGACGGCGGAAAAGACCCGCTTCCTCGCCGCCGCCAGCCATGACCTGTTGCAGCCGCTGCACGCCGCGCGCCTCTTTTCAGAGGCGTTGCGGCGCAAGCTGCCGGAGGAGAACCGGCCGATGCTGGGCCGCATAGACCGCTCCATCGAGGCCGCGAACGACCTGCTGCGTGCGCTGCTCGACATTTCGAAGATGGATGCCGGCGGCGTCGTGCCGCATCCCCGGCCGGTGGCGGTGCGCCCCCTGCTCGCCGAGGTGGCCGAGAGCCTTGAGCCGCTGGCAGCCGAGCGCGGCCTGTCCCTGCGGGTGGGGGCTGGCACCGGCGCCGTCCATGCCGACCCGACCCTGCTGCGCTCTATCCTGCAGAATTTCCTCTCCAACGCCATTCGCTACACCCAGCGCGGCGGGGTGTTGATGGGCGTCCGGCGGCATCGCGGGATGCTGCGGATCGAGGTCTATGACAGCGGCATCGGCATCCCGCAGGACAAGCAGGCGGCGATCTTCCGCGAGTTCGAACGACTGGAGACCGCGCATGAACCGGGCATCGGCCTTGGCCTCGCCATCGTCGAACGCTCCGCCGCGTTGACCGGCGGGCGGGTGGATCTGGTCTCCGTTCCGGGGCAAGGCAGCCGCTTCACGCTGATCCTGCCGGCCATGATGGAGCCTGTCCCGGCAGATGGCCCGGCGCCCGCCCTCGCTGCATCCACAGCGGCCGGGGGCACGCCGGGGCGCACCCTGCTGGCGGTGGACGATGATCCGGCGATCGGCGAGGCGATGGCGGCGTTGCTCGCCGCATCGGGCCATCATTGCGTGACCTGCGCGACGCCGGAGGATGCACTCGCCCATCGCGGCCCGATCGACGGCGCGTTGGTGGATTTCCACCTGGGCGAAGGCCCGCGCGGCGACCGGATGGACGGCATCGCCCTTATCGACCGCCTGCGAGACGCGCGGCCCGGCCTCCCCGTCGCGCTGGTGACGGCGGACCGCAGCGCGGACATGACCGACCGTGCCCGGTGCCGCCATATCCCCATCCTGCAGAAGCCGCTGAACCCGGCGGAACTGGATCGCTGGCTGACGGGCAAGGATGCGGTCGCGGCGGAGTAGGAGGAAGCCGTCGTTCTCTTGTCATGACGGCGCAGGCTGGCATGGCGCAACAGGCTGATCGCCGCCGCCAAAGGCACGCTACGCCCCTGCGAAGCTACGAAGCTACAGCGTAACGCCCCGCTTCCAGATTCCGATCGCGCGTTCCTCGTTCGTTTCGTTGCGGGTCGGCTCGCCGCTCGCGATGGCGATGATGCGGGCGAGCAGCAGGTCTGCCGCGTCGTCCAGCCCGTCGTCCAGCACGCAGCCCGCGTCGAAATCGATCCAGCCGGGCTTGCCCTGCGCCAGCCTGTGGTTGGAGGCGATCTTCACCGTGGGCACCGGGCTGCCGAGCGGCGTGCCCCGGCCGGTGGAGAACAGCGTCATGGTGGCGCCAGCCGCCGCGAGCGCGGTGGTGGAAACCGCGTCATTGCCGGGCGCCTCCAGTATGGTCAGCCCGCTGCCCCGCACCCTGTCGCCATAGTCCAGCACATCCGCCACCGTCGCCACGCCGCCCTTCTGCACCGCGCCCAGCGACTTTTCCTCCAGCGTGGTGATGCCGCCGGCGATGTTGCCGGGGCTGGGGTTTTCCGACACCGGCTCGCCATGGTCGAGGAAGTAGCGCTTGAAGCGGTTGACCACTTGGCCCAGCCGGTCGAACACCTCGCGGCTCTCGGCGCGGGCGAGCAGCAGGCCCTCCGCCCCGAACATCTCGGGGATTTCGGTAAGGATTGCGGTGCCGCCCGCCTCCGTCACCGCGTCCGCCATGCGTCCGATCAGGGGGTTGGCTGTGAGCCCGCTCATGGCGTCCGACCCGCCGCATTTGACGCCCAGCCGCAGCGCCGAGAGCGGCACGGGCTCCCGCCGGTCATCCGCCATGATGTCGACCAGTTCGGCGATCAGCGCCTTGCCATGGGCGAACTCGTCCTGCGCATCCTGCGCCCGCAGCACCCGGAGGCGCGCGCGCCGCTCCGCCGGAATCCGCTGCAACAGCAGGTCAAGCTGGTTGGATTCGCAGCCAAGCCCCAGCAGCAGCACGGCGCCGGCATTGGGGTTTATCGCCAGTGAAGCGAGGATCGCCGCCGTGCCGTCCAGATCCGCGCCGAGTTGCGAACAGCCGAAGGGATGGTTGAAGGCGTGGACGCCGTCGATACGGCCGGCCGAGATCACCTCCCCCGCCACCGCCAGGCGCTCGCCAAGCCGCCCCACGCAGCCGACGGTCGGCAGGATCCACAGCTCGTTGCGCGTACCGACACTGCCATCGGCGCGGACATAGCCCTGAAATCCGGGCGCCTCGCCGCCCGATGCGCGCCGCCGCTCGGCGGGGCCAACGAAGCGATAGTCCAGTTCACCCGACAGGGCGGTGTCGACATTATGGCTGTGCACATGCTCGCCCGGCGCGATCGCCCGCGTGGCGCGCCCGATCGGCGCCCGATAGCGCAGCACCTGCGCGCCCTCGGCGATGGCCTCCAGCGCGAACTTGTGCCCGGCGGGGATCGCATCGCGAAGACGGATGACGAGATCGCCAACCTGCACCATCACCTGCGCATCGAGCGGTGCCAGCGCAACCGCCACATTATCCTCGGCCGCGACCCTCAGGGCCATCGGCGCGCCGGCATTGGCCTGCGGCTCAGGCTGCGGGTTGATCGTTTCCATAAGCCCGGAAATACGTCATTGCCAGCGGTAGCACAAGGCGGTACTTGGCATGGGTGAGGAGAGTTCCGATGCGCCCCATATCCCTGCACCCCGATCGCCTGCTGCCCGCCGACCCCACCACCCGCGACATTGCGCGGGCGCTTTACGATCAGGTGAAGGCGCTGCCGATCATCAGCCCGCACGGCCATACCGATCCGGCATGGTTCGCGACCGACGCGCCATGGGCGAATGCGACCGAACTGCTGCTCGCGCCGGACCATTATATCTTCCGCATGCTCTATTCGCAGGGCGTAGCGCTGGATCCGCTGGGCGTCCCCCATCGCGGCGGCGTGCCCGCGACCGACCCGCGCGAGGCATGGCGCCTGTTCGCCGCCCATTATCATCTGTTTCGCGGCACCCCCTCCCGCATGTGGCTGGACCATGTGTTTTCGCAGGTGTTCGGCATCGAGGTGGCGCTGGAGGCGGCGAGCGCGGACGTCTATTTCGATCATATCGGCGAGGCGCTGACGACGGCCGCCTTCCGCCCCCGCGCGCTGTTCGAGCGGTTCAACATCGAATTGCTGGCGACGACCGAGGGCGCGGACGACGACCTGGCCCATCATGCGGCGATCCGCCGCTCCGGCTGGCAGGGCCGCGTCGTCACCACCTATCGCCCGGATTCGGTGATCGACCCCGAGCATGAGGAATTTCGCGGCGCGCTGGCCCGCTTCGCAGGGCTGACCGGCGAGGACGTGGAAAGCTGGCGGGGCTATCTTGCCGCGCATCGCCGTCGCCGCGCCCATTTCCGCGCGGCGGGCGCGACCGCGACCGACCATGGCTTTGCCAGCGCACGCACAGCCAATCTTTCGACGGTGGAGTGCGAAGCGCTGTTCTCCCGCGTGATGGCCGGCAAGGCCGACGCGGCGGATGCCGAGTTGTTCCGCGCGCAGATGCTCACCGAAATGGCGAAGATGAGCGTCGAGGACGGCATGACCATGCAGATCCACCCCGGCGCGGTGCGCAACCACAATGCCCGGTTGTTCGACAGCCATGGCCGCGACAAGGGCGCCGACATCCCCTCCCGCACCGACTATGTCTCCGCGCTCAAGCCAATGCTGGATGTCGTGGGCAATGAGCCGGACCTGACCGTCATCCTCTTCACGCTCGACGAATCCACCTATGCCCGCGAACTGGCGCCGCTGGCGGGGCATTATCCCTGCCTGCGCCTTGGCCCGGCATGGTGGTTCCATGACAGCCCGGAGGGGATGCGCCGCTTCCGCGAGATGACGACGGAGTCGGCCGGCTTCTACAACACCGTCGGCTTCAACGACGACACCCGCGCCTTCCTGTCGATCCCCGCGCGGCATGACGTCGCGCGGCGGGTGGATTGCGCCTTCCTGGCGCGGCTCGTCGCCGAGCATCGGCTGGAGGACTGGGAGGCGGCCGAACTGGCGCAGGAACTGACGGTCGGCCTTGTCCGCCGCGCCTATCGGCTCGATCAGGCCGCGCCAGCGCTGGTGGCCGCATGAGCCGCCTGTCCAATGCGACAGTGCAGGCATTGCCCGCCAATGTCGGACGCCCGGCCTATGATCGCGGCGCGATGCAGCGCGGCGTCGTGCATTTCGGCCCCGGCGCCTTCCATCGCGCGCATCAGGCAGCCGCCTTCGACACGCTGCTGGCGCAGGATCCGCGCTGGGGCATCACCGGCGTCAGCCTGAACTCGCCCTCGGTGGCCGAAGCGCTCAATCCGCAGGACGGGCTCTACACGCTGGCGCTGCTGGACGAGGAGCCCGAAACCCGCGTGATCGGCGCAATCGGCGGCGGCATCACGACGCAGGCGCCCGCAGCCATCCTCTCGGCGCTGGCCAGCCCGGACACGCGGATCATTTCGTCCACGGTGACGGAGAAAGGCTATTGCCTGGGCGCCGACGGGGCGCTGGATTTCAACCATCCCGCAATCCAGCATGACGTCTGCACCGATGGCGTTCCCAAATCGCTGATCGGATGGATCGTCGCGGGGATGGCGGAGCGGCGGCGCTTGGGCCTGCCCGGCCTGACCGTGCTGTCCTGCGACAATCTGGCCAACAATGGCCGGAAACTTGCGGCGGCGGTGCAGGCTTTCGCCTCGCAGCGGGACGGCGAGACCGCGCGCTTCATCGCCGACGAGGTCCGCTTTCCGTGCGCGATGGTCGATTCGATCACGCCGGCGACCGACGATGCACTGCGAGCCCGCGTCCGCGCGACGCTCGGAATGGAGGACGCCTGGCCGATCCAGCGGGAACGCTTCACCCAATGGGTGATAGAGGATGATTTCGCCGGCGAGCGCCCGGCGCTGGAACTGGCCGGCGTCACCTTCGCGCGCGACGTGCGCCCCTATGAGGCGGCGAAGCTGCGGCTGCTGAACGGCGCGCATTCGACGCTCGCCTATCTGGGCCTCGCGCTAGGACATGAGAGCGTGGCGCAGGCGATGCGCGACAGCCGGTTGGCGGACTTCGTCGCCATGTTGATGCGTCAGGATATCGCCCCCTCGCTCACGCCGCCCGCCGACCTCGATCTCAACGGCTATGTCGATGCGATCCTGCGGCGTTTCGCCAATCCGGCGATCGAGCATCGCCTCGCCCAGATCGCATGGGACGGCTCCCAGAAGCTGCCCTATCGCCTGCTCGACACCATCCGGGACGCGCTGCGCGACGGACGACCGATCGCGCGACTGGCGGTGCCGATTGCGGCATGGCTGCGCTTCATCGCGGGCGCGGCGGAACGGGGCGCGTCGATCACCGATCCGCTGGCGGACCGGCTGATCGCTCGTGGTGGCGACTGGCGCGCCATCATCGCCATGCCGGAGATTTTCGGCGAGCTTGGCGGCGATCCGCGCTTCACGGCGGCGGTCGAAACGGCCCATGCCGCGTTGATCGACCCCACGGGTTTCGCGCTCCAGACGGCCTGAACCCACCCCTTAGACTGGTGCGGGGCCGCTCGATTCTGCCTCGACCAGCCTGAGTGTGGACCGCATTTCCGTTTCGTGCGGAATGCCCTCGATCATGTCGATCAGGCACGCGGTCGCCTGCGCCGCCATCTCCCCCAAAGGACGGTGGACGGTGGTCAGCGCCGGGGTCAACATTCGCGCCAGGATGCTGCCGTCAAAGCCCACGACCGAAAGGTCCGCCGGCACCGTGAGGCCGCGCGCGGCGGCCGCCTTCAGCACACCGGCGGCCATCACGTCATTGGCAGCGAAGATCGCGCTCGGCGCCGGGTCCAACGCGAGCAGGCGCGTCGCGGCGGCCACACCGGAATCGAAGCCATAATCGCCTTCCGCCTCGCCCACCAGGCCGCAGCCTGCCTCCGCCAGCGCCTTGACGAAACCGGCGCGGCGCTCGCTGGCCGAATGCACATTGGCCGGGCCGGAGATGAACGCGACCCGGCGATGGCCGAGCGCGATCAGGTGATGCGCCACGGCAGCGGCGGCGCCGCGCTCGTCCGACAGCAACATCGCGGGGAATCCCTCGATCGGCACGGAAGACAGGGCGATGGCGGGCACGGCGAGCGCCTGCAGCACATCCGCCAGCCCTTCCACCCCGGACACCGGCGGCAGCACCAGGAGCCCGTCGACGCGGGAGCGCTTCACGAAGTCCACGACGTCCTCGACCGTCCCGTCATTGCCGGTCGGCGTGGGGTGGACGACCAGTTCATAGCCGCAGCGCGACGCCTTGCCCACCGCCCCGCGCTGGACGGTGTCGAGCACCAGCGCGTTGCGATCATTATGCACCATACCGATCAGGTAGGAGCGTCCGGTCGCCAGCCCCCGTGCCCGCGCGCTGGGGTGGAAACCCAGTTCAGCAATCACCGCCTCCACCCGCTCGCGCGTCGCCGCGTTGACCTTCGGCGAGCGGTTGAGAACCCGTGATACGGTGCGGATCGAGACCCCGGTACGGGCCGCGATGTCGCTGATGGTGATGTCCGCGCTCGCGCCCTCGGCAGCCTGTCTTTTCATGCCCCATGCTTAACCATCGTTTTGCCGCGGCATCAAGCTGCCAGCGCAGGACAAGCCGGGCGCGGGAGGCCCACCACAGGCCGCTACCGCAGGGCCTGAAGGCTCACCTTGCCGGGCTTCAATCCCGGTGCGGTGACCGTAACGGTGATCGGGCCAATCCCGCCGCTCCCGCGCACGAACGCCACGGCCTTGCCACCGGCGGCGGCGCGCTGCGCCATGGTGAAGGCGGTGTGATCGGTGACACTGCCATTGTCGAAGGCTGCCAGCCTGCCCGGCCCGGCGACGTCGATCGTCAGCAGCGGGCTCGCGCCGGGCACCAGCACGCCCTTCGCATCGACGACTTCCGCGCGCACCGCGACCACATCGTCGAAGCCGCTGCCGACCTTCGGCGCTTCGGCGACCAGCCTGACCGCAGCGGGCGCGCCGGCGGTGCGCAACACATCCTGCGCCACGCGCACGCCCCCGCGATAGCCCACCGCGCGCAGCTCGCCCGGCGCGAAGTCGACCATCCAGCTGATCGCGCTGTCGTCGGCATTGCGCGGCTTGCGTCCCAGCGAGCGGCCGTTGAGGAACAGCTCGACCTCATCGGCATTGGCATAGACCTCGACATGCTCCTTATGTGGTTGCAGCGCCTCGGGCGTCCAGTCGGCGAGCGCGCCCGGCCCCTTGGGCTGCGGCAATGCGATGCCGACCATGGTGGGCATTTCGCTGATGTCGATCACTTCGGTCACGCGCCGGGTGAGCTTGACCACCGGCTGCTGCGACCACCAGCTCGCCCGCTCCCAACCGATCGGCTTGACCCCGTCGACCCGGTCGACAAGGCCGGAGGGATTGCTGATCGCGGGCCACCCCGCACGGTCCGCTTCGCCCAGATAGTCCACCCCGGTCCACAGGAACATGCCCGCATAAGCCGGGTTGTCGCGCACGACGAGCCAGCTCGCGCGGTTCTTGCTGTTCTCCGTGCCGATGATCTTGCGGCTGGGCTTGTCGGCATGCGCCTTCGCCAGTTCGGTCTCGCGGTAATTCTGGCCGACGATGTCCAGCAGGTCGGCCGTGCCATTCTCATAATCATGCGTGGTGTTGGGGCGGAAGAGCGCCATGGTGACCGGGCGCGTGGGATCTTCCTGATGGAAGATCGCCTTCAGCCGCGCGATGATCGACTGCGCGACTAGCGGATAAGGGGTATCGTGGATCTCGTTGCCGATCGACCAGATCACCACGCTGGGATGGTTGCGGTCGCGGCGGACGAAATCGCGGGCGTCGATCGATGACCAATCGGTGAAGAACAGGTGATAATCCTGCGGATTCTTCGCCACCGTCCACATGTCGAAGGCCTCGTTCATCACGATCAGGCCAAGCCGATCGCACAGGTCGAGGAACTCAGGCGAAAAGGGGTGATGCGCGGTGCGGATGGCGTTTACGCCCAGCGCCTGTAGCCCACGCAGCCGCCGTTCATAGACGGCAAGCGGCACCGCTATGCCGAACGGCCCGCCATCGGCATGGATCGCCACGCCCTTCAGCTTGATGTTCCGCCCGTTCAGCCAGAAGCCGCTGGCCGCCTCGAAATGTGCGTCGCGGATACCGAAGGGCACGCGCTCCTCATAGAGGACGGCGCCATCCTTGCCGCGCACCCGGACGAGCGCGCTGTGCAGCGCCGGATCGCCAATGTCCCAGCGGCGCGGCTTCGCCAGCGTGCCCGATACGGCCAAAGGCGTCGCCCGGCCGGACGGCAACGTGACCGGCGCGCCCTGGAAGGTCGCCAGGTCGCGGCCATCCGGCCCCTGGATCACGGCCTCGATCCGCCCCTCGATGGGCGCGCTGCCCTGGTTGGCGATGCTGCTCGCAACGGTGAACCCGGCGGAGGCATCGTCCAGCCTGTCCACCCGCACGGTCGTCGCCCAGGCATCGGCATGGACATCGCCCAGGGTGATGAGCCGGACATGGCGGTAGATGCCCGATCCCGCATACCAGCGCGACGCAGGCTGGGAGGAGGTGTCGGAGCGCACCGCAAGGATATTTTCCGCGCCCGCGGGTTTCAGATGCTGGGTGATCTCATAGCGGAAGCTCGCATAGCCGCTGGGCCGATGGCCGACATGATGGCCGTTGATCCACACGCCGGAGCGTTCCATGACCCCATCGAACTCGACGAAGACGCGCTTGCCGGCCCCGCCTGCCTTGTCCGTACCCGTGCCAGCCGCCGGCAGCGTGAAATGCTTGCGATACCAGCCGACACCGCTCGGCAGGAAGCCGCCGGAGCCTGTCGCGGGCGCATGTTCGTCAAACGGGCCGGCAATCGCCCAGTCATGGGGCAGGTCCACCTTGGTCCAGCCGGTGTCGGCAAAACCGGCCTGTTCAGCGCCCTGCACATCCCCCCTGGTGAAGCGCCAGTCGGCATCGAAGGGCGTGGAACCGGTCGGTTGGGCAAAGGCGGGAAGGCTGAGCGACAGTGCCCCGATCGCGAAGAACATCCGCTGCTGCAACCGCATTCCACCCTCCTGTTGCTCTTATGGCGTAGCGGGAGAATAGGGAGATGTTCCGTTATGTAAAGCGATGTTCCATTTGGTGAGACATAAATAAGCGCCCGTCGTCATGGCCCTCGCGAGCGGCAGCGCCGCCCTTGCAATAGAGCGGGCGCACGGACGCCCGCAGCAGCCACAGTGATATTTGACATTGGATCCATTAATTGAGATATTGGATCCAATAAATATGGAGAGCCGATCTATGGGCATGCCTGACTCCAATCGACCTGATGCCGGTCAACCTTCCCGGACGTGGATCGAGAACATATGGTATGTCGCCTGTACCGCTGACGAGATCGCCGAACGTCCGCTGGGTCGCACGATATGCGGCCGGCAGATGGTCGTCTTTCGCGATGCTGATGGCGCCCCGGCGGCACTGGAGGATTTCTGCCCTCATCGCGGCGCGCCGCTTTCGCTGGGCTTCCTGCGGGATGGCGCGCTGGTCTGCGGCTATCATGGCCTTGCGGTATCCTGCAGCGGCAAGGTCGCGGGCATGCCCGGCCAGAGAGTCGGCGGCTTTCCCGCTGTCCGCCGCTATCCGGTGATAGAGCGCTACGGCTTCGTCTGGGTGTGGCCCGGCGACCCGGCGCGCGCCGATCCGGCAGCGCTGCATCATCTGGAATGGGCGGAGAGCGACGCATGGGCCTATGGCGGCGGTCGCTATCATATTCAGTGCGACTACCGCCTGATGATCGACAATCTGATGGACCTCACCCATGAAACCTATGTCCATGCGAGCAGCATCGGCCAGAAGGAGATCGACGAGGCGCCGGTGAAGACGCAGTTGCTGGAGGATCAGGTCGTCACCAGCCGCTTCATGGACGGCGTCACGCCCCCGCCCTTCTGGCAGATGGCGCTGCGCGGCGCGGGGTTGCCCGACGATGGCCCGGTCGACCGCTGGCAGGTCTGTCGCTTCAGCCTGCCCAGCCATGTCATGATCGAGGTCGGCGTCGCGCTGCCCGGCAGGGGTGGCTATGACGCGGACGACGCCGAGAAGGCGTCGAGCATCGTCGTGGATTTCATCACCCCAGAGACCGAGACGTCGCATCATTATTTCTGGGGCATGGCGCGTCGCTTCAGCGTTCAGGACCGGGCGCTGACCGACACGATCCGCGAAGGACAGGGCAAGATCTTCAGCGAGGATCTGGAAATGCTGGAGCGACAGCAGGCCAATCTGCTGCGCTACCCCGATCGCCGGCTGCTGAAGCTCAACATCGACGCGGGCGGCGTGCGGTCCCGCATGATGATCGAGCGTGCCATCGCCGCCGAAGAGGCGCAAGGCGAAGCGCGGGCCTTGCCGGAAACGGATCTGGCGGGCGCCTGATGGCCGGGATTTGACCGGACCTGTATTTGACAGCGCAACAGCGAAGGCCGAAGGCAAGGCTATGCACGATCGATCGACAGCGGAGGATAAGGCTGGCAGGCCGGTCAAGCCGGGCCAGCATGTCATCATCTCCCTTCGGCGCATGATCGCGGAGGGCGCATTGAAGCCCGGCGAGCGGATCGGCGAAATCGCCACGGCACAGGCGCTGGGCGTCTCCCGGATGCCGGTCCGCACAGCCTTGCGAGCGCTGGAGATCGAGGGGCTGGTCGTGAAGCTGGGCGCGCGCGGCTATGCGGCCCGGTCCATCACCGCGTCGGATGTCCACGGGGCGATAGAAGTGCGCGGCGTGCTGGAAGGGCTCGCCGCCAGAAGGCTCGCGACGCGGGGGCTCTCCCCGGCGGAGGAAGCGGACTTCGCCGCGTGCCTGGCACGGGGCGAAACGCTGTTCGCAAAAGGGCATCTGGCCGATGGCGATCTCGATCTCTTCTACGCCTATAATCTCGCCTTCCATGACCTGCTGATTACCGCCAGCGGCAATCCCTCCATTGCCCAGGCGCTGGCGCGCAACAACCACCTGCCCTTTGCGTCGGCGTCGGCCCTCGCGCTGAACTGGAGCGACCGGCCATCCGAATATGCCCATCTCCTGTCCGCCCACCGCGCGCATTGCGCTGTGGTGGAGGCGATCCTGAGGCGCGATCCCGACGCGGCCGAGGCGATGATGCGGGATCATGCCCAGGCCGCTGTGGGCAGCAAGCAGGTGTTCAGCCGTTTGGGCGTGCGCGCTTAAGGCCGAGCCGACGGATCAAGGGAGGGATATCTGGATATCTGCATCCCGGCGTGATCCTGGACAAAAACGGCGCTGGTTCAGCCGATCCTGGCCAGGATATTTTCGGCTTCCGGGCGATCGAGCCAGTCGGGGCTGACCTGCAGCCACTCCACCACCCGGCCGGCGCCGAGCAGCAGCACGGCGGGCTGCGGCAGTTCCCATCTGCCGGTGCCGGTCACGTCCCCGATCCAGCCGGCCGGCGGCGGCGAGGGGCGATCGTCAGGCACGAAGCTGATCCCCAGCGCGTGCGCCAGCCCGTTGTCCGGGTCGCTGGCGACGGTGAGGGCGAGGCCATGGCGATCCTTGATGTCGCGCAGGCGATCGGGCCTCTGCGGGCTGACGGCCACCAGCGGGATGCCGCGATCGCGCAGCGCGGGATAAAGTGCCCGGTCATAATGCGGCAACGCGATGTTGCAGGCCGGACAGCCGGCGAAGCGGAAGAAGATGATGAGCGCCGGACCATTGGCGGTGAGCGTATCCAGGCTGAGACTGCCGCCCTCCACATCCTCCAGATCCAGCGGCGGCAGGACATCGCCCGGCTGCACCACGGCGAGCGGATCGAAACGATCGACCAGCAATTGCCGCTGGCGCGCATTGCCCGCCAGTTGCGCCGGAGACCAGCTCTGTTCCCGTTCCGCCTGAAGCGCTGCATAGCGTGCCTTGAGTGTATCCGCCGCGATTGTCGCCATTGTCTTCTCCTTGCCGCTGGGTGCCGCGTCCGCTTCCCATGTGGCCAACGGCCCAGCCCCGCGCCAACGAGTGTTGGCGTGGGATGGACGATTAATGCTCATAGATGCGGGGTTTCAGGCGGCCGCGCGCCCACGCTGTGAGGGCAATCGGCGGTTGTCGGGGATCGCCAGGCCAAGGTTGCCGCGCAGCGTCGCTGCTTCATAGTCGCGCCGGAACAGCCCCCGTTCCTGAAGGATCGGGACGACTTCATGGACGAAGCGCGCGAACTGTTCGGGATGGCCGAGATGGACGTTGAGTCCGTCGAGCGCGCGCCCTTCGAACCAGCGTTCGATCTCGTCGGCGACGGTCTGCGCCGAGCCCACGAACGGACTGCCCCGCCCCGCCCGCTGGCGCTCCACCGCCTGACGCAGGCTCAACCCCTCGGCAACCGCAAGATCGGTGATCCGCTTCGCCTGCGTGTAGAAGCTGTTCTTCGCATGGTCGAGCGCCTGCACCGGAAAGGGGGCGTCCACGTCATATTGCCGGAAATCATGCCAGCCAAAGGCGCGCCCGAATTCCGCCAGCGCCTGATCGAAGCTCTGGTCGAGGCGGCGATAGGCCTGTTCGATCTCCCTCGCCTGCGCGTCGGTATCGCCCACATAGACGGTGAAGCCGGGCAGGATGACGATCTGGTCGGGATCCCGGCCGAGCCGCGCCGCCCGTCCCTTCAGGTCGGCATAGAAGGCCTGCCCCTGCTCGATCGTGGCGGCATGGGTGAAGATGGCGTCGGCGATGGTCGCGCCCAGATCGCGACCCTGATGGCTGTCGCCCGCCTGGAAGATCACCGGCTCGCCCTGCGGCGAACGCTGGATGTTGAGCGGCCCGACAACGGAGAAGAACTCGCCCTTGTGGTCGAGCCTGTGCAGCTTGTCGGGATCGAGGAACTGGCCGGTCGTCCGGTCGCGGACCAGCGCGCCATCCTCATAGGAGCGCCACAGGCCGCGCGTGACCTCCAGAAACTCCTCGGCCCGGCGATAGCGCGTGTCATAGTCGAAATGCGCGTCCTGGCTGAAATTGCCGGCCGTTCCCGCGTCGCCGCTGGTCACGACGTTCCAGCCCGCCCGCCCCTTGCTGATGAGGTCGAGCGAGGCAAGGCGGCGCGCAAGGTTGAAGGGATCGTTGTAGGAGGTGGTGAGCGTCCCCACGAGGCCGATATTCTGCGTCGCCACGGCCAGCGCCGAAAGCAGCGTCAGCGGCTCCAGCCGGTTGAGGTAATGCGGCGGCGAATGGGCTGTGATGAACTGGCTGTCGACGATGAAGACCAGATCGAACTTCGCCGCCTCGGCCTGCCGCACGACATCGACATACCAGTCGATGTTGACGCTGGCGTCGACCGGAATGTCGGTGTCCAGCCAGCGGTTGCTGTCGCCGGGGCCGCCGACGCCGGTGGGCACGAGGCCGAGTTTCAATTGGCGTTTGGTCATGGATCATCGTCCTGTTGATCGCGTGGCGCACGGACGCGCGCGGTCGCGGCGGCTGCCGCCACCCACGCGGTGCTGCACGTTGAATGCCCTCGCGATCCGATGCCGGCGCGCGGGCGGCAAGATCAGGCGTCGAAGCCCGGCGCCTGGCGTTGCGCCTTGCGGAGCGCGGCTTCCCAGACGAGGTCGTAATGGGATTTGGCGCCCTCGCCCGGCTGGCGCTCACGCGACATCTGCCGGCGCACCTCCTCCTGCGCTTCCTCGGGCGCGATCAGCACATTCTCGCGGCCGATGCTGAGCGACCGCACCTGAGCGCTGCATGCCGCTTCCAGCTGATATATGCCGCTGAATGCCTCGCCCGGCGAAGCGCCCAGCGCCAGCGTGCCATGATTGCGCAGCAGCATCACCTTGGTATCGCCCAGGTCCGCTACCAGCCGCTCGCGCTCGTCGAGGTTCAGCGCCACGCCTTCATAGTCATGATAGGAAAGCCGGGGGATGAGGGCGAGCGCGCGCTGGTTGAGCGGCAGCAGCCCTTCGGCATGGGCGGAGACGGCCATGCCGTCGGCGCTGTGGAAGTGCGCGATATAATGGGCATCGTCGCGCGCGCCGTGGATCGCGGAATGGATCACATAGCCGGCATAGTTGATGCCATAGTCGCTTTCGCCGATGACATTGCCGTCAAGATCGACCTTGACCAGGCTGGACGCGGTGATCTCGTCGAACATCAGGCCGAAGGGGTTGATGAGGAAATGATGGTCCGGCCCCGGCACGCGCGCCGAGATATGGGTGTAGATGAAATCGTCCCAGCCATAGAGCGCCGAAAGCCGATAGAAGGCGGCGAGATCGACACGGACCTTCCATTCCGCTTCGCTGATGCCCGGATGTTCGAACCGTGCGTCCTTCAGGATGGTCGCCATGATGATACTCCTTTGCGGATAGTCTAAGGGCGCGGCAAAGCGCCAAATAATGAGCATTTCTTATCGGCCGGTCAGCACCGCTCATGCAGGCAGGATGCCCGGATCGACCAGCGCGGCGACATCCACCCGGCGGGGCAGTTCGCCATCGGCATGGAAGCGATCGACAACATGCTGGAGCGGGCCGGTGATCGCGGCGTCGGCCGGCACCAGCAGCGGGTTCTGCCGCTCCACGATGGCTGCACCCAGCGCCGGATCGACGCCGGTGCGGGCGACGAACAGCTTGGCATAGGCGGCGGGATGGGCGCGTGCCCATTCGCTGGCCTTGCGCTGGCGAGCCATGATGTCGCGCAGCGCCGCACGCTTGGCCGGATCGTCGAGCGCGGCCTGCGAGGCGGCGATCAGGGTGAAGCCCGTGTTGATCCCCTGCCCGTCGCGCAGCACCCGCGCGCCGCGCCGCTCCGCCGCCAGCTGATAGGTGCCGAAGGTCGCCCATGCCTCGATGCGGCCCGCGGCAAAGGCTGCCGCCGCATCATTGGGCAGCATGAAGCCGATATCGACATCCTTGCGATCGACCTTCGCCTCCTTCAGCGCCTCCAGCAGCAGATAATGGGAAATGCTGCCCCGCGCGCTGGAGACGATGACGCGCTTGCCACGCAGCGCCACAACCGACCTGATCGGCGAGCCGGGCGGCACGATGATGCCGATGTCGCGGGTGGAGGAGACCCCCGCCGCGATGATCTTCAGCGGCACCCCGGCGGACGCGGCGAGCACCACCGGCAGGTCGCCCGCCGGCGCGGTATCGACCGCGCGGGCGTTGAGTGCCTCCAGCAGGGGGGCGGCACCGACGAAGTTCGCCCATTCGATGTCGTAGGGCAGATCCCTGAGCGCTCCCGCGGCCTCCGACTTTGCCTGCATCAGATGAACCTGATCGCCAAGGACGATCTTTGTCCGCCCACCCTTCCCCGCACCGCAAGCCGTCAGGCCCAGGGCGGCGATGCCGGCCGCGCCAAGGCCGGCGAGCACGCTCCTGCGGTCAGAAATCAAGTGCGATCCGTCCATAATAATAGCCGCCTGCAGGGTTGAAGGGCGAGGGACCATAATAGCCCTGCCCCGTCTGGGGATTGCCCGGCCCGTTGGTTTCGGGCCGCACGTCGAAGATGTTGGTGGCGCCGAAAGACAGGGTCGCGAAGCGCGTGACCTTCGCGCTGACATTGGCGTCGGTGATCCACTTGGCGCCGAAATAGCGATCGTCGCCCGCCGCCGTGCGCTGGGTATATTTGCCATAGCGGCTCGTGGTCAGGTTGAGGCCGAAAATGCCCTTGGTCCAGTTGAGCGAGCCGACCAGCTTGGTATGGGGCTGCAGCACTTCCAGCTCGCCCTGCTTGTCGCCGCCGAAGAAGACCGACCCCGCGCCCAGCAGCGAAGCGCCATTGGCGCCGAACAGTTGCGACGGGGTATCGACCAGATCGGTGATGTGCGTCTTGCTGTAGTTGAAGGCGAGCGTCAGCCCCAGCTTGCCCAGATCGCCGATGCGCGTCGAATAATCGGCAACGAGGTCGAAGCCCTTGGTGGTCGTGTCCACCGCGTTGATGAAATATTCGGCCTGCTCGATGTCGGACAGGCCATTGGCCGACAGGATCGCCGAGATGCCGGGGCCGAACAGGCGGCCGGTGCGGGCGATGCGGTTCTTGATGCGGATATAATAGCCATCGAGCGTGATCGACAGGCCATCGATCGGCGTGGCGACGATGCCGAGGCCCGCATTCAGGCTCTTTTCCGCCTTCAGGGGCTTGGCGCCGAGGAGCTGGCCAACCGTGGAGTCCGCCGTCACCAGCTTGGCGACGGTGGGCCGCAATTCCGTCTGGCCGGTTTCGGGGTTGAAGAAGGAGGAGGTGCGCCCGTCCGTCTGGGCATAGCCGATCTGGGTGAGCGAAGGCGCGCGAAAGCCGGTGCCGATGGTACCGCGCACAGCCAGGCCCGGCGACAATTCATAGCGGCTGTTGAACTTGAAGCTCACCGGGCTGCCCGACCCGTCGCTATAATGTTCGGCGCGCGCGGCGAGGCCGACATACCATTGGTCGAGCGGATAGAGGCCAAGGTCGACATAGCCGGCATAGACCTTGCGGCTGATGTCCGCCACGTCCGCCGGCGACAGCACGATGGCGCCCTGCACCACCGGCGAGGCGATGCGGCCAACATTCCAGTCATATTGCTGGTCGCCCGGCTGGAACACATAGCTTGCCGGCTCATAGGCGAGCGGATCGCCCGCGAAGGTGCGGAAGCGGTCGAGCCGGTATTCGCCGCCCACCGACAGCTGCACCGGGCGGGCAAGGCCGATGTCGAACTCGCGCGTCAGGTCGACATTATGGGTCCATTGGCGAAATTCGAAGCTGGCGAGGTTGGGCCATTCCGTCGGGCTGTCCGGCCCGAGCGAGGGGCGGATCGACAGGTCGGAATATTGATGGCTGTAGTTGCGGCCGAACGACGAGCTGATGTCATAGTTCCAGCCCGCCAGCGTGCCCTTCAGCCCGCCGACGATCTGGAAATCATTCTCGTCGATATTGTTGAGCGGATAATAGCCATCCGGGAAGAGCGCGGTGAAATTGGCGGTGCTGTTGGGGCGGCGGAAATTATTGCCGATCACCGCCTTGCGCTCGCCATAGGTGCCGAAGGAATAGAGGGTGGCGTTCTGTATCACCGGCAGTTCGGCATTATAGGTGAGGTTGAACGCCTTGATCTGCGGATCGCCATTATGCGCGCCATCCAGGTTCCATTGCGCGTTGCGGGCGTTCGCGGCGGCGACATTGGCCAGCACCTGATCGCGCGTCAGGCCGCTCGTCGCGACGACCTGATCAACGGTTCGGCCAGCGGGAAGCCCATAGAGGTTGGTGTCGGTCGACGGCAGGTTCCACCAGGCGCCGCCACGCTTGCGCACGTCGCCGCTGACGGTCAGGAAGCCGCCGTCGTCGCCGATGCGGGTGCCATAATGCAGGTTCGCCTTCCAGCTGTCCGGATTGCCATTGGCTTCGTAGAGCGTACCGTAGGTGAAATCGCCACCCAGCCCTTCCTTCTGGCTCAGCTGGACGTTGATGACCCCCGCGACCGCATCGGTGCCATATTGGGCGGCGGCGGAATCCTTGAGCACCTCGATCCGCTCGATCGAACTGGTGGGGATGAGGTCGAGATCGACCGGGTTGACGCCCGAACTATCGGTCGTGCTGTTGTTGAGGAACGCCGCATTGTGCCGCCGCTTTCCGTTGACCAGCACCAGCGTATAGGCCGGGCCGAGGCCGCGATTGGTGACGGGGCGGCCGATGGAAAAGACGCCCGCATGGGTCGCGCCGAAATTGAGCGAGGGAAGCAGCTTGGAAAGCGCCTCGCCGAACTCCGCGGCGCCCGTGCCCTGCAGTTTCTCCGCGCCGACCACGTCGATCGGTGCCGGGCTCTCGGCCACCGTGCGCGGCGCGCCGCGAACCCCGGTGACGATGATCGCGCCGGCGTCCGCCAGGTTATCCGCAGCAGCCTCGGCCGGCTGGCTTGCGGTCTGCGCGAAGGCCGGAGCAGCGCCCAGAGCCAACGAAAAAGCAACAACCCGCAATGAAACAGAAGAGAGTGAATTCTTAATTCGCATTTTATGACCCCCAATGGATGGGGCGTTGTTAGACACGACCGAAAATATCGAATAACAAATTCAAGACCACTTCCTATGATTATATTCAAACTTTAGTTGTTATTTCCATAAAGAAAGATAATGTTGATCACTATTTTACAAAACTTGTATCAAATGCATCCTTGACCGCTCGTTCCGATTGGATCAGTCCGGCATTCTGGAAGCGCGCAGTGATATCCTGTTCATGCGCCAGGATATTGCCGTCGATCGACCGCGAGATGCGGTTGTTGCGATCGAAGCTGGCACGGGCGATGTCGAGCGGCAGCCCCGTTTCCTTGGCAAGTACCTGCGCGAACTGGTCGGGGTGCGCCCGTGCCCAGGCGACGGCCTTCGCTTCCCGCGCGAGGAAATCCTGAAGCAGCGCGCGCCGGGGCTCGATCGAATCCGCATTGGCGATGTCGATATAGATCGGCAGGCCATAATCCTTCGCATCGACGACAGGCCGCGCACCCTCCTTGATCGCGACATTGGTATAGGGTGTCCATGTCGACCAGGCGTCGATCGCGCCGCTGTCGAACGCTGCCTTCGCGTCGCCCGGCGGCAGGAAGGTCACGCGTACCCTGTCGGCGGGGATCTTCGCCCGCTCCAGCGCCTGCAACAGCAGATGATGGCCGATCGAGCCGCGCGTGGTGGCGACGGACTTGCCGACCAGATCGTCCACCGAGCGGATCGGCGAGCCCGACTTGACCAGCACGGCCAGCGCCTCTGGCGCCTGGTTGACCGGCGCCTGCACCGCAATCGCCTTGACCGGGCTGCCGCTTTGATAGGCGAAGATGAACGGCGCGTCGGCGGCAAGGCCAAGGTCAGCCGCGCCGCTGCCGACCGCTTCGAGCAGCGGCTGGGCAGATGGGAACTCGGACCACTCGACCGTATAGGGCGCGCCTTCCAGCGCGCCGGAGGCGAGCATCATCGCCTTGACCTGCCCTTTCTGGTTGGCGACGCGCAGCACATTGTCCGCGCCCTTACGAAATTGGGTGGCGGCCACTGCAATGCCCGCCACCACCACAACCGCCACGCCCGCAAGGGCGACCGTCCGTTTCGCCATATCAGCCCGCGAGCGCCAGATCGTTCTGCTGACCCCGGGCTTCATCCCGTTCGGCCACCTTGCGGCGGACGACCGGCAGCAGCTCGCGACCATAGAGGATGGCATCGCCCAGCGGATCGAAGCCGCGGATCAGGAAATGGTCGATGCCGATGTCATAATATTCCAGCAACGCGTCAGCCACCTGCTCGGGCGTGCCGACCAGGCCGGTGCTGTTGCCGGCCGCGCCGGTCAGCGCGGCAACGCCGGTCCACAGGCGCGTGTCACGCCGGTTGCCCTGCGCGGTGTCGAGCAGGCGCAGCGACCCGGCATTGGGCGGACGATGGCCAGTGATCGGCAGTCCGGCAGCAAGGCGGTTCTCGCGCACCTGCTCCTCGATCTCGTCCGCCTTCTTCCACGCGGCTTCCTCGGTATCGGCGATCACAGGGCGCAGCGAGAGCGAGAAGCCGGGATCGCGGCCGAAGCGCGCGGCCGAGCGGCGGACCTGCCGCACGGTGTCGCCCACCTGTTCCAGCGTCTCGCCCCACAGAGCGTAGACATCGGCATGGCGCCCGGCGACCTCGATCGCCTCTTCCGAGGAACCACCGAAGAAGACCGGCAGATTGTCGGGCTTGATGGCGCTGAACGCCTGCTTCACGTCATAGAAGCGGCCCTGATGATCGAAGGGCTGGGCCGCCGTCCATTCCTGCCGCAGCACGGTCAGATATTCGTCCGTGCGGGCGTAGCGCTCCGACTTGACGCTCTTCGTGTCGCCGTCCCGCGCCATTTCCTCGTCGGCGCCACCGGTGATGATGTGCACCGCGACCCGGCCGCCCGAAAGCTGGTCGAGCGTGGCGAGCTGGCGCGCGGCGACCGTGGGCTGCGTAAAGCCGGGGCGATGCGCGACCAGGAAGCCCAGCGTGCTGGTGATCGCGGCGGCATGGGCCGCGACGATCTGGCTTTCCGGGCTGTTGGAGCCGAAGGGAATGAGCACGCGGTCGAAGCCGCCCTCTTCCTGCGCCCTGGCGGCGGCGTCCACATAATCCTTGTCGAGTACGCGACTGCGCACCGCCGCCTGCGTTTCGGAACCGTTGTTGAAGCCGATATAGCCGATGAACTTGACGCTCATGATGCGCCTCCTCTTGAAACGGAAAGATCAGATGCCGGGTCGTCAGATGACGTAGAAGCCGTGGGTGCCATCGCGGGCGAGCTGGTCCACCAGCCCATATTCCCAATCGAGATAAGCCTGCATCGCCGCCGCCTTATTGTCGGTGCCTTCATAGGGCCGCTTGTAGCGCCCCTCCGGCCCGCGCGGCGCAGGCGCGCCATCCGTTCCGGTTTCCAGCGTCACCTGCGACCAGTCGGCGTCGAGCACCGACACGTCCCAGCCCAGTTGCGCCAGCCAGGACGCCGTCATGTCCGCGCGCGGCCCAAGATCGTCGGCAACGACGATGCGGGCGCCGCGTACCGGCGCATAATGATCGGTCTCCTGCACGAGCTGGCCGCCCTGCGCATTGCGGAAGCCGGGGATATGGCCGCCTTCATAAATCTTTGGCTGGCGCACGTCGTAGAGGTAGAGGGTGCGGCCTTCATCGGCCTTCAGATGCTCCAGCTCCGCCCAGCCGATGTGCTTCACACCGGCGCGATAGGAGACGGCGCGCGCATGGGCGCGGGCCTCGTCGACGCCTGCGCCGTCCACTTCCGGGGCGATGCGGGTCTGGCCGGTTTCCAGCTCCTGCCCGGCCAGCGTCCAGCCGATGGTGCCGTTGCGCAGGGCATAGACCTTGTTGGGGATGCCTGCGTTGACCAGCGACTGGGTGCCGATGATGGAGCGCGTGCGCCCGGCGCAGTTGACGATGATCGTGGTGTCAGGGTCCGGCGCGATGGCACGGGCGCGCAGCACCAGCTCGGCGCCGGGCACGCTCGTTCCGGTCGGGATGCTCATGGTGTTATATTCGTCGGTGCGGCGCGCATCGAGAATGGCGATATCGGCCTTCTCGCGGATCAGCGCCTGCACTTCCTCGGCCGCGAGCGAGGGCGTGTGGTTGCGATGCTCGACCAGTTCGCCGAACGCCTTGGAATAGCTGTTGACGTCCTCGAACAGTTCATAGCCCGCTTCGCGCCAGGCGGTCAGGCCGCCGTCCAGCTCGCTGACATCGGTGAAGCCAAGCCCCAGCAGTCGCACGGCGGCGCGGGCCGCCAGCCCCTCGCCATTGTCATAGACGACGATCGGCGTCTCGCGCCGGGGGATGCGCCAGCGGGCTTCCTCATCGATGCGGCGCAGGGGAATCTGGGCGGCGAAGAGCGGATGCCCCTGCGCGAACTCGTGCTCCTCGCGCACATCGATGAGCGCGATCTCGGTGCCCGCGAGCAGGGCGGTGCGGATGGCGGCGGGCGTGGTCGTGCGGGTACGGTCGAGCGTGTCGGTGGTCATTTGGATCGGTCCCAGAGGTTGGGGATGACGCTATTCGCGTATCCGGAAATAAAGCGCTTGGGCGTGCCATCGGGGGCGAAGGTCGCGCGTTCGACGGCGCCGATATTGGCGCCATAGACATGGATGCTGATGGAGGGGGCATCGGCCTGACCGTTGGAAACCCGGTGGATATCGCCCAGGCTGGGGCTCAAAGCCTCGACCTCGCCAGCATGGAGGAAATCAGGCGTTCCTGCGGCTAATGATCCATCGGCGTGGCGGGTGAAGGGCTCCACCTTCTCGACACCGCGCAGGACGCCGACAAGGCCCCAGACCTGATGATCGTGAATCGGCGTGGACTGGCCCGGCCCCCAGACGAAGCTGACGACGCTGAACCGCTCCAGGCTGTCGCAGTGCAGAAGATATTGCTGGTAGCGATCGGGATGCGGGCGGGCGAAGGCGTCGGGCAGCCAGTTGTCCTGTGCGATCAATCCGGCCAGCAGCGCGCCGCCGCTTTGCAGGATCGTCCCTTCGTCCCGCGTCGTCGTGAGCAGATCAGCCAGTGCGGTGACGAATTCGCGCAGCGGCGCGATGTCCACGGCCCGATCGGTCACGGGCCGGCCGATGGCCGCCACCGCGTTCATTCGGCTGCCTCGACCAGGACCGGCTGCTCTTCGCCATACAGGTCGCCGCCCAGATAGGAGAGCAGCTTGGCACGCAGTCGCGACGACAGGCCGCCACGCTGGCCGCGCTCGGCCGTGATCCGTTCTTCCGCGACGATCCGGCCACCGTCGAGCACCAGCACGCGGTCGGCGAGCGCGATCGCTTCCTCCACGTCGTGCGTGACCATCAGCACCGCAGGGCGATGCGTGCGCCAGAGCGAAAGCACGAGATCGTGCATGCGGTAGCGGGTCAGCGCATCGAGGGCCGCAAAGGGTTCGTCGAGCAGCAGCAGTTCCGGCTCTCGGACCAACGCACGGGCAAGTGCGGCGCGCTGCGCCTCGCCACCTGACAGCGTCAGCGGCCAGGCATCGATGCGATGGCCGAGGCCCACTTCGCGCAGGGCATTTTCGCTGCGTTCGCGGATCGAATCGCCCTTGAGCCCCAGCGCCACATTCTTCCACACCGGCTTCCAGGGGAGCAGGCGCGCATCCTGAAACACGACGGCGCGGGAGCCGGGGACGGTCACATCCTGGCCGCGCACTTCGTCGAGCCCCGCCAGCGTGCGCAGCAAGGTCGTCTTGCCCGATCCCGAACGGCCCAGCAGGGCGACGAACTCGCCGGGGGCGATGTCCAGATCGAGCCCATCGATGATGGTGTTGGCGCCGAAGCGACGGGAGAAATCACGTAGGCGAACGACAGGCGCGGGTTCAGAACGGAAGGTTTCCACGGCGGAAAAGCCAAGACGTGCGTCCATGATCACTGCTCCACTATGCTGGGGCGCCAGACGAGGGCGCGATTTTCGATGGCACGGACCGCCCAGTCGGCAAGCAGGCCGAGGATGGCGTAGACCATCAGGCACACGACGATGATGTCGGTCCGCATGAAGTCGCGGGCGTTGTTGATGAGATAGCCAAGGCCTGCCGAGGCGTTGATCTGTTCGGCGACGACGAGCACGAGGATCGAGACCGACAGCGAATAGCGCAGCCCCACCAGCAACGCGGGAAGCGCCGCGGGCAGGACGACATGCCAGATCTGCTCCGTGCGGCTGAGACCGAAGCTGCGAGCGGCCTCGAGCAGGCGCGGGTCGACGCTGCGAATGCCGCTGTATAGGTTGAGATAGACCGGGAAGATGGTGCCGAAGGCGATCAGCGCGATCTTCGGCGTCTCACCGATACCAAACCAGACGATGAAGAGCGGCGTGAGCGCCAGCGCGGGAATCGTCCGCTTGATCTGCATGAGGGGATCGACCGCCAGTTCGCCCGACCGGGAAAGCCCCGCGACCAGACCGAGCACGATCCCCAGGCCCACTCCGAGGGTCAGGCCGACGGCCACGCGACCGAAGGAGACCAGCAGGTTGGAGGGCAGCTCGCCTGAAAGGGTCATTTCCAGCAGCGTGCCCAGCACTGCCGAGGGCGCTGCCAGGGTGCGCTCCGGGATCAGGCCGACCCGCGATCCCAGCTCCCAGAGCAGGAGCAGCAGGACCGGCGAAAGCCAGCGCCCGCCGAAGGTGGAAAGCGAGAATGAACGGGGCGAAATGCCGCCGCCCTTTTGCCCGCCAATGGATAATGCCGCCATGGTGATCGCCTCTTTGTGACGACCGGAAGCTCAACATGATTTCTCTACTCATTCAATTGAGTGTTAGGTTGCGCTCCTATTAGGAAAACTCATAGCCAGCGATCCATCGCGCCAGATGCCCCATTTGTCGGCCTTTTGTGGGACATTCACGGCCAGCGCTGCCGGGAGATAGCTTTTCCTTGCCGTACTAAATCTCTACTATTTTGATTGATATATAAGCATCAGCGATATGCCTCGGGCTCCGCTCCCGACCACGGGCCGGCCTGTCCATGTTCAAAAGGGGGCGCTCGTGCCGGTCAATCTTCCCACCAACCTGCTCCGCAGCTTTGTCGCCATCGTCGATACAGGGTCGATGCTGAATGCGTCCGAGCAGGTGTTCGTCACCCAATCCGCCCTCAGCCTCCAGATCAAGCGCCTGGAGGAATTGGTACAGCAGACATTGTTCCTGCGCGAAGGCCGGCGGCTGATCCTGACGGCGGCGGGCAATGTCCTGCTCGACTATGCCCGGCGCGTGCTCAACCTGCATGACGAAGCGGTCGCGGCGGTCAGCGCCGGGCGCTTCGCTGGGCCGGCGCGCATTGGCATGGTGCAGGATTTCGCCGATACATTGCTGAGCGGCCTGCTCTCCCGCTTTGCCGAACTGCACCCGGACGCCCAGATTTACGCGCGAGTCGCGGGCACCGCCGAATTGCAGGCGCTGCTCGACCGGCGCGAACTCGACATCCTGCTGGGCTTTGCCGCGCCCAGCGACGCGAACGCCGTGACCGTGGCACCGATGAGCTGGTATGGCGAAGGCGCGCTGCTCGACCGGCCGGTCATTCCGCTCGCCGTCCTTGAAGAACCATGCCGTTTCCGCGAAGCCGCGATCCGTAGCCTGGATGACGCTGGCCTGGGCTGGCGCATCGCGGTGGAAACGCCCAATCTCGCGACGCTGAAGGCCGCCGTTTCCGCTGGCCTTGGCATTACCTGCCGCACGCATCTGTTCCTGGGCGAGGATGCGGGGCTGGAAGACGAACGGCTGCCGTCGCTGCCCCGCGTCGCGGCGATCCTGCGCAGCGCCGACCAGCTCGACCGCGCGGCTCAGCGGCTGGCCGAACTGGCCCGCGAGACTGTGGCGGTGCTCTGAGCGCTGCTTTCCCGTGACGATTTGGAGCGGTGAACGATGGGATCAGGCCGTTCCCCGCCTTCGTTTTGCGCAGTCAGAAGCTGCCGTTTCAATCACGTCGAGTTCGCCAAGCGATCAGGGAAGCGTTCCAACCTTCGTTCGTCCTGCGCTTGTCGAAGGACTGCACTTCCATTCTACGTCATACCCTAAAAAAGGACGGTCCTTCGACAAGCTCAGGACGAACGGGGGATTTCGATAAAGGCAAGAGCCCCATCCTCTCAATAACCCCGCGTAGGATCGACGATGTCGCTCGGTGCTTCGCCGCGGGCAAAGCGGGACAGGTCGTCCGTCACCTTGTCCAGCAGGCGATGGCGCACCAGCGTATAATTGCTCGAGATGTGCGGGGTCAGCCGGACCCTGGGATGGGTATAGAGCGGGTGTCCTTCGGGCAGAGGCTCGGGATCGGTCACGTCGAGCGTGGCGAAACCCAGCCGGCCATCGTCGAGCGCCCGCACCAGCGCCTCCTGATCGACCACCGATCCCCGCGCGACATTGATGAGATGCGCGCCGGGCCGGACATGCGCGAGCAGTTCGTCATTCACCAGATGGCGCGTCTGGGGCGTGGCCGGCAGCGCGACCACGATATGATCCGCCTCTGCCACCAGCTGTTTCACGTCCGCGACAAGCTGGATCTCCGGAATTCTCGCTCCGGCGCTGGATCGGCGCACGCCGATCACCTGAGCCCCCAGCGCCACGGCACGGCGGCCGACGGCCGTGCCGATCGCGCCTAGGCCGATGATCCCGATCGTGGTGCCCGAGACCCGGCCGAGCGGCCTTTGGACCCACTCCGCGCGCGAACGAGCGGTCACGGCTTCCAGATTCTTGGCATGGGCGTAGATCGCGGCGACGACATAGTCCGCGATCTCCTCCGACGCCACGCCGCGCCCGCAGGTAACGAGCGGCGCGTCCAGCAGCCAGGAAGGATAGAAATCGACACCCGCCGATGCGCTGTAGACCCATTTCAGGCGGCCCGGCCAGCCTGATGGCCGCATGTCGGGCGGCCGCCGCCAGGCCGGCGACGGACGCACGAGCAGCACATCGGCCTCGCTCGCCGCGCTCCATGGCTCATTCTCCGACACGTCGATGATGACCGGGCGAGAGGGATGCTGGGCAAGGCTGTGGTTAAAGTCCGCCTCAAGCTGGCTGGCAATGACAAGCGACATCAGCGTCAGTTCCCCAGGCCCGCGCGGCCCGCCGCGATCAGGATCGTATCGGTCTGTGGCGAATGGATGCGGCTGCACAGCACGTCGCGATAATGGCGTTCCAGCGGGTTCTTGCGGCTGATCCCCGGATTGCCCGTGAGTTCAAGGCCGATCTCCACCGCGCGGATCGCGTTGGCGGTGACGACATGCTTCACATTGTTGACCTCTACCGCGCCGAGGCGGTCGCCCGCGTCGCTGCGCGCGGCGCTCGCCTCTATCAGGGTGCGGTTCACCTGCAGTAGCGCCTCGATCTCGCCGAACTTCTCCTGCACGCGCGGCAGCGTCGCCAGCGATGCGCCGAGGTTGCTCGGCACCCGGTCGTTCAGATAGGCGCGCAGCCAGTCGCGCGCGGCGCGGGCTACGCCATTGTAGATCGTCGAGATCGCCAGCGCATTCCAGATCGCCTGCGAGGGATCGGCCGCAGCCAGAGACCAATCTTCCGGCCGGCGAATGTCGACCGCATGGTCGAGCGGCACCGGCGTATCGGAAAAATGCACTGCATGGCTGACGGTCGCGCGCATGCCCAGATGATCCCAGGCCGGCTCGATCGTGATCCCCGGACTGTCCGAGCGCACGAGGAAATTGCCCACGCGGGGGTTTTCCTCGTCGGTCCTGGCCCAGACCGCGAACCAGTCGAGCCCGGTCGATCCGGTCGAATAGATCTTGGTGCCGCTGAGCACCCAGCCGTCTGGGGTCTGTCGCGCGGTCGTCGCGGGCAGGCCGCCACGCACCGGCGTCCCCAGTTCCGGCTCGCCCCGCAGGCCGCCGATCAGCCCCCGGCCTTCCACTGCATCGCGGGCGACGCGCTCATAGATGCCCTTGGGCCAGCTGCGCGTCTTGGCCGGTGCGGCATGATAGGCATAGGTCATGAACAGGATGAGCGCGGTGGATGGCTCGCCCTTGGCGACGGCGCCCAGCACGCGCAGCGCCTGCGACAGCGAGGCGCCAGCACCGCCAAGCTCTGGCGCGACCGTCAGCCCGATTAGCCCCTCGCGCGCCAACAGGTCGAAATTCGCCTGCGGAAATTCGGCGCTGCGGTCATATTGCTCGGCGGTGGCGGCCAGCGAGCGGGTGATCTGGTCCAGCAACTCGGCGGACGGGATCGCGGTCGTCGCCGCAGGCCGCTCTATCGCATCGGCATTGGCCCATTGCGTTGCCATGCAGTTATCCTCCCTTGCGGATGAGATCGTTGAAACGGGTATCCCATAGCGGACGCACATCGACCGCGTGCGGCAGCAGCCCCGCCTTCTCGAACACGCGCGCCACCTCCTGCTGGGATGCGATCGCGGCTTCGGTCACGGGACGGATTTCATAGTCGGCGCTGCGGCGGCGGAACTGGTCCAGCACATATTCCTTGGGCACGCCGATGTCGGTCGCGATCAGGCCGGCCCAGGCATTGCTGTTCGCGGCCGCCCAGCGATACCCCTTCTGCACCAGCCCCAGATATTCGCCGATGATCCTGGCCTTTTCGGGATCGGCAAGCGAATCGACATGGGCGGCAACAAGGTAGTTGCCCGACAATATGCCATTGGCGGTAAGCAGGATGCGTGCGCCCTCCGTCGCGATCGCGCGCTGGATGGGGAAGCCGTAGATCGCCCAGGCATCGAGCGCGCCCTGCGAGAATGCGGCCGCGCCATCGGACACGCCCATGGCGACAGGCGTGATGTCGTCCCAGTTGAGCCCGGCATCCTCCAGCATGCGGATGAGGAAATATTGCGTCGTGGTCGCGCGCACATAGCCGACGCGCTTGCCCTTGAGCTCGGCGATCGATCGCGCCCGCGATCCCTTGGGCACCAGCACGACCTGATTGTTCACGTCGCCATGCGCCACCGCGATCTGGCGAAAACTCTGGATGGTCGATGCCGCAGCGAAGATCGGCGGAATTTCGCTCATGCCGCCATAGTCGAGCGACCCGCCGTTCAGCGCCTCCACGACCAGATGACCGGACGCGAAGTCGCTATACTGGACATCATACCCCTGCGGCGCGAGGCCAGCCGCCTTGAACAGAAGGCGGGTATTGCTCTCCCCCTTGCCCGTCACCGACACGCGCAGGCTGGGCTTGCCGCCCTTCCCCGTGGAGCATCCGGCCAGAACCAGGCAGGACATCGCCGCCGAACCCACAAAGGCGCGCCGGGAGAGCATTCAGCGCGAGCCGGCCACTTCGCGTCCGGGCAGATCGTCCATGTCGGGCCGGCGCTCGAACAGGAGCACATTGGGGTCGCGCAGGAATTCGCGCTTCATCGCGTCACGCAGCCGGGCCAGCCGGATTGCGCTGCATTTCAACCAGATCATGAACGGCCCTTTCGGAGATGACAGGGCTATTTATCTATTCATTCAGTGGAGATATGTCTGTCAAGCAATGCTGTCCGACTCATTAGAAATGCTTGACCCTTGCTGATCGCCCGCCACGCTGCGATCATTGGCGGGGGATTCAGCGGCACCCTGCTCGCCATCAACCTGCTGCGGCACGGATCGCTGAACGTCACCCTGATAGAGCGCGATCCCCAGCAATTGGCGAAGGGACTGGCGTTCGGCGCGGCACATGCCGGCCACGTGCTCAATGTCCGCGCCGCCAATATGAGCGCCTTTCCCGACCAGCCGGGCCATTTCGTCGCATGGCTCAAGGCGCGGGGCATCGGCTCGGACATCAGTTTCGCGACCCGGCGCGACTATGGCCTCTATCTGAGTGGCCTGCTGGATGCGGCGCGACAAGAGACCGGAGATCGGCTGACGATCCTGTCCGATTCGGTCACCTGCGTCGCGGAAGGGGATGAAGGCGCGCGGCTGACGCTGGCTTCGGGCGGCACGCTGATGGCCGACATGGTCGCGCTGGCACCGGGGAACCTGCCGCCGCACGATCTCCCAGCGTTCAGGGGATTGTCCACTCCCGCCTATGTCAGCGATCCCTGGGCGAGCGACCTGGCGCAGGGCCTCACCGACAGGGATCATGTGTTGCTGCTCGGCAGCGGCCTGACCGCCATCGACTGTGCGCTCTCGCTGGACGGTGCCGGCTTTCGCGGGCGGATCATCGCCATGTCGCGCCGCGGCCTCTCGCCCCATCACCATGCGCCGGGCAGCGCCGTGGGGCCGCTCGCGACGCGCCCGCCGATTGCAGGTTCGGCGCTGGTACAGGCGGTGCGGGCACGCGCGGAGGCGATCGGCTGGCGCAACGCGGTCGACGAATTGCGCCCCTTCACCCAGAGCATGTGGGCCGCCGCCAGTCAGGACGAGCGCTCCCGCTTCCTGCGGCACCTGCGCCCCTTCTGGGATGTCCATCGCCACCGGATCGCCTCACAGGTCGCCGAACGGCTCGACGGCATGAAGGCCCAGGGCCGGCTGAACGTGGTGGCGGGCAAGGTGAGTGGCGCGAGCGCCGACAACGCGGGACTACGGGTCGCTTGGCGCCGCCGGGGCGAGGATGTCGTGGAAGAACAGCGCTTCGCCCGCGTCATCAATTGCACCGGGCCGCTTGGCGACCTTGCCCGCACGCGCGATCCACTGCTCATGCGCTTGCAGGATGACGGGCTGATCCGCCCGGACGCGCTGAGCATCGGCATCGACGTGGACATGGCCGGACGCGCCGTGCGGCAGGATGGCAAAGCGTGCGGGCATCTGTACGTGGTCGGCCCGATGACGCGCGGCGCCCATTGGGAAATCGTCGCCGTGCCGGACATCCGCAAACAGGTCTGGTCGCTCGCCCGCGCCGTGACAGGGGCGCACTGGGTCGAAGCCGAAGGGCTCTGACGGCAAGGTGCGCGCGGCAGCCCAGATCCGTCGGGAAACTCTGCCGGCCGGACTTCTCGCGCAGGCCCGATCCGATCAATCCGCCTGTGGGAGCGAGGCTTGTGTTGGCGATGCCTGCGGTGGCGGCGATTGCGGCTGCTGCCCGCCCGGTTCAAGCGGCCGTAGTTGCACATTTGCCGGCGCATCGGACAGTTGGCTGGCAACGAGCTGGTCGTGGGCGGCGGTTGCGGCAGGGTCTTGCCGATCGCTCCCCCGCCATTGGTCTCGTCCGAAGCCGCGCCAAGGTCATGGCGGATAAAGGCGGCGCGGCCCCTTATGCCCGGCGGGACAGGGCCTCGGCAGCTTCGGCCATCAACGTCGCGATGATGTCGGCGACAGGCTCTTCCTTCGTCACCATGCCGACCGACTGGCCCGCCATCAGCGATCCGCCATCGACATCGCCGTCAATCACCGCGCGGCGCAGGGCGCCGGCCCAGTAATGTTCGATCTGCAGCTGCGCCTCGCCCATGTCGACGGCGCCGCTGTCGAGCAGGTTGGCGACTTCGCGCTGCTTGGCGGTAAAATTCTCCATCCCCGCATTCTTGAGCGAGCGCACCGGGATGACCGGCAGGCGCGGGTCGATCTGCACGCTGGCGATGGCATCGCGGGCGGAAGCGCGGAAGAAGGCCTTCTTGAAAGCCGGGTGCGCGATGCTCTCGCTCGCGCAGGCAAAGCGGGTGCCCAGCTGCACGCCGGCCGCGCCCATTTCCAGATAGGCGGCGATCGCCTCTCCCCGGCCGATGCCGCCGGCGACGAACACCGGCACCTGGCTGGCCATTTCGGGCAGGATTTCCTGCGCCAGCACGCTGGTCGCGACCGGGCCGATATGGCCGCCGGCCTCCATGCCTTCCACCACCAGCGCGTCGACGCCGGAGCGCACCAGCTTTTTCGCCAGTGCCAGCGCGGGGGCGAAGCAGATGAGCTTCGCGCCCTTCTGCTTGATCGCCTCTATGCTGCCCTTGGGCGGCAGGCCGCCGGCCAGCACGACATGGCTGACATCATGCTTCGCGCACACCTCGATCAGGTCGAAGAGCTGCGGGTGCATGGTGATGAGGTTGACGCCGAAGGGCCTGTCCGTCAGCGCCTTGGTCGCGACGATCTCGGCATCGAGCAGGGCCGGCGTCATCGCGCCGCAGGCGATCACGCCGAAGCCGCCGGCATTGGAGATGGCCGAGACCAGATGCCGTTCCGACACCCACGACATCGCGCCGCAGAGAATGGCGACGTCGCAGCCCAGAAATTCGGTGCCGCGGGCCATCAGGGTATCGAGCTTGGTCTTGGTCATGGTCTTTTCCCGTCATCCCCGTGAAGGCGGGGATCCATCTCCCGGCGTTGCTGCCGGGGATGGCGTTTGAGATGGATTCCCGCCTTCGCGGGAATGACGGCTACTGTAAAGAGGCCGGTATATGTTCAGGCGAGATCGCCCGGACGCTCAGGCGGCCGGCGCGTCCAGCCCATAGGCGGTGTGCAGCACGCGCACGGCCAGTTCGGTCTCGTCCTCGTCGATCAGCACGCTCACCTTGATCTCGCTGGTGGAGATGGCGAGGATGTTGATGCCGCGATCCGCCAGGCTCTTGAACATGGTGGAGGCGACGCCCGCATGGCTCTTCATGCCCACGCCCACGACGGAGATCTTCGCGACCTTCGTGTCGGGGATGACGCGGTTGAAGCCGATCACGGCCTTTTCCGATTCCAGGATGTCGAGGCAGCGGGCAAGGTCGGCCCCCGGCACGGTGAAGGTGACATCGGTCTCACCCTTGTCGCGACCGACATTCTGGATGATCATGTCGACGTTGATCGCCGCGGCCGCGAGCGGGCCGAAGATCGTCGCCACGGCGCCCGGACGGTCGGGCACGCGGGTCAGCGTGATCTTCGCCTCGTTCTTGTCATGGGCGATGCCGGTGATGAGCTGACGTTCCATCTTCGTTTCCTTGAATTTCGCTTCGAGTTCCTCTTCGCTGACGATCAGCGTGCCGGGCAGGTCTTCCTGCGTTGGATCGTCGAAGGAGGAGAGTACCTGTACCCGCACGCCTTCCTTCATGGCGAGGCCGACGGAGCGGGTCTGGAGCACCTTGGCGCCCACCGACGCCAGCTCCAGCATTTCCTCATATGTCACCATGTCGAGCTTGCGCGCGCGCGCAACGATGCGCGGATCGGTGGTATAGACGCCGTCGACGTCGGTATAGATGTCGCAGCGATCGGCCTCGATCGCTGCGGCGACCGCGACGGCCGAGGTATCCGAGCCACCGCGCCCCAGCGTCGACACGCGGCCATCGGCCATCATGCCCTGAAAGCCGGGGATCACCGCGACCTGGCCGGAACCCATGGCGGCGAGCAGCGCGCCGGTGTCAATGCTCTCGACCCGCGCCTTGGCATGCGCCTCGATCGTGCGGATGGGCAGCTGCCAGCCGAGCCAGCTGCGCGCGTCCACGCCCATGGCCTTCAGCGTCATCGCCAGCAGGCCGCTGGTGATCTGCTCGCCGGCGGCGACGACGACATCATATTCGGCCGGATCATAGAGGGCGGAGGCTTCCTTGCAGAAGCCGACCAGCCGGTCGGTCTCGCCGGCCATGGCGGACACCACCACCGCAACCTCGTTCCCCTGCGACACGACATGCTTCACGCGCGCGGCAACGTTGCGAATTCGCTCCATCCCCGCCATGGAGGTGCCGCCGAACTTCATCACAATGCGCGCCATATTTGCTGTCAGCCCTGGAATTACGTAAGAGAGTTGCGGGTTTCGTGCCCGCTTGGTCACAAAAAGCGGCGCCGCTATAGTCAGCAGGAACATTTATGGCAAGCAAGCCGGCAGGCATCCCGTTAAACATCCCCGTCAGCACCATCGATCCGAAGGAAGCCGCGCATTTCGGCGGCATGGCGCAGGACTGGTGGAACCCGCACGGGTCGAGCGCGATGCTGCACAAGCTGAACCCGGTGCGGCTACGCTACATTCGCGACGCCCTCGACTCGCACTGGCATGTGGATGAGAAGGCGCTGCGCCCGCTGATGGGCAAGCGCGCGCTGGACGTGGGCTGCGGCGCGGGACTGCTGTGCGAGCCGCTGGCGCGCATGGGGGCCGCCGTGACCGGCATCGACGCCGCGCCGGAAAATGTCGCGGCGGCCAGCGCCCATGCCGGGCAGCAGGGGCTCGCCATCGATTATCGCGCGACCGGCGTGGAGACGCTCGGCGAGGAACGCTTCGATCTGGTGACGAGCATGGAGGTGATCGAGCATGTCGCCGATCCCGCCGCCTTCGTGCGCGGGCTTGCCGGCGCGCTGGTGCCCGGCGGGCTGATGCTGCTTTCCACCCCCAACCGCACCGCCCTCTCCCGTCTTGCCATGATCACCATCGGCGAGAGCATCGGCGGCATCCCCAGGGGCACGCATGACTGGAGCCGCTTCCTGACACCCGAAGAGCTGGAGGCACTGCTGAAGGATGCGGGGCTGGCCGTCACCCACCGCACCGGCCTCAGCCTCTCGGTCGGCAAGGGCTTCGTGCTGAGCGAGAACATGGCGATCAACTATCTCTTCACCGTGCGCCACGCAGCCGAGGTGGACGCGCACTGATGGCGCGCCAAGGCGCCGCGACGCAGGACAATCACGACCCGCGCGTCGACGCCTATATCGCGCGGCAGGCCGATTTCGCCCGGCCGATCCTCACCCACCTGCGCGACCTCGTCCACGCCGCCTGCCCCGATGTGGGCGAGGCCATCAAATGGGGCATGCCCTTCTTCACGCGCGATGGCCGCAACCTGTGCAACATGGCCGGCTTCAAGGCGCATGTGGCCTTCGGCTTCTGGCAGGACGCAGCGGCGCGCGAGGCGAGCGAAGCTGCCGGGAAGGACGCTGGCGGCAAGTCAGACGCGATGGGCCAGTTCGGGCGTCTCACCAGCCTCTCCGACCTGCCGGGCGACGCAGTGATGACGGCGCTGATCATGCAGGCCTCTGCCCGCTCTCGCGAACGCGCAGAGGAACCGCGCGCCGCGCCAAGGCCAGCCCGCGCCCCGCTGCCCGTTCCGCCGGAACTGGAAACCGCCATCGCCGCCAATGCGGATGCCGCCGCGCACTGGGCCGCCTTCACCCCCGGCAAGATCCGCGACTATGCCGAATGGATCGGCGAGGCCAAGCGCGCGGACACCCGCGACAAGCGCATCGCCGAAGCGGTCGGCTGGATCGCACAGGGCAAGGACCGCAACTGGAAATATCGCCGCTGAGGCGGAAAGCCGCGGGGCGTCGGAACCCTGAGGGGAAGCGCCCTAGGCACTCGATGCCGTAGCCCGGCCCGAACGGATGTCAGAGCCAAAAGGCAAGTATCGCGCCTTAACAGAAGCCGTTCGGGCGGAGCGTGTCGAAACCTTGTCCTTCTTTGAAAAAGGAACGGCCCTTCGACACGCTCAGGGCGAATGGCGGACCGTGATCTCAATAAAGGGCACGATGCTCCAATGCGCGTGGACAAATGCCAAGGTTCGATTGGGTGGATAGCGGATGGTCTGATTTTGGTCGGTGTTCCCGAAAAGCGAACAGGAAATCATCCGTCATGCCAGCGAAGGCTGGCATCTCAGGCGGTGGTACGCAACGACAAGGCATGGCGCGGGGCGGGTACACCTACATCATGACCAACAAGCCGAGAGGTGTCCTTTATATCGGCGTGACCAGCGACATCGCAGCACGCATCGCCCAGCATCGGAACGGTCCAGGTTCTGCCTTTTGCAGGAAATATGGCCTGACACGCCTCGTCCTGGTGGAACCGCATGATGATATCACGCTGGCAATAAGTCGGGAAAAGGCCCTCAAGGCATGGAAACGCGAATGGAAAATCCGGCTCGTGGAGGACGGCAACCCCGACTGGCGCGATATTTCAGATGTCATTCTCTGACCGCCTGAGACCCCAGCCTTCGCTGGGGTGACGGTGTGGAGTTGGCGGCTTTCAGGCGACATACTCTATTCTTGGCAGTCCACAAATGGTCGCGTCCAGCCCGTCCGAATGCCCCCGGGCTACACCTCCAGCCCAATCAGCGTCCCGCTCACTACCCGGTCGACCATGCGCTGGCCGTTTACCTCGACCCAGTCGACCGTTGCCTCGATCCGCTGGTCGCCGATCCGCGTGCGCAGATGTTCCACCGCGATCTTGCCGCGGGAGACGATCCGCAGCACTGCCAGCCCGTCGCCCCGCGAGGCCACGAAAAGATAGCGGTCGCCGCGCTGGGCGAAGCTCCAGCTGCCGTCGGCGATCAGCCATTCATTGGCATCGACGACCTGCACTGGCACCCCGTCGGGATCGCCCAGGCGCACGCTGATGCGGACGGCGCCGACCCCGCTGCGCGGCGGCGTGAACATCAGCAGCGGATCGCCGTCGACCGCGATCGGCACCGGCGTATCGCGCACCGGGCGCGACCCGCCGATCATCAGGTCCGGCGTCTCGTTGTAGAAAGGCATGCGGTCGCGCGAGAAGTTGCGCTGCCGCGCGATCGGGCTGGCGTGGAAGCCATGGACCTGTGCGGGCGAGAGCCGGCCGGTCTCCACCAGCGTGTGGCAGGCCGGGCACAGCAGCGTCGCATCGCCTTCGCCCGCCTTCGGGCTGCGCCCCTCCCCAAGATCGGGCAGCGCGAGATAGGAATAGATGGTAACGCCGCAGCGCACGCAGCCGAAACCACTTCTGGCCCTCAATGCGGCGCGCTGCTCCGCTGGCAGTTCCGGCAGGGCGCGCATCAATGGTGCGGGCATGGCGTTGTTCCCCCAAATTCATCCGAACGACGCGGCGGCCTTTGGCCATGCCACGCGCCGGAACTTAAAACAGCGCCTTCAATATTCTCCCCTAACCAGCCTTCTACAGGGCCGCTCGCTCGCCGCCAATCGGGGCGATAAATAGGTTTAAGTCAAGGGGGTATGGCCGCCAATCCGGCAGAAAACCGCCATTCGCCCTCAATCCTCGGATGCCGCCGCGGCCAGCGCCCTGACCCGGTCGGGATTGGGCATGCCGCGAATCGCGATCTCGGCATAGTCGCCCGCCGTGAACACCTCGACATCGCCCACGCCCAGCATCCGCTGGAACATCGTCTGCGTCACCCGCACGCTGCGGACGCTCGACAGGTTGATCTGGATGCGCTGCTTGGACAGGATTCCCTTCTCGCGCAGCATTTCGCGGTCGCTGATCGCCAGCCGCTCGCCCTTGGCGATCACCCACCATATCCCCAGGCCGATGATGCCGACGACGGATACCAGCAGCAGGACGAACAACAGGGGATTGTTGCGGAACATCGCGGGATGCTCGTCGTAAACCCACATGCCTGCCATCCATCATTCTCCCGTTTCGACCGAGACTGCGATCATCGGGCCGGATACCGCCGGGGTCAAGCGATGCCGAGCCCGGCAGGAGCGGTGACGCGCGCCACCATGAAGTCCCACGGCAATCATTCCCGCATGTAGACCGCACCGACCGGATAGCCCTTCTCCCGCATTTCCTTGGCATAATCATGACGGGCGTCGGCCAGTTCCTGGCGATATTCGTCCCAGGCATCCCGCTCGTCCTCGCTGTCGGAGGCGCCGGCCAGATCCTTCGCCAGTTCGTGCCGCGCCTCGCGCACGTCCGTCTCATAATTATACCAATAGTCGTTGTTCACATTGGCGAAGGGCGCCTCCAGCACCAGCCCTTCTTCCTGCTGGGCTCGCTGGCGCTCATAGGGCATTGCTTCACCCCGGCTGAGCGGCGCGGCGGAAGCGGGGATGGCGGCGCAGAGCGCGACGGCAGATAGGCTGGCGGGCAGGCTCGCAGCCAGGAACAGGGCGGTGCGCATGGGAACATCTCCGTTGCAGAATGATGTGCCACCAACGATCCTCGCGCTGCTTTTCATCCGGGCACCACGCCGGGCCGACCGGATTTCGGGGCAGGCGGCCGGCAGGGCCGAACGAATCGGCCCCGTCCCAGGGCCGATCGACATCCAGCCCTAATAATCCTTGCCGCCGCAGCTGATCTTTCCGGTGCCGCCGCGCACGACCTTGCACGCCGCCATGCCCAGCACCGTGACATCGCCCGACCCCGCCGTGGAGATGTCCGTCGCGCCGTTCGTGGTGAGCGTGATCGACCCCGGCCCCTGATTGACCAGCCGTGCCTGCTTCGCCTTCAGCCCCGCCGCATCGATGATGCCCGCGCCGGTGGAGCGCGCCTCCACGATGCCGGCATTGCCCGCCAGCGTCATCCTGCCATTGCCCGCGACCATCGTGAACAGCCGGTCGACCGCGACCTTGCCGATGGTGATATCACCGCTGCCCGCGAGCGCGACATCCCCGCGCTGCCCCTTCATCGCGTCGATGGCCAGCGATCCGCCGCCGGAAAGCTGGGCGCGCCGGATCGTCTCGGTAGAGAGGGTGAGCGTCGCGCTGCCGCCGGGGCGCTCTTCGCCGGGGCTGGCGGCGGAGCGCAACCGCACGAGCAGCAGCCCGCCGGAGACCTGCACGTCCAGCCGATCGAGGATCGCGCGATCGCCCTCGCCCCGCGCCGAGGATCCGGCGCCGGTGCGGATCACGACCTTGACCGGCGCCTCCACGCGGATGCTGTCGAAGGCGGTCACGACATAGGGCTGGGTCGCCGCCCGAGCCGGCGCGCCAGGCGGCAGGGAAAGCGCCAGCGGCACGGCACATGCGAACAGGGCAAGTCGGGACATGGTCATGCGCCGGTTAGAGCGCCGCACGCCCTTTCCCGCAAGTCCTCCCCGCAAGTCCCCTCCGCAAGCCTGATCCGGCATGCTCAGACCCCGCAATGCGTCTCGCCCGATCCGATGGCGTTCACCCGGCACTGCGCCTTGCCCTTCACGGTCACGTCCCCCGACCCGACCAGATCGACGGAGATCGGGCCATCCGAGGCGAAGTTGACCGATCCCGAGCCGGCGATCGCCACCGATCCCTTGTCCAGCTTCAGGCCCGGCGCGTCGAAGCCGCCCGGCCCGGCGATGGAAATGTCCGCATCCTTCGCCCTGCCGGCAAGGGCAAGCGCGCCCGGCCCGGCGACCTCCGCCTTCAGCCGGTCCGCCGCAATCGTGCCGATCCGCATGTTGCCCGATCCCGCAAGGCCCAGGGTCAGGCTTTCCCCCGTCGCGCTGTCGATGCTCATGTCGCCCGACCCGGCGAGCGTGGCGCCGGCGATGGCGGGCATGGCGACATGGATGGTCGCGCCCTTGCCGCCGCTGGCGCCCTGACCCCACCAGCCTTTCCAGTCGCGGCCACGGTCTATCACCAGCGCGCCTTTCGCCACCGTGATCCGCAGCGCCTCGAGCGCTTGCGCATCCCCCTCCGCCCGGACGGCGAACGGCTTGCCCACGGAAACGATCACATTGTCCGGCCCCATGGCCTCGACACGGGTAAAGTCGCGCAGCGACGCATAGTCGGCGGGGGCGGCCGCTTCGTCCCGCGTGTCCCGGTCAGCCGAGCAGGCGCCCGTCATCAACCCTGCCGTCAACAGGGCGCCGGCAAGAGCCGCATGGGCAAGCGGAAAGGCAGGCGAGGGCATCGATCCACTCCATCACTGTATTAATGCATTAATACGCCACGGCCGACGATCTGCCAAGGCGGAAAATGCTGCGCGACCGGGGCTCGACAAAGCCGCATCGGCTCGCGAAGGTGTGCAGTATAAGAGGAGACCCCGTCGCCATGATCCACCGCCGCGCCGCCACCCTGCTTGCCCCCTCTCTGCTTGTTCTCGCCCTGACCACAGGAAGCCAGGCGATCGCCGGGAAGGACGAGGCGAAGCGCGGCGAGCAATGGTGGGCGCATGTGGAAATATTGGCGGACGACAAGCTGGAGGGCCGGCTCACCGGATCGCCGGGCTATCTGAAGGCGGCGGATTATGTGATCGACCAGTTCAAGGCGCTGGGCCTCAAACCGGCGGGCGTGGACGGCTATCTCCAGCCGGTCGGCTTCGTCGAGCAGCGGATCGTTTCCGCCGCGAGCAAGGCCGTGCTTACCGGCCCCGATGGCACGGCGACCACGCTGGCGGCGCCCGCAGACATCATCTTCTCCGGTCGCGGCGGCCCCGCCCCCACCAGCATCGACGCGCCGCTGGTGTTCGTGGGCTATGGCCTGCACATCCCCGAAGCGGGGCATGACGATTTCGCCGGGCTCGACCTGAAGGGCAAGGTCGCGGTGTATATCAGCGGCGGCCCGGCGCATATCTCCGGCGCATTGAAGTCGCACGCACGGTCGGAACGGAGCAAGGTGCTTGCCCGCATGGGCGCGGTCGGCGCGATCAGCCTCACCACCATCAAGCAGACCGAGATCCCGTGGAGCCGCGCGACGCTGCTCGCCTCGCAGCCCGCCATGTACCTGGCAGACGCCAGCCTGCGCGATACAGAGGTGCCGCTGATGAACGCCACGCTCGACGCGACCAGGGCCGAAATGCTGTTCGCCGGATCGGGCCAGAGCTTCGCCCATCTCTCCACCCTCGCGGACGCCTCCAAGCCGGTGCCGGTGCTGGCGCTGAAGCCGCGCTTCTCCGCCACCATCGCCGCGAGCCGCAGGGAACTGACATCGCCCAACATCATCGCGGTGATGCCCGGCACCGATCCGAAGCTGAAGGGCGAATATGTCGTCCTCTCCGCGCATCTCGACGGGCTGGGCGTGGGCGAGCCGATCCATGGCGACACCATCTACAACGGCGCGCTCGACAATGCCTCCGGCGTCGCCTCGCTGATCGAGATCGCCCGCGCGCTCAAGGCCGGCAAGGTGAAGCCCGATCGCTCGATCCTGTTCGCCATCATCTGCGCGGAGGAGAAGGGCCTGCTGGGATCGCATTATTTCGCCGAGCGCCCGACGGTGCCGCAGAAGGCTCTCGTCGCCGACCTCAATTTCGACATGGCGCTGCCGATCTTCCCGCTGACCAGCATCACGCCGCTCGGCTATGACCAGAGTTCGCTGGGCAAGGATGCGCAGGCGGTGGGCGCGACCATGAGCCTGCCGATCAAGGTCGATCCCTTCCCGGATCGCAACACCTTCATCCGATCGGACCAGTACAGCTTCATCAAGGCGGGCATCCCGTCGCTGTTCTTCAAATATGGCTTCGTCGCCGGCACGCCGGAAGCCGAAACCGAAAAGGCATGGCGCGCCAATGTCTACCATTCCCCCAGCGACGACGCGAAGCAGCCGGTGATGCCGGAGGAGGCGGTGAAGCTGAACGACTATGTGACGGCACTGACCCTGCGCGTGGCCAATGCCCCGGCGCGGCCGACATGGAATGGGGACAGCTTTTTCAAGCGGTTTGTGAAGGAGTAGGGGCGGGAGCGCTGTGCGCCATTTTATGACCTTCAGGCGCTGCCAATCCTCGCCCGAAAGCTGACATTGATCAAGTTGACAGGATTGGCAAAAATTGGGCGACCGTCAACATCAGGCCTTATGGCCAACGGCTAATAGGTGCCTTATCATCATAAATGATTGTGCGCGGGTTGGCATCCAAAGCACCTGACGTTACCGCGCTTCAATGGTTTCGGATTTTTTCGATAGGGTGCCTCGCGCGATCAGGGGCAGATTAGCGGCCGTCACCGGCGCAATCTTGCTGAGCCTCTTTGCCATAGCGTTCGCTGATTGCGGGGAGGTCGCTCAAAGCGCTTTCGCCAGATTGGCTAAAGCACATCCGCTCATGCCCTTCGTCATTTCTCCCTCATTATTCATGCTGGTTGTCTATCTAACCCGACGTTGGGCGCCTGCGGCACGAGGTTCGGGGATCCCACAAGTGATAGCGGCCGGTCACGATCCTGAGCAGGGCGCCAAGGGACCTCTCATTTCGCTGCGTTCCGCCGCAGCGAAGTTCGTCGGTACAGTGATGATGTTGTTCGCGGGCGGATCGGTCGGCCGCGAGGGCCCAACTGTCCAGATCAGCGCCGCCGTCATGGTGGCGGTGCATCGCTGGCTGCGAGTGCCCGTATCCGCCGGCGTCATCATAGCAGGCGGCGCTGCTGGCGTGGCTGCCGCATTCAACACGCCGTTAGCCGGCGTTGCGTTCGCAATCGAAGAACTTGCTTCTGCATTCGAGCAAAAGGTCGCGGTATTTGTCATGGCGGCCGTCATGATATCGGGCCTCGTGAGCCTCGGATTGTCGGGTGACTACGTATATTTCGGCGTTATGAGCCAAAAGATGCCGGTCAAGGACATGCTATTGGTCGCACCCCTGGCAGGCGTTACGGGGGGCATCATTGGTGGTCTCTTTTCGCGCAGTTTAATCGCGATGGCGAGGTCACGTTTTCCGCTTTTAGTGCGCGCCCGCGCCCGCCCGCTACTCGCCGCTGGAGCCTGTGGCCTCGTGGTGGCAATCGTCGGCGTTACGACTGCAGGGCTAACGTGGGGCACGGGTTATGAGACTACTCGAGACCTTTTGGCAGGCGAACACGCCCCCTTAATGTTCGGTCCGGCTAAATTCATCGCGGCTCTGGCGACGGCACTCAGCGGAGCACCCGGCGGAATATTCGCACCTTCGCTGTCGGTTGGCGCTGGCTTCGGCAACCTGCTCTCCAAGCTCATGCCCTTCTCGCCATCGGGTGCTGTCGTTCTTCTCGGCATGGCAGGTTACTTCACCGGCGTCGTTCGCGCTCCCCTAACCGCCTCGATCATCATGATGGAGATGACCGCAGAGCGATCAATGATCTTGCCGTTGTTCGGCACGGCACTCATCGCTGACTGGATCAGTGCGCTCGTCTGTCAACCAAAGCTGTATCATGCCTTGTCGAAGCAGTTCCTGCCGGAATGATATCACGCTGCAGAAACGCAGACCTCTTGCGTTCGGCCAAACATCACCACTGACCCACCGCCCCTCCTCCCAGAACCCACCACCCAATACCCGCCAATAGGGCTCGCTCGCGCATGTCGATATGCTGCGCCGCATCGTGGCAGCGAGGGAATCGACGGGCTCATGAACCGACTGAACACCGTGCAGGCGCTCAGGGCGATCGCCGCCTGGCTTGTGATCGTCACGCATGGCGCGCTGCGGGTCAGCGAGTTCGCGCCATTGGGCCTGCCGATGCGCGCGTTCGACCTGCTGGGCGCGCTGGGCGTGACGATGTTCTTCACGCTGAGCGGCTTCATCATGGTCCATATCAGCCGCCACGGCTTCGGAGAACCCGGCGCGCCCGCGGCATTCCTGCGGCGGCGGATCATCCGCGTCGTTCCGCTCTACTGGATCATGACCGCGCTGGCCGCGGCGATGATCCTGAAGAATGCCGAGCCGCTGGGGACGACCCAGCTTCTCACCTCGCTGCTCTTCATCCCCTATCTCGACAGCGGCCCGTTCATCCGGCCCGTGCTGGGCGTCGGCTGGACGCTGAATTACGAGATGTTCTTCTACCTGCTGTTCGCCGCATCGCTGTTCTTCCGCCGCGGGCTGGATTTTCTGGCGATGTTCCTGCTCGCGCTGCTGGTGCTGGGGCAGGAACTGAACCCGGTGTGGGATTTCCACAGCCCTCGCAACGCGCTGGAGACATGGACGTCGCCGCTGCTGCTGCCCTTCCTGCTGGGCATGGGCCTTGCGCTGGTGCGCGAGGCGCGGCAGCAGATGCGGACACGCCATCCCTTCCTGATCCTGGCCGCTGGATGCGCGGCCATGCTGATCGTGCAGGCATGGCTGGTTCCGCAGGGGAGCTATCCCGGCTGGTGGCACATATTGGCGCTGGGCATCGGCAGCGCTCTTGCCGGCGCAGCGATCCTCGCGGCAGACAGCCTGACGATCCCTGCATGGCTCGTCTTCTCGGGCGATGCGTCCTACAGCCTCTATCTCGTCCATCCGCTGCTGTTCGGCATCGCCCGACGGCTGGGCGGGCAGACGCTGGCGCATTCGAGCCCGCATCTTGCGATCACCCTCTACGTCGCGATGAGCACCGTGGCCGGCATCACGCTCTATGTGGTCGTCGAGCGCCCGATCACCCGCTTCCTCTCGCAGCGCAGGCGCGCGTCGCCAGCGATCGAAGCCGCCATTTGACAGGCATAGTGCCGCGGTCGCGCACGCCCGAGGCTCCCTGAGACATCCCGTCCGCTTGATCCGCCTTCCGCGCGCGCCTAAGTCACCTTGCATGACCCACGCACCCTATGCCGCCTATCCCGCCCTTCGTCTCCGCCGCACCCGTGCCTCCGCATGGAGCCGGGCGATGCATGCCGAGAACCGGCTGACCCCCGCCGACCTCATCTGGCCGCTGTTCGTGACCGAGGGGAACGGCATCGAGGAACCCGTCGCCAGCCTGCCGGGCGTGTCGCGCTGGTCGGTGGACGGCATCGTCGCGCAGGCGAAGCTGGCGCGCGACGCGGGCATCCCCTGCCTCGCCTTGTTCCCCAACACGCAGGCCGACCGCCGCAGCGACGATGGCAAGGAAGCGCTGAACCCGGACAATCTGATGTGCCGGGCGATCCGCGCCATCAAGGATGCGGTGCCGGAGGTCGGCATCCTGACCGACGTCGCGCTCGACCCCTATACCGTGCACGGGCAGGACGGGCTGCTGGACGCGGACGGCTATGTGCTGAACGATCCCACGATCGAGGTGCTGATCGGCCAGTCGCTCAACCAGGCGGCGGCGGGCGCGGACATCATCGCCCCCAGCGACATGATGGATGGCCGGGTCGGCGCCATCCGCACCGCGCTGGAGCGCGAGGGCCATGTAAACGTGCAGATCATGGCCTATGCCGCCAAATATGCGAGCGCCTTCTACGGCCCGTTCCGCGACGCGGTGGGATCGCGCGGGCTGCTGAAGGGCGACAAGAAGAATTACCAGATGGACCCGGCGAACAGCGAGGAAGCGCTGCGCGAGGTCGCCCTCGACATCGCCGAGGGCGCGGACAGCGTGATGGTGAAGCCCGGCCTGCCCTATCTGGACATCATCGCCAAGGTGAAGGAACGCTTCGCCGTGCCGGTCTTCGCCTATCAGGTGTCGGGCGAATATGCGATGATCGAGGCGGCCGTGGCGGTGGGCGCGGGCGAGCGCGAGGCGCTGGCGCTGGAGACGCTGATGGCGTTCAAGCGCGCGGGCTGCTCGGGCGTGCTGACCTATCACGCGCTATACGCGGCGCGGCTGCTGGCGGGCTGAGCGCCGCATGATCGAAACGGAACGCCTGATCCTGCGCGGCTGGCGCGACGAGGATGTCGTGCCATGGCAGGCCATCTGTTCCGACCCGGAGGTGATGCGCCACCTCGGCGCGCTCATGACGATGGACGACGCCCGCGCCTATGTGACGCGGATGCAGGCAATGCTCGCCGAGCACGGCCATTGCTTCTGGGCGATGGAACGGCGCGAGGACGGCGCGCTGCTGGGCTTTTGCGGGCTGAAGCCGGGCGCGGCCGGCACGCCGATCGCGGGCCTGATCGAGATCGGCTGGCGCATGGGCACCGCCTATTGGGGCAAGGGCTATGCGCGCGAGGCGGCGCAGGCGAGCCTCGACTGGGGCTTTGCCCATCTGCCCCCCGACAGCATCTGGGCGATCACCACGCCCGCCAATGTCCGCAGCCAGGGGTTGATGCTGCGCCTCGGCATGGTCCGCCGCCACGACATGGATTTCGAGCATGAAGGGCTGCCAGCAGGCGACCCGCAACGCCCGCATGTGACCTTCGAGGCTAAGCGCGGGCAGATGGCGGGAATAAAGCGCTAGGCCGGCGCGACCAAAAGCCAGATCAGGGCTGGCGCAGGGTTGCCTTCAGCGCGTCCAGCTTGTCATTCTGCCCATCGACGACCGCCAGCGCATCGGTACGCGCGCTGTCGATGGCGTCCAGCCCGTCCTCAGCCTTGCCATCGGCGATCGCATTGGCGCGCTCGACATAGAGCGTGTCGAGGCTGGCGAGCGCCGACACGCTGTCGTTGCGCGCGGCCTCCAGATCGCTAAGCGCCACCTGCGCCGCGACCCAGGCTTCGCTCGATACGTCCGATCCCGCTGCCCGCTGCGCCAGCCGCACCGCCTCGCCATGGCTGCGCTCGAACGCGGCTGCGCCCGCCTTCACCTGTGCTGAGAGCTTCGCAAGCTGCGCCTCCAGCGCGCTGTCCGCCGCCGGGATGCCGACGGGCACGGGCGCGGGCGCCTCCGCCGCAGCTTCCTGCCGCTCGATCGGCCGGCGCGCGAGCGAGGGATAGCCAGCAACGCCATCCGCGCTGCCGACGGCACAACCGCCCAGCAGCAGTGCGAGCGAAGGAATGAAGGGACGGATTGCCATGCCCGGCATCTAAGCACCCGGCCCAAAGGATGCAATGGCGGCCATGCAACGGCGGCCCAACGGCCCCGATGACGATGATGACGATGCCGCACTATGCCGGACGATGTCGGGCGATGGCCGGACGGCAAGCGAGGGGCGGGGCCTGACCTGACAAGCCCCTCCCCTATCGCGGAGATAATGGTGGAGGGTGGACGGTGGTTAGCGACTGTCTTCTGTGGATGGCTCCCGCGTTGCAAGTACAAATTGATGCTTTGACGTTCGGTCGGTTGCAGTCGTCTGTCCGGCCTA
>JARFNK010000090.1 GCA_029167225.1 Sphingobium arseniciresistens
CCCGGCTTATTCATCGGGCTCAGTCAGCAGGGTTGGCGGGAGTGGTGTAAGCGATTGCTTTGATGTAGGAAAATGGGTGTCTAGACCAGTCCTGCAGCGAGGCAATTTATGCCACGGGCCACACCCGCCGGGAGCGATGATAGCGCGCCGGGATTTTCGTTTCCAGCGATCGGGCGCAAGAAGATCACAGCCGCGTTCGACGGAGGTCGGCTCACCTCGGATGGCGGTGTTCTGCTGCTGGCACAGGCCGAGCGCGCGATGGGGCTTTGCCGGCGGCTTGCGGCTTGCATTGCCGATCCGCGGGACCCTGTGCGGGTGATCCATCGCCTTGATGACATCCTGCGTGCCCGGGTGTTCGCGATCGCCTGCGGCTATGAAGACGCCGATGATCTCGACGCTCTGCGCGACGATCCGGGCTTCCGTCTGGCGCTGGGCAAGCTGCCGGGATCGGGCGCGGGGCTGGCCAGCCAACCGACGATGAGCCGGTGGGAAAATGCGCCGACCACACGCGAACTGGCCAGGATGATGGCCGCGATGATCGACATCTACTGCACCAGCTACCCCGCCGCGCCGGCGGCGGTGACGCTGGATATCGATGACACCTGTGACGTTGTTCATGGCTATCAGCAGCTCTCCTTCTGGAACGGGCATCATGGCGAGCGCTGCTTCCTGCCGATCCATGTCTACGACACTGCCACCGGCCGACCGGTGGCGATGCTGCTGCGCACCGGCAAGACACCGTCGGGCGCCGAAGCTGCCGGCCACATCCGGCGCCTGGTGCGCCATCTGCGCCGGCACTGGCCCGAAACGCACATCACCATCCGCGGCGACGGGCACTATGGCCGGCCCGAGGTCATGGCCTTCTGCGAGGCGGCCGGCGTCGACTACGTGTTCGGCCTGCCGACCAACGCCGCGCTGCGTGCTGATCCCGAAATCGTCGCTGCCGCCGATGCCTGCGCGGTTAAGCGGGCTCAGCGCCAATATCCGGTCCTGCGCAACTATGCCGAGACCCGCTACGGCGCGAAGAGCTGGAAGTGCCAGCGCCGCGTCGTCGCCCGGATCGAGGCCAGCACGCTGGGCATGGACATCCGCTATGTCGTCACCTCGCTGGCCGAAGGTTCGGCTGAGCATATCTACGACACCCTCTACTGCGCGCGCGGCAACGCCGAGAACCTGATCAAGCGCCACAAGACCCAGCTTGCCAGCGATCGTACCTCGTGCCGCTCAGCCAATGCCAACCAGATGCGCCTCATCCTGCACACCGCCGCCTACTGGCTCGTGTGGCGCATCCAGCAGGAAATCCCGAAGGCTGCCGCGCTCGCCACCGCCGAGTTCGCAACGCTGCGCCTGCGGTTGCTCAAGGTCGCCGCCCGCGTCATCGAAACCGCTACGCGCATCCGCGTCGCCTTCGCGTCAGCCTGTCCCGATGCCAGCCTGTTCAGAACCATTGCCACCGGCCTCCGGCCGGCACCCACATAACCAGCGCGGCAGTGCCGCCCAAAGCCCGAGCCCTCGTCCTTCAACCTCGAAAAGCCCATCGATCCTGACGCGGTGAAAAAACCGCCGGAGGAGCTTGCTCTGATCACCCGACGACCGACAAACCATGCTCGCACGAACCCGGAGCGGAGGCCTCATGAATAGTGCGGG
>JARFNK010000091.1 GCA_029167225.1 Sphingobium arseniciresistens
AAAAACGCGAGGATATGCTAAGGTTTTCGCGGATTTGCGGGAGGCTTTGGGATGGGCCGTTTCGTTCAAGGGGAAGACCGCCGGCAGGATTTTTTGCTGCCAGCCTCGCTTGATGATTACGTGTCCGAGGACAACCCGGTCCGGGTGGTCGAGGCCTTTATCGACGAACTCGATTTCCACGCCTTGGGGTTTGTCGGGGCGACGCCCGCCGATACCGGGCGCCCGGCCTACCATCCTTCGACGATGCTCAAGATCTACCTTTACGGCTATTTGAACAGAATCCAGTCCAGCCGGCGCCTGGAGCGCGAGGCGCAGCGCAATATCGAGCTGATGTGGTTGACCGGCCGACTGGCGCCGGACTTCAAGACGATCGCCAACTTTCGACGGGATAATGGTGCCGCGATCCGGGCGGTATGCAGTCAGTTTGTGATACTATGCCGGCAGTTGAGCCTGTTTGGACAGGCGACTGTCGCGATCGATGGCAGCAAGTTCAAAGCGGTGAACAACCGGGATCGCAATTACACAGAACACAAGGCGGCCAAGCGGATCGAGCAGGTCGAAGCCAGCATCGACCGGTATCTCGCGGCACTCGACCGTGCTGATCTTGAGACAAGCGGCGTCCCGCAGGCGCGGGTCGAGCAGATCCGGGACAAGATCGCGGGCTTGCGCGGCCAGATGCGGTTCCTGAAGGAAATGGCCGCGCAAGTCGAAGCGGCGCCCGATCATCAGGTATCGCTGACCGATCCGGATGCCAGGTCCATGAACAGCAGCGGTCGAGGTACTGGAATTGTTGGCTACAATTTGCAGGCAGCGGTGGATGCTGAACACCACCTCATCGTCGCGCATGAGGTAGTGAACGAGGGCAACGACCGGGCGCAACTCGCGCCGATGAGCCGTCTCGCCCAGGAGGCCATCGCTGAACCGGAAATCACCGTCCTCGCGGATCGCGGCTATATGAACGGCGAACAGGTGCTGGAATGCGAAGGCACGGGCATTTTACCCTGCGTGCCCAGGACCGACACATCCGGCAAAGCCCAGCGCGGCTTATTCACCAAGGCCGACTTCGTGTACGATGCCGACCACGACCATTATACCTGCCCGGCAGGAAAGCTTCTGACCAAGGCGCGTGCGCGATCCGATCATCATGGCGACATTGACCACTACCGCAACCTGAGCGCCTGCCAGAACTGCGCTTTGCGGCCGCGCTGTACCACGGAATATGTGAAGCGCGTCAAACGATGGAAGCATGAGGCGGTCATCGATGCCATGCAAAAGCGACTTGACCTGTTACCCAACGCCATGGGTATCCGTCGCCGGACTGTCGAGCATGTGTTCGGCACCCTCAAATCCTGGATGGGCAGCACGCATTTTCTGACCAAAACGCTCAAAAACGTCAGAACCGAGATGAGTTTGTGCGTGCTGGCCTACAATATGAAGCGGATGATCCAGATTATGGGCGCTCAGCCCCTCATCGCAGCGATCCGGACCTGACGCGTTCGCGCGAAAGCTGCGCTTTCCGCCAACGCGACCCCCAAAATCCATCTCCCGCGCAGTTCACCTCGCAAGCGTTTCTACACAACCTCG
>JARFNK010000092.1 GCA_029167225.1 Sphingobium arseniciresistens
CGCTGCTTATACGCTTCGACATACTCGTCGCTCCACGCCATCTCCTTGCCATAGCCTTCGGTCGGGATGACGCCCGGCGCGACCGCGTTCACGCGGATGCCGCGCTCGCGCAGCTCGTTGCACCAAGTCCGCACGAACGAGCGCAGCGCCGCCTTGCCCGCCGCATAGATCGAGAAGTTGGGCAGCCCCATCTGCGCGGTAACCGACGTGGTGATGATGATCGAGCTGCCCGCACCCATCAGCGGCAGCGCGGTCTGCACGGTGAACAGCACGCCCTTCACATCGATCGCGAAGCTGTGGTCGAACTGTTCGCCGGTGATGTCCTCCAGCGCGATGAAGCCGCCGCCGCCGGCATTGGCGAACACGCAGTCGAGCCGGCCGTATTTATCGCGGATCGATCGCGCCACGCCCGCCATCGCCTCCTTGCTCGACACGTCGGCGCAGATGCCCAGCGTATCGTGGCCGAGGGCGGCGGCGGCACGCTCCACCTCGGGCTGGTGGATGCCAGTAACGATGACCTTCGCGCCTTCTTCGATCATCCGCTGCGCCGTGCCAAAGCCGATGCCCGAGCTCCCCCCGGTGATGAGTACGATCTTGCCATCAAGCTGCATGTCTTTTCTCCGATCTACGCGCCGAGAGGCGGTCGGCGCGCCACGTAGCCGGGGCAGCGGGCCCCATTGCCAAGTCCTGCATTTAGTATCCAATTGGATACTTTCAATACTTCGGCGCCACCGTCGTGTCTTCGGCACTGCCGAGCAGCCGCTCCAGCGCGCATTGGGTCAGGCGACGAAAGTCGGTCTGGCTAAGTTTCGCGATAGCTCCCACGCCGATCACGTGGCGGGCGAAGGTGAGGCCCAGCATGAATGCCAGCACCATTTCTCCTTTCAGTTCCGCGTCCGGCTGGCCGGACAGTCGGGTGTAGAGTTCCACCGTGTTCCGGCGCACCGGCTCGTAGAGGGGCATGGCCGCCTTGCCGTTCTCGCCGCCCGAGCGCAGCAATGCCACCAGCACATCGCTGATCGTGCCCGCTTCCGCCCGATCGGAGAGCATGGTGGCAGAGGTCTCGGCGTAGCGCGCCAGTCCGCCGCGTTCTACCACATCGAGCCAGTCGCGCGTGCCGGGCAGGGCAGCCAGGAACAGCTGCTCCTTGCTGCCGAAATGCTTGCGCAGCAGGCCGTGGGTGACGCCCGCCCGCGCCGCGATCTCGCGCAGCGTCGCGCCAGCATAACCGCGTTCGGAGAATGTCTCGAATGCCGCGGCGAGGATCGCCGCCTTGCTGGCTTCTGGATCGCGCCTGCGCCGCTTTGGTTCGAATGTGGTGGTCATAAGCTCTCTTTGCAGCGACGAAGCAGATGGCGCACCTTAGATGACGGGCAGCCGATCGAGGAACTTGTCGAGTGTGATCGGATAATCGCGCACCCGCACGCCGGTCGCGTTGTGGACGGCATTTGCGATCGCTGCAGCGACGCCCGA
>JARFNK010000093.1 GCA_029167225.1 Sphingobium arseniciresistens
CACTACTTTGGCAGATTGCTGATTTTTGGGATTCCCAAGCGAGAGATGTGGTGATTCATAGGAAGCCAGCTTCTGGAGGGGCTGGTGATGGATACGGATTGGAGAGAGGATCTCGAGCGCTGGCTTGAGCCGTTCCTAAGCGGCCTTGGACACAAGACCCGACGTCGGATGTGCCCGGCCTATATCGCAGGTTTGATCGGTCCTGGTGATCGCAAGAGTGTGCAGCCGATGGCTGCTCGCGGCGGTGAGGCTGGCTATGACCAGCTGCATCACTTTGTAGCCGCCGGGATATGGGACAGCGCACCGCTGGAAGCAGCCCTACTGAGCGAGGCCGACAAGCTGGTGGGTGATCCCAAGGCCTTCCTGGTCATCGATGATACGGCGATGCCGAAAAAGGGACGCCACTCGGTCGGTGTGGCGCCACAATATGCATCCTCGCTGGGCAAGAACGCAAACTGCCAGACCATGGTGTCGGTGACGCTGGCATCGCGCGAGGTGCCGGTGATGGTGGGCCTGCGGTTGTTCCTGCCGGAGAGCTGGACAAGCGATCCAGAGCGCATGGCGCGCGCGAAGGTGCCCGCTGACCGGCAGGTCGCCATGACCAAGCCGGAGATCGCCATCGAGGAGATCGACAGGATCAAGGCTGCAGGTGTGCGCTTTGGCTGTGTCCTGGCGGATGCCGGATACGGCATGAGCGCACCCTTCCGCCAGGCACTCAGCGACCGCGGCTTGTCGTGGGCAGTGGGCATACCAGGCCGTCAAAAGGTATATCCCGCTGACGTCGCGATGATCTTTCCTGTGTCGGGACACGGCCGACCCCGCCAGCACCACATACCCGACAGCAAGTCACTTGGTGCAGAGAAGGTGCTTGCGGAGCGACCATGGAAGGCGGTCAGTTGGCGGCGGGGTACAAAGGGGCGGCTGACCGCACGCTTTGCGGCCCTGCGCGTCCGCGTCGCTGACGGACCCACCCAGCGCATCCGCGACATGGGGAACCAGCATCTACCTGGTGAAGAGGTCTGGCTCGTGGGCGAGCATCGCTCAACTGGAGAGCGCAAATACTATCTGTCGAACTTGCCGGCCGACACACCGATCAAGGCACTCGCCGGTGCAATCAAGGCCCGGTGGATCTGCGAGCAGGCGCACCAGCAATTGAAAGAGGAACTCGGCCTGGATCACTTTGAGGGCCGATCATGGACAGGACTACACCGACACGCGCTGATGTCGATGATCGCCTACCTCTTCCTCCAATCTCGCCGCCTGAAGGCAGCGGGACGGAAAAAAAAGAGTCGGGGGACCACCGCCACAGCCCAGCATGCCAGCGATCCGGCAGGCAATCCTTGAGCTCTGCGCGAGACCGCCACCTGTGCACTGCCCGCACTGCAACGAGCTTGTCAGCGTCCCCTCAACATCGAAACTGCCAAAGTAGTGCTA
>JARFNK010000094.1 GCA_029167225.1 Sphingobium arseniciresistens
TATTCGTCGCCACACTGCACCGCCTGTTTGTCTCCGGCTCGGACCGAGCCTGCCTGGACTGGATGGAGAGCTACGCCATCGACGGCAGCGAGGATCTTGCCCTCCATCACTTCTATCGCGCCATGGCCTGGCTCGGCGAGGAGATCGAGGAGAAGGCAGAAGGCGCATTGGCACCTCGCTGCGTGAAGGACGTGATCGAGGAGAAGCTGTTCGATCGCCGACGGGACCTGTTCACTGATCTCAGCCTGGTGTTCATGGATACGACGTCGCTCTCGTTCTACGGTGCAGGCGGCGATACGCTGGGTCGGCGTGGTCATTCCAAGGACCACCGACCCGAGCTTGCCCAGATGATCCTGGCCGTGGTGATCGACGCCGAGGGGCGTCCGATCTGCACCGAGATGGTCCCGGGCAACACGGCCGACGTGAAGGTGCTCATGCCCATCGTCAAGCGCCTGCGTACCCGCTTTGGGATAACCCGCTCGTGCGTCGTGGCCGATCGCGGCATGATCAGCGCTGATACGATCGCCGCCCTTGAAGAGCTGGGGATGGAATACATCCTGGGTGCGCGAGAGCGCACCAGCAGCGTCATCCGCGCTGTCGTGCTTGCCGACACGGCTCCGATGGTGCCGCTCGTCCTCGAGCGGCAGGCAGGAGACACCCAGCTGTGGGTCAAGGAAGTGCGCGTTGGCAAAGGCGCAGATGCCCAGCGCTACGTCGTCACGCTCAACGAAGCTGAGGCAAGGAAGGACAAGGCCGACCGGCAAGCGATCATCGACGGCCTCCAAACCCAGCTGAAGAAGGGCGACAAGGCCCTGGTCGGTAACTCAGCCTATCGCCGCTATCTCAAGGCCAGCGGCAAGACTTTCGAGATCGACATGGGCAAACTTGCCGACGAGGCCCGCTACGACGGCATCAGCGTGCTGCGCACCAATGCCAGGATCACTCCGCTGCAGGCCGTCATCCGCTACCGTGACCTGCTTCAGGTCGAGGCCCTGTTCCGGGTTGCCAAGGCGAGCTTCGATACCCGTCCCATCTTCCATCAGTCCGATGCCGCTATCCGCGGCCATGTGTTTGTCTCGTTCCTCGCTCTGACGCTGGCCAAGGAACTCTCCCGCCTGTGTCAGGAAAAGGGCTTGCAGCCCGAATGGCAGCCGCTCCTCAACGATCTCGATCGCCTCCAGGAAGCCACTATCGAAAAGGACGGCAAGGTCATTACCACCCGCACCCACGTCTCGGGCCAGGTAGGGAATGTCTTCAAGGCAACCGGCATCGCGCTGCCGGCCAATATCAGCGAGTTGCCGCCGCAAACCTGAGCCTCTGCAAGCTCAACCGACCCCAAAAAATGTAGTGGTAACACTTGCGCCGGCGCGCGCATGCCATTGAACATAAACGGCTTTTGTGAAAGCGCTGTTCAAGTTGGGC
>JARFNK010000095.1 GCA_029167225.1 Sphingobium arseniciresistens
TCTGTGGATGGCTCCCGCGTTGCAAGTACAAATTGATGCTTTGACGTTCGGTCGGTTGCAGTCGTCTGTCCGGCCTACTGTTGCAGTCGGGAGGGACTGCTGGCCCTGATGGGGTCCGCGAACCAGGTCCCAATCGGCTTAACAGGCTATAACGCCTCTGACAGTCCATGGGTTGTCCTGGTTCCCGGTCTGACCGGTATCGCCATCACATCGCATCGCGCTTACAACATCGTGAAGCTGATCTCCTCAGCTTGAGCTCTTAGATGTCAGCCCGCCAGCATTGGGTTATGGCGTGCCTGATAGGTTTCCCCGCGCGTCATGAGCGCCCAGATGACCCTGGCCATCTTGTTGGCCATGGCCACCGTCGCGACCCTGACCGGCTTCTTCGCCAGCCATGCGAGAAGGCGCGGATCGGCAGTGTCGGGTTTGTATTTGGCATATCGGACCAATGCGGTTGCGCCGATGACGAGCAACTTGCGCAGATACTTGTCGCCCATCTTGGTGATACGGCCGAGACGATCCTTGCCCCCGCTCGACTTCTGCAGCGGTGTCAGACCCAGCCAGGCTGCAAACTGACGCCCCGACCGGAACTGATGGGGATCGGTTACCGACGCAGCAAAAACCGTCGCGCCAACAGGTCCAATGCCGGGGATGGTGGACAGGCGTCGTGCAAGGTCGTCACTACGTTGCAAGGCGCCAAGGCTCTTGTCGATTTCCCGGAGCCGGACATGTGTGTCGATCACTTGCTGCGACAGCATGGCAACCACCATCGTTGCCTCCACGGGAAGGCCTGTATCGACTTCTCCATCAACAATCTGCCTTGCCATAGAAAGCGCCTTCTCAAGGCCTTCCGGAATGGCGATCCCGAACTCCGCCAACATACTGCGCATCATGTTCACCAGCTGCGTGCGTTGCCCCACCAGCAAGCTTCGGGCGCGATGCAGGGACAGCGCGGATTGCTGCTCGCGCGATTTCACAGCGACAAACCGCATCGTCGGGCGCGTGACCGCCTCGCAGATCGCCTCGGCATCGACAGCGTCATTCTTACCGCGTTTAACATACGGTTTGACGTAGGCCGGTGGCATCAGACGCACCTCGTGCCCCAACCCGATCAACTCGCGCGCCCAGTGATGGGAGGTGCCGCAGGCTTCGATTCCGACCAAGCATGGCGGCAACTTCCTGAAGAACGGGAGCAACTGGGCTCGGCGCAACGCTTTGCGGACAACGACCTTGCCTGCTGCGTCTATGCCGTGAACCTGGAAAACATTCTTGGCCACATCCAGGCCGATCGTGGTAATCTCCATGGCGGATGGTTCCTTTGCTCGGGTTTGCCTGACAGCAAACCATCTTGGCACCTAGATGCCGTGAGCGGGAGCCATCCACCCTATCCGCTTT
>JARFNK010000096.1 GCA_029167225.1 Sphingobium arseniciresistens
GCTAGCGGTTGCCGCGATCGTCGCCACTTCCGGCCTGGCCCTCAGGAGGGTGTTCCACCCGACCGATGCGTCCAGGGCCTCTATCGGATCTTCGCCGGTATCGACTGCATCGGTCAGCGCGTCGATCGTCCTGCGAAAGATCAGCATCAGTCGCGCCACATTCTTCGACGTGGTGGCATAGCTGCGCGCCTGGGCGTTCTTCGCGCGGGTGAAGATGCTGCCGATCAGCTTGTCCGCCATCTCCAGGGCGTTGTCGGTCAGTCGTTCCTCGAGATCGACCAGGAGCGCAACCAGCGTGGCGCGCCGCCGGGAGGGAATATATCGCTCGATCATATAGGCAGGCGAAGCGCGGCCTTCCCTGACATATTGCCGAAATCGGTCCGCATGGATGCGGCCAGCCACGTCCGGGGAGATGCCGATCTTCCGCACTTGCCGCAGGCGGTCGAGAATCTGGCGGATGTGATCGGGCTTGGCCGCGATGGGGATTGTCTTGAGCGAAGCGAGCTGGCTCGTGCCGCCGGCGTCGTCAAAGAGCTGGTCGAGGGCGCGGACCTGTTCGGTGCTGAGATCGGCGATCAAGGCATAGGCAGCCTGCTTGCGGGCACGCGCGCGCCCCGCGCTGCTGGCACGTTCGATAGTGGAGATTGACGGCAGCAGAATCCGGGCCTCGCGAAGGGCGGTGACAACTCCGGTCGCTATCGTCATCCCCTTGTCAGTCGCCCATGCCATTTTCCTGGCCGCTTCTATCATGAAGGGGATATCGGCGCGGGTCGGCCCCCGCAGTCCCAGGCGCGCGGCCAACTCTCGGGCATGGTCCGTCATCGTCTGATCCCGCGCCGCATAGTTGGCCAGGTCGGTTACGTGGAGACCAAGCTGTTCCGCGACGAAGGCGGCGAGATCATGGGGTATCGCTCCCCTGTCTTGTATCAACTGCGCCAGTGTGATGCCCGGGTGCCGTAAGAGCGCGAGTTGCAGCGCGACGCCCAACTGGTTCCGTCGCTCCCGTCGTGCGCCGATGATCTCGATGTCCGAAGGCTCGAAGCTATAGAGTCGGGCCAGATGGTCGCGCTCGGTCGGGATGGCGAGGATCTGATCGTGTTCGCTCTCGGTCAGGAGTTGATGCTTGCGCTTCGTCATGCCGATTCCCGTCCACAAAAGGTCATCTGGGCCTATG
>JARFNK010000097.1 GCA_029167225.1 Sphingobium arseniciresistens
AAACGCGACTTCGTCCGAACTCTCGTCAGAACAACACACAGCATCATCGTCATCCCAAATATCCAACACATTTTCCGCGTGATGGGCGCAGCTGACGATCCTGCCGGGATTAACCCGTCCTCCCTTCACTGATCAGGCCTAAAGCCATCAAAACTATTGAAGCCCACAAGGATTGCTCAAGATGCGTGCCACGATAAAATTGAAATTGGGCGTTACGTTCGCCCTTGTCATCATCATGTTGCTCGTCGTCAGCGTGATCGCGATTACGCGAATGTCGACGCTCAATACCGCTATCACCGATCTCATTCAGGGACCGGCGGCACGACTTGAAAACGCGCAGCAACTGCGCACGGCCTTTGGCGACCTGGCCCGACAGGAGCGCAGCATGGCACTCACCAATGATCCCGTGCTGGTGAAGACCTTTGATGAGAAGGCCAATCAGGCACGCAACGACTTTGAGCAGTCGCTGGCAAAGGGCGAGAGCACTGCCACCGAAAAAACGCGGGAGATTTGGCGAACGATCAAATCAAATTACGATGATTTCAAGCCCATTGACGACAAGATCCGCGTTCTGGCGCGCGCCGACCAGAACGCCGAATCCGCCGTGCTTTCGCTGGGCGCGGGTCGCGAGGCCAATGACCGGATTTCCAAGCAGGTAGACAACCTGGTGACACTGGCGCAGGCCGAAATGAATCAGGTCGATCAGGACACCAATGAACTTTACTATAACGCGCGAACACTGGTCCTCACCGTTGCGGTCGCCGCTCTGCTCTTCGCGTCGGCAGGCGCGGTCTGGATCTCGTTGATCGTTTCGAGTGGCCTCAAGAGCATCGGCGTCGCTGTCAGTGCCGTCGCGATCGGCGACCTTGAACAGGACGTCAAGATCACCAGCAATGACGAGATCAAGGATCTGGTCGACACCGTGAACAGCATGACCGCCAATCTGCGCGTCAGCGCCGGCCTCGCCGACAAGATCGCCGACGGCGACCTGACCGTGCAGCACCAGCCGCTGTCCGACAAGGATACACTCGGCCTCGCCCTGGTTCGCATGATCGAGCGCTTGCGCGGCGTGGTTGGCGATGCGGGTGCTGCGGCGGAGAATGTATCCGCCGGGAGCCAGGAGC
>JARFNK010000098.1 GCA_029167225.1 Sphingobium arseniciresistens
TAGAGTATCCGTGATGGTCAAGCCCGCGATTGCTGCCAGAGGCGATCTGCTTTGAGCAGGGCATTGGCGGTGACGACGAGCTTTCGCATGAGGGTAGTGATGGCGACCTTGGCTGGTTTGCCATCGGCGACCATTTGCTGATATTTGGATTTGAGGTCGGGATTGAAGCGGGCGGCGATCAGCGCCGGCATGAAGAGAGCCTGCCGCACATTGGCGCGGCCGCCGCGAATGAAGCTTTTTCCTTTCCATTGGCCGGATTGACGCGCGACAGGAGCAAGCCCGGCGAGGGACGCGGCCTCTTTGCCGTCAAGGGTGCCGAGTTCGGGCATGGTGACGATGAGTTGGTTGGCGGTCAGCGTTCCCAGCCCTGCGCTGCTGGTCAATATCTGATGGCGGCGGGTCAACGCGGCATCGGCGGCGAGGATGCTGGCGATCTCGGCGTCGAGCGCTTCGACATGTAGGTCGATTTGTTTGAGCCGCTGCTCGCACTGTCGCTTGAGCAATGTGATCGTGAGGTTCTTCTTCCGGTTCTTGAGCGCGGTGCGATCGCGGACCAAGCCATCACGGGCATTGACGAGCTCAGCCAACTGAGCCTGCTGGGCGCTTCTTGCCGGTCGCACCGGAGGGCGCAGGGTAGCGGCCATGCGGGCAAGCAGCATGGCGTCAATGCGATCAGTTTTCGCCAGCGTACCGGTGGCCTGGGCAAAGCGCCGCGCGCGTTCGGGATTGAGCTTGACGCAAGGCCAATCGGCCAGCGCCACCTCAAGCGCGCGGTGATATGTTCCAGTGGCCTCGTACGCGATCCGTTCGACCTGCCATTGTCGCAGCCAGGTGATCAGCGCCTTGTGACCCTTGGCTGTATTGGCGAACTGGCGCTCATCGCCAGCGGGATAGGCGTGACAATCCAAGTTTGCTTTGGAGATGTCGATGCCGATCGTCTGTGGTAGATTGTCGCTCATCTTTTCCGCTGTCCCATGCTTGTCATCCGGGCCTTGCAGCCCCGGTATCCGTTCGGGCCTGATGGAAAAGAAAGGGGCGATCCCACTCTAACCCGATCCCTCAACGATCGGCAGTTTCGCGATCCGTCCCCTTCCGCCCGGTCCGGGGT
>JARFNK010000099.1 GCA_029167225.1 Sphingobium arseniciresistens
GTCAGCGACAACGTCCTAGGTCAGGACGCAGCGGCGGGTTTTGGCCAGCAGATATCTATGCGCCGACAAACATCGGCGCTGCATGCATTCTGAGCCAGATGGCTTCCACCGTCAACGGGATCGCTCCCTGCCATAGCAAACACAGGATCCAGCGGTGCTGGAGCAGCCGTGGTCCTCACCGTCCTTAAAACGAGATACGCACCCAGGTGGAAGGCCCGAACATTATCTACAGGGTCGCTTTCGCGCCCTCACGGCACTTGCAGAGAGGGGTCCTTCCACCTGGCATCCGACCGCTCGAGGAACGGCCGGTACTCTGTCCCCGTTTTGATGACGGCGTGAGCCACGCGCGCCATCTTGGCGGTGAGCGCCGTCATCGCCTTGCGGCGGCGATCGGCATCGTCCGCGTGCCCGGAGACATATCGTCCGAGCTTATCGCGGAAGCTGTTGTCGCGCTGACGCGCGGCGACTTGAGCAGCCATCCAGAATGTACGACGCAATCGCGCATTGCCGTACTTGGATAACTTCGTGCGACCGCGGAACGTACCTGACTGGCAGGTCGCGAGATCGAGGCCGCAGAACTTGAGGAACTGGCGGTGATGGTTGAAGCGGCGAAGGTCACCTGCCTCAGCCAGGATCGTCAGTGCGTTGATCGGTCCGATGCCGGGGATATTGCGCAGCAGCTGGTAATCGACATGCTCCGCGAGCCGCGCATGGGCGAGCCGTTCGATCTGGTCGCGCTGGTGAATGAGGCAGCGCCCTTGCGCGATGACCATGCGAAACATGGTGATCGCGACCGAGTCCTCGGGCACTGGCAACGCCGCAGAACTACAGGCTGTCTCGTAGACATCGTTGATCAGCCGGGCCTTGGAGACCTTACGCCCGATCAGTGGCCATGCCTCCGCCGAGAAGGCTTCCCGATCAAGCGCGGTAATGCTGGCCGGGGTCGGGAACCGCTCGATCAGCGCCAGGAACCAGTCCGACCGGCTGTTGCCCGCAAAGCGGGCGATCTCGGGAAAATAGAGCGGCAGGTAATGGGTCAGGATCCGATGCCAGGTCTGGGTCTTCATCTTGG